>NZ_BQKE01000003.1:0-803428 GCF_036244895.1 Persicobacter diffluens
TTTGTTATTATTCTTCCTTTTCCTGCTTTTGATAGTACCTCAAACAATTTAATCTGCCCTTAGGGTTAAAACTAGCCGTACGAGCATTAAATGACCAAACCCAAATTTGTTTCATTTCGTGGACTCGGTCGCAGTTGCTGCTGGACTTTCCAACTAAACAGCTAAATATATGTCTGGTCTTAGTGTTACAGCGAGCCGTGCGAGCATCACTAAGACCAACCACAGAATTTTTTCATTCCGTGGACTCGGTCGTAGTCGCCGCGGGGCTTTCCACGCTAAACTGCTGAGTTCCGCAAGCGAAGACTACGACCAGTGGGGAATTCCAACTCTATATTGTGCACATACACTGTTGGAAATCAAAATTAATAATAAACCTAATATCCTCCTCATAAGATTACTTTTTAAATAGCCTTATACTTAGCATATCATCTTCACCATTTATAATAGCTAAGAAAACAAACCCCTCATCTACTCTTATATGACGGTTATTATTTCCCATAGGAACCACATGAAATCTGGCACTTCTTTGTAAATTCCAAACACCTTCAGAACCAAAAAAATCCATAAATCTACCACCTGCTCGCAAGCCTAAACCCGTTGAATTAGTCCAATTTTCTTTATTATAGTCAGCTTTATCATATTCTGGATCATTCCAAAAATTAGGATCATTTAAAACTTCAAATACTCCAAAATACCTATCGCTATAATCACCCTCGCCAAGTTCGCCTCCAACCAAATCACACAAAGAATACCACTCCTCACCAGTTGGAACTGTCCAATTACTATTTTCCAAATCCTGAATAATTTTGTCCCTTTCAGAGAAAGTATATAAATGCCCAAAATCACGCACATAGTTTGGGATTTTTTCCGTTTCCTCAGGTTGTATATAATCCCTACCACCACCTATTTCATCACTTTCCCATCTCAAATTCTCAGCCATCCAAACCTGGCAATTTCCACCTGCTGCATCACAGATTTGCACCGTGCTATAACGGTAGTCCGTTTGAAAATCAAACACCACAGAACCAAACTTACCGGTCGTTAGGGTAAAATCAAGGCTTACTTTTTCTTCATCGCCTTCATATTCCTCATCTTCCACAGGGGCCTCAGCCAATAAGTCAAAATCGGTTAAATAGGCATCATTGAAATCATCTCTTAGAACAGCGGTTTCAAAACCATTGTCGGTTGCTGTCAAGGCATAAGTTTCATCGCCCATTTTCAGACTCAGATCCCCCATGGTAGCGTACTTTTTATCCGCTTCTTTTTCCCAGCTCAATACCAACTGAACAGAATCGGCATGTAGGTAAAGGTGATCTGCCGTGCTGTTCATTTCAATAGATTGAAAACCATCTACCAGGCTAACGGTCAATTCCGGTAAAAAAATCTCTTCCGGCTCTGGTCCCGGTCCTGGATCCGGCGTTCCCTCATCATCACTTCCACAGGAAGAAAACATCATCGCTGCGGCCATTAGCCCGGCTGCAAAAGGCTTTAATTCATGAAGTTTCATGGCATTAAAATTTAATTGTAAAACGGATTAATCAAATTGTCAAAATAGATTCATGAGATTAAGGTATGGGAAAGGCCATTAAAACCTTTACCGTTCATAATCCATTTCTCTTTTTTCCAATTCTCTATAGTGTTATTAATTATTTTTTTGTCTAATATTTATTTGAATCGATTCGGTGCATTTGGTCGCCGCCTAATCTCTGGTCTTTTGTTACAGCGAGCTCATCCCTGGTTATCTGGTCTTAGTGTTACAGCGAGCCGTGCGAGCATCACTAAGACCAACCACTGAAATTTCCATTCCGTGGACTCGGTCGTAGTCACCGCGGGGCTTTCCTCACTAAACCGTTGAGTTCCGCAAGCGAAGACTACGACCAGTGTTCCATCTTATGTCTGGTCTTAGTGTTACAGCGAGCCGTGCGAGCATCACTAAGACCAACCACTGAATTTTTTCATTCCGTGCTCTCGGTCGTAGTCGTCGCGGGGCTTTCCCACTAAACCGCTGAGTTCCGCAAGCGAAGACTACGACCAGTGTTTAGACCCCTGTTTAGTCTTAGGCCTGGTCTTAGTGTTACAGCGAGCCGTGCGAGCATCACTAAGACCAACCACTGAATTTTTTCATTCTGTGAACTCGGTCGTAGTCGCCGCGAGGCTTTCCACACTAAACTGCTGAATTCCGCAAGCGAAGACTACGACCAGTGTTTGACTAACTCCCGAAAAGACCCGCCACCGAATATCAAATACAATGAATAAAGTATGGTTGCCTACCACTACCACATTATGTTAAACACCAAAAAGACCACCAATCCTTTGATTTCAAACTTGCCCATTACTTCAACAAGGCTTTGACATAAATACCATTTTGGACGAGACATAGCTCTACTGTATTTATTCCAAAGCCTTATGGATTGGCTAGAAAAAAAAGTATGAGTGACATAAGTTGGAGGGTGTAGAAAAAACCAAATAACTCTCTATTCTAAAGTTTGTGATAAATCCCACTCCATTTTGGCTTCAGTTGTCCATAAAAAAACACCAAATTCAAAGCGTAATCATAGGCAGCTTTAAGCTACTAATGACAAGCGTCTATTATGATTTAGCGTTGTTATTTAAATCAACTTAGACCTAAAAGGCATTAAATATGGATACACCATCAGCGCTCAGTAGTACGAGCATAAGAATTGCCCACATAAACTCAGCATGACAACAGTTTTAGCCCACCTAAAACGTCGCATTAAAATAAAGGTCACAATAAACCTACCCACCTCTAAAGGTGAGGCGCGTCATTCCTTATGCATATTGCAGACCATAACCATTTGAAAAAATATTCCTATAGGCAATAAAAATTACAATTAAACCACTGATTTAACGGATTTAGTTTTAACCTATGCGTGAAAGTCCTTAAAACTGATAAGCGCAATGAAACCTTTCCCTAATTTCATTAACCCTATCTGCTTAAAAATTTCACGCATATGGTTAAAATACAATTTTAGATTTACATTAATTCAAACCCATTCTTTGAATTGCAGTAAAAATCTATCTATTATTTATATTATCCAAGCAAAAATTTAAATTATTTCCTCTTTTATTACATTTAATGAAAGGGCAATATGATTTTAACATTGGCGTGATTAACAGAAAAACCTACATAACTTAAAAAAATGGTAAAATTCATTTTTTATTTCCCGATCAAAACACGCAAACATCTGTACTTTTACGCAATTATAAATCGCGATTAACATAACACGCAAAATTTTCTTAATAAAAAGGGGAATAATGCCAGTAGAGCGGGATTTTGGGGGAAATTTTTTACTCAAAACGCAAACAAAACATGCAAATAAAGATAACACGTCGTGACGCGCAATCATCTTTCAGGGTGTAATTATTAATCAAATGATTAATAATTTTTGAGAAAATGATCAATTTCGATATTTTATATACCTCAAAATATTACAGAAACACAAAGAAGTGCTCAAAAATTTAACGAAAGCAGTCTCATAAATCACTTCCATAAAAATAATGCAATTAGTAAGGAAATAACCCAATTACATACGCTAATATCAGGGAAATTCGGGGCTAAAATCCACTATACTAATTTGTGACTTCATGTACAATCTCCATAGATCACAATATGCGACATGTTTTTTTTGTCAAATAATACAATTCTATACTTGAGGCATGATTGAACATCAAAATGACTTCCGCCAAAAAGCAGGTGAAATCCGCAGCGATAAACTGATAACATTATTGACATTACAATCTACCCCAAAAAGTAAAATCAAATAGGGTAAAATCATACTTTGCTCCAAAGGCTTAAAAAAGGCGGGAATTTTTTCTTGTAATGTCCCCACTGGTCTTAGGCTCCAGTCTAAGACCCAAAATCCCGAGAGCGTCCGCTCTCTTCTGCTTACCGATCTTCTACAAAATTTTTTATCATAAAAACTATTACAATAGAAAATGGAAGGGGATTATGCGTGTGGTCGTGGAAGGCTGCCGTTTTGTTAATTTTTGGTGTTTTCGGAGCGGACGCTCCTAAGCAAAAGGGTCGTAGCAACATGCTACGGCCAGTGTTGGAATTTTTGGTTCCGTGGACTCGGTCGTAGTCGCCGCTGGAAGTTCTATACTAATCCGAAAAGTTCGGCGTGCGAAGACTACGACCAGTGTTTAGTTCTATACCCCCACTGGTCTTAGGCTCCAGTCTAAGACCCAAAATCCCGAGAGCGTCCGCTCTCTTCTGCTTGCCGATCTTCTACAAAATTTTTTATCATAAATACTATTACAATAGAAAATGGAAGGGAATTATGCGCATGGACGTGCAAGGCTTCCGTTTTGTCAATTTTTGGTGTTTTCGGAGCGGACGCTCCTAAGCAAAAGGGTCGTAGCAACATGCTACGACCAGTGTTGGAATTTTTGGTTCCGTGGACTCGGTCGTAGTCGCCGCGGGGATTTCCACACTAAACAGCCCCACTGGTCTTAGGCTCCAGTCTAAGACCCAAAATCCCGAGAGCGTCCGCTCTCTTCTGCTTACCGATCTTCTACAAAATTTTTTATCATAAAAACTATTACAATAGAAAATGGAAGGGGATTATGCGTGTGGTCGTGGAAGGCTGCCGTTTTGTTAATTTTTGGTGTTTTCGGAGCGGACGCTCCTAAGCAAAAGGGTCGTAGCAACATGCTACGGCCAGTGTTGGAATTTTTGGTTCCGTGGACTCGGTCGTAGTCGCCGCTGGAAGTTCTATACTAATCCGAAAAGTTCGGCGTGCGAAGACTACGACCAGTGTTTAGTTCTATACCCCCACTGGTCTTAGGCTCCAGTCTAAGACCCAAAATCCCGAGAGCGTCCGCTCTCTTCTGCTTGCCGATCTTCTACAAAATTTTTATCATAAATACTATTACAATAGAAAATGGAAGGGAATTATGCGTATGGAGGTGGAAGGCTTCCGTCTTGTTAATTTTTGGTGTTTTCGGAGCGGACGCTCCTAAGCAAAAGGGTCGTAGCAACATGCTACGACCAGTGTTGGAATTTTTGGTTCCGTGGACTCGGTTGTAGTCGCCGCGGGGCTTTCCACACCCCACTGGTCTTAGGCTCCAGTCTAAGACCCAAAATCCCGAGAGCGTCCGCTCTCTTCTGCTTACCGATCTTCTACAAATTTTTTATCATAAATACTATTACAATAGAAAATGGAAGGGAATTATGCGTATGGACGTGGAAGGCTTCCGTCTTGTTAATTTTTGGTGTTTTCGGAGCGGACGCTCCTAAGCAAAAGGGTCGTAGCAACATGCTCATACCTTTGTAATTAATGGAGGGGGCCAAAAATAATGCAATTTTATTATATTAAGTAATGATCATCAAAAAGGAGGAAGGGGCTAGCGCATCAAAGGATGTGATTCGTTGCAATCCAGTGTCGTAGGAACTCCTCTTTTTGACCAAACTTTAGAGTTAGAACAGTACCTAAGGGAGTCGCTTTAATTGCTTCTACCCAGCGTCAAATATGAGACAAAACGAAGAAGGATGGGGATCAAAAAAATGTTAATAAAACCGCAGGAACCATGAAAATCAAGTACGTTGTAGGCATCGACATTAGTAAAGATAAGTTTGATGTTGCTTTTGTTTTGAGTCAATTGGACAAAACACCAAAGGTCATCGCTTCCCGTAAGTTCGACAATAGTAAAAAAGGGCATTTGGAGTTTAAAGATTGGTGTCTGAAGAAACAGAAGGAGGATCTTCCCGTGGAGTTTGTGATGGAAGCCACTGGCGTTTACCATGAAAAATTGGCTTGGTTTCTTTCAGATAATGAGGTGCCGGTGAGCATTGTTTTACCCAATCGTGCAAAGGCCTATATGAAAAGCCTGGGGATTAAAACAAAGAATGATAAGGTGGATGCCAAAGGTTTAGCATTCATGGGAGCTTGTCAGTCCTTGGCTAAATGGAAGCCCATTAGCAAGGCTTTTTACACTTTGAGGGAGCTAACCCGCTTTTTGGAAGACCTTCAAAAAGATCGTACATCGATGGTAAGCAGGCTAAAAGGGCTTAAACACAAAGCAATTGTGTCTGAAAAGGTGATGGAGGGTCTGAAGGCAGTAATTGAAGGGCTTGATGAGCAGATTAGAATATGTGAACAAGAAATAGCCTTAGCGGTAGCAAAGGATCCGGAGTTGAAGAAAAGAATCGGACATATGATGTCAATCAAAGGGGTTGGTTTGCTTACAGCTGTTACGGTGGCGGCTGAAACTAATGGCTTCGCACTAATAGAAAATGAACGACAATTGGTCAGTTATGCTGGATATGATGTGCGCCAGAATCAGTCAGGAAGTAGAGAGGGTAAAACATCAATTACCAAGAAGGGAAATGCGCACATTCGACGAATAATGTTTATGGCGGCCTTCAATATGGTAACTTACGAGCAGGGGCAATTCAAGCCTTTTTATGAAAGGATCCATAATAGGACAAAACAAAGCATGAAGGGTTATGTGGCTGTGCAGTCCAAATTGTTAAGAATTATGTATGCCCTCTGGAAAAATGAAACAGATTTTGACAATAATTATGGGCTAAGAGACAAATCTAATCAATCAAAAAATCAGCTTAAAACAGTGGTAGCTGCCTAAAATTAGACAGCTACGCGAGGTAGGCAAAGCCTCCTCTTTAGGCTTGCAATATATTAAAATATTTCAATCAATAAAATTGCTTTTTATGACAGTACCTACGACCAGTGTTGGAATTTTTGGTTCCGTGGACTCGGTTGTAGTCGCCGCGGGGCTTTCCACACCCCACTGGTCTTAGGCTCCAGTCTAAGACCCAAAATCCCGAGAGCGTCCGCTCTCTTCTGCTTACCGATCTTCTACAAATTTTTTATCATAAATACTATTACAATAGAAAATGGAAGGGAATTATGCGTATGGAGGTGGAAGGCTTCCGTCTTGTTAATTTTTGGTGTTTTCGGAGCGGACGCTCCTAAGCAAAAGGGTCGTAGCAACATGCTACGACCAGTGTTGGAATTTTTGGTTCCGTGGACTCGGTTGTAGTCGCCGCGGGGCTTTCCACACCCCACTGGTCTTAGGCTCCAGTCTAAGACCCAAAATCCCGAGAGCGTCCGCTCTCTTCTGCTTACCGATCTTCTACAAATTTTTTTTATCATAAATACTATCACAATAGAAAATGGAAGGGAATTATGCGCATGGACGTGCAAGGCTTCCGTTTTGTTAATTTTTGGTGTTTTCGGAGCGGACGCTCCTAAGCAAAAGGGTCGTAGCAACATGCTACGACCAGTGTTGGAATTTTTGGTTCCGTGGACTCGGTCGTAGTCGCCGCTGGAAGTTCTATACTAATCCGAAAAGTTCGGCGTGCGAAGACTACGACCAGTGTTTAGTTCTATACCCCCACTGGTCTTAGGCTCCAGTCTAAGACCCAAAATCCCGAGAGCGTCCGCTCTCTTTTGATTACCGATCTTCTACAAAATTTTTTATTATAAAAACTATTACAATAGAAAATGGAAGGGAATTATGCGTGTGGTCGGGGAAGGCTGCCGTTTTGTTAATTTTTGGTGTTTTCGGAGCGGACGCTCCTAAGCAAAAGGGTCGTAGCAACATGCTACGACCAGTGTTGGAATTTTTGGTTCCGTGGACTCGGTCGTAGTCGCCGCTGGAAGTTCTATACTAATCCGAAAAGTTCGGCGTGCGAAGACTACGACCAGTGTTTAGTTCTATACCCCCACTGGTCTTAGGCTCCAGTCTAAGACCCAAAATCCCGAGAGCGTCCGCTCTCTTCTGCTTACCGATCTTCTACAAAATTTTTTATCATAAATAGGGTCTGCTTAAAAAGGTCTCTTTATTTTTCTTGAAATTTGGTTGACCAATTCCAGCTTCGATTATTGATGTTACTAATGCCCATAAATCATATTCATAAATAATGAAAAAAAGGTCAAAAAAGATTCCTTTCATGAATCTTTCAAGGTTAGCAATAAAGAAGATGGCACCAATCCAAGAATTTGTGGTGTCTGATCTTCGTGCCTTAATATTATTCAATCCATACCCTCTTTTAGTTTGTCCAAATTTTCCTTCTACATGACTCCTCAATTTTTGATGGATAACCTTATTCTCTTCCCGCTCTTTAATTTTTTCAGGATCTTTAGGAGGAGCTCCAAGAGGTGAGCCGACGAAAGTTATATCATTTTGATCATAAACTTCTCTAGCATTTCGATTTCCATAAATTTTGTCTCCAACAATTCCATTTAGCTTAGTGTGAGGGTGCCGTAGTTTATGTGCTTCAATATGCTTTTTGATAATCTCCTCTTCCCCTTCATAGTATGCTTCAAAATCATGATGGTCAATATAAGAATAGCCTTGGTCAATAGATATTGATATTTTAGCTCCAAATTCAACATTCGCTCCAGACTTCCCTCTTATGATGGGGCGAATATGTGGTTGATATAAGTTTACAATACGGAAACCAACCGTATTTTTCTTCTCTTCAATCATTTCCATTTGTTGGCGATACACTTCTTGAATAACATACAATAGCTTCAAAAAACGCTTATTCAAAGGAATACCTACCTTAATTTGGTCTAATAGACGATGAATATGCCCTATATTTCGATGAAGATACTGTAGTTGTTTTCGATTTGCAGCCCTCCAAAAATCGGCGCCTTTCTTCTTTTTTCTTGTCAACGCTAGAAATTCTTTTTGGGCTTTTTGTCGATAGCTTCTAGGTTTCTTAGCATCTGTTTTAACAAATTCCCATAATATATCGATGATTTTTTCTGATTCAATGCGAGCCTTATTGATCAAAGCCAGGTCGGTCGGATAAGGAATTTCTTGCACCGCTACAGTAGCATCAACTGATATCGAGTTTTCAATTTCAGGCTTCTTATATTTTGTATCACTTTCTACATTTTTTTCATCACGAAGTTCGCTTTGCTCATCAATACTAACGTCATGACTCTGGAGTAAGTGACTTAAATCATTAAAGTCTTTTATGGTCAAACGCTTTCTAATTGTCGGAAATAATGAAGAATCGAATACCTGATCATGTTGAAATTTATGCAATCCAACAAAGTATTGTAGATATGGACTTTCTTTGATTTGTTCAATTGTTTCTCTATCAGACAACTTATATTTGTGTTTGATAATCAAGGCTCCAATCACTAAACGCGCTGGTTTAGGTCTAGCTCCTTTGTCGAAGGACATGTTCCGTTCATAGATCCTTTTTAATTGACTCCAAGGAATTTCTTTGGCCATAATAATCCATCTATTATTGGGATTAAGGCCACCCAAATACGGGTCCATAAAATCAGAAATCTCAAGTTGATCAGGGGAATGCTTAATCATAGTGCAAGCTAAAAAAGTAGGAAAGGAGCCCTGGGGCTATTTAAAGGACAATTTACAAAATTTCCCCTTGCACTAAAAGAGATTTAATGTGATTTAATGAGCTGATCTTCAGTCGTTTTTAGATAATTCGAGCTATTTCAGCAGACCCTAAATACTATTACAATAGAAAATGGAAGGGAATTATGCGTATGGACGTGCAAGGCTGCCGTTTTGTTAATTTTTGGTGTTTTCGGAGCGGACGCTCCTAAGCAAAAGGGTCGTAGCAACATGCTACGACCAGTGTTGGAATTTTTGGTTCCGTGGACTCGGTCGTAGTCGCCGCTGGAAGTTCTATACTAATCCGAAAAGTTCGGCGTGCGAAGACTACGACCAGTGTTTAGTTCTATACCCCCACTGGTCTTAGGCTCCAGTCTAAGACCCAAAATCCCGAGAGCGTCCGCTCTCTTTTGATTACCGATCTTCTACAAAATTTTTTATTATAAAAACTATTACAATAGAAAATGGAAGGGAATTATGCGTGTGGTCGGGGAAGGCTGCCGTTTTGTTAATTTTTGGTGTTTTCGGAGCGGACGCTCCTAAGCAAAAGGGTCGTAGCAACATGCTACGACCAGTGTTGGAATTTTTGGTTCCGTGGACTCGGTCGTAGTCGCCGCTGGAAGTTCTATACTAATCCGAAAAGTTCGGCGTGCGAAGACTACGACCAGTGTTTAGTTCTATACCCCCACTGGTCTTAGGCTCCAGTCTAAGACCCAAAATCCCGAGAGCGTCCGCTCTCTTCTGCTTGCCGATCTTCTACAAAATTTTTTATCATAAATACTATTACAATAGAAAATGGAAGGGAATTATGCGCATGGACGTGCAAGGCTTCCGTTTTGTTAATTTTTGGTGTTTTCGGAGCGGACGCTCCTAAGCAAAAGGTCGTAGCAACATGCTAAGACCAGTGTTGGGACAACGACCAGTGTTTGAACTTTAAGCTGCTGGTATCTCTGATATACATCATCGTTCCAACCGGCTTAGGGATGAAGCGGGTCTGTTTGAACCACAGCGGCCCAAAAGGCCGATGGGGTGAGCCGCGCCAGCCCGACCGACGTCAGGAGGGAAGCCCCAAAATTAAAGCCAGGTTACTTGTATGGGGAAGGTCATCCATGGAAAGCGGAGGAATTGGTAGCTCCAGGGTAAACTGGTGAGTAGTACGTCCCAGCTTTTTTTCTCGACGGTCATTTCCCATAGTTGCTCTTCGACCAGGTGGATGCGGGCATCCCGCATGAGGAAGGAGGCGCGAAAATTATTCAGGCTACTTTTGCCCAGCTGGCTCCACTGGCTTATGGCGGCATTGAGTAGACCATCCAAAAGTTCCTTGTCCTCAGCGCTTAATTCGAATGTTTCGGGAACGGGATGTCCCATGGGAAATTCGGTGAGGAGTTTGTTCAGGAAAAGGTCAGCTTCGTTGGCCTGAGTTTGTCCGGTCGCCAAATATTGCAGGTAATAAATCCCGAGTATTTGCTTTTCTACCGGGCCGATTTCTTTGCCATTAACAATTTCCTTCATCTTGAACAGGCGAGGAATGAAAGGCGCAAGCAATACTAAACCGGCATTTTTAATTTCAATGGTTTCGCCCCTTTGCAAGGCGTCCACTGCAAATTCTGCGATGGTTGGCTCCTTTTCCTCCTCTATTTGCTTGCCGGCTTCTTCTAATGTCTTTTGGATACCGGCAAAAATATCCCCTGCTCCTCTTTGTATCAATTGCTCCAGCCCCTGCAGATCCGGGAAGAGCTTGGACAGATCAAATTCCTGAGCAAAGCCGGAGGAGTCCCAGTGTTTTGAGGCTTGATGTAATAATTGTTGAATACGCTCCAAATCCAAAACAGGCTGACCCCGGTCCGGCAACAGCTGCAACATGTCCTGTTTTAGATTTTCAAAAGTGGCAGCACGCGCTTTAGGGTATTCGGGCAGTCGCTGAATATGCTTTTCCACCTGCTGCAACAGCTGCCTGATGAGGGGCATCCCTTTGTCGTAGAAATCATAAATTTGCAGATATTCCTCGGCAAAGCCGGCGTCTATGCTTTTGAGGACAGGCAGATGATTTTCGGTAAAAAGCCATTTTAACGCCTGTTTATTGGCGTGATCAAGCCGCACAGCGGTGAGTTGTGAAGGACTCACCCTGGCCTGAAGGCTAAATTCCAGGAATTTTTCCACCAGGTAGCTTTCAGCTGTTTTGGCCGTGGCTGAAATGGTTTTCTCCCTGGAAAGACTATCCCACAGATAAGCTTCCCAGTGTCCGGAGGGTAACTGAAGGGCTTTTATCGCCGCTCCTATGGGGCCTTTTAAGCGCTGATAAGGCAGATACTTTAGCCAAATTTCCTGCAGGCCACGAAGGGTCTCCCCTTTCAGGAAAGGAAAATTTTGGGCAAAGGAAGGCCATTGCAACCAAAGTGTTAGGGTCAGATTCCCCTGAAAAACCTGCCTTTTGATATAATTTATGATCTCCTCAGACTGGACTTCTTCTTCCAGCGGCGCCAATGCTTCCAGCAATTGATTTAGCTGGCTGGTAGTGAAGGATTGGGAGGGTAAACTATCGGACAGGTTTCCCCATTTTTTTTCCTGTGCTTTGATCTGATCCATGAGCTTTTCTTTATCTGCCGGGCCCTGAAATGCTGGTTTTTGTTCCCATAACTCCTTCATAACCTGCTGATAGGTCTCTGCATCCGGTTGGCTTTTTTGTAAGGCAACAATTGCCTGGCTGAGTGGCTCAGGCAGTCCTTTTAGATCTGCGGATGAAAGGGAGGTTATTAATGAATGGATTTGATTTTCGGCATTTTGCTTTTTCAGCTCTTGCAGGCTGGCCAAGAAAAAATAAGCCTTCCATTCCGTATCTGGCCGCGCCAGTATAATCGTTTTTAATTGCTGCTCCGGCTGACGGAATAATTGCGCTGAAAAATGTGCCGGCTCCGCCATCAGGCTCAGACTTTGTTCAAAAGCTTGCGGGCTGGAAAACAAGCGGGCTAAACCATGCCCTGCTCTCTTGGGGTCAACCGCCATCAGGCTCTCCAAATAAAATGCTTTGAGCCATAGCGAAATACTGGAAGGATATTTCCCGATGACGCTGTGGATTTCCTCTGAGGAAAAGCGGGCCCAATGTCCTGCTAACAGTTGCTTTTGATTTTTATTAAAAGGTGTTTGGCTTCTTAGCAGATCTGGAAGTAAGCGTTCCAGTCGAATGCCCTGAGCTTCAAATTTTGAGGCCTCGAAAAGTGCCGAAAGCAATAGTAAATTCACCTCCTGTGCTTCGACTTCTGCTTTGGGCAATTGAATGTGGTAAACTTCCCTGAAAAATGGTGCTATCGTCGCCTTTGGATCGGAGAATTTTTGTGCAAAAGATGTTGGAGTGGGCGATACTTCCTCCCGCGCTAAATGAGCATAAAGCCAATCTATGAATGCAGCCTGAAAATCGGCTAAGGGAGCTGAGGTAAACGGAAAGGCGGTTGAAGGTAAATAAAACTGCAGGATATCTTCTTTTAAAACCGGTTCAAATGCGCTCACGGCCCGGATATAATCCCCCGGGATTTGTTCCTTTGATAACCACAAATTCGCCTGCCGCTGCGGGAAGCTTAATTGCGAAAATACTTGTTCAAAAGCCTGCTCATAAGGCGCGCCATTCAACAGGACCGCTATAAATTCACCCATTTCCGGGCTAACCGTTAAGGTGGAGGTTTCCACGATACGCTCAAAAGCCTGTAAAATCCATAGCTGATTTTCTGACACCTGGGGCATGACCGCCCCGATCACTTCTCCCAAGGAAAAATGCTGGAACAAATGATTTAAATAATGTGGTTTCCAGCCGGCTGCGGGTACCCACTTCACCAAATTGCTCAGGCTTTCTTTTTCCCACTGCCCATCCACTACATAAGTTCCTCCTTCGAGAAAAATTTCAAAAGCCCGGCGCGTACTCGTGCGCTGATCTTGCTTTTTAATCTCTTCCAGCGGTAAATCCTCCCAGGCTTTGTTCAGGGCCAGACTGATATAATCAGGATCCAAAGCCTCCATCTGAACATCAAAATCGATATCGGAAAGGTCCAGCTTTAACTTTTCTATCCGCAGGCTGCCAATCTCTTCTTTTTCAAACCACTGGTATAATGATTTTTCTAAGGATGGCAGAATTTTACCTTTAATAAAGGTGGTAAAATCTGCAGAGACCTGTTCATATTCCTCCCTACTATCAAAATATAACTCCAGATTTAATTTATTAATTCTGACCAGTCTATCGTCGTCCTGCATCCTTAACTCCTGCTTCTAATTACAATACCAAATACAGCAGGGCTTCATAGCTCAGTTTCCCTCCTGTTTTATCAACATTTACATGTTCGGCCCGAAATTTAGGCATTTTATTTCTTAATAAACGAAGTCCCTTGCCTCCGGCGGGAACGCCTTTTAATACCAAATCCCGCTCATCGGTAAAAGCCAACGGTTGGGGCTGTTCACTGCGGATAATGGTGGCCTTTTTCCCCTGCACTTCCACCTCTTCCGTTTTAAATTTGGATTTTTGTGTACGGTCTTCAATTTGAAGCTCCTTCCAGCGGCCATCATGCACAATGATATATTTCTGAATAATTTTGCGGGCAGGAATTTCAAATACGAACTGACTTTCAGCAGGCAATTCCTCTTTCTCCAGGGCTTTTAAAAGAGATTTCACCATGGGGGCATCGAAGGCTACTTGAATCAAGCCTAAGGGACGCTCCAAACTACTGCTGCTTCCGGCCCAGCCGACGCCAAGGCTTTTTCCTTTTGCATCCAGTACCGGACCCTGTCCTTTGGTGAGATCAAGTTCCGATTGAGCTTCGTCCAAGGTTACTGTGGCGCCCTCAAATTGTAATGCCTTTACAGCAGGATCTGTTTCCAACGGCCACTGTTCAACCTCCGCCAGAAAATGGGCGTCCGCTAGTTTAATTGTAGTAGCGGCTTTACCAATAGATAATTCCTGATAGAAAAAATGATTCAGTTGTTTGTCCATTCCCCAATCGGAAGCCGAAAAGGTATACACATCTTTTTTAAAGACCTGAAAATTTAATTTAAAGGACTCAAGATCCTCCAGGTGCCACTGCAATCGGCTAAGGTTGGAGGCATTGTACAAAAGCACATAGCGATTATTATCCTTCTTAAACACCATGTCCAACTTACTCAAAATGGCGGAAGAAGAAGGGGCCAGTTTTAAGTCAAAATTTCTACCCTGATCGTCCTGAAAATATTCCTGACGGAGCTCAAAGCTAAGAAGTGGAAGATATTGTAATTGAAGATTCAGCATAACTAGAATATTTTAGCGCCCAAACCCTTCACTCTGCCCGTAGGAGCGGAAAAATCCTCATTGAAGGTCACGATACGCACTTTAAACAAAGCGGAAGGCAGATAACGCCCACCATGCATTCCCCACATATTACTCATTCCTAAAAGCTCCTCTGCATGGTATTCGAAGGTTAATTTTTCAATATTGGAGGGCAGGCCTAAATCGGCGCCGGGAATACTTTGATTGGCCTGAAAGAATGAAATTAATCCGGAGATTAACTTCAGCGCTTCTTCATAGTTGCCCTCGACAGAGGGTACACTGAACAGCAACCAAATCTTTAAATGAAAAGGGATATTCTCCCCATCTGCCACCAGGCCACGAGAACGTCCCAATACCTGCTCTCGCTCAATATTAACGAGGGTAATGACCACATTATCCTCTTCAAAGGCCAGGGGCTTCCCTTCCTGATCTACCAGACCACTCAGGAGAATTTTACCATCCATGGCATCAAAACGGCCACGAAAATAATCTTCAATGGCATCCTGCAATGCCGACATTACTTCATGTATCATATCTAAGGTAAATCTTTTTCTGCTACTGAACGATAACTATAAATTAAAAATAATATAGTAGCGATCATGGCCCCTAATAATAAAAATTTTGTTTGCTCGAACCCAATAAATTTCATCCCGAAAAGAATAAAAATAATGGCTGCTAAAAGCACGATTACCGAGACTCCCTTGAAGGCCAATAATTTGTAGCGCTTTAATCGATAACCGAATCGGTAAAGGAAGAAGAAACCGACCATGGAAACCCCAAACAAGCCGCCGACCAGCCCCATCAATGGGCGCGGATTACGCAATAAAGTCTGCGGATTTTGCATCACTCTCAAACTGTAAAAAGCGTACCGACGGAATCCACGGGTAAATTTTTTCCAGAATCCCGCTATGTTTTTAGGAGGCTCTTCGGCAAAATGCCCTGCTAATAATTCCCAGAGTTCATTGTGTCCGTTATCAAAGCCCAATGCCCAAATACCGACTCCCCCAATTTCCTTTTTATTGATCCAGTCATATTTTTTGGCCAGGGAGGTAGAATCCTCAAACCAGATTTGTCGATATACATTATTATCATCACGGAAAACATAGTAGCGAGAATCACTGACCTCATCATAACAACAGGCCTGATTTCCATATTTATCCATGATTTTACGGTAAGTCCAGTATCCTTTAAATGCACGGGTTTTGGACGGAAACAGTAAATCTTCCGTTTCCCACTCTGCTCCATAATAAGGAATACTTAACAACAATTTGCGTGCAGGTATTCCGGACACTAAATATTCATCCACGGAACGCTCCAGATTATATTCCCACCAGGTGGTCCCACTGGCCAAGGGTGCTACCGGTCCGGCCACCTTTGAATTGCTTCCATGAAACTCATAGCCCATAATCACAAACAAATCCACATGAGGATGCAGGGCTTTTAAATCGTAAGCATTATGAAAGTCAAAGGCTGGCAATGCAATGGTCAATTGATAATCGGACCTCTGTGAGCGCATGGTAGAGGCCAAATCAATCAGGAAGTTGGTCAGCGCAGCACGGTCCGCAGAACGCACATCTTCAAAATCAATATTCAATCCGTCCGCATTCCGGTCTTTTAATAAAGAAATGACCGTCTTCATGAAATGCTTTTGCGCTTTTACATTTTTCAGAAATTGGTGGTTATTTCCTCCGCCAAAATTGGTGACGGTCAGTAATGCTTTCTTTCCATGGGCCTGAACGGAATCCACCATGGCGGTAGTTTTCCAGTCATGAATGGTGGTATACCCCCCGGTAAGCGGGTTCAGTTCATAGGAAAAATAGGCGACATGCGTCAGCAGAGAGAAATTATAACTTTTATAAGCAGAGCCCATCCAATAAGGGTGCCAGCCAAAAACATTCACCCCGGATTTCAGGTCATGTTGCTTCTTATAAGGATTTAGATTTTTAATGACTTGTTTTTTGTCATAGACCTCTTCAGAAGCAAATTTTTTCGGAAATGGATTTTGCTTCACCTCTTCCTGCCGCTCAATAAAAGCCGCGGTATCAATGGAAACTTCCTCAATGGCCGCAGTACGGTTCTGCAAAGCATGCAGGGAATCCAGTTCTGCCACCATTTTTACCGAATCGGCTTTCATTTGCTGTACCTGTGCACGCAAAAGAGAATCCTGTTGGTCTATGGCGGAATTGCGTTGATCAACGAATTGCTCCAGGTGCCCACGCAGGGATTGGTTTTGTGCAAATAAATTACCCCAGGAAAGCCATAAGGAAAAAAGAATTGCTAGTCTTAATTTCATCTGATATAAATAGAAATTTATCTTCAAAATTTATAAAAATATTGCAAATTGCAATTATTAATAAACAAAATAATAAGTATAATGAAACGTCGATATTTAGCGATTGCTTTGCTGACACTGGCCTTTCCACTAGCGGGAAATGCTCAATCCAATCACGCTTCTATTTCAAAGCTTCAACCCAACTTTTCCGGAGAAACTTCCCAGGGAAATAAATATCAGGTATATGTTTTTCAACACCGCAAATCCTGGAGCTTACTGATCGATTATGGACAAGAAGACATCCAGTCGTTTGGCTATGACTTGAAATCAGACCAAATCAGCCAGAACAGTGAACTATTTACCGAAAACCTTTTAGCAGTGGTGAGCACCGAAATGATCAAAGCCAAAACCTTTAAAAAAGGAAGGCTGATTTCAGATATGCCCATCAACGGCAAATACAAAATGAAAGGTACCGGTAAGGACGTCTACGAATCAATGGTATTCCTGGAAAGTGGTAAAAAACCAACCCCCTGGATAGTGAAAGCAGGTGCTACCCTACTTAAACCCTTCACTTTCTTATTTGAAAGCAAACTTAAAAAGGTAGATTCCACCATTCAAAATTCCATAAAGGATACCAAAGATCTCCTGTTACTTTCCAAATCATAACAAGATGAGACTGCATACTTTAGCACAGTAACCAACTAAATATTCAGACATTCAATAATAAAGGGTATGTGAAAACGTATCCTTTTTTCTTTCATCGAAAATTCGATACGATTCAAAACCCTATTAAAGGCGACTCCGGTTGAGTCGCCTTTTTTTTCTCCTATAGGAGTATTTTACTCTTTATCGGAGCTGACTAAGCTCCTGTGCCATCTGACAAGTTTGTTCAAAAGGAATATCCTCGGCCACATAACTTTTCCATTCCTCCTGACTCAGGTCTCTTGGCAGCAACTGGCACATTTCACGTGCCATTTGTTCGGTTTTCGCTGGCCATTTTCGGATCAAATTATCCTTACAACCGGCCAGTAAGAAATCATCCTCCCCACTAAAGCCAATAGACCATACCCAGTCTTTATGATCGTCCAGAATAACCGGTTGATCTTTTGGGAAATCTAAGTCCCAAAGTCGCACCGTACGATCAAAACTTCCGGAAGCCAATCGGTTACCGGCCGTATTAAAACTCAGGTTATTCACCCGCGATTTATGCCCTCTGAATTCTTCGGCCACATGCATGCGTGCCCAATGATATAAATACACTACCCCATTCTCTGCTCCACAGGCCAATCGACTTCCTTTTTTATTCATCGCCAGGGTAATCATGGAGGTGTTTCGTTTGAATAACAAATTCTCTGAGGCGGAGGCCAACTCTACCCGATGCACTTCCCCGCGAGTATTCCCGGTAATCACCAACGGAAGCGTTGGGTGCATGGCCATGGTGTTGATCTTGCTTTCTTTTTTCAGTAGGAATTCCAGGGCTTTCTCCTGTATATTAAATTTATATAATTCTCCGGAAGAGGTCAGTACAGCCGCATAGCGATCATGATTTCCAAAATCAATTCTCCAGCTTTCATTGCCCTTTAATGGAATTTTCTCCGGTTCAAATCCATTTGTTAAATCGAAAAATAACAGATAAGGATAAGCACCTCCGGCTAATAAGTAGCGTCCATTTTCGGAAACTGCCATGGCTTGATGCACCAATTTCCGATCATCGAAAATCACTTCCGGCACCATCTCATATACACCACCTTTCCATTGTAAAATTTTTCCATCGGATCCGGCAGAGAAAATATCCTCCCGCGAACTGGTGGAACTAATCGCCCGAACGTTAAACTGGTGGCCTTCCAACACATTATAAGCCTCCGGCTTCAGACGTTTCAAGCCATAATATAATCCATTATAAATATCCGGATCAAACATCTTTCCGCCATTGTTGGCAAAGAAATTAAAGGCTTGTTGTGCCACCAATCCCTGGGTAGTACTATCTGAAATCTGTCTGGATTTAATGGCCATGGATCTCGCTACAGATAATAAACGTAATCTATAGGCTTTCTCTCCTTCCATCACTGCCAGCTGCTCGGCAATTTGTGCCTGCCGCCCCTTTTCTTCTGCTACACTTTGCTGTTCCTTGGCGAACTCACTTTGCTGAACCGCGCGCTCTGCTTCATATTGCGCAACCACCATGGCCGAATCGGCTTTCAGCGCCGACAATTTCGCCCGAATAGCAGACTGCTCGGCAGAGTCACGCTGTAACTCGGCTTCGGCGGACTTCACCGCTGCAATTCTTCTTTGTTGTTCTGCATAGAATAAAAACAGCAAGGCCACCACGATACCCATAAACAGCACCCCGGCCACGATGCGGGCGACCATCAGGCGTCGTTTCTGCTGCTTTTCCTTCAGCAATTGAAAACGTTCGTATTCCTGCTCACTATATTCCAAAAAGAGCATGGTCCGCTCATAAGCCTTATGGTAACGAACCCCCCAGGCCATCGTCGGTTTCTCCTGCTTTTTCCAGTTGACCGCCAAATCCAAATCCGGTGGTAACCATAATCCGGAACTGCCATTTTGGTGCATTTCCGCCGCTTCAGCCAATCGAAGATACATCTTCACCGATTCGGATTCTTCATCTACCCAAATGCGCAACATTTCCCAAATCCGCATCAGGCTCTCATGGGAAATATCCACCATCGTTTCGGACTCCAGCGGCTGAGCACTGGAAGGCATCAATAAAGTAGTCCCCGGTTTACGAAAAGCTTCCACCACCTCAATCACAGCGGATTCCGTCTCATTCAACACCTCGGCAATTTCATGAAGAGGCGTAGGTTTTCGAATCCCTCTACCCTCACCACGTTTCTCCGTAATGGTCTTGAACAAGCCCTGACAAACTTTTTGGCCATTCTCATCCAGGCTATTATAAACCTCATTGGCGTGTAGGGACATCGCCTGCTCCATGGTACCAATAGCACGATAGTGTTTCAATGAAATTTGTCCCTGCCCGCGGTTGACTTCCCTCCAATAATCAAAAGTACGCATCATTGCATGCTGCATGATCGGGAGATGGTCGCCCTTTTCGCCCATATGCTCCAGAACTTCCTCTACCACCTCGGGCGCCATATCTACACCAATATATTTCAGGGGTTGCTCAATGGCGCGTCGTCTTTCTTCCCGCGTCATTTGAGGAATCAAGAACTGACTTTTATTAATTTCCTGGGTAAGATTAGGAAATTGCGCGCAGTCACCCACAAAGTCAGAGCGGATGGTCAACACTGTATAAAGCGGATGCTCTTCTGCCTGCTGGCAATGCAATAGCATTTCCACAAAGAAGTAAGCTTCTTCTTCCTGATTCACCCGAAATCGGAATAATTCCTCAAACTGATCAATAAAAAGTAGAATGCGTTTGCCCGTTTTATCTTTCAACTTTTGCAGCACATCCCTCAAGCTGTCCTTATCATGCAGCAAGTTTTCCTCCAAGCCTTCAACGGAAACCTCCATTCCCTCCTGCTCCATCTTTTCAGCCAATAGCTGCGATAATGCCCTCACCGGATGGTCCCCAAAACGGTAATTCAAAATTAACCAGGCCTCTTCTCCCCCATGATCGGCCAAAAGTGTTGGAATGGCCCCACAATAGACAAAAGAAGACTTACCGATACCGGAGTTCCCCACGATGGAAACAAACTGGTGTTGCCATAATTTGCTGACCACCTCATCGGATTGATGTTCCCGTCCAAAAAACAGGTGGTGTTCATCCATATTAAATGGACGTAAACCGGGATAAGGATTGTAAAGCTCGCCTTGCTCTACCGCTGATTTTTGGTGTAAAATTTCCATTTAGGAATATCTTTATGCGTAAACTTCTGATTGAGAATTCAGGACTTCGGTCGTCCTGTTGATTAATAATAAGGTTAAAGCTTCATTGGCCATTAATTGCTGCACCAACTGAGCGGAAGGTATATAAAATAATCTTCCATCTGCCAAACCTTGTAATTGAGCAGGTAAATCGGGTGAGATGTTTTCAAAGGGTAAAAATAAATCTCCCTTTTCCAACGTCCACTTTTCTTCCCCTACGCTTAAGGCTACTGCACCATCCACCACCAAATACGCGCCTATCTCTTCGGACCTTCCAGCCCAAACTCCCGGCCCACTCACAATGGGGTATTCCCGCATAGCAGCGGCTAAAGGACGTAAATCCATACCACCAGCGGAACGAAAATATTGCGTAGACTGTAATAACTTAATTTTATCAAACTGGCTGAGGAAAGTTTGTTGATCTTCCTCCCCAAGCAATGCACGCCCGGCAAAATGAGGGTGACTCACAAATCGATCTGCCGAAAGCGTGAACAGCTCTTCATTAATGGATTTCAAACACTGAGCGGCTGTCTCGGCCAATAAGGCATCCGGGTTAATCAAATTCGCCAGATATAACTTTTCATTCTCCGGATCTTGTTTACCCTTCAATAATTGCATGGCCACCGCCTTGGTCCAACGATTAATAAATCGATAATCCCGTAATACCAGGGTGCGTAATAACTCCTCATAGGCCAATGGCTTCGTCAAATAAAAATCTTTCAATTTTTTTAACTTATCCTGAGGTTCACTTTTTCCCATCACTGGCAATAAGAGCACCTGCAATTCCTCATCCAGCAACCATTCTAATAACTCTAAAGCGTAAGAATGTTGCTCATAGACTTTACTGAACAAATTAATCCTTACCAGCGCAATGGACTGCGAATCAAAAATTAAGGCCAGCAGATTTAAGATTCTATTATAAGTAGAATAGATTTCTTCATCCATTGCTTCAGCCAAAGCTTTATCGCCTTTGGCATTTTGAATATCCTCTATGGCCTGAAAATTCCAAAGCGCCACCTGAACATATTCCATAATTTCCCGACGGATTTTCAGGTGTTTCCCTTTTGATAAATTCGTTTTAGACTCTACCAGCTTTTCCAATGCACGTAAGGCTACTGCAGGCTGCGGGTACTCCAGGAGTTCCAATAATTCATCTATGGCTTCTTCTGATTTTAAAGCACCATAAATCCCTACAATACCAATTTTCACGGTTTCTTTCTGTCCGGGCATTTCAAAGAAAGACTTCAATACCCCCATCCAGTCCTGCGATGAAGCCGAAACCGTATGCGCAATAGTATGATGCAAACTTTCCTCTTCCAATAACTGCAGCAGCTGTCTTTGAACGGTAGTATCACTAATGCCCACGGCAGCCTCGGCGGCGGCCTTTCTTACCCAAAAATCATCATCCAGAAATAATTTAGGGAAAAACCGGTGTTGCTCTTCCTCTGAAGCCCTGGCCAGTAAATAGGCTCCCTTGCGTCTTTCATGTGGCAATTGACTATCCGACATCTGAAAACCAAAAAGTAAATGCTCACATTTATATTTAAAGCGCTCCAAGTCCTCTGTAACCACCTTCGTTTTCCATTGATATTCAGAAAAGGAAAAACGATCGGTATTCATTCTGGCAAGCAAATGAGGTAAAACCTCTATCATCGCTCGCCAGCGAAATTGCCCCAGTAATAAGCCCTCCAGCGGACCCTGATATTGTTCCTCTGCTTGTTTTCTTAAAAATTTCTCCCCTTCCAGATAATTATACTCTAATAGTAAATTCCCGAAAAACGGTGTCGGGAATTGTTCCAATTTCCGCAGAATAATGTCTTCCATGGATTCCGTAACGAGGGCACTTTTTGGAGCCTCCGGCTTATCCCTTTGAATGGCCTCTTTTAGCGCTTTTTGATATCTACTATATACCAATTTACTCATAATAAAAAGACCAACACATGGAATAAACATCAGTAAATGCGCTAAATATTCCTGAAAATATTCATGATCTTTCCACCAAAAAATATAGACTAAAGCCAGGCATCCCCCCAGCACCATCCCGATGCGATTGATCCTGTTCACATAATCCAAACGCAGCAAAGCATGATTGGTCAGGGTATAAATCTTTAATGAAGGCTGACTTAAACCCCAAAATATCAATTGACTTACAAAGAGATTAAATAAAATAAGCAGAAAGTATAACAGATGGGTAGGTTCGTTTGGATCTGCACCAAACTGCCAACCGATAGCAGCGGTAATACCCGCCAACACCACAAACAAACCTGCCGTAATATTAATGGGAAAAGCCACGCCAAAACGCCTGTTCAGGGAAGGTCTGGCGAAATATTCCATGACCAATTGCAGAGGCAAGGCCAGGGCCAACAAGCCATAAAATACGCGTAGTCCCAGATAATCATTCAAATATCGCTGAACAAAAATATCCCAGAAAACCCATTGAAAAACGATATATACGCTGAAAGAAAAGGCGACTAAAAGGATCAGTTTGCGAAAAAAACCTTGCTTTAACAGTCCCCATGCACTATGCTCTTCATTAAGGCGCATCAGGTTTTGACGAAAAGCACCAAAAGCAGGTACCTTGCCCCAATACACCCCTAAAATGATCAACATCCCGATTTGCCAGCCAAATGCTATGGTGTTTTGCTGACAAAAAACAAGCGCATCTTCTCCGAAAAAGGCCAATAAACCGAACAATAATGCGGCAAATAGCAATCGAATGACCGTAACGGGATTCCCCTCTTTGGCCAGCCGGGCATGATCGGTATACATTTCTCCCAGTTGCTCCGTAAGCATTTGATGCAACTGCCAAAATAAAGGACCAAATAAAGTATAGGGTAAATAATGAGTCCCTTCAATAAGAAGGGGAATATGATGAATTTCAGGTATTAATCCCCGATAAAACGCCGTTAATAAAAGAATCAAATATAAATGACATAACGGAAAGTTAAATCTATTCTGAATGAGAGAAAAAATATTGGTACCTACCCAAAAGAGCGGTATGGAGAGCCCTACATTTAATAGGATATCCTTGACCTCATACTGAAAAAATAACTCATAAAACCACTGCACCTCATAGAGCAAAAGCCCCAGGCTTAACAGCAACCCATAGGTGAGTAATTGTGATTTTTTTAAACTCATTTTCCTAAACAGATGTAATTCAGTATTTATTTTATATTCCTTTATTTCCCTATGCTCTTTCCTTTCTTCACCCATTCTCTTCTCACTCCTTTTTCCAGTAATGATTGAGATATTGTGGAGGCGCCTTCAAAAGTCTTAATCATCGCACAATAAGAAAATACATTGTTAATTTCCGCCCCGGTGAAAGGATATTTACGGATGATATCCCGAAGAAAATCCATGGACTCCAAAGCATAGTCACCACTAAAGGCCGCTTCATATAATTCATATTGGAGATCTTCTCCCGGAGGCTGAAAGCCAATAATGGATTGAAATCTTCGACTAAAAGCCACATCCAAATTGGACCTCAAATTCGTAGATAAAAACACCAAACCATTGAACTGCTCAATTCGCTGAAGCAAATAAGCCACTTCCTGGTTGGCATAGCGGTCCTGACCTCCCTGAGATTGCCCCCTTTTTCCGAATAAAGCATCTGCCTCATCAAAAAATAATATCCACGACTTTCCCTCTGCCTGCTTAAAGATAAATTCCAGATTTTTTTCCGTTTCCCCTACGTATTTACTCACCAAAGCCGAAAGGGCCACCCGATATACAGGTAAACCCAAGCGTTTTCCAATCACGGCTACTGCCATAGTCTTTCCCGTCCCGGAAGGCCCAAAAAATAAAGCACGGTAACCCCTACGCATTTTCTTGCGGACGTGCGGCTGATTCATTAAATCAGACTGCACCTTCCACCAAACCACAATTTCCTCTAATGCTTCTTCTGTTTCCGGAGCCAGGCGCAAATCACTCCACTCTTCTTCGGTCTCCAGTAAATCAGCGGCAAATGAGGCGGAACGTTCTGCACGAAAGGGCTGATTCAAAATCCACTCTGAATAAATTTCCTGAGAAAATTGAATAAGCCGGTGGCAGGCCGAATGCGATCCCTGGGAAATCTCCCAAATCCCTTTCTTTACCCATTCATGCTGGCTGGTGAACTTTCGCTTCAGCGCAATAAAATGTAAGGGTGAACCTTTTGAAATGAGAAACAACCATGTTTCCAGACTGGCTTGCTTTTCTCCTCTTCCATTATCTAAGAACTGAATACTATTAGGCGAAAAGCCCCCAAGACTATATTTGCCCAGCTTATCCAGTACCCAGGGCCTGAATTGCTGCAGCATTAAGCAGGCTAGTAGCAGTAAATCCTGAGAAAAAGCCTCCGCCTCCTGTCCTAATTTTGGACATAACAAGCCCTGCTTTTCCAAAACTGAAAAAGTATTTTCATCCTCAAAAAACTCGATCCTCTCCTTTTGCCCATTGGAGGATTCTTTCACCAGAAAAGAAAAGCTACGAATGAATTCTCTTTCTCCCCAGTCCAATAATGGCTCCCAAATATTCAATTATTTAGAATTTTATCCTTTACTGACAAATAAAACTATTCAAACACTCACTCGAACCTTAAATTACAAATTGTAAAAATAGGTACAGGCGAATATTCACCTTTTCAAAAGCATAGAAATCAGCAGCATACCTTTCCTAGACGTAGGCCAAAACTACTATCTGATAGAAAAATTTCTATTAACTGATTTCCTTAATGCAATAATTGGTAAGCCTATCAATAAGATGGGAAAGAGACTTGATTTATTGATTAAGTGAAATATTTTATCATAAATTTCAAATAACATGACAAGTTTCGTGACATTTTAAGACATATCAAAGATTTTTCCCGAATAATAATGCGCAGCACATCAATTTAAGCACTTATCCTTAAAGGCAGATTAAAACTACCCTTGATTCTCACTAAAACATTAATGTCGAAAATAGTAAAAGGTGAATAAGGCAATTAAAACAGATACAAATCGCGCAACTTTTACCTATTCCTATATTTTTTTTAGAATTTTCCTGAATTAATATTGATTATTAATAACGGACTTTATTTATTTGTAACGGATTTACAACATTTAGATTTTCATACTTTCCCCATTACTTTGAGCTTAACTTTAAAATTTTTGACTAAATAAATAATTGTCATTATGGTTCAAAGACTCGCAACACCAGGGGTATACATAGAGGAAAAAAGTGCCTTTGGTAATGCTGTAGTGGGTATTCCTACTGCTGTACCGGCTTTCATCGGGTACACTGAATTTGCACAGAGAGAAGGAAAATCTCTTGTACAAAAACCGACTCGTATTCGTTCCCTAACTGAATATCACAAGCTATTCGGTCAAGGTCCTAAAACTGCTTTCGCTATTCAGCCAGCAGAAGGAGACGATTTCGATGTAGTAGTTGGTGATAAAAAAATTGCAGCTAAGCCTGTAAAATCTTCCCGTTTCACTTTCTACGATTCACTACGTATGTTCTTCGCGAACGGCGGAAGTGACTGTTATATTGTTTCTGTTGGACAATATGCGAAAGAAGTAAGCAAAACTGTAAAAGCACCAGTTGGTAAAGACGGTAAAGACACCGGCAAAACCGTACAGGTGACTGAAATGGTTCCAAACCCAATCTTGAAAAAGAATTTGGAGGCCGGTATCACCAGCCTTATTGGGGAGGAAGAGCCAACAATTTTGGCGATTCCGGAAGCCGTTCAATTGGAAAAAGGAGATTGCTATGCATTACAACAAGCAATGTTGATGCACTGTGGTCACCAAATGAAAAACCGTTTCGCGGTATTGGACGTTTTCGAGGGCACTAAAGCGCGTACTTATGATGCACAAGATGTGATCACGCAATTCCGCGAAGGAGTTGGTGGAAACAACTTGAATTATGGTGCGGCTTATTACCCATGGATCAATGCCAGCATTGTTCAGGGTGATGAAATTGACTACACTTTCTTCCAGGATCAAGAAGCATTGAAACAACTATTGGTACAGGAAGCTGACGCCATCAGCGAAACGCCTAAAAAAGCGGCTGAATTGAAAGAGGAGATCAACAAAATCGGTGCTGCCGGTACTAATGTTGAGCAACTTAATCAAACTTTGATCACAGTTAGCCCTGCCTTCAAATCACTTCACGACAGCGTTCGCAAGCAATTGAACGTATTGGCTCCAGCGGCTGGTGCTGCCGGTGTAATGGCCATGGTGGACGGACAACGTGGTGTTTGGAAAGCCCCTGCCAATGTTGGATTCATGGGAGCGATTGAACCTACCGTTAAACTTACGCAGGAAGATCAGGAAGACCTAAACGTTACCGTAACTGGTAAGTCTGTTAATGCTTTGAGAACTTTCATTGGTGAAGGAACTACTGTTTGGGGAGCCAGAACATTGGATGGTAACAGCCGTGACTGGAGATACATTAACGTTCGCAGAACATTAATCTTCATTGAGCAGTCCATCAAATATGCCGCTAAAGCTTACGTTTACGAGCCTAACACTGCCAACACCTGGATTTTAATCAGAGGTATGATCAATTCATTCCTTAATGATCTATGGAAACAAGGTGGATTAGTTGGATTGAATCCGGCGGATGCCTATCAGGTAGACTTGGGCCTTGGTACCACCATGACTCAGGAAGATGTTTTAGATGGCATCATGAGAATTACGGTAAAAGTTGCAGTAAGCAGACCAGCTGAATTTATCGTATTGACTTTCCAACAAAAAATGCAGGAGAACTAATCTTGCACATTTAACTATTCATTAATTTTAAAATCTATATAGATCATGGCAAATGAACTTTGGCCAATCCCTAAGTTTCACTTCACCGTGGAATGGGAAGGTGGAGAATCCGGCTTTCAGGAAGTTTCCGGCCTGGAAATGGAATCTCAATTCATCGAATACCGTTCAGGTGATGACAGCACATTTATCACACAAAAAATCCCTGGATTAAAGAAACATGGAACGGTAACTTTGAAAAAAGGTACTTTCCGTGGTGATAACCAAATGTGGGATTGGTTCACCGACGTACAGACGAATCAAGATCGTAGAATGGACGTAACCATTAGCCTTTTGGATGAAGAAAATTCTCCGGTAATGGTTTGGACTGTTCGTAATGCTTTCCCAATCAAAATCACGGCAACGGATTTGAAAGCAGACGCAAACGAGGTGGCAGTAGAAACCATCGAGTTGGCACACGAAGGTATTGAACAAGAAGCTCAATAATATGTGGTCGGATCCTAACGTTGGATTCCACTTTATTGCCAAGGTAATTGATCCGGTAGGATCAATTACCCTTGGTCCTAAAATTGGTTTAGGGGAATCAGATGCAAAATTCAGTGAAATTTCCGGATTGGAAGTGGATCTTCAAACGGAAGAAATTTTAGAAGGAGGGGAAAATAGATTCACCTATCAGGCACCATCGAGCATAAAATATAGCCCGCTGGTGTTGAAGAGGGGAAAAACCAACCAAAATTCGGAGTTAGCCTCCTGGTGCTCCAGAACTTTTGAGAATGGTTTAATCAGAGTTGAACTAAAGCACATTGTCATCAGCCTCTTAAATGAGCACGGATTACCTGTTAATGCCTGGATCTGCGAACACGCATATCCAAAAAGCTGGAAAGTAAGTACCTTCAATTCCATGGAAAATAATATTGTATTTGAATCTATGGAGTTTGTATACCGAAAATTCCAGGTAATTCCCTTATTATAAATTACTATAGGAATGATTGAAATAAAAGAATTAAATGTCAGTGTGAGGTTTGGAGACAGTGGGGCAAAAGAACAAAAAACAGAAGGGGCTCCCAAAATGGCACCTATTCATGATATTGTCAATGCCTGTACTAAAAAAGTAATAAGGGAACTTAAGAAAAACCAAAACCGCTAAGCTATGGCTGCTAAATTGACATTTTATCCCGGCCCCAAAGGGAAGACAGATGCAAATATTACTTTTGAGGAAATTCTAAACAGAATTACCAAGAACCCTCTTGCCTTTGGATTTCTTTCAAGTGGTTTGGAGGTTCAGATAAATCCTTCTAAAATTACCTCTACTACCTCAAGGATTAAACCTCCTGCCGCGAATAAAACTGAAAAGGTTGAAACGGAAGAAAATTCAGAAGGGTTTTATGAGGAAATTAGTTTTGACCTGGTCCTGGATGATACCGGGGCGATACCTTCGGGCATATTATCATCCATCAATGATTTCATTGAAAAGTTTCACAACATTTGTGTTTCTAATGAATCCTTATTCTGCCCTCCTGTTAATATTAAATGGGGCAGTACGCTAGATTTTATAGGAGTATTGGAAACCTATTCGGTAAGTCATGAAATGTTTTCACATGATGGCACCCCTTTGAGATCCAAGTTATCAATGAAATTCAAAGGGAATTCTGAAAAAAAAACTGGAGTCAAAAAGGTCATCGATAAGACCCTGGATGCTGTAGTCAAAATCCAAAATGGAGAAAGTATCACGAATATTGTCATGCGGGAATTTGGTGATACCGCAAGAGTAGCGAAGGAAGCAGCCAAACTGGGAGCAGCCACAATAAGGAAAATCAATTAATAATTACAGAGGGGATGGAGCACCAATCACATCATTATCAAGAATGCCTTTTAAAGGTAAATGGGAAGGTAATAGACGGTATTGAAAAATACATTAATCAGGTTAATATATATAAAAATATTAATCAGCTTAATCGTGCCGAAATACTTATTAATAACCCCATTGATAATAATGAGCGAAAAATTAATTCGCTTTATGCAGATATGGCCATTGGTGACGAAATTGCCATTTCCTGTAAAGATATTAACGAAACTGTACTTTTTACCGGCCTGTTAATGGGCATTAACCATCAATACGCTAATGGTTCGGCATTTGTGACTTTAGATGTGATGGATAAGGCCGTACTACTTAAAGGAAAACGAAATAACCGGATTTTTTTAGAAAAAGGGGATGATGAAATCCTGCAGGAAATTGGGCAGGAAAATGGGATTGAAGTAAGTTTTGAGGGTAAAGCAACCCCTTTAGAGCAGGTATTACAATATCAAACGAGTGATTGGAATTTCATGCTGCAACGTGCCTATAATACGGCCGCCTTTTGCATCAATGAAGAAGGAGCAGTAAAATTTATTCAGGCCCATTCAGGCAAATTTGATGAACTCGAAATTGAACTTACAGATAAAACAGAATACAATTTAGCAGCAACTGCTACGCAACAGATAAAATCCAGTGTAGCCTATGGCTGGAGTGCGGATGATCAGGAAATGATCGAAAGTTCCGCGCCGGAAACCATCGCCCCTACCCACCCTTTTTTAAACGATAAAATTTGTGAGGTTTCAGGCGGGGAAGAATATATGGTTAGTAGTAATCAGCCGCATGCGGTGGAACAACTGGAATTGATTGCGGCTGCCCGGGAACAGCTGAGAAAGCTGGATCAGATAACAGGAACCATCACCATTCCGACCGAAGAAGCTCTCCCTATCGGACAAATGGTCAATTTTTCAGGAGAAAATCACGTGATCGCCGGAGAGATGTTCCTGGGAGGAATTGAATATGAATACACTGGCAATAAATGGTACACCCATTTACAAATCGGTTTACCGGAGCCATCTGAAAATTTAAAATTACCCGAATCTGCACCTACTTTTATAGGTATTGTAAAGACTTTGGAGGGAGATCCTCTGGGCCAGTACCGTATTTCAGTGACCCTTCCCGCTTTCCAGCAGGACGATTTCCCGGTATGGGCAAGATTATCCCAACAGTATGCTTCCGCTACGGCAGGAAGCTGGATATTACCTGAAATAAATGATGAGGTCATTTTGACTTTTCTGGATGGCAAAATGGAAAGCCCCATCATCATTGGTAGTGTGTATAATAAAGTGAATACACCTCCAGAGGACTTTGTACAAGAAGACACCAATTTTAAAAAAGGTTGGATAAGTCCGGAAAAATTAAAACTTATATTAGATGACGAATTAAAAACCATTACCATAGAAACACCTGCAGGTAATACCATTATTCTTGATGATGAAGAAAATGCCATTACTATCAGGGATGCCCATGGAAATGAAGGGATTTTTAATGAAGAAGGTATAAGTTTAAATTCCATAAAAGATATTAATTTAAATGCGGAGGCGGATATCAATCTCACCGCATCCGGAAATATAGTAAACACCGCTTCTGGAGATTTCTCTGCAGAAGGAATGAACATCAACCAAAAAGCCTCTTCTGCTTTTGCCGCAGAAGGTGCCAATGCGGAATTAAAAGGTTCAGGACAAACCGTCATTAAAGGAGGAATGGTCATGATTAATTAATTATGTCACTAGCAGCTAGAATATCGGATAATCATGTATGCCCCATGACTACCGGGACAGTACCCCATGTGGGCGGGCCCATTAGCATGGGAGAACCAACCGTACTTATTGAGGGAATGCCTGCCGCCCGTGCAGGAGATATGGCCATTTGCGTTGGCCCACCGGATACCATTGCCATGGGCTCCGGAACAGTTTTAATTGGAGGGAAACCTGCTGCCCGTATGGGAGATAGCACTGCTCATGGGGGCACTATCGCTGCCGGAGCGCCCACCGTAATGATAGGAGGATGATATGGATTTAGAATTAGGAACAGGTTGGCACTTTCCAACCACTTTTAATGAAGAGGAGAGTATCGAAATGGTGCATGGTAAGCAGGATATTCATCAAAGTTTGAGAATATTGCTGTCCACTAAACCCGGTGAACGTCCGATATTTTTTGATTATGGGTGTAATCTCCACCTACTCTTATTTGAATCAATAACTGAGGAATTAAAAGTACGCATATCAAGTACGGTTTCTAAAGCCATTGAACAATTCGAGAAAAGAATAACGGTTGACAAAGTATCGGTTGATGACAGTGAACAAGCTGATGGCAAGGTCAACATCATGATTGATTATACGATCAATAAAAGCCAGACAACGGGAAATTTTATTTTCCCTTATTATTTGGACTAATAAATTTAGGAAAACGATAAATGGAAATCCCATTCAAATATATCAATGAAGGAAGTGTACAGGCGGGAAGAAAATTCTCTGCACTGCATCCTGATTATGTAAAAATTGATGAATTAAAAAGTCAAGATCTTTTGGTGATCTTGTATGATTTTTCAAAATTCCTAACCTATTATAATCAAAAAGGTCAGGTTGATGGGGACTTTTCAAAAATTCTTCAAGACGAAATATTTATTATAGCTCAAATATTATCGCTGGATTTTGAGGAATTCAACAATCAATTTGCGGAGGCATATCTTAAATATAACAAGTTTAGCAGACCTGAAAAAAAGGCTAAATATCTGGCCATCTGCAAGGATATCATTTTTAAAAGTTTAAATACCATTAATTATTGGTATACTTTCCTAAAGAAGATTTACCCGGCATACAAGGAACACTCCAGAACTTTAAATGAAATCAGCTACCTGATTAATGAAAAGTTATCTCCTGTATGGCCGGATTCCAAAGCCCTGCTAGGAGAAGAATACACCTTAGAGGATTTCGCCACGATTTGGACACCAGAGGAAGATAAGGTTAAAAAAATAAATCATAGTCCACAGGAAATTTTTGGAGAAATAGCGGAAGCTTTACTTTATCTTAACCAGAAGGGGAAAGCACTGCTATCTCATAACTTAAGCCAAAACAATCACCAGCCACACATTAGTTTGTTGCTGGCATTCCTGGATTTATATAAAATCCCTCAACAGGAAATTAATAAATTAGGGCTTTTACACCTGAATCATTATTATAAAAACATCCTTAAACAGGCTCCATATAACTTTAAAGCGGATAAAACCTATTTACAATTCCAATTGGATGAGGGTGTTCCTGCCGTGGAGATAGAAGAAAACACCCCTTTCGTTGCAGGGGAAACAGCTGATGGCCAAAAACTAATTTATGAGGCGGATCATCACAGTGTAATCACCCAGGCAGAAGCCAAAAAAGCGGGTGTATATTACGCCAGTAAGCAACGAGGCATTTATAAGGGTAAAAATTTCGAAATAATTAAATCCTTATATGCCAAAGAATTTGAGGTACAGCCTTATTCAGAAAAGGAAAAAGAAGTACATGAAACTCAAATTCCACCCTTTGGTGAAGAGCAGGAAAGACAAAATGAGGTAAATTTCCTGATGGATGAAGGTACTTTGGGGCTCACCCTGGCTTCGCCTCTATTTTATCTTTCAGAAGGAAACCGTAATATCAATATCAAATTTCAGTTAACCGAGGCCACCTTTACCAGCTTCCGCAAACTGATCACCAAATTGAAAGCGGACGATAGCGAGAGCTTTGAAGTGCTATATGTCAAAACTTTCCTTGACCTTTTTGAAATATATATTACAAGTCCTAATGGCTGGTTCAATATCGAGGAAAAGAAAATTACCATTGATCAGGAAAAAAATATCTTAGGCGTCAACATCACGCTCAATGAAAATGAGCCGTCCTGGGCTGCTTACCAAAAAAATATACACCAGAAAAATGGCATAGAAAACACGCCACTACTTTATTTAAAGGTAAAGAATGACAACTATATTTATGGATATAGCTTACTACAGCCATTAGTATTTGCTTCTATCTTTATCAAGACAGATGTAAAATTATCCCAAAGTTTAACGGCCTATAATCAAATCGGCCAACTCAATACAGACGCTCCGTTTCAACCCTTTGGCCCTACGCCCAAAAAAGGTTCTTATTTGTTATTGGGGAATAATGAAATTTTCCAAAAAGCGATTGATACCCTGGATATTCAAATCAAATGGTATCAGATTCCTGAATTGGCCGACGGTATGTATGGACACTACCAGTCCTACCCGCTGGAATGGGACAATAGCACCTTTAAGGCGAAGGTATACTTATTACAGGAAGGAAAATGGAAACTTATTCCTGATGGCGAAAAGTTCCTTTTTCAAACCACCGACAGAAACCAGGAGAAACCTCAGGAAAAAGGGCCATTAAAACCAACAACATTTTGGAAATTTGGCAGGGTTTCGAATTTAGAAATCCCACATCATTTCCAAAACATCCATGAAAAAACCCAATTTGACAAATTAACCAAACGTGGGTTTATAAAAATTGAATTGGAAAATCCTTCAGAGGGTTTTGGGCATTTGGTATATCCTTCCGTACTAACGGAAGTAACTACCCACAATGCCAAAAGTAGTTTTTTCAGTAAAACGAAAGAAAAACCTGTACCCTTGGCGCCTTACACGCCACAGATTGAGAAAATCACCCTGAATTATTCCGCAAGCCAGGAAATTCATGGATTGGATGAAACCCAGATTAAGGGAAAAGAAGACCAGCATTTTGGAATGTATCACTTTCATCCTTTTGGATATGAAAAAATCTTCCCGAATGAAAAATCGCTGATCCCCTCTTTTTTACCCGCAATCGATTATGACGGCGCTTTCCATATCGGACTCGATAAAGTACATGCTCCTGAAACGGTGAACCTGTTTTTTGAGATGTCCGATGCTTCAACCGCCACATCCGAAGATATCCCCCCTACAATTGTGTGGAGTTATCTATCCAACAATGAATGGCATCAATTACCTTCAGGAGCGATTTTATTGGACACTACCAAAGGTTTCCTAAAATCGGGTATAATAAGATTATCCCTTCCTGAAAAAATCAAAAAGGGCAATACCATAATGGATGACCAATTGTACTGGTTACGAGCAAGTGCAAAAGGGAATATTCATGTTAGTTCGAAAATAAAAAAAATCAGTACACAATTCATCAGTGTAACTGCTTCTTCCTCTACAGATATTGGACAGAAATATGAGGATCAATACCTTCCGGAATATCAGATCAAGAGAGGAATGGTTCACTTTAAAGGGGTAAAAAAGATTCAACAGCCTTTGGCTTCTTATGGAGGAATCCCGGCAGAAAATCATGAAAATTTCACTTTCCGCATAGCAGAAAGATTACGACATAAAAAAAGAGCGATTACTTCCTGGGACTTTGAAAGATTGGTGTTGGAAAAATTCCATGAATTGAACCATGCCCACTGTCTTCAGAATTTAAGTACGAAGTCGGAAGATGTATCGAATTCGATACTGATGATCGTCAGTCCTAAAAGTAGTCACAAGGGACATCAGGAACGTATGGTGTCCAGCGAAATGCTTTATCAAATTAAGCAATTTCTGCAGGAATTGACCACCCCATTTTGTAATATTGAGGTAAGTAATCCTACTTATGAAAGAATAAAGATTCTAACAGCGGTAAGATTTAAATCAGGTCAAAATAACGGTTATTCAATTCAAAAATTGCAAACGGCAATTTCAGACTATATCAATGGGCCATATGCACAGGATAATCCCATAAATTTGGGCGGACATATCAATATTGCGGATGTATTAAGTTACTTAAGAACGCTTCCTTATGTAGCCCACATCACCCGATTCTCCATTGTGCAAACGGCACAAAAGTATAATGGGCAATTTACTTTAATTGATACCGCTAGAGAGGGAGAATCAAAAGATAGATTAAAGGCCACTAAACCATGGAGTATCCTCATTTCTGCTAAGCAACATCAAATTGAATTAATAGAAGAGGGTGAAGATATTAAAGCGGAACAAGCAGGTATATCTCATCTATCATTAGGTGATGATTTTATCATTGAAGATTAAAAACTATGAGTTTAAAAAATAGAAATACTTTAAAGGAATATTTCAACAAAGGGAAATTACCTGCCTCATCGAACTTCCATGATTTGATTGATTCTGTGGTCAATAAGGTAGATGACGGAATGTCCAAAACCATGGAGGATGGCTTAATGCTTTCTGCGGTAGGCAATTCTGAGAAATTGATCTCCTTTTTCAAGAACATTGAAGACAGAAGCCCGGCCTGGAATGCGGCAATTGAGAAATCTACGGCCACCCTTCATTATAAAAATACCATAGGAGAACCCGTACTTTCCTTAGAGCAAAACGGAAATGTGGGCATCAAAAACCCTACTCCCGCTGCCCCGCTGGATGTTAATGGCTTTATCGCCAGCCATGGCCGTAAGGGAACTGCCTATGCCGGAAAAATCCCGGCAGATGGTAAATGGCATACGGTAGCGGACGAGTTAAATGGTTGTCACTTATTTGAAGTGGTCGCAGGGGTAGGTAAGAAAAAGACGGGGCGCTACGCAATGGTCTATGCGCGCGCCTTAAGTACCTATGGAAAATCAAAAAATTCCATAAAAATTGAACAGGCACACTACGGCATCAGGCTTAATAAAATTCAGATTCGCTGGAGTGGAGACACTTACAATTATAAACTGGAAATGAGAACCAGATCCGACTATAACGGAGATTTTAAAATTCAATACCAAATCGCCGAATTATGGCAAGACACTTTCATGGATGGAAGCATTGAAGAAGGAAACGACTAAAGAATTAGAGATTAGAATCAGTCAAGAGGAAGCTGCTATCATTTTTGCAGCATTAGGTAAAAGACCTTTTGAGGAAGTTTTCGAATTAATTGGAAAACTCAATCTACAAATCAACGAACAAAGCGCTCAAAAATAAAAGGTAGCACGGATGGATAAGGTAAAGAATATTCTGGATTTCAAAGAATTATTTGAATACGGAAGGGAACTACTAGGAGACTATGGCAGTAAGTATTGGACGGATCATAATATACATGACCCGGGGATCACCATACTTGAACAATTAGCCCTGGCTACCGCTGATATGATTTATCGCGCTCAGAGAAATCCTGAGCAAATTTTATTCTCCAGTAATCAAAATCAAAACACTTTACTGTCCCCTCAGCAAGCTTTTCCTTCCGGAGCCATCACGGAAAAGGATTTGCGGAAGGTCATCTATGATCAAATTCCGGAAGCCAGAAATATATGGGTGAGTCCCATTGAAGACGGCCACCATATCAAAGGTTTGTATGAAATTTTTGTAGACATTGACCTGGTTTCGAATAGTCAGGAAGAAATTAGCAAGATTAAAGCAAAAGTTGCAGAGACTTTCTACAAAAACCGGAACCTGGGGGAAGATCTGGAAAGCATTCATATCCTGAAAAAGCAACCTTTAGCACTTTGCGGAAGTATTGAAATTCAGGAAAATTACAATAGAGAATCCATCCTTGCCGCCATATACCATCAGATTGAAGACTTCATCCGTCCGCAAATCAATTATTTGGATCCCGAACAATATCATAGCATTGCATTGGGAGAGGAAAAATTATATGCCGGGCCAAGACTAAAGAACGGTATTATCCTGGATGATCAATTAAGGCCAAAACTTAAGCGCATATTATTATCTGAGATAACAAAAATTATTTTAGATACCGAAGGGGTAAAAAGACTGGAAAACTTTAAGATTCAACTGAATGAGGAAGAATTTGAGGAACAGTTGGAAATCTCAAAATTCTCTAAACCCTCACTTATTCTTCCAGAGGAGGAAAGTACCTACACGCTTAAAATTAAGAAAGAAAATGAAAGTAGTAGTAATCCTGACTTTATTTCATTTTTAAGAAGGTATAAAGAAAAAACTACCCATATTCACTCCAATTCAGAGGGAGGAATACAAGAAATTAATGCCAAATTAGTAGAGGAAGACCTTTCGTCCTATTATTCTATACAACATGATTTCCCCAATATATACAGGTTGGGTGAAGATGGTATTGGACTACAAGCCCCACAAGAAGTAAAAGGGAAAATCTTCCAGTTGAAGGGCTTCCTAATGCTTTTGGAACAAATCATGGCCAACTTTTTTGGTCAGTTGGATCATGTAAAACACCTCTACTCTGCCGGAACGGAAGATAGTAAAACCTATCATTTCATACCTTTAGAGGGCATTCCTTTAATGGATCAAATATTAGATACTGAAAAGCCAGAGGACTACCCTGGCCTGCTTACCAAATTAGGTAAAACCATAGAGGCGAAACAACTTCGGAAAAGTAGATTTTTGGATTATCTGCTAAGTTTATATGGAGAAGAATACCCAACGTATTCTGATCAAAATATTAACCTAAAAGGAAAAAGGGCCCTACTGCAGGAGATCCATCACCTGAATTTAAGTAAAAATAAAGGGGAGGAAGTCAAAGAACAGGGGATTATCCCTGCTGGTCTTATTCAGCGGACCAACCAGTTCTTTAATTTGAACCCGAAGGAATTTTCTAATTTTGAAAACGGCATAGAAGTTACCCCTGAAGTAGATGCTTCTCAAATATTAAAGAAATTACCGGCAACATTAGACTTCCTGGATGAGGATGATTTGGTAGAATACAAAAAAAACCAGCAGATAAGGGAGCATGCCATCCCTGAATGGGTATTTCAAAGTGGATTAAATTCATCCAATTATCTGTTGGACTTTGCTAACCCAAGCCAGGTTTTCCTTCAAAATATGGAAGACAAATCCATTTCCACTATACAGCAGGTGGAAAATAAGGAAGAAGCAATTCAATTTATCGGCAATTTCGAAAGACAGCTGAATCAGCTGAATGAGCAATCCAATTCTTTGGGTTTTCTAGAGCATATTAGGCTAAGACCAAGACCTGAAGAGGGCTATTTCGGTATTTATTTAAAAAACAAAGAAGGGAAAACAGTACTGGCCTCGACCAATACTTACAGTATAGAGGAACGACAATTACTCATCCCTAAAATATTCAAATCCTTACAAAATGCGAGTATGTTTTATGTCGCTAATAACGGCAACCAGACTTTTTCATTAGCCTTTAAGGATGAGAAAGAAAACATTCAATTTGAAGGATTAATAGCGGAAATATCTGTAGAAAAAATTCACCACGATTTAGACGAAATTGTAGAATATTTCAGCCATATATCGGAGACTTATTTCAAGGAAAAAGTAATTGATTACTTTATAAAATATGAGGATGGAGTAAGAATCCGTGAAAATCAAATTAATTACTCCGGAACTGTATGCTTCCCTTCCTGGTCTATTCCATTAGGACAGTCCGCCTTCAGGGAAAAAGTAATGAAGTATATGATTGAACATAAACCGGCATTCGTTGATTTGAAATTTATTAGTATTTCATTTCAGGAATGGGTAGCGTTCAAAGCGGAAAAGGAAAAGCTTTACTACGGCAAAGACGATAAAATAGCATTAGCAGCCAGAAGAAATCTAGCAGAAATGCTTTTTAATACATTCCTGAAAATCAGGTAATACCTCATGGAGCCAGTAAAATTTTTACTGGCTTTTTTTTCGTTCAGGCAAAGAGCAGGCAGTGAAAAATGCTGACCTATAATAACAGAATACCCGAGACAAACAGATTACCCAAAGCACAATGAGCGGAGCTATGCCCAAAAGTGGTGTTCAGGAGGTCGAAGTTAAGCGGCCTGTTTGATCTCTTCGCCGTCTTTAAATTTAACTTCTCTGATTACTTTTTCAATGGTTTTATAGCCCCGTATTCGATTCCAGTTTTTCTCCGCACACATGCCGAGTTTGAATATCATATGGAGCATTCCGTCCCGATCCAGACAACCCTTTGATCGCTTCGTACGATGTCTGATCGTCCCAAAAGAGGACTCTATCGGATTGGTGGTTCGGATGCTTTGCCAATGTTCAGCGGGAAAGTCGTAAAAATTTAGCAATTCATCACGGTCTTTTTGTAAACAAATTGCAGCTTTTGGATACTTTGCCTCATAAGTATCTATGAATAAGTCAAATGCTTTATCTGCTTCTTCTTTGGTTTCGGCCATCCATATTTGATGGATTTTGTCCTTAGCCTTTTGTTGAGCCGATTTGGGTAAGCAATTCAAAACATTGCCAGTTTTATGCATCCAGCAGCGTTGCGCCTTTGTTTTAGGGAATTCTTCTTCCAATGCTGCCCAAAAGCCCAGCGCCCCATCACCAATCGCTAATTTAGGCGCATTCATACCGCGGTGTTTCAGTTCGAGTAATACCTCTTTCCAGCTTTGTTTTGACTCTCTGACCCCATCTTCAATCGCTAAAAAATGCTTCCTTCCCTGACTGTCAACTCCAATAACGACCAGTGCACAAAGTTTATCATCTTCCTTCCTTAGACCACTGTAGATTCCATCAACCCAAATGTAAGCCCACTTCTTGTCCGCTAAAGAGGCTTTTCGCCAGACATCGTATTCCTTTCCCCATTCTGTTTTTAAACGGGAAATAGTGCTGGAAGACAAACCGCTGGCTCCGGGGCCTAAGAGCGCTTCTAAAGCATCATTCATTTCCCCCGTTGAAATACCCTTGAGATAAAGCCAGGGTATCGCAGCCTCCAGTGATTTCGATTTTCGAACATATGGCGGAACCAGAACCGATTGGAAAGAAACCGGGGCTCCTGTTTTGGAACGAATCTTTGGAACTCTGACCGTTACCGGGCCAATACCTGTCTGAACTTCTCGTTCCGGCAAATGACCATTTCGGACTACTGCGGCTTTTCCATCAGCAGTTTTAAGGTCGCGGAATTGCTTTAAATACTCCTCCAACTCCGCCTCAACCGCAAGGCGTATGATTTCTTTGGCTCCTGCCCGAATCGTCTCTGTTAATAGATCGTGAGTTGCTTCCGCAATCGGTGGGATTTGATTAATTTCGCTCATGGTGGCAAATTTTTGGCTTGTTTTTTATTGGCGTTTAAATCAACCAATTTTGCCGCTATTTTTCAACCCCCAAACACCACTTTCGGGCATATCTCCAATGAGCGTATTTAAATATCAAAATTCGCAGCGAAAAATTTGATTATTGCAGAAGTGATACCCGATTATTTTGAGAGAATAGCATCGCTATTGTTGATAAATTTCCCAAAATCGCTTCCAATAATTCGAATTTGCAGCCGGATGTTGGGCTTTTAAACACATTCTAAATTGATTAAAGTTTTTTCTGATTTCATTAATCCCCTATTATCCGAATTATTCCCGGATCAATTAAGGACTCCATCCACCTGACTAATCTTCGGTCCTTTACTTTTATTTTGGCTGATTTTTTAATCACCAAAATTTGGGGAAGATTGCTTTCTCCTCATCATCTGCTTCGATCGAAAAACACGAAATAGCAAACTATGCATTCATTTTTCCCGCATTGCAGTTAAACACGAATAATTTAGCTTTATTCGGCATAATGAGGAGCAGCCATATTTTAACATAAAGATCATAAAGGAGGATTGGATAAATCCAAAAATCAACACATCTTTGCCGCCCTAAAAAAGCAGCATTATGTCCATTCCCGTTAACGATATCCCTTTAGAGGAATTATTGAAACAATACCAAGGTAGAGCATTAAGTCAAGAAGAGATCAGTTCTTATGAGCGTTGGTCCCTGGATTTTTTTCATAATAAGGCATTTGTAAATGAGCCCAATTTGCAAATGACGCTGCAACTGGACATCACAGAAGCTTTAAAAACATATAAAGACCAGTACAATAACGTCCCTGAAGCCTCATTTACAGCCTATCTGATGTGGCATTTGGTACAAACCATGAAGAGCCATCCCGCATTTCGTTATCGAAAAATCGGAGATCAATGGTACCTTTTTGATAATCTACCCCTATTTTCCCCCATTGCTATAGGAGGCGATATCCGTTTTACAGAAATTACGGTAGATAATGTGGCAGGTGATCCGCCAAAAGACTTTTTTAAAAATTACCGACTAGCCATTAAGGAAAGTAAAAACCGTGATGCTTTCAGTCCCCTTCCTCCATCGGTTTGGGCAACAGCACACTTTGTAGGCAACTTACCAAATTTGCAATTCACCGGTTTCAGCCTTCATACACCAGCCAAAAGCAGCGGTCGCCCCTATTTCTATTTTGGCAAACGTTATAATCAGGAAGAACGTCAATTCATCCCGCTTTTAATCACTTTCGATCACTCCAATTTGGACCCTTTTTTACTTTCTGCCTTTATGGCTGACTTTGAAAAAAACATTCAATCCCCTTAATATCTATGCACTAACACCCCAAGCCACCAAGCGTCACAAGTTTCTATTTATACTAATTCAAAATAAGCTTCTTTTTATTTTTAACAATTCTAAATAACCGCTATATTTGTATTATTGATTGTTGATAATATTAATAATGGCGCAGAAAAATAGATTCAGAAAATTTATAGGAGATCTTCACCTTTGGCTGGGAATAGGTAGTGGGTTAGTCCTTTTTGTGGTTTGTCTTACCGGAACTATACTGATATACCAGAAAGAAATCACCGACTGGCTTAATCAAAATGCCCACCATGTAGAGATCAGTGAAAAGAGAATGGCAATTGATGATATTATTGCCAAAACTGCCCATTATACTGATAAAAGAATAACAGGATTTAATATACCAGCGCAAGAAGGTAAAGCTATCAGCATTTACTTTGCGCCGGAAAAAGGACAGAGAAGGGGAAAAACCTTGTTAGTAAACCCTTACACTGCAGAAATATTACCAGAGAGCAGTAAAGCCGCTAAAGCTTTCTTTATGACCAATTTCAAATTGCATCGCTGGTTACTCTTAGATACCAAAATTGGCCGCCCTATAGTAGGCTGGGCAACAGTATGCTTCGTCATTATTTGTATTTCCGGGCTAATCCTCTGGATTCCCAAAAAATGGAAAAACTGGAAACAGGGATTTAAAATCAAAACTAATGGTAACTGGTACCGCCTCAATTATGACCTTCACAATACTTTAGGTTTTTATTCTTTAATCCTACTATTAATCATGGCTTTAACTGGCCTATGTTGGTCATTTGGCTGGTATCGAGATGGTTTGAGTGCGGTACTGCAGGCCAGGGTATTATCGCGTTCAGAAGCCGAACATATAAAATTTGAATCCATTCCCGGCCAAGAGGCAGCTAGCTACGAAACACTCTTCGAGGCAGCACAAACGGCCATTGGCTACCAGGGAGAAAGCAGCGTCAGATTCCCCAAAAATCCAGGAGGATATATTACAGTTTCGACCTATAATCCAAAGTGGTATAAAGCCAAGGCAGCGGATCAGATAATGCTACACCCACAAACAGCGGAAGTTTTAAAGGTAAATCGTTTCTCCGATAAAGCTTTTAATGAAAAAATTGCTGCTTTGATAAAGCCACTGCATTTAGGAGATATTTATGGACAGCTTTCAAAATTCTTGTATTTCATTGCTAGTTTAATTGCTACTTCCCTTCCCATTACGGGGGTGATTATTTGGTTGAAAAAACTGAAAATCAATCGAAAGACGAAAAAGAAAAATGCCACCAAAGCATTCGCATCCGTTTAAGCAAACGCCTTAGGAAAACAATTATGAATAAATTTCTACCCTTTTTATTTATCCTATTTTTCATAGGATCAGGGGATCTTTTGGCTCAAAAAATCAGCCTTAAGGGACAAATAACCAATCAAAAAGGTGAAGCTGTCCCTTTCGCTAACATCGTAATAGACGGAGGAAAGCAAGGAACGACTTCAGATGAAACAGGAAAATTCACACTCAATAACCTCCAGGCCGGGCATCACCAACTGGAGGTCAGTAGCATTGGATATGCATTTTTTTCAAACCAAATTAGAATTAATCCAGATAAAAACAACTACCTGCAAATCAGCCTTCATGAAAATCAAACAGAACTGGAAGAGGTGGTGATTCAAGGAGAAGCGGCGGCAAAAGAAATTGCATTAAAGGGCTTCTCCGCTCAGGTGGTGGAAATGAAGCGTGTAAAAATGCAGACCGTTCAGATGAACGATTTGCTGGATCAAACGGCTGGGATTCGGGTTCGACAATCCGGCGGGCTGGGCTCCAATGCTTCTTACAATATCAACGGGCTGGGAGGTAATTCTATACGCTTTTTTATTGATGGCGTCCCGATGCAATACTTTGGACAAGCCTACTCCATTGCAAATATTCCGGTAAACCTCATTGAACGCATGGAAATCTATAAAGGAGTTATCCCCACAGATTTAGGGAGTGACGCTTTAGGTGGAGCCATTAATGTGGTGACCAAGAAAAATGCACAAAATGCTTTAGATTTTTCTTACTCTATAGGAAGTTTCAATACACACGAAACGGTATTGAACGGGATGTGGAGAGATACGAAATCAGGCTTTAGTGTGAAAGGATCCATGTTTTACAATTATTCCGATAATAACTACGAAGTTTGGGGAGACAATATTTATGTCAGTAATCCGGATGGATCTGTAAACAGAGGAATGAAAGTCAAAAGGTTTAACGATGCGTTCTATTCCTATGCACCCAAGGTAGATTTAGGTTTTACCAACAAATGGTGGGCGGATCAATTTTACGTAGGGCTGCTATATGCCGATTTGTATTCCGAAATTCAGCATGGAGCTACCATGGATGTTCCTTATGGGGAAAGGCATTATACGCAATCTACCCTCACCCCAAATGCCTCTTATATCAAGGATGACTTTATTCTGAAAGGCTTAAACGTAAATGCCTTTGCGGCTTATACCCTAATGGAGAGACAGACGGTGGACACCACCACTAATCGATACAATTGGTATGGACAAATTCGACAGACCAACCAAACTCCGGGCGAAAGAGGCGATGCCACGCTACAGTTGGATGAAATAAATACGTTAATTAATCGCATTAACCTAAATTACGATTTAAGCAGGAGTCAAAAAATCGGTATTAACTATGTTTATACTGATTCCAGACAAAACAGCAACGACCCTTTGGCGGCTCCAAGCAGACAAGATTTAGTAGGGGAAAAAAGGATAGCCAAACATAATTTAGGCTTCAATTTCCAACAATTAGCCTTCAATGAAAAATGGAAAAGCTCAGTATTCGCCAAATATTATGGTTACCAAATCAATGTGGAGGATGCGGTAAAAAATGGAGCCCTCTGGGAACCTTATCAATTTTCAAAATATGATGGACGATGGGGCTTTGGAGCCGCTACTTCCCTTCGACTACACCCAAAAGTTTTATTATTGGCTTCCGCAGAACAGGCGATCCGACTACCCGAAGTAAATGAAGTTTTTGGCAATCTGGCAGAAAATGTGGAGGCTTCCTATGAACTAAATCCGGAACAAAGTAATAACCTCAACCTAGGAGTAAATCTGGGGCCTTACCACTTAGGCATACATCAAATTTCCTGGAATACGAACTTCTTCTACCGGGACACTCAGGATCAGATTTTACAAAGTATTAGCGGAAAAGGTTCCGATGGAGAAGAATTGGTCAGTGAAAACATCGGGCAAAGTTTAAGTAAAGGGCTGGACACCGAAATTTCATATAACTGGAGCAAACAGCTTTTTATTGATTTCAGCTTATCCTATTTAGATGCCAGAAATAAAATGAAATATGATGGTAATGGAAATGAAAACGTTTACTACAACAACCGATTAAGAAACGTTCCCTTCTTCCAAATGAATAATCGGATCCGATACCAATTATTGGATTTATTCCGGACCAACGATGCCCTATCCATTTACTGGAGTTATAATTATGTACATGAATTTTTCCTGGATTGGGAAGCCCTGGGCAGCCGGGACAAGCAAACCATTCCCACGCAAATGGTCCATAATATGGGAGTGGGCTATCAATTCCCTAATCAAAAAATATCCCTCAACCTGGATATCCGAAATATCATGAACGCTCAGGTGTTTGATAATTATGGTGTTCAAAGACCGGGCAGAGGATTCTACATCAAACTGAACTATAATATTTTATAAAAACTTATATCATGCTTCATAAATTTAAATCAATCGTATTCGCCTCTCTGTTAGGACTGGCAGGATTATGCTCATGTACGGAAAATGAAACGAATAATCCTGGTTCCGGCGGGCAGCCTAATACGGAATTGTTTACCCTGGCCTCGGAGATTGGGGGAGAACAAGGAAGCTCCTATTATATGGCTACTTCCGAGGCTTTAACTTCAGGAGATTTAACTTTCATTGGAAACGGAACAGAGCTGGTGGGCGACCGTTCCGCAAGAGTAGCGGGTAATGATGGCTACATCTATTCGCTTAATTATGGAACAGGAATGATCACCCAATACATGGTTTTAGATAATGGCGACTACGAGAGAATAGGTGAATTTGACGCACAAGGATTTGTGGGGACTCACCCCAGAATCCGAGTGATGCAAAATGATATTTTGGTATACAATGTTGCTACTAATGGGGATGACAGAGTATTACAGGTGGTGGCCATTGAGATACCGGCCTTAAAACTAAAATCCAATACCGAAATTGTAATTGAGCAATCCGCACAATCTGAAGAACAAAATGCCATCATATACCGCGTAGACTCCCCTACCATCCTGGAAGGAAAAATTTACTTTGGAGTCGCACGTGAAACCAATGACGAATTTGAAAACCTGGTGGAAGGTATTGAGACCATCGTTTTGAATTACCCTGAAATGACAGAAATTTCAGTCGTACACAATGATAAATACGCTGGACATACTTACGGCTACCGCGCTCCAGCAATGAACACCGCCGGAGATGGTTATGTATACCAACTGAATGCAACGACACGCTTTGGATTCAATGATCAGGTGGAAGGCACTCCAGCATCCCAAACAGTCTTCACCCGCTTGAAAGACGGTAAATATGATGAAAACTATGAATTAAACATCAATGAAATACTAGGACAAAATTATAGTGCAGTGGGATGGTTTTATGCCGGAAATGGCATTGCTTATTTGCCAATCTTACATGATGACCTTTATGTCACCGAAGCTACGAATACCTGGACGGTTGCTCGCGTAGATTTGATTAACAAAACCGCCACCAAATTAAATGTCCCGCTCTCTAACCTATTCCCTTATCAGAATGGCTTAGCCATTGGGGATAAATTTTACATGGCCATCAGCCCCGACGCACAACCAGAGGAAGCTTTCGTCTATGAATTCTCTGCCAATTCAACCGAGGCAAATCCCGGATTAAAATTAGATGGTGGAAACGTTTACATTCAGGGCATTTACAGATAAGCTAATAACCTGATTTTAATATATTTAAATAAAATTCCAATAAATAAATTTAGTTTTGGGGAATTAATATTTCTTCCCTACATAATGTTGTGGTCCAATACATTAAAGAATGACGAATCAACACCTATAAAAAACTATTATTTCTTAGAGCAAGTTTAAAAACGCATCATCCGGGCACAAATACTAATTATTGGAAGCGATTTTGGATAATTGCTCAACAATAGCGCTGCTATTTTCTCAAAGTAATCGGTTATCGCTTCTGCAATATTCAAATTTTCGCTGCAAATTTTGGCTATTAAACACGCGCTTACCATATTGCTTTAAAACAATCATTTAGAAAACACGGCACAGGGAATAGTGCCGTGTTTTTCTATTTCCGCAACACGAACTCTGTAAAACAAAAATCATATCCTGAGCTCCATTTGCTCAATATATCCCGCAAAAAAAGCATCTATATTTCATCAAAAAAACATGATGGGAATTACTAAAGGCCAGAAAAACACCCTCCGATTCATTTACCTGATCATACTTTCATTTTCCATTTTGGAAAGCTTTTGCCTTTGGTCAATGAACTCCCTTGCCTGCAGCTTAGTCCTGATGATGAATGGGCTGATTCTGGGAATTTTAGCCTATCGTAGAAAATATCAATTATCCGCACTCCAAATCTGGCTATTCTGCTTCTTAATCATGGGAAGCGGACCATGTATCTACAAAAATTTAATTCATGAGGCTGATTTCGCCCTGCTCCCCAGCCTGTTTTGGAGCCGCATCCTTCCTATAACCATTGGCTTTATATGCTTGATTGCGCTAAACCGGTTCCCCGGGAAAGCCTAATATCCCTAGTCAAAACCTGTATCGAATTTTTTTTCCCGTATAAACATCCTTTTTCCCACCTTCTGATTGAAAAATTTTCAGCTAATTGCCTAAAATAATTTTTCGACTATGCGATATTTTTTCACACTATTAGCGCTTCTATTTTGTTTGCAGCTGGGAGCTCAAAACCCCAATGTCGTCGTGATACTGGCCGACGACCTCGGAACAGGGGACATTTCTCACTATAGAAAATTACATTCAGACAATATAATTTTAGAAACACCCCATCTGGATCGCCTGGCAACATCAGGCATGATCTTCACCAATGCCCATGCCCCGGCCGCTTTATGTGCGCCTTCCCGCTACGCCATCATGACCGGTAACAGTTGTTACCGAAGTCCTTTCCCATGGGGAGTATGGGGAGCCTATGATAAAAGCCCCATTGCAGATGAATCAGAAATGACTTTGGGACACCTGATGAAAAATGCAGGCTACCAAACCGCCTTTTTCGGAAAGTGGCATTTAGGCGGAGATTTCCGATCTTCGAATAATGCCAACGCAATATATCGCGGGTCCAGAAATAAAGCCGGTGGTGTAGATTTAAGCGAAATCGTTGGCGGCGGCCCCCAATTTAAAGGCTTTGAATACAGCTTTACTTATCCTGCAGGCATTCAGGCTCCTCCTTATGCCGTTTATGAAAATGGTAAATGGCTGCCCCTGAATCAAAAATCCGAAATCACCTTTATTACCAAAGAGATGATGGCGAAAAAGGGCGTAAAACTAGACAAAGGCCCTGGAATGGGAGATACTTACTGGGATCCTAAGGATATGGGGCCTATGCTTGCCAAAAAAGCGGTCGCCTTCATCGAACAAACTTCCAAAAAGCAGCCCTTCTTTATGTATTATTGCAGCCAGGCGGTGCACGTTCCCCACACCCCACCTGAAAGCCTGAATGGGATTAAAATTGCCGGCACCACGCCTAGTGCTCATATGGACATGATCAAGGAATTAAATGTCCAAATGGGCATGTTGGTGGAAGCCCTCAAGAAAAAAGGCGTTTATGAAAATACCATTTTCATCTTTACCTCCGACAATGGTGGTTTACAAAAAAAAGCCACCATTGCCAGCGGACATAAATCCAGCAGCATCTACCGTGGGGGCAAAAACACTCCATTTGAAGGCGGACACCGCGTTCCCTTTATGGTAAGTTGGCCCAATAAAATAAAAGCGAACCAACAAAATAGTACTCCGGTTTTAGGTCTGGACATTATGTCGACCCTGGCGGAAATTACCAATCAAAAACTACCTGAAAATGGAGGTTTAGATTCTTACAACCTACTCCCGCACTTGTTGAACGAAAAACGAGCCAAAGAAAGACCATTTCTCATTACGCAGGGCGGGACAGGAAAAGAAGTGATCATTACGGAAGGCGATTGGAAACTGATCATTCAGGTGGATAAAAAGGATAAAACAAACGCCACAAGAAGCCCTTCCAAACTCTTTAACCTAAAAGATAATTTAGCAGAGCGAGAGCAGGATAATTTGATTAATAAACCTGATCAGCAGGAACGCATTTCGCGAATGTTTGAAAAATATAATCAGCTTCGGGACGGCAAAGCCATTACCCGAAAAGCAACAAAATAATTTGAATCCCACACAGGGTGCACAGTTAAATTGCAACTGTTGCACCCATTTTTTTGTATACCTTTGGCTTTCTTTAATGCAAAAAAGTTAATTATGATAAAAAAAGACATTGCTCTTGCTTAGACCATCTTTTGAGAAGACCGCCTTTGGGGTAAAGACAAGGCCAGCCTGATATCTTTACCCGACACTCACCACTCTGTTAAATTACGGAGAGAATCCCCTGGAAAAAGAGCTAAGGCAATCGACTTTGTTCCTGTTGAAAAGCCAAAATTCACAGCGAAATTTGATTATTGCAGAAGCGATACCTTTTTTTTGAGATAATAGCAACGCTATTATTGATAATTTATCCAAAATCGCTCTCATTAATTCGAATTAGCGTCAGTTGGTGCACTTTTAAACACGGTCTTAATCAAATGCCCCATAATCATTGGAATTATTGCCTATCCTTAAAACCCTGCCCTGCCGTTTATAAAAATGAACAATCTTGCAAAAAACACTATCGATTTATAAAAATGATCCAATACCATGAAATAAATGTAAATCATTGAGATAGAGCGAAAGTAATGCCTTTAGCCGAATAATTCATGCTTAATTGCCCGCCTTGCCGCTAAACATAGGTTAAAGCATAAATAAGCCGGATTAACTTTAATTTAATCCTTCGATTGAATAATTGCGGTAAATTGTAGCTTACAAAAAAAGACATATGAGGGCATTAACAATATTTCTTCTACTATTCCTTTCCTCCTGCTATTTCGATTATGGCCAGAATAACCCGGGAGGACAGCGCATTAGTTTCCCGGCCACTTATTGGGATGATTTTGTTTTTCAGACCTTTGTGGATTTCCCCGGTGGACAAGCAAGAACATGGGTTCAACCCCCTTTCGGGCCCTCTTATTGGGTAAACCATCCCGTCTATTATTTTGATCCCGATCCAATGAGTACCGAATCCTGGATCGATGGTGATTCCTATTGCTTCGACACTTATGATTATGCCAAGGAATACTATGAAGGTGGCTGTTTCTGGATATCAGATTTGATTTATCCTTACCAAAACAATGGCATGGATTCCTTAGACATTGCCAACATTCACTAACTGAATCCTGTCACAAAATATCTCCCTCATAATTCCACCCAGGTATCTCTCTGCAGACAGCAGCCCTAACTTAGTAGTCTTCCCAAAATCAAGGCCAGGCAGGAAAAATGAAGGAATAGATTCCTATTTCGAGTTTTTCTAACAAAGCAGAGAAATGAGGTAAAAACAAGCTTTCCTAAATTTGAACTATTAAAAAATCAATCAAAATCTACGCAAGGAATTGATATTAATTTGGTTAAATCCACTTACTAAATCTAGTAGCGAATAATTCGGCTTAACGATATATTTCGGTAATGAGGGCCTGCGCAACTGCGCACCGGGCTCAAGGCGGTCGCTTTTTTTGGAGACAGCTTTGCAGGAAAATACATGAGCCTGCTCCTACCAAAAAAGAGCTCCACAACCGGCTAACGCCTCCGCCTCCATCCCTGGCCCAAGGGTTCCGCGCTTCTAAATTCACCCGGTGTAAATGCCCGGAATATCAAAAACCGGCCCATCGTCTGAATTTATTTACAAGTGCAATGGAATAAAGTCTATCCTGAGGAAATCACACTAAGAACAAGCATCAATAGGCCTTCTCTCAATTTCAGAGCTTGGTACATAGCCACAAGATCTCTGCAATAATTACAGGTGCGCCCGGGAGGGTAAACGAACCTTTTCCTGCACTCCCATTATTAATCTTTATCTGACCTGAAACGCACAAGCCGCTTGCTTCCCGTCAAAGGCAATCCCCATGCACATGATTTCAATTTTTCCATGCCCATTTAATTCTGCCACATACTGCTGCTCATGAATTTGTTCTAGGGCAGATTGTGCCAGTTCTTCCAGGCTTTCGGGATCATCAAGCGTCTTCTTTTTGAACTCCAACACCCAACCTTTTGGGTTCTTCGCATCTTTAGGGTAAATGATCAGGTCCGCACGCCCCAAACCGCTTTCCCTATTGGATTTAACATGATACTCCTGATTCAGGTGCGCCATCAATCCCAACATAAAAGCATGATAGATTTTTTCGGGTAAAAATCCTTTTGTTCCGATATCGAAAAAGCTGAAAGAATGCAAAAGGTATCTCTTCAGCGCATCGGCAAAAGTCTGGGGTTTTTGTTCCAACAATGCCACCAACAATTCATTCTCCGAAACCTTCTCACTCGCTTTCAAATACCTTGCCAGCATCGTTTCATACATGATGCGGATCTCCTCATTAGGCACCCGAAGTTTGTATTCCAGTCGGCCCGGATCCAGGGCTGTACCGTCCGTCGTGAGATAGCCACTGAATATCAATAATCCTAAAACGACCTTAGAGTCGCCGCTATATAAATCTTCAAAAATGGTAAAATCTGCCAGTCGGGCACGCACCGATTTTCCTTGCAACAAATCGAAAAGTAGCTCTTGTGTAGGTGCATCAATTTTGGGCAAAGTCTCCTGAATCAACTTATTGGAGGAAGTATTCACCCAATAGGGTTTGAGTCCTTCTTCATGCCGGGAAACAAAATTCAGGATAGACCACGGATTGTAGATTTTCTCAACCTGACCAAAAGTATAGCCGTTATACCAATTCGCCACTTTTTGCCGGTCTGCACTATAGCCTGCATCATCCATCAATTGATTGACTTCAGTTTGAGTCAGCCCGAACTTATCTGCAAACTCATAATCCAAAATGGAATAAGTTACCAGATTATTTAAACCAGAAAAGATATCCTCTTTGGCAACACGTAAAATGCCGGTGATCGCACCTTTAGTAATTAGATCTTTATCTTTAAAACCGGCAGAAAGAAAATTCCGCATGAAACCCACCATCTCCGACAAGTAACCATATTCGAAAGCCGCATGGATGGGCGCATCATATTCATCGATCAGGAGTATGGGCCCAATACCGTGGTGTTTTTTGAGAACTTTAGCCATTTTACGGAGATACTCTTCCAAATCCGAATGGTCAGCTTCATTCTCCACAATTCGATCTAAATATCGCTTTTCACTTCTCAAAAATTGATCACTCTCCAAAAGGTATTCAAAGTGCTCTTCGGTATACTCCTGAAGCATTTTTTGAAACTTGATGATGAATTCAACAAAAGTCTCATGCTTCAAATCCTTAAAAGTCAGAAAAATCACCGGATATTTTCCCTGATGTTGCCATTCCTCCGACTGCTCAATGGCCAAACCGGAAAACAATCCTCTATACTCCTCCGCATGATCGATATCAAAAAAATAATTCAGCATGCTCATATTGAGCGTCTTCCCAAAACGGCGTGGACGTGGCAACAATAAAGTCTGCGCATTATTTCGCATCAGCTCCTCGATGAAGAGGGACTTATCGATATAATAAGCGTCTTCATTACGGATTTGTCTGAAATCGGATTGGCCGATGGGAAGTCTTTTCATGTTACTTGCTTTAGTAAGCAAGTTAAGCATTTTTCCCCAAGGGATAAAAAATGGTGATTCACTGTTATACGTTTCCTCCTAAAGGTTTTAAATTCATTTGGTCGGCTGTAGGGGAGGCGGCATAAATAAACAGAATACCTGTCTACCAAAAAGCCATTATCCTACCCAAAGATATTAAACTCAACTAACCACTTTTGCTTTGTGTCACTCCTTTAATGGGGATGAAATTTGCTAACCCAATAATCCTCCCCTGATATTAGCACTTCCGGAAACTCTTCGATCACCAACAGCCCAACCGCTAAATTCCGTGGACTAGGTCGTAGTCGCCGCGCTACATCCTTACAAGACTTTGAAGTTCAGCATGCGAAGACATACGACCATTGAGGGTTTTTATGACAGTACCTACGACTAGTGGCGGAAGCTCCCAAGCAAAAAAAGAAGGGTACCGACCTAGCAGTACCCCTCAAAATATTTTTCAAGCGCAATCCTAAGATCTATTGAATATTGCCTGCCTCAACAACATTAAGGTTCAACTTCTCTACAACAACATGCGCTGGAATACCAAAGGCCACACCCTCTACGCCAAATCCATGTAATTTGGAAGTAACCACCCCAATGACTTCTCCATTACGGGTAATTAAAGCACCGCCACTATTGCCACCGTTCACACTGGCATCGGTCTGGATCAGTGGTGTACCCTGTACATTTTTCCGGTGTCCGGAAATAATCCCCTTGGAGATCGTTTGGCCCAAATCCTCCGCCGATGGTGTACCGACCGCAAAGACTTCTGTTGCTACCTCCATCTCCCTAGAGGCACTCAGGCGGAATGGCAACAAACCCTCCGTATTGATCTTTAATAGTACCAGATCATTGATCAAACTGGTCCGGATCACCTCAGGCGTAAATTCCGAACCATCATTTAAAATGACCTTTAGGGATTTAGAATCTGAAATAACATGATAATTGGTCACAATATATCCTTTTTCACCAATGACAAAACCACTACCATGCCCTGTTTCTGAAATGATCGTTACCGACGATTTAATCGCTTGTCCCACATTTTCCACCTTTGGGCCATTATTCGTGATGAGCATGGGTTCAAAACCCGCCTCTTCCTCGACTGTACTCTTATCTTTCAATAATTCTTTCACTTTTCGGTTATTCAAAAACGTAAGTAAACTGCTTTCGAGCGCATCCTTAATCGCACTTTTAAATGCCTTTGATTCCTTTTTCTCCTCATAAGCAAATTGCCCAGATGTCGCATCAAGCTTCACCTTATATACTTCTTCTCCATAGTAATTCATTACTTGCCATTCCGTCGATAAATCAACAACGACGAACCCACCGTAAGCAGAATAATTAATTTTAACATCCCTTTGAATCATTGAAGCCTTTAAATCATTGATATTCACATTCAAGATCAAGTCGTTCAAATATCCTTGCTTCAAGACTTTATTCGATTGATCAATATATCCACTCGTTGTCAGGATTTCATTTAGTGGCTCGGTAAATATGGTGTTTTCCAACTCCAATTTCTCATCCAATTTATCAGAAATCAAAGCCCGATCTTTTCTATACCTTTTAACACCGTCAAACAGTTCAAACAAAACCGCATCCGGATCCACATTCATACTCACTTTATTAATTTTAATATTCTTCTCTTCCTCCTCCTTATGTCTATGAAGTCTTAAATTATCAAAGGCTAATTCCCTCTTATAATTGTACGCTTTAGGCCCAAGATCAAACATTACCGGTACGGTCATCAACCACCCCACGGCCGGATTAACAACAACTGAAGCAGGAATAAGAGCAATAGAAACATATTTCAAAGGTGACCGCTTCTCCTGTACAATCACCTTCGTTTGGCTTTTGTAACCTTCTCTTTCAATTTTGACTTCCTTGGGGTTAAGGTCTCGTTTGACCTTATACTTCCCCTTTTGTTTTTTGACTTTCTTCCCGTCAATGGAGACTTGTGCGTTTTTGGGAGCGTCAATATAAATTTTTTGATATCTGGGATTAAAAATAGAAGCGACACAACCAGAGCAAAATAGTAATGTCACTATAAACAATGTAATAGATTTTAAAAAATGCATAAATGTGTTATCAGGTTAAGTTTTATGAGGCAAAATAAATAGACCATGTATTCTCAATGGAAAAATAAGCAATCAATGGGGAGGGGTATTTCTTATATTAAAGAAAAATACTCCAAATATGAACAATAATACACTTACATATCGGGTATATAACCCTCAATCAGTATACACTTGCAGATCAAATGCTACAGAGAACCATGCGAGCATCAAATTCCCAACCACTAAATTCGCTGGACTCGGTCGTAGTCGCCGCGCTTCATCCTTACAAAACTTTAAGGTTCTGTGTGCGAAAACTAGGTCATTTGGGTTAATGTCCTTTTCTATTAAGGTTCCCCCAAAAGCTTCCACAGTCCAACCACTAAATTCCATGTTCTCGATAGTAGTCGCCACCTGACTTCCGCACTAAACTTCATAGTTTGGTGTGAAAACTACTACCAGTGGGACGGGCAGTAAGCGACACAGGAAGAGCGGAAAATCAAAGGCTAGACCTCAAACAAATCCCAAAGCTTTACCCCTACCGAAATATTATGCAAAAAAAAAGCCCCCGACAAATCGGGGGTCTAATAATCAAACCAATTGCTTCAGAAATGGAGCAATATTTCAATGGTAAATAGTTGTTGTAAACTATAGGAATTAATTCTTTTTCAACCAATCTTCCGTCACCCCATCGAGCACTTTAATTTTTTCTTCCAGGTTTCCTTTTAAGCGATCACGGATTTCACGCAAATTATCCAATAATTGTTGGGTATTATCCGGCAATTCCTCATTCAGAAATTCCTTGATGCGCTTGGCCAGCGTCGGTGATTTTCCATTAGTGGAAATCCCGATTTTCAAATCCCCCTTTTTGACGGTGGAGCCCAGATAAAAATCACACAAATGCGGAGTATCGGCTACATTGGTGAGCAGTCCCCGCTTTTTGGCTACCGGCTTAATTTCCTCATGCAGCTTTGGATTATCAGTGGCCAGAAAAAGTAAATCGCGGCCATCCAGATCATCCCACATGAAGGGCCGCTCTAATAAGCGAATCTGAGGCTTATCGGCCACTAATTGCTTCAATTCCGCAGAAATATCTCGGGCTACGATGGTGATGGCTGCCCGGGGGTCATTTTTCAGCAAAGCCCCCACTTTTTCCGTCCCGACAAAACCACCACCCACGACCAAAATATTCGTCTGGTCTACTTTTACAAAAATGGGAAATAAAGGATTTCCTTCCATATCAATTTAATTTAAGGCTTGCTTCAAAGCTGCTTGTTCAAAAACAGAAGATAATACATTGGAATTTAACCTTCGGGCCACACCACCAAAAATGATAATCGCCGGAGCTCCCATTCCTTTCTCCTCCACCAGTTGAGCAATATTATGCACTTTACCCACTACAGATTGTTCCTCCTCTGTTGTTCCATTTTGCACCACCGCCACATCCAGGTCCGCTCTTCCGGCCTCCTGAAAAGCTGCAGCAATTTCCTGTAAGCGGCGCATGCCCATCAACACGACCACCGTGGCCGTTGACTGAGCCGCCAGGCGGATGTCATTGGACATTTGACCATTGCGGAGGGTACCGGTGATCACCCAGAAACTTTCAGAAATCCCTCTTTCCGTCAACGGAATACCCACTGAGGCCGGAACGGATAAAGAAGAACTCAAACCGGGCACCACTGCGGTCAACAAACCATTGGTTCGGGCGTAATCAATTTCCTCCTGTCCTCTTCCGAAAACAAAGGGATCGCCTCCTTTCAACCTTACCACATGCCCCCAGATACGCGCATACTGCACAATCATGCGATTAATCTCTTCCTGCTTGGCGGAATGCTGCCCGGCACGCTTCCCCACATAAATTTTGGGAACACCCGGACGCGCATGCTGCAACAATTCCGGATTCACCAGAGCATCATATAAAATACAATCAGCAGCCGCAATGGCTTTAATGCCTTTTACCGTAATTAAATCCGGGTCTCCGGGTCCTGCCCCCACCAAAGTGAGTGCAGGTAAATTTTGATTTTCATGCTTCATGCTACACCACCTCCTGCTTTTTTTGAAATTCCTTTAAGGTTTCTGTAAATGCTTTGGCTTCCGCCAGATACTGCTGCGCAAAGGCAGCGGTTGGATCCTGCTTGTTGATTCGCAACACAAACTCCTCAAAACTTCCACCCGCAACGGAAACATCGCCCGTCTGTACATATTCCTTATCAAATGCCTGAATCACTTTGACTTGATTACTCGCTTTTACTTCTTTGGCAATCAAAAGTGCTTTGGCGGCATTCACCAAAGCCGCATAGGCATGATAAATTCCATCTGCATATCTCCCATCCGCCACAGCGGCTTCTGAAAGACCAATCTTTTCTTCTACTTCAAAGAAAAGCGTCGCCACCAAATCCACTATCACACCGGCACATTCTCCGACCTCAGTCTCTACTTTATACTCTGTTGTGTAGCCCCAATCCAAATAATCGTCCGGAATTAAAGTGGTCAGATTCGCCAATGGCTTCAATAGATTGAAGAAATAATCCTTACCCTGACGCAGGAAATAAGCATAATAATATTCCCCATCCTCTGCATGTGTTTCATAATCATTCAGCAACATTCGAAGCGCTTCAGGCCCTCTCTTGGAAGGAATTTTGATCACTTTCTCTCCCAGATATCCCACACCATCTTTCCCAATACCGCCACCCAACAATAACTGAAGTGCGGGCAAGGTCTTTTTATTCTCCTTATTTCTTAGGGAGGAGCCATGAATACCAATGGACGCGATGGTGTGCTGTCCGCAGGCATTCGGGCAACCACTAATTTTTATATTCATCGCATGGTTTTTCACATATTCCGGATATTCATTGATCACCACATTTTCCAACACCGTCGCGATATTGGTGGAGTTACTAATGGCCAAATTACAGGAATCTGTCCCGGGGCAAGCCGTGATATCCGCCAAAGAATCAAATCCTGGCTCTGCTAAATTCAGCGCATCCAAAGCATTGAATAAAGCAGGTAAGTTTTCCTCGTTTACAAACCGTAAAATATAACCCTGATTAATCGTCACGCGAAAATCATCCTGTGCAAACTTTTGGGCCACGGCCGCAAAAGCACGGGCGCGATCAGATTTCAAATCACCATTGGGCAATTTTATGGCCACTGAAAAGAAACCTTCTTGTTTCTGCGGATTAACATTTACTTCTTTCCAAAGGGCAAATTTCTCTTCCAATTCCGAAGCCACCACCTCCGGATAAATTTCCTCCGGTATACTGGCTTGCTGGAAATCGGCATAGGGAATCGCATAAGATTTATTCGGCAATGCCTGCTCTTCTTCCGCTGCCAGTCGTAAAATTTCTTCCACGCCCAAATCTTTCAACAGAAATTTGAAACGGGCTTTCATTCTTCGGTTTCGTTCTCCCCAACGATCAAAAACGCGGATAATCGCCTCAGAAAAAGGAATTAATCGATCTTCTTCCAGGAAATCAAAAATCGGCTCGGCCATGGAAGGCTGGGCACCAAGCCCTCCACCCAATAACACTTTGAATCCACGAACAACTTCTCCCTCCACAGTTTTCACTTTAGGAATAAAACCCAGATCATGAATAAAGGATAATGCGCTATCTTCTTCACTGGAGCTAAAAGCAATTTTAAACTTTCGGCCCATTTCCTGACATATCGGGTTTCTCAGGAAATACTTGAACATTTCCTCCGCATAAGGAGCCACATCAAAGGGTTCTGCCGGATCCACGCCTGCATAGGCTGAAGCGGTAATATTACGCACCGTATTACCACAAGCCTCACGCAGGGTAATATCGTCCTGCTCCAGTTTTGCCCATAATTCCGGCGATCGGTCAAGCGATACATAATGCAATTGAATATCCTGACGGGTGGTCGCATGAAGATTACCACTACCAAATTCCTCCGCCAGATCCGCTATTCTGACCAATTGGCGCGCACTTAAACGGCCAAATGGCAATTTAATCCGGATCATCTGGACACCGGGCTGGCGCTGACCATAAACCCCACGAGCCAGTCGCAGGCTCCGAAATTTATCGTCGTCAATTTTTCCATCTTTGTGCAGCTGAATTTTTTCAGCCAAATCGATAATGTCCTGTTGTACCACAGGATTCTCGATATTTTCTAGTTCAGATCTGAAGCTTTGCATGATTATGGTTTGAGTATTTAGATTCGATTGGATATAAAAAAACCTTCCTATAAAATAAGAAGGCATGCTTTTAATAGAAGGAATATGAGCTGCTAACAGCAATCACAACAAAGCATACCTTTCCCACCCATCCAACAACAATGGTTTTTATCACCTGCTTGCTTTGCAAAGTACAAATACAAATTAAAGTGGGTATGAGACATGCTTATTAATTTAAGATTAATTCAAAAGTAGAGAAAGTCTGGCAATTACACAACCCCTGCATTTTCAATTTTCGTCTTTTCAGTGACAATTGTTACTTAGTATGCAAAATATCCGCTGAAAGTTTCAAATTTGACAAAAAAATATCGACCTCTGGAAAAAGTCGATATTTTTTAATTAATCCTAAGCTCAAGCCAACACTAGCCAAATTAATTATGGCCAAAACGGAATATCCTGAAACTTTATCCTCTGTCCTAAAACAGAAACTGAAGCTGTGAAAGCCCGATAACAATGAAAATCCCTCCTAAAACGGCACTCAATTTTTTTTGGTGCCCCATCAAACGTTCACTTCCCCATTTGCCCAATTGGCTGTAAGATCTTAAAATCGCCAACTTACCGAAGAAGACGCCGGTTAAGAATAGGGCTACTGTATAAGGTTCAAAATTGATTAATTCACTCAATGGGTACCAGGCAAAAATAAATAACCAGTAGGGAATAGCCTGTGGGTTCAGGCTCGCTACTATCAGTCCTCGCAGATAAGGTGGGAATTTACTCCAAATAGAGGGCTGATCATTTGAACGCGCCGGTGTCACCAATACAGTGGTTCCGATAAGAATAAGTGCCAGGCCAATGAACCCTCTCAATACCGGATGACTTTCCAAATAATGGAGCACCATCGTCCCGATCAGCAGCGCAGATAAACCCATAAAAATCTCCACCGTTGCTGCTCCATAGCACATCATGCGGGCAGAAGGCAAATCATTATTCGAACTGGTTTTCAATACGGTCATATTGATGGGGCCGATGGGAATAGCTCCAACAAAGCTACCACCAAAACCCAACAATAAGGCAATAATAGACTGTGACATGTAATCTTATATCGATAAAGGATTCTTTTGTTAAGCTAAAATTAGAAGATTTTCTTAGAAATAACCTAATCCGTCCGGGAATTGACGATTACCGTCTTCATATTCGCAAATTCAAGCATGCCTTCCTGTCCCATTTCCCGGCCAAAACCGGACTGCTTGGCTCCGCCAAAGGGTAATCTTGGATCCGATTTCACCATTTCATTAATGGCTACGAATCCGGTTTGTATTTTCGGAATCAGGCTATTTGCCAGCAGCTCATCCTGCGTCCAGACGGATGCCCCCAAGCCATGCGGCACCTTATTGATCAAGTCCGGCAATTCCTCTTTATGTGAATAAGTAGTAATCATCCCTACTGGTCCAAAAAATTCCTCCTGATAAGGCAACATTTCCGGCTTCACGCCTCTCACCAAGGTAGGTTCAAAATGATTATCGATGCGATTTCCCCCAAAAACCAATTCCGCTCCCTGCGCCAAAAGCTGATCCAACTGACGTTCCAACTCATCCACCAAATCTTCTCTGGCCATCACGGACATTACCGTATTTGCTTCCAGGGGATCCCCAATGACTAAGTCCTCCGAAAGGGCCTGAATCTTTTGTTCAAACTCCTCTACCACGGACTCATGCACGATAAAGCGTTTCGCCGCAATACAGGTTTGCCCACTATTGAGCATTCTGGAAGTAAATCCTTTGGCGGCGGCAGCTTGTACATCTGCAGTTTCGGTGACAACAAAAGCATCAGAACCGCCCAATTCCAGCACACATTTCTTCAAATGCTTGCCAGCCAGGGCGGCCACAGCCCTGCCGGCACGATCACTCCCGGTTAAGGTGACACCCTGAACGGAGGGATGGGCAATTACTTTTTCTACCAATTCCACCTCTATTATAAAATGGCGGAATACCGAAGAAGGAAATCCGGCATTATGGAATAATGCCTGAATATATTCCCCACATCCGAGCACATTGGGCGCGTGTTTTAATAATACCACATTCCCCAATAAAAGTGTCGGGATAGCAAAGCGGATCACCTGCCACAAAGGGAAATTCCAGGGCATAATCGCAAGCACTCCACCAATAGGATCAAAGCGAACGTAAGATTCCGAAAATTCCGTATTAACCTTTCGCTCCGCTAAAATCGCATCTGCATGCTGTAAATAATAATCAATTAAAACACCACATTTGTCTACTTCTGCCAATGATTCTCTAATGGGTTTACCCATCTCACGAGTAATCAGCTCCGCCAATTCCTGACGATGAGCTTTGAGTTCTTCCGCAAAAAGACCTACATATTTTTTACGTTGTTCCAATGAATAATCAGCCCATAATCGAAATGCTGCTGCACTTTCTTCCAACTGGCTATCCAGGGCCACCTCATTCATTTTCGTAAAAGAGGATAATACCTCCCCCGTATAGGGATTCACTGATTGAAATATATTTGACATTATAATTGACTGCTCGATCCTAAATGGACATTAAAATAGGCTGCAAGTTAAACAGTCCCACGAAAAATGCCTTTTATACCACCTACAAATCACCCAATATATTGGTGAACTAACAATAATTCTACGATTGTTTAAAAAAACACCAGCCATTTCCGCCGATAAAACCATATCACGTCTTTCAATATACATCAAAGGGTAACATCGGTAGGGATCCTTCCTGTTCCACTGTTCGCCGCTAATCATCTATATTTACTGTGAAAAAAGGAAGTGATTGGCTCCCCAAGCAGGGCTTTCAAAAACATACTACAAAATCCGTTTCAGCCGAATAGGACATGATAAAATCGGCTAATGGCATGATCGCAAGCGGGAAGGAAAAGCTTCTGCTTTTGCATTTATCCTCTAAAAGCAGCAATGAAGGGCAGGCAAGAAAGCTCAACTTTGGATTTCTCAAAGACCGGAACAATCGGAAATAAGGTGGACATTTGGCGCTTTGCCTGAGTGATTAATGCCTAAGCCGGATTATTCATGTTTAAGATCGTGTTAAAAGCACAACATTCGGCGGGAAAAATGAAAGAATATTCCCCTATTTCTTTTTTTCAACGAAGCGAAGGGATGAGGAGAATGCAAGCTTGTGCATATCTTGACTATTCAACAATCAGCAAAACCTTAAAAACCATACTGATACATAGCCTTTTGGGTAAATTCACACCATTTGGCGGTGAATTTTTTGGGTGAATATCCGGAATGATCTTCCAGCATATATGATAAAAAATTCAATATATTGCTCAATAAATCGGCAGCATCTGAATTTACTTCGGCATAATCATGCATTAAGTAGAGGTAGAAAAGAATTTGCCGATGTTCAATTTTTAAAATGACTTAACCAAAGTTTTTTTAGCGCACTCATAACATGATGAAAGCAACAAAATGGGGAATTATTGGCTGTGGAGATGTGGTAGAAGTAAAATCAGGTCCGGCCTTTTCATTAGTGGATGGCTTTGAATTGCATGCGGTCATGCGGCGAAATGCACAATTGGCACAGGATTTCGCCAAAAGACATGGGGTACCCCAATATTACTCGGATGCACAGGCACTCATTAATGACCCCGAGGTGGATGCAGTGTATATCGCCACCCCTCCTGACGCACATCAGGAATACGCCATTCAAGTCGCCAAGGCAGGTAAAATCTGTTGTATAGAAAAGCCCATGGCGAATGATTATCAATCCTGTGTCGCTATTAATCAGGCATTTGAATCCAGAGGATTACCTCTTTTTGTTGCTTATTACAGAAGAAGTTTGGAGCGCTTCCAAGAGGTTAAAAAATGGATTAGCGAGGGAGAGATTGGCACTCCCCGTCATGTGCATTGGCAATTAAGTCAACCCGCTTCTGATTTTGATATTGCCCAAAAGTATCAATGGAGAACGGATGAGCGAATCGCTCCTGGTGGCTATTTCGATGATCTGGCCAGCCATGGCATTGATTTTCTCTGTTATTTATTGGGCTCGATAAAGGAGGTCAATGGGCTGGCATGCAATCAACAACAGTTATATAAAGTTCCGGATGCCGTTGTAGCGCATTGGCAATTTGAAAGTGGGGTTACCGGGACAGGCGCCTGGAACTTCGGTTCTTTTAGCCGGGAGGATAAGGTGAAAATTTATGGTGCTAAAGGCGTAATTGAATGCGCAATATTTGAAGACCGGCCTTTTCAGCTGATCACTCAAAAAGGCCAAAAATATACTGATATTGCCTATCCCAAACATATCCAATATGATCATTTGAAAAAAATACAGGAAACGCTGGCAACAGGAGTACCGCATCCTTCCACAGGAAAAAGTGCCGCCCATACCGCCTGGGTAATGGAAGCAATTTTGCGGGGATAAAAAGCCTGAAAAAAATATTAAAGATAAAGTTTTAGCTTTAAACGCTTATAAAAAGAGAACGCATTACCCTTACCATGGCCGATATCAAACTACCATCACGCCTATATTATGGGAATTAAATCCATTCTCTCCATTGGAATAAATCATTTTGATTCAAAAGGCGCTACCGTCATGGGTAAGGGTTTAACTTTATATTTTATACACAGGTGAAAAATAAATCCCATATTACGACCTGAGACAGAAGCACTTTAACAAATTAAGCCGGATTATTCATGCGTGAAGGAATAATCCGGGCTAAGCATTTTTTCCCAGCCTATTGGTAAGATTTTAGGGGTCATTTATTGCCCGATTTTGGTGGAGCTTACCACCACCTGCTTGTTGGGAAAAAAGTCGAATTGAGTAATTAACCCGGAATAATCATGCTTAAATCCTCGTTAAGCTGCCAGGCAGAAAAAATGAAGAAATATTTCCTATTTTGAGTTTTTCCCAACGAAGCAGATGAACGAGGAGAAAGCAAGCCTGCCCCAAATTGGGCTATCAGAAATTGGTAGGGCAAATTACAACTAAATGATTAGCAGCTCTTACGGTAAATTCTAAAACTAGCAGTGAAAAATTCGGGTTAATCCTTCATTTCCCCTCACATTTTGGCAAAAGATGGATTTCAGTATGCACCAATATCTTGGAATCCTCGAATTGATTTATCCCAGAAAAGTGGCAAAATTTCCTCCAAAATGATTGGCATAGTCAGCCCGAAATAGCCAATAATATCCTGATCCTCTATAGCCACGAGAGCACCTCTCCTCTTTTGGTAATTCAACTTGGCCGAATTATTCACTTCTTTAATTATTTCTTTGATTTAAACAGCTTTTTTTCAAAACCATAAGTTTGTGTTTAGTGATTTATGAATTGCACAAATTTCGACAAGCTTTCTTACTCCACCTTCTCCTTTTTCCTGCATAAAAAATCGAAAAAAGGAGGCAGCTCCCCATTTCCCCCGCTTTCAGCAAAAGGAGGATTTAGGCATGCCTAATCCGGGTTAAAACCCGCTTCCCTCCATATATAAAAAGGAGCTCTTATTTAAATCCAATTTACAACCATCAGCACGCTGTATTTCTCACCGGAAAACAATACTAAACTGAAGAAATCCCTTGCTAAACGCCACTCCCATCCCTATGTAGGAAAGGCTTAAAAAGTCAATTTAAACAAAGCCCATCAGCCGCACACTTGTCTGAATTTTAAATAGGAAATAAGGCCAACAAGGCTTACAATTTTTAATATAAAAAAACAACACTAATAACGCAATATACAGTAATACTTCAAAATTATAAATATCACTTAATATATACCAACAAATAAAGCCAAACTGAACAAAATCAGAACATCAGAAAACACCCATGAACAAAAACACACAAATTAATGTATTTTATCGAGTAATAAGCCAATAATATCAAATTAAGGCTATGAATACAGCTTTTACCTAAAAAATAACTAAACTTACTTTTAATATATATTTTTATCCCAAAACAATTGATTGACATAAAAATCAACAATTCAAAAAATGTAACTTTTTACATTCATGCATTAAATCAACATTTGAAATAAATAATTTTAAGTAGAAGTAAGGCTACTCGTGTCCCTGAAACACCCTACAAGAAAAAACGCATATAGCTTCCCTAAAAAAGATCAATCTAAATACGCAACTAACCAATAAACACCCCCAAATAAACACCTAAAAATAAGACCACTGAAAATCACAAAAATACTTATTTCAACTAATGAAACATGTGGGAGAATTTTTCACATTAAAACAAAGAACTCAACGTTCCCTACATCTCTGTTGGGAACCTATTTTTAACCTATAAAAAATAACATGAAACGATTTTTAAAAATCAGTTCCACCTGCCTACTTATGGTGTTACTCTTCAGCTCGACAATGGCTCGACCTTCTTTTAACAAAAACAAGGATCTCCTACTAGCGTGTTTTGATCTTAAACCGGATGAAGACGATGTCCATGCAGCTGCAGCTTTGGCCAGCATCCTGAAACATCCTGACTATTCCAATATCGAATATTATGTAGTAGCCGGAGCATACGGCATACAGGGAGGCACCTATATTACCACCGCCGTGCCCGATTTTTATAATGTACTATTTGGCCCTGAGAACGAAAAATGGACTCATGCCCATGGTGATTGGCAAGGATCTGTTAATCGGGTCAAGTCCCTAGTCAAACAAAAATTAAACGCCGGAGCAAAAGTGTTTGTACAAGAAGCCGGCCAGTCAGATTTTATCCATGATGTGCTTAAAGCCCTTATTTCGGATGGAATGTCATCCGCTCTCATAAAATCAAATGTGGTGGTAGTGCAACACAGCCAATGGAATGAGGACAAGACCACTCAATGGAAACTTAATTGGGTGAAAGGCAACACCTCTTATTATAAGATTTCTGATGGTAATTCCTGCTGCAATGGCACTCCGGGTTATAATAATAAAAACACAAGCTGGATGCAGCAAGCGACTTCTATTAACAACCCCAACCCTTACAGTCGGGAATACTGGACCCGCGCCAATGAAATTTGCAAAAACTGGGTACCAAGCTGGGCGAATCCTACCATTAAAGAAGGTGGAGTCGACTTTTCTGACTGTGTGGAGAATTGGTGGATATTTGAAATGGGTAATATCGGCACAAACATCGAGAGCTTTTGGGAAAACTTTGTCCTCAACCCGATTTCTGATGGCGAAAATCCCGTTAGTCAATTAAAAATCAGCCCGATCCACGATGCCTACCTGCAGGGAAACACCCGATTCAATAACAACCTGCTACGGGTCGAACCTAATAATCGAACCAGCTATATGATGTTTGAAATACCGCAGTCGAGCCAACCGATTAGTGCTGTACAATTGCAATTAAGATGTAAGGATGATCCGGGCTATGGGCAAATAAACATTCAATTAGCCTCCCATTCCAACTGGACTGAAAGCACTTTAAGCAGTAGCAATAAGCCTATTGCAGGCGAACTATTAGCCAGCAAAAATCAAACTTTTAGTAATGGCACCACCTACCTTTGGGATTTAGACTTTAAAACATTCCCTGCTGCAGGCAAACTGAGCCTCATTATTGAACAGCAATCCGGCAATGATGTCGCTTTCAGCTCTAAAGAAGGAGGTAATGCTCCTACCCTTATTATCAATTACACTGAAAACAATAAGCGATCAAACGTGGTCGACCAGCGTCATACTGAAGAATGGCAGGCTTATCCTAACCCATGGAAGGCAGGACCTCTTCGCATTGAAACGCCTACCGGCGAGGGAAAAATACAGATAATGAATCTTTCGGGAAAGGTGGTATTTGGCCAGAAAATCACAGAAAAGGTAACGATCATTCCTTCGAGTTTTTGTCCGGAAGAGGGTAAATATTTGATTCAATACACGGACCAGCAACAATCCAGTAGTAAACTCATTTTAAAAGAAAAATAGACTTACATCAAAGTACATCAGCCGTATGATCATAAGGAAATGCGGCTGATTTTTTTCCAAAAAACCAGCCTTCTTCTTTCCTGATAATGCCAAATTCTGTATCCCCGGATGGAACAAACCCTTTCAAATAGCTCTTATTTAGGGGTATTTATTGACTCAAAAAAAACCAATTTGGGCTAAGCCTGCTTTTTCCACCTTCTTCTGCCCTGTTGAAAAACACGAAATGGGCAACTATTCCTATATTTTCACCTATGGGTAACGAATGGAGGGTCACCACAAACATTATAAAGCTTAATTATTTCCTGTTTCCAAAATCGCCAAGCACTACAACATCAATCTTGAGTCGGCGATTTATCGGATCTACCTTGAGGCTTCTTTTAGAGCATGGTTTAAAGCACCATCCGGCTGCAAATTCGAATTATGGGAAGCGATTTTGGATAATTTCCCACCAATAGCAATGCTATTTTCTCAAAATAATCGGGTATCGCTTCTGCAATAATTAAATTTTCGCTACGAATTTTGGCTATTAAACACGCTCTTCAACAGGATAACACCATAGTAAGTAATTGCATTAAATTTCAGCACTAGTGCGACTATATCCTAAAACATGAGGGGCACCTCCTGCACCCTATTCAACTCTTAATCAGGACCTTAAAACCTCAACCGTACGCTTTAAAATAGAGCAATCACCTATCAAAAAAGAATAAACATACATCAACATTAAGGCGACATTACCCTCAATAAAAAATTGACAAAATTCTATATCCTCCAAAGAAAAAAAACCTCATCTCACTCATTACCAAATACTTTCAAAACGAAGTAGTTAATGATAAACAAACAATCCAATAATCAGTATAATCCCCAGATTTTACCTTTAAATAATAAAAAACATTTTATTATATTTAAATTTTTAAATGTGAAATTAACCTGACAGAAACCAAAATCGTGATGAAAAAAACGAGATTCAATTTAATCATCCCTGCACTTCTGTTGCTGTTCAACTTTTCTCTAAGCTCTTGCAGCAAAGATGATGAGGTTACTCCAGCATACGGTACGGTAAGTGGAATCGTATTGGCCTATGAAAATGACCAACCACTAGCAGATGTAAATGTGAGCGTATTCCATGCTGACAGTAATGCACCGGTGGGGGAAAATACCACCACGAATGAAGAAGGGAACTTTTCCATTGATCTGGAGCCCGGAACTTATTTTTTAAGACTGGCCACTTTAGGATACCAGGAAGCTCCTCCGGTAGGCGTAGCCGCTATTCCATTCACCATAACCGCAGGTCTTACCACTAAACTGGAGTATGATCTGGTAAAATTAACAGACCAAGATGTGGGGGCGATTAGTGGCCAGATTCAAAATAATGGCCAAGGAATGGCGGGAGTATTGGTCACCGCAACTAATGCCAATGGTGATATAGCTTATTCGGCTATTTCCGGGCAGGATGGCCATTATACCATTTGGAATGTCCCTACGGGCAGTTACCAGGTAAAAGGCTATATTAAAGCATTTGATTCGGAAGTTATTACCACTAATACCAGCCAAGCTCAAATTACAGAAGGAGTCAATATTAATATGACTTCAGGTGGTGTTGCCAGTTTGGATGGTAGTGTAAAATTTTTGGCTACCGGCAATAAAATTGTAGACGTTGCTTTGATCCATCCTTTAACAAAACAGGCCATCCCAGGACTTGCCACCACCACTTCAGGCTCCTTTACTTTGAATGATATTCCGGATGGCGTTTACTTGGCTAGAGCAAGTTACAACAATGATTCATTGGTGGTTGACCCTGATTTTATTGTAAAGTTTGGGGAGCCTGTAGTAAGTGTTGAAGCTGGAAATGCCACCGTATCACAAGGAGAGTCCATTAAAAACGTGCTTGATTTTGCAGTTACTGGCGCCATTCTTTTGGAAGGACCGACAAACGACCCTGCTGAAATCATCCCAATGGAAACTTCAGCTGCTGGCCTTACCTTCTCGTGGAAAGCCTATTCAAGCACCTCCGATTATGTGATTGAACTCCAGGACATCAATGGAAACATTATCTGGGGTGGCTTTGACACTACCGGAGAAACTCCTATCAAAAATATCTCCACCAAGGCAACTTCTATTACCTATGACGGTCCGGCTTTAAGAGCAGGGCGTATTTACCGTTGGAAAGTTTATGCCAGCAAAGATCAAAATAACACAGGAGGATGGAGTTTAATCTCCATGAGTGAAGACCAAATGGGGCTTATTCAAATTGTTGAATAACGTCCGTTGAAATAATTATTTTAAATTACTAAAAAGGCCGGTTCTCTAGCATTTGGAGAACCGGCCTTTATTTATTAACCTGATTAATTCATGCTTAAATCCTCGTTAAGCTGCTAGGCAGGAAATATACAGGCAAAGTTAATTTTTCGAGTTATCTCCAACAAAGCAGAGGAATAAGGAGAAAGTATGCCTAGCCAAATTTGGGCTTTCAGAAATTTAGTAGATCCAATCGTAAAAAATTGACTATCGCCCCTTGCGATAGACCCTAAAACTAGCGGTGAATAATTCGCGTTAATTCATGCTTAAATCCTCGTTAAGCTGCTAGGCAGGAAATATACAGGCAAAGTTAATTTTTCGAGTTATCTCCAACAAAGCAGAGGAATAAGGAGAAAGTATGCCTAGCCAAATTTGAATAATTAAAAAATCAGCAAAACCATTCAAGTCAACCAGACAACTAATACCTTATTACCCCCCAATCAAGAAGCGGTGAATAATACAGATTAAATCAACTCCATATCTTTGAATAAATTTGGAGCCCTATAATTTCCATACTCTCAGATTCGATTATACCACAACTCAATTTAGAGCATTTTTAAGACGCACCATCCGGCGGCATATTCGAATTATAGAAAGCGATTTTGGATAATTTCTCCACCATACCGATCCTATTCTCTCAAAATAATCGGGTATGGCTTCTAGAATACTTCAAATTTTCGCTTCGAAAATTGGCTTTTAAACACGCACTTAGATTCCGAATTTTTGATATTTTAATCGAATTCTTAATCATAAAGCAAATCATCTGTCAATGGAAGTCGCTTATCGTCCATTCGTTTCATGGCGTTTACCTCATACACCCGCTTCAACTGCCACAGCGGTCGCTCCAATTCTGCCTCCCATTCATAAAGGCGCTTAAACATGGCCCTTACTTTATCCGGATGCTCATAGGCCAGGTTATTTTCTTCACTTTCATCCTTGGCAATATTATAAAGCTCTGCCGGACGATCCGGATAGCGCAATAATTTCCAATCTCCTTCCCGAATGACGCCCCTGTTTTCTTTTTTCCAGAACAACACCTCATGGGGAGCTGATTTGTTTTTTCCACTCACAAAAGGAATCAGATCCACCCCATCCAATCCTTCAATTTGCTGCGCATCACCACCTGCTACATTCACAAAAGTAGGGAGCATATCCAGCATACTGATGGGTTGTTGAAAAGTAGTCCCTGGCTTAATCACCTTTGGCAACTTCATCAAACAAGGCACCCGAATACCACCTTCCAGATGATTCGACTTGCAACCACTAAGCGGATAATTACTGGTCATGGTGCCATCGGGTCCACCATTATCATTGGAAAAGACGATCAGGGTGTTTTCTTCCAGCCCCAGCGCCTTCACTTTTTCCATAATCGTACCACAGGCCCTATCGAGGGAAAGTGCCATAGCTGCCAGCTTTTTACGTTTCCCTTCCAAACCCTTCACCTTTTCCAAATCTTCTTTGGTAGCCTGCAGTGGCGCATGCACTGCATTGAAAGATACATACATAAAAAATGGTTTATTTTGGTGTCGCTCCATAAAGTCGCAGGCTTCTTCGGCAATGGCATCGGTCAGATATTGATCGGTTTCTGCAAAATTCCCATATCCTCTCTCCAGTCGGTCCTCTTTTTTAATATAAGTTTGCTTTTGCGTCAGCGGGAAAAAACTTCTGGATCCACCTCTGAAACCATAAAATTCATCAAAACCTCTGTTCAAAGGGTGAAATTTATCTGCATTACCCATATGCCATTTCCCCAGAATAATAGATTTATATCCCAGCGGATTCAGATAATCTGCTATGGTTTTTAAATGTAAGGGCAAGCCCATTTCATCTCCCAGCAGTTTAGAAGATTCACTCATATATCCCGGGACATTATTTTCTTCATAGCCAAATCGCTGCTGATAGCGCCCCGTCAACAAGCCTGCCCGTGAAGGGCCACAAACAGCCGAAGTGGTATAAGCCTGTTTGAAAAGGACTCCCTCTCTGGCCAATTGGTCCAGATGAGGTGTTTCAAAAGTTTTACTCCCCTGAAAACCGAAATCATGATACCCGGCATCATCGGCAAAAAGAAAAATGATATTGGTTTTTTGAGCAGGAACAGCAAAGCCACTAAATATCAACAAAAACATTAAGCAGATAAGGCGCCAAAAGTCAGGAGAAAGCTTTTTCATAGCAATAAAAATTTAATCAACACTTTTTAAAAAATAACTGCAGTAAAGAAAGGTGACTGGAAGGAATAGCATGGGGAGGAAAAACCCGAAAAGAAGGGGTTATATTTCAGGAATTTATCATCAGGCTCAATAAAACTGGAAATAAACTTACCGTAATAAAAAAGGGAAGAGGAGGATCTTGCCCAAGCAGGATGGGACAAACAAATGGTACTGGGTGAAATTGTACTTTGCTAACAATCTCTCCATTTAGCACGTTACTTTTTAAAAACCGAGTAGCGGAACCTCTTCGAAAAATTTAAATTCAGTGCTCATGTCCGATAATAATTTAGCCCGCAAAATAAGTAACACCCTGGAGGTCAGCATCCGACTGATTTTATTGCTTTTAGTCATTGCCTGGTGCCTGTCCTTATTATATCCGTTTTTGAATGTGGTACTATGGGGCGTCATTTTCGCAGTAGCACTATCACCCGTGTATTTAAGCTTGAGAGAGCGTCTGAATAAAAATGATAAGCTGTCCTCCTCCATTATCGTTATCGTTTTGCTGCTTATTTTGATCATTCCCTCCTATTTCCTAATTGATTCCCTAGTCGATAGCCTAAATAAAATAGGAGAACAAATTCAAAATGGAGAAATCAAGGTTCCGACTCCTAATGCCAAAGTAAGGGAAATCCCACTGATCGGTGATAAGGTATTCGAATTATGGGCGGAAGCCTATAAGGATATGGAAACACTGTTGTCCCATTATACCACGGAATTAGCGGATCTGGGAAAATGGATGCTTTCCGCAACCCTTGGTACCATAATAGGGGTTTTACAATTCGTAGTTTCGATCATTATCGCCGGAGTATTATTGGCCACCAGTGGTACTTATCATCTTACCGAACGGTTTTTCATTAAACTGGTAGGAAATAAAGGTAAAGAATTCACCGAATTAATGGAAAGTACCATCCGGAATGTGACCAAAGGAATATTAGGGGTAGCAGTGATCCAATCGCTCTTGCTTGGTGTCATTTTCCTATTAGCCGGAATACCATATGCAGGATTATGGACACTTTTTTGCCTCATCCTTTCCATCGTGCAAATTGGCCCCGGATTAGTGGCTTTACCCATAATTTTCTATCTATTTAATACAGAAAGCAGCCTGACTGCCTCCTTCTGGACAATCGTGATTTTCATCGCGACGCTTTCAGACAATGTATTAAAACCTATATTATTGGGAAAAGGTGCTGCGGTGCCGACACTCGTAATTTTCCTTGGCTCTATAGGGGGATTTTTACTCAGCGGATTTATGGGACTTTTCACTGGGGCCATCGTCCTGTCGATAGGTTATAAATTACTGATAGCCTGGCTGGAGATGGAGCGTGCGCCTGAAGCAGACAATCCTGATTAAGGCTGGCTCCCGGAAAGGACTTCCAGAAAGACAACAAAGCCTGTTCACTAGGTGACTAAGACTGGTCGGTTGGTTCGTTTGGTATGGCGGAGGTCAAATTTGGGAATACCTGATTTATAAATCTTGAATTCAAATTTTCGCTGTGAATTTTGGCTTTTAAACACGCTCGAAATTTAGCAGTTAATAATCCAGATTAGAGCCAAAAAAAGCGACACTTTTCAGTATCGCTTTTTTATATATAGTTTCAATTAGTTCGGCACCGTTGCTCGGAAAAGCAGCCCATTACCTTCAATGGTATAATCCACTCCGGCCGCTACCATACCCGTTTCACCGGCTTTAAGATTGTAAGTTACATTGGCAGACTTTACGGTGGCTTCCTCTCCTTCCAACATAATCAAGATGTCGAAAGAGTGTCCCGCAGGCGCATTGAAAAGCTGGCCTTCCGATACCTCCACACGAGAAATCTCGAAATCAGGCGCAGGAGAACCATAAACTTTTTCTGCAGCCGTGCGATCGTCCCCTTTTAGGATATTAGGAACAGTAGGCTCGAATTTGGTATGTTTCAACAATTCAGGAACATCAATATGCTTCGGCGTTAAGCCACCACGCAATACGTTGTCCGAATTGGCCATCAACTCCATATTCACCCCTTCCAAATAAGCATGCGGTACACCAGCGTCCTGAAAAACAGCGTCCCCTTTCTCCACTTTTACCACATTGAAGAAATAAATAGAGAAAATACCACGATCCAGATTCTCCGAAATGCTGTCTGCTTCCGCAACTGTTTTCGCAGCCCAGAAATCAGAAGAAGTCTTTTCAATACTGCCTTGCTGAAAAGCCGGAACGATACGCTCCATCAAAGGAGCCAAAATGCGATCTACTTCCGACTGAGGCAATTCCATGATGTGAGCATAAAGGGCTTTATAGTTGTCCCCCTCAAAATAGGATGCTAATTCAGCGAATTCAGGAACTTCTGCCAAAACCGCTTTTAATTCCGCAGCCGGCTTAAAGCCATGCAACAAATAGAATTCTGTCATCGCCACCATAATTTCAGGCTTATGGTTGTCATCTTTATAGTTTCGGTGCGCTGCATTTGCAGGAATACCTTCCGCATTTTCACGAGCAAAACCCTTTACTGCTTCTGCCTTGGTTGGGTGTACCTGAATAGACAACATGTCTTTAACATCCAACACCTTGAAGAGAAAAGGTAATTTCCCATCAAATTTTGACGCAATTGCTTCTCCCAGATATGCCGAAGGATCCTCAGCGATTAATTTATCCAGGGCCACATTGGGCTCCACGCCAACCAAAGTGGCTGGTGCATTTTGGTGAGCGCCCATCCAGTATTCTGCATAAGGCTGATGCTCCTCATTATTGAGATGAAGAAGATCGGGAATGAAATTAAAACCTCCCCAGGCATAATGCTGTACTACTCCTTTGATTTTGGCCGCTTCTACAAATTTGTTCATGATATGTACTTTAAAAAAAATCTCGTTCTTGTATTAATAGGTTTCCCTGATGTGTTTGGTACTGAATTTCACTGCCTGTTCTTCTGAACGGAACAAAATGGTTTGGGCTACACCCGCTTCCACATCCACAAAATTATTGGAAAATATGCCCGAAGCCTTTCCAGCGTCCACATAAACATCCTTGGCAAAGGCATCTGCCGTAAGCGTTAGCTCAAAACCCTCCTTCACCTGCTTTTGTGAAATCTTCACTGCTGTTTCCGGTAATTTCAGGTCCTTGGTTCTGCGATAGAAGAAATGCTTCTCCTGTTTTTCCCCGTCCACTTCTAAGGTCATTTTTAAATAGCCTTTGGAAGCAATAAATCCTTTCGGTAAATCTGACAGGGCCAGTTGTTCCACCACTTCGCTGCTTGAGGAAGCAATATCCACTGATTTCTCCTTTTGCTGATAGACTTTTCCTGTGAAATCCTTCCACTCTAACACTAATTTACCTCGTTTATGCTCCGGTAAATCAGATACCAAATAAATTTTCAATTGATCTTCCTCCGTTTCTGTGCTGATCAGGATCGGCTCAAAAGCACGTTGCATTGTGAAATAAAATGCTTTACGCTTCCCATAATAATCAATCGCTGACCAGGAAGCAGCCGGCCATACATCATTCAACTGCCATACTAAAGAACCCATACAGAAAGGCATATTCCGGCGGTGTGCTTCCATTCCGATTTGCATACCGTAACCCTGAAGCACCTGAGAAACATAGACAAAATCCTCAAAATCTTCCGGTACGCGGTAATCTCTCTGCATGTATTCCAAAATGGTGACATTACCAATAGAGGACTTTTGGTGAATATTCATCACCGGAGATTCCAATGCCCAATCTTTCTCTTCAGAAAAACGCTTAATGCTCGACATTATCGGGAAGGACTGAAATCCGAATTCAGACATAAAACGAGGAATTGCGGTATTGTAACTTTCAAAAGGTAATTTCCCCCACCAAACACCCCAATAATGATTATCACCTATGGCGAAATCTTTGGTGTCCCCCCAATTGGAAATCGGAGAAGATGGATAATAGAAACGACCAGCATCCAAATCCGCGACCACTTCCGGTAATAGTTCTTTGAATAAGGCTTCATAGCCATGGTACATCTTTACCGAATCTTCCGGGGAATAACCAAAAGCATCATGCCAGCCCCAATTTTCCCAACCCACCTGGACTTCATTATTACCACACCACATGGCCAGGGATGCATGATTGCGCAAACGCTTCACATTATATTCGGCTTCTTTTTTTACATTGGCTAAAAAGGCTTTATCCCAGGGGTACATCGTACAGGCAAACATAAAATCCTGCCACACCAATAATCCTAATTCATCGCACAGTTCATAGAACTGATCATTTTCATATATTCCACCACCCCATACTCGGATCATATTGTTATTCGCCTCCTTGGCAGCATTTAACATTTGAACATAATCCGCTTCGGTTACGCGAGGTAAAATATTATCCTGAGGAATATAGTTGGTGCCTTTCATGAATAGCGGCTTACCATTGACTTTCAGGTAGAAACTTTCTCCATCGGCATCCGGCTCATTTACCACTTCTACCGTTTTAAATCCAATGCGCTGCTCCTGACGATCGGCCAGTTTCCCATTGATGCGTAAATCTGCCCGGTATTCATAGAGATGCTGCTCACCCATACCATTCGGCCACCATAATTTTGGATCCTCCACAGTGAAGGAAACCTTCAACTCATTAGCCCCTTTTTGCAATTTCTCTCCTACAGAGGCGATCAAATTATCCTGAGCATCATAAATATCCAGCTCACCAAATTCATGCAGCAGCGAATGCACTTCAACCGCTACTTCCACTTCTGCAGCCTGTTCCGAAATCGATTGCGGCTTCAGGTGAAAATCGCGGATTTCCCCGGCATTATACGCGCGTAAATTCACAGGACGATAAATGCCCATGGTCACCAAACGTGGTCCCCAATCCCAGCCATACATATAGGGGGCTTTTCGGGTAAATACGCTCATCTTCTCATCCGCTGCATCATTCTGAGCAGGGAATTCATAATTGAACTGATCATGAAGGGGTTTGGCTACGCGTAAAGGAGAATTAAATACCACTTTTAATTCATTCGTTCCGGCTTTTAAATATTCCTTAACATCCGCCTCGTAAGCTATGAACATATTTTCCGCCTGAAGCACCCGATGACCATTCACACTCACTTCCGCATAGGTATCCAAACCTTCAAATTGCAGGGCTACCTGGTCATAATCCAGCCAGTGCTCCTCCAGTTGAAATTCATTGGTATACACCCAGTCTTTTTCGGAAACCCATTGAACAGCATCCTCATTGGAGCCCAAAAAAGGATCCGGAATGACACCGGCTTTCATCAGATCCCAGTGAACTTCCGAAGGAACAATTGCGGGATATTTGGCCTCTTTTCCAAGCTCCCGTAACTGCCAGCCTTCCCTGATACTTTTGGTGAGTACTGGTGGTTCCTGGGTGGTGGAACAGCTCAAAATGCCCATGAAAATGACGAAAAAAAAGCCAAAAGAGAATGCTTTTAACATTGATAAAGGGGTTTACAATAATCAAAAAATACAATCAAATGTATAGGCTTTCCTGCATTTTCAAAAAGACCTTCATCAGTAATTTTTCAAAAAAATCCAATTTCTCATATGTACGGCAAATATAACCCACTATTTAGCCCTCATGTCTATACATACGCCCCCCTGCTCCCTTTTAATGGAACATAAAAACTCACTAAAAAAACTACTCAAGCATTATCCCTATCCTTCTTCTCCTCCCTCTTTTCCCTTTCTTCCAGTTTGGTCATCACCTGCTTAAAATCCTTTTTCATCTGCTCGGTATTCCAGCCTTCATTTTTATCTTTTCCAATTCGGCGGTTATCCTCCTTCAATACTTGTACAATATTTTCAATCAAATTTTTTGAACTTTGGAGCATTTCTCTTTTTTGGTCTCTCACCTGATATAATTTTCGCACCAGCATTTCATCCTGCTTGCGAAAGGTTTTAGCAGAACGATGAATCTGATATTGTCGGAAACCCAAAAACTTCAGCGCATCAGCGCCCAATCGCAAGGCACTGTCCAGATATTCCCGATAAAATTGATCAATGCCCAAATCCATGATTTTATATGAATTGGCCCAATTACGTGAGCGAACAAGAATTTTCAGATGGGGGTAATACTTTTGCGCATTTTTAATGATCTCATAACCGGTTTCTTCTTCATCCACCGCAACGATAAGCATTTTTGCTTTGGAAGCTCCGGCGGCATTTAACAGATCTAAACGAGAAGCATCTCCATAGAACACCTTCATTCACATTTTCCGCATCCGATCCACCATATTGGGATCAAAATCAAGGTAAGTTGCACTGATAGCATTCGCCTGTAAAAACCGACCGACCGTACTTCCATATCGACCAAAACCCGCGATAATCACCCCATGCTCTTCATCAATTTCATCCGTATCCCGCTCCCCAGATTCTTTGGTTCCAAAACGCGGCTGAATCACAAACTCGTTGAACATCATCAATAAAGGCGTTAATGCCATGGAAATCACCACTGCAGCAATCAGCGGATTAGTAACACTGGTATCCATGACCTCATTCTGAAGTGCAAAGGAGAAAAGCACAAAGGCAAATTCACCTCCCTGCGCCAATGAAAAAGTAAAAAGAAAATTACTATCATGCTTCATTCCAAAGACACGACCAATAAGTAGCAACACCAAAAATTTGAGCACAATTAGACTCACCACCAATGCGGCGATCAGGGCGGGCTCAGAGAAAATAAGCTCAAAATCAATGGAGGCACCCACAGCAATAAAGAACAGCCCTAGCAATAAGCCCTTAAATGGTTCTACATCGGACTCCAGTTCATGGCGATATTCACTTTGTGCCAGCACCACCCCGGCAACGAATGTTCCCAATGCCGGACTCAGCCCCATAATGCCCATTAATTCCGCAATGGCCACCACAATTAATAAAGCCGCGGCGGTAAAGATTCCTCTTAATCTGCTTTTAGCAATAAAAGCCAGAATGGGGCTGACGGCGAATTTCCCAATGACCACGATGGCCGAAATCCCACCCAAAATAATTAGCGTTCGGATGGGAGTGGAAAACTGATCAATCCAAAGGTGACTTCCCTCGCTTCCCCCATGGCTTTGAGACAGCAGTGGAAAAATAGCCAGAATCGGAATGACTGCAATATCCTGGAAAAGCAAAACAGAAAAAGCATTTTGTCCTCCCTCACTTTTGAGTAAACCTTTTTCATTCAGTGTTTGCAGAACGATCGCAGTGGAAGAAAGGGATAGCGTCAGCCCGATGGCCAGGGCGGTCTGCCAGGGAAGATCCGTAACCAAAAGCGTGATAACGCTCACCAGCACCGTGGTCCCAACCACCTGCATTCCCCCCAGTCCCAGAATGGGAAGCCGTAATTTCCATAAAAGAGAAGGCTCCAGTTCTAATCCTACTAAAAACAGCATCATCACTACACCGAATTCTGCGAAGTGCATCACATCCTGCCCTTCTTCCCCGATAAACCCAAGCACATAGGGGCCAATCACAATGCCACCAATCAAAAAACCTAAAACAGATCCAAGACCAACCTGCTTGGCCAAAGGCACCAAAAAGACGGCCGCAGCAAGATAAATCATCGCCTGATAAAGGAAATCACCCTCATGCATTTTTCACCTCCTTTCCTAATAAATCATTCAGGTAATTCACTTTCAGGATCTCCCCCAAAGGAAGGCGATCATGCACCAGGAGCTCCAGTAGTCTATGATAGGATTGCTGAGCAGACAACACTCCTTCTTTCGTGACCAAATGCGTTCCATGTACCACAAAAGGAGGCAGTGGGATCATGCCACAAAGCAAAGCCATTTGCTTCATAGGGACAAAAAATTCATGTACCGTATGATTTTGAAACTCCCCCTTTTTAAAGGCCAATCGGGAAGCACCAGTAGTAGTGGCATTGAAGAACCACTTTCCTTTTAATTCATTCCCCTGACTGCCATAAGCCCAACCATGCTCCAACACCAAATCCTGCCATTCTTTAAAAATCGCCGGAGTACTGTACCAATACATGGGATGATGAAAAACGATACAATCGTGTTACTTCAATAATCGCTGTTCCTCATCAATGTCAATGTCCATCTCGGGATAATGCTCATACAAATCCCGAAAGGTGACCCCGGGAAATTGATCGAGGCCTTTCACTAAATATTTATTTACATGTGAACTTTGAAACGCCGGATGCCCAAAGAGTATTAAAATCTTCATATGCCATGTTTTGGTTTTAACATCGCTCATGCCTCGCTGGTTTAAAATCAGGCCATAAAAAAAGCCGGTGAAATGAACACCGGCTGAATACGAATGATGCATGTTTCAATCCTCTTGGAACGGGAAAGGGGCAAAATTTAAGGAAAAGTTGCCTATTTCATTTTTTCATCAAAGCAGATGAATAAGGAGAAAACAAGCTTGCCCCAATTTAAGCGACTAACAAAACCAGAAAACCCATCTTTATTAAGTTGGAAATAAACGGTTTTTGTCAGCCTACTGCGTCTGAGTATGAGGGTGAATAATTCGGGCTAATTCTATTTCTTAATCTTTATATACTGTTTTTTTCTTTCCGAGACCTATATCAAAGTCTTCCACATCTCCCTTTACCGTAACGGAAACGTATTTCCCGCCTTCATCCTGCATGATTTCATCTTCCCCGTCTCCTTTTTTCTTACGGCCGGTCATCATATTCCAGGCGACCCCTCGCACCAATTTCCAGGGGACTTCTACAGAAAAAGCCATATTCCCATCAATATTTTGTTCGCCTCCCATATATATTTGACCGATCGTAGAAGCAATATTCATTCGGGGAATGGTCAGGGTGTTTTGCTTGAAGGTAAAAGTGTTCTCCATTTCAGCAAAACGGATATTATTCAAATCTTTATTACTGAAGAAAGAAGCCATAGCAGACAAGGGACCGAAATCTTTCACCGCTCCATCGGTTACCTTAGCGGTAATTTCAGCTTCCGTGGACTGAATATTGACCGTAAAGTCAGGATTTAAATGCAATTCCGTGGTGACCTCAGCATTCATTTTCCCCTCAAAGTTTTTAGAAAAATCGATAGTATCCCCTTCATATTCGACGGCGAAATCAATCTTACTCATTTCCACATCGCGCATCAGGAATTTTCCATTCATGGTATAATCTGAAGGATCAGCCAAATTAACGCCCCCGTTCATTTCCACTTGTCCATCGGCAAAATCCACCACCAATTTATCCAGGGTCACCACTTTCTCTTCTGATGAATTCATCTTCCCCTTAATGTGAACATAATTGGCCCGCATAAAATGCAGGGTATCAATATTCAGGTTAAAAGTAAAGTTTGGAAATTTCACCTGAGAAAGATCCATCATTTCCTCATTCGCCTCCTGCTGAGCCGCAGCCTCCACCTGTGCCCTTTGCTCCTCAGCTGTTCCTTCGGGTAATTCAATATGCAACAATTCATTCACGTCAAAATACTTGGCGCCCACCGTCAGGTAACCCGAGGGAAGGTGGGTACTGTCTTCCGGCCACTCCACTTTTCCATTCATATAAAAGTCGCTTTTTCCGATCTGCCCGGACAGAGAAGCCAGGTTCACCCCAAGAGAATCCACATGCATGTCCATGGTCAAATCCCTCAAAGCCATGGGAACTAAGGTGGTAGCTCCATGGATATTTTTTATCTTAATATCCAGGGTAGGAATCTCTCGCGCATTGAGTAAGGACTCATTATGCACGATGACTTCACCTGAAAATTTGAAATCTTTCAAGCTTTCGGTCTGATAACCATTCGGCACCAGGTAAGTATCTCCAATTTTCAATAAGTCCTCTACCCGGGCCAATGTGGATTCCAGATTGTAGGCTATTTTCACCTTGCCATCCATTTCCTTATTCATCAGGCTGGCATAGTCAATCACGCCGGCGGAAAATTTAAAATCAGATTCTCCCAGACGGCCTTTTAGTCGTCTAACTCCTAATACCTTTTCTCGTACGCCAAAAACACCATTAAAATGTTTCACTTCGCCAAAGCCCTTCGGTTTAGCAGATAAATCCACCAAACGAATATTTCCCAACGGCAATAAAGGGTTTTTGATCCCTTCCTTGGTCGTTCTCATCTTCAATTGAAGGTTCACATCTTCCACTAAATAATCTCCCACTAAATTTACCAATGCCGAATCAAAGGCAACTAAATCAGGAAAATCTATCAAATTAGCTCTTAAATTTAAATCTACATCAATAGAATCCTGACGATTAGTAGCGATCAACCAGGGATCATGAAGCCTTAAATCTCCATGCAAATCCGAATTGCCTAATTGTAAATTAAAATCTTTAAAATCCAGTGCGCCGGGGGCCAGCTCTATCAACATATTCCCATCCGTAATGGATTTTTCGATAGGATTTAAATGAATGCCCAGCTCCTTCACCCCCATATTCAGGAAACCGTCGATATCAACATTCTTTTTACCATTTCCGGTGAAAGAACAGTCCGCTGAGGTAACGACAAAGCCACGAAGAGAATCCAGTTCTTCTACATGCACAAATTTATCAAAATAAGAAAGGTCCAGTTGACCATCCCATTTGGCGGAAAGTTTCGGAATTCCGTGATTCACCAAAGATAAATCGGCATGAAAATCTATCGTATTCCCTTTCAACCTTAAATTTTTAAGGTGGACTTCGCCTTCTTTCAAGTCTTTCCCCCCTTTCAAATCTACGGCAAGATTCAGCCCGACTTCATCCAACCGCTGCTCCCAGTCATTGTGGCTCAGAGATAAATCCTTTAACTCAAAATCAAATTGAACATCCGGCTTAGCTCCAATAGTCGGTCCTTTGACACTGGCTTTAAACTTCATCTTTGCCTCCTGCCCAATATTGATGTCTGACATATCCACCATACCACTACTCAAGAGGGTAACTAATCCAACGCTTGGGTCATTCATCCAGAATTTTAAATCCGCCTCGCCCTGCCCGTCTAAATCATAACTCCCTTTTACAAAAAAACGGGTATTGTCAATCCACAATCTGGACTTAGGAATGCGTACCGTATTGGTGGTATCAAAGGTCAATTCGGAATTCAGTTTGATGGGCACCTGATACCATTGCATGGTTCCCATTTGCACCGTATCGACCAAAAAATCCAGTTTTGTCCCCGCCACTATTCCGGAATCCGCATAGGAAAGGTGGCTGTTCCAGTCATTGACCACCGCCTCAAAATGTGCGTCATTAATCTTATTCAGGAATTTTAAGCGAATCTGCTCAAATTGCAAGCTTTTCAAATCAACGGCAAAGTCGAAACCAGAAGTGGTATCCTCTACTACGATCTGTTCCTCTTCCGAATCTTCAAAAGTTAAGTCTAAAGCACGCTGAATATTTAAGGTGGAATCCTTTTCCACCTGCAAATTGATCAAACCATCTCCGAAATAAACCTTTTTGACAGAAGCTTTTTGATTCAGTAAACCAAATACATCCAAGGCACCATAGAAATGCCCCATGCTAAAAATGGGTTCTGCATTTGACCTTTGGGGATCATGTTCATAAAAAGCCAGATTTTCAATATGTAGATCGATATATGGAAAATCTTTAAAGGGATCCAGGCCTATATCACCAATATTGATATAGCCCATACCTTGCTGATTATAAACCGAAATGGCTTTTTCCTTGATTTCACCCCGATAAACGTAAAAGAGGGCCGAAGCTAATATTAAAATTCCCAGCCAAACTCCTAATAAAATCAATAATACCTTAAATACCTTTTTAACAATGGTCATGGTTGATTTGAATTAAAATTGGAGGCCAATGAAAATTCAGGAGTTATGAGGAGGTCAAGATTAATGGATATGCAAATATAAAAAAGGTAGATTGAAAAACGTTGAGATTTATATTATTAGAACATATTTTTTTCCAATACCTGAGTTGGCAAGGCACCCAAACTTAGTACGCGATCATGAAACTTTTTATGAGAGGGGTTTTCATCCCGGACCATAAAATGATCCCTCAATCGGTATAAATCCATTTCGACCAGTCCTTCGGAAATATAAATTCCCGGCGCCTCTACCACTTCCTGTTTCAGCTTTTTCCAATGCTGAGGATGCTCTTTAACCGCTGTGACCCAAAAATCCGCCACTTTCTCATCGGACCATTCAAAATAATTAACCCCTAAATCTACCACCATTTTTGCCAGACGTATATTTCGCTGATCCCAATAGGTGTAAATGGCCAAACTATCCTGATAGAGTCCCAGCTCCTTGCCCAGCCCCTGAGCATAAGCAGACCAACCTTTGATAAAGGGAACATCTGTTCCTATCGGATATTGATTAAACTCCTTTGGCTGATTATCCCTGAAAAATAAAGCACCCGGAATAATGCCTTTCAAAATTATTGGTTCAATCTCGGCTCTTTTCAATTTAGGCTTATCTTTCAAAAAGTGAATGGCCGAAGGCTCGATTTTCCTGTTTGAAAAGCTGGAGGGCAATTTTCCTACAATCGCATTATATTTCAGATCCACCGTATGGCTTCTCACCAGGGAATCTGACATCGGGAAATTTTTCTTTTTAAAATAACGCCCCAGTTGCATCAGATTTTCCAACTGTAAATCCTCCACCAGCTTCATTTTTTCCTCCTTACACTGATTGATCTGCAGGTTGGCATCAGCAAAAACCCCTTCCCAGTTTCTATCGACTTTTCCGCCCAATTCTTCCAATCGGAAACGGTACCAGTCTCTTCCAAAATCAAATACACCAATCCCTTCGTCCGGCAGGGCTTTTAAGCCCCAGGAATCATGAAAAGCTTTCAAATGAGTGGTACGACGAATTTGAATTTCCAATTGGAAATTTAAGCGATCATAAACCAATTGTTGAGGAATTCGAAGCCCCTGACAGTCTATTTTTGATAATTGGGATTTAACATTTTTATAATAACTGGCATGTAAATATACAGAATCCAGGGTGGGTATAGATTTAAAATAATCCTGATAATCAAAAGGATAATCTTTTAAATCAAAACGCTCTGACTTTTGAATATAGTCGGTTACCAAATCGTTGAAAGATATTTTGGTTTTCTTTTCCGAACAGGAAAAAAGCAAAAAAACGATTGATAAGCTAAAAAAGAATCTCATATGGGTGCTATTTGCCGCAAATTAAACAATTGCGCTAAAATCAGAAAAGGATTGCCCTTTGGGGATAAAAAAAAGCACGGCGAAAGCTAAAAGCCTTGCCGTGCCGGAATCGTATGGATGGATGATTCTAAATTGAAAAACCGAGGAATTTGTGGATCGCTTTCGCTGACTGACGTCCATCAGCTAGAGCGGTCACCACCAAACTCTGCCCTATGCGGGAATCCCCGGCAGTAAAAACTTTTTCGTGGGAGGTCTGAAATCCTGTGGATTTGATATTACCCCATTTATCCAGACCAAGGGATAACTCCTCGACGGCTCCTTCATGTTCAGGGTGCGCATAACCAATGGCCAATAGCGCAACATCGCAAGGTTGAATTTCTTCGGTACCTTCCAATTCGATCATCTTCAGGCGACCATTTTCTTTTATCCATTCCACCGTGGCTACTTTCACATGAGTCACTTCGCCCTGATCATTACCGATAAACTCTACCGGCATCACCGACCACTGATTATCCACTCCCTCTTCCTGAGAAGAGGAAGGGGTGAAGGTTTTAGGCTGCTCCGGCCATGGGTTAGACTCCGCTCTTTCCTTTGGCGGCTGCTGACGACGATAAAGCTGATTGATGGATTTCGCTCCCTGACGATTCGATGTCCCGATACAATCGGAAGCGGTATCACCCGCACCAATCACCACTACATCTTTACCCGTCACTAAAATTTCTTCCTCCGTTGGGATTTGATCTCCTGCCACTCGCTTGTTGGACTGGGTCAGGAAATCCATGGCCTTATGCACCCCTTTCAAATGACGACCCGGAATATCCAAATCACGGGCTACCGTAGAACCGGTACACATCAAAACAGCATCAAAGCCATTAATGACTTCCGAAGCAGGCACGGTTTTACCAATCTCGGCATTCACCTCGAAATTCACGCCGGCTTCTTTCATCACATTCAGACGGCGGTCAATCACCCATTTTTCCAGTTTGAAATCCGGAATACCGTATCTGAGCAAACCTCCCGGGCGGTCATCTCTTTCGAAAACGGTTACTTCATGTCCGTAAAGGTTTAACCAATGCGCTGCGGCCAAACCTGCCGGTCCGGAACCTACAATGGCTACTTTCTTACCCGTACGCGCCTCAGGCGTGGCGGGATTTACCAAGCCCAGCTCGAATGCCTTTTCCCCGATAGACTTTTCAATATGCTCAATTGCTACGGATTCATTATTCAATCCCAAAACGCACGATCCCTCACAAGGGGCCGGACAAATACGACCGGTAAACTCCGGAAAAGGATTGGTCTTGGAAAGAATGGACAAAGCCTCTTTCCAATTCTGACGGTAGACCGCATCGTTAAAATCCGGAATATTGTTGCCTAATGGGCAGCCCGAATGACAAAAAGGAATACCGCAATCCATGCAGCGGGAGGCCTGTTCTTTGGTTTGTTCATCCGAGAATTCAGCCTCCTTATAAAATTCTTTATAATTCTTAACGCGCTCCTCAGGCTGAATTTTGCCGGGAAGTGCTCTATCTATTTCTAAAAATCCAGTGATTTTTCCCATTTCAGTATTTTTAAAGGTTCGCCTTAAGCTTCAGTTAATGTTGGATTTTCGCTGGCCGCTTTTTGTGCCTGCAAAACTTTTTTATAATCCTTTGGCATCACTTTGATAAACTGTGCCAGGCCTTCCTGCCAGTTGTTGATCAGCGAAGTGGCCGTACGGCTGCCAGTGAATTGCTTATGCTTTTCAATCATTTTCATGATGAAAACCACATCTTCGCCATCCAAGGGATCAAGGTCCACCATTTCCATATTACAGTTCTTGGCAAACTTCTTCTTTGGATCGTAAATGTAGGCGATACCTCCACTCATACCGGCCGCAAAGTTTCGTCCGGTCTTACCCAGCACAATCACACGACCACCGGTCATGTACTCACAACCATGATCACCGATACCTTCCACTACGACATTCACTCCGGAGTTTCGAACACAGAAACGCTCTCCGGCAATACCACGGATATAAGCCTCACCGGAAGTTGCGCCATAAAAGGCCACATTACCGACAATCATATTTCTTCTTGGAGAATAAGCCGCTTTTCGATCCGGATAAACGATCATTTTCGCTCCTGAAAAACCTTTTCCTAAATAGTCATTGGCCAAACCTTCCAATTCGAATGTCAATCCGGCTGCACCAAACACGCCAAAACTTTGCCCGGCGTCCCCCTTAAATTTCAACTGAACGGTATCTTCCGGTAAACCACGTGAGCGGTAACGCTTAGAAATTTCATGCGAAATAATGGCCCCGACAGACCGATCTGTATTGCGGATGGGGTAACGCACCTTTGATGGCTCTCCGGCATCAATCGATGGCCAGGTAGCATCTACCAAACGGAAATCCAAATGGGCATGTAAACCATGCTCCTGAGGCACTTGCTTATATTGTGCTTCATGCGTTTCGTTCTGATGAAGGATTGGCGAAAGATCCAGCGTACGGTGTTTCCAATGCGACATTTCCTCCTTGACAGCCAGTTTCTGTACCTGCCCTACCATATCATTGATGGTACGGAAGCCCAGCTCAGCCATGATTTCACGTAATTCCATGGCCATGAATTTGAATAAATTCACCACATGCTCCGCCTTACCGGTGAAAAGCTTACGCAATTTTGGATTTTGCGTCGCCACCCCTACCGGACAAGTATTCAGGTGACACTTACGCATCATAATACAACCTTCGGCAATCAAAGCAGCGGTGGATACTCCCCACTCTTCCGCTCCAAGTAAAGTGGCAAAAGCCAAATCTTTACCGGTACGAATCTGCCCATCCGCCTGAAGCGTAATACGGTTTCTTAATTGGTTCATCACCAATGTCTGATGCGCCTCAGCCAGACCAAGCTCCCATGGTAAACCAGCATGGTAAATAGAACTGATCGGCGATGCCCCAGTTCCACCGTCAGCACCGGAAATCAGGATAGCATCGGCTTTTGCCTTCGCTACACCGGCAGCTACGGTACCCACACCGGCTTCCGATACCAATTTCACATTGATACGGGCATCACGGTTGGCACATTTCAAATCGTGGATCAGCTGCGCCAAATCCTCAATAGAATAAATATCGTGGTGAGGTGGAGGGGAAATCAAACCTACTCCCGGAGTAGAATGTCTCACTTTTCCAATCCATTCATCCACCTTATGGCCGGGTAACTGACCACCCTCTCCGGGCTTGGCTCCCTGCGCCATTTTTATCTGAATTTCTGTAGCCTCTGACAAATAGTAGGAGGTCACCCCAAATCGACCCGAAGCCACCTGCTTAATGGCCGAACGCAAATTCTCTCCATTTGGCCCCGGCTTGTAACGAGCCTCATCTTCTCCACCTTCACCGGAATTGGATTTGGCTTTAATGGAGTTCATGGCGATTGCCAATGTACTGTGCGCTTCATGCGAAAGGGATCCGAAAGACATCGCACCAGTGGCAAAACGTCTCAAAATCTTCTCTACCGATTCCACTTCCTCTAAAGGAATGGCTTCTCTGCCCTGGAAAGTGAAAAGATTACGCAAGGTAATCGGCGCATCTTCGGCATTGTTAATTAAAGAAGCGTACTGCTTATACAACTCATAATCACCAGTACGACATGCTTTTTGCATTAGCGAAATGGTCTCCGGCGTAAAAAGGTGCTTCTCGCCCTCCTTTCGCCATTGGTATAGTCCACCGAAATCCAAATGCTCACGCACCTGATCAAAGGCCTGTCCGTGACGCTCCAATACTTCTGCACAAATACCGTCAAAAGTTAAACCTTCCAGTCGGCTAACGGTGCCCGTGAAGCATTTCGCCACAACGGATTTCGCTATGCCCAGCGCCTCAAAAATCTGCGCTCCGTGATAAGACTGCAAAGTAGAGATACCCATTTTAGAGAAGATTTTCAGCAAACCAGCTCCAATAGCCTGGATATAATTGGCTTCAGCCGTAGCATAATCTACTTTCAATCTTCCTTCGGCAGATAATGCCTCCAAAGAATCAAAAGTTAAATAAGGGTGAACAGCATTTACCCCATAACCGATCAAGGTTGCAAAATGGTGAACGGCTCTTGCCTCCCCTGTTTCTACAATCAAACCGCAAAGTCCACGGTGACCGGTTTTTACTAAATATTGGTGAACTGCTCCTGCACCCAAAAGCGCCGGAACAGCAATTTTATCTTTATTTACCCCTCTATCGCTTAATACAATCACATTGTAGCCTTCCACAACCGCCTGTTCAGCGGCCTCCTTCAAGCTGTCGATAAAGGCTTCCATTTCGCCCTCTTCCTCCGTCTTATCCATTAATAGGGAAAGGGTCTTCACCTTAAAGAAGGAATGATCCAAACCGGAAATGCGGGCCATCTGCGCCCGGGTCATTACCGGCTGCTCCATGACAATCTGGCGCGCGTGCTCCGGAGATTCTCCCAAAAGGTTCAGAGAAATACCGACAGAGGTATACAATGACATCACCGTACGCTCCCGAATCGGGTCAATCGGTGGGTTAGATACCTGAGCAAACAACTGGCGAAAGTAATGGGAAATATGCTGACTGTTCTTGGAAAGAACCGCCAATGGGATATCAGAACCCATAGCCCCTAAAGGCTCCTTTCCTTGCTCCGCCACCGGAATCAAAATCTCTTTCAATTCTTCATCGGTAACACCAAAGGCTACCTGATTAGGCATTAATTCATAGCCTTTCTCAGCTGCATTCTTTTCAGGCAAATCCTCAATCTCCACCTGATTTTCTTCCAGCCACTTACCATAAGGCTGCTGGCTGGACATCTCCGCCTTCACTTCCTCGTCTTCTTTGATTTTTCCTTCAATCAAATCACATACGAAAAGCTTACCTGGCTGCAAACGTCCCTGACGTACTACTCTGGAAGGATCCATGGGCAGGGCTCCAACTTCTGAAGACATCACCACATAATCGTCGTCCGTAACCGCATAACGGGCCGGGCGCAGACCATTTCTATCCAAAGTTGCTCCAACCACATCACCATTGGTGAAACATACGGCGGCTGGTCCATCCCAAGGCTCAATCAAAGAGGCATGGTAACGATAGAAGTTTTTCAAATCTTCCGGCATATCCGGATCCTGATGCCAGGCTTCGGGCACCAACATGCGCAATACCTGTGGAAGAGGACGACCACTCAGGGTCAGCAGCTCTACCGCAGCATCCAGATTCGCTGAGTCTGAATGGTGATCATCACAAATAGGTTTTAAAAGATCAAGCTCTTCTTTAGTGAAAACTTCTGACTCCAGATTCTTTTCATAAGAACGCATCCAGTTCACATTACCACGGATGGTGTTGATCTCCCCATTGTGTGCAATGAAACGGAATGGCTGTGCCAGTTTCCATTGCGGGAAAGTATTGGTAGAAAATCGGGAGTGCACCAAAGCAAGCGCTGAGGTATAGTCCGGATTGTGTAGGTCCGGGTAATATTGTGAAAGCTGAAAAGTGGTCAGCTGTCCTTTATATACAATAGTTTTTCCTGAAAATGAAGGAATATAGAAATGCTCTTGTGCTTTATCAGAAAGGCTGCGAATAAGAAAGGTAGTGTACTTTCTTAAAACATATAATTTCCTTTCAAGATCTACCCCAGAAGCCCCTGACTTATGTTTCACAAACCACTGCTCAATATTGGGCATATTACGAGCGGGTGCTTCTCCCAAAATACTAGGATCAGTAGGCACAGGTCTTCTGCCTAACAACTCAAAGCCATGCTCCATAATGGAGGTTTTTAAGGCCTGAACTGACTCCTGATATGCTTTTGGTGAGGGAGGCAAAAACGACATGGCCACGCCATAAGTCCCCTGATCCGGCAATTCAAAACCGTGCTCATGCGCCTGCTCTAAAAAAAACTCATGTGGTATTTTGGTTAAAATACCTGCTCCATCTCCTGAACGGTGATCAGTACCACAACCTCCGCGGTGCTCCATATTTCTCAACATGGTTAGTGCATCCGCTACGACACCGTGGGAGGCAATCCCCTGCAATTGTGCGATAAATCCAATTCCACAACTGTCGTGCTCAAAGGAGGGATCATACAACCCCTGCTGCTGTCCTTCTGCCATACAAATTCCGATTTAAAAACTTTTAGGTGTTACTCAAAAAAACAATCATCCATATAATTGAATTCGCATTACATTGCTAAATTCATCACTATATTACATATTTTTTGCGTAATACTCAAACAAACAGCACTCCAACCAACAGCTTTCACAAACTGTGTTTTATTTACAACACCCGCTGTTTTTAGAAAAATTTAAAACTTAAGACCTTATTTCAAGGAAGCTAAGAAATGTATGCCCTTTGAACGACCTATTTTTAATAATCCTTTAATTATGGCATCCAAAATTTTATTTTATTTATTTTCGCCGTCCCCAAAATTTTTTTCGAAAGAGCCACCAACAGCCAATCAAAAGACTGCATTCAGGAATTTAATAAAAGATTAATGCGACGGACTGCTTTAAAAAATAGCAGAAAAAGACAGAAAGCGCTATGTAAGATTAGGGGGTAGTTAGCAGTCAAACCATGAATCAAATACTTCTGATTGGAGTTATAAGGAAAGTTGGAAAGATTTATTATGAAAGAAAAGCTTATTCGAAAACGGATCGAATTAATTTTGGACCATGATCAGGAAGGGATATTGGAGAATGTCAATATTCGTTCTGACATTAGCCCGGAAAAAATGCTGGAGGTGTTGGGGCTGGTTGTTGAAAATTTAATCTCTGCAATTCCGGAGGAAATGATCAACGCCATGGATGTGGACATTCAGGAAATCCTGGAAGTGATAAAATCCTCTCAAAAATAAAAAAAGCGGCTTCGGCCGCTTCTTTTTTTTAACTCGGATTATTCATGCTTAAATCCTCGTTTAGCTGTATGGCGGAAAAAATGATGGAATAGTTTCCTATTTCGAGTTTTTTCCAACGAAACAGAGGAATGAGGAGAAAGCAAGCTTGCCCAAACTTGGGCTATTGTAAACCAAAAAAAACAAGTTGTTCCGAGCTGAAAATAAACTACTTACGCTTAGTTAATAAACTAAGCGGTGAATAATTCGGGTTAATCCAATGCTTCTTCTGTTTTATCAGATATATCTTTTGCAGCATCTTTGACGGCTTCACTTCCCTCCTCAACTGCTTTCTGACTTTCCTCTTTTGCATCCTCATAACTTTCCGAAGCCTTATCACTTACCTCCTGACCCGTTTTCTCCATTTTTTTCATCAGGTCATCTTTTTGCTTAGAAAGTTTATCCCATTGCTTTTGCATTTCCTTTTTTTGCTCCTCGGTAGCATTTTCCATTTCTTTTTGCAGATCATCCATCTCTTTTGAAATCTCGTCCATTTCACCAGAAAAATCTTCACCAAGATTCGAAACGCTTTTTTCAACTTTTTTTACAGCCTCTTCTGCGGATTCCTTCACTTTTTCACCAGTGGATTTCTCTTCAGCGCAAGCCATAAAAGCAGCCGCCATTAAAACATACAGTAATTTAGACCAACTTTTCATCATAAAACTATTAATGAATAAATTTTTAAAATCGGCCAAGATTGACCAACGCCTCAAAAACCGAGTGCAGCGAAAAATGTTCAAAACAGAAAAGCCCCTCTGGCAATAATAACCAAAGGAGCCTTAATTAAAGCATGTTTATATGCGCAACATCCGACTATTATAAACTGGCCGAGGAAAAAGCTTTCAGCATGGTCCAAGTAATCCTGTGAAAGTCTCAATTGCTTCCGCAGTCATCTGATTTTAGTCCCGCATATTTGTTTTTCAGCAAACGAATAAACCAACAGGGCGACCTACTTAAACTGCTCCTCTTCTGTTGATCCGGACATGGCCGTTGTGGCCGCCTGGCCTTGAGTGACCGTATTCTGAACGGCATCAAAATAAGTGGTCCCTACAAATGACTGATGCTTGACTGCCCGAAAACCTTCTGCCTGTAGACCAAACTCTCTTTCCTGCAATTGGGAATAGCCTGCCATTCCCCTTTCTTTATAGGCTTTTGAAAGTTCAAACATACTGGTATTTAAAGCATGGAATCCGGCTAAAGTTATAAATTGAAACTTATACCCCAAAGCTGCTAATTCTTCTCTAAAAGATTCCATTTCCTTAACGCTAAGCTTAGCGGCCCAATTGAAAGAAGGACTACAATTATAGGCCAACATTTGATCAGGGTACTTTTCATGAATGGCTTCCGCAAATGCCCGAGCCTGGTCAATATCCGGATTGGAGGTTTCTAACCAAAGTAAATCCGCATAAGGCGCATAGGCTAAACCCCGGGCAATTCCCTGTTCCAAACCATTTTTCACATAAAAGAAACCTTCGGCAGAACGTTCACCCGTTAAGAATTTATGATCACGGGGATCAATATCTGAGGTGAGTAAATTTGCTGCGTCCGCATCAGTTCTGGCGATTAATACTGTGGGCACCCCACAAACATCCGCGGCTAAACGGGCTGCCACCAATTTATTTATTGCTTCGGAAGTAGGGACTAACACCTTACCGCCCAAATGACCACATTTTTTAGCAGATGATAGTTGATCTTCAAAATGTACGCCCGAAGCACCTGCCTCAATCATGGCCTTCATTAACTCAAAAGCATTTAAATTACCGCCAAAGCCCGCTTCAGCATCTGCGACTATGGGCGCCAGGTAGTCTTTCTTTCCATTATTTAAAAACTGAATTTGATCGGCTCGACGTAGCGCATTATTAATTCTTTTGACCACCATGGGAACAGAATTAGCAGGATACAAGCTTTGGTCCGGATACATTTCTCCGGCAAGATTGGCATCTGCTGCCACCTGCCAACCGGAAAGGTAAATGGCTTCAAGTCCGGCCTCTACTTCCTGAATCGCCTGGTTTCCGGTAAGCGCACCCAATCCAGCCACAAGGGATTGCGTATTCAGTTTTCCCCACAGTTTTTCGGCTCCTGCTTTAGCAAGGCTGTGTTCCACCAATATATTACCTTGCAGATTAATCACTTCTTCGGCACTATATGGGCGTTCTAAGCCATTCCAGCGTGGATTTGATTTCCAATCTGCAATCAATGCGTTTATTCTTTCTTGCTTTGTCATTTTTTATGTAGATTATAGTAGGGAATCTTATTTTAGGTTAAAGTTGCCCGTGAGTTTCCGTTTCAATCAGAAGCTTGCGGGTCTTTTTTTTGAGGACTAGTTTCTGCCTATTCTTAAATAAACTCATAGGCTTTCAAGGTTAGGAATTCTTCCAATTCATTTGAAAGGGTCATTTCATCAAAAAGCTCAATTGCTTTTTGATACCTTCCTGCCTCAAATTGCGCATCTCCTACCAAGGCTTTGATACGGTCGATAGCAGCAGCTCGGGCCTCCTGATATAAGTTTTCGTTTACCTCCCGTCCATCCTCTAATCGTGCCTGAGCATGGTGCAACCATTGCCAAACTTGTGTACGGCTAATTTCCGCAGTAGCAGCATCTTCCATTAAATGATAGATAGGCACGCACCCATTTCCATTTAACCAGGCTTCCAGATATTGTAAACAAACATCAATGTTATTCACCAGGCCCTCAAAAGTAATAGACCCCTGAGGAACCTCCACCAGCATTTCAGCGCTTACTTTCACCTCTCCCCGCTCCACATGCAAATTGTTCATTCGTGGCATATAAAGATTGAAGACCTCTTTCACCATGGAAATTAAACCCGGATGCGCTACCCAGGTACCATCATGCCCGGCCTTAACCTCTCTCAATTTATCATTCCTCACTTTTTCCATGGCCCGGGTGTTGGCCTCCTCATCATTCTTAATAGGAATTTGAGCGGCCATTCCTCCCATGGCATGCACCCCTCTTTTATGACAGGTCTTAATCAATAATTGGGAATAAGCCTTCATAAATGGTTTATCCATACCCACCTGAGCACGATCCGGCACCAGGAATTCCGGAATAGCATGAAACTTCTTGATATAGGAAAAAATATAATCCCAACGGCCACAATTTAAACCCGCACTATGGTCTTTCAATTCATACAGAATTTCATCCATCATAAAGGAGGCGGTGATGGTCTCGATTAAAACCGTCGCTTTAATGGTTCCCTGCGGGATATTCAGATAGTCTTGTGCAAAAACAAACACCTCGTTCCACCAGCGGGCCTCCTGATAATGTTCCAATTTGGGCAGATAAAAATAGGGGCCAGTGCTTTTTTCACGTAACGATAGGTGATTATGAAATAGATAAAGCCCAAAATCAAACAAAGAAGCGGAGATCCGTTCCCCATCGATTAAAAAATGCTTTTCTTCCAAATGCAATCCTCTTGGCCTCACAAATAGCGTGGCAATCTCTTCCTTTAATTCATAATGTTTTCCATTGGTGGGATTGGTAAACGCAATTTCCCTTTTGACCGCATCCCTCAGATTCAATTGCCCCTCGATCACATTGGACCAGGTCGGCGAGGTAGAATCTTCAAAATCCGCCATAAAGACATTGGCCCCCGAGTTTAAAGCATTAATGATCATTTTCCGATCTACCGGCCCGGTAATCTCGACCCGGCGATCCAGTATATCAACAGGTAAAGGACCCACCTTCCAGGTTTTCAAACGGATATGCTTGGTGTCAGGTAAAAATCCCGGACGCTCTCCTTTGTTAAGTCTTTGCTGGAATTCCTTTCTGTCCTCGAGCAACTTAATCCGCCGCCCATTAAACTCATCATGGAGTGTTTGAATAAAGGCAATGGCCTCCGGACTTAAAATAGTCGCATTGGCAGGATGCATTTGCAGCAATGCCACCTTCTCTGATTGTTTAATTATCGTCATGGGTTCAGCTTGGTTTGTTTATTAGTATAACGGAATTTAGAGAAAAATTTCTTTTTTGCGAAATTTCGCTGGAATGATTTTATACGCAGTTTATCAGTTTTTCACTCAATTGATCGAAACCTCAAAAAAAAGAGGATTTTGAGCTCAAAAAAAATCATAAAAAAAAGCAGAGTTTCCTCTGCTTTGCATAACTTCTCACTAACAACCAACCCCTTAGCGCAACTTAATCAGGGACTTCCCCCACCACTTCTTTAAAAAATTTTCTCTTAACGCTTCCTGCAAAGGATAAGTGAAAAAATCGATATCATCTATCAATGCTACACTTCGCTGCACCGGAAATTGCGCCAAACGCCAACCCACGTTGGATAGGGTATCAAAAAAATGATTGATTTGCTGCTGGGGCAATCCTTCTTTAGGTAGATCCAATAGAAGGTGATCTATCCTACTTAAAATATGCTCCCGATCTAAATTTTTTAATAGCCGGTCAGAGTATTCATCTAATGGGAAATTCATTAAATCTATTTCCTCCAACCCCACCACCCCGGCTAGGCGAAAAGCCGGCACCCGGTCGGATACTTCTTCGAAAACTTCCATCCCATCATAATCCAGCACCAGCCCATGTTTCGCGATAACGCCTTGCAAATCATTGGTTTCAATATTCCGACGCAATAATTGAAACAATCGGAAGTCCCGTTCAAAGGCATATATTCTGGCATCGGGATAAAGCCACTTAAAAAAAAGAACTTTTAATCCCTCTCCAGCACGGAGATCGACAATTACTGGTTCTGGATGATCCAGTTCGACCCAATAATCATCCGTAGAAAATATTCTGGCCAATTGATTAACGATATCTTTTTTATCCAAAAAATGGAATTTAAAATCAAAAAGCTGGATGGACTTCACTTTATCAAGCGCATTATGTTTCAGACCAAAATAATAGCCACAGAACATCCTATAAAGCTTTCGACGTTCGACTGGGGATAATTTAGCTTGATTTTTAAGCTTGAGTAGTACTTTTGTTAAATTAAAATTTTTCACTTTTCCTCATTTCTTACACCACCTTCTTAACTCCTTTTTAGGGGTATAGTGTTTAAAAGCCATTTTCTCAATGAAAAAAAATTGATGAACCGCAGAACTATGACCTCTGATAATGGCACCATTATATATATGCTCACCAGGGCCAATGGAGAGAGATTCAAGACGATTTCGGATATTTTTCAAGCCAAATAATGGCGGATTTTTTTATAACCCTTATTCATGCCTGCTTGCCTTCTTATCATAAACCTGCTTCGCTCTAATAAAGTGAAATGGGAAAAATTCCGCCATTTTTCCCGCCTTGCTGTTAAAGGAGGATTTAGGCATGAATCATCCTGCTAAAGAAAAAAACTATAATAAATCGTAGTATTAGTCAAAGTTGATTGTTTTCAGCGAAATTTCACTATTTTTACACCACTCCCCTTCATCCAACATAAAATGGAGGGAAAGACTTCATTTTACCATCGACGAAAATAGCTACCTGTGCATATAAGTGAAGAAGGCATTAAAATTATTCTGGGACTTAAAGTAAAAGAACTCAGAACGCATCATGGACTCTCTCTAACCGAATTAGCCAAAAAAACCGGTTTGAGTGTTTCGTATCTCAATGAAATTGAGAAAGGCAAAAAATACCCTAAAACCAAAAAGTTGATGGATCTGGCGGAAGGCCTGGAAGTGAGCTATGATGATTTGGTAGGGCTGAAGCTCAGTAAGAAAATGGAGCCTATAGGCACCTTATTGAATTCCAATATACTGGAAAACCTGCCTTTGGAGATGCTGGGACTGGAACTGAACAAGTTAGTGGAAATAATTGCCTCCGCTCCAACTAAGATCAATGCTTTTATCTCCACCCTGATCAAAATTTCTCGAAGGTATAATATGAGTGAGGAGGATTTTAACCTTGCCGCCCTACGCTCTTATTTGGAAATGCATGAAAATTATTTCGAATATCTGGAGGAAGAAGCCGAAAAATTCATGAAAAAACATTCCATGAATGTGAATGACAAAGTGAATTTTGAACAGTTGGCGAAAATTCTCTATGAAAGTTACAATATCAAAATTGAGGAGGATTCATTATCCAAATTCAGCGAATTACAGCACATTCGCTCCGTAATGGTAGAGGGAGAGCAACCCACCTTATACATCAAGGGGGAACTGAATGAAAGTCAAAAAACTTTCGTCATCGGACGCGAATTGGGCTACCGCTTCCTTAACATTAAAGAAAGGGAATATACCTATTCTTCAGTAGAGATTGATTCTTTCGAACAGGTACTCAACAACCATAAGGTAACCTATTTCTCAGGTGCCATTATCATGAATCGCACCCGCCTTCTACAGGATCTGGATCAATTTGCCAAAAATACAGAATGGGATTCGGAAGCTTTCCGAACCATGATGTATCGCTATACGTCCTCCTCAGAGACTTTTATGCACCGCCTGACCACGCTGATCCCCACATATTGGGAGATTAACAACCTCTTCTATTTAAGGTTTCATCATGGGCCGGTGCATCACCAGTACACCGTGACTAAAGAATTACACTTCGCGCGCCACCATACTGCCCATGCCATAGAAAATGGAGAGCATTACTGCCGACGCTGGAGTTCTATACGCATATTCGATGAATATCAGGAATTAAAGGCCAAAGATCAGGCACCGGACGCTCACTTTATGGTACAAAGATCACAGTATCAGGATTCCGGAGAGGAATATTTCGTAATTTCATTAGTACGACCTTCCTTAACAGGCGATTCGGATCAGGTGAGTGTTTCCATTGGTTTCACCTTCAATGATGTATTTAAGGAGAGATTTCATTTTTGGGATGATCCAAATATTCCGATATTGAATGTTAATGAAACCTGCGAACGTTGTTCCATCAGATCATGTAAAGAAAGAGCTTCTGCGCCACTGGTGTTGGAGAAGGCGGCTCAACGCAATAAAATCATGAATCAACTCCATGAACTTAATCAATTAACCTAATGAATAAATCCTTATTTTTTTTCCTGCTTGCTATTTCGATTTGCTTTTCCTGTAACAATACAGATTCCAATACGGAAGTATCAGAAATCAATAAATATATTGACGAAGTCATGCATGACCAATATTTATGGTCAGAGGAATCGCCAGTGCTGAAAGATATCAGTAATTATGAGCCGGAAGAATTGGTGAAGAAACTAAAAGTCAGCCAGGATCGGTTCACTTTTATTAAGAAATCCTATGGAGCAGATAATGCCAGGATGAGTAATGATTTTGAAATTGAAATTGGCTCCGGTATTTATTTAGGCGTCACTACCGATGAGCAATATTTTGCCATCCATGTGACCGAGGGAAGTCCTGCTCACAATGCCGGGGTTCGAAGAGGCGACGAAATCGTAAGTGTGAATAATAGCAGTTCTGTATCTGCTATTGAACAATTATATGCGCAGGAAGAAGGGCTAAATATTGATATTGAAATCAAGAGGAATAATAGCATTAATGATTATACCTTTCAGATTGCTCAGATTCAGGCGGATTATGTCGGTCCCACGGAAATTTTCATTAAAGAAAATGACCCATCGGTAAAAACGGGCTATGTGCATTACGAAAGTTTTAAAAGTATTTCTGAGCAAGCGCTTAGAGATGTCTTTTCAGATTTCGCCGCAAAAGGTGTCAATAACCTGATATTGGATATGCGGTACAATGGTGGTGGCCTGGTTTCCACCAGTGCAATATTGGCATCCCTAATCTACCCGGAAGGAAAAGCCTATGATATATACTTAAAAGAATCTTTCAATAATAGATACCAGGCTCAAAACCAAACGGTAACCTTCGATCCTCAGGGTATACAAAACACTTTTAATAAAATTGCCATTATTCAGGACCAGAATACCGCTTCGGCAAGCGAAAGTATTATTTGGTGTCTGCGTCCTTATTTGGGAAACAAACTTCGGACTTTTGGAAAAACCACAGTAGGTAAAGATGTAGGTTCTTTTGTGCTGACCGAACATGGATATGACTTCTACCCTATCGCTTTTAGAATAACGGACAAAGATGATCAGGGTGATTATGGAAACGGTATTTTACCGGATGTAGTCGTGAATGAGTCCCTGACCAATATCTTGAATAACCCACTTAACAGCCGGGAAGAGTATCGGGTGGAAGCGGCCTTAGCATGGATTGAGGAGGGCGAGGCATTACCGGCAAAAATTAGAACCGAGGGTATTCCACTGAATGCCCTGGATGGCCCATATAGCCAAGAATTCATTGAAAGAAAAGATTGATTCAATTTCCGAGCTAAAAGCGGCAACCACTGCACCAAAAGCAGCGGTTGCCGCTTTTTTTATACCCAAAAAAATAGGCTAAGCGAAAAAACGGCAGCTGCAATCAAAAAAACGGGCACCGCATAGGGGAATAAGTCCTGCGGCTTAATTCCGGTGATCCCCAATAAAGGAAGCGCCCAAAAGGGTTGCAACATATTGGTTAACTCATCCCCATAGGCCAAAGCAAGGACCACTTTCGGCGCAGGCACTGCCAATTGATGCGCAGCCTCCAAAATAACGGGGCCCTGCAGCACCCACTGCCCTCCACCACTGGGAATAAAAAAATTAACCAATCCGGCAGAAAGCATGCTAAGAAAAGGTAAACTTTCTGCTGATCCTAACTCCACAAAACCAGTGGAAAACCAAAGCAAAAGGCCGGAAGCTTTAAAAATTCCAAAAATACCGAAATAGAAAGGAAATTGAATTAATACATCGGTTACTGCTGGCATCGCTTTCCTTAATGCCTGCCAAAAAGAGTGGAGATGTTGATGAAAACCCAAAGCCAGGATAAAAAGTCCGAAATTAATCGTATTCGGGTTTAAACCCAACGGGAAATGCGTGATGATGAGGATAAAAAGTATTAGAAAAATTAAAGCCAGTACTTTTGACCAAATGGCACTGTATTCCAATAGGGCGGCACCACTTCCTTTCCCATGTTCCCACTTTGCAAAACGCTTGGCATGAATTTCCAAAACCAAGCCCTTGTCTTTTCGCCCCATCCAGAAGAAATAGCCACACAGGCAAAAAATCAAAATTAAAGAAGTACATAAATTACCTGCAGAAAAAACGGTTTGGCGAATACTTAATACCTCATCTGGCCCAAAAACAGCGGGTAATAACTCATTTAAATGACCTTTCTCCGCCACTTTTAACAAAGCGGACCCTGAAAGTCCACCATGCCAAATCACCATACCCGAATAAGCCGCCATTCCCATTAAGGGATAATTAAAGGGTATTTGACCAGCGCTGAAATACTCCCCCATTTTACGTACCAACAAAGCCGAAAACACCAGACCCAAGCCCCAATTAAGCCAGCAGAGGAAGGTTGACATCAGGACGATTAATACCGGAGCCACTCGTGGATTTGGAAATCTTTTGATCAAAAACAAAATCAAACCCTCAAATAAAGTAGACTGTGCCAGGGCAAAACCCAAAACCAAGATCAGCATCATCTGCACAGAAAACGTCAAAAAAGGAGGTGACCATAAGCCCTCAAACCAGGCCAGCGCCAATTGTGAAAAATAAGCTATTGCACTTTCGTCAGCAGGCTTTCCTACCAGAAAAGCTAATATAAAACTCAGTATCGTTAAAAATACAGCAAAATTAAATGGAGAGGGAAGTACCCATTTAAGTGCTGAAAGAAATTGCTTAAAAATTTTAAAAATCATATTTAAAAATCACTTATTAATAAATTACGTAATTCCTCCACCTTGGATAGCTCCACCAAAGGTCTTCCTCCTGATACGTTTTAAAATTTAGGAACATTCTTGTCCACATTACCCTTCCTACAGAAAAATAAACTAATTTGAGCCGCGATAGCGAATTATGAAGAAAGAATTAATCCTAAAGGAAGCTCCAGTAAACAAAGCACTATTACAGTTGTCCATCCCGGCGATGATGGGCATCATGGTAATGGCCCTGTATAACATTGCAGATACCGTATTTGTCGGGAGATTAGTGGGTACCGAAGCCATAGGAGGGCTTTCCATTGTGCTTCCGATCACCATGTTAATCTCCGCGGTTGGCATGGCCACCGGCATAGGTGGTGCGTCTCTGGTGTCCAGGTATTATGGTGCCACTAACACGCTAATGGCCAAAAAAACTTTTGGCAACCTTTTACTGATCACCAGTATTTTTGGGATAATCACCGTAATTATTGGTTTAGTAGCAGCAAAACCCATTCTTATCGCTTTCGGAGCAAAAGGGGCCATCTTTGATGAGGCACTCATTTACTTCAGAATAGTCATTCTTGGTGCGCCTTTCTTGGCCTATTCCATGGTTGGAAATAATATTGCCCGTGCCGAAGGAGATTCCAAAACCGCCATGAATGCAATGGTATTTTCGGCTTTACTCAATATCCTTTTGGATGCGCTTTTCATGATGGTTTTCAAAATGGGACTCGCCGGCGCTGCCTGGGCTACTTTCCTGGCACAGGTTTATTCCAGCCTTTACCTGGCACGATATTTTAATTCTTCAAAGAGTATTTTATCCCTGTCCTTCAAATATTGGAAACCCAAAGGGGTCTTGATCAAAGAAACCATTTCCATTGGAAGTTCAACATTTGCTCGCCAAAGTGCCGCATCCGTGATTGCGGCAATGATCAACCATGCCCTGATTCATCACGGAGGCGAGTTTTATGTTGCTATCTATGGGCTGATCTACAGGGTAATGATGTTTACTTTTTTCCCCATGATTGGTATCGTACAGGGATTCATACCATTGATTGGCTATAATTTTGGTGCAAGAGAAAAGCAAAGGGTAAAAGCCACATTAAAATCCGCCAGTTGGATGATTACCCTGGTCTCCTGTGTTTGCTTTATTGTGATTATGCTCTTCCCAAATCTCATTATGTCAAGTTTTTCTACCGACGAAAAGTTGGTGAAAGCGGCCGCAGATACCTTGAAAATAATTGGCATTTCTTTACCCTTGGTCGGCATGCAAATGATAGGCGCCAGTTACTATCAGGCTATTGGAAAAGCAGCACCGGCCTTATTCCTCACCCTTTCCAGGCAGGTAATTTTTGTTATCCCCTTGATTTATTTCCTCCCTAAATTTTATGGTATTCATGGGGTGTTTTATGCCATCCCCATCGCCGACGTGGTTTCCTTTACCACTACCATGGTTTTCCTGATTCATAGCTGGAAAAGATTAAACTATGATCCTAACTAAAAGCTAAAAAAAAGGAAATCAATAGGGCTTGCGGTACCATTTACTTTTCATTGTAAGACTGCCTTTGAATGGAAAGCAGGAGACGACCTATATCATGCCATGAGTAATTACTTCCGCCAAATTATTCATCATCAGATTTAGTGGGTAACCCTACACATTTCATCAACAAGATTTTAGGATTGGATGTGCTGATTTTTTAATCGTTTAACTTGGGGCAAGTTTGCTTTCTCTTCATTCATCTGCTTCCATGGGAAAAACGCGAAATAGGAAAAAATTCTTCCTTATTTCCCGCAAGTAGCTAGAGGAGGATTTGAGAACAAATAATTTAGGTAAACGGAAAAATATGCCCTAAACCTTTTTTAAAAATAATTGCTTGATATGATTTTTAGATAAAGGTTTATGAATAAAACCATGAACAATCTCATATTGGAAAGCTTTTCTTTCATCATTATAGTCAATGGAAGAAGATAACATAAAAATTCTGGTTTTTTTAGGCTGTGGATTATGCAATAGATGGTCTAGAAATTGCCAGCCATTAACCTCCGGCATATTGATATCCAATAATAATAAGTCCGGTGCGTCCCTGCTAAAGGCATCAAGGGCTATTTTGGGATCCGTAAAACAAACCACCTCCGTTTCTGGAAGCGATTTGGCCAGAATTCGCTGGTTTATTTTATGCTGAAAAGGGTCATCATCCACTAAAAAGATGGTTTTCACTTCCTCCATGTCCTCCCCCTGAATCGTCTCCACCATATGGTTCAGGCGGTCATTTAATTGGTGAATCGACTCATCTAATACGGCCGCAGACTCTTTGATGAGTTTCATAAAGTCAAAATCCAATTCAATACGATCATCTTTTGCCAAATCCAATAAGCCTAAAATGTTGCAAAGGGGAGCTCTTACTTTATGAGAGGCAATATAGGAAACATCCTCCATCTGCTGATTTTTGGTCCCTAAAGCTTTACTTAATTTCTCTATTTCTGTCCTTAATCCTTCAATCGTTTCCTGATTATAAGCATTATCCGTCACCTTTTCAATATTAATTTTCAGGTCATTTAACTGCTCTTTAAGTGATTTCGCCGTATTAATTTTTTTCTTTAGGCGCATATTGATGGCCTCCTCAATTTCGGAAAAAGTAAAGGGCTTAGTAATAAAATCATCCGCACCGGCATTCATCCCTTCGCGAAAATCCTTTCGACTCGCTTTTGCTGTTAAAAATAAAAAAGGTATTTGATATTGATTTTTGTCTTCCCTGAGAACTTTTAGCATGGCAAAACCATCCATCACCGGCATCATTACATCACAAATAATCAAATCAGGTTGAAAAGATTCATATAGTTCCAGGCCTTGCTCTCCATTTTCCGCACCTAAAACCTCGAACTTTCTAAAGCTTAAAAAATCAAGCAGATTTTGGCGAATATGGTGTTCGTCCTCAACAACTAGAATTCTGGTCATAGTAATTATTAGCAGTGTTTGTAAAAAGAACGGTTATTAAACAATAAGTTTTTTTCGCTCAATGCACCCCTATGTAATGAAAAGACGACCCTTTTGCATTTTTTACAAAAAAACAGCACTTAAAAAATAAATAACCACCAAAACTTTGATGGAAATATCGACGAATATTATTTTTGAGGGATTAAATTTTTAGCATGGCGAATTTCACCACCCACTCTATTATTGGAGCAAGCGCGGCCGTAGCAGTAAGCTATCATTATATGGCTACTGAAGCATTTCTACCTGCACTCAGCTTAGGTTTGTTGACCTATATAGGAAGTATTTTTCCAGATGTAGATAGCAAAAACGCGATTTTTACGCGAATTTTATTCAGATTTATTGGTGTAAGTTTAGGGCTTTTCTTTTCCTTTTTGAGCTATAATCTTTTAACTCCCACTCAAACTTTCATCCTCTTTTTTGGGGTATTTGGATTTGTGCTTTTTATCCTCAAACCCCTGTTCAACCAACATACCAAACACCGGGGTGCATGGCATTCCTTCCCCATGGCCTTATTAAGCTCTTTTTTAATCGGAGGGACTATAAAATGGGCGGTACTCCATCTGGGCCTTTTCCATGAAATGGTAGCTTTCCCTTTAACAATTCCGCTGAGCGCAGCTTTTGCCTTTTTTACGGGCTATTTGGTGCACCTGCTTTTAGATGAACTTTATAGTATCATGAAGATCAAGCTTTCATTAGGGACTGCTTTGACCTTATTTGATCCTAAACAGGCCTCTTTATACGCAGGCCTTTATATTGCCGCTTTAATTGCCTTCTTTTGGCTATGGGAGCCAAGCTATACCGAAAACATCCTGATGCTGACCTCCTGGGGCAAATGGATTTGGGTACATTATGAACAATGGATAATCTGACCTTTAACCCAATTTTTTACCGCCAGATTTGGCTTACTATAATAAAGGACTTTATATCGGTTTGTATGGAGGGATTTTACTGATTTATTAATGGTCCTAATTTGGAGGAGCTCAAATTCTACATATTGATCTACCTTCTGGCAACGATGGAATAGAAAAGCGATCCAGGATTTATCCCCCTTAGCAGCTAAAGAAGGATTTAAGCATGAATCATTAGACTTACACGGCTTTTTCATAAAACTACAAATGGGCAAAATATAGGAATGATCTAGTTCCCAATGGGAGTCTATTTGATTTGAGCGCTTGTTTATGGGTTAGCTTACTACCTTTTACAGTATTGACATTATGGTGTAAAATCTTCCACATCAACAGTTCGGCCTAGATTTTTTTGTTTCGTTTTTTATCAAGAAAAAATGAAAAAGAAACGATTAATTATCCTATATAAAGTATTGATTGGCTGATCTAGCTTTTTATGAAAAAGCCCTGATTAGACTTACAAGTTGATCAAAAAAAAGCCGATCAGGAAATTCATCCTGATCGGCTTTTAAATTTAACTTTATAAATTTATTCAGCAATCAGGTTGTAAAGACCTGAAATCTCAAAATTATCCACGGCCATAAAGCCGGTATTAGAAGCCGTCTCTCTTCCATGTTTAAGTACCACAACAATATGAAAATTCTCTTGAACAAAACCTTCTGGTGCTTCTAATGAAAAGGCAAAATGTGATCCACCGTTGGTGTTTGGCGATAAATCATTCATATGAGCAATTGACAGCCAGCTTTCGGAGGGAGCCGAACTAACGCTAAAATCAGAAGCCTTCACCATAAAAATTTCAAAATCCTGATCTACATTATTCATAACAGAAGTAGATATGAAGATCCCGCCTTCAATTTGAATATCCAAAAGATTAGCACCTTCAAATTCAGGACTAGCCAATATATGTTGAGATTGCGAACCCTCTCCGGTAGCGAAATTATTTCCTACTAATTTTGCCAAAGGATATTCATTCGTCCAATCCGGATTAGGATTTCCGGCATCTTTAGTAAAGTTCCACCAAAAGTTACTTTCTGGATTGGGCATTTCTGGCCCAAAAATCATTTCCGCCTCAAATCCTCCGACATTGAGAGCGGTTAATCCCCTTTGCTGACCTGATTCACCTCCTAAGGTATAATCATATACAAATAAGGATTTCCATTCTTCAGTAGCCCTTTTTATAAAATTAATCTCAATACTACTGCTTATCTTTTCCTCTTCTGAAATAGTGAAATACACCTCAACAGATTGACTCCCTAATTCATATCGATCAGCGATTAGTGAAAGCTCCCCTAAATAATCAATTTCAAATTGGTCTTCAGGATTAACCTTCAATTGGTTTTTATTGAAACCCACAGTCTCAACAGAAAAGCCCTCTACCACTGGATGCATTGGAATACCATCCTCACCCAGTTCTACTTCGATGGGAGATTGATCGCCTCCATTAATGATGATTTCCATTGGCACATACTCCACCACCTCAAATTGAATAGCTTCTTCTTTCACCAAACGACCATGTTCGTTCTCCACCGCAATATCCAATGTATACTGCCCCAAAGCATGATCTTCTGCCGCAGAAAAGAAGACATTCCCTGATTCATTAATGGAGAACAAATCTTCCATGGCCATTTCAGGGGCAATGCCACTAAAGGTCACATTTACTAATTCGAAATGGAAAGGACCCTCTCCTCTAACATAAGGAGTATTTGATTCCCAATCCATTCCGGGAACTATCGCCTTTTGGTAGTATTCATAAACCAGAGCGGTAGGTTTATGACCAATATATTCTTGCTCATCATCCTGAACACAACCCGCCAGGGCTGTGAACAGGAATAAATATTTCAATAATTTTTTCATCTTAAAAAATGGAATTTAGTTCCAAAGTGGGTGTTGAACGATTTCCTTATTTAGCTGCATTTCACGGAAATGAATCGGGAATACATTGTGCTGTTCACGGATTTGGTTACCAGGCGTTTTTAATTGCTGACGATTAGATGGGAAAGAAGGGTCATTGTCCATAAAGCGATTCAGCTCCAGCATTCTTTCCTCATAGATCCCCCAACGGATCAAATCAAAACGACGATGGCCTTCAAAGCAAAGCTCACGCTGACGCTCGATCTGAATCATTTCCAACACACTTTCTTTATCAAAGCCCATGTCTTTTTCGATCATCTCCGCACGCATTTCACCAATATGTGCACGATGACGAATTTGATCTACCAGGCTAAACACCTCCTCTGAAGGACCTGACAATTGGTTCAAAGCCTCCGCTTTCATCAACAAAACATCTGCAAAACGAATCACCGGGAAGTTAAATGAAGTCGTGTGTTTTCTGGTAAAACCGCTTTCGGTCATTTCAAGCTCATAGCCGGAAACTTCTCCTTCTTCATCATAAACCGGCACTTTGTTGACACGTCTCCACTTGCCAGGAGTCCATGCATAAGAATCTCCCACACTACCATAAACAAAGCGTCTCAAATCACTGCTATATTGTGCTCTCCAATCGGCGATATTCCACTCCTTACGGGCATCAACCACCTCTTCATCGACTTGGTCATAAACCACATCCATAAATGGAGTCGTATTCACCCAGGCAGTAGCTGCAACCTGAATATCCGTATTTGGAACAGCTGGACCAATACGAGCCCCCAAATCCCCCCCATTGTCGCGGTCAGAATCAGATTGGAAAACAATTTCCCACATCACCTCAGTGTCATCATCCATTCCTTTTATCTGATTCCAAAAAATATCCTCATATTCTGGCAAAAGATTGTGATTAGAGCCATTAATCACATGATCTGCATGGTAAATCGCTCTTTCCAAACAAGTATTTACACCAATGTTACCCCCATCAATTCGCTTTCCGGCCATGGTTAAATAAGCACGAACCAAAATTCCTTCGGCGGCAAATTTTCCAATTCTACCATATTGGGTAGCCACATTGGGTAAATCTTCTATGGCCAAAGTCAAATCTTCCACAATCTGATCATATACCTCAGCTGCTGGAGCGTTCGGCATAGAAACGCCTTCAGGATGGTTGGCAATATCTACCAAAGGATCCAAACGCAATGGAATATGTTCATACATTCTTACCAGGTTCAGGTAATTTACTGCACGAATTGTCAGTGCCTCTGCGATCATTCCTTTTTTCGCTTCCTGACTTAGACCGGAAATCGTATCTGCTCTTTCCAGATTATACAGAAAGTCATTGACACGGTTAATCGAAGCATATGATCTGTCCCATACACGAATGGTCGTGACATCGTTTTGGTTATAAGTCAGCTGGGCAAAACGAACACCATCATTGGCTTCATTTCCCTGACCGTGAAAACCCTCGTCAGTCCCCGCATTTATCCAAACGGATAGATCAACCGCATAAATATCACGTAAAGAAGCATATAAAGCGCCTAATGCCATTTCTGTTTGCGTGGCATCCTTGTAAAAATCGTCACGGATAAACTCTTTATTAGGATCGAAATCCAAGAAGTTACAAGCCCCCATCCAAAGAGCTAAACTCCATATCCAAATATTTTTCATTTTCATTTTGCTCAGTTTTAGAAAGTGGCGTTAAGACCTAATGTGAAAGTTCTTGCACGAGGATAAGAAGAATAATCGATACCACCGTACATCGCTTCGTTTCTTACAGATACTTCAGGATCGTATCCGGAATAACCTGTCAGGGTGAAAGCATTATCTACCGTAGCGGAAATACGCAAAGAAGACATCTTGATTTTTTTCAATTTCTCCTTAGGAATAGTATAACCGACAGTGATGTTTTTGATACGTAAATACGATCCATCCTCAATCCAGTAATCAGAAGCCATCATACCGTTATACACCTTCAGGTAGTTGTTATCATCAGACATTGGAGCTCCCCAAACAATGGTATTCGGATTCTCCGGTGTCCAGCGGTCACGAACTTCTCCTAAATAGTTACGGTTTTGCTGACGACCGACAACACCAAAAGTAGCTTTGTTACCATTGAAAATATCGTTTCCGTAAGACCAGGTCATGAAGATTCCCAAATCCCAGTTCTTATAGCGGAAGTTGTTACCAAAACCACCAAAGTGCAATGGCTGCGCATTACCGATCAAAGTACGGTCACTCTCATCAATAATACCATCCCCATTTTGATCAACATATTTCGGCATACCCGGCTCAACATAACCGTTGGCAGCATTAATATCCACTACACCGTCTTTCAATTCATACCTTCCGGTTGAAGCATTGTAATTAAAGTCGTCCATCTGGTACAGACCATCGAATTTATATCCGTACATCTGCCCTACCGGAGCACCTACAAACAAGCCATAATAGTTTTCGGTGTTGAAAACCGCATTATGTCCCACAAACAAACGCTCAGACTCCCCCGGGCTCAATGCCGTCACACGGTTACGGTTGAAAGTGATGTTAAAAGAAGAAGTCCACTCGAAATCCTCTCGCTTAATATTCACGGTATTTACACTGATTTCAATACCTGCATTGACGACAGCTCCGGCATTCTGTTTCACCACACCAGTTCCCGCTGAAGGAGGAATCTGCGCATCCAGCAAAAGATCATTGGTATACTTATAATATCCCTCCACGTCAATCAAAACACGGTTATCAAAAATACCGGTCTCCAGCCCTGCACTAAATTCTTTGGAAGTCTCCCATCTCAAATCCGAGTTGGCCAGACGAGACTGGTAAGCAGCCACCAGGTAGTTGTTGTCAAAATATGCGCCTTCAATGGCAGCCATAGTGGCAATCGCATCAAAATTTCCTAAACGGTCATTACCGGAAGTACCATAGCTGGCACGCAATTTCATGTCAGAGAAGAAATTCTGATTCTGCATGAAATTTTCATCACCTATTCTCCAGGCAAAGGAAGCTGATGGGAAATAACCCCATTTATTTGCTCCTAAGAATTTAGAGGAACCATCCGCACGAATCGAGGCACCGAAGATATACTTCCCATCTGCCATATAATAATTGGCTCTGGAGAAGAAAGACAAATAAGCGTTTTGTACCAGGGAAGAAGTCGTCGGACGTGGAATTCCCAAAGACATATCATTCCAGCCAAAATCACCTACCGGCATATTGGTGGATTTCATGGAAATCTGATACTGCTCGCGGTACTGCATTTCCTGCCCCATCATCAGATTGAAACGATCCTTACCCATGCGCTTATTATAAGTCAAAACGTTGGAGTTGATCATTCGGCGGGTAGTAAAATCCGTTACAGAAGCATTAATACCATCTGATCCGTTATCTGCCTGGTTAGTTCCTTCATCATAGAACTGACGAAGTGACCTTTGATCCAAAGTGTAACCAAAAGTGGAACGGAATTTCAATTCCTTTGAAATTTTGTAATCCAGATAACCGTTAGCCTGCAATACGTCACGTGGCTCAGAACGGTGGGTATTTGTTAGTGTTTTTACAGGAGAGTAGAATCCTGCTCCCAAATCAGAAGGGTCAAAACCTGCATCCTCATCCATATCGGATCCCGGAGGTACAACCGGACGAAACATAATGGCCGAACGGATGGTCGAAACCGATGCGGAAGAAATATTCATTCCATAAGTTTCCGTATGAGAATAAGAAACATTCAATCCTACCTTCAAACGCTCGTTCACATCCTGATCTACTTTCAAACGACCGGTGAAACGGTTGAAACCGGTATTCATCATCGTTCCTTCCTGATCCACATAACCCAAAGACATTAAATAACGGGTCGCCTCATTTCCACCACTCAACGAAACATTGTAGTTCTGGAAAATACCCCCCTGGAAAATTTCATCTTGCCAGTTTTTACCGTCTGCATCCGTGTAATCAGAAGCGGGACCATAAGGGTTGGTGGGGAATAAATCATGCTGCAACTCCACAAATTCAGATGGAGACAATACATCCAATCGACGCTCACGAGGAATCGTAGAAACCCCTGTTTTCATATTGAAAGATACCACCGACTTATTCGCACGGCCACTTTTGGTGGTAATCAAAACCACACCATTAGAACCACGGGAACCATAAATTGCCGTAGAAGAAGCATCTTTCAGGATATCCATACGCTCAATATCCGCAGGATCGATGGTGGTAATGAAATCAGGATCCTCCACCGGAAAACCATCCACTACATATAAAGGAGAGGACTCCCCCGTAATGGTATTGGCACCACGAATCTGAATATTCATGGCCGCTCCCGGAGAACCCTCATTAGAGCTCACCTGTACACCGGCCATACGCCCCTGCACCATCTGATCCACAGATGTTCCGATCATATCTTCCACAGACTTCATCTTAACGGACTGTACAGATCCGGTAACGTCTTTAGAATTCTGCTCCCCATAACCCAGAATTACAATCTCTTCCAATTGCTCCACATCCTGCATCATGTTAATATCAATAATCGCACGCGCACCAATCTTAATTTCCTGTACATCATAACCAGTAAAGGAAACTTCTAGAACATCATTAGCCTTCACACGAAGCTTATAATGTCCTTCAAAATCAGTTGCAGTACCTTTAGTGGTACCCTTGATTACCACATTCGCGCCCGGCAATCCTTCTCCTGTCTCATCATATACCGTACCCTTCAGCATATAATGCTGATTGGCCTGCCCGAAGGCCGTATTCAATCCGAATATGAACAGGAAAGGCATAAGCAATAGCATTCCTGCATTCTTCTTCAAAAGAATATTAATTTTCATAACTGTTCTACTATTACTTATTGTTGTTCTCTCACCTGAAACTTCCAAAATCCGTAACGACGCCCCCGAACAGCGCTCACACCATCGATCTGTGGATTAAAGTTCTCCATTTTCATCACTAGTCTAACCTTTTTACCTACTAATTCGGCTGGTAAAACATGTTGGGAACGACCTCCATTTAAGGTCTGACCAGCAGGAATATTATTATTATTATCATCAACAAATTCATCCCAATTTCTCATCAAATCAGAGATCCGAATTTTAGAATCATTGCGCCCATACTGACACACTTTTTCCTGAAGAAAATCACTTACCATAATCAAATCAGAAAATTCTGGTTCCTCCTCATCAAAGGATTCCACCTCTTCCATAGCCCACAAAGACAAGCGACCAAATTCATGAAGTACTTTACCTGCCATGCTATATCCCATCAGGTCAATATATGCACCCTTTAATTCATCCGGAATTGCAATAGCGTCCGTGAATAAATATGAAACTGTATTGTTATTCCCATTTGACGGATGGAATAAGGCCAATTTCTCAAATACTTCTTCCTCCAATTCATTGGTAACCGCTAATTCTTGACTATACCACTGAAAGCGGAAACCATTCGCTGGTGTGTAACTATATGAACCATTATTAAGCTCAACAGTGCCAGGAGTACCATCATATTCAAACGAATACTCATCCATAAAAATCTGAGAACCCCCATTTAAGAAACCTGGATCAGTACGCTGGTGACTACCCATTTCCAAATTATATAGAATAGCGCCTACATTGTTACCGATCACTTCAATTTCAATGGCATTAGCGTTATAGCTCTCTCCCAATTCATTTTCAGCGATTACGCCGATTTTCTGGGAGATAAAATCATCATCACCAATGGCTACTTCAGAAATTAGAGAAATCTGTCCAGTTTGAGGATCAATTTGCAAATACTCTTGTGGCTCAGAAAAAGCAAAGGTAAAATTACCGCCACCTTTCACCTGAGCAGGATTGGTTTTAAAATCTACATCTTTTCCACGAATGGAAACAATGGAAGGCGTATAATTAATACCATTGGCCTCCGACATATTAGCGATCAAATTAAAGGCCTTTGGAAAGGTCTCATTCCCCTTTGAATTTTCAGCCTTAATATCCAAGGAGTAAGCTCCTTCCACCAATTGGCAATACTCTGCCAAAATAATCTCACCTGTCTCTGGAACAATGGAAATATAACTTGCCATGCGCTCATCATCGAGTCCTTCCGGACCTGAAAAGCCAACAATGGAAAAAGTCATATTCCCACCACCCTCTATGGAAGGCTGAGGCGAAATGAACAAATCTCCGATGGAATAATCGGTAATGCTTGCATACTGCAAATTTTTGGGATGCTCTGCTCGAAACTCATCCTCCCGATTACAGGCGATTGTCACCGACAGTAACAACACCGAAAGAAAAAATAAATGTAAACGATTACTCATACTTAATAAAAGTAAATAATGGGTCAATTTTATGAATAACAAAGAGTCCAACATCACTTGAACATTTTAAAGAACACCTGTCTAAGCCGAACCTTATGCTTTCATAATTCTAAGGTAATGTTCATCCGTAATCCCGCAAAAAAAAGGCAAATAATAGGCAATAAATACCAATGAAAAACAAAGGTGATCACAAAAAAATCACCACATAAAAAACATCTCAAAATAGCTATAATTAGCCCTGAAGGGGCATAACTAAATTACAAAGCGTTATAACAACAAGAATAACTACCATTAAAACATCAAGAGAAGATTACCAGATCAAATAAAAAAGCTCAATAGTAGAAAGATTAAGATAAGAAGTCAACAGGGATCAAGTTTAAAAAAGGAAATTGGGATAATTTTGCACTTTACTAATATATAACATCATCGCAATCCGACAAATAACCACCCACTACTGTTATTAGTCAAAAAAATTAAAAAAGGGTTAATGCATATCGTTTAAGGAAAAATTAGCTGGTGTATCGCTAAACCCATAAGCACCCGCCATTAAGCCTTTTGGCTCGGTATCCACTGCGTGTTTTCTGTTTATCTTCTGAACAAACAATTAAAAATCCTCCTCAATTGCCCAATAGAGTGTTTTTATCATGTAAAAACCAATGCCCTTTTGGCCGTTTAAAACATTACTTTTCACCCTAATCCTGAGGTATATTTTGTCCCTTTTGCAAAAAACAATAGCTTCCAAAGTCGATCGGAATCTTAGGGATGCTAAAAACCCAAGAGGTTATTTTTTCCGACAAGACGAACACACCTAAAATAAATTTACATGAGAAAATTTTTCAGAACTTTAAGCCTTACGGTATTAGGACTCATCAGTACTGATACCTTAATGGCAAAGGAGGGGAAGAAAGCCAAACCCAATTTCGTCGTCATCATGGCGGATGACCTGGGTTATGGAGATGTGGCCTATCAGTGGGACACGGAATTTGACACCCCTCACATTAACAAAATTGCCGAGGCTGGCGCCCAATTCACCACGGGCTATGTCACCGCTCCGGTATGTTCTCCTTCGCGAGCAGGCTTACAGACCGGCCGTTACCAGCAGCGCTTTGGCGCCGAGGATAATCCGGGCCCATTCCGACAGGCGGAAGGCATTGTTCCCGGCATTCCAACCTCCGAGAAGAATATGGCAGAACAATTAAAGCCTTATGGTTATACCTCCGCCCTGATCGGGAAAGTCCACCAGACTGCTACAGCCGAAATGAATCCATTTAACCGGGGGTATGACCGCTACTATGGTTTTATGAATGGGGCTTCCTCCTACTTTTATGATATGGAAGAGAACGGAAAGGCCCAGTTCTTTGACAATGACAAAGTAGTCAGTAAGGAGGATGAATACCTGACCGATGCTTTTGGAAGAGAGGCCTGTGCCTTCATCGATGAACATGCGGACAAGCCCTTTTTACTTTACGTTCCTTTCAATGCCATCCATGGCCCACTTCAGGCACGTCCGGATGATATAAAAAAATATCAGCACATTCAGGATGTGAAGCGTCGGAAAGCCGCGGCCATGATGTGGCGAATGGATGTGAACATTGGGAGAATTGTGGATAAACTGGCAGAAAAAGACCTGATGGACAACACCATGATCATCTTCTTATCCGATAATGGGGGAACCGGAAGAGATGGTGGCAACACCTCTATTAATGGTCCTCTGAATGGCAAAAAAGGCCAATTGCTGGAAGGTGGTATTCGGGTGCCATTTTTGCTGCAATACAATGGGCAGGTAGCAGCCGGTACCAAAATAGAAACCCCGGTGCAGTCGATAGATATCCTGCCTACCCTGCTAACTGCGGCGGGAGCAGCTGTTCCGGAAAATTTAGATGGAAAAGACCTGTTGAATATCATTGAAAATGAGGGTTCCAATGAAGACCGTTATCTTTACTGGAGATTCCTTTACCAATGGGGAATCCGTGACCATGAGTGGAAATTAGTCAAGCTGAAAGGGCCTAAAAATCCGGTGGCGCTTTATAACCTAAAAGAGGATATGGGTGAAAGCCGAAATGTGATCAAAGAGCACCCTGAAGTAGCCAAGCGCCTGCAGAAAGCATTTGATGACTGGTCAGGAGATATGATGGACCCACAATGGAGTTGGCAACCGAAATTTGGTGGCCCGGTTAAAGTACCTATGAAATAATCGAAATGAAAAAAATATTATTCAGCATACTCACTTTTTGCGCTGTTCAATTTCAGGCAGTTGCACAAACAGACCAGCCTAATGTGGTCGTGATCACCGCAGATGATTTAGGATATGAAGCTGTCAATAGCTTTGGCCGGGACATTCCCAACCTGACCCCACAAATGGACAGCTTTGCCAGTGAGGCGGTGCAGTTCATGAACGGACACACCAACACCCCCATGTGTCAGCCTTCGCGTTCCTGTATAGCGACCGGACTTTATGGCATGAATTCCGGCATGATGGGCTTTATCCATATGAAGGAAGAAAACCCAACCATTATGCAAACTTTGCAGGATAATGGTTACCTGACGGGAGTTTTAGGAAAAGTGAAGCACTCTACCCCACATATGGGATTTCAGTGGGATTTCGAACAGGATTATGGAGACCTAGGCTCCGGTCGTAGTCCTAAAAAATACTCCACCTATGTTGGGGAATTTGCACAGCGAGCAAAAGAGGAGCAGAAGCCATTCTATTTAATGGTAAACTCCCATGACCCTCACCGAACTTTTCATGACCCGGCCAAGCCGATGAAAAAAGGAGCGGAAAAGCCCTCCAAAATTTTCTCTACAGAGGAGGTGGAAGTTCCGGCTTATTTACCGAATACACCACAGGTTCGTTACGAATTGGCCTGTTATTATAACTCCGTTCGTAGATTTGACGATACTTTCGGCGCAGTAATACAGACGCTGAAGGAGGCCGGTGTTTATGAAAATACGCTGATCATCGTCCTTTCGGACAATGGTTCTCCTTTCCCATTCGCTAAGGCCAATGCGTATGTTTGCTCCACCCGCACACCATTTTATGTTAAATGGAATGGCGTCAGCAAGGATGGTCTGATTGATGATGAGCATTTCGTTCAATCCATTGACATTTTCCCAACCGTATTGGAAGCAACCGGCCTTTCAGTAGATCGAAAATTAGACGGGCAGTCTTTCTTACCACTAACCAAAGGAGAAAAGCGTGATGGTTTTGAATACACCTTTGCCGAGATTGATTATAAAATCGGTGGAAAACAACCAACAGTAATGCGTTCTATTCAGGACAAAAAATTCCGATACATCATTAACCCTTGGAGCGTGGCGGAAGTACGTTACAGCAATTCCAATGAAGGGGAAATCCTGAAAGAAATTGAAGCAGGAAAATATCCGGAACTGGAAAAATGGGCAGACATGTACCGTCACCGCGTACCGGAAGAATTATATGACATTCAGGAAGATCCGGATTGTGTCAATAACCTGATTGACGATCCGAAATTCAAGAAGGAGTTGAAATTCTACCGTGCAGCATTGAGAAAGTGGATGGAGGAAAACAATGACATTGCTTTGAATTATGTGGACATCATGAATAAGCCTGGCCAATTGAAAAAGGCTTATAAAGAATTCCCAAATAAAGAATCTTTGATGCCGCAGGAACAAATCGATGAGGTGGCTAGAAAAAAAGCCGAAAAGCTGGCCCGTAAAAAACGTCAGCAGCAGGCAAAACAGCGCAAGAACAATAAGGGTAAATAACTATATCAGTGGGAGTGTAAACTGAACGCTGTCTCTTAAAAATTCTCCTCTCTGCAGATAAGCCCTGCTAAGCTAAAGAAATAATATCAGATTATTTCTTTTGAAAGCCAAGTGTTCAGTACTTTTTGGCCATCCCTATTGGGGTGGCTTTTTTTCATTTGGCTTAGACAGCTAACCAATTTTAACTTCAACAGCACCCATTTTTTATGAAAATTATTTCCACTTTAATTCTATTTCTGGTTTTTGCGCTTAATGTGAATGCTCAAAATGCTTTTGGACCGATTCGCCCGGGAGTTCATTTTCTTGATCAAAACAAAAGAAAATGCCCAAAAGAAGATGCTCAGTTTAAAAGAGTGGGCACTAAAACAAAAGAGGATCCATCGATTCTTCATATCCAGGATTATTCAATGGAAGGTGAATTATTATTTGAGGGAAACTTTAAAAAGATAAACAAAAAAAATAGAGCGATTGGCATTCACCAATACTACTCCTCCTCAAAAAGTTTAGAAAAAACCCTGGAATACCAGGAAGAATATGCGGATATCATAGTGAAAAATTGGTATCCCAATGGCCGGATGAAAATGGAAGGTCTACTTATAAAAAACGATAAGGATAAAAGGCTTAGCAGAAAACTGATGATTAACGCTGCCTGGAATGAGGATGGACACCAAACAGTATCAGAGGGGAACGGAATCTTTGAAGGGGAAATCGATAGAATTTCTTTTAAGGGAGAACTTATTGCGGGAGAAAAGCATGGTCTTTGGAAGGGATTTACTGAGGGAAATGCCCTAACCTTTGAGGAGACCTATCAGAATGGCGAGTTCATTAAGGGCAAAAGTACCACCTCCACCGGAGAGGAATTTACTTACGATGAAATTACAAAAAAAGCGGAAATAATAGGTGGTATGCCTGCATTCTACCGCTTTATCGGCCGTAAAGTCCGATACCCCGAGGTAGACAGAAAGAGAGGAACCCAGGGGAAAGTATTTGTAAAAATCTCCATCGATAAAAAGGGAAAATGCCAGGAGGTTAAAGTTATCAAAGGCATTTCGCCCACACTCAATGCAGAAGCCAAATGAGTTTGTGAACTTTTCAACCGCTGGTTACCAGAATATGAAAGAGGCATAGCGGTTAATGGTGAGCTCATTCTGCCCGTTACTTTTAAACTTGGGCCTTATTAGGAGGCGTTAAAAAAGCTGAAGAGGCCCTACAAAGGATATTTAAAATAATCAAAAATGAAAAAATATTTGCTATTACTGGCCCTTATAGCGGGGAATTTGTTCTCCACACAAGCCCAGGACAAACCCAACATCATCCTGATCATGGTGGATGACCTGCCCTACAGTGCGCTGGGCGTAACGGGCTCTACCTGCACCATAGCGGAAACGCCCAATATTGACCGCATTTTCAAAGAAGGCGTGCAATTTAATCAGGGCTATGCGACACATGCCGTATGTGCGCCATCACGTGCCGGAATCATGACCGGACGCTATCAGGCCAGATTCAATTATGAAATATTACCGGGCACTAAACTCCAGCATAACAAAAGTGATTTCGGCGTAGATACCAAGGAGTATATGATTCCTCAAATCCTGAAACCTGCTGGCTATGCCACTGCGGCGATCGGAAAATGGCATTTGGGAGATGCGGACCGCTTTCAGCCTCATGAGCGTGGCTTTGATCATTGGTTTGGTTATCGCGGCAGGTGTGGTTATTACCAGTTTCGCAGTCAGGTGCAAGCCATCAAAAATGGACTTCCCCTTCCTGAGGTTAGCGAGGATGAAAAACCTATGCTAAATATTGTGCGGAATGGAGAACCCCAACGATTGACCGGCTATTTGACGGATCATTTAGCAGCAGAAGCAGCAGACTGGATTTCGGAGCAGGACCAACCTTTCTTCCTATATTTCGCCCCCTACAACGTCCACGCACCAGCAGAAACGGTAGACAGTAAATATATTCCGGATGGCGGAAATGGCTTTGATGGCCAAATTGCAGGTTTGGATGCCGCCGTTGGAACGATCATTAACGCTTTAGAAAAAGCAGGTAAACTGGACAATAGTTTAATCGTATTCACGAATGACAATGGTGGCAAAGCGATTTATGAGACCCCTCTTCGGGGCAATAAAGCCACTTATTATGAAGGAGGGGTAAAAGTTCCGATTGGGATGCGCTGGCCGGCCAAAATCCGAAAAGGACTACAAATGGAGGAAATGATTTCCAATCTGGATATGCTCCCCACCTTTGCGGCTCTGGCTGAAGTAGCACTGCCGAAAGACTACCAGACTGACGGGCGCAACCTTTTACCATTATTGGAAAATACGGAAAGCGAGCAACAAAGAGAATTGCATTTCTGGAGAAATACCCGCTGGCGGGCAGTTCGGAAACACGACTGGAAATTAGTGTGGCAGATTGACAAGCAGAAACACCGCCAGTACCTGAAATCTCAGGGAATTCAAGACCACAAAGGCAGACCCATAACAGATGGAGAAAGGGCAGATGAATTATTCCTCAAGCCTGAGCTTTATCATTTGGGAGTAGATCCTGCCGAAACAAATGATGTAGCAGATAAGAACCCATTAATTCTGCAGGAGTTAATTGAGGATTATATCCAATGGGAGTTGAGCCTCCCAAGTCACGCGAGAAAATCTTAAAAGAATAATAGCCCGGGGAAATATCTTCGGGCTTTTTTATGAGCCATTCTTAGACGAAAAGTTTTAACTCGAATAGGCTATGTTAAACCCGTTGTCCAGCTGGAAGGCCTAAAAAGAATGGAATAGCCTCCTATTTCGAGTTTTTAACAACGAAGCTGAGTAATGACAAACAAGCTTGCCCAAATTTGGGTGAATAAAAACCAAAAAAAATACCACTAAACTAATAACAAATGCATTGAGCCGACTTATTAGATTTAGCAGCGAATAAATCGGGCTAAGAGGCGCATTTGTAGAAACGCTCCCTTGGCCCGAATTATTCACCGCTAATTTTAGTGACTCACTATAAATATCTTAAAAACAGGGTATTATGGTTAGTTTTGTCGAATTATCAATAGCTCAAATTTGGGTGCTTGCTTTCTCCTCATTCATCTGCTTCGTTGGGAAAAACTCGAAATAGGAAACTATTCCTTCATTTTTCCCGCCTTGCAACTAAACGAGGAATTAAGCATGAATAATCCGGGTTAGGAGAGCAATTGCATTTTTAACCCCAAAAAAGAGGCTGGCTCATAAAATGAGCCAGCCTCTTTTTGTTTATTCCAATCAAAGGTGATTATTGAATTTGAATGCGCTTGGTGGCATTGATCAACAAGCCTCCGGCTGTCACCCCCTGCAGTCGAATTTCATATTCGGTCTTACGATCATCGGAAGTATAAAATTCAAATTTGGCTTTTCCGGCTTGATCAGTGATCACCCAAGGCTGCCAATGAACAGTGGTTCTGTGATCGGGCTTAATATGTTCTGGTTGCTTTTCGGAATAGTTCATTTTTGGAAACTCCCGAGGGGAATGATAACCAATATTGGTGAGGATATTTAAACCCAGAGAGGTCTCTCCTGAAGTACCACCAGTTCCGGAAATGGTATGGAAAGCAACAATTCCCATACCTCCACTACCGGAAACGGAGGCATCAGAAGCAAAGAACACCTGCTTCACATCAATTGGCGATAACATCAGAATATCATCATAGCTCACCAGCATCCCATCCAGAGTAAAGGCCAGAGCCTGATTACGATAGATTAAATCTGTTGTCCCACTTTCTTCATTAATGGCCTGACGACTGGCGGGCAACATTTGCTGCAACATATTTTCAATGGAGGGATATTGAGTAATAGCTTCAGCCTCTAATGTTTTATCATAATTCGTAAACCAGGTACTATTAAGGTCGGACATTTCCTCGTCCTCCAGACGCGTATCACTGACCACAAATTCTTCCAGCATCTTCACATCAAATCCAACATTGTAGAGGGTATCAAATTTAAAAATTTCATCCCGACGACTGATATAAGCCGCTATTCCTTCACTCGCCATTTCCATTTTTGCCGGATAAAGGCTGGAGTAATGAGGCACAGTATCCACACTCACCACCACATGCGAACTCCCCCTACGCTTTCTCCCCTGCAAAACCAATTGACTGGTATCCTGTACATTCAGATTCTCAAAAACAAAATCTCCGTTCTCATCCGTCTCCGTCATCGTAAACTCCAACAAATTATGTGCATTGGCCAAAATCAGGCGTCCACCTTTCTGATTCTTCCCAAAAGCACCCTCCAAATGTCCTTTCAAAATAATGCCCTTCTCGATGGCATAACTATTCTCCGAAGCCTCAAAAACATCACGCCAGCTGAATCGTCTCCAGCCATTGGTCATCATGACCATATCCACTAGATAAGGATTCTTAGAATTGGCACCAGCAAGATAAGGTACACTTTTTTCCGGCGCATTTTCCAAATCGGCATTCAACAGCAAATAACTAGTGATATCATGATCCATATTCTCCGAAACTGCGGTTTTGTCTACCACCGCTACTGAAAAATGTCCGGCCAGCGGATCTCCAAGAGAATCCTGGACGGTAATTTTTGGCGCCACCAGTTCCCGGTTTCCAAATGTCTCATTGACCTCAAAGGTAATGGCGGCTTCTTCCTGATGATGATTTACAAAAAACAAGCGTTCACAATGCGGACGCAATTGTTCATCGAAAATCGTTAGCCTTTTCACCCCTGAGGATAATTGCTCCAACGGCAACTTCATCAAATAATAATCACGATCAACCGGCCAGCTTATGCTCACCAGCTTTTCTATATTTTGGCCATCCTGAATTAAAATATAAAATTCCTGACCACCGAAATCCTTGCCGCTGAGGCGCAGAGTCGCAAAAGCAGACTTGTTCATTTGCAAATTCAAAGCCAGGCCTTCTGACAGCACCTTGGGCAATGGCTTTTCAATGATTCGATCTCCGGACTTCGCCCTGATGCGATACTTTTCACCCAAAATCGGCTTCATATGAAACATCCCCAATCCCTCATGAAGGCTTTGAAAATTAGCCACCACTTCTCCGGCATCGTCCAAAACCTCTCCTGCCATTTCCATGGGTTTGCCATTACTATCAATCAGCCGGAAAGCAATACGCCCACTCTGACCGGCGATCATATCGCCCCCTTCCGGATAAAACTCTAACTGGTAATCCTCCTGTTGCTTTCCTAGTCCTATTTCTCTGATAATAGTTTTGCCTTCCACCTCATAAGCCAATTCTAACAACAAATTATCATCCGCAATTTTAGTCGGATCAAAAGTTAAAGCCACCTGCCCCTGGGGGTCAACCTTTACTTTTCCCTTTTTAAAATCCTTTTCACCATTTCGTAATCGATAATAGTAAGTACTGGTGCCATGCTCACCAGAGAAGTGGTCCCCGGACAACTTCAAATTCACTGTTCGGGCGTTTTGGTCAAATTCCTGCTCATATTGGATATGCAGTTGCTCAAAATGCGGATTCACCACCTGAATATTCTGCTGGAAGTAATAAGCCTCCCCATAGTTCTTCATCAAATTGGTATAAGCCACTAAGCGGTAATTTCCGGCCTGTAAATCTTCGGGTAAGGAAAAATCTCCCGAAGCACCGGCATACACGATCCGGGATTTATTCTGCACAATTCCGGTTTCGTTTTCGGACAATAATTCCACATACAACAAGCCGCTCTTGCTTTCTGGTAGTCTGGTCTCCGGATTGAAAATATAAGCCTTATACCAGATATTTTCACCAGCACTATAAATCTGTTTATCGGTGTGAAGAAAAACTTTCTCCACCGGATGTTCCTCCTGATGGGAATGGATTTTATCGGCCAAAGTTTTATAGGACTGCGCCTTGAGTGGAACGTTAATCATAAACCCCCAAATAATGAGCGCTCCAAGCGCCTGAAGAAATTTTGTCATGGCATTGATTGAAAAAAAGTAAATCCCATCTATCATGGATCGTATCAAAAATAATCATTCGAACAATGAGTAGGGCTATAGAATTGAACCGAAAAAGGGGTTTATCGGGAAAAAAAAATGTTTCAGGACAAATATCCCCCTTTTTTATTACAGCAATCAGGGGATTTTTAGGGAACCATCGTCAAAAAGCTAAAAGTGACCGCCTGAAATAATTATACCTCCAAATCGGATCAGTGGAAAGAGCAACACAGAAATCTCATGCAGTTAGAAAAATAATGGGCACGAACATAATAAAATATATTATCGATTACCATTCTCCTCAAATCCATAACCCCAAAAAAAATGCTAGCAGCTATAACTGAAATACCACCAAACTTCCCGTCAAACCATAGAGGTTCAGAGAAAAAAACGGAAGTGCCATCTGGATATCCATTATTATCTTCTCTATTAAAATTCATAAGCCTGCACAAAGCGCAAAATTAGGTATAAATACTCATTCAGATGCTTGTAAAGTTTTATCATACTGGGAATCAATTGATAACCGACTTTTTGTGGAAGCATTTTTGATGTTTTTCTATTTTTTATGGAGTCCTGCATCAGCCCTGTACAGTTTTGGTGGAGTTTTAATCAAAAGATTTCCAGCGACTTAGTATATAAATTAGGTACAGTCACTATTTCAAACTGCTGCAGAAAGCCTTTCAAAAAGTATTTTTTAACCGCTACTGCAGCCTAATTTTTTACCTAATGAAAAACATTATTTACAATGCATTTCTTCTGTTAGGAGTAATGTTTCCCCGCTTTTTGTGGGGACAAGTGGAGGTGAATATAAACCTCAACATGGTCCACGAAGTCGATGGGGTCAGTGATTTCGGCCGTGACCGGCATATTATAATACATGCCACTCCTACCGACCCTGACTGGAAAGGATCGGAAGATAAACTTAGTTATCTTATTGACGATCTGGATGTATATTTTGGCCGGGACAATGGCTCCGCCACCTGGAAATTTAACAACACACCCGCCGACCCGAACCGCCCTCATTATCCGGATATGGAATGGATGAAAGGAGAGGCACAGCGCCTCAAGGAGCTCTATGATCAACAATTGCTGGCCCACCAGTACGAATACAAGGGCCCCATGATTATGGGGACCAACCCGCATCCGACCTACCCTACCCTCAGCTGGCATACCGATGGTTTTACCTGGACAGGATGGCAACCACAGGATGTACAAACCTCAGCAGACTGGGTAGTTCAGTACCTGGAGCATTATTTCAAAACCAATCCGGGCGGATCCGGAGAACCTATGCCCACTTATTGGGAGGTGGTCAATGAAATTGATATGGTCATGATGACCGGCCACCTGACCTTTACCAGTCTGGAACAGGTGTGGGCCTATCACAATCTGGTAGCGCAACAAGTAAAAGAAAGACTGGGTGCCAGTGCTCCGGCCGTTGGAGGCATGACCTGGGGGATGCATGATTTCCATATGCGGGATTGGGTATCCCGATTTCCGGTATCTCAGGCCCTGAGTTGGGGGGTAAAAGAAGAAGCCGTACAAACCGCTTTTGAACCCTATATGACTGACGACTGGTACCAGTGGGACGTGATGTGGCAAGGTTTTATCGACCATTGCGGAGAAAATATGGACTTCTATTCCGTTCATATTTATGACTGGCCGGGATGGGAAACACCAGCAAGCCATATTCGCACCGGTGGACATACCGAAGCCATGCTGGATATTATGGAATGGTACGATTTTTATAAATTCGGAGAGCGAAAAGAGATTATCCTTTCTGAATACGGCGCCGTTAGCGGGCATTACATCAACAATATGCCTAATGCCGATCCCAAACGCCGGGACTGGGAAAATGTGCGTCCCTTCAATTCCATGCTGATGCAATTTCTGGAGCGCCCTTCTCATGTTCGGCTGACGATGCCCTTTACCCCGGTAAAAGCCCATTGGGGAGACCACCTGAATGAGGATGGTTCTATCAAGAGCCGCTACCCTTACAAAATGCTGGACGATACCGGAAGCGGGGAGTATCAATGGACGGAATACATTAAATTTTTCGAGCTGTGGAGTGATGTGGACGGTACGCGGGTGGAAACCAAATCCTCTGATATAGATGTGCAAGTGGATTGCTACGTAGATGGCAGTACGGCCTACCTCATTCTGAATAATCTGCTTACCAAAGACCAGACCATCAGTCTGAATTATTTTGAAAGCCAGCAAAGTGCCCTTTCCGGTATTCATGTCAAGCATTTATATCTGGATGAAAGCCTGGGAGCCTATGGCGAACCAGTCCTGAAGGATTTCCGCCTGAACACCGCTCCCGGGAATATTTTACTAAAGGCCGAAGGCACCATGATTTTGGCTTATCAGTTTGAAAAACCGCTGGCCCTTAATGAGCGGGTAAAGGAATATAAATTTATGGGAGAAAAACTCGGCAGCGGTACTACTCCTGCCGGCGGGCAAAAAATTCACACTACCGTGAGTAACGGAACATTGACCGCTCAGGTGAATAATGTTCAGATTCCTTCCGGTTATGCAGAAGCCATGGTGCGGATCAGCGGTGACTTCTTTGCGGATCACATTAACACACCGGTCATTACCGTGAACGGACATGATGTAAACTTTGATGGAAATTACAGAGGAGAGAATATTGACACGCAGAACAAATGGCTGGGCGTGCTGGAGGTGCCGGTGCCAATGGAGTACCTCGCCGCCTCCAATGTGATCACCTGTAAGGCAGACAACCGAGTTGAATATGCCACAGTCATGATCCAAATCTGGGATTTTTCCAACACCCCTGGCCGCGGAAGTCAGAATGCTATTGCCCTTGAAGGCATTACCGCTCCTGCAACTTTTGAAATCATGCAGGGCGTCGTGGAAAGCCTGCCGGTGAGCTTTCAGCCGGAAAATGCCAGTAATAAAAACCTGCAATATGAGAGCTCGGACCCTTCCCTTTTATCCATTGATGAATTCGGACAAATGACCGCCAATGCAGCACAGGGAAGTGTAAAAGTGACCATCACCTCAGAAGACGGTGGCTTTGTGCAGGAGGTAAGTGTCAATCTTTCCCCTTTCAGCCCCACTGCCATTACGGCCTTCAGTATTGATCAGGGCACAAATTTGGAAATCGGTTATTATATCACCACCCCACTAACTGCCAGCATCCTTCCGGAAAATGCCACCAGCAGGGAGATCGTCTGGTCCACCACGGATACGACAATTATGCTGGATCCGGTATCAGGAAAAGTTACCGGAAAAGTGATAGGAGCACAAGCCAGAGTGAAGGCCACTATATTGGACGAAAGCAACCAGCAAACTTTCAGTGATGAAATCACTTTAACGGTTGGCCTGGCCGGGGAAGAAACCATTTACTGCGAATCCCTTCCGGCTTTCACACCTGCTCATACCCAGTTGAACTTTGAATTGAGCATCAATGCATTGGGTTCCCGAACCGTGGCACTGGAACTTTGGAAAAATAACAGCCGCACAGGACTGGTTCAGGAAAATGTGACGGCCACCGGAAAAATGACCATTCCGCTATCCCTTGAACTTAACAGCTTACCCGCTACCGGCAGTTATGAACTCAGGGCTAAATTGATGGACGAAGCTCAGCAAATCAGCAACTGCAGTCGTCCGCTGGAAATCTTACCGGCCATTGAAGTGGAAGAGATTGTATTTGAAGAGGGTATCCGTCAGCTTATTCCCGGAGATGAAATTCAGTTAGCGGTTACGCTGCTGCCAGAAGAAGCCTATAACGGAGAAATCAGATGGACTAGCAGCCATGTAAATGTGGCCACGGTAGATGCTCAGGGGAAAGTGAGTGGTTTAAGCCTGGGTCAAAGCACTCTGAGCGCCACAGCTGATAATGGCGTATTTGCAGAAGTACTCATCGAGGTAGTGCAGGAGGTTGTCGTGCCTCCGACCGCCATAGAACTTCCGTCCAAATTAACCTTGCTGCCGAATAACCAATATGCATTGACTCCGGCCTTTATACCGGAATGGACCACCGAAAAAGAACTGCTTTGGGAAAGTTCAGCTGCTGCAATTGTATCCGTAAATGAACAAGGAATGCTGACTGCCGGAAGCCAGGAAGGTATTGCTTTTATTACGGCCACCTCCACTGCCAATGCAGGGGTGAGTCAGCAAGTAGAAGTAACCGTCGGGCAAACCATTCATATTGAAGCGGAGGAATACGACCGTATGGGAGGTGCTGTGGGAGATATCAAAATTTATGACATCCCGACAGGCGGACAGGGCATCAACAATGTGCAAAGAGGGGATTATGTAGCGTTTGATGTTTTTATACCGGCTTCAGGCCCTTATCTGATCAAATTCAGAGCCGCCACCGCAGTAGAGGACGGACAGATCACCTTAAGTATTGCCGGAAATGATTTGCTCAGCCAGCAGGTCCCTGTAAATGATTGGGATGCTTATTCCATTCTGACTTACCCCCAGCAGGTTAATCTTTCCGCGGGGCAGCAAACGATCCGGCTTACCGGCAGTGGTAGCAGTGACTGGCAATGGAATATGGATTATTTCACCATGACTTTCGAAGGTGAATTGGATTGTGATCCCCTGAACGGCATTACTTTCGATCCCGACCAGCTGACCATGTCCACTGGCACAACGCAAACGCTTAACCCGATTATCAGTCCGGCCAATGCCTGTCCTGTTGAACTGAGTTGGAGTAGTGATCAAACAGAGATAGTCGCCGTATCGGCCGGGGGGGAAGTCACCGCAATAAAAGCCGGAGAAGCCACCATTACCGCCAGCAGTCAGGGCTATGAAGGAAAGTTAATAATCACCGTGGAAGATATTCCGGTAAGTGGAGTAACCCTTATGCCGGAGGAAGTAACCTTATCAACAGGCCAGGTTTATCCCCTGGAGGCCCGTGTACTCCCTGAAAATGCAGCAAATCAGGCGGTCAGCTGGACCACGGATAACGCACAGGTAGCAACGGTCAATTCCGACGGCCAGGTGACGGCCTTAGCTGCAGGCACCGTCACCATTACCGTCACCACCCTGGAGGGTACCTTCACCGCCAGCTCCCTGATAACGGTTAGTGAAGCCATAGAAGGCCTGGTACTGGAAGCGGAAAACTTCAAAAGCACCGGAGGGACTTTTAATGATGGCTTTGTTCCCTATGGCGTTAATAATGCAGGAACAAAAATCAACTGGGTTAACCGGGAAGATTGGGCAGAATATGATTTACAGGTTCCGCAGGATGGGAATTATGGGATGGGTTTTTATATTTCCACTCCAATGGAGGGGGCTCAAATATCCCTTTATCTGGATGATGTCCTGTGGGGAAGCCTGGATGTACCCAATAACGGCGCCTGGGATGATTACAGTCAGCCAACGGCAGCGGCCAAAACCATTGCCATGACCGCGGGTTTGCATCAAATAAAATTAGTCGCCAGCGGAAGTAATGACTGGCAATGGAACCTGGATAAAATTGCCTTCCAATGGGAAAGTGCATTGAAGCCCGACACCCCGGTCAGTGGAGTTAGCGTGAGCCCGGAGGAATTAACTTTAAGTACAGGAGCCTCGGCGCAACTTACCGCCACAGTACTTCCGACCAATGCGGCAAACAAATCCTTAAGCTGGGAAACTTCCGATGTTTCCATTGTAACGGTTGATCAACAAGGGAGCCTCACTGCAATAGCTGCGGGCATGGCTACAATAACCGCACGAACAGTAGAGGGCAATTTTACCGCTAGCGCCACTATAACCGTAACAGCAACGACTTCCTCCATTCGGATTGAAGCTGAAGAATTTACTCAGACCGGAGGAACCTACAACGGATTTGAGATTTATTCGCCTGCCCCGGGAATTCAGGCGATCAACTATGTACAGACCGGGGACTGGGGCGATTATGAGGTTTACATACCGGTCACCGGGGACTATCAGGTGACTTTCCTAATCGGAACCGCTGTTACAGGAGCCGCTATAGCCTTATCGGTGGATGGAAATCCGGCTTCTACCACCCCTGTTCCTAACAATGGGAATTGGGATGTCTTTGAGCCATTGCAGGCTGCAAGCCTGCTTTATCTGACCGAAGGGACGCATACCATCCGACTTTCAGGTGCCGGTACGCATGGCTGGGAATGGAATATGGATTACTTTACCCTGGATTACGATCAGGCGAACCAGAGAATCCTGATTGGGGAACAGGAAGCCATTACATTGAATCCAAATCCGACCAATGGCATGGTTCATTTGAAAGGATTGCCCCAAGCTGGTTGCCAGCTAACGCTTATCAGTAGCGCTGGGCAAATTGTGGAGCATAAAAGCACGCTGAATCAACCAGAAATTTCCTGGAATCTAGGGGAACATCCATCCGGAGTTTACCTGTTGAGGGTTATGAAAAAAGACGGAGCGATGGAAATTATCCGATTGGTGCTGGAATAAACCTTTAAAATTTAAATAACGGCCGGCTGAATTAGCGCCGGCCGTTTTTGTTATTGCTCAGGATGAGCCAATTATTCAGTAGAACCTGAAAAAAACCGATGAAAAAACACCATATGATATTCTAAGGAATTACTCCAATACGCCCAATCGTGGCCTCCCGGACGCACCGTGAATTGATGGGGAATCTCCAACTGTTCCAATTTTTTATGGAGCTGCAGATTGACCTCGTAAAAAAAGTCCCCGGTCCCACAATCGAAAGCAATCGCCATCTGTCCCGGCTTCAACCTTTCCACCCGATTTACCGCCACCCGCTCATTCCATGCCGCAGGATGATCATTAAAATTACCAATACGATCCTTAATATTCCAATTATCAGGAAATGGGCGAAAATCCAGCCCGCCGCTCATGGCCCCCACTGCTCCGAAAATTTCCGGATAGCCCGTCGCCAGATAAAAAGCGCCATGTCCCCCCATGCTAAGCCCGCTTATGGCCCTTCCCTTCCGATTCCTTTTCACTGGAAAATGTTCCTCTACCCACGGCAATAAATCTTCCATGATATAACTTTCATATTGAAAATTATCATCCCTTGTACTGTTGAAATACCAGGAATTATAGCCTCCATCCGGGCACACGACAATTATTTCATAATGATCTACCCATTGTTGCAGTTCCGGCACCTTTTTAACCCAATCGTCATATTTGCCAAAGGCTCCATGCAGTAAATATAAAACCGGATAGGATTTGTCCTGCTCCCTTACGGTCGGCTGCAGGATCACGCTTTTAACAGGTTTCATCATTTTTTGGGCAACAACCTCCACGGTATCCACCGCTGCTGCACGCCCGGAAATACTGTTGGCGCAAAAGAATAAAAATGACAGTACGCTAATAATCTTCATTTGAAAAATCTCTCCTCATTTAAAAATTTAAATAAAAGCAATTTAAACGAACAGTATAAAAGAATTACCATTTTTCCTGTCATCAACCGGCTCCGTTCCCTGTAAATCGCTATTATTCCAACACAAGAGAAGCCATTAGAAAATCCTTCCGAACATCTCCTGTAACATTGAACTACCGGATTCTATTCGGACACAAACAATTTTAATCAAAAGGTAGCATTTCTTACACGCTCGAATTATCCTGTGGAGAACTTCCCCCCGAATATATTTCTTCATAAGAGAAATAGAAAAAACCATTATGTCCAAAGAAATATTCATTGATCCCTTCACGGATTTTGGTTTCAAAAAACTTTTCGGAGAAGAGGAAAGCAAAGAGGCCCTCATTGATTTTCTGAATCAATTTCTACCTGCCCACGATCAAATTGCCAGTCTTGAGTACGGAAAGAATGAGCACCTACCCAAAACGGAGACTGACCGATTAGCCATTTTTGATTTACTTTGCACTAATCAGGAGGGGAAAAGATTTATCATCGAACTCCAAAGAGCCCGACAGGATCACCTCATCGACCGGAGTATCTATTACCTTTCCTTCCTTTTGCAGGAACAGGGACAAAAAGGTCCCCAGTGGCAGTATGAACTGAACACTGTTTACTCCATCAACATCTTACAATTTTTGTTGGAAGAAAAAGCATTTCCCGAAAATCAAATCATCCATCACGCCCTGATTTCACATACCGAAAGCCTGGTACCCATCAGTCAAAAAGTGAATTTCATTTATCTGGAAGTCCCTAAATTCAATAAACCGTTAAACCAATTAGAAAACAGGCAGGACAAATGGCTGTTTCTGTTCAAAAATTTGGCAAAATTAGAGCAACGCCCCGCCGCTCTACGGGATAGAATTTTCTTACGCTTCTTCGAACGCGCAAAAATTGCTAAATTGAAGCCCGAAGAAGCCCGTGATTATCACATAAATCTGGAGAAAATGAGAGATTACCAAAATACACTTGATCATGCCGAGAAGAAAGGCGAAGAAAAGGGAAAGATTATTGGTCGGGAAGAGGGTAAGGCGGAGGGTCGAGAAGAAGGACTAGCAGAAGGGCGAGAAGAAGGAAAAACAGCGACCAATATCGCCACCTCTCAGGCTATGCATGAAAAGGGTTTTGACCTCAAAACCATTGCTGATATTTTAAAGGTGAGCATTCAACAAGTACAGGATTGGGTGAAGAAATAAAGACCGAATTTTGAATTCGCTTTAGAGCCTCCTAACATGCTCCAAATCCTTTTTAAGCATCACAGCTTTTCATAAAATAATATAAGCTAAAGCCCTAAAGTCCCCGGATTATCACTTGAACCCAGAAAAAATGAGAGATTACCAAAATACACTTGATCATGCCGAGAAAAAAGGCGAAGAAAAGGGAAAGATTATTGGTCGGGAAGAAGATAAGGCGGAGGGACTAGCAGAAGGTCGAGAAGAAGGAAAAACAGCGACCAATATCGCCACCTCTCGGGCTATGCATGAAAAGGGTTTTGACCTCAAAACCATTGCTGATATTTTAAAGGTGAGCATTCAACAAGTGCAGGATTGGGTGAAGGCATGAATCTGGTCCTAAACTACAAAGTTACCCTTGCTTAGAGATTGAAACACCGTCCCCCTGGCTAAGGGATGGAGGTATTGTCGGAGCTCATTTTTTCAGCCTTAAAGCGAAGCGGGCCGGAAAAAATAGCGACTACCGACAGCCCGACCCGAGCCTGTGAGGGATAGCCCCAAAAAGTAAAATGCCGGAACCCTTTACTGAGCTCCGGCTAAAATATTTTACTGTGCAGTCTCTTTTTCCCAGGCGAAGGCCTGAAATGGGGCATCCACTGGAGTTTTCGCTAGGTGATTCACATAATTGCTTATCGTTTTCTGGGACAAACCCAAAATTATTTCTAAAACCTGTTTTTGTCCATAACCCGCAGCATAGAAGGCTTCCAAGTCCGCCGAACTAACATTTCCTCTGTTGCGCACCACACTAAGGGTAAAATCTCTTAGCGCTTCCAACTTTGGATTGGCTAATGGTGATTCATTCCTTAAAGCTTCCGTGATGCCGGCATCCACTTTCATGGAATGTGCGATAGCAGTATGAGCTGGCACGCAATAATGACATTCATGCTCAACATTAATAGTCTGCCAAACCACCGTCAGTTCCTCTGCATTAAAGGAAGTTTGGGTAAATTGCTGATGCAGCTGCTGATATGCCTGCAATAATTCTGGAGACTCGGCCATCGTGCCATAAAGATTCGGGATCATGCCCATACTTTTTAATGCAGGTTCCATTAAAGCCTTACTTTTTTCGGGAGCGGATTCGAGGTTATGAACTTTAAATGCAGTCATAGCTTTGTAATTTTTTGTTGACGAAAAAGGAATGGCAAGCATTCCCCTGATTTGTTATTACAAAGGTAGTGACCACCAAAAACAAGCAAATGGACAAAAAGCCCATTGATATGGAGAATTGGTTCAGGCTGAAAATCGCTCCCTAAAGGCGGTAGGCGCCAGTCCTTCATGTTTTTTGAACAGACGGGTAAAATATAGAGGATCATTAAATCCGAGCTCATAGGCTATATCGCTAACAGGTTGATCTGAAATGCGTAATAATTCTTTGGCCCGAGAGAGCCGGATTCCTGTTAAATACTGAGCGGGACTTTGGCCAAATTCTTTTTTAAAAGCACGCTTGAAGGAAGACAAACTCATGTGGCAAAGTTCGGCCAATTCGTCCAGAGATAAATTGGAAAAAGTATGTAGTTCAATTACCTCACGAAGATTAGCCCTGTGTGGATGATATAAATCTGAAAGCAATTCCTGAATAGAAGAAATATTACCGGTTTGAACCAGCAACATTACCAGTTCCTTGGTTTTCATTTCCATTAACTCTTCATTCATCAATTCCGGATGCTCAAAGTAAAAATCCATGGAAGCAATGAATTGTTGAATGACATGCGCATCTACTTTTTGAGCTTTGGGGCTGTTGCCCAGTTGTCGGACCATTTGAGGCAATTCCTTATTATAAATTTTTTCTAATAGCTCCGGATACAAATGGAAAGCCACCACCTCATGCTCATCTTCCTCCCGGCCTTTTAAAAAATCAATAAAGTAGGTATTGCATTTCAAAAGCACCGCATCCTGACTTTGAAGGGGTATATTATCCTGTGCCGATCGCACCAGCGTGGCCGCACCTTTTAAATGCAGAAAACAACCCTGATTTTGAAAAATGGCTTCATGTCGGTAGGGCGGACGAATAGTGGCCTTCTCAATCACTACCTTATCCTTGTAATCAAAGGTTTGTTTTACGGTTTTCATAGATTTTTCCGAATAGCGAACTTCCCGAATAATATGGAATTAATCTGTTTCAGAAAAGGGAAATGGTTGTTGGAGGGAAAGAAAAAAAGCAAAAGCCATTCGGACGACAACAATAAAAAATTTGTAAGTCAGGCTCCGTCATTTTCTTTGTTGGAGAAAGCGTCTACATGCACGAAAGCAATTTAGCATTTTTGTACAGCTCGAAAGTTAATCCTCCTCCCATTTCATGAAATCCAGTGTTTTATACTCATTATTTAGTAGGTCCTGCTCTTCGACAATTAGCCAGCCTAATCTACCACGTCGAAGCACAATTTTACCCCATACTGCATGATCCCAATATTCATCCAACACATTCTCTCCGGACAATTGAATATTTTCCCCTTCATGACTTACCCAATACTCCCCATGATGATCCACCTCAAGTGGAAGTATAATTTCCTGATACTGACTCGCTCCGGAAAAATTAATCAATAAAAGTATAAACAAAAATGCAACCCCTAAGTAGCAGGCATAGGCCTTGCGATTTAACCCGAATTATTCACCGCTATATTTATTAACAAATCGCAAGTAATTTAATTTCAGTTCATTACAGTTTATTTTCTTTGATTTATAATAGCACAAATTTTGGCAGGCTTGCTTTCTCCTCATTCATATGTTTCGTTGGAAAAAACTCGAAATAGGGAACTATTCCATCATTTTTTCCGCCTTACAGCTAAACGAGGATTTAAGCATGAATCATCCGGGTTAATAAAAGTGTATGTTTCACGCGGTTCAATAGACCATAGATCGCCGCTAAAAAAGGGAAAAAAATTACTCCCACGAAAACCCAGGATGGTAAAAAAATAAGTGGCAACCAAAATGACATCACCCAGCAAAGGCAAAGCGTGATAAAGCCCAAAAAAATATGTAAAAAGAAATGGTAAATAGCTTGAGTAGAGCTCATAGAATAAAAAATATAATGACCAACTTCCATCCAAAGGTTCGTCACGTGAGAGAAAAAATTATAAAAAATACTGCTTCAATATTCCTAAGCCACTATCCGATTTAACCACAACAATGCTTATACTTCTTCCCACTCCCACAAATACATGGGGCATTGCGGCTCAGGTTCGTTTTCTTCAATTCCTGCTCCCTTTCAGCCATATCATGCTCAAAAATCTCCTCCATCATATCGTACAGCTTAGGATGCTTGCGTTGTAAGGCCTTCGGATTTTCAAAGAAATACTCACTGGCTACAGCAAAAAACTCGGCTTGGTTGGTCCCTCCATAAGGGTTGATGTCTGACTTTTCTGCATAAATTTCTTCCATCTTCTGACTGATCATATCCAGCCAGGGCAAAGCATATTGCTTCTCCAAAAGCAAAGCAGGAATCCCATCTACCTTCCCGTCCATTTTATCGACTAAATGTACAAACTCATGGATGGCTGTGTTTTTCTTGTCTTTTTCATTGGAAAACCCATGGTGCAAAGCTTTGCGGGAAAGAATCATTTTCCCTTCCATATATCCGGTACCGACCATGCCCAGAATACTACGGCCATCGCCCTCAGTATTAAAGTTTTCATCAAAATGATCCGGATACACTAACACCTCAAAAAGGTTATCATAGCGCCAGTCATCAAATTTAAAAATCGGAATCACGGCTGAAGCGGAAACCAGCAATTTGTCCGTGATATCTATCTCTACCCCGACACCGGTAATTTTATGGTTGAGTAAAAACTCCTCTACCTTATACTCAAAATGCTCTTTTTCTTCTTCACTCAGGCTATTGTAAAAGGCCACTTTCTCTTGTAAGGGCTTCCGCCATAGTGGTGGAAACCCACCCTTTTCCGGTGATTTCCATTGTTTTCCATAATAATTCAGAAAAAATACGGCGATAAAAACCCCTGCCAGTCCTAAAAAAATAAATAATCCCATGTCCTCAGAATCTCTCTTTTAAAATTAATTTTACAAGATGGGAATTTCTTTGATTTTTGAAGAAATAATGCGAACAAAACTAGTCCCCTTAATTAAATTTTAAGGAAAGGAAATAGCATCGGTACCCTTTTTTGGTAATCCGAATACAGGGGCCTGCTGGCCAGCATTCGCTTTTCCATCATTGGAATAGAAATGAAAATAAAAAGGACAAGCATAGCAACATAACCAGCAACTTCCCACCATTGGAATCCGGGATTCCCCATGGAAAACACCAGTAAACCGAACCATAAACCTATCTCTCCAAAATAGTTTGGGTGTCTGGAAATACTCCAAAGACCGCGCTCCATATTTTCTCCTTTTTTTGCCTTGCTTTTAAACATCTTTAATTGCTCATCCGCTACCCATTCAATCACCGTGGAAACAAAACAAATCCCTGCGGCCAGTCCGTCGACTATGTCCAGAGGAGCATCACTGCCCAGCGTATTCCACAGTGGTATACAGCCCAAAAAAACCAAGAGTGTCGGCATCATATGAATGCCGAAAAAACTTACGCCCCAATACCAAATGCCGGTTTGAGATGATAATTGGCTATACCTCCAGTCTTGCTCAGCCATTCCTTTCCAGCCCCTAGCCCAATTTAACGTTAGTCTTAATCCCCAAAATATCACTACGCCAATCACCAGAACATTCCTGTGAAAATCCCCTCCTATTCCTTGAGAAAGGTAAAGTGCAATCGCAGGAGGAATTACGCTCCAATAAGGATCATAAATACTGGAATTTCGAAATAAAAGGCTCCCGGCGAATACGATTACCGTGGCGATTACATCTGCCCAGAATACATTCCAAATGGAATAGGGATCCGCACAATATTGCAGGAAATAGCCAGCGGCTAAAAAGGCCAAAACATAAATAATAAAAACGATCAGAAGAGATTTGCTTTTAGGCATAGGATTATTATTTAACCCTTAAAATAATCCAATAAAATAGATTATCAAATTATCCCGAATTATTCATGCTAGCAACAGACTTACAGGCCTAAATCCTCGTTCCGTTGCAAGACGGAAAAAATGAGGAACAGGCCCTTACAACAAGCTTTTTCCTACGAAGCAGAGGAAGGAGGAGAAAGCTAGCTTGCCTAAATTTGGGCTATAAAAATCAACAAAGCCGACACTTCCATAAAAATATTAGGAGCTTTAATGCAGTCTGTAAATCTGATGTGGAATAATTAGGCTTAAATCTTTTTTTGGCCAAAGGGCGACCAAAATACAAGGATTAGTACCCCACTTCTTTTTTTGCCAAGAAAATAAATGAGGAAAAAGCAAGCTTAGTCGAGTTTAGCCAATTTTAAGTTCACGAAAAAAATCAAGACCACCCATAAAATAAGTCTATGTGGCAATTTCATTATCCCTTTCAATACATAATTAAGCTTAATCCAATCCCATCTCATGTAATACCTTACTCTTAGAGGACCAATTCAAACGCGTACCTACTGCTAATCGCAAATAGCCCTGTATATAAGTAGGGTCATATCCCTCCATAAGAATATAATTCCCCTCCAGAATCCCTTGTATGCCGGCAAAGAAATGATTGGAATTATAACCAATTCCGATTCTTGCCACCGAAACCAAAGAAGGACGGAAAAAATTTTGATTATCCTGCAGGTCTGAATAGGTATTGAGGAAAATATAATTGGCTCCAATGCCCGCCATAAATGTGCCTCCAATGTAATAATGCTTATCAAAAACAAAGGTATAGCCTCCCCCTGCAGTGCCGCCCAAAGTTACATACTGACTATTATCGAGGTTCAATTCCTCCTTTTCCATAGCCGAATTATCCTTATGCGCCCACAAAGAATGATAATTCAGCAATCCGCCTACCATCCAACTACCTGCACTTTGCCGCTGCCATTGCGTCTGGGTAATCGCCCCCATATAGGAATAGGTTTTCTGATTAAACACATACATGGCATTACCTGAAATAATCAGCGAGTTGAGCTTTGGACTGTCTTCTAAAGGAATCACGCTGCCCAATCCCGATGGATTTACAGGCCGAATTTCTGCATAGTGCCCGTTAAAGTATTGAAAACGAAGCTCCCCACCAATCTTTCTGCCATAAAAACGACCGATAATATCAATCTGAGAACCGGTATCTTTAAGTCCGTCCTGTCCGGAAGGAAGGGTAAGACTGGCATTCACCCCCAGCCAATTATGGTTCATGCCAACCCCCACACTCCAAGGCGCTACCGGACTGTATTTCAATCGGTGCAGGTTGCCATCCTTGTCAACATTAATAATTCGGAACTGATTGTTTTTATAGGTGGAAATCAGTCGCACAGTCCATAAATGGGAATAATCCCTGACATAGGCAGAATCATAACCTCGCCATTTATCATGATCATATATTCCCGTCATTTGCGCTACCCAGCTATCCTCCAGCATTTGTCCAGCCGCCATTTTGGAAAGCAACATTACGGTTAAAAAAAAGAAAGTAGTTTTCGCGCTATAAGTCATCTGTTAGTCATCATACATACCGAAATTCTGAAATCAACCGTTAAAAAGATAGAAAAGTCCAATCAACTGCCTAAATTTCTTTTCGATCTGCTAATTTTCAGTCTTAAACTGTATTATTCAATTAATAATTTGTTTTTCTTTCTATACTTCACTCAAAATCCCCTGATTTCATCAATATTTAATTGACTACTCAAAGGATTTTTAAATTAAATACATCTCTGAATCTTTATACGAATGAATAAGCTCAAAATACTCATAACAGGAGGAAAAGGTTTCATTGCGGCCCGCCTGACCCAATTATTACAGGGGAACAACACAGTACAAAACCCTGACAGAAAAGCCCTTGACATCACCAATCATCGGGCAGTAAAAAATTTTATTCAGGACTTTCAACCTGACCTGATTTTTCACACCGCCGGCATGTCCACCACCGAAGGCTGTGAGGCGAATCAGCAGCTGGCCTATCAGATCAACGTGGAGGCAACAAAATGTATAGCAGAACAGGCCCGTGCTATAGGTGCCAAACTGATTTTCTTCTCCACCGAGCAACTTTTCAATGGCAATCCTGAAAAAGGACCTTACACCGAAGAAAGCATCCCTCAGCCCGATACCTATTATGGTAAAACTAAACTTTGGGCGGAAGAGGCCATCCGGGAAGTTTGTCCTGAGCACTGGATTCTCCGCCTCACCTGGGTATTTGGAATGCCGGAGCGTGAAGGTAAAATCGGCGCAAATATCTTATGGTCCACACTTCAGGCAGCCTATCAAAAAACAGATATAAAGGCGGCCCCAAACGAATACCGTGGCCTTACCGACGTTTATGAACTGCTTCACGCACTCACGCAGATCACCCGTATTCCTTTTGGCACCTATCATTTCGGCTCAGAAAATGACCTCTCCCGTCATGAAGTAGTCCGACAAATCATGCAGACTGTCAACATTCCCCTCGATTTATTAAAAGAAAAAAAGGCGCCCTATCGCGACATCCGCCTGGCCAATGGCAAACTTGCGGAGGCGGGTATTCATTTTGAAAAAAGCGAAGTTGCCCTGCAAAAGGCCATCGAAGCTTACCAACTCTAAGTTTAAGATAAGCCCAATGAATCATGCCTCAATCCTCGCTAATCCGTAAGATAGAAAGATAAAAATTCAGACCCTTTTTTTTCCCACGATGCTGATGAATGAGGAGAAAGCGAAGGCAGCCGAATTCAGGCTAAATAAAGCTGAAACATTTCCCCGGAACCTGAAATCAAACTACTATTGTAGATTACTTGAATTTGGGGAGGATCATTGGGATGAAAGTTATTTACTTCGAAAGATGGTGCTAAAACCGTACAAAATAAAAAAAGGAGCAGATCCATTCCACTCCTCTTTTTTTTATGGGGGCCCGCGCAGCCGCGCGGCGGGCTCTCGGCAGTCGTTCTTTTGGGCGGGCCACTTGATTAAAAACCGACAAGGACCGCCTGCCCAAAAGGAACTCCACATCGGGCGCTGCCCTTGCCTCTATCCCTGCCCCGAAAATCCCTGCTAATAGCCCAAAATTTTCATCATTGCCTTATGACTTTGCTCTTTAGAGAAAAGTCGGGTCGTTAACTCCCCGTTTTCATCCCGGTCAATAATCACATGCTTGGGTTGCGGAATCAAACAGTGCTGTAGTCCACCAAAGCCCCCTATCGTCTCCTGATAGGCGCCTGTATGGAAAAAACCAATATACAACGGCTTCTGCTTATCAAATTTGGGCAGGAAGATCGCATTGGCATGCTGTTCCGAATTATAATAATCATCCGAATCACAAGTCATCCCGCCCAATAGCACCCGCTCATAGGGATCATTCCATCGGTTTATCGGCAACATGATAAAGCGTCGGCTGATCGCCCAAACATCCGGCAGGGTAGTCATGAAAGAGCTATCAATCATATTCCAGAATTCCCGATCGTTCTGCGGTTTTTGATTCAGTATGGAATAAACCATCCCCCCGCTTTCTCCCACAGTGAAGGAACCAAATTCGGTGAAAATATGAGGCTCCGGAATATCTTCCTCTGTACACATGGCCTTGATCTGAGCAATAATTTCTTCCGCCATATATTCATAATCGAAGCCGAAATTCAATGAAGTGGAAATCGGAAATCCACCACCGATATTAAGACAATCCAATTCCGGGCAAATCTTCTTCAAGTCCTTATACACATTCAGACATTTGCGTAATTCGTTCCAGTAATAACCGGTATCCCGAATTCCGGTGTTGATAAAGAAATGCAGCATTCGCATTTTAAAACGCGGATTGTCCTTAATCTTTTCCTGATAAAAAGGAACAATGCTTTTATACCCCAAGCCCAAACGGGAGGTATAAAACTCAAATTTTGGCTCCTCCTCACTCGCAATCCGGATACCCAGATTCAGGGTTTTGTCTTGATCCACCAACTCGGACAATGATTCCAGCTCCTGATAGTTATCCAGAATCGGAAAGGTATTGTAATGCCCATTGTTAATCAGACGAGCAATATTCTCTACATAAGTATCCCGCTTAAATCCATTGCAAATAATAAAATTATCCTGCTTAATCAGCCCTCGCTCAGCAAGATTTTCCACCAGGTTAATGTCAAAAGCAGAAGAGGTCTCCAAATGGATATTATTCTTCAGCGCCTCTTCCACCACGAAGGAAAAATGCGAACTCTTAGTACAATAACAATAATTATAACTGGCCTGATAGTCGACCTTTGCCATGGCTACATTAAACCAAGTTTTGGCCCTGCGGATATTACGGGAGATATTCGGCAAATAAGAAAAACGCAATGGGGTTCCATACTGCTTAATCAAATCCATCAATGGAATATCTTCAAATGCCAATTCACCTTGTTCATTGACATCAAACGCTTCGATTGGAAAATCGAAAGTTTGTTCAATTAAATCAATATACTTGTCCTTCATTAGGGTAGAAGTAAATGAGATGGATGCTACTCATCCAACGCTTTTAAATTTTTAAAACCATATTAATTTAATTCCTCCTGAGGCCAATTGCGATCACAAACACCCGCTAAACAGGCTATGTGGCTACTCCATGGATCCGCATCGGGAAATAGGGAGGCAATCTAATTCATTTTTTGGATTTCACCAGCATAATTTAATAAACTTACTTACCTTTTAGTGGACCTCAAGTAGGTGCATTAGATTTAGATAATAATTGTCCATTAAAATCCTTTCGATCCCTGAATCCAATGCCCTTTCAATGGTAAGGACCGGCAATTCGCAGGGCTACTTCAATAAAGGAACTTTTTCATCAACAGCGTCAAACCTGAGCAAAACAATTGCATGCACCATTGATATAGCTCAAACAAGTCAAATGAATTTGATCGAAAAGATCAAAGTGGCACACAGCCTATTAATAGAGGCTGCCTTCTTTAAAAAGATACAGCAGCAACTATTCAGTCCTGGCACTTATTTAATCCATAATCAATAAAAACAGAGAATTGAGAACAAAATAAGCTCAGCGTGAAAAACAAGATGGCTAACAATCAAGAACTAGGGTATCAGCTCCAAATGAAAAGAGGCCTATTGCAAAGACCACGGGGTTATGGGATAAACAGTTTTTTACGAAAAGCCGTGCATTTTTATCAGGAAGGAATTAATCTTGCAAAAAAATCAAAATCATATGAATCCGGACGGAATATGGAATTATATGGAAGACTTCGGATACGGGAAGTCTTTCGGCACCGTAGAAATCAAATCTGCCAATGGCATTATTTCCGGAATATTTCAACTTAGAGAGGAGAGTGAAGGAGAGGCCCCTTTTGAAGTAGAACTTAAAGCCCGGGGTAAAATTGAAGACAACCACCTAAAACTTCAGGCGACGGACTATAAAATCACAAAAGGAGATCCTGAAATGGATTATCAACTGGATAGCTGGGACGGACAAATCATAAATGACCAACTAATTGTGGGAGAAGCGGAAGATGCACAGGGGGTATTGGGCATTTTTACCTTTAAAAGAGAAAAGGCCTGAAACAGGCCTTTTTAATTTATACTTTTTCTCCAAGCAGCGCCCGGATCACTACTGAAGCGACCATACCACCGACCATTGGCGGCATATAAGAGATCGTCCCAATGACCGATTTCTTATTGGTTTGTCCCTCCACTTCAAATACTCTGGAAGTATCGATATCTTCCGGAGAAAATACAACCTTAAAGCCTTTACGAATGCCCTGCTTATGCAGCCGCTTTCGTAACATGCGGGCTAATTTGCAATTATAAGACTTACTGATATCCGCCACCATAATTTTGGAGGGATCCATTCGGCCACCCGCACCCATAGCAGAAACCAATGGCAATTTACGACTTAGACAGTTGGTGATCAGGTATACTTTCGGTGTCAGCGTATCAATACAATCCATCACATAATCGAACTGATCCGAATCCAACAGCTCCTGAATCTCCGGATCTGTCAGGTATTGATTCACCACACGCAAATTCAAATCCGGATTGATGTCCATCAGGCGTGCGCCTAATTCATCTGCTTTTTGCTTACCGGTATTGCTTTTCAAAGCAACCAATTGCCGGTTACGATTTGATTCATCAATGGTATCGCCATCCACGATGGTCATTTTTCCCACTCCGGCGCGGGCGATGCATTCCGTGGCGAATCCACCTACTCCGCCCAGGCCCACAATCAAAACGTGGCTATTGGCTAATTTATCTAATTTATCGGCACCTAATAAAAGTTCGGCGCGTTCCAACCATGTTCTATCCATGAGGCAAAGCTAAGGAATATCATGTTTTTCAGAAAACGATGGCCCATCAAAATTGCTATAGATGATCGCTTAGGCAAGAAGCTGATTGCTTTGAGTGCATTTGATGTGCATGACACCAATGGACTTCAGTTTGCTGTACAAACCTGACCCAAAGACCTATTGGTCAATCCTTTCAAGTTATTGCAGCTGATATTTCAATAGCTCAATCTTGTCCATGCCTATTTGTTCATCGGTCATTTTCTTCCTTACAAAACTCAAAACAGGGGATTATCCGTTCATTAGCCTAAACCGTAACTCCCTGACAAATAAGCCGAATAATTCTTGCTAAAAATCCTTCTTTAGCTGAAAGGCGGAGAAAATGAAGAAATTCTACCTATTTCAAGTTTTTTCAAGGACACAGAGGAATGAGGAGAAAGCAAGCCTGCCCAAAATTGAGCTATTACAAAATCCGTAAAATCAATACCAACAAAAAGAAGTAGCGGCCATTCGTGCATTACACCAAGCCTGGAGGGGAATAATTCGGATAAACGAGCTGCTAAAAAGAAGGAGCCACATTAGTGGGATTGAATACAAAAGTGGCAAGCTCCTGCATCAGCCTAATAATCGTTCGAAGTTTTCCCAAATTTGGCCTTGAAGGTCGCTCACATTCAATTTAAGGAGCGTAGCGGCGGTTTGATAGAGTTGTTTTATATCAATATTTGCCTCATCGGTTTCCAGGAAAATACGATCTATTGGAGTTTGGGCAAAACATTGCTGCAGGTGGTTGTCTCTTAAAAGTGCTTCACCGAAGGATAAATAAAATCCCCGCTGTAATAATTGATGAGCCAGCGGTAGTTTAGCCCTGAAGCCATGAACAAGCAGGTGCGGAAGCTCCTCAAATTTTGCCAAAACCGCATTCAGCTGCCCCCAACCTTTTACCATATGTAATACCATCGGCTTTTGAAGTTCTAAAGCCAACTGCAATTGCCATTCAAAAGCCTGAGATTGTTCTGTGAAATATTGCGCATATCGTTTATCAAAACCACATTCGCCAATCAACAAAACCTCAGAATCAGAGAATTTGGCCGCATTTTTCAGGAAGGAAACTTTCCAGTCCCCCCGAATATGCATCGGATGATAACCCAGCGAGGCCGGGTAAGCAGGCTTTTCGCTTAAGAAAAAATTTCGAAGACGAAACACCCCTTCTTCCGGAGAAAGGTGGGAATGTATATCAAGGAATTGATGTTTGGGAAATGCTTGCTTCATTTACTAACTCCTTCGGATTCAGAGGTGGCACCGTGGAATGCTTCAGGTAACGACCCCCGTAAAGATAATTATCGAATAAATCCCGATCCGGCCAGTCCTTGACCAATGCCATTCCATAACGCATGGCAGATCGAATCTGGGAGGGCATATAATTTCGTTTATATGTAGAAGTATTCAAAATCATAACCCAAACGGTGCCATCTTTTTCGCGGGAAACCATTGCACTGGTACCGGCCAAAGTGCCCGTTCGCCACCAGCGTCCTTCATTGGCTGCCCGCCAACCCATCACCAAAGACGGATTTTTCGAATCAAGCGGCGTCACCATTTGTTCAACGGTTTCCGGCGCCAGAATGTCAGTTACCACCCCATCCTGAACACCATCGATGCCCGCCACCATCCGAACCAAATCTGAAGCAGAGGCAATCCAGCCACCTGCTCCCTCTAAATACGGAAGCCCGGAAGCCGAAGCGGTGGTGAGCCCTTCCTCATTAACTTTAAAGTTGGAGGCACGTTTTTCACCCTTTGGAAAATCGTAATACGCTACTTCAAACTTATTTCTGTCCTGCTCCAAAGGCTTACCCAATTCCATGTCCTTAATACCCAAAGGTTGCAAAATGCTCCATTTTACAAATTCTTCATAGGGCATATCGGTCACTTCCTGAATCACCCGACTCAGAATCAAATAACCAAAATTACTGTATTCATAGCCTCTTGAAGGCGTATAACGTAATTTTCGTTTCTTTAAAGTATAAGAAATAAGACTATCAGTAGGAAGAGGTAATTCCCAACTCATCTCCTCGGCAATTTTCGGAGCATCGAAAAGTGGATCCCCTAGCTTGGCGGTAAACCCTCCTCGATGATAAATCAGATCTTCTACTTTTATCTTATATGCCCGACTGTCTCTAAACTGATCATAGATCCCGCCTTTTAGATATCCGGTGGGCCCAAACACCGAATGATCCAATTCCAAAATGCCAGCCTCCACCAACCTCATTGCGGCAGTGGCCGTGATCAATTTGGATATGGAGGCCACACGAAATAAATGCGTGGGATTTACTTCCAGTTGCTGATTTTCGTCGGTATGTCCAAAGCCTTTTGCATAAACCAGCTTATTGTTCTTCATCACCGCGACTGAAGCACCCACTACTTCCCATCGTTTTAACCAACGATCAAGATAGGCGTTCATCCGGCTGAAACTTTCTCCTTCAGAAACAAAATTTTCGAGAGCGGGCGTCAGGTACTCTTTATCGTAGTCAATCTTTATTACCCGATGCGCCTGAAAAGGCTTCATCGGAAAGATGAGCAACAATGTTAATGAAGCACAAAAAACCGCCTTGAATAAATTTATTTTTTTTCTCCCTCTAAGCAAATTCACAACAAAAATAATCCGTTCTAAAAAAGAATTTCCCCTAATTGAATACTCTATTTGAAAAAACCGTGCAAAAATTACGCAAGGCCTTAAACAATTCAAAATTTGTTACGCATTTTGGCATTCTAATCCTTGAATTTCAGCCTATTTTGAGAAACCCCCATTAAATTAGAGAGTCTGTACAGCACTCTAGCCCCTACATTGGCATCCCATTCGTCATCACTTTCTCCAACTTCACAAAGATCAAAACCGATGATTGTTTTCCCCGCTTTTACGACCAACTCGATTAAATACATCGCTTGATCAAATTCCATTCCCCCCGGAACAGGCGTTCCGGTATTCGGACAGTATTTAGGGTCAAGACCATCAATATCAAAACTAATATAAACCTGATCAGGCAATGCCTGCACAATTTCTATGGCTTTTTCATGCCAAGTAATGCCTTTAAATGCTGCCTCCTTTAAATTGCGGTCCGTAAACATCTGAACCCGGCCATCGCTATGCTCGGCCAAAACAGCCTCATCTTCACAATAATCACGAATTCCTACCTGCACCAATTTTTCCACCTGCTCTACTTTCAGCGCATTAAACATGATGGAAGCGTGAGAAAATTCAAAGGCTTCATAGGCATCTCGTAAGTCGGCATGGGCATCGATTTGCAGAATACCAAAATTACCCCGAAGCTCCGCAAGAGCCTGGATTAAGCCCAAAGGAGTGGAATGATCTCCTCCAAGAACACCTACCAGCTTATCTTGCGCCATTAAGTTGAGGGATTGTTGTTTTAACCAGTCGTTTACGCGCTCCCCTGCGTTCTGTACCTTGTCAAGCAAGGGAATGAAAGCAGCAGATCCCGCAGAAACCTCTCCAGATTCCATGGCTTCGATATAGGCCTCGACTTCCGGACGTAACTGTTCCCCCTCCAGCCGGAAAGATGAGGGAAACTCCCCTAAAGTAACGCCCATTTTCCACGCATCAGGAATATCCTCCTGATAGAAATCCAACTGAGGACTAGCTTGTAATATTGCTGAGGGCCCTTTTCGAGTTCCTGCACCATAAGAAACCGTCACATCCCATTCCATAGGGATCACAACTAAATCCGCCGTTTCCTGATCAAACGGCATTCCGAATAAAGTGCCCTGCACCCCAACTCCGTTAGGGTTAAATCCGGCAATCTGCAGTTGTTTTTTATCTTTAATCATGATCAGAGGGCACAAAACCCCTATCTATTATTTTCATTTCGTGAATTTCTCCCTCGAAAGCCTTAACTAAACGCTCAACACTCCCTTCTAAATCCACAGAATCGCCACAGGAGTAAAAATCAAAGGAGGCAAAACCTTCTTCAGGCCAGGTGTGGATAGAAAGGTGACTTTCCTGAATTACTATAACTCCTGAAACGCCTACAGGTTTAAATTGATGAATAAAAGATGATACAATTGTGGCGCCGGATTCTTCCGCCACTTGTTTTAAAATTAATTCTACTTCAGCCGCATCGTTCAATAATGGTTTCGTACAATTCGACAGGTCTAGCAAGAGATGTTTACCCTTGGGAGGAAAAAATGAATTCATGAATACTTAAATCTAAGCTGCAAAGATGAAAAAAAATCCATGAAATCCCCATCCCTACTTTAGGAACCCGTATTTAATAAAAAATATTTTTTCAGGTAGGCAAAACAATGTTGACTGAAAATAAGACTCACCTTACTGAAATTCGTAATTAACATAAAAATTTCTCATTCAAAAAATTATCACTTTAAATACCCTATCATGATTAATAAAATTACTGCCCTCTTCTTTTTCTTCTTTGCAGCAACCTCCATCGTTCAGGCACAAAATATGAACGATTATATTGAAATGGTTCGTGCAGATGTACAGGCAGAAAGGAAAGCCATCATGATGGCCAACACTAATTTAAGCCCGGAAGAGTCTGAAGTTTTTTGGCCGATTTATGATGAATACCACGCCAAAAGAAAGCAAGCCTATTCCGGCAGATTGGAGCACTTAATGGAATACATTAAAACAGAGGGAAACATATCAGATGAAGAGGCACTTGAGCTCATTGGAAATTTGGAGGCCAAGAAAAAACAAATCGCAAAATTAGATAAAGCGTACCATAAATCTTTACAAAAAAGCCTTTCCGGAGCGCGAGCCCTTCAAATAATTCAATTAGAAAGCTATTTAGACATGATCCTTCAGGCGCAGGTGATGGCCAATCTCCCAGTAGCACAGCCTTAAAGAAATATAGAAATAAAAGAAAGCGCATTTGAGCGCTTTTTTTTACCTTCAAAGAAAAAAACGATGGCGATTCCGGTAAACATAAATCAACTGCAGGAAGGAAAGGATTATTATAAGGATGAACGCGGAAGGACCGTCTTTACCAAAGAGTTCCACCTTAAAAGAGGGCATTGTTGCAAACCCGGCAGAATGCATAAGTGTCCGGAATGTCCCTACAAATAGCGGTGGGCAGATACAGCTTTCTATTACGATCAAAAAACATACCCCTTTAATTTATTCTCTTTTCCTTTTTTGGGTGATTTTTTTTTATTCTCTTTGAAAAAACCATATTCATTACGAATGAGAAACTTACGACTACTTTTAAGCCTGTTGGCACTCCTATTTATTGGTGGAAAATCTTTTGCTCAGGAAAGCGAACAAAAACTAAAATTGGGGTTAAAAATTTCCCCGGTATTTTCTTTCAATCGACTGGATGATAATTCTTCAAATTTTGATATTAGCCCTGGTGGTACGAGTACCAAGCTTGCCTTTGGTCTGGTAGCAGATAAACCATTCGGCGATAATTATTATTTCAGCACTGGAATAATCTACCTTCCGAAAGGAGCAAAAATAGAAGCCAGACCTGAAGATGGGGGAGGAAAGTTTAAGGAAACTTATAAAACTCATTATCTGCAGGTTCCATTAACGGTAAAACTACTTACCAACCCCATCACGGATGAATTACGTGCCTATGCGCAACTTGGAGGAACGGTTGATTTCCTCATTAACCAGGAAACTGGTGGTAACCAAATTATTGATAAATTCTTCTTTATGGATGTAGCTTTGGTCCTTGGCGGTGGGATAACTTATGATCTTTCCTTTGGCAATACAATTGGACTAGGATTGGTGTATCAAAGAGGCTTAATCAATGCGGCCAGTAAAGGAGAGGATATTCGATTGAAAAAAGACCTACTCATGATTGATCTTGCCTTTTATTTCTAAGGCAATTCCCTTAACATTGGGAATGGCTTTGGAGGAAAAAGTATTTGCGGTGGTAGACCTTGAAACTACTGGTTTTAAGGCAGATCAGGATAGCATTTTTGAAATAGGCATCATTTATTTCAAAAATGGTGAAATCATAGAAGAGTACCATCAACTTATTCATCCGGAAAAAACCATTCCCAATGCCATTATTCAACTGACCAAAATCAAGCCTTCCGCCCTACAGGAAGCCCCTAGTTTTGAAACCATTGCGAAGTCGCTTCATTCAAAATTAAAGGATTGTATCATTGTTGCGCATCAAATCAGCTTTGATTTTAGCTTTTTGAAAAATGCCTTTGAAAAACAGGGTTTAGCCTTTCACCCCAAAAAATTATGCACCCTCAAATTGGCTAAACATCTGTTTCCAGAACTTCCAAATCATAAATTAAACACGATCAATGAATTCCTGCAATTGGGATTTAAAGACCTGCACCAGGCACACCCGGATGCCCTTATTGCTTTGGAAATCCTGAAACTAGGCATTCAGCGGGATCCGGAATATTTATTAGAGGCAATCCGCTTTGACCGTCAACAGTTATTCCCTCCCAAGATTGAAAAAAAACTTTTATTTGAGCTACCCACGGATGCAGGAGTCTACTTTTTCCATGATGATCGGGGCAAAATCTTATATATCGGCAAGGCCAAAAACATTCAAAAAAGAGTGCTCAATCATTTTGATCAGGGTTCAGACAGTCAACAGAAGCAATCCATGATACAGCAAATTGCTGATATAAAAGTGGAAGAAACCCATGGGGAATTATTAGCGCTATTAAAGGAAAATCAATATATCAAAAAAAATTGGCCGCCCTATAATGCCGCTCAAAAACAAGGAGCCAAACGATTCGATCTCATTGGTATAGAAAACCGGGGAGGAGAATTAAACCTTGAATTAGTAAAAAAAGCTCCTATTTCACTCCCTTAATCAGCTTCGAAAATGAAGGAGAAGGAAGGCAGTTTATGCGAAAATTAGTCGTAGAGCAGCATATTTGCGGTAGGCAAGCCGGACTTTTTAAGAAAAATGCACAATGCAAAAGCAGAGGTGATAGCTGTTGTAGTGCTCCCTGCAACGGCCAGAGATTTGCAACTACGGTACTAAAAAAAATACTCCGTCAGATGCTCCATCAACTGCCCAAGCTTCTGATCTGGGAAGGAGGACCGGACAAATATAACCTCATCGTTGTCAATCAGGGGAAATACGAAGGGTATGGTACCTTCGACAGCATTGACGAAATAAATTTTGAATCAGCCCGAAAATTGATTCTACCTCAAATCATGCTCAAAGAAGATCTTAGTATTATTCAAAGATTTGAGAAAAAAGCTAAAATTATTGAAAAAGAAGATCATCAGGTCTGGCTTATCCCACCACTCTGACCTGCTTCCCCCTGGCGTCTTCAATAATTTCATGGTAGTAATCAATATATAGTTGCGCTATTTTCTTTCTGTCGAAACTTTCGCTGATTCGCGCCTTGCCTCCCTTTACCAGACGGGCATAAAGCGCACCATCAGTAAGTACATTTTGTAAGGCTTTTGCCATCTCCTCCACGCGCTCTACATCCACTAAATAACCGGCAGACCCATTCCCCAACACCCAGGGAACTGCGCCAGCAGCCTTTCCTGCCACTACAGGAATACCTGTGGCCATTCCTTCCAAAAGGGTATTTCCAAAAGATTCTTCCAGGGCAGGATGAAAAAGCAAATCATATTTCCCCATATCTCTTACCAATTCATCATAAGCCACATGCCCATGAAACACCACATTTTCTGTCAAACCATTGGCAAGCGCCCATTGATGGCCTTCACTTCCCTTATAAAAACCCATACCGTAAATGTGATATTCCATCGGTCTTTTTAATTGCTTCCGAAGTAAATCAAAAGCCTGCAAAGCGCGCTTTGGGTTCTTTCTTTTTTGAAAACCTGTTAAAATACTAAGGATCCGAATCGTACCGTTTTCCGGAAACGCTTTTTCTTGGTCATGAATCATATCCGGATTCACCGGATTCGGAATAATGCGAATTCCATTTTGAAACCGTGCCAATTGCCGCTGAAGATAAATCGAATTAACCGAAAAATGTTTCCCTTCTGCTTTTACCCTACGATCCAAAGCGAATTTTCCCAATCGGTAAATGTCTTTGAAATATTTTAAAATTTCCCAGGCATCATCCCGAAAAGTAATCAGATGTGGTTGACCACTTTTTATAACACCCAGGGCATATTCATAACTCCAATGCGCATGATAAATATCCGCCTCGTATTCTAAACAAAGAGATTTAATTTGATTGATTTCATACTTCCAGCCATCCCATAATTTATAGCGAGCACGGTTACGTTCCTGGTCTAAAACCAATGTGATTCTTTCTCCCTTGAAAACAAACCTACCGGTAGACCGATAATCTAAAGTAAAAATGATGATTTCGTGGCCCAGAGCGTGCATGCCTTTCACAATATTGGTGATAGCAGTCGCCGGAGCACCTAAAGCACGAATTTCCTCCGGAATTTCCTGATCAAAAAATTCTTTTAAGGAATCTATATTTATCCAAGAAGCAATGGCAATTTTCATACACAATATAATAGGTCAAAAATGGTGGATTCTAAATGCTGATATAGAAACATAATACAAGAGAACTAGTTCATTAATTAGTGATTTCTTTATAAAAATATCTCCAAACCTTACAATCAACCTGCATGCTTCAAAATTTACGCCATAAAACCATTAATGGTTTAAAATGGAGCTATTTAGCCACCCTTGTCAGTGCCCTGATACAGCTTGCTTATACTATTGTCATAAACCGTCTTCTCACGCCAACAGAATTTGGAATGATTGCAATGGCCAATGTGGTGTTGAGATTTGGAAGTTATTTTTCGCAAATGGGCCTGGGGGCTGCATTGGTGCAGAAAAAAGAATTAAAACAAACCGACATAAGAGCGACTTTCACCCTTGCCCTGCTATTCTCCATTATCATTTACGTAGGAATTTATGTACTTGCTCCCTTTTTAATAAAAATTTTCGATCAACCTAAACCCGAACTCATTCCGATAATCCGGCTGTTGGGGATCACCTTTATCATAAATGGTGTGACCGCCATTTCACAAAACATCCTCAGAAGAAATATGGCGATAAAAGCCTTGGCCATGACAGAGGTGGTTACTTACTTTTTAGGCTATGTTTGTGTAGGAATTGGTCTGGCCTGGTACGGCTTTGGTGTTTGGAGTATCGTTTTTGCCGGTATTACGCAAAGCGCTATTAATCTGATTGCCCTATATCGAATGGTAAGGCATAGCATAGTTCCCATCATTGGTTTTCAATTTTACAAACCTATATTAAATTATGGGTCCAAATTATCGATGATCAGTTTTTTAGAATTTATCAAAACTAATTTGGACACTATGCTCATTGGAAAAACTTTAGGTTTTTATCAATTAGGATTGTACAACCGCGTGATGTTTTCTTTAAGACTTCCCTTAGTGCAAATCAACGCGAGCCTTACCCGCGTAATTTTCCCCGCCCTAAGTGCCATTCAAAATGACCTGAAAAAGCTTTCTGAAGTCTACCTGAAAAGCACCTTACTACTTTCCTGTATAATCTTAACCTTTACAGGTTTTTGCCTCGGTTCGGCTCGTGAAATTATCCAGGTCCTGTTAGGACAACAATATCTGGAGGCCATACACGTATTTCAGGTTTTAGCATTTGGAGTCGGCTTTCAGTTTATTGGCTCCCTGGCCGGTGTAGTTTGTGATGCCACTGCCTATTTGAAACCTAAAACTGTATTTACCCTCATACATTTAATTACAGTAATCATTCTTATTTGGTCACTAAAAACCTGGGGGTTAATTGGAATTGCCTGGGCTATGGCGATCAATAATATTATTAAAACCATTGGCTTTTCAATCCTAATGAAGCGCCTGCTCAAGATTCCGTTTAGAACGCAGGTGAAAAATTTAATGCCCGCCTTATTCAATTTCACCATTATTGCCTCAGGGGTTAGTATATCATCTTATCTTTTTAATCAACTTGGCTGGCATTTCCTTTTGATTCTTATCCTCAACATTTGTGTTTTCTTGATTCTAGGCGTTTCGATAATCCGTCAAAAATATAATGAACCTGTGAGAAATTTCATTTCAGAAAAAATACTTAGCCAGCACTTAATCAATAAAATACAAGGATCTCCAGTGATGAATATTTTAAATTTTCTCAAATTCAGAGTAGCCAAATAGCGTAATCCCTCTCCCTAAGTAAATTTTTTCACAAAAAAAGCCTGAAAATAAGCATTACTTTCAGGACAATATACTTCAATGGAATCATAATTAATCCCATAACTCAATAATAATCTCTCCGAAATTCATAGCCAATATCCGAAAATTCTTCTCATATAACCTTCCGCCATATACCTCGGCAAATGCTTCCCCGGACAATGACGTAGGGTAAATCTGGTGAAATTCCTTAAATTACCACCTCCCCGAATTCCAAAAAGATGATCCCAATAGGCATTAAACGATTTTTTCTTTCTGTTAGCCTGGTCCCCGGATGCTTCAGGATAGGTTAACAAAGGGGCATCATAATTACAATAAATCTTATAACCTGAGGCAAAAGCTCGGTAGGTAAATTCATAATCGGCCAAATAATGTGGAAGTTTCACCTCATCAAATAAACCTATGGCCTCAAAACAGGAAGAGGGAATAATTAATCCCCGTCCAGGGAAATGCGTCACTTCATGTAAACCCTTCCTCTCCTGCTGCTCCAACTCCTCTTCCAGTTTGGTGGTGTGATAACCTTTCCAATTTATCCGCTCGCCTCCATAGTGAATCATACCACTTTCTTTTTCAATATTAATGGCCCCTACAAGCGCATTAGGAAATTGATCTGAAGCTTCTAACATTTTTTCAATCCATTCTTTGGGAGGAAGCGTATCATTATTGAGAGTCATTACACGCTCGGCACCCAAAGACAGCGCTTTTTTTATACCCATATTAGTAGCTGCGGTCCACCACAAATCCCCATTCCCTCTAAGCACTAAAACTTCAGGGAATTGTTTAGCTATCATCTCTCCTGTACCGTCAGTTGATCCATCGTCTACGACAATTACTTTAAAATTTTTATTGGTTTGATTTTCTAAAGCTTCCAAACACGCCTTAGTGAAATGTTTTCTATTAAAAACAGGGATAATAATATAGAGCATAGATTGAAATTTAAGGTTAATAATATAACTTCAACATTAGCAAATTGTTATTCCTTAAAAGCATCTGACCAACATGAAAAAAATCCTTATTCTTCATAATCGATACCTCAAGTATGGGGGGGAAGATAGTGTACTGGAAAACGAATCAAAGCTACTTAAAAAAAAGTACATCGTGGACCAGCTTATTTTCGAAAATAAGGACATTAATTCAGCTTCATTTATTTGGAAAGGAATCTACAATACGGATAGTAGTCAACTGTTAGAAAATAAAATTTTATCTTTCAAACCTGACGTCATTCATTTACACAATTTTTTTTACCAAATGTCACCAGCGGTGTTCATAATAGCCAAAAAACACCAGGTGCCACTGATGATTACTATTCACAATTATAGACTTCTATGCCCTTCTGCCCTACTTACTAAAGCATCCAGCCCCTGCCAGCTATGCATAACACAAGCCATTCCACTCTCAGGAATTAAACATGCCTGCTTTAAAAACTCAAGATTAAAAACCGCTCATTTAAGCTTAATTCTTGGCCTTCACCATTTAAATCAAACATTTATAAAAGGCATTTCTAAATTTATTTTCCTAACGCCATTTGCAAAAAGAATATTTCAAAGTAGCCATATGAATATTGCGGATGATCAATCAATAGTAAAACCAAATTTCATTGAAGATTTTGGATATTCTGAATATAGTAAAAGAAAAAATTACTTCTTATTTATTGGAAGATTATCTAAAGAAAAAGGCATACCAACTTTATTAAAATCATTAGAATCCTCCAACCAAAAAGTAGAAATAATTGGAGATGGCCCATTAAAGGAAAAGGTAATTGAGGCTAGTAAAAAGTATCCCCATCTAAAATTTCATGGATTTCAAAATAAAGATTTTGTGAGTGAAAAACTCAAAAAATGCAAAGCTTTGATTTTCCCTTCTGAATGGTATGAGGGCCTGCCGATGACAATATTGGAGGCATTTTCTACCGGCACTCCCGTTATTTGCGGAAATATTGATAATGTAAAAGACATTGTTAGTGATGGTATAAACGGCCTCCACTTTCAATGGGGAAACAGTGATGATTTAAGCCAAACATTAAACCAAGCGGAACTAAACGAAGAATATTACCTCAACGCACGTAAAACCTATTTATCCAAATATACTCCGGAGGCTAATCTGCAACAATTTGAATCAATAATCAATGAGCTTACCTGTTAATGGCTAGGCTTATCCCCAATGCAAAGTTTTCAATCATATTTTCAATTGTAAACTGCGTACTGGCTGCTCTGCATCCTGCTTTCAATTGATTCAGTAATGAAGCGTCCTGTAGAACTTGAATGACCTCATTACTATAATCCTCCGTTTGCGCTGAACCGACCCAACCATTTATTCCGTGTTTTAAATATGAAAACTCTGGACTATGAAACTCATAAGGCTGCGTAATCATCGGACATTCTGCGGCAAAACTATCCAAAACGGCTAAACCAACAAGCCCGGGATTCAAAAAAACATCTGCCATTTTAAAGAATGCTGCTTTTTTTTTCCCAAAAGCTGCACCGAGGTAGTGAATAAAATCATGTTTTTCCGCCGCCTCCTTCCATATATAAGCCTCATCCCCGGCACCAATGACCATCATCTCAAAATCTGAAATACTTGATCGAATTTTAATAACGGCCTCTAAAAGCATTTTCGGTTTCTTTTCCGCATAAATGCCCCCACAATAAATCGCCTTTAAACCCTTCCCAATTCCATATTGCTTTTGTAAGGCCTCTAGATAGTCACTATCTAGCCCTTGTAAATCTGTAATAAATTGCTTCGTATCGATCGCATTATCCACCACCGTGATTTTTTCTGAACTTAAACCCTCTTGTAGCAAAAAGTTTTTAACACCCTCTGTATAGGCAAACCACCAATCTACCTGTTGCAGCAATTGTTGCTTAAAAAATTTACTAAATTTCCCAACACCACGGTTTTTGCTCAGGCCATGCCCCCAATAAGCTAATTGGTAATTATTCAAAACTCGATTGCCCATTAACCAATAATTAAATAGCAAACGATTCGCTTGTTCAACAATGATCAAATCGAAGGATTTCACCAATTGCTTAAGTGGTTGCCAATAAAACTCCTTTCCTAAAAAATGAAAAACGCTATTATCATAGGGAATTGCCCAAGCCAAATCGGATTGATCTTTTTTTGCCTGATCAAATTGACTTCCTTTCCCGTAGGCCAACTGTAACTCAATATTTTGATCTTTCAATTGCGTCCGTAAACCTTCAAAGAATGGAATTCTGTAATGAGGCAAAGACTTTTGAATGATTAGTACTCTTTTTCGCTGGTCCATTTTTCTACAATCGCTTTTACCTCTCCTATATCCACCTTTATGTCCTCCAGCTGAGCAGCCTTCATATTTTCAGATTTATGAGCCGATTCACATATAAGGTAATCATAATCCATCTCCTGAAAGACCGCAATATTATAGTATAAGGAATGGACAAAACCTCTCGGAAATAGCTCTAAAAATTTTGCCCCAATTTTCCCTGTCAACATTCCGATTAAACCCGCCCCGGACATTGCAACAATTTCATCAGCCTGATGAATTAAATTAAACTTATCAATTAAAGTCAATTTACTCATTTCATAAGTTACAAAACCCTTTGACTCCAAAAAGGAAATTAATTCCTCTTCATTACTGATACCCCGAAGTTTTGAATCTCTCCTGCTGATATAAACCCTAGCCGGGAATTGCTTCTCCTCATCGAATTTGGGTATAAAAGCTTCTTTGTAAAAGTGAATTAACCAATGCGGAACCAAATAACTTCTTACACCTCGTGGGTGAGTGGACGAAATTAACCTCTCCGCCTGAAAATGCTGAATCTCATTGGCACTAATAATTTTTTCCCCTGGAATGCCCAGCAATGCAAAACTTTCCCGATGATAAGAATAATCAAAATTCGGCACTAGGAAATAATCAACCTCCTCCAGTAAACCAGCCTTTTTTAATAAATGAATCCGGGCAAATGCATCCAAAAACCAATGCCCGATATTTGCGACCGTTCCTCCCCCACCAAGCATATTGAAAACGGTACCGTTTATGAATGTAGGTGCCGGAAAATATTTTCTTTTAAATACTATATTATCCTCTCCAAAAGCCGGCCGATCCATATGATATTGAAGGGAAACATCGGCCAAAAGATAATTTTCCTCTGAAATCACCGCCACCATGGACATATTGTTTGTCATCACACGTCCCATCGGAATAATGGCCACTTTATAATCAGTAGTACAGCTTAGTTCCAATTGTTCCTCCCCAACATCCTTTGCCTTATCATATTTAGTAAATTCGGAAAATTGGGCATAAAATTCTCTGCTCAACCTCAATTTTGTCTCAAGGTCCGGGTATACCTCCTTCACCTCAAGATCACTTTCAGGAAAAGCATCAAAATAGGACTGAAAATCATTAAAGTAGCCTCTGGGCTTGAAACTCGTATTCCTTGGAATATTATTATAAGCAAATTCACTTAATTTGCTCTTCACTTTCTTTATTATCGCCATGCTTTATACCTTTTGATTGAAATTGATCTAACAAATCAAAAATCCTTTTATTGATGGATAAGTCAAACTTTCTAGCAAAATGCGCTTTAGCACTAGATAGTTTAGAAAAATCTTTATCTGATAATAAATCAGGATGTCGTACATATACTCCTTCCTGAAAAAATATCGCTCTCAAATTGTCCTGCGTGATATCCTCTGAAAAAGGACTATTCAAAATAATCGTTTGGAAAAACATTTCATCTGGCACCTCGCTGTTTTTAAAATAATCCTTTAAATCTGATCGTAAGCGCGCCACATCCAAACAATAATCAACACATGCTTTACTAATCGTGAACCATTGAGACCCCACAGCAGGAAGAATGCCATTCATAAATTTCCTTTTGGGCATTAGTTTACCCAAAAAACTTTTCCCCAAATTCAACCCCCTGTCCTTTAATGATACTGGTCTCGGATTTTTTAAACCTGGGAAGAAAAAGTAACGGTTAAACAGTTTAATTTTATATTGATTGAACCTATGATTTTGTCTGTCCACACTTTCTTGCCACTTTTGCTTAATAACATTAAAGTAACGGGACTGACTAATCAAACTACTTTGCATCCAATAGTTGATATATTGTTTCTTAGCCCTAGGATCCAGATCGGCCTTCATGTCTGATAGGGAAATTAAGGGATAATCCTGCCCACTGAGGAGATAGCAATACTGATAATCAAACTGCTTGCCCATTTCCATCGCCGCTAAAGTGGCATCCACCAACGAAAAGCCACCCCACTCCCCACGAAAACGCTTAGAAAAATGCACTTTTCCTTCCAATGATTGTTGGAGAAAATTAAAATTTTCCTCACGCTCATTCAGACAAACATGTACCACAATATAGACCCCGTCTCCACTCAACCGATTTACTAACCGAATCAACTGATCAGGGTTTTTATGGTACAATATGATAAACAAAAGATTCAATTATTTTTGTTCTATTGGGCGCGTTAATGAATTTAATATCTGATCATCGATTAAATCCAAAATTTTTGAATCTATATTTTGATCAAACTTTCTGGCATAGAGCTGAGCGGAAGACTTTATTACTGGGAGATCAGAAGCCTCAATAATCTTAGGGTGCCAATTGACCTCAGGCCAGAGAATCAATCGTAAATTATTATTTACGATAGCCGACCTAAAATCTGAATTCATTAAGACGGTTTGAAAGTAGATTTCAGAACTACAGGATACCGTACGCATAAAGGAATTGATAGGATGTTTTGGGTTTTGATAAACTCCCACAACAAATTCTACCGCCTCTTTACTGATCGTATACCAATCCGATCCACCGTAAGGATGCAGACCAGGCAAAAAATTCCTCTTTTTTATCAATAGAGAGAGTAATTTCTTTACACAGTTAGCAGAATGAGCGGCAAAGCCCTTGGCATTAGGATTATGTTTCCCAGGAATTTCAACACGGAACTTTTTCCCATAATGAAAAGTATAATGCTCCCATTTTTCAGCTTCACGATTCACCCGCTCCCGCTGAAGAATAGTATTATAATAAGGCTCTCCCCGGTCAATCAAAGGCTGCATATCCCAGTAATTAATAAATTCACTTCCCCTATTTTCTGCTAGAAAGTGAGCAATTGCCTCATTGGATTTTATGGGATAATCCTGCGCACTGATTACAGAACAATAATCAAACTTCAATTGCTCCTCCAAAGCTTTCTGCATTCCATTACACATGGCCTCTACTGTCCTAAAGGTACACCATGTCCCTCTGACTCTTTTACAAAAAAATACATTGGAAAAGGAAGAAAAGTACTCCGTTATTTCAGAAAACTCATCATCAGAAACATTTTTACAAACATGGATCACAATAGCATTGCCTGAGCTTTGAAGCCTTTCCACCAAACGGTATAATTGCTTGGCCTCTTTATGGAATAAAATGACGTATAGCAATCGTATCATCCGCCTACAATATTTAATGAAAACTGAAGTTCGTAGGTATTGAACAGGTCCTCATCCAAAACCTCAACATCACTGATCAATATAGGTTGATCCTGACTGATATCCCGAATGAGCCTACATCCCTGAGCCAAGCCCATGGGTAATAACTTCCCTAAGCGCGCAAGCTCTGAATTTTCGCAAACCCCATAGGTATGATAGCCTCCTATCCCATCCAAAACCGTCCCTTCAAAAAGCGCTGTTTTAGCCATCGTAATGACCTCCACCGAAATGCCTGATTTGGGCTCAATAATAATATCTTCAAAATCTACTATCCTACAAATAGATATAGGAACTTCAAAAATACATAGATGATATGGCGTATAAAAAGAGTAAATTGGGCCATGCCCTAATTTATAATAATTTAAATGGTGCTTAACCAAAGGATCCTCTGAATAAGCATAAACAAAAACACCGGGAGCTGGCTGTGCTCCTACAAAATAATCGACAATACCATCTCCTTTTCTTAATTCATTAAAGTCATAAAAATCAACCGCCTTATCAATGTGACCATGAAATGAAAAGCCATTCATCCCTCTTTTATTTACTCGCATCCCGGTAGCATTTGCCACAGTCGCCTGCTCAAAAGAGATTTTAGTCCCATCGGCAAAACTAGTGGCCATTTCGGGACTCAAGCCATAGGTCGCAGCATATTGTTGCTGTGTCGCCGGGTTTCGATATCGATCCTGTAAACCTTTAATATTTCCACATACTAATGGCTTTAGCCCTATATTTTTTACATAACGATAAAGATTCATGATCACTCCTGGTTGATCTCCATCACTTCCGGAGTAGATTACCCCCTTTGATTTAGCTAGTTTTTTTAAATAAGGTCCAAAGGTGGCATCAAGTTCAGCATTAAAAGAAAGAACATGCTTTCCATATTCAAAAGCACTTTTACAAAGCTGTAAGCCAAAACTTATGGAGCCGGTAGCCTCTACAACAATATCATTAGGCGTTTCTAAAAACACCTCTAAGTTCCCGGTTAACCGGATATGTCCCTCCCGAAATCTTTGCCGATCATCATCAAGGATATTATTGAGACTGGCTCCAATTTTGGATAAAATATTGAGCCCTTTTTCCGGATGTCTATTATAAATTGCATTCACCTCCATTCCGGAAGTATGCAACATAATTTGGTTAATTATTCCAGCGCCCATCGCCCCGACCCCAACAATCCCTACCCTGATAGGATTGCCTTCTTTCTGCCTTTTTTGTAATGCTTTGTCGATTAATATCATGATAAAAAATTAAAATGGGCTATCAAAATTAATAAGTTCGGGGAACCCTAAATCTCTTTCCGAAACTAAGGATGGATTTATTTCTCCCCAATCAAAATCTATACTCCGGAAATCAATACCTCCCTCATGATCAGGCGCATACACAGTGGAACAATGATACAACACCTTATTATGCTCGCTTAATCCTTTAAAACCATGTGCGAAACCGACAGGAATATATAGGCTTCTTCCATTTTCTTCATTAAGTTCATAAGCATATACTTTCCCGAAAGCCTCTGAGGACATTCGTAAATCTACAATCACATCCAAAATTGCTCCGCTAACACAAGTCACTATTTTGGGTTGAGCAAAAGGAGGCGCCTGAAAATGCATTCCCCTTATCACTCCCTTATCACTATCGGAATAGAAAATTTCTTTTATCACAAATTCCGGAAGCGTACCTGTGGTAAATATTTTCACAAATTTCCCTCTGGCATCCTGTATATTTACTTTGGGTTCAATAAGTTGATGTTCGGCTATCAAAAGGTTATCCATTAACTTCATACTGAAATGGTGAAACAAAATCCTGAAGACCGGGCTGTTCAAGATCCTTCTCTGAAATATTGAGAGGTATATCGGGCCAATCCACTGCAATAGAATCCCATCGAAGTCCAGCATCTCCTTTTGGCTCAAATACATGAGAGGAAATGCAGGAAAAAAGAGATTCCTCTTCCAAACTCAGAAATCCATGAGCAAAACCTTCCGGTATAAAAACAGCCCTTGGCTGATCCCCCCTTAATACAGTGGAATGTGCCTGACCATAGGTTAAGCTCCCTTCCCGAAGGTCAACCATCACATCAAAAATGGCTCCTTTAATACAAGAGACAATTTTGCTATGCTGATAAGGTGGAATTTGAAAATGAAGACCTCTTAGTACGCCTTTTTTTGATTCGGAAATATAAAATTCCGCTACCTCTTTGTCGATCCCAAGTTCCTTAAAAGAAAGCTGGTGATACAATTTCACCAAACGGCCTCTGGAATCCGTGAAAGAAGGTATATCAAATTCAAAGCAATCAATCAGTGGTGTTAATTGGCGTTGCATTTTTTGGGAGTCTGTTTTTTAGTGATTGAAAAAATTTATACTGATAATCCAATATCTGCTCTTTACAGAGCATATACGGATCGGAATTATTTTGATTTTGATACCAATGTACCGTTTGCTTAATCGTTTCCTCAAAATCCCAAACCGGAAACCACCCTAATAAATGAAAGGCCTTGTCTGTGGCTAAATTAAGCATACCTGCTTCATGAGGCGCCTCGCCCTGCCATTGACTTTCCCAATTGCCCACCCCCCATTCCGCGATAAGAGCACTAACCAATTCGCCGACACTTCTATTAGAAGTAAGTTGTGGACCAAAATTGAAAGCCGTACAAAGGGCTTTGCCTTCATGTTCGGTCATTAGCTTCCCTAACCACAAATATCCACCGAGTGGCTCAAGGACATGCTGCCAGGGACGTGTAGCATAGGGATTTCGAACCTCTATGGTGACCTGCTGTTCTAAAGCACGAATACTATCAGGGACAATCCTGTCCAAAGCCCTGTCTCCTCCACCAATTACATTACCAGCTCTGACAGAAGCTAAACGAACTGGAGAGCGCTCTTCCAAAAAGAATGATTTATTGTAGGAGTCAATTAATAGTTCACAGCATCCTTTTGAGGAGGAATAAGGGTCAAATCCCCCCATAGCATCATTTTCTCTATATCCCCACAACCATTCTTTATTATCATAACTTTTGTCTGTAGTAATGCAGATCAGAGAAACACTCCTATTGGCCTGACGGCATATTTCCAGAAGATTCAGCGTACCATTAACATTAACTTCATAGGTTAATCTGGGTGCTTCATAACTATTTCGCACCAAAGGCTGTGCAGCTAAATGAAAGATCAGATCCGGTGCGATCTGATTGATATATTCTTTGAGGGAAGAAAAATCCCGAACATCCCCAATACGATGGTTCATTGTCCCTCCCAAAGAGGCCAACTCGAAAAGAGAGCCTGACTCCTCCTCAAGGGCATAGCCGTATACCGTGGCACCCAAGTGTTGTAACCAAATGCTTAACCAGCTTCCTTTGAAGCCTGTATGCCCGGTAATCAAAACTTTTTTACCCTTGTAAAATTGTTGTAATGTTTTCAAAATGCTAGGTTTAGGTTGGGTAAGGAAATCTCTATAATTTTGATAACTCCTTCATATAAAAAAGGTTGTATCCATCATTTATAAAATCCAATAATAGTGCTTAATAAGCATTCTCCTCTCCGCTAAATATATTCCAAACGGTCAGGAAAATGATTTTAATATCCAGGCTCAAGCTCCAGTTTTCGATATAATTCACATCATACGCTACTCGTTTTTCCATTAGCCCCTCTTCCCTTGTTTCTCCTCTAAAGCCATTTACCTGTGCATAACCAGTAATACCCGGAGTGACAAAATGCCGCTCAGAATAACTTCTAAATTGCTTCCCGAATTGCTCCAGTTGGATCACCATGTTTGGCCTGGGGCCCACCACAGACATATCCCCTTTTAATACATTAAAAAATTGAGGTAATTCATCTATACTGGTTTTTCTCATTAAGGCACCAAAACGGGTAATCCTCCGATCGTTTTTGCTTGCCTGTAAATGACCATTTGCATTTACCCGCATTGTACGAAACTTATAACATTTGAATAATTTATTCTTTTTACCCGGACGAAGCTGCTCGTAAAAAATAGGCCCGGGAGACTCCAGCTTTATGAGTAAGGCAACTATTGGGAATAATATGGGAAAAATTAAAAAAATCACCATTAATGAAAATAGAATATCGAAGACCCGTTTCGCCAGCACATTGGAATAATATGATAAGGGAAGAGGCCTCTTCAGCACCATGGTTATATCCTTAAATGAAATCAATTCTTTTACAGACCTGTTTAGTTCTACCGACATTTGAGGGGAAATCGCCAAACTCACGCAATACAAATCACAAACATTCGAGAAACGTTCCCAGACCTCTCTACCTTTTATTTTTATATCCTCGGTCACCAAAACCAAATCTAGTTTCCCGCTACGGCATTGCTGTTCCAGCATTCGTAAGTCTGTTCCGTAACCATAAGGATCTTCAGGATTCTCATCATAATACAATCCATTGAATTGATAACCGACGGTATGTTCCTCTTCATAATATTGTTTGAGCTTATGAGCATCCTTGTCATTCCCATAAATCGCTACATTAAAATGATTGTACGCCTTATGACTATATCTTTCCAAAAGATAAACAAATACTATTCGCACAGAAGAGGTCAACAGCATTGACAGCATATAGGAAAGTATAATAAAGGGGATAGAATAATCGGCTTTATTGAAAAAAGTAAGGACACCAATCAAAAGGCATAAGTGTAATAAAAATACCACAAAATTACTCCTTAATATTTGAACAAGACTAAGCCGCTTGTATAAATTGGGCATCTGTACAAATGTGGATATTGCTAAAAAAGAAAGCATAAAGAATAAAAAGAAAGATTTATACCAATCCTCCACATAGGAATTTTGAAACCTCATAAAAAAAGAAATTTCCAGGGCTGAATAAATAAAAATCACATCGAGCAGGGCGATGAAAACCAGCCAAAATTTGTTAAATCTTACCTTCATTTTTTTGGTTTTAAAGCGTAACTATTGCTTTAACGCTCCCCACAGGCCATAGTTGGACATACAAATCAGTAAAAGCTTGCATTGGTCACGATTACAATAAGCCTATCCTTTTCCAGCTAAAAAGCATAATAATTCCTCCTGAAAACCTATAATACTGCTAGTATTTTTTTAACTTAATATAAGACTAATCCATCACCAACCTATGTGCTCGACTTATAAGACCTATCTTTTCGGCCTTATATTGGCCATTTCATCCTGCCATCCTGAAAAGTCTTTAAAAACAGGAGACTTTCTTTACTTTATGGGAGATCTGCAAAAGCAAATAAACATTTGCGAGGCAGGAGACACCTTATTCCTCCCACAAGGTCAATACAGTTTCGATCAAAGCCTAATAATTCAGCAGAAACACGATATTACCATCATTGGACAGGGTATGGGCAAGACTATTTTAAGCTTTCATCAGCTTTCCAATGGCAATGGAATAGAAATACTTAATGCGGAAAATATTCATTTCAAAGGATTTACTATTTTAAATGCCCCTCTGGCCAATTTAAAAATTCAAGGTTGCCAATACCTTCATCTGGAACAAATAGAATCTGCCTGGACATTCGAAAATAGCCAAAATAATGGCCTATTCGGGATAAACTTGGTGGATAATAAATTTATCCAGATAAAAAACACCAAAGTTAAGCATGCCCAAAAAGCCTGTATATTGGCTCAATCCTCTCAGTTTTTAGAAGTTTCGAAAAACCAAATTGAATATAGTGAGATAGGGCTTTCAGTCCTCAATAATCAGATTGTAGATATTTACGAAAACCAGGTAAAAAACAATGGGATTGGAATTCGAATCAGCAACAATTTGGCAGATCAACCAGCAGATAATGTCCGGATTTTTAATAATATCATTTCACACAATAACCGAAAGGATCATTGGTGGACTTTCCACCATTATGGAATGGGCATCAAATTAGAGGGCGCCAACCAAATTGAAATTTTTGATAACCGTTTCTCAGCCCAAAATGTCTCCGCAGTACTAGCGACCAATTCGACGGTAAAAGAGGAAAAAAATAAAGCAATAAACATTTTAGGGGGCATCAACCTACATGATAATGTCTATGACTCAAGCTGGTTTGTTACCCCAAACCTCATGAACCCCTACAGCAGAAAAGCCTTTTTTGTCGCTCCCTTTAATCAGCGTGCGGTAATCTGGGTCGGGAGTAGGTCTACCAATGAACCGGTGACAGCCAAATGTTCTCCTCCCCTATTCATCGATAATGAAAAAAATCTAATTGCTTTAAGCCCCAATTATTACCCCAAAAATCACTGCACTCCCCGACCTCTGTATGGCGTAAGAACTCAAATTTTCAATCAGCAAAAATAAAAATTACCAATCCTCCTATTAGGAGCATGTTTAAAAGCCAAAAAACCAAAACCTTTAGTGATCCCGCCAATCATTCAAAAAAAGTTGCGCTTCTTATAAAAAAAGTTAAAATAATTTTGTGCTCACAAATGATCCCCTCGCCACAAAATTTTTGAAAAAAATAAAGAAGAGAGGATCATTTCCGTTTTAGACATTTCAAAACAATTACCAAAAAACGAAATTACCCCTTACTTTAAAGACACGCTCTTTTACCATCCAAAGACCAATTTAAAACCAAATTGATCACAAAGTTAGTTTGTAATAAAGGAAATATATTCAAATAATCTAATTACAAACCTACTGAACCATGGAAGAAAAATCAAACCCCCTAATTGAACTATTTAACTCCGGATATTTGAACGGAGATTTCAGATCAGTGATCAACGAACATTTTACGAAAAATTTCATCACCAAAAACGCCCCCTACCAGGGAACTACTCCAGAGTTCATTGAGTATCACGGTGCATGGCATCGCGCAAACCCTAATCGGAGCGGAAAAATATTGAAACAGTGGAGCGAGCATGATTTTGCATTTATCCATGGTGATATAACTTTGGAGAATGGGGAGGAATTAGCAATTGCTCATCTATGTAAATTAGATGAAATTGGAAAAATACAAAAAATAGTTTGGCTGGAAATCTCTCATAATTGGATAAATAAGCCGGAAATAGAGCTCAAAACAACTGACAACACAGCAGAATCAATCCCAACAGGGGTAAAATCTGACTTAAAGGTCTGGGATTTTATTGAAGATGTACTTTTCGGCCAGAATTATAAAGCACTATACCCTTTCATAAATCAAAATTTCAACGCTAACCCAAATCACCATATTCCAAAAGGAAGTATTCTTGCCAAAATCCTCAAAAAAGACCTGGAAGCCTCCAATATTAGACTTGATTACAAAAAAGTGACACAAACTAACAGGACCGAAGGTCAAATGATCATTGAAGGTATTTCCATACTCAATGGTCATGAAAAAGAATTTGTCCTATTATTAATTATAGATAACAACACCATAACAAATTGGAAAGAATTCCATTTTTAAAAGGGCGAATAGGTTCAAAGTGGTAAATTTTTCCACTTAAAAATTTACCACTAGCAACCACTTTACCGTTTTTAAGAGCGACAGACCGCGAAGAAAAATTATTTTTATATAAAAATCATAAAAATGAAATTAAAGGCCCTTCTAACTTTTTCACTTGTTCTATATTCCATATTTGCAGTAAGTCAGGAATCTTCAAAAATACGGCAAAACCAATTCAATATAGAAGAAGGCCTTGCCCTTAAAGGCTTTGACCCTGTTTCTTATTTTGGAAAAAGACCGGCAAAAGGTAAATCTTCCTATAAACTCCGCTATCAGGGGATCACCTATTATTTCAAAAATCAGGAAAACCTTCAAAGATTTAAACGCAATCCCAAAAAATATGAGCCCGCCTATGGAGGTTGGTGTGCCTACGCAATGGGAGCAAATGGAGAAAAAGTAGAGGTGAACCCCGAAACCTTTAAAATCATCAATGATCGGCTATACCTTTTCTACAATAAATTTTTCAATAACACGCTTGATAGCTGGAATAAAAATGAAGATCAACTCATGAGACAGGCCAACCAGCACTGGAAAAATCACCTATCACCATGAGAGATTACTCCCTTGACCTAAATAGGATTACTAAAACATCTTTAGCGTTAACCCGAATTATTCACCGCTATATTTATTAGCAAATCGTAAGTGACTTATTTTCATTTCTTTAAAGCTGATTTTCTTTGAATTAAAATAGCCCAAATTTGAGCAAGCTTGGCTCTCCTCAATCATCTGTTTGATTGGGAAAAACTCGAAATAGGAAACTATTCCTTCATTTTTTCCGCCTTACAGCTAAACGAGGATAAAAACATGAATAATCCGGTGTAGGTAACAATGGTACAAATAGCGCTTTATCACCAATCTCTCCCTACGAAAACAATAAATTTCAAAAAACAAGGCCAAGCAGCCTAAGTGCTTAAAAATTCCCGAGATAAAGTATTTTACAGCACCATTAAATCTGAAGATGTTTTATCAGAATTAACTCGCATATAAAATAAGAGCGACTCCGGTTAAAACACCAGTAAGTGGCACCATCTTTTTCCGTTTGTTTTTTTCTTTAAACAACGCTCCACCTACAAAAACCGCTATAAAAATTTGGCTGCGCTTTATGGCAGAAAGTAACATTATCAAGGCTTCCGGATCTTCTAGTCCCCGGAAATAAAAGAAGTCAGCTAGGACTATAAAAATTCCGGTTCCGACCAGACTCCATCTGAATTGGAATGCACCCAAAGCCGATTTCCTGGGTCGCCAATACACCAGACAAACCGCACCTACCAAAATCACCACATATAAAGAGAACCAAAATTGGACAGTCTGTGCTGCCAATCCTTGATATTGGACTAAAAATTTATCATACAGTCCACTGGATGAGCCTAGGAAAGTCGCGCCTATTATGGCCAAGACCCAACGATTGGTCTGAAAATCAATCCCCTCCTTTTTCCCTACTCGGGAGTAAATTAGCATGGAAATAATAATCAGGGCGAATCCTAACCACTGATAGGCCGAAGGCCGTTCCCCATAAATCGTTAATGCTCCCAGCAGGGTAAAAAAAGGTCCTGCCGATCGAATGGGGCTCACAATAGTAATTGGAAGGTGTTTCATGGCAGAATAACCCAAACACCATGATCCGGTCATAATTGCCGCTTTTATGAAAATAAATACATGCTCCCGAAAACTTAAAGGGGGAATTAATAGGTTCAAATCAGCCATTTTTTCAGGCATTAACTGAGAGAGTATTAATACCGGAGAAATGACAAGCAAGCTGGTCAAGGTCGTAAAAAATAAAACCGGAAATACAGCATTCTCTTTAACACTGTGCTTTTTTGTAATATTGTGCAAGCCCAAAAATAGAGCTGCCATCAGGCCCATATAAATCCACATGGCCGCAAAGGTAAAAATATTAGCTTAAATGCTTTTATGATTAAATCATTAATAAATCAATTTAAACATCAGGGTAAATTCGGTTTTCCTTTGCCCTTTGCACTAATATAGGAGTAAACAAAACCCAAAAAGATGAAGCAATTTGTGTTCGCCATCATTTTACTCACAGGTAGCCTAGTGCTCTCTTATCTTCATTTTTTCCCGGAGCGTACACTCCTTACCGTCAAAGAAATACAACAGCAGGACGACTCCAGCTTCTGGGCAAAAGGAGATACAGGTGCAATCCTATTTTCTAATCAATTTAATGTAAAATTGGGAGATCAGTTTTTCTTTGAACAAGGCCTTTTTAATGATCGAATTTTGCTGATCAATAGCAATAAAAATGTTTTAGAGGAGGACATCGTTATAGGCTTATTTATGAATACGGAAGCAAAAGCGATGGCTTTAAATAAATAGATCATAAAAATTGCTGATGATTCCCTAACTTGCGGTATGAAAAAAGCTGAGCAAGTCACCAAAATACACCCTGACAACCCCTATAACGCAAGTTATGACCTCCCAAAACTTCAGGAACAATACCCTGCCCTGGAGCAATATATCATCCGGAAAAAACATGGAGGACTTACCATAGACTTTTCCAATGCCGAAGCCGTCAATGCGCTCAATGCTGCCCTGATGTTGGAAAGCTGCCAATTAAAATATTGGAAACTTCCTGTGCATAACCTTATTCCGGCAATCCCCGGGAGAATGGATTACCTTTGCCACCTTAAGGATCTGCTTGAAAAAGACAGTGAACAACCCATAGATCACAGCAAAATAAAGGGAATTGACATAGGCACCGGTGCTGGTGCTGTTTATCCAATTTTGGGCAATAAGCATTTCCAATGGAAATTTTTGGCGAGCGACATTGATCAAAAATCCGTCAATAATGCCCTGAAAATCCTTAAGGAGAATAAGGTCAGTCGAAAAGTGATCGACGTAAAACTTCAACCCACCTCCCACTATTATTTCACTAATATTATCGGTGACGAAAGAGTAGATTTTTCCATTTGTAATCCCCCATTTTTCAGTTCGGAGGAAGAAGCTCAAAAAGCTAATCAACGCAAATGGAACCAACTGAAAGTAGAGAAATCCGAGAATAACAAATTCAATTTTCAGGGCACATCATCTGAGCTTTGGGCTAAAGGAGGTGAATTACAATTTGTCCGTCAAATGATTTTTGAGAGTAAAAGGTACCAGGATCAATGTTTATGGTTTAGCAGCTTAATCTCCAATAAAGATCATTTATTCCCTCTGAAAAAGCAATTAAGAAAAGTTGGTGTAAAAGACTTTGAGATCATTCAAATGGCGCAGGGCAATAAAGTAAGCAGATTCATCGCCTGGACATTTAAAGCTCAGGAGGAGAGAAAATCCTGGGCCAAGCAATACTGGAACTAGACCGTATTATTCTTCACAAACTTCAGTAAATCATAACAAGGATCTTTATAACTATTTATTATGCAGAACCTTACTAATCTTCAAACAGCTCGAATTTAGAAAGGCTTACTTGCTCTTCATTCATCAGCTTCGTTGGAAAAAACTCGAAATTAGGATTTATTTCGTCATATATTCTGCCTCGCAGCTGAATGAGGAATTTGAGCATGAATATTCCGGGCTATTAAAAAACTCACCATTTCCTATGAAAGAAATGGTGAGTTTACTTTTAGAAAACCAAAACAGGCCTCCCATTTTATCGACCAAAACCCTGGTAACACCTCCAATTGGAAGCGCTAAATACTTTGATGGGAAATTGAAGTATTTCTTTCCATACTCCCCTGGCATTGATCATAGGACAAGTATCTTATAAGTCGATAATTCCCTTTCCCACCTGGTCAATCACCCCAAGTCGCTATGCGTGGATGATTTATCTAAATAGTTTTAAACCGGTTCGTTATGGTTGGATGAACTGATTTCTTAAATAGACAAAATTGGGGGAGCTTTCTTTCGCCTCATTCATTTGCTGCCTTGGAAAAAACTCGAAATAGAAAACTATTCCTTCATTTATCCCTATTTGCAGCAAAACGAGGATTCAAACATAAATAATTCCGCTTAAGGCTCCTGCTGTGAGACGGTCTCTCAGCCAAATTTCCTTCTAATCGCACTTCCATAATGACCTGATGAATCCCGGTAGCAGATTATAGGGTGCGCCGGGAATAATCAAAGGGTTGAACTTATGGTTCGTTCTTTATCAGGAAAAAGGGACAAGAAGCCATTGAATATTACGGCCAATAAATTAGCCGAATCAGTTTTTTATGATTAAGCCATTTAGGAATTAATAGCTGTTTTCTACGATTTCAGCCACTTTTTCAGGAGTTACAGCTCCCTTCTCTCCTAATTTTTTCCAACCACGTTCTTCAAAGCGCTCCACAATAATGCTGGCCGTGTCTTGATAATCGTCCGTATAATCAGACAAATTGGTCTGTATTTCCATTAAGTGGAAAAATTCCACTGTCTTATCGATAGCAGCTAATGCTCTTTCTTCCTGGCTTCCTTCATTAATACCCCAAACACGCTCTCCATATTGCGCTAACTTTTCTTGTTTATCCGATAGTAACGAACGGTATAAGTTGGGGGCAATAATGGCTAAAGTCCGGGCATGGTCGATGCCATAAAGCGCAGTCAATTCATGACCTATCATATGCGTCGCCCAATCGGTAGGTACCCCTAAACGCAAAATACCATTGAGGGCCATGGTGGCACACCACATAAAATTGGAGGCGGATTCATAATCTTTGGGATCAGCCATCACCTTAGGGCCAACCTGCACCAAAGTCTGCAAAATCCCTTCGGCAAATCTATCCTGAAGAAAAGCTCCAGCCGGATAGGTAATATATTGTTCCATTACATGTGTAAAAGCGTCTATCACCCCATTGGCAATTTGGCGTGATGGAAGGGAAGCAACTACCTCAGGATCCAGAATAGAGAATTTAGGAAATATCAATGGTCCCCCAAAAGCACGTTTTTCTTTTATCTCTGAGCGGGAAATTACGGAACCGGAATTCATTTCAGAACCTGTGGCAGGTAAGGTCAATACGGTACCAAAGGGAACAGCCGACTTCAAAGATTTCCCCAGATTCTTTTCTAAAATATCCCACGGCTCTCCTTCAAAAGGAACCGCTGCGGAAATAAATTTCACGCCATCTATTACGGAACCTCCCCCGACTGCCAAAATAAAATCAATGGCCTTTTCTTTAATGATTTCAACCGCCTTCATCAGTGTAGCATATTGAGGATTAGCCTCTATCCCTGAAAACTCCACGACCTCGTAGCCATTTAAGGCTGCCATTACCTGATCATAGACACCATTATGCTTAATACTACCCCCTCCATAAGCCACTAATACTTTTGAAGAAGCGGGAATTACTTCTTTTAATTTTGCAATCTGCCCTTTGCCAAAGAGTAATTGAGTAGGGTTCTGAAATTCAAAGTTATTCATCGTTATTTATTTGGTTGTTATGTTTTCAATATCACAGAAGGCGAATCTAGTGGTTAAGTCTTCTAGGATCAACCTCCTGCCCCATCTTAAGACGCATTAAAGCCAATTCGTCCAAAACTTGAGAAAGTACCGATTGATCCCCCTGATGGTCGAAAGTAATCAACGCATAATACTCCCAGGCCTCATGTACCTCTTCATATTTAACAGAATAAGGTGCAAAAACGGCATTGAGGGAGTACATCATCAAACGCTCCATATTTCCCAAATTAAGGACATTTTTACAAACTACCCCTTCATTTTTGGTGACGAAAATATAAGTATGGTGATCCTTTAAATCTGTCAGTTGTTCTACATATCGACCAATAAAAACGGCGCCATCTGGAAAATCCGGAAACATGGAATCTCCGCTTAAAGTAAATGCCCGATAGGTGCCAAACTGAACCATAGGCAGATTTATCTTCTTTAAATCTCGGATAAATTCGGGTTTGTCATACTCACTTAAGTAACCCGCTTTAGCTTTAGTGGACACCCAATCAATCAATTCACTCCCCTGGTCATCCACACTTACTGCTAATACCCGCTCAAGCCGGTGCTTAATATTCCCTTTACCCTCCCGCGCTTTGAGTTCGTTAAACATAACCTCTAACTCTACCCTCAAAAGATCATCAATTTTTACGGAGAGCAATTCGGACATTTTAATGAGCAACTGAAAATCGGGTTTTGATCTATTAAGCTCATACTCTTTGTAAGTGGAGCGTTTTACCCCCAAATACCTTGAAATCTTTTCCTGGCTCCAGCCTTTAATCTTCCGTAGGAAACGTAAGTTCTCTCCAAGAAAAACCTGCTCAGATGGAATAGCAATCATATTGTCTTAAAATTAACCAAACATTTAACGAATTTTACGACAATTTAACCATCAATTCTCACCTCTACAATTCAGATCGATATTTTTGTCGGTCATGGGTAAAAATACTCGTCGTAATTACCGACAAAAATAGTCAATTTAGGGTTTAAGGGTTAGGGTTAACGGAACAGCCAACAACAATATACTTTCATTAGAGGGAAGCATTTTTAGTCTTTTCATTCTTCTCTCGCTGAACTTGCCGCAAGAAAAAATAATAACCAATTATTATAAAACCGGGGAATTAATCACCAGTTGCAAGAAGCCTGACGATTGAACAATGGATGAAGTCAAATATGTAGCCTTGAAAGATAAACCACGAAATCATTAACAGCTCGAAAAAAGTTAAGCCGAACTATTCATCGCTAAATTTATCTAATAAGCACAAGCGACATATTTTCAGGTTATTTTGCGTTATTTTCTTTGTTCAATAATGGCTCAAATTTGGGCAAGTTTGCTTTCTTCTCAATCATCTGCTTCCTTGGAAAAAACTCGAAATAGGAAACTATTCCTTCGTTTTCCCACCTTACAGCTAAGCGAGGATTTAAGTTTGAATAATCTGGGCAAATGCACTATTGATGTTTAGAATGATTTACTTCGCACTTGCCCCCTACTGCCGATAGGCGGCATAATACCGCTTCAGTTCTTTTTGCGATCTGCGGTGTCTCCGACGTAGCTGAGCAGGACTAGAGGTTTTCTTTTGGCCTTTAAAGGCACTGAAGCTACGCTTATGCTTTCGCTTGAGCCCATTCATCTTTTTTTGTTCCCGGGCATGAGTCCAATTCCTCAGGCGTTGATCTTCTTTTAATAGCCTTTCGTATTTTTTTAAACGCCGTTTTCTTGCACCTTCCTGAGCAAAAAGATCGGAACTCATCAAAAGCAAAAACAAAAGAAAAATACAAGTGAATTTCATGTTCCAAACACTTCAAAAACCAATGCCACCACATGACCATAAACAGATATAAGAGACACTTTAATGGTCTATTGGTCAACTATTTTGATTTTTAATACCTGCTTTCCACAAAATAATACCGCATCATATCACGTTGATATCGCCTTTGTCTTTTAGCCGCTTTTTTTGCACTCATCGCCTTTTTCCGGCCATTAGTGGACTGAAAATTTTGCCGGTACTTTTTTTTCTGTTGTTTTGATATTTTCCTTTGACAAACGAAATAGTGCTGGAATCTCCTATCCAACTCACGCCGTTCTTTCGCTAATTCTTTTGCTTTATCTTTGTCCTTATCCTTAAATGCTTTGGCCTCCACGGCGACCATCCCGAAAAAAAAGATAAAGATGATTAACCCAATGAAAAGTCTGTTTTTCCCCATAATTTATCAGTTAATTAAATAACTGAACCACCACAGGAGTTTCTTGAGGAGTTGATCATCAACCCACAATTCCGTCCAAAAAAGGACATAAAAAAAACCATAGTACTTTTCCAATAAGAAAAAGTACTATGGTTTAAAAAAATATAATCCTATTACATCAATCGGTTACTTCTGGTTAGTGTTTGTAAAAGCCCAAAAGCACGATTCAGATCTTCTTCATCTAAAATAAGGGTGATTTCATGTGTGGTAGAAACCATTTCCACCAAATTAATCCCTTCCCAGGCCAGTGTCTTAAGCAGCACATAGTAAACACCCGGCACCACGGTATTATCCTGGGGCAATCGGATGGTCAAAGAAGACAATTGCGCTCGTTTGTTTAAAATACTTTGATGTTCAAAAATTTCTTCGATTAAAGGGATCAAAGTGGCAGATACGACCACATTCGTCTCGTATACTCCTTTAGAGGACGCCATAAAAAGTTCGTGGGACTCTTTTTGTAATCGGGCCATCAGGACCTCCTGAGATTTAAGTAAAGAATCCGAATTTTTAAAAGTATAATCCACCAAATCGGAGCGGATAATGATCTCACCCAATTTGGATACATAAGTCCTCATTTCGGAGAGGAGTGTACTTTGAGCGGGCTTTGGAACATGACGTTTAATAGCCATTACAATGGCTCCAATTTGAACTGGTTTACTCATGTAACGCTCTACATCTTCCCTCATATTACGGGCTAGTGCCGTGAAATTAATAATTCCCTCGGCCAGGGATTCCTCCAGAAATGGAGCTTGTTGAATTAAATGGCTAACTACTTCCTGTACTGTTTGCATAGTTGTTAGGCGAAAAACTTGGTGTTAAATTGATTTGCAATTTAAAAATTTATATTAAATTTCATAACAAGAGAACCCCAAAACAAACTATATCCAACTAAGATGAAAATAGGACTTATCAAAGAAGGGAAAACTCCTCCTGATAGAAGAGTTGCCCTTACCCCCCAACAATGTGTTCAGTTACAAAACCAATTCAAAGGACTTTCCATTGTCGTACAACCCTCAAAAATAAGAAGTATTAGCGATCAGGAATATCAGAAGGCGGGAATTAATTTGCAGGAAAATCTGAAAGACTGTGATATAATTTTAGGAGTAAAAGAAGTACCTATCAAGGATTTGTTACAAAACAAACAACACCTATTTTTCTCTCACACCCATAAATTCCAACCCTACAACAAAGGCCTCTTGCAGGCCTGTATTCAGGAAAAAATACAATTAATCGATTATGAGTGCCTCACCTGGGAAAACGGCAGAAGAATATTAGGCTTTGGCAGATTTGCAGGTTTAATTGGTGCCTACATGAGCCTTAAAGCCTGGGGACATAAAACAAACAGCTTTGAACTTCCTCTTCCTCAGGAGTGCGATAATCTGGCCGATATGTTGACCCAGTTAAAATCGAGAGTTTCCTTTAGCGGCCCTCAAAAAATATTTATCTCAGGAAGAGGTCGGGTTGCTTCCGGAATAAGGGAAATATTGACTACCTTGGACATTATGGAAGTCAATGCAGAGCAGTTTATCAAGCAGAAATTTGAGAAAGTAGTCTTTTGTAATTTAGATACGGACCAATATTACACCCATAAGAGCAGAAGCTTCCAGTGGGATCATTTTCTAAAAAACTCAAAAGAATACCAATGTCAATTTACGCAGTTTGTGGCAGTTTCTGATATGCTCATTACCGGGCATTTTTATGATGCCAATTGGCCTGTACTAATACCAAAAGAGGCTATCGATTCCATGAGCAAACTCAAAGTAATCGGGGATATCAGCTGTGATATAAATGGTCCTATCCCAACCACCATTCGACCGAGCAAACTCGATGATCCCTTCTATGATGTTAATTTATCATCCCTGAAAGAGATCCCTGCTTTCAGCCAAAATGGACTAACGGTCATGGCGGTCGATAATTTACCGGGCGCCCTACCCACGGATGCTTCCGAGGATTTCGGCGCCTCCATCGCGGAGCACATCATCCCTTTGCTGCTGCAAAAGGAGGAAAATCCGATTATCACAAGGGCCACTATATGTAAAGACGGTCAACTGGGCAAGCATTTTCAATACCTTCAGGATTGGCTGAAAGAAAAATAAGTTCGCCTGAATGCGACATGCTTGAATTCTCGTTTAACTGCAAGGCGATCAGAATGACGGAAATGCTTCCTATTTCGAATTATTCCAATGCCGCAGTGGGGAAGGAAAAAAGCAAGCCACTACAAATTTGAGCTTTGATCAAATCAGTGGAATCAGGCTAAAAAGACTCCCATAAAGCTCTTCGGCCTGATTCTCTACAGCTGGAAGTGAATCATTCGGCTTAATTAAAGTGGTTAAATCCCGGAAGACTTAATTCCGGGTAAGGCTTTCCGAAGGTTACTTTTCCCCAAAGATATTCTTCGGAAAGTTTCCGTTTTCATAAAGTCAAAAATCCAGCGCAAAATGTTTTCCTTAAGCCGGATTATTCATCCTTAAGTCATCATATAGCTGATAGGCGAGAAAAATGAAGGAATTTTTCCTATTTCGAGATTCCCAAAGAAGCAGATGAATGCGGGGAAAGCAAGCCTCCCCAAATTTGAGCTATTATTAAATCAGCAAAACGACCCCTAACGCTCTGATCGATGGCACTTTGTGTTAACCCACTAAATCTAGCGATGAATAATTCGGGTTAAAACGCTCCCTAGAGGGTGTTTTTTCTGTAAAACAAATGTAAATTCCCTCGATTTTTTAACTCGTTGGATACTTTTATGAATAATCAAGCAGACAGTGGAACGCTGCTAGCCGACACAGGCACGGAGCCCAAATCTTCTAAAAGAATTGAGATTGTAGATGTTTTAAGAGGTTTTGCCATTCTCGTGATTATGCTCCTTCATAATATTGAGCATTTCAATTTTTACTTTTTCCCGGATAAAGCCGGGCAAGCCGATTGGCTAAATGCTTTGGATAAAAACATTTGGGACAGCATGTTTTTTCTTTTTGGAGGAAAAACGTACTCCATCTTTGCCATTTTGTTTGGCTTCACTTTTTCCCTCATGTTTTTGAAGCAACAGCAACAAGGAATTGATTTTGGAAAGCGTTATTTATGGAGATTACTGCTTTTAGCGGGCTTTGCCTGTTTCAATGCCATGTTTTTCCCGGGAGAAGTACTCATGCTTTATGCCATCACCGGCGTTTCCTTGTATTTTGTAAGGAACTGGAGCAACAAAAGTCTGTTTTTCATCGCCCTGTTTTTCCTTTCCCAGCCTTGGGAATGGTTCAATTATATCAAATATGTTTCCATAGCGGATTTTAGTCTGCCCAAGCAAATAAATTCGCAATACTGGAAACCAGTAATGGAGGCACTTCATTCTGATTCCATATGGATCACCTTCAAATCCAATATTACCACCGGTCAGTGGTGGAGTTTACTGTGGGCTATTGAAAATGGCCGGTTCACCCAAACCATTGGGCTATTTATGGTGGGTTTCCTGATCGGTAAAAAGGGTTTATTTGGAAGTCATTTCTACGATTTCTGGAAAAAGGTATTACCACTCGCAATCCTTTTTTGCATCCCATTATTTTACACTAAGCTCCATTTTCAGGGGGTGGATGAAGTTACGATAAAACGCACTCTGGGCGTTATTTTCGATATGTGGTGGAAGTTGTCTTTTACCTTCATTTGGGTATCACTATTCATTTTGCTGTATAAATTCTCCTTTTTCCAAAAATTAACTGCTCCGCTGAAAACCTATGGGAAAATGAGTATGACCAATTACATTACCCAATCCATCTTTGGGGGAATCCTTTATTTCGGTTATGGATTTTATTTGGCTAAAACTTGTGGAACCACCATCAGCTTTAGCATTGGTTTGATCATGCTCGTGGTTCAAATGATCTGCTGTCATTACTGGATAAAAAAGTACAAACAGGGGCCATTTGAAAAGCTTTGGCATAAGCTCACCTGGATAAAATAAAAAAAGAGGCTGTCTCATAATTCGAGATAGCCTCTTTTTTTGTCAAAAATGCAAGTACCCTCCCACAGGAGCGTTTTCAAATATGTGATTCTCTGAGGCTAGGTTTTACTTTTGAGACGGCCTCTTTTTTTGGCATTGAATAAAATTAAAAATTATGCTTTTCACCGAATTATGGATCTTATAGCCGGATTATTCATGACTGAATACTCATTTAGCTGCAAAGCAGGAAAAGTTTCCTATTTCGAATTTTCCTCAACAAAGCAGATGGATGAGGAGTAAGCCAACATACACAAATTCGAGCTTTCTGAAAATCAACAAAAACAACCGTCAAACATTGATCACTAACCCCTTGCAGCGCCTTAACAAATCTATCGGTGAATAATTCCGATTAGGTAGATCCCCTTTCAATCAAATTCGTGGGCAGTTCCAAATGGGGAAATTCCGAGTGTTCCTCACTTTTGAGATGTTGCAGCAGTAATTCACAGGCCTTTTCCCCTATCAGCTTTGCCGGTTGTTCCATAGTAGTGAGAGGCGGGGTGACATAATTAGTAGCTGGATCATTGGTAAAACCGGCCAATGCGACATCCTCAGGAATTCGCAAACCCAAATCTCGAATACAACGCATCGCCTCAAAAGCCACATAATCAGACACACAAAAAATGGCATCCGGTCGATCCTTATTAAGTTCCAATAATTTGCGGGCGGAGTGATAGGCATCTTCATTCAACAGCTTGCACTCATACACTTGAGCATTTGCCTGATCAAATCCATGATCATCCAGCGCTTTCATAAATCCTTCGTATCGCTTTTTGGAGATAGACAAACCCAAAGGACCCGAAAGGTGAGCAATATTTTTGTATCCTTTTTTTATTAAATGAGACGTCACCTGATAAGCCCCCTGAAAATCATCCACGGTCACTTTAGGACAATCCACATTATCTGCAACCCGGTCAAACAATACAAAAGGGATGTTTTTATCTTGCAACTTACGCAAATGGCTAAAGTCTTCGGTTTGCAAAGTCAAAGACATTAAAATCCCAGCTACTTTATTAGAAGCCAACATTTTCGTATTCAATACCTCATTTTCGAACTCTTCATTTGACTGACAAATAATCACATTAAATCCATTCGCCCGCGCTACATGCTGAATCCCCTCCAATGCGCTCGAAAAAAAAGTCCGATTGAATTCCGGAAGAATAACCCCAATCAAATTAGACTGCTTTTTGGCTAAACTAGAGGCCAGTAAATTCGGTTCATAATCCAACTTCTCAGCAAGCGCTTTAACGCGCCTTTTGGTTTCCGGATTTACATCAGGGTGATCTTTTAATGCACGCGATACGGTAGATTTAGAAATATCCAGCTTGATCGCTATATCTGATATGGTTATCGGCTTTTTCATAAAAAAAGGGAATTGAACCCCCAATACGTCAAAAAATAATCTGCAGGAAATTAAGGAAAAAAAGCCATTAAAAAAGGGATTAGCCCATTTTTGAACTAATCCCTCTTTCTATTGCAAAAAATATAATATTATTTTGCCCGAACAGCCTTCTTTATATTGGTCATTCTAAAAGCTACTTTTTGAGCCATTTCTTCGGTTCCTCTTTCTAAATTGGCTTGCTTAAAATACAAATCTACCGTGGTGCCTCTTCCCGGCTTACTGCTTATCTCTACACGCCCCCCATTTCTTTCCATTAAAGAATAAACCATAAAAAGCCCGACACCAGTACCTTCAATATCTCGATTAAATCGCTTAAATGGCTTTCCTACCTCACGTTTATTGGCCACCATATCGATTCCAATCCCCTTGTCGGAGATTTTCACCAGAAGAAACTCCCCAACCATTTTTGATTTCACTCTCACTTCAGGCTCCCGACCCGCTACCTTAGAATACTTTATGGCATTCGAAAGCACATTCTGCAGGACAATCTCCAGGCAAAGCTCATTGTAAACAATAAGATCCTTTTGAAAAGAATAAAAAATCTTTGGTTTAATATCCGCAATTAAGCCCTGTAACTTTTCCTCTATGCTCTCAAACATTTCAGTGAAAGAAATTTCTTTAACAGGTGCTTGTCTAGCCTTTTGCTCCGTTTTGAAAATTTCCAACATTCCAAATAAAGAGCTCTCTACACGCCCAACAGTTTGACCTATTCGCCTAACAGCCTCATTGCGCGTGGCGTCATCATCGGAGAGCTGTAATAATTGTAGTAAACCTTTCAGGGTATTAACCGGCCCCTTCAAATCGTGGGCGGAGGAATAAGCAAAAGTACTGAAAAAACGAACCTGCTCATTTAATAGCTCTATTTCATCGGTGAGTTTATCTTTTTCTCTGGCGATAATCGATGGCTTGGCAAAAGACTCATAAACCGATAATGACAAATAGGCATTTTGATTTTCAGCTTTTCGAAAACTAAGTCGTAACTCCCAAACCACATCAGAATGCTCCCCCATCACTACAAAAATTTCCTCTCCGATCGTCTTCTCCATCTGATGGTGCACCCAAAGGGATAGTCTGAACATCACTACCTCTTGCTGACTATCGGGAAGCATTTCGAACCAATCCATAAAATCGGCAAACCTTCCGGCACTACCGATCACCTCGCCACTATTGGATAACACAATGGTGGCGGGTAACATAAACTGCAACAGGTTTTCCTGATGAGCATCTGTAAGATTGTTTTCTGCTAAAATTGCTGAGAACATGATCTTTTGGATTGATTAAATTAGCTTTATAAGCAGTGAAATTAAGACTTATTCCACTTTCTTTTGACCAATTTCTATATAATAATTGAAAAAGAAAACTATTTCTTGGCAATATCAAAGTTCACTATCGTACCAAATCTACTAGTTTTTTGATTTTTTTCACACGAAATACGACTTTTTTCATATTTACAATCATTCGGTTGTTTAGGATTAGCGGAAAAATTCCAAAAAATGATAAAAATCAACCTAAGTAATTAATTGGTTCGTTTCCATTCAAAATGAACTTTTCTATCTTCGCCTCGGATTGGTCGATTAGCTTTTTAATCGATAATAGGGAATTTCGTTCAATTCGAAAGCTGTCCCCGCAACTGTAAGTACTACGCAATTATTGCACTTTTTCCGCAAGCCACTGTCGTTCATGATGGGAAGGTTATAAAAAGTTAAGTACGAGCCAGGAGACCTGCCAATCTACCTCCCCATTTTCTTACATCCGGGATTTGATGTAAGAAAGGAGAGTCAATAGCATATAAGAAATAAAATTATTGACCATCATACTTTCCCGGGTATGTAGTTTTTTTTTGTTAGGATGAAAATATCACCGAAGTTTTGGCTTTTTTTCCTCATTTCATGGAGCTGGGTATCTTGTGATAATCAAGAAAACCAAACCTTTTTACCGGATGGCCCCCCAAGGATTGAATTTCCTGTTGACAATCCACGGGTTCAAGAGGGAGGCATTTTAAAAATTGAACCTCTTATTTATAATGACAGCCCACAGAGCCAGTACACCTGGTCAGAATTCGGAGAGGTCATCAGTAATGAAAAAGTCTTAAATAACTATGCTTTTGAACATGCGGGCAACGTTCAAATTGTTTTTGAAGTCAACAATGGCGTGGGAGTTGCCCAAGACACGCTGATGGTAGAAGTTTATTCCAATGACGGTGGAGACCGGGAACCGGAAAAATACATTCACCGAATTGTGTCTTTTGACCCCGCACCAGGCCAATTTATCAATCAACAAAATATTGGTACACTGGCAGGTGCTCAAAAATTAATAGGCAAAAAAAGAGGGGGACTGCTAAGCCTTGGTGCCTTTGGCGGATCAATTACCGTGGAGTTTGAACCCGCCATTCCAAATGAGGAGGGCATGGACCTGGTCATTTATGGCAATGCCTTCGAGAATTCTGCGGAAATGGGCATTGTTGAAGTCGCCACAAGCGAAGAAGGGCCCTGGTATGAATTAGCAGGATCCGAATATGCTAAAAGCACCACCATCAAGAACTATGAAGTAACCTATTATCGCCCGGATTCGGATATGGACGATGTCAGATGGACCGACAATCAGGGGCAAGAAGGCGTGATCAACCACATGGGCACTTATTACCCACAAAATCATTATCCAGATAATCAGGGAGATTCTTTTAAAGTACGTGGTACCAGAATCGCTTCTGAAAGCTATCAGGAAAATGGGAGCTGGAAAAACCCAGCACCGGAAAACGGCTGGGGCTATGCGGACATGACTTCCATCAATGATGGAGCAGACAATTTTGACATTTCCTGGGCAGTAGATGAAAACGGCAATCAGGTGAAACTGAGTGAAATCAATTTCATCCGGATCTATACTGCTGTTTTGGATAATGCCGGCCACCTAGGAGAGGTTTCGACCGAAATAGCCGGCATAGAAAACCTGCATTAAGATTTACATCCGGGGAGGTCACTCCCCACTTTTTTCCAAGTCATGTCTTTTTTAAATATATTTTTTTTATTGCTGGGTTTTCAGCAACCGCAGGACTCCACCAGGCAAATCATCCTGAAAGAAATCGAAATTGAAGGCGAAAAACTAGAGGATCGCCAGACTTTTAAACAAAGCCGGATAGAATCCCACATTATAGAGGAAAACCTATCGGCTAATTTGGGGGATTTACTCACTTTGGAAACCCCTATTTTCATCAAAAGCTATGGTGCCGGTGGAGCTCAGACTGTATCCTTTCGCGGTACCGGAGCCTCTCATACTCAGGTATACTGGAATGGGATTAATTTGAATTCCCCCATGTTGGGCCAGGTGGATTTATCTTTATTCCCGGTGGCTTTTAGTGATGAAATAAAAGTTGATTATGGAGCCTCTTCCTTATTATATGGCACAGGAGGACTTGGAGGGGCGATTCACATGAACAACCGGGTATCATTCGGCAAAATCTCCGACCTTCGGCTTACGCAATCCATCGGAAGTTTTTCTGAATATGTTACATCCGGAAGTTATAGTAAGGGTAATGACAAATGGCAGTCAGTAACAAAATTTTACTATAAAACCGCAGCCAATGACTTTAAGTATTGGAACATTAGCCAAAGCTCGGAGCCGGTTAAAATGACCAATATTAATGCGGAACAAAATCAATACGGACTTAGCCAGGAGTGGCATTACCAACTTAATAACGGAGACCGAATTGGCTATCGCTTTTGGGGACAATATAATGACCGGAACCTCCCTCCATCCACAACAGTACCTGATAGCTACGGCTGGCAACAGGATGCTGCGATCAGAAATCTCATTGACTTTGAACGCAAACGGGACGATTATTTGCTGACAGCAAATTTTGCTCACATGCGGGAATTTACAAGCTACAAAGACAATAAGTCAGGAATTGACTCCAAAAGCATGGTGGATATCTTCCAGGCCAATGTTCGATACAGCTATCAATGGTTCAATACTTTATGCCTAAGAGCCGGAGCAAATGCTACTTTGGACATCGCCAATTCCGATAACTATGATGAACCAAATAAAGATGAGACCATAAGACGGACGCAATCTAAACAGGATATCTACGGTGAAATAGAATATATCCCTAATCCGGCATGGTCGATATCCCTATTAGGCAGACAGCAGTGGATTGATGGAGATCTGAAACCCACACTTCCTTCCTTAGGCATCCGCTATTTTAAAAATAGAATTATGGATTGGGAATGGGGGCTAAGAGGAAACATTTCCCGAAATTTCCATGCCCCGAGTCTCAATGACCGTTATTGGTGGCCAGTAGGCAATCCGGATTTACTTCCGGAAGAAGGGTGGGAAGGAGAAATCGCTTTCCAGCTTCAAAAAAATAAAGAGAAAACAAACTTTTCCTCAGAAACCACTTTGTTCTTCTCATATATAAATAACTGGATTATCTGGCAACCGGGAGTATTTAATCTTTGGCGTCCGGAAAATATTACGCTGGTATTCAGCCGAGGAATTGAGCAAAACTTTCAGTACAATATTCAAACTAATCATGCTAATCATCATTTCTTTCTAAACATTGCTTACACCAAGGCCGAAAATCAGAAACCTAAAAATGACCGGGATGTATCCGTCGGCAAACAATTGATTTACACCCCAATGTATAGTCTTCAAGCCTATTACAGGCTAAGTCTGGGCAAATGGAAATTCACAGTTGAGGAAACGGCCTATGGTAAGCGGTTTACGAAAACGGACGAAACGCAATACCTGCCAGCATACTTTCTGACCAATGTGGTTTTATCGAAAGATTTGAACTGGAAAAATCAGTTATTCAACGCTCAGCTCAGAGTTAATAATCTTTTTAACTACCATTATCAGTCTGTGGCCTACAAACCAATGCCTCCTCGTAACTTTTTACTTACGCTGACCTATTATCTGCAATAAATGAATAAGCTAAATATATTTTTCTTTCTAATTTTATTCCTTCCGGCCTGCAACAATCCTGAGGACGCCAGACCAGTGGATATTAATCCTCCGGTTAGTGGGGACTATCAGCAAGGAATATACATTCTGAATGAGGGAAACTTTGATTGGGGCGTTGCTTCCCTTTCTTTTTTACATACGGAAACACAAGAAATAGACAATTTAATTTTTCGGGATACCAATGGCTTTGAATTAGGAAATGTAGCGCAATCAATGTCCATTCATGGAGATAAAGGCTATATCGTAGTGAACAATTCTGAAAAAGTGGAAATCATCAATCCTTATACCGCTGAATGGATTGGCAGAATTCGTATTCCCGGAGGGAGCCCTCGCTATATGGAAAAAATTTCTGACAATAAGGCCTACCTCACTGAATTATATGCTGGTTGTTTTTGGGTGCTTGATCTCGAAAATGAGGTAGTTGATAAAAAAGTTGATGTAAGCGGTGGCTGGACAGAATCGATGGTCCGGCTTGGGGATTTCGTTTATATGACCAAACAAAGGGAAGTACGAGATCCTGAACAAGCCGACCAGGAAATCCTGAAAATAGATATTCAATCGGATAAAATAGTTGATCGGGTAACCATGCCTCCGGGTCCGTCAGGTTTGGTGCTTGACAAGAATGAAAAAATTTGGGTACTATGCAATGGAGGACTCATTCAAAAAGAACCCACCCTCCTTCAATTAGAACCTGAAAACATGACCATCATTCAGCGATTTGCTTTCGATAACCAGGCAGCAACTTATCCGGGAAACCTACGAATAAATCCGGCCGGAGATATGTTGTATTTTATAAACGGTGGAATTTATGCTTTTGAAATTACGGCTTCTCAATTGCCCCAAAAGCCGATCATCGATGCGGCTAAAGATCAAATTTACTTTGCACTAGACATAGACCCGGAAAATGGAGATATTTATCTCTCTGACGCCATCGATTATTTACAAAGAGGATTGATCTATCAATACAGCGCAGAGGGCAGCTTATTATTAGAAGATAAGGCGGAAGTAATGCCCAACCAGTTCATTTTTTGGCGACCTTAAAATCGCCAATAAAACAGATCAAAACAAGCAACCTCCTTTTGATAATATACAGATAAAGAATCCTTTAATTAATCATAAAGGCATCGGATCACAAATGCTAATCGCTTTCCCGTTTATTGATATAGTAACTTTTTGGGACCTGAATGAGGAAAGCGGCATGAAAAAGAATTTGAATAATCCGATCATTTTCACTTTGTTTTATTTGATCTATCTGCTCTATCTAACCGTGGCAGTACTGATAAGCGAGCATCATTACCTCTCCGCCTCCCTTTTCTTTTGGCCCATTATCCATTTGGGTTCCACCTTGGGGGCGTACTGTCATGACCTTTGGTTCCGAAAATCCATTGACCCAAAAGCGCTGAACTTATTAGTCAAATACCTTAATCGCATACCAGCGCGAGCCATGACAATCCTTGCAATTACCTTAAGTATAGGATGTCTCGTACTTTGGTGGTTTTCCAAATATCTGCTTGGATTATTAATACTCATCACGCTTCCTATAGCCATCAGGGAGTTGGTATTGTATATTCCTCTAACAATTCAGAAGCCCGCTCAAATTACCAAGCCTCAAGAACAGGTGTCCTAAGCCGAATTATTCACCGCTGGATATCGAACATAAAATTATAAAACCCACTAACAGGGTTTAAATAGTGTATTTGCTAATGCCTTGATAGCTCAGAATTGAGTCAGTTTGCTTCCTACTTATTCATATGTTTGGATAAAAAAACTCGAAATAAGAAAGCGTTACTACATTGGAGCACCTTGAAGCTAAACAAGGAAAAAAGCATAAAGAATTCGAGCCAAGACAAAATTAAAAAAAGCTATGCTCACAAAAGCTCCATACATTTTTATCCAGCGATCCAAAAGATGAACACTCAGTCCAATTTGAAAATACTATGCGGCTAGCGTGGCATTATTTCGCTTAAGCACCGGAATAGCCTTCCCGAGGAACAACCACTGAAAGAGGCCACGAGAAATTAAAAACAATAACATCCCACCCCACAATGCCATCTGTTCATCCCAACGGCATACCACCAAATAAAATGGGAAGAACACCAAAAAAGTAGACAGAAACATAGTATTGCGCATCCATTTGGAAGCAGTAGCCCCTATATAAATCCCATCCCAAAGATAGGAAGGAAAAGAAATAAGTGGAATGAGCGCTACCCAGGGCAAATACTGAAGGGCGTGCCTAATAATATGTTCCTGGTTTGTCAGCAGTGATAAAATCAACTCTCCACCAAACCAATAGGACAGGCTAAACAAAGCGGCCAACAACAATCCCCAATGGAACAACCTCTTAACCAGCTTTCTCAAAGCCCATTGATCTTTAGCCCCTACATACTCCCCTACTATTGCTTCAGCGGCATAAGCAAATCCGTCGATCAAATAGGAAAAGAACATTAAAAACTGCATCAATAAGGTATTCACTGCCAAGACTTCCTCACTGATACCCGCAGAGGCGGAAGTAAAGAAATTGAAAACCAATAGCAAACAAATGGTCCTGATAAAGATGTCTCGATTCACAAGGAAAAAGGCAGTCATGCCTTTCAAATTAAAGATTAAACTCCTATTCACCTCTTTCAACACCCAGGGATACTTGTATAATATTACGCCTCCCAAAACGAAAAAACCTAAATACTGGGCCATCAAAGTGCCTAATGCAGCCCCCTCTACATCCATATTTAATTGATAAATGAAAAATGCCGACAACAACACATTACAAACATTTATCAATAAAGTAATGGCCATGGGAAGTTTTGCATTCTGCAAACCGATCGTCCAACCCATTAAAGCATACAGTCCGATCGTTGCAGGAGCAGCCCATATCCGTACCATAAAATACCGCCAGGCCTCCGCTTTCAAAGTAGCACTACCTTCTACCAAATAAAATCCGAGCTTTCCGATGGGCCATTGAAATAATATACATAACAAACCAACCCCAACGCCCACTGCCAGGGCTCGAAATAATAAGGATCGCATTTCTGAGCGATCATTACGACCATAAGCCTGGGCAACCAAACCGGTGGTCCCCATTCTTAGAAAACCAAAAGACCAATAAAGGAAGTTAAAAATAATACTGCCCAACGCCATGGCGCCCAAAAAAACAGGATCATCTAAATGCCCCAATAGCGCCAGATCCACCATCCCTAATAAGGGCACCGTAATATTGCTGATAATATTTGGTATTGCCAGCCGTAATATTTTTTGATCAATTTTGCTCATTAATGTAAAATTAGACATTCCTGCTTTCCTATCAGCTATATAATTAGCCTTTCTTGGATAAATACACATTCCCGCCCTTGCCAACCAAACAGCTCCACGCATTAAAATAAGATTAATTATTTTAAATCATGAAAAGCATAGCTTTGTCATCTTTTGGGTGTTTTCAGAGCCTTGATTCAGAATTTTTACATCATTTTTGATTTTACTAGGTGATTATCAACCCTACTTGGATTATTTTTTAAAAAACATTTGAAAATTTATTGTTTTATTACAAACAGCGACAATTAAGAATCCAAATTATTATTCGAATTATAACATTTTTAGATTTGAAATTAACCATATTTTAATCCTCTTTTTGCGGATATCTAAATCAAAAGGCGAGTTCATTATCATTTTCACAAATTCAATAATTAAATCATAATGAATTTCATGAGGCTTGTATAAATTTCCTGCAATTTTTGTTCGAAAAAAATTTCGTATAAATTGCTTTCAACCAAAGAAAATAATCCAACTCAATCTTTTTAAGGTTGAATATTTTCCGAAAATCAATTACCAAAAAATAACCTGTTATGGGTTTCAATTAACCGTTTTATTATGATTACTATTACAGCAGCAGACAGTCTCTTGGCAATGGCGCCAACCGCCCTGGAGACGGTGTCCACAGCCGCGGCAGCCGAAAGCGCTTCTACCGCGGAAGCCTTAAACTCCCTTTCTACTCAGGTGTCTACCAATGCCCTGACGGCCAACAACGTTTGGATGATGTTAGCCACCGCACTGGTTTTCATCATGCACCTAGGTTTCGCAGGAGTAGAAGCAGGTTTTACTCAGGCTAAAAACACAGTAAACATTCTTTTCAAGAACACCTTGACCCCGGCCATCGGCTTACTTTCCTATGCGATTGTGGGCTTTATGATTATGTATCCAAGCAACTGGTTGGTGGATGGTATCTTCGGCTTCGGCTTTGGACTTACCTCTCCTACCGGGGCAGACGGAGCATTGGATTTAACCTACAATTCCGGCTACACCTACTGGACTGATTTCTTGTTCCAGGGAATGTTCGCCGCAACGACTGCCACTATTGTATCAGGTGCAGTAGCCGAGCGTATCAAGATCTCCTCTTATTTGATTTTCACGGCGATTTACGTTTCCTTCATTTACCCACTTATCGGATCATGGCAATGGGGTGGCGGATTCCTTTCCGAAATGGGATTCTATGATTTCGCAGGTTCTACCTTAGTTCACTCTGTGGGTGGATGGGCTGCATTAGCCGGAATTATGATCTTGGGGCCACGTATTGGAAAATACGGTGCTAATGGAGAAGTTAATGACTTCCCTGGTTCTTCTGTTCCTTTGGCGGTGATCGGTGTGTTCTTGCTTTGGTTAGGTTGGTTCGGCTTCAACGGTGGATCTGTATTATCAGCTGATCCTGCAACCACTTCCCTGGTATTGGTAACGACTTCTTTGGCTGCCTGTGCTGGTGCCGTATCTGGTGTTTTAACCGCTAAAGCCGTATTCAAGCGTTTAGATTTGGGAATGGGATTAAATGGTATTTTAGCCGGATTAGTAGGAATTACCGCTGGTGCTGATTTAATGAGCCCGCTAGAAGCGATTATCATTGGTCTTATCGCTGGTGCTTTAGTAGTATTGGGAGCCATGACCATGGACAAACTTAAATTGGATGACTGTGTAGGTGCAGTATCGGTTCACTTGGTTTGTGGTATCTTCGGCACCCTGGCAGTAGGAATGTTCGGTGCCAAAGCTGGCTTTGATCAGTTAATCAATCAGGCTATCGGAGTACTTGTTTGCGGTGGTGTAGCTTTCGGATCATCCTTCATCATCTTCAAAGTATTGGATACTATTTGGGGAATCCGCGTTACCGCTGAGCATGAGAAAGCAGGTATGGATAGTCACGAACACGGAATCAGAGGATACACTATTGTATTCGACGATTAAGCAATCATCAAAAAAAACAGGGAGTACGCCAATACTCCCTGCCTAAAAACTGGCCCTTAATCGCCAAAAAAAGGGTCAAACATCTTCGAGGAAAGCTCATCGCCAAACGAGCTTTTTCCAAAAAAACCATCACGTCATTTTAGAATTAAACCAAACGAAGAATGAATCGTCAATTTACGAAAATATCGCTATTTGTCCTATTCATGGGCCTTTTTGCCACTACCAACACCTTTGCATCTAAAGAAAACGAAGATGCTGAGGATAGCTCGGCCGTACCGGCAGAAAGCAGCCCCTTGGAAATCAGTGGTTTTATAGACACCTATTACCGAGCGGCAAATTTTAAAAATTCTCAAACTTCTTTTGCCGGAGACAACAACTCCTTCTCTTTGGGCATGGCCAACCTGGTTTTTGCCAAACAAGTTGGGAATGTGGGTTTTGTTGCAGACTTAGCGGTTGGACCAAGAGCTTTAGAGGCCAATGGCTATGGGGGAGAAATCGAAGATGGTGTATTTATCGATAGTAACCTCTCTATTATCAAACAATTGTATGTGACCTGGGCGGCCACAGAAAAGTTAACCTTCACTATGGGTAACTTCTCCACCCATGTAGGATATGAGTTGATTGATGCCAACGGTAACTTCAACTACACTACTTCTTATCTTTTCTCTAACGGCCCATTTTACCACACTGGTTTAAAAGCAGATTATGCTTTTTCTGACAGATTTGCGGTAATGGCCGGCATCTTCAACGAAACCGATACCAAATTTGCATCGATTAATCCTAAGTATTTCGGTGGACAGATCTACTTTGCTCCGGTTGACGGATGGGATGTTTATTTGAACTACATCGGTGGTTCCGTAGATGCAGAAAGCACCTTTACTCAGGAATTCGACATCACCACTACTTACTCTGTAAACGATGACTTCCTTATCGGATTCAATGGAGCCATTGCCCCTACCACAACAAAAATTGAAGGCACTGAGATCAAAGACAATTTCAGCGGTGCAGCACTTTACCTGAATTATATGTTCTCCGAAAAATTTGGAATGGGCGTAAGAGGAGAATACTTCTCTACCCTATTTGATGACGGTACCGACGAAATGAAAGGTAACTTCACTGCACTAACCCTTTCCGGTTCCTACAACATTGGCGCTCTACGCTTAATCCCTGAGATCCGCTACGATGTAGCCGGTGGTGACGGCGAGCCAAAACCATTCGAAAGAATGGATGGCACCATGGAAGGATCCGGTTTCCAAGCAATGATGGCGGCTGTATTTAGTTTCTAATAAATACGGATTATTTACAACTGTAAATAAACTGTAGCGGGAGCGTCCTAGGGCGCTCCTTGCTTGTTTTTGGGGTTACAGCATGAACACAAATGGATGGTTAAATAAACGGAACGGTTGCCGGTTTCAAGTTTCCACAGGGAAAGAGCGTCACTGTAGGCGAAATCCCCCCAATTGAGACTACTCTAAAACAAAACCAATCATTACGGCCCTTTTGTGAAGTTTTGAAAACCTCGAGAATAAGAACAAATTTGAATTGAAATATTATTTGAATGGAGGGTGAATTCCCCAGAACTAGAAAAACTGAATAATACAATCCAATAAGCGTAGAGGAAACAATAAAAAGCGAAGCGCCTAAAATAAGAAAAGGGCGAAACCACTTATGGTTCCACCCTTTAACCCAACATCAACCTATGTCTGTATTTAAACAATCACCATGCCATATTACCAAGAGTGCGGTTTAATCAAAGAATGATGATAAAAAGGAGACTTTGGCTGATCAAATATTTTTAATTCGGGATAAACGACTAATGCATCAACATCCCATACTCCCAAATTGGGAATTTATTTCCATCTATAGAAAATATACAATTCAATCCGGTCATTGATTCAGGCCTTTCCTGAAAATTCTTTCTGAAACTTGACTCCACCGAACCAATGGAGAAACAAAATTCGGGAATATCGGAAAGTAAAGGGCAATAACAATAGGGCAAGGCTGCCTATGACCAATAAATACAACCACAGCGGAGGATCGGTCATGAAAATATTCAAGGCCAGACTCACACCGATAAAAATTGCCACCGATACCGCATAAGAAATATACATGGCTCCAAAGAAAAAACCAGGTTCTACTTCGAAGCGTAAACCACAGTTTTCACACTTCTCATGCATGTCGGAAAACTTATGCAGCTTTTTCAGTGGATGTACAAACATATCTCCTTCATGGCAACGAGGGCATTTCCCCTCTAAAAGTACTTTCATTCCTATAGTCTTAATTTTGAATGAAATTGAAAAAAATTCTTGAATCCTCTAAGAAATTACTGCATAAAGATGGGTGTTTAGGTGACAAACGTCACACTATTAAATTTTTCAGTCTTTTTACCTTCGCATCCTTAATGACCTGATCTTGGGATTTCAGCCAATCCTCCAGTACGGAGCGATAAACCGATCGGAAATCCACGGAATATTTCAAATCACCATTGGCATCCAGATCGGTGAGGGAAGGCAGCTCATTGTAGAAACCTGCCTGGGGTAAATTTTTACTGATAAGATAAAGATTACCGGCCGTTCCATGATCTGTCCCCTGACTGGCATTTTGACTGACACGTCTTCCAAACTCAGAAAAAACCATAATCAGGGTATTTTCCAGTAAATTGGATTTATTCAGATATTCACTAAACTCCAATAATGCCTGCGAAGTCTGTTTCCAAAGGCGTTCTTGTGTTTTCTGCTGCCCTGCATGTGTATCAAATCCGGAGGTAGAGGCATAATAAACCGGAGCATCAATCTCAGCCTGCATCATTTTCCCAATCAGTGCCAACTGCCTGCCCAAATCAGAATTCCCAAAATCAGATCCCTGAACTTTTTGAGACAAGCGCTCATTAATATACTCATGAGAAGACATGGTATCAGCAAAAGTCTTGTACAAATAACCCAAATTATCCTCTCCTAGATGCTCCTCCTGCAATTGTTGATACAATCGCTTTTGCAGTGGTCTTCCCCAGGCCTCATTAAACTGCCTTAACTGTTCAATCGCTAAACCTTTTCGTTCTTCTCCCTTCATGGCCAGGTCCAGACCACCACCCGTTTGAATCACCTGACTTTGTTTTCCGCAACTACTGTCCAGATATCGACCTAACCATCCGGTAGGCAGATATTGATCAGCGGCCGCTGCTGATTGCCAGATGTCCAGCGATCGAAAATGAGAACGGTTAGGGTTCGGATACCCCACCCCATTCACCACCGTTAACCATCCTTTGTCCATCAATTCAACCATTCCTTTGGCCGCGGCGTTGAAGGCTAATTCATCCGAAACCTTGATTAATTGTTCCCCTTTTAAACCTATGACCGGTCGTTCCCGATAATAGATATCATTCCGAAAAGGGACTATGGTATTCAGACCGTCATTGCCTCCCGACAATTGAACCACAACTAAACGCTTTTGAATACTGCCGGCAGCCAGCGTTTTTAAGGGATGAAGAAAACCGGGCAATAAACCCATGGCAGACACCAAACCAGATGTTTTTATAAAATCTCTTCTTTTCATGACTTCAGGGGCTTAAGCTAATTGAAATTCTGGTAGGGCCATCATGGCCGGTAATACGATAGCGGGATTATTAGAATGCATTTTACTCAAGATTTCTCTCGAGGCTGACGTTAGTGGCTTACGCAGGAGAATGGCTGACAGCGCCTCCAAATCCTCCCCTTCCCATTTGGTGTTCACCCTTTCTTTTTGAACCCGCTCCTGCTTTTCTTTTTTCCCACCTTTACCTGACCAAAGTGCAAAAGGCAAATTCATTCTAATGGCCATGGTATTGGAATCAATCCAATGCCGGTCACCCGGCCAGCCCGCTACATTAGGGGGAGAAAACAAAACCTGCCCCATTTTTCGCTGTAGTGCTACGGCGGCCTTTTCGTTTTTAAATTGATAATCAAATATATCTCCGATCCCAACCAATAATTCCACAGGGGATTTGATCAAACCGCCTTTTTGCTCATAAAACCAGTCGGATTTAAAAATTCGACTCAATAATCGGCCGATGTGGTACTGATCCTGATAAAGCGTATCTGCAAAATACTGGACCTGATGAACTTCGGGATTTGGACACACATAGTAACGACAAATTTTTTCGGTAATAAAATAAGCGCAGCGTTCCTTCTCGAGAATTAAATCAATGACCTCCTCTCCTCCAAAATTTCCCGATTGCCCAAAAATCGTTTTCTCGCCCTGATCATGCCATTTCTGACGGAATTTAAACTCCTGCTCCCGGTCAAAACCCCAACCGGTAAAAGCCCGGGCTACCGCTTTGATATCCTGCTCGGAATAATGCCTCTGGCCCAATGTAAAAAGCTCCATTAATTCCCGGGCGAAATTCTCATTAGGATGACTCGCCTTGTTTTGTTGATTATTCAAAAATCGCAACATGGCCGGCTCACGGGACACCGCCAAAACCAGAGACTTAAAATCTCCCAAGGCATATTCACGAAGCGTATTGTTCATGCTTGCGGCAAAATCCGGCCGATTACGATCCACTGTTGCGAAATGCCCATGCCAGAATAAAACCGCCTTTTCTCTCACCATTAAATCCGGATCGCCCATTTGTCTCATCCACTGCACATTCAACCTCATGACCGCTTCCCGGGAAGCCTTTTGCAAATCTTTTTTTTGCGCCGCACTGCCCATCATCATTATTTCGCCCACCCCTTTTGGCGGGCGAAATTCCAATGGCTTTATGCCAACTGCGGTTGCCATTAATGCATCCACCACTTTGTCTTGTTTCTTTTTCATCACCTCCTGCCCCAAAGCAGAGCCAAAAGCCGCTCTTTGCAACAGATGATAATAGTTTGATTGTTCCATGGCAAAAAATTTAAATCTTAGATGCAGAAAGTGAAGGACGGTTTAATCTATGAGGTTCTTTTTTTTATTTCTTCCGGACTCTTAAATATTAAATTGGACCCAAGCCAGCCCCTTACCGACTGCAAAGGATAAACCATGGAAGATTTCCCAATAACGGTACCGGGGTTTAAAACTACTTGGCAACCTACCTCCACATGGTCGCCCACTAAGGCACTGAACTTGGGAAGCCCCGTGGGATAGCGGCTACCATCCGGCATTTTAATGGTAATATCTCCCGGCAATGAACGAAAATTCGACATAATAGCTCCGGCACCCAAATGCGCTTTATAGCCCAAAATACCATCTCCAATATAATTATAATGTGGAGCCTGTACCCCATCAAACAAGATGGCTTGCTTCACCTCCACCGCATTGCCAATAACACAGTGGTCACCGATAACCACATTTCCACGAATAAAAGCACCTGGCCTGATCTCCGTACCTTCTCCAATAATACAGGGACCGATGATTCTCGCAAAGGGATCAATAGCGACCTTTCTTCCCACCCAAACATCCGGCATGATTTCCTGATAGTGATCCGGTAAACGTTCCATTAATTTTGGCAATAAATGGGGTAAATCCGCAATCACCTGGAAGGGACTACGGTCCTCCAATACCTTCCCCAAGATGGAATGGCTGAGATCAAAAAATTGACTGGATTTCATACAATAAAAATTTCAATGAATTAAGCCGAATTATTCAGACTTGAATCCTCCCCTAGCTGCAAGACGGAAAAAATAAAGGCGTTTTTCCTATTTTGAATTTTTTCCAAGGAAGTAGATAAATGAGGAAAAGCAGACTCACCCCAATTTGAGCTATTTGAAAATTAGCAAAACCATTCAAAAAAGCTCGCAATTGGTCTTTTAGAATGGTTTTCTGAATCTGGCAGTGAATAATTCAACTTAAGATAACAATAAAAACAGAAAGACTTCCCCCCAAAAGAAAGGAAGTCGAAAAGGTGTTGGTATACAAGTTTTCCCTCCGGCGGTAAAACCGATCAATTTTACCACCAGAGGGGAAACCGACAAATGCCAATTCAATGAGATCTATCGTTTTAGAGCATATTTAAAGCCAAAATTCTCAGCGAAAATTTGAAGTATTGCAGAAGCGATAAAGGATTATTTTGAGAAAATAGCATCGCTATTGTTGAAAAATTATCCTAAATGGCTTCCAATAATTCGAATTTGCAGCCGGATAGTGTGTTTTTAAACATGCTCTTATAAGCAGACCTTTCCCCTAATGTCGACGGCCATATCTTCGGCCTCCTCCTCTTTCTCTCTGCGGTTGTTGTTCACTCACCTTCCAGCGGGAGACTGCCGCTGCAAATTCATACTTGCGCACAAAGGAAAGGTTTCCGCTGGGGCCGGTCAAATCTTCAAAATTCTGTTGGTTCAACTGCTCCTGCATTTCGGTCGCCACAGCAGCCAAATCACCGGACCCAAAATTACCTTTACCCATTTTCGCCAATAAAGCAGCAATAAGATTCGCCTGTGCCGGCTCTACCAGCTGTTCCAGAGACCGTATATTAATATTATCTTTATTGACTGAAATTTCATCCAAATCACGACTCTTGGTTTTAGCCCGATCACCGAAATGGGATTTAATGCGCGGCCAGTCCAATTTCATTTGAAAAGGCTGGAAGTCTGCCTGATGCTCCACCGTACGTTGGTGTCCGCCAAATTTTTCAATAATGGCTTTAGCCTCTGCAGTCACCTCTTTCACCTTATATTCATCAAGCATCAGCACCTGATCAGCCACTTCGAAGTAATCTCCCAAACCGCCAATCACCATCACAGAAGAAATTCCGGCCGCTTTCAAATCCTGCACTCGTTCAATAAAAGCCGTAATAGGTTCTTTATCCGCTTTAATCAATGACTGCACTTTTTGGTCCCGCACCATAAAATTGGAAGCCGAGGTATCCTCATCAATAAGTAAGGCATTCGCACCTAAAGAAATGGCCTCCATAATATTCCCCGCCTGAGAAGTAGAACCGGAGGCATTTTCGGTGGAAAAATTCACCGTATCCTTTTTATGGGGTAGATTATTGATAAATGGAGAAATATTGACCCCTTGCATATAACGCCCATCCTCAGCTCTTACCTTCACCGCATTTTCATCGGTAATACAATAGGTTCTGCCATCTGAGGGAATGTGATTATAAACCCCATATTCCAGTGCATTCAATAAAGTAGATTTTCCATGAAAGCCACCACCTGTAATAACCGTAATCCCATGCGGAATAGCCATTCCCTTCATTGATTCTCCCAATACGGAGATTTCTACTTCCATGGATGCCGGGCTTTGAAATTTTACTGCATCCTCCATAGGGCGATCATCCACCCCGGACTTCCGAGCCAAAACACTCCCATTTTGAATAAAGGCCAGCCAATTATTCGCTTTCAAATGCTTTCGGATTGCTTCTGCTTTTTCATTGGTGAGGGCAAACCGCTCCATTTTCAAAGCTTGTCCATTGTCATTTAAATCCATGCGCTCCACCCAATCCGGAATATCAGTGAGTAACATCTCCATCGCTTCCCGGCCTAAAACCCTTCGGCCCGCCGCTGGCAATCCTACATAAAATTTGATAAATACTTTATTGCCTTCAACTTCCACAGAGGATCGTTTGAACATGGTCTGTCCAACAGTTTGAATCTGAATGGCCCCACTTTTACCACTGCCTCTCCTTTTACCTCTGCCCAAAGCGTCCGACGCCAGGTGATGAATCCCATTTTCCAAACCCAAGCGGCGGTCCGCATTCGACCAGCATTGAGGTTCAAAGCCAAAATCAGTCAACAAAAAACTGACTTCCAACAGCGAAGGGGAGGCGAAGGGATCACCCTGCACCTTAATAATGTCCAGGTCAAATCGCTCAAACTCATATCTCCCTTTGATGGATTTATAGGCACCATAGGACTGCCCATCAATTTTATGTAATAGTTGCTTTAACTTATGCATCTTATTTTCATTTTATCCGGATATACCTGAAATGTTGACCTACAATCCCCCACCACCAATACCACCTATCTTCAAAAAACTGAGCAACCGTTCATTTGCTGCTGATGAGGGCATTCTTAATATTCCTCCTTATTCACTTTTCGAAAGAACAGAGACTGTTATCTATAAGCCAGGCTATACCATTTCCATGATTATTGCTCAAAAATCAAACATACAAAAAAAGGCCATGGCGTTCACCATGACCTCAATTAAAAGGATTTATCCAACCCCATTATTCCACCTGAATTTCAAGCAAAACCAGACGTCTTTAAATTTTAAGTCCTGTAAAGAAAATTAAAATAAGCCAAATATTTGGAGAGGCTTGTTTTATGCGCTTTTTCATTTCTCACTCGAGAAAAGCTAAGCACGACCTTTTAATTTCCCCTACCATCAATTGCGATTCTGATGAAAATCTGGACTATACGCTATAATTCATCCCAATTGAAAACCTTCGCTTCATTAGGGTATCGGAACCATTCCTGCTTAGCCTGCCCATTGGATTCCACCCACTCTCTGAAATCCGGATAAGCTTCCTCTATATTAATATTTTCTAGCGGATGTTTGAAATTCACATCACCGGATAATATTTCAACGGACCATGGCATATTATTCACGGTTTTATACCATCTGTTTAATTGATCTGAATCATCATCTGCGGTACGAAATAAAGCCGTATTCATTTTAGCAGTTGCCCTGCAATCCACCTGTTGTATTTCATGAGTACGATCTGCGGATCTAAAAATAAAAGCATTCGTGGACAAGGCGCTGATATCTGAGGCACTTAAGCCTGGAACAAAAGTCAAAGTAGCCGAGAATTCCTGCGGAGCGGCTGAAGGACCAGATCCATGGTTTTTGAAATAAGGGGAAAGGGTTTCCGTAATGTTCTCCGAAAGCAGCAATACATCCTTTCTTCCCTGATCAAAAACACCATAAGTAGAATTGCTGAATAAATCACCACTGATAACTTGTCCCCCGGAGAGCCATCTTAATGCAATCCCATTCTCCAGACTTCCACCATGTGCACGGTAATTCCCCACCACCTTCAGGTCCACCGCTTCATTATTGGCGCTTAGGGCATATTCTAAATGATAGGCCATTACCATATCATTGAAATCATAATCTCCTTTATTAGGCCAAAGATCCTCAAACCCCACAACTACATCTCCAACTGCAGGATAGCGCATCATAAAAGCACGATTTGGATCGTTTGGATAATCATCATTTTCATCCTCTATCCCATCATTGTCCGCATCCGGAAGGCTAAAGGTGAACGTTCTGCCGCAGTCAATATTAGAAGTAGTATAATTACAGTTGATCACCTCCTGTTCGTCCAATCCAAGGATATTATTTTTAAATGCCCCTGTTCCCGTGCAAAATCTCAAAGCAGTAGCAACACCTGCCGCTCCGGTAATCGAGGTTTCGGCAACCGTAGCTATCAATGCGGTTCCACTAACACTATACAAATTCCCGCTTACATTAATATCTCCTTCACCTTCCCAAAACGCCCCATCAGAAAATGTAGTCGAAGTAGCACCGGCAAAGGTTGTTTTCCCTCCTACACTGATATACCCATAATGCCCCATGGTATTATTCTGATGAAAATCACCTAAAACATACATCGCGCAATAGTTATCCATGGTAGCCTGGCCATTATTATGCGCATTTCCGGTTACCGTGAGGCTCCCGCGATTTTCTACAAAATTATTGTTATTCATATTGCCATTTACCCGCATTAGAGCCGCCTCCGTATTGTGGGTCAATTGCTCACTACTTACTATATAATTCCCATTCACAATCAGCTCTCCATAGTTGGACACATTGGTTTTGTTATCCGTAAAACCGCTCCCAATAGTAAATTTAGCGCCCGAGGCAATGACCAAATCATTTTGGGTATTACCATTGGACATTAACTGGGAACAGGATACGGAACTTCCTATAATCACCGCTTTACCCCCATTTTTCAGAGTAATCCTGTCATAAGCAACCGCCTCCAAGGCAACAGCCTCCCCATCAATGGTAATGTCACCTCCAAGGTTATCCACCCGACTGTAAGCATCATCCACCGCATTGCTTATCCGCAAATTGCTGCCATTAGTTAATGATAAATCTAAATTCCCTCCATTGGGCGAAATCGCAATAGTATAATTTCCCGAAGGAATCCAAAGGCTTACTTCCTGAAGATTTAATGGGACTTTGGAATGAAAGGCTAATTCGCCATTTAAAACCTGGGCTGCGGCAAAAATTTGACCTCCGGATTTTAAAAAAGCGAGATCATCCTCCTTCACCGTAGCGGGCAGGATAACATTCCAATCGGAGGAATTGCTGGCAGACCAGGTAAAATCATCTGCTACCTTAGGTAAAGTGGAACTGATTTCCACATAAGGATTGGTCTGATAACAGGCTGTTAAAGCAAGGGCAAAAAGCCAAATTATTAGTCTCTCAAAAATTTTCATGTCGATTAAGATAAATTCTCTTAATAAAGAAAACGACAATCATATTTTTTTATCTAATTATTTGTAAAAATAATGCATTTTTATGACATGCATATCCTTTTGCCTACATGATCAAATAAAGATATCCATTTTGGGTTCAATTCATCTAAGCCGGATTATTTATGCTTTAATCCTCCTTTAGCTGCAAGGCGGGAAAAATAAAGGAATTTTTCCTATTTCGAGTTTTTACCAATGAAGCAGATGAATGAGGAGAAAGCAAGCTTACCCAAATATGGGCTATGCAGAAATCAGCAGAAATAATGTAGTATTTTGATTTTAAGCAAGTTAAAGTAATTCACTGAATCTAGCGGTGAATAATTCAGGTTAAGTGATGATCTCTTAACGTCAAACCTAAACGCCTTCGCTAATAGTGGGGAACAGGAATACACTAGCAATCTTATGGTAGCTCCTTGAGCCATGACTTCTCCTGTTCAAACCTGATGATTCAAACATATATCCTCCTGTAGCCGCTATGGGGAAAAATATAGGAAAGTTTACTATTTCGTTTTTTTCAATGTAGCAGATGAGGGAAGAGAAAGTAAGCTCACCCCAAATTGGACGATTAACAAAATCAACAAATCCACCATAGGGCATTGATATTATTTAATTTAGAATGAGCTACTCCAGCTGAGGAGGAATAATTCGGGCTAATTGTTATTCAAAACCTTTTACTATTACAAAAAGCATTAGTGCTTTTTAAAAGCTGAAAGGCCTGCAAATTGTGCCTGTCCGGCCAGATAACGTTCTATCCGAAGCAACTGGTTAAATTTAGTTATCCGCTCTGAACGGCAGCCGGAACCTGTTTTAAGATGTCCGCAACCAATGGCCACCGTCAAATCCGCGATGGTCGTATCCTCCGTTTCACCCGAACGATGAGAAACATAGCAACCATAGTGGTTTTGCTGCGCTAAATAAATAGTATCCAGCGTTTCCGTTAATGTCCCGATTTGATTCAACTTGATCAAAATAGAATTTCCCACGCCCTGATCAATCGCCTTTTGTAAAATTTTAGGATTGGTACAGAAAATATCATCCCCAACAAGCTCTACTTTATCCCCAAGCTCCTGAGTGAGGGTTTTCCATCCGTCCCAGTCATGTTCTCCCAAACCATCCTCCAACAAAACAATCGGATATTTTGATAACCAATCCTCATACAGACGAACCATTTCCTCCGAAGATTTCAGTTCCTGAGTACTGCTAAAAAAGAAATATTTACCCTCCTTCCACATTTCTGAGGAGGCCCGATCAATGCAAATGGAAATATCCTCGCCCGGGATATAGCCCGCTTTTTCAATGGGCCTCAGAATATACTCCACCGCCTCATCATTTGACTTCAAATCAGGGGCGTATCCACCTTCATCTCCGACAGCAGTATTATATTTATCATGATGTAGCACAGTTTTTAGAGCATGAAATGTTTCCTCTCCCATTCGTATGGCAGTTTCGAAATCCGGCGCATTATGCGGTGCAATCTTAAATTCCTGAAAATCAATAGAATTTTGTGCATGAACTCCGCCATTGATCACATTCATGCAGGGAACCGACATTACGGAAGCATTAACTCCACCGATATAGCGAAACAAGGGAATATTTAAAGCGGCCGCAGCAGTATGTGCCGCTGCCAAAGAAACGCCTAAAATGGCATTGGCTCCAAGATTGGACTTATTCTCAGAACCATCCAGACTAATCATTTCATGATCAATTTTCCGTTGCTCCGTGATATCAAAACCATGAAGCGCCGGAGCAATGATGGCGTTTACATGCTCTACCGCTTTCAAAACACCTTTCCCTCCATACCTCTTAGCATTACCATCCCTGAGCTCCACTGCTTCCTTTTCGCCGGTAGAAGCTCCTGAAGGCACAATTGCCCTACTTTTAACCCCATTTTTCAATGTAATTTCCACATCGACCTTTAGGTTTCCCCTTGAATCCAAAAGTTCCTGTGCAAAAATCTTTTCTATTTTCATTTCTTAACCTTTTATACCCATTAGATAATAGACCTACCGCAGGCAAAATGATTTATTGCTTTCAGAAAAATTCATAAAAAAGCCCGTTCTGGCCGATTAATCATGTATAAAACAGGGTTTAGCGGAATGACGGAAAAATGAAGGAATAGTCATCTTATTCGGAGTTTTTCCAATAAAGGAGGAGAAACAAGTTCACCTAAATGTGGGCTATTAAAAAATCAGCAACACCGCTCGCTGTATGTGCTGTTTATAGGATTTCTTATCACAGCCTCCCTGCATCTAACAGGAAATAATGCAGCTTAAATAAAATCATTATCCATCAACACTTTCAGAGCGTGTTTAAAAGCCAAAATTCGCCAGGAGAATTTGATTATTGCAGAAGCGATGCCCGATTATTTTGAGAGAATAGCATCCCTATTGTTGACAAATTTTCCAAAATCGCTTCCCATAATGCGATTTTTCAGCAAGACATCTGGAGACTATAAAACTAATCGGACACTAGTAACTTTATAGTTCATAAGCGTCGAAGCCTGACCCGTAAAAAAACATTTAGGGAAATTAAAATATTAATAAATAAGTGTGAAATTTTAACTTTATACCGATTTCATCCCAGGAGTTAGATTTCTATGAATTAATTTTTTTTGACTTATTTAAACCTAAACCTACTTTCAATTCCAAGTCCGCCACAAAAATACACCTCACTATTTTTCAATAGATTATCCTTAAAATGATCAATAATGAGGGTTTTTTCCAAAATTTTATAGTCTCCTAAGTAGCCGAACCCATAAAGAAGAATTTAAATTTTTTAATTTTTGGTTCGAAATTTGTTTATTAGACTCCCGAAGGATTATTTATATATTACACGTTTTTGAATCATGAAAATATTATTGGTTGAGGATGAATTCCAGATTTCGGAATTTATTAAGAAAGGTCTGAATGAAAGAAATTATGAAGTGATCGTAGCTGCAGACGGAAAAACAGGTCTGGAGATTGCTACTTCTGATACTTTTAATTTGATCATTTTGGATTTAATGCTCCCAAAAATGAATGGTATCGAGGTTTGTAAAAACATTAGAATGACCAACTATGAGGTGCCTATTTTAATGTTAACGGCTCTGGATACCACTGATGACAAAGTAAAAGGATTAAACGCTGGCGCGGATGATTATCTGGCCAAACCATTTGATTTTAGTGAATTAGAGGCAAGAGTTAAAGCCTTGATTCGCAGATCTTCTTTGGGAAGCAGCCAGCCGGAAGAAACCGAACATAGAAAATTGGTTGCCGGAGATTTGATTTGTGACCTGGATAACAAACAAGTAACACGTTCCGGTAAAGAGATCCAGTTAACCGCCAAGGAATTTGCCCTTTTGGAGTTGTTTTTGAAAAACAAAAACAAAGTACTGGACCGCGCTACCATTGCCGAAAAAATCTGGGGACTTACCTTTGATTCCGGGACAAACATTGTGGATGTTTATGTCAACTACCTGAGAAAGAAAGTAGATAAAGAATTTGACACAAAATTAATCCATACCAGAGTCGGTTTCGGATATATTCTTAAAGACGAAGAAGCTCCTTCGGCATGAAAATCCGTCTAAAGATTGCTTTAAACACTACGCTCCTATTTGGCTTCCTTTTGGCTGTCATTTTAGGAGCGGTATATAATGTTACACAGGCAATCATTGAAGTCAAATTTTATGAGCGATTAGAACAAAGAGTTCAGATATCCTCCAAAATTTACTTTGAAAAAGACGAATTAGAAGCCACGATTTACGCAGATTTCGCTGCCAGATACCTTAAAAAATTACCAGATGAAAGTGATCAAATATTTAATGATCAAATGAAACCGGTAATTCCGCCGCACCATCCCGAATTTGAAAATTTGCCCATAACATTTGAGCAGGTAAAACAAGAAAAGACGGTGCATTTCACTAACAAAAAAAGACTCTATGTAGCCCAGTACAAACGGGATAATACTGGAGAATATGTGGTAGTGGTCTGTGCGGTGGACAGTAATGGAGAGTCGTATCTGGCCACTTTACAATGGATTATTTTTCTGAGCTATCTGGTAAGTATGGCCACTGTGATGCTGACCAGCTGGTTTTTTGCCGAAAAAGTTTTGCGACCCATTAATGACGTTATTTCCGATGTAGGTAATATTACCACCTCCAACCTGGAAGAAAGACTGGATGAAGGGAACGGGAAAGACGAAATTGCCCAACTGGCACACTCCTTTAATGGCATGCTGGATCGAATAGAGGACGGCTTTCAACAGCAAAAAAGCTTTGTATCCAATGCCTCTCATGAATTAAGAACTCCTTTGACCGCCCTGATTGGGGAGCTGGAGGTAATGATGATGAGAGAGAGAAATACGGAAGAATACCAGGAAGGCATAGCAACCGCTCTGATAAGAGCCAAATCCTTACGGGAAATCATCAATCATTTGTTGACTTTAGCGAAAACAAATGAAGGGATGTTAACGGAAAAGCTAACCCCCATCCGACTGGATGAATTGATATTTGAAATTCATGCCCAACAACCTGCCGGAGAAGTGGTATTGGATTTTGGAGATTTGCCGGAAGATTTTGATGAAATGGAAGTGATGGGCAACGAAGGACTGCTAAGGTTAGCCATTGGTAATTTGGTAGAAAATGCGCTTAAATATTCAGAAAAGCGTCCGGTTAAAGTCGAGTATTACCATGCCAATGGGACTGCCAACATCAAAGTGATCGACCAAGGAATCGGGATTGAACCGGAGGATTTAAAAAAAGTCCTGCAACCTTTTTACCGATCACAAAGAGCCAAAGATTTTGCTCCGGGAAATGGAATAGGACTGGCTTTAGCGGCTAAAATTATCCGGATTTGTGGCGGAAAGCTGGAGCTGGAATCCAAAGTTGGAGTAGGCACGACCGCTCATTTAACCTTTAAATCCAAGCAGAAAAAATAAAGAAAAAATCAGCCATTGTGCTGATTTTTTTTGCTTTGTAATTTTTATCCGAAAAATGAGGATTTCCTCTTTCGATTTCCCTATTTATCCTGACACAATTCCTCTATCGGTATTTTCTTTTTTCAGGAAAAACCTTTACCGCATTTTGAAGTTAAAAGTTTAAAATCTTGCTGCGCAAGTGTTTTAACATTAACCTGACCTCATGCCTATCCTGAAATTTATATCCGAAAGATTTAGGGCAAATCTTACTTTCATTTTTTATCTGTCACTCTTTGGTAGTACCGCCTGCGTCTCCAACAAAAAATTGGTTTATCTCAATGACGAGGAACTTAGCCCGGAAGAAGTCAAAACCTACCAAACCAAAGATTTAGAAACTTACAGGCTACAACCCAACGATGTATTATCCATTGAAGTCCTTTCGCCTGATCCACAAGCAGCAGAAATTTTTAATGGACAAGGTCAAAAAAGCAATAATTTAGGTTTTCGTGAAGCGGAAGCATCATTTTACCTCACCGGCTTTTCTTTGAATGAAAAAGGTGAAATTTCACTTCCCTTTGTTGGGGCGATAAAGGTCGCCGGGAATACCATAGAGCAGGCACAAGATCTGATTCAAAAAAGTGTAGACCAATATTTGAAGAATTCCACGGTAATCGCCAAACTGGTAAGTTTTAATATTACCATTCTAGGAGAGGTAAGAATGCCGGGCAGATACACCATTTTTCATTCAAAAGCGACAATCTTTCATGGAATCGGTCTTGCCGGAGATCTTACCATTAACGGAAGCCGGAATGTGAAAATTATCCGACAGACCCCGGAAGGCAATGAAGTATTCTATGTGGATCTTCGGGATTCTGAATTGTTGGGGAAAAGACAGTATTATTTACAGCCCAATGACATACTGTATATTCAACCAATAGGAGCAGTAACCTCTCGCTCTAATCTTAGCCTGCTGACGGTTTTCTTTGCAGGTATTTCTACGCTGGTACTCGTTTTAAACTATCTTCAATAATAGCTTATGGGACAAATCATTAAAGGAGAAAGGCTAAATATTGGAGCACTTTTTCAACAAGCATTGCAACACTGGTACTGGTTCGCCATTTCCATTTCCATTTGCCTGGCGATCGCATTTTGGCACATATACACCTCTCCATTGGTGTTTGAGGTGGCGGCTAAAGTATTACTGATAGAAAAATCCGGAAACAAAGCTCCTGAAGACTTTATTAAGGGCATGGAGCTATTTAGTCAGGATACGGAATTGGAGGATGAAATAGGCCTCTTGGGTTCTTACACCATGGTCCAAAAAACCCTGAGACGTTTAGAAAAATTTGATATCTCCTACTTTCGAGGAAATCAATATAAAAAGAAAGAGCTTTACCGCACCAGCCCTTTTACGGTGGAGTTCGATCGGTCAAAACCACAGGTGGCCCAACAGTACGTTAATTTTATCGTCCTGGATGACCAAACCGTCAAGCTGTTTTATGACATTGAAAATGGTCCGCTGTACGATATGACCACCGAGCTGAAGACTAAAGAAAAGATAGAAAATGCCTCCTTCGAGGGAGAATTCCCGATTAATAAATGGTTCAGCAATGACTATTTTCGATTTAAAATCACCTTCCATGAAACAGATTTGAGTGATTATTATCAGGAACAATTCAGTTTCAGAATTAATCCTTTGCATAAAATGACGAAGGATTACAAAAATAAAACAAGTATTAACCCTATTTCGCAAGAGAGTAGCATAGTGGAAATCGGGATTCGGGGAGCCCTTCCGGAAAAAGATGTTGATTTTATCAATACCCTGATTCAGGTGTATCTGGAAACTGATTTGGAGAGGAAAAATGAACTGGGGCTCCAAACCATTAAGTTCATTGACGGCCAACTCGAAGGGGTGAGTGACTCCCTGAAAAGCGTGGAAAAGTCTTTGGAATCTTTCCGGTCCGACAATGAAATTCTGGACATTTCCACCACCTCCACCAATCTGTATGCTAAGCTTGACCGGTTAGAAACGGAACAGCGACAATTAAAATCAAAACTCAAGTATTATGAGTACATCTATGAATATCTAAATGCTTCCCAAAATGATTTTCAGGATATTGTAGCACCTTCTTCTATTGGTGTAGATGATCCGCTTTTAACCAATTTATTAATTGAGCTATCCCAGTTAAATCAGGAAAAAGCTGCCCTGGATTACAGCACGGAATCCAATAACCCTGTGGTCCAGCAAATCAATGCCAAAATCAAAAATGGTAAATCTGCTGTCAAGGAAAACGTCAGTAATATTATTTCAACCACAGAATTTGCTGTAAATGACCTGAACAAACAATTAGGGCAGATCAAAAAAACACTGAGCAAATTACCGGGCAATGAACGAGCATTGGTAAACATACAGCGGCAGTTCAATATTAATGATAATATCTACAATTACCTGCTGGAAAAAAGAGCTGAAGCCGGCATCGCCATTGCCTCCAATACTTCCAACAAAACGGTCGTTGACCAGGCCATGCTCAAAGGTGACTTCCCCGTAGCCCCCAAGCCCAAAATCACCTACCTGCTCGCCCTGTTTTTTGCGATTTTAATTCCCTTGGTAATCATTGTACTTCTGGATGCAGTGAATGACACCATTTCTTCTAAACAACAATTGGAAACATTAACCGAAATCCCCATCCTGGGCCAGGTGCCGGTGGGAAATAAAGAAATGCAAAAGACAGTTGCGGTGACCCACTATGCCCCGGACACAGTATTAGCAGAGGCATTCAGATCCATCAGGGTGAATCTACAATACCTCACTTTCAAAGAGGAGCATAAGATCATCGGGGTAACCTCCTCTATTAGCGGGGAAGGAAAAACCTTTTCCTCCCTGAATTTAAGTGTGGTGTTAGCACAGGCGGGAAAGAAGACCATCCTTATTGAGGGAGATTTAAGGCGACCAAAAATCGCCACCTATTGGACCGCCTCCAATTTTAGCACGCAAAAAGGACTGAGCAGTTTTTTAGTAGGTCAGCATGAGTTAAATGAAATTAAGCAAAAAACAGAAGTAGAAAATCTGGACGTAATCGTCGCGGGCCCCACACCGCCTAACCCCATTGATTTGATCTCCTCCAACCGGATGAATGATTTAATCGAGCAGTTAAAAGCGGAATATGACTATATCATTGTGGATACTCCTCCGCTTACTTTTGTGTCGGAATATATTATCCTTCGGAAATTGGTGGACAACACTATTTATGTCGTTCGTGCCAATTATACCAAAGCACAATTACTCGAAAAAATAAATGGACTTTTTCTAAAAAAACAAATCCAAAATATTTCCATTTTACTAAACTGTGTAAAAGCCGGATATTTTACTTCCGATCGGTACAAATCCTATGCTGCCAGTTATTCCAAAACCTATGAGAATAAAAACGGCAAAAAAGTAAAGCTCAAACAAAAAGTTAATTAGTCCCTCCCGCTTGATACAGGAGATCAAAAGGATTTTGGTATTTTTGTCAAAATCCTTTTTTTTATGCCACAACCCCTCGTTTCCTCTATTATTCCCTTTTACAATTCCGCTGAGACTTTAGCCCAAGCCATTGAAAGTCTGCTGCAACAGGATTATCCCCGTCAGGAAATCATTTTGGTAAACAATAATGCTGATCAGGCCAGTAGGCTAATAGCAAAAACTTATTCGGAACAGCACCCGCAAATTCACCTTTTTACAGAAAGCAGACAAGGGGTAATGTTTGCCTTCAATAAAGGGCTGGCCAATTCGAAAGGGGATTTTATCCTTCGACTCGACGCTGATGATATTGCCCTGCCCTCCCGGATCAGTGATCAAATACACTTCCTGCAGACCCAAGCTGATGTAGACCTCTGCAGCGGGCTCGTCCGGTTTGAAAAGGGGGAAATCCCCTCAGGAGGCTTTCAAAAATATGTGGATTGGGTGAATAGCATACAAACCGAAGAGGAAATCAAAAAAGCCATGTTTATTGAGTCCCCTATTGTAAACCCTTCCCTGATGTTCAGAAAATCCTCGCTTGATAAATTCGGTACCTATCGGGCCGGTAATTTTCCGGAGGATTACGAATTATTGCTACGCTGGCAGGAAAAGGGTGCCAAAATGGCCAAAACAGACAATCCGGTAATTATCTGGCGGGATTCCGCCAGCAGACTAACCCGCACTAATTTCAGATATACCGAAGAAAACTTCTATAAAATCAAAAGTGAGTATCTGATGCGACACCTGAAGCAAATACAGGCTACCGATAAAAAAATTATGATTTGGGGAGCAGGAAAAAAAACAAAACAGCGCATTCACTTCCTTAAAGCTTATGGTCTTGCAATTCACGGCTACATCGATGTAGACCCAAAGAAATGTGAAAAAGACCACAGCCTGCACTACCTGGAACTTCCCGATAAAACTTCAGAAGATCAGTTGTTTATTCTTTCCTTAATCGCCATTCCGGAAAGCCGGGAAAAAATCAAGCAGTTCTTGCTGAAAAAATCATACAAAGAGGGCCGTGATTTTATCCTTTTTGCTTAACCATACTGCTTTACCCCTTTTCCGCCAGTTCCAAAAATGGTATTATTCCGCTCTAATAAAAGAAAGAATGAAGCTTTGGACTAAAAACCGATCATTCTCATGGTGAATTGCCAGAAAAAGAAGATTTTTGCAAAAAAATAAAAGCTAATGAGTATGATTTGTCCTTGCGGAAGGCAACGCCTGTATGCAGATTGCTGTGGAAGATATATTGACGGAGAAACACCCGCTCCCACCCCTTTGGACCTGATGCGATCACGATATACTGCCCACGTAAAAGTTAATGTGGATTATATAACCAAAACCACATTACCGGAAAAACAGGGAGAAATCGATCAAAAAGCAGTTTTGGACTGGGCCTACAAAACGGAATGGAGCGGACTGGAAATAGTTTCCACCAATGATGGTCCGGAAGAAAATGAGGGCGTAGTGGAGTTCAAGGCCTACTATAAAGACGCAGGAAAAACCAAACAACACCATGAACGTTCAATTTTTGAAAAACGTGACGAGCAATGGTATTATGTTGGCGGAGCTATCAATCCAAAAGCCAAAAGCGATCGGGTAATGCGAAATGAACCTTGCCCCTGTGGCAGTGGTAAAAAATATAAAAAATGTTGTGGTAAATAGTGCCAACAGCGCAAAATCCTAAGTCCAGGTTCAGGCTAGCATCGTATATAAAATAAACAAGGAAATGTCCAGAATGGACATGTGTAGATCAGGTCTAATTTTGGATATTAGTGTACAACATAAATTTTTAAAGAGATGGTAGTTTTTAAATTTTTAGGATTTCTCGCGCTCACCATTTTTTTGCTGATTTGTTTTACTGGAGGACTTGGATGGATTCAGGACTCCCTACACAGAATCAACAAAAAGCTACATCAACACTAAAGGCTTGGAGGAACAAGCGCAAAAAAAGAGGCTGTCTCATAAATCGAGATAGCCTCTTTTTTTGTCTATAATGCAAGTACCCTCCTAAGAGCGTGTTTTAAAATATGCTTTTCTCCAAGACCGGACTTTACTTTTGAGAAGGCCTTTTTTTATTTATTTTAGAATCTCTCGAGCACCTCCTGCGTCAGGTCATATTCCTCTGCTCCACTCAACATAAAAACCGTCCCCCGCACCTTGGCAGTAAAAATATGGGTAAATCCTTCTTTTTGGGCGATATCTTTAATAAAAATGTCCACCTTATTATACACCGGCTGAAACAAGGATTGCTCTTTTTCTATAATGGCCATTTGGGTACTACCATCCATTGCAATGAGTTGCTTACGCATTTCCTCCACCTGTGCTTCTCTGGTTTTCACAATACTATCATTGAAGGTCTCCCGGTATTTTTCCAAGCTAATAATGGCCTCCTGATACTCCTGCATCTTCTTTGCCCTTTTCTCTGCAATCTGACGTTTAAATAATTCTAACTCGGCCTGAATCAAACTAAAGCCATTGTGGTGTTCCAATACAAAATCCACATCAACATATCCCACCTTTACCTGCGCCATGGAAATTTGGCTATATCCAATAAGAAATAAAGAAAAAAGGAAAATTTTCAATCTCAACATAATATCCAACTGATTCAGGCCACAAAATAAAACGGCTTTTTGAGGAATAAAAACGCCACCTAAATAATTGACTATTTCAAAGAAATATTTTACACATCATCTTTAGCTAATCAATTCATTATTAGACCTTTTCAAATAATTATTTTTTCATCCTTGCCTCAAACAAATCCTTTTCAATTCTATTTTTTAAGCAAAATCAAATAGAATTTTATGAAACCTATACTACTGTTAATTAGCTGCTTGATATTGAGCATGTCTGCATGGGCACAAGAGGAACAAAACAGTGTACCCCAGATTGAAAATATCACCAACGCCAGTATCACGGCAGGTAGCCTAAGGTTAGGAATGGATTTAAATTTAGCTATTGAACCCGGTTCGGTTGATCAATTTGGATTCTTAATGGAAATCAATTATTTCTTATTTAACAACTTTGCCGTAGGCGGGGAATTCGTTTACAGAGATACAGACTTTTCAAATTCAACCTTTAAAATTGGTGGCAACGTACGATATTATTTGATGTTTACTAATGCACTTGGTTTGGTAGGTAAGGCTTCCCTGGGCTTCGCACAAAACGATCCTTCGGGAGAGGAGGGTACAAAAAATGGTTTATATTTTAATTTAAGACCAGGTGTAACCTATTTCATCTCAGAAAGAGTAAATATTGAAACGACCGTTTCTCCAACCTTTTCTGATTTCGGGCTCACCTTCGCCTGGTTCATCGGAAAATAAAAATAATAATCTCCCCCTAGTAAAGGTCGCCTTGACTCCCCGTCAGGTGGCCTTTAATTTTGTCCCACAATTTTTGCAGCACCTATGGCTGTAGCCACTTCCGCATGCTTCGGGACGATGTAAGACCGGCCATAAAGCTGAGACAATTTATCAAAAACGGAGGCAGCATAACCAAGCGTAGGCAATTTTCCCGTTAGGATAATTTTATTGGTATCATAGGCCATGGCGTGGGCATTGGCTAATACCCCGGCAGATTGAAATATCATATTCAATATCGCTAAAGCAAAGTCTTCGGGTTTAGCGGAATCTTTACATTTCCCAAAATTAGAGGCGGTCAGATCATCCGGCAGGCCATCAATATTACCATTAACAATATCACCGACCAATAAATCCACCTTTCTAAGATCCCCTTTTTCAGCTAATTCCTGAAGTAAATCCAAATCGGAAATGCCGAGCATTTTATGGGAAAGTCCCATCAAGGTCCCCCCTCCAATACCACTCCCCCCGGCATGATCAATGTGAGCCCCGTCTACCCGAACCAAAGCGGTTCCGGTTCCCATACTCACCACTAAAGCCTTTGATTCCTTAGATAAAAACTGTCCCCCTCGGCCAATAGCTTCAAACTCACTGATTTTCTGCAACGGCAAGCCAAGGAGATGATCCGTGAAAAAAGTAGACCCTACGCCCGTCATACCCACCCCGGCCACATCTGCCAGACTAAGCCCTTCCTGTTGAATAAATTTGCCCAAAGCCCCTGCCGCACTAGTGATGGGATCCGAAGCCCTAACACTTACGGGAGCCAACATCCTATCCCCCTTGAATGCCACCAAATCCGTAGTGGTGCCTCCAAGGTCAATTCCAATCATAAACTTCGCCATGGGATTATAGAGTTTTTGAAAAGGGGAAGTTAACGGGAAAGAAAATATCATCCAACAAAAAAAGAAAATGCTGAATGTATCCGCTAGCCGGAGCAAAACAATTAACAAAAGGCGCCTCTGAAAAGGCCTTATTACTTCTTGCCAGAATTTCTTGAAAAAAATTTATCTTTTTTTTTCGACCTAAGTAGGTGATTTTTCGTCTTTTATTGCGCTTGATAATCTTCATTGCCTTTTGGCTCCGGTAATTCCCTTGTTTTTTTGAAATTATTAGGCCTATATTTGTAGCCTAGTTCGGGATGTGGCGCAGTCAGGTAGCGTACATGCATGGGGTGCATGGGGTCGCTGGTTCGAATCCAGTCATCCCGACGAACAAATAAAAAAGTATCTTCGGATACTTTTGCGGGGTGTAGCGTAGCCCGGTCATCGCGCCTGCTTTGGGAGCAGGAGGTCGCAGGTTCGAATCCTGCCACCCCGACCGAGATTTTTCTTGAAAACCAATGGAGAGTTGGGTGAGTGGCTGAAACCACCAGTTTGCTAAACTGACGTACTGGAAACGGTACCGGGGGTTCGAATCCCCCACTCTCCGCCACGGGGTGTAGCGTAGCCCGGTCATCGCGCCTGCTTTGGGAGCAGGAGGTCGCAGGTTCGAATCCTGCCACCCCGACTGTTCCGCAGCAATTTGTTTGTTGTCGGTTCGTTGAGACAGTACATTCTCTGTCTCAAAAAAAAGATAAGATTCGTCTTGTCTCCCAAGTAAAGACAAGGCATCCCTTGTCTCAACAAAGGGCTCTTAGCTCAGTTGGTTCAGAGCACCTGCCTTACAAGCAGGGGGTCGCTGGTTCGAATCCAGCAGGGCCCACATTTTCTTGAAGACACGAAAAGGCATATCCATTTTGGGTTTGCCTTTTTTTATTTTGAGCAAAAAAATTAAAACCTTAGCGCAGGAACGATGCAGCACGAAATCATAAAAACCGCCGAAGTTCAAAAGAGCATGAAGCTTCCTTTATGGCTCACTAAGTGGGTGATGAAGGTGACCAAAATCAAAGACCTGAACAAGCTCTATGACAGTTGCTATCCCGCTGCCGGCATTGATTTGATGAATGCGGCGCTGGATTACAATAAGACCAATCCGGTATTTTCAGAGGAAGAAATGGCTAAAATCCCACAAGAGGGGGCTTTCATTACGGTCAGCAACCACCCCTTCGGGCTTTTAGATGGCATCATGATCATCGCGGTGATCGGCAGAAAGCGTAAGGATTATAAAGTGATCGCGAACTATCTGCTTTCGATGATGGAGCCGCTGAAAGACTGCTTTATTTCTGTTGACCCCTTCGAAGGGAAAAACAGAAAGTCAGGCATGGGCGCTTTTCAAAGGTCCCTGCAAAGGATAGAGGCCGGGCATCCTATCGGTATTTTCCCGGCAGGAGAAGTGGCCACTACCTATGATGGCAATAAAGAAGTAACGGACCGCCCCTGGAGCTTATCTTCCATGCGTCTGATTAAGAAGGCCAATGTACCCGTAATCCCTATTCATTTTGGAGGCTACAACAGTCCATTATTTCACTTTCTGGGGAAAATTCACCCAATGCTGAGGACAGTAGCCATTCCCTCGGAGTTTTTCAAAAAGTCACATCAGGATGTAAGATTCAGTATTGGAGACCCGATTCCTGCTGAAGTGATTCAAAATATGGACAAGCCTGATGAGATCAGAACCTTCCTCCGATCGAAAGTATTTGAACTGGAAAAGAAAAAATAAAACCTATAAAAATCGCCTTTCTATCATGGAGAGGCGATTTTTTTTTGACTATAAATTTTATTTTTGTTTAAATCCTTATGCCTTCACTTATATAGTAAGAGACTGAATATTAACCCTTTGAATTAAAAGAAAACCAAACCCACAACTCCCTAATAAGCAGTGGATTACCAGCCGACTTCTTGGAATTATCGAAAGGAAACAATGTTATACATCAGCAACAACGACTTGCTCCATGTTTATTTTCATTATCTTCATCAAATATAAATATTTGAATCAACACAAAGCCTAATCATACCTTATCTGACTAAATTTTAACTATTTACACAAATATCATCGGATATTTATTTTCATTTATTGAACTATTTTTTAAATTAAAAGCACAAGATCACATCAACCATTACTTTTATGTCTCGCTTTCAATTTTTATTTTTTTCTGGTTTCATATTTTTCCTGGCCTTTTGTTTAAATCGTGTCATGAATACCCGGCCGGCCCTGGCTAACAACGAAGGGCTTACCATAATATTGGGCTTTCTGTTGATTTTTGGTGGAGCCTTATTCTTTAGTGTTTTCAGAACAAAGAAATCCTAAAGAAGACGAGGTTTTGCACCAATTACACCTATATTGTTAGCTCAAAAGATACCCTTAAGGAGATCCTTCAGCAGGGAAAGGGAATTTTGGTTTAGAAATCCATGGACTGTTGCCATCCTCTCCTTAATCCGAACACTAACACCCTGACAATTTGATACCCGATCCAGATGCAGGGACAATTAGTGATAGGCTCCCCTTTGCCTTGCGCCAAAGCTCAACCAGCTCGATTACGCATTGCATTAAATCCAATATTACCGAAGCGGTAGAAAAATCAAAGCCCTCTTCGAAACTTCCAATATTTAAAGATTTATCTTTCAGTAAAAAGAATTACTTGATTTAAGAGCTTGAATTGTTCATCTCATTTTCTAAATCTATGAAAAAATTGGTTTAGGCTAAACGTAGGAAAATCGCCCCTAAAGGGAAAAATATGTTTTATCAAAACAGAATCAATATATAATAACCTATGAAGTAGCTCAATAAAATTTACTATGCTTTAAGCCTAATTATTCACTGATAAATTTATTGAATCAAGTCAAGTAAGCTTATAATCAGATCATTACAGGAACTTTTCTTTGATTTTGAGATATGCCCGAAAGTGGTGTTTGGGGGTTGAAAAATAGCGGCAAAATTGGTTGATTTAAATGCGAATAAAAAACTAACCAAAAATTTGCCACCATGAGCGAAATTAATCAAATCCCACCGATTACGGAAACAACTCACGATCTATTAACAGAGACGATTCGGGCGGGAGCTAAAGAAATCATACGCCTTGCGGTTGAGGCGGAGTTAGAGGAATATTTAAAGCAATTCCGCGACCTTAAAACTGATGATGGAAAAGCCGCAGTAGTCCGAAACGGTCATTTGCCGGAACGAGAAGTTCAGACAGGTATTGGCCCCGTAACGGTCAGAGTTCCAAAGATTCGTTCCAAAACAGGAGCCCCGGTTTCATTCCAATCGGTTCTGGTTCCGCCATATGTTCGAAAATCGAAATCCCTGGAGGCTGCGATACCCTGGCTTTACCTCAAGGGGATTTCAACAGGAGAAATGAATGATGCCTTAGAGGCGCTCTTAGGCCCCGGAGCCAGCGGTTTGTCTTCTAGCACTATTTCCCGTTTAAAAACAGAATGGGGAAAGGAATACGATGTCTGGCGAAAAGCCTCTTTAGAAGATAGAGAGTGGGCTTATATTTGGGTTGATGGCATCTACAGTGGTCTGAGGAAGGAAGATGATAAACTTTGTGCACTGGTCGTTATTGGAGTTGACGGTCAAGGCAGGAAGCATTTTTTAGCGATTGAAGATGGGATCAGAGAGTCAAAACAAAGCTGGAAAGAGGTATTACTCGAACTGAAACACCGCGGTATGAATGCGCCTAAATTAGCGATTGGTGATGGGGCGCTGGGCTTTTGGGCAGCACTAGAAGAAGAGTTCCCCAAAACAAAGGCACAACGTTGCTGGATGCATAAAACCGGCAATGTTTTGAATTGCTTTCCCAAATCGGCTCAACAAAAGGCTAAGGACAAAATCCATCAAATATGGGTGGCCGAAACCAAAGATGAAGCAGATAAAGCATTTGACTTATTCATAGACACTTATGAAGCAAAGTATCCGAAAGCTGTAATTTGTTTACAAAAAGACCGTGATGAATTGCTGAATTTTTACGACTTTCCCGCCGAACATTGGCAAAGCATCCGAACCACCAATCCGATAGAGTCCGCTTTTGGGACGATCAGACATCGTACGAAGCGATCAAAGGGTTGCCTGGATCGGGACGGAATGCTCCATATGATATTCAAACTCGGCATGTGTGCGGAGAAAAACTGGAATCGAATACGGGGCTATAAAACCATTGAAAAAGTAATCAGAGAAGTTAAATTTAAAGACGGCGAAGAGATCAAACAGGCCGCTTAACTTCGACCTCCTGAACACCACTTTTGGGCATAGCTCTTTGATTTTAAGTAGCCCACATTTGGATGATTTGCTTTTTCCTCAGACAACTGCTTTGTTAGCAAAATCTCAAAACAGGAACTTCCCCTTCCAGCTCCCAGCCACCTCTCGGCTTTACACCTATTTAGTCTATTAAACGAAATATCATTCGGAGACAGCATTGAAGAGGACTCCTGGCAAACCTATTTTAAAAGCTTTATTATCCATGTTGACCTCTTTTCGAAATAAGTTGTCGAAGTAATATTTATAGATTTTTATGAAACCACTCATAATCCGACAGGCTCCCCGCTAAAAGAAGATGTAGCATGAATAATCCGGGATAAACCGCAATTCGCCAAAAAAAAGATTCAAAAAGACGTCAATCCCCCCTCTTTTTCAAACAGCCCCGCCCACTAAAGCTTTATCCTAATGAGAATCAAAATCAACTGCTATGCCCATAAGAATGCGTAAAGACCCGGATCAACCCAATAACTCAGGCGGAGGAGGGAATTACCGGGGAAGGTCCGGCGGAGGACGGGGAATCATCTCCATGTTACTGCCCTTGCTAATTCGGAATCCAAAGTTATTAATCCCGCTATTATTGATCTTTGGGGCCATTTATTTCTTCGGGGGGAAAGAAACTGCAGTCAATGTGGCTTCCATGGTATTCTCAACTGGCGCTACACTTGATCCTGTGCAATTTGACCGGGCCAAAATTTATGAGCCCATTATTAATGATCCTTCCAACCCTTTACCGGTAAGAGTGAGCCTTGCACAATACGCTCCTCAACGATTGAATCAGGGGCAACAAGGCAGTTGCGTAGCCTGGTCAAGTGCCTATGCGGCCCGCACCATATTGGAAAGTTCCGCCAGCGGAAAAGATCCCAACACCGTGCGATTCAGCCCTTCTTTTTTATACAACCAGATAAAACTACAGGGCTGTCAGGGTTCCTATATCATCCGGGCCATGGAAAAAATGACAGAACAAGGCTCCGTCCCCTACAGTGACTTTGCCTATACGGATGAAAATTGTAATAATATGCCGGACCAATCTTTGATCCAGCAGGCAGGGCAATTTAAAATGAAGGGATTCAACCGGCTGACTAAAGGAGATAACGTGCAGGCACTTGATTTGAACGGTATCCGTCAGAACCTTGCCCAGGGCGCTCCTGTGGTCATTGGAATGATGGTGGGCGGCAGCTTCATGACGGATATGAAAGGCAAAAATAAATGGACCCCTCAAGAGCGCGACTATCAGATGGCCGGATTTGGAGGCCACGCCATGGCAGTGATTGGCTATGATGACGAAATGGATGGAGAAGGCGCTTTCCAAATTATGAACAGCTGGGGTGACGATTGGGGCAATAATGGCCTGGCCTGGGTGAGCTATCGAGATTTTATGTATTTCACCAAAGAAGCCTACGCCCTCTTTCCCATGGGGCGGAGGATTGACAATCCTGAAAAATTTGAAATGCGAATCGGCCTCCTCCTTAATACACAAAAACAATACATCCCTCTCACAAAAGAAAATGATTTTACCTACCGGACCCAAAGCCCATTAACTCCGGGCACTTTATTTAAAATAGAGGTCACCAATAATCTGGATTGCTATACCTATGTTTTCGGTCAGGAAACCGATGGCAGCTCCTATGTCCTTTTTCCTTATACCGAAAAGCACTCTGCCTATTGCGGAATTGTGGGAACGCGACTTTTCCCAAGAGATTATTCTATGGAATTGGATGATTTAGGCCGACAAGATAAAATGGCCATCATTGTAAGTAAACAAGCCTTAAACTATAAGCAATTGAATAACGCCTTTAATCAGGCCAAGGGAAATGATTTTGAAGATAAAATCCAAAATGCTTTACAAAATGAAATCATCACGGATTTCCAATCCTCGGCAGGGAAGCAGGTCAGCATAGTGGCCAACAGCCCTCAGAAAAATACCCTGGCCATCGTTATCGCCATTGATAAGGAATAAAAAACTGATATACAAATGGCCTAGAGCGTATTTAAAAGCCAAAATTCGTGGCGAAAATTGAAGTATCGCTTCCAATAATTTGAATTTGCAGCCGGATAGTGTGCTATTAAACATGCGCTTAATGTCAAGGCGGAAAAAAAGGAAGGAATAGTAATTTATTCTGGTTTTTTCCAAGCAAGCTAAGGAATAAGGAAGGGGAAAGCTAAGCCCCATTAGGTTTATTACAAGTCCTCAATATCACCCAAAACATACTGATAAAAAGCATTTTTAGCGCAACTTCCTTAACCCAATGGTGAATAATTCGGATTAATTTTCATTTTATAAAAATAAAAGAAAGAGATATAAAAGAGCTGATTTTAAATCGTTTAATGCACTATAATGCTGCCCAGGAATATCCCAAGCCGATAACCCCGGGTGGCAATAAGCGTAAATAAAAAAATAATGTTTAAATTTGGCCTACGCATAAATTTTTTATCTGAATGAAAGATCACCAGTCTTCTTTTCCTAATGATCAATTCCCAATAGAGGAAAGCTTGATCCTTGCGGCGAAAGACAAATCATATATCAATCAATTTTATCAGGATCTGCTGGAAAACGAAGTGTTGGTCATAACGGGCCTTGGGAAAAAACAGCAAGAAAGCCCCAAACAAGTGGCCAAAGGTGAGCAAATCAACCTACTGACATTTAGCGATGGCCGCTTACCCATCTTCACTTCTCCGAACCGTATCATGGAGGGCGATCACTTTATTGACAAGGTCAATTTTATGCCGATGTCGGTGAAAGACCTTCATGAGATGTTGCCTAAGACCACTTTCATCCTGAACCCTTTCTCCGATATTGGTAAGGAAATGTTACCTTTGGAGATTGAAGACCTGCTGGCCGGGAAAATTTTCGGTGAACATCAGGAAGTGCAAATGGAAGCCGATGAGGATGATCAGGTGCGCATCGGAATTCCTAAAGATATACCGGAAGGGATGAAGGAAAAGCTCTCTTTCATGCTTCAGAATGAAAAAGGTATTCGCGCCTATCTTGCCGTTTACTACACGAAGGAAGAGGAAGAATTTCCCCATTGGCTATTGGCTCTGGAACATGAAGGGGATCTGGAAAAAATCGCCAATCTTGCCGGCCCGATAATGAAGGCGCACCTACCGGAAAACTGCAATATTGAGTTTCTGGAATTGAATCAAGAAAATGCTGCGATGGTTAGCTTTTTTGAAGAGAAGGCAAAACCTTTTTTTAAGCGATAAAATCTCATCCCTATCATAAGGGGTGATTTAAAATTATACAGCGTTCCGGAGTTTTGTTTCTTGATGAGGCAGAACTCTTTTTTTGGCTTTGATGAAGAGAACAGGATTGATTTTCAAGATTTGCTCAAGGGAATCAAATTTCTACCTGCTAATTTAACCCGAATTATTCACCGCTAAATTTAGTGAACCACTATAAATACCTATATTTCAGTGCTTTCTGGTTAGTTTTATCGAATTATCAATAGCCCAAATTTGGACAAGCTTGCCTTCTCCTCATTCATCTGCTTCGTTGGAAAAAACTCGAAATAAGAAACTATTCCTTCATTTTTTCCGCCTAGCAGCTAAACGAGGATTGAAGCATGAATAATTCCGGTTAAATGAGAAGTTCACCCCATTTAACGCGAATATTCAAGGCAAAATTTAGCGCGTGTTTAAAAGCCAAAATTCGCAGCAAAAATTTGAATTCCAGAAACGATACCCGATTATATTTAGAGAATAGCAGCATTATTGTTGAGCAATAATCCAAAATCGCTATCAATAATTTAAAACTGGATGCTGTGTTTTTAAACACGCTCTCATATCTTGACTTCTATAAAGCAGATAACGAAATAATTCAATTTTCATTATATTATAGCTTGTCAGCAAAAAGGAGTAAGAACATACGCTCAAAAGATGGCATTATTGTCAATCTAGCAATTTAGGAAATCCCCTTTTTGCCCAAGCTTTAGAGTTAGAACAGTACCTAAGAACGTGGGAACTTGCCCTCGATTCAGTATCAATCATGAGAAAAGACGATGAAGATTGGTGACAAATTGAGTATTTATTAAATCGTAAAGGACTATGGAAATCAAGTATGTAGCAGGCGTTGATATCGCCAAATCAGATTTTAAGGTCAGCCTGGTTTTAGGTTTCTCGGATCGTGAGCCAAAGGTTTTAGGCAGTAGAAAATTTAAAAATACGGAAAAAGGCTTTGATGAATTAGTTTCGTGGGCTGCTAAGAAATGTAAATTGGATTTGCCTTTAAGCTTTGTCATGGAAGCCACGGGAAATTACCATGAGAAGCTCGCCTGGTACTTAAATCTGAATTCGCACCGTGTGAGTGTTGTACTGGCGAATCGGGCAAAATCCTATATGAAAAGCATCGGGCATAAAACTAAGAATGATAAAATGGACGCCAAAGGTTTGGCCTTCATGGGTGCTTTTCAACATTTGAAAGAATGGGAGCCGATGAGTAAAGGCCTCTACCAGCTAAGGGAACGTACCCGCTTATTGGAAGATTTGCTAAAGGTAGAAACAAGCTTGAAAAATAGAATGGAGCATGCCAAGCACACGATGATCATTGTCGAAGATGCCCAGCAATGCCTGCAAGAGGCGATTGATGCGATAGAAACACAAATTTCTAAGTGCAGAGAGCAGATTAAAGAAGTGGTTCAGAAGGATTCAGAATTAGCCCGAAAAACCGAATTCTTAACTTCCATCAAAGGGATCGGCCCCATCACAGCAGCTACCATAATTGCAGAAACTAACGGATTCTTGTTGTTTGAAAACCTACGGCAACTTACCAGCTATGCAGGATATGATGTTCAGGAAAATCAGTCTGGTCAAAAAGAGGGAAGGACTTCAATCAGTAAAAAGGGAAATTCACACATTAGAAGAATTCTACATATGGCAGCATTGAATGTCGTTAAGCATGAAAAGGGCGCATTTAAAGCGCTTCAGGAACGGATCTATAAAAAGACAAATATCAAAATGAAAGGGTATGTGGCCGTGCAGTCCAAATTATTAAGGATAATGTATACCCTCTGGCACAATGAACAGCCTTATGACAATCAATATCATCGAAATTGTGCCAGGACAGTCGAAGGCGATCCAAGTCAATTGATCGTGGAACAGAAGGTTGCCTAAGGAAAAACGGGAAGTGCCCCCATCTACGGGCGGGCATAGAAGCAATCGGCAATCTTTAACCATTGATCCGATAATCAATCCCTAAGAACAACTATAGGCTTGCCAATAACAATCTTTAGGATTTAACCTGAAGATAATAATAAAAGGGATAATCCCCCTTAAAATGGAAGTAGCTGCCTTAAAAAAAGACAGCTACAGAAGGTAGACGTAAACGCCTCCTTTGAATTTCAAATATATTAAAATAATTCAATTCAAAAAATTGCTTTTTTAGACAGTACCTAAGTCAATTATTTACCACACCAATTTACAGCAAAAACAGCCGAGAAATAGACAAAATCTAATCCTGAAATCAATAGCCCATTGATGCTGATCCTTGCTTACGACAAAAACGAAAATCACACTATAATTAGTATTAAATCCTGAAATTCGAGCTTTGCCTCCCCCTTAACAACCCCTTTATTCCTATCCTAAAAAATCAGCAGCAGAGATTTATCAAGAATTGCCCTCTTTGCCCAACCACTGGATCAGCTCACGATTCGAGGCTAACAAAGCTTCCATCACCTCCATCAGGTTTTCATATTCATCTGCCATTTTCTTCACATCGTCAGAGATCAATTTATGGTTGGCCATTTTAAATCTATGAAACTGACGAAAGCCCTCTAGAATTTTATGCATATCATCGGACTGGCTAATGAATCGCTCCATTCGTTTTTTATTATCAATCAGCTCAGTGATCATATGCTCCCGAGCCTCTCCTTCCCCCAAAGCTACCTCAGATTTGGGCCCTTCAATATTCTCCAACTCTTCCTGTATTGCCGCAATATTGGTAAAATCCTTTTCAAGGATGTCAATAATTTCAACATTAAAGAATTTACAGATGCGAACTAAATTTTCGATTTTAGGCTCTGCAGTACTTTTTTCGTAAGAGGCTATATTTCCGCGATTTAATCCAATTTGTTTAGCCAATTGCTCCTGGCTCAATTTTGCCTGTCTCCTTAAAAATTTCAGATTGTCCGCAAATATTTTCATGTACTGTCTACTACTAAAATGACCTTTTAAAGTACAAAAATAGAGAATTTAATTGGAATATGATTATTGTCAGCTTTGTAATTATTTTGTCCTGAGAAAATTTTTTGTAAAAAATATTTACTACTTTTGCGCCAGTCATCGGAAAAATGATAAAATTATTATCAAACCTAGTAGTCATTATCCATTTATAGCCCCTCGGTCTTAGAACAAAGACCTTTGATGACGTTTGGCGAACATTATGTATTATCATAATTCTCATCAGCAGCACAATCATCCCTTCTGCCATGAAGAAACCGTGGCAATTGGATTTTTTTTATTGAAAATTTCCAAAAAAATTTTTCACCCATAAGGGAATAATGTTGTTTTTTTTCGCCTTTAACAAATTATTCTTTATACAATTTTTGTTGAACCCCTGTGGTTAAACAACACCTTTCCCACGGGAATCAGCGCATATGTTCATTTGGTTTACATTTTCTTTTTTGTAAACCAACATTAATTATTTATATGAATTTTAAATCATTACCATTCTTATTTCTCTTTTTATTGACCACTATCCTGAGTTTTGCTCAGGACAAGCCTGAATTGCATGTTGGCGGTGCCTTACGCTTTAATTACAATTACTCCAACTGGAAAACCGACCACCAGAAAAAGGGCGGTGAGTTCGGAATGGATGTATTTCGTTTGAATGCCAAGGCTTCCTACAAAGGCATCCGATTAGACGCCGAATACCGTTTTTACTCTTCGGCCTTTGGCGGTGCTATGCTAAAGCAGGGTTGGTTGGCCTATGATCTTTCTGAAGTGAATGAAATCCAGTTAGGTTTAACCCAGGTGCCTTTTGGAAACACCACTTACAATTCCAACAACTGGTTCTTCTCCATCAATTATTATGTTGGTTTGGAAGATGACCACGACATGGGTTTTAAATACAGCCATAAAGGCGAAAAGTGGGAATACGACATTGCCTTCTTTAAAAATGCGGAAGAATTAACCTTTGGAGATGGGACCGACCTGGACAACAGCCGATATGCTTACGATGTAAGTTCGATTGACCTGGGCAACGGATTGCAGTACCGAAACAAAGAAGCCAATACCTTCAATGGTAAGCTTTCCTATAATATTGAAGGGAGCGAAAGTAAGCACAAAATCGGTGGTTCTGTACAGTACGGTGGTATTTACAACCTGGATACGGAAGAAATGGGTGACCACTACGCCGTAGCCCTGCACTATATGATGGACTGGAAACGCTTTAACTTCAAAGCGCAGGCATCTCACTACAATTATAATACCGCTGGCCCGGACACGGATTCCAAAGACCTGATTGCCATGGGAGCTTATGGTGCGCCTTATTTGGTAGCAGCAGAGGCATCTCTATACACTGCAGGCATCGCCTACACTCAGCCAGTAGCATGGGGGCCGGTATCCTCATTGATGTTCTACAATGACTTCGGCTGGATGAACAAAACCGTAGAAGATTTCGCAGATGCCTACCAAAACGTAACCGGAGTATTAGTAACCGCCGGATCCGTTTTCACCTATATTGACTTAGCTGCCGGAAAAAACCAACCTTGGTTAGGCCCTGACTGGACCGATGGTTTAGGTGCCGGTAACCCTGATGCAGACTGGACCTTTCGTTTTAACATAAACGTTGGATACTATTTCTAAATCCTGAACTATGGATGAAAATAAAAACATTAAACTACAGGTGCAGGACCTGACCCTGATTTTTGGGAATCAGAAGAAGAAAGCCTTGCGGATGCTGGAGAAATCTGCCAGCAAGGCGGATATTCTGTCAAAAACGGGCTGCACCGTAGGGGTGAATAAGGCGAACTTTGAAATTTATGAGGGCGAAATCTTCGTTATCATGGGGCTTTCGGGCTCAGGTAAGTCGACTCTACTACGATGCCTGAACCGATTGCATGAACCTACCTCAGGTAAGGTGATTGTAAATGGCCATGACATTACCAGAGATAATAACAAAGAGCTTTTGGAGACTCGCCGAACGGAGATGAGTATGGTTTTCCAAAAATTTGGACTTCTTCCTCACCGATCGGTTTTGGAAAATGCCGCCTTCGGATTGGAGATCCGTGGAGAGGAAGAAGGCAGTCGTCTTCAATCTGCGCAGGAAGCACTGGAAACCGTAGGTCTGAAAGGCTATGAAGAGCAGTTACCTTCCGAACTTTCCGGCGGTATGCAGCAGCGTGTGGGTCTTGCACGTGCCCTGGCCAATAATCCGGAAGTATTGCTGATGGATGAGGCGTTCTCCGCTTTGGATCCGCTAATCAAATCCGATATGCAGGATGAGCTACTGAGCATTCAGGCCAAGCTGAAGAAGACGATTGTCTTCATTACGCATGATTTGGATGAAGCCATCAAGATTGGCGACCGTATCGTGATCATGAAAGATGGGGTGATTGAGCAAATGGGAACGGCAGAAGAAATTCTGACAGATCCAGCCAGTGATTATGTCAAGGCTTTCGTGGAAAAGATTGACCGAAAGACCGTGATCACCGCCGGCACCTTAATGTTTGAACAAGTATCCAAAGTAAACGTCAAACACCACGGCCCGGAAGGAGCACTTAGAAAAATGCGTGCTGCCGGAATTGATGTATTGCCCGTGGTGGATGAACAAAAATCCTTCCTGGGTTTTGTCTGGTTGAATGATGCCTTAAAAGCTTCCAAAGCAAAGGCAGAAAGCATCAAAGACATCATCAAAACCAATGTACCGAGTGTTTATCCGGAATATACCGTGGAAGAGATGTTGCCTTTGATTACTGGCACAAAATCACCCTTGGCGGTAGTGGACAAAGACAGTAATAAATTGCTGGGCGTTGTGACCCAGACTTCACTGATCATTGAGGCTACCAAATACGACAAGGCGGAGATCAAGGAAATGAAAGATCAGGCAAACGAGCAATAAGATGGAGAAAAAAATATTTATCGGTAAATACATCAAAGCCGGGATCGAATTCCTGGAAGAGAATTTGTATTTCATCTGGGGAGCCATGGACGATGCCATCTCCTGGACGGTGGAAGCAATGAACACATTCTTGCTGGCCATCCCATTCCCATTAATGCTTATATTGGTAGCTGGCCTGTCTTATTTTGCTAAAACAGGTAAAGAAGGATTGCAAAAAGCCAAAATCAAAGATGGATTAGGGCTTGCCTCCGGAACTTTTTTTGGCTTAATCATCATTTATCTGATGGGCTATTGGGAAGAGGCTATCCAAACGACTACGCTCGTATTGGTGGCTACTTTCATTGCTTTGTTAAGTGGAATTCCATTGGGCATCGTGGCGGCAAAAAATAAAACCGCCAACAAGATCATCCGCCCTTTACTGGATTTGATGCAGACCATGCCGGCCTTTGTTTATTTGATTCCGGCCATTTTCTTTTTCAGTGTAGGGAATACCCCTGGCGTCATTGCTACGGTTATTTTCTCGCTACCTCCTGCGGTACGTCTTACCGCTCTGGGAATTCAGAGTGTGCCTTCTGATGTAGTGGAAGCGGGTTACGCTTTCGGTGCAACGGAAAACCAAATCTTATTCAAAATCCAATTGCCACTGGCCATGCCGACTATTTTAGCCGGGGTCAACCAAGTAATCTTACTTTCCCTATCCATGGTGGTGATCGCCTCTATGGTAGGAGCAAAAGGACTGGGTGCAGTGGTTTATCAGGGAATTCAGCAAAATGATATTGCCAAAGGCTTTGAGTCCGGACTGGGCATTGTGATTTTGGCTATCATCCTGGATCGTATCACCCAATCATTTGGAAAAAATAATGCATAACCATAACATCATGAAAAATCTTTTCACAAAAACAGGCCTGATGCTGCTGATGGCCGCTGTTACGTTTTTCACCAGCTGTGGCGGTGGAGAAAAAGAAGAACAGCCTTCTGTTAATATTCTTTACCCAAACTGGGCGGAGGGTATCGCCATGACTTATCTGGCACAGGAAGCTTTACAGGAAAAAGGATTCAAAGTTGATTTAACCAGCCTTGAACCGGGTTTGATTTACGGAGAATTATCCAAGAAAAACTCCAAAGGAGATGTTTGTCTGGATGCCTGGTTGCCCAACACACACAAAGACTACTGGAAACAGTATGGTGCTAAAATCGAAAAAGTAGGGACTGCTTTTGATAACGGAACCACCGGATTAGTAGTGCCTGCTTATGTGGACATCAACTCAATTGAAGAGTTGAATGCACACAAAGACGAATTCAAAGGAAAGATTATCGGTATTGGTAGTGGCGCGGGTATTCATGCCAAAACCCTTCAGGCAATCAAAGATTACGAATTGGATTTCGAGCAAATTACTTCCTCCGGACCTGCCATGGTAGCGTCTTTGGAAAAAGCATATAAGAAAAATGAGCCAATCATCATCACAGGTTGGAAACCTCACTTCAAATGGGCACAGTTCGACCTGAAATATTTGGAAGATCCAAAGGGTATTTATGAAAAGGACGAAGTAGTCATTATTGCACGTCGTGGATTCAAAGAGGAAAAACCAGTAGCTGCCACTTTCTTTGCCAACTTCAAACTGGAAGAAGCAAAGTTGTATGAATTGATGGGTAAAGTAACTGAATTGGGCGAAGTAGCAGGTGCAAAAGCATTCTACAGTGAGAACAAAGCCATGGTGGATGGCTGGTTCAATTAAGCTCCCATAAAAAAATAATTCTAAAAAGCATTGGGGAGACCTGATGCTTTTTTTTTAAGTACACCTTTCTCAACAATATGAAATATCAAACTCAATTAATCGCCTTTCTGCTCTGTGCGGTGATGGCCCTTAGCCTTGGCGGCTGCACCTCTGAAAATAAAGAAAAAAAAGCCAGTGTAAGTATCCTTTATGGGAATTGGGCAGAGGCCATTGCCATGAGTTATCTCGCCAATGAAGCTTTGCTGCACCATGACTTCGAGGTGAAACTTACCAGCCTGGAGCCCGGCCTCATTTATGGGGAATTGTCCAAAAAGAATTCCAAAGGAGATGTTTACCTGGATGCCTGGTTACCCAACACGCATAAAGATTACTGGAAACAGTACGGCGAAAAAATTGACATCATCGGAAAATCATTTGATGATGGCACCACCGGATTAGTAGTTCCGGCCTATATGGATATACAATCCATCACAGAGCTGAATGATCACAAAGAAGCCTTAAAAGGGAAAATCATTGGTATTGGCAGTGGCGCGGGCATTCATGCACAAACCTTACAGGCCATAGACGAATATGCTTTGGAGTTGGAACAAATTACTTCCTCCGGTCCGGCCATGGTCGCCGCTTTAGAAAAAGCTTATAAAAAACAATCTCCCATTGTGATTACCGGCTGGAAACCGCATTACAAATGGGCACAATTTGATCTGAAATATCTGGAAGATCCAAAAGGGATTTACCAAAAAGATGAATGTACCATTATTGCCCGTCAGGGTTTCAAAGAAGATCAGCCGGAAGCCGCTCAATTTTTCGCCAATTTTAATCTAAGTGAAGAAAAACTATATGACCTGATGGGAAAAGTCGCTACCATGGGTGAAGTTCCAGGCGCCAAAGCATTTTATGCCGAAAATAAAGCTTTGGTAGATGGCTGGTTCCTTTAAGCGGAATGATGCACCGCAAAGTTGATTAACTTACTTCAAGCTTTTTTTCATCGCCTTCTGGATGTTTCAACTCCTATTATTTGCTCCAATTTGGCGAGGCCTGCTTCCAATAGCATGGGATAAAAATAATTCAAAAAGCAGCAGCACCGCTTCTGCTTTTTGTTTATTTGCAGAAGTAATACCGAAAAGGCTCCTGAGCACCAGCCACAAAAAAGATAAGATTAAAAAACCGCAATGATATGAATAACATGGAAGCAATACCAGAGAAAATGTTTGGGGTCTACCTGAAAGGACATGGAGATGAAAGTCAACTGGAGTATCGGGAAGATATTCCGGTCCCATCCATTGGCGATCATGAAGTACTGATCAAGGTGAGTGCTGCAGGCGTCAACAATACGGATATCAATACCCGCATTGCCTGGTATTCCAAAGGCGAGGGAGAGGCAGAGGATGCCAGCTGGTCCGGGGAAGCACTCAAATTCCCAAGAATTCAGGGCGCCGATGTTTGCGGACATATTGTGGGAATTGGTAAAGCGATCAATGAACGTCGATTAGGAGAACGTATAATTATTGAGCCCTCTCTACAGCAAGTAAACGGGGAAGCTTTGGAACATGCCTGGTATTTTGGTTCGGAATGTGATGGAGGTTTTGCACAATATACCAAAGTGGATGGCCGACATGCCTTCGCCGTCCATACCGAAATGACAGATCAGGAACTGGCTTCTTTCCCATGTTCCTACTCCACTGCGGAGAATTTATTAACCCGCGCTCAGGTGACTGCCCAAGATACCGTACTCATCACGGGTGCTTCCGGAGGCGTAGGTTCTGCTGCGGTGCAATTGGCTAAAGCTCGGGGAGCAAAAGTAATTGCAGTGGTAGGAGCGGCAAAAGCACAGGATCTTTTAAATCTGGGAGCTGATCAGGTTATCCACCGTGGGAACAGCCTGACCGAAGCCATTGGTCATAGCAGCGTTGAAGTGGTGATTGACTTGGTAGCCGGCCCTGCTTTTGCAGAAATACTGGAAATCCTCAAGCCAAAAGGGCGCTATGCTGTGGCAGGCGCCATAGGAGGAGCCGAAGTACCCATGGATATCCGCACCGTATACCTGAAGGATTTAAGCCTGTTTGGCTGCACAGTACTGGAACCAGAAGTTTTTCCGAATTTGGTGCGGGTAATTGAATCGGGCTTGATCAAAGGCCTGGTTGCGGAAACCTTCGCGCTGAAAGACATCACCAAAGCACAGGAAGTTTTCCAACAGAAGCAACATATTGGGAAGTTGGTGATTAATATGAATTTGTAAATAAGAAGCGACCACAAATTATAGCAAATCAATGACTAATTATCCTGTCTGATCAACAGCGATTTAAACAAAAACAATCCTATAAATTTGGGAAATTTGTGGCTAAAAAAAATAAAATACTTTAGCATTAATTCGTGAAATTAGTGGTTTCACCTGACACCCGCTGGATAACACCTACTTACTACACAAAACTACTAATTGATAATAACCTCTCAGAAATATCAGGAAAACGAAACTTTTGGAACCACAAATTGACACTAATTTTTACGAATAATTGATTAATAATATTTGATTCACCGCAATTCAAACAAAAAGCCCGAAATAAAATCTCGGGCTTTTTCCTTTAAAGCAATCTTATAAATTTGTGAAATTGGTGGCCAAAAAAAAAAAAAATACTTTAACGTTAATTCGTAAAATTAATGGTTTCACCTTTCTCCTGCCGGACAATACATTACCTCCGACAAGGCCGACACCCCATTCTCATTAAACGCCTCCACCGCGAAATAATAATCCTGCTTAATGTTCAGCGCTCGAATCTCCTTCTCCGTAGGGGCATCTGCCCAAAGCTGATAAGTAGTATACAGCTTATCCGCTTCAATACCCCAACGAATATTATAACCCACTGCTCCTTCCACCGGGGACCAATTCACAAAAGCATTCCGTTCATCCTGATCTCTCTTTACTTTTAAGCTCTTCGGTGTAGCCGGTGCGTCCCCTTTACCATGCCCGAAAACACGGATATCGGATACGGCCAGATTTTCATTCGCACAATAAACATTTTCAAATTTCACATAGCGTGCCTCCACTGACTTCTCCAATTCAATATAGGGATTGGAACGATGTTTTTTCTCCTGAAGATTATTGGCCACTTCCTTCCAGCGCTTCCCGTCTTTGGAAGTGTAAAGCTTATAATGTGTATACACACGATCTTTATATCCGGCAGATTCCTGAAGCAATGGCTGAGGAGGGAACAAAGCTAAATCGTGTTGCAGATAGTCACCGTAGTTAATCTGAATTGCGCGGACATCATGCAGGGCTTCCAAGTCAATTATGGCCGTCTGCCCCTGATGCGCTTTCCCTGCGACCCAAAGGGTTCTCGGATTTTCATCCGTCAGTTGATTTCCTCCCAAATCCTCAGATAATTGCGCAGAGACTTTTACCGGCTTTTTATAAGAAAGCAACATCCAGCCGGTAAACAAATCTTCACGCTGTTCCCATTTGCCCGTTGGGGCGAAATGCGGGAAATCAGCAAAGCGGCTGTTGGCATACATCAGACCATCCGCATCAAAGCCGGCAGGCAACATCATGATCCGACGCTCAAACACCCAATTCACCCCTACCCAGGTGGTTCCCGTATTCCAGTAATTCCCAAAACGATCCTGGAAAACATTCCCGTGTCCGGCACCTACCGCGAATCCCCCCGGCTTATAGGCCACCGGATTATTCGGGGCATAAGTCCAGGGCCCCAAAGGAGAATCCCCCACATACACGCCATTCCCATAAACATTCTCGCTGGTTCCCGGCCCTGCATAGGTCAGGTAGTATTTTCCATTGTGATAATCTACTTCTGCTCCTTCGATATAAGGCTTAAAATGCTCCCTTTCATGATCATAACCAAAGCGCTCCCAACCGTGCTGATCCGGATACAAATACAACATGGATTTCTGAAAACGATCCAATTCCCAGCGATGCTCCGGATCCTTACTATTTTTCAATTTTGCACCGAACAAGGGGTGCAGGTTGGAGGATCCCCAATACAGGAACCAATCCGCTGTTTGCTCATCATAAAATAAACCCGGATCCCACAGATTTTGATCCGCCCCCTGAGGAAAATCCAAACTTTTCTCATAAACCGCCCACTCCCCTGCTGCCGGATTTACACTATAAAAAATCGGCGCTTTAAACTTACGGCTGGAAGCCATCAGAAATAAAGTATCCTTTACGGAAATCGCCGCTGGCGCAATCATATCTTTATAGAAAGCGGTAGTACCATCTTCCAGAGTCTCCTCAAAGGTGGAAGGCTCTTTACCTTTAAAATAACTCACCGGCCATTCTTGGGTCGGCTCAATATGCTCCCACTTTATTAAATCTTCAGAACGGAAATATCCTCTGGCAGAAGTACAAAAAATATAATAGGCTTCATGCTGACCGCCAACTTCATTGTTAATAAAAACCGGATCAGCACTTCCGCGGGCAATAACTGGTGGATGATCCTTAAAGTTGGACCGATCCATCGGAATGATCTCGCCATACTGATAATCGAGATCTACCGGATTACAAAAAGTTTCAGAGGCTTGCTGGGCATAAACCTGAGTCCACCAACAACATCCTAAAAGCAATAAAAAAAAGGGGCGCATATCGTTTTTTTTTAAACTAAATAACAGGATTCCTTTTGATCGTACAAACACCCCAAAATACCCCCCTTTTTAAATGCCGCATCAGTGACAAAAAACTTAAATTCAAGAAGCTGTTTATCTGCTTTTTAAGCAAGCAGACACTACTCAAAAATAATTAAAAAAACATGCTCACCAGCAAGCCAAATAAAAACTACCCACCCTGTCAATTCAAAATATAGCGCATCCAAAGCAGCAAAAAAAGCCTGAGGGATTTTCCCCCAGGCCAAACCTATATAAGAACGACCAATGACGGGTCATTATCTTTTAAGGTCACAAAGCGTAGCTGTTTAGTTGTTTACTGTTCATTCATTAATAGGTGCAGGTCAGCAGCTTTGGCAATCTCAGGACTCAATTCCCCTAACCAACCTGCAATATCTCTTACTCCTGTGTAGACCCGTACAAAATCAATCTGCACAAGGGCCACACCATTACCATCGCCATCAATGGCGTTGTCAATATCAAACAAATCTGCCCCTTGCAAGACGCCGGTTTGCTCATAGCCAGCATTATCGGCATAACCCCAGTCAAATTTAGGACAAACCCAATAAGGAAATTCCGCATCAGGATCATTGGCATTGATATCCTCTGCCTTGGATTTTAAAAGGGTTCCTTTAAAGGTCACCTCATTTTCCAGGTACATCTTTGGGAACATGGGCTGTGGATGGAACATTTTGACATCATTAAAATCCATCACACCATTGGTACTTACTCCGTCAATCACTTCTGTATAGGCAATCACATGCGTATCAGCACCTTCTTCGGGACGAAAGTAGGTGATTTCATAGTTTTGCGTGGTTTCAGGTTTAAAATGATCACTTCCCGCCAATTCATACCAGGGCTCATCCTCATCCGGCAACCCATTACCGTTCAAATCTTGACAAACCATGACAATCGCTGGCTCGCTACTATTTTCGAAAGCATTACCATAAATGGCCAAATCATCCCCTTCACCATTGTTAATAGGATGATCGAATTTAAAGGTCACATTTCCACCGAAAGTACCTAAAGAAATAAACTGATACGAATCACCCGGTAAATTGGCCTTAGCCGAGGCCAGATCATCATCGACCTTATTAATAAACTGTCCCGGAGCTGGACGAAAATCCAACACTTCGGAAATCCAAGGGCTTCCGGTAAGGTGAGCAGTTTCACGTTCCCATATCGCATTCAAAGTAAAAGACGCCGTTACCGGGGCATCAAAGTCATATAATTCTTCTCCTTTGTACCATCCTTTAAAGGTAAATGCATATTGGACGGGGTCTTCAGGCTGGCTTAATATTTCCCCCTCCATTACGGACTGCGCATCAACTTCAGCCCCCTCAAAACTCACCGTATAAATGGCCGTCCATGTAGCAATAAGGTGAATATCCTCATAAACCGGTTCATTAAAATCATAGGGAAGGTCATTCCACATCCAACCGGCAAACTGAAATCCCTCAACCTCTTCTACTTCCGGAGCAGCTATGGATTGGCCGGAAAGCACCTCGACATCATCAATTTGAAAATCTTGTTGCGTATCAAAAGACACCCAATACGTTTTCCCGGACCATCGTGCTTTCAGCACAATATCCTCCGTCACGGGCTGTTCAAAATCATACAGGGATTCCCCCAAATACCATCCCTGAAAAATAAATTCATCCATTTCAGGATCTTCAGGGCGTTCCGCCAGCTCTCCAGAGGTAACCCGTTGGCTTTTAATAGCGGTACCGCCCAAGGTCTCAAAGACGACCTCAAAAACAGGTAATGCATCTTCTCCCTTACATGAGATCAGGGTAAAAAAAAGCAAAATAAAAATGCGTTGAATATATTTCATTTATCATAAAAGGTTAAACTAAAATGCTAAAAAAAATAACGCTTTTTTATTTGCATGGAGGCCTGCACAGCCACACACTCATCAATTGACCTGAAAGATTTGCCCAATTCTTTTACCTAACTCCCGAAGTAAAAAAGCATTAATAATACGTATGGCTGGTCTCCTGACTTTTACCTTAATTAGTGCCTTCCCATTTCCTGAAAAACAGTGGCCAGTGAGCTAATCAACCTTTCGGTAATTTACAGTTGCGGGTACTGTTTTGGAATTACACCAAATTCCCAATTAATTATCAGCACTGAAAGTGCCTCAAAACCACATCACAAATTTACATTAAAAATTAAAAAAAGCAAAATTAAAATATGAATTATTATAGATTTTTAATTGAAATACTTTTTTACCAACGCCCTACATCAACTACAAGTGATTAAATCGAAGAATGAAATAAATCGATAGAGACATTAGGAATACGATCATAACCATTTCTCTAAATTAGTTATATACTATATATTTTATAACATATAAAACCCGAGTAATCGACCCGGGTTTTAAGTCATTTTATAATCAATCTACTCTAGATTTTTCAACAAATGAACATCGGCTGCTTTAATAATTTCCGGACTCAATTCGCCCAACCAACCTGCAATATCTCGAACACCAGTATAGACCCTGACAAAATCAATTTGCTCCAACTTAACCGACCGTCCCTGCGAATCAATTGCATGATCGATATCAAATAAATCCGCACCTCGAAAAATCCCTTCCTGCTCATATCCGGCATTATCGGCATATCCCCAATCAAATTTAGGGCTTACATAATATGGGTTATCGGATTGACCTTCATTTTGATTATAAGTCTTTGATTTTAATAAAGTCCCGCTAAAGGTCACCGAATCTTCCGAATACATATCAGGAAACATCGGCTGAGGGTGGAAATCCCGAACTAAGGTGAAATCCATCATACCGCTATTTTCCTGCCCATTAACCACCTCCGTATAAGGAATCAAATGGGTGTCGGCTCCTTCTTCGGGGCGAAAATAGGTAACCAGATAATCGCGAATCGTTTCTTTTTCAAAATGATCACTTCCTGCTAACTCAAACCAAGGCTCCTCCTCATCAGGATAACCATTTCCATTTAAGTCCTGGCATACCATCACGATACCAGGCTCGCTATTCCCTTCAAAAGCATTCCCGAAAATCGCCAGATCTTCTCCCTCGCCATTATTGATAGGGTGATCAAATTTAAAAGTAACCTGCCCTCCAAAAGTCCCTAAAGAGATAAATTGGTGAGAATTACCTACCAAATTCTCTTTTGCAGCAGCCAGGTCATCCTCCACCTTATTGAGGAATTGCCCCGGCGCCGGGCGAAAATCCAGCACTTCTGAAATCCATGGTGTTCCATCAACCTCCACTTTGGTCCATTCCGCACGCAAGGTAAAACTTTCTTCCACTGGGGCATTAAAATCATAAACCACATCTCCTTTATACCAACCTTCGAAAAGATAAGCATATCGGTTAGGATCTGCAGGTTTTAACACGTATTCCCCGGCCTCCAATTGCTGTCCCTCAATTTTTGATTCCCCTCCATTGAGGTCAAAGCTTACCTCAAAAACAGGCAAGCCTTCCTCAGCGGACTCACAAGCCATGAATAAAACACACAGCATTAGAGGTAAAATTATTCTTTTAACCATAAATAAAATAATTAAAAAATATAATAATTATTTATTGTTAAAAGTATTGTACACCTGTGGCTTACCCGCTTTCAAAATCGAAGCATAGCCTGTCTCCGTAGAGATCACATTCACGAAGACATTCTCTCCTATTTTTTTCTCCAATGCGGTAATCTCCGCATCGCTCATATCTTCGATAATGATGGATTGATCATCCCCAATCACAATAGTTACAACTCCAGCGTCAGCATTTACTTCCTTTAAATTCCCTCTAAGCACATCATCAAAATATTCAATGCCATATCGGCATTCCCCAATCCAGCGAGATCCATTATAGCCATCTGCCCGATTATGACCGAATCCCATCTGCGGGCTACTCATGTAAATATCTTTTACAAGATCAAAAACGTATTCCTTTTCAAACTCAAAGCCATCAGATTCACGCAGGGGAAAGGAAAACATCCCAAAGTCAGAATGTCCATAGAAATCTTTCGAAGAGTTCCCCTGATCATCCACCAAATAAACCTCGGATCCCCAGGCCCAACCTCTCATCATAAAATGAATATCAGCTTTCACTAGAATATGCTCTCCCATTGCCAAATCCTCGAACGAAGCCCTGGAAATATCATCATAAATAACCGTTGTGGCCCCATCATTCATCTCCCAAGCCGCTGTCAGTGTAAGATTGGACTGGATTGGCGTGTTAAAATCAAAGGCTTCATCACCCAAAAACCAACCGGTAAAAGTATAACCTTCTACTTCAGGTGCTGCAGGAAGTAACGCTAGTTCATCCTCTTCAATCTCCTGAGGATCAACCTCAACACCTTCATGTCCGGTATCGAAGGAAACCGTATAAACCGCCACCCAATCTGCAATAAGTGCAATATCCTGACGTACCGCTTGAGTGAAATCATACGGCTGATTATCCAACATCCAGGCATTGAACTTGTAACCGTCCACTTCTTCCAATACCGGTGCTTCCACTAATGCGCCGGAAACCACCTCCACATCATCAATTAAGAAATCCTGCTGGGTATCAAAGGCAACCAAATAGGTTTTCCCTTCCCATTTGGCGGTTAGGGTAATATTCTCAGATACCGGATTGCTAAAATCATAGGCCGTTTCCCCTAAAAACCATCCCTGGAAAATATTCTCCTCCAGTTCCGGATCGGCTGGCTGTTCGGCCATTTCTCCAGAAGTCACATATTGCGCCGCGACTTCAGTACCGCCCATGGATTTAAAAACCACTTCAAAAGTGGGTAATGCTTCTTCCTGCTGCGCACAAGAGATCAGGAAAGCAAAAAACAAAACAAGACTGCGTTGTAAGTATTTCATATCTATAAAAAATTAATTGAAATGCTTAAAAAATAACGCTTCTTTATTTCCGCGGAGACCCCAACAGTCGCGCACCCATAAATTGAATAAGAATATTATTCCTACCCCCTTTTACCTAACTCCCGAAGTAAAAAAGCATTAATTCTATGATGGCAGGTCTCCTGACTTTTACCTTGATTAGGGCCTTCCCATCTCCATAAAGACAGTGGCTTAGCGGACTAATCAACCTTTCGGTAATTTACAGTTGCGGGTACAGTTTTGGATTTACACCAAATTCCCTATTAATCTTCCACACAGGAATGTGCTTCAGAACCATGTCACAAATATAGGTTCAAAATTTATAATACAAATAATATAATTCACAAATTTCATATAATGATCATTAAAAATGGCGCAAATCCACTTAAATCACTGACCTACAGGACTAGGACATCGGTAAACGTTACCCAAAAAATATATGACAAAATAGAGGAAAAGAAATAAAAGAATGATATAAATCATTATTCAATAAATTAAGTAATGAGATTAATCTCTTTTTAAATACATGAAACATACCTGCCCTACTACACAATTTTGTTTAATATCAACTTTATATCCCTACTATATGGCATACAATCTGTGTAGAAAATAAATATCCTGTTCAGTAAAAACAATCATGGATATTCTTTGAAAAATTCAACAATCCTCCTAGTTTAATTTGGTAAAACGCTTTATTTTTTATGGATATCCTTTCGCATGCTTGCTCCGGACTGGCCGTGGGCACCTTTATTTCAAGCTTTTCTTCCCTGGGTCGAAAACACCGTTGGTCTATTCTGGGCTTTTCGACATTGGCCGGCGCACTACCGGATCTGGATGCCATTAGCCTGTGGTCAGGCTTTGACCGTACGCTGGGGCAATGGTTCCAACACCGTCATTTGGGCAGGGACATTTATTCCGAAAAATTTTGGTACTCCCATCATGGCTTTCTCCACAGTCTGGCAGCCGCCTTCTTATGCACCGCTCTGCTGGGACTTTTGTTTTTCCTAATTAACCAATTCCAGCAAAATAAGAAGACCGACTTCATAAAAAATAGTACCCTTATTTTTGTCGCTTTTTTCTTCGGTTTTACTATTCATCTCCTCGAGGATATGCCCACCCCTGCCTCAAGTTGGGGAGGGGTAAATTTCTTCTGGCCTTCCACAAATTATACCGGTGGTTGGGGGAAAATTTGGTGGTGGAATAATTATGACCTCTTTCTTATCATTGTAAGCGTCATCCTGACGAATCTCGCCATCAACACTTTTAAAAAGCACATCCCGATCCAGGCCTTTAAATTAACCGGAACCGTATTGATGCTAGGGTTCGGCCTGGCCCTTTATCAAATCAATACGAGACCTATCAGTTTCGCTTATTCTGGTAATACCACACGTTATCAGGAATTTGAACAGAAAAGTAAAAATATCCAGCTTGAAATTCTGGGTCCCCGGCTTTATCACTGGATGGAAAAGTTTGATCAGCAATTGCCTTTTTACTTTTAATCATCGTCATGGCGTAAGGCGGAATTCATTTTTAAGCGCTCTTCAAATGAAAATCATTGCAGCCAGTCTTTTTTGTTTTGGAGAATAAGCTCCCCACAAGGAAGTTTTCGCTTTCCACTGAGGTCAAAGGAGCAGAGGTAAAACCTCATGAGACAACTGCGAATTTGAACTTTCCAAAACGCTCAAAGACTATTCGTCCAAGTTCAAAGAATGAATTGCACAAAATGAGGAAAAACGGAAATTAATATCCGAAAGTGCCATTCATCAAAAAGGAAGTTCTATTTTTGCATTTCCCTTAGCAACCTATTTTTATTTTATCAAAGTACTGCCTCAGCAGAAGAATTGTATGAAAAAGCTTTTTGGACAAAAAATGGGACTGTTGCCCAAACTCATCATCGCCATCATCCTTGGTATTGTCATTGGTAGTACCGGTTACCTTCCCGTCGTCAGATTACTGGCTACCTTCAATGGAATATTTGGCAACTTTCTGGGCTTTGTGATTCCTTTGATTATTATTGGATTCATTGCCCCGGGCATTGGAGACCTGGGCACCGGAGCTGGAAAACTTTTAGGCCTTACCGCAGGTCTTGCCTATGCCTCCACTGTCCTGGCAGGAACCCTGGCCTGGTCGGTGGACAGTATAATATTTCCAATGGTGTTGGACACAGGCGCTTTTCAGATGATTGAATCCGAAGAACAAACCATTGCCCCATTTTTCAGGGTGGAAATGGCGCCTATCATGAGTGTGATGTCCGCTTTACTGACGGCTTTTATTGTTGGCCTGGGCATCACGATTCAAAAAGGGGAAGCGATCAAAAATGTGATGAAGGAATTCCAGCTAATCATTGAAAAAATTATTACGGTTATTATCATCCCGTTATTGCCTTATCATATTGCAGGAATTTTTGCACAAATGACCTACAGTGGGCAAACGGCCATGGTGCTTTCCGTTTTTCTGAAGGTGTTCCTTATCATCTTCCTTTTGCATTTCACCATGCTGATGATCCAGTATACCATCGCGGGAAGCCTGACGAAGCAAAATCCATTTAAGCTGCTAAAAAATATGCTACCGGCATACTTTACTGCTATTGGCACCCAATCTTCTGCAGCTACCATACCGGTGACTTTGCAGCAGACCCTGCGAAATAATGTAAGTGAAGAAGTGGCCGACTTTGCGGTTCCACTATGTGCAACCATTCACCTGTCAGGTAGTACAATTACGCTTACCTCCTGCGCAATGGCCATCATGATGCTGAACGGAATGCCAACCGGTTTCGGCTTAATATTCGGTTTTATCATGATGCTAGGCGTAACCATGATTGCTGCTCCCGGCGTACCGGGTGGAGCGGTTGTGGCCGCACTCGGTTTATTGGAAACCATGCTGGGCTTCCCTCCCAACCTTACGGCCTTGATGATGGCCCTTTATATGGCACAGGACAGTTTCGGAACGGCTTGCAATGTGACGGGAGATGGCGCAATTTCCATTGTAGTGGATAAATTGGCAAGCCGAAGACCCTGATTCTTGGGGGTAAAGAAAGCAGCAAAAACGCTAGTCAGGGTGAGGAAATGGAAATATCGGACCTATTTGCTCACCCCCACTGGTAGTAGTCTTCTCTTGTTGAACTCCCCACTGGTCATAGGTTTCGCATGTTGAACCTCAATACCTTGTAAGGATGTAGCGCGACGACTACGACCCAGTCCACGGAATTTGGTTGTCGTATTAAGGCACTAGCCGGGAGATTATATAATTACAAAACATTATTTACCCCGTGGAGGTGAGACTAATCAGCGATGGGTAAAACCCATCGTTTAGATTCCCTCTCCCCCCAAGCCTGAAAGGCTTGAACATATCGGTATTGGAAGGTAGCGCTATTGAAAAGAGAGTTTGAAGGAAATTTGATATCGCTTTCCCAAATTTTAGTTTAACCCTTTCAGGTTTTTTCATCTGTGATCTTTTGTCGATGGGTTGCACCCATCGCTATTGAATTTAATCCCTTCGGGATAAAGCATTGACCATATCGGGCATATTCCAAGCCATCAACCCCCACTCCTAATCTTCGCAACACCGATTTTTCAGTTTTCCATGGTAGACTCCGTGGCAATTAAGACCCCATTCACGAGGTTTTGTGTTGATTTATTTAGGCTTTTTGGCAATGCTGTAACACCATGACCCAGTTCAGTTCCTAACCCATGATTTAAATCATGGGTTAGGAAAAATCAACACCATCGAAGATCAGGATGCGCAAAAATTAAAGGCGAGCTATCCTTACAACACCCTTGGTTTTCGGGCGAAAAAGGCTAATTTAGAAACTGAATCAACCGAATACTACGTGCAGGTTGCCTCAGGAAATATTGTAATCATTTACGATGGTAATAAAAATCAAAAGGAAATTCTGCTGTATGGCAACGGCTGTTTAGGAGTTCGCTTTGTGGATAGTTCCACCGACCGTAATAGCACCGATGTCTTTGAATTCAAGAACCATTTAGGCTCTGTACGTGCCCGCGCCTTTTGGAATGACGAAAGCATGGTGCATGACCAATGGCGGGATTATTATCCCTTTGGTCTGCAAATGGCCAGAGGCTTAGATTCTAAGCACAACAGTCGATTTGGCTATCAGGGAGATTTCGCTGAAGAAGATGAGGTGACAAGCTTTGACTTCTTTGAAGCAAGGGTATTTGATCCGGTGATTGGGGTGGATCCGGATGGGAGGTTTTTTGGAGAATATGTGGTGACTAATGGAAATAATGGGGAAGAAATAAAAACTAAAATATCAGATTTAGGAGATGATGTTGGCTTGGATTTCATCCATTACTTTTCTTCTGATGGAGGATCTTATACAAAGGTAATTAACACTTTTAATAATTTTGAAAATATTATTAATGGAGGCCCTGAATTTATTATGGAATACGATATAAGAGGAGAAGAGGTAAATTGGCTTTCAATATACAATGAATGGAAAACAGGAACAGGTCCCGGAGCTAGTTTAATTTTCGGAAGGCAACATCCAATGAATGTTGATATAAGAAATGGTAATTTATATCATATCGTGAGAAATAGTTATTTAGAAGATAAAAGTTATGATTTTGATGAAATAATAATTAAGGGAAGTAAACTGATATTCTTTGGAGTATTTTTACCCGGTTTTAAAGCAGTTGTCTTGTCTGGAATAAATATGACACTACAAATGATGGGGTCCACGATTATTAGCTTTTATGACTTTAGGTGATGGTCGTAGGTTATCATTAGCAATGGATTCAAAATCAATAGAATCATTAGATAGGTTAGGGCCTAAGTTTTCTATACTATTAAAGCACGCTCCTTCAAGGGTAACCCATCAAACTTACATGTGGATTGATAATTTAATAGAATAATATATAATGAGAATTTTTGTATTTGTGTTTTTTTTACTAGGCTGTAATTCAAACATCGAAGGAAATTATGTCAATAGTTTAAATAATACTGTTGATAGTCTATCTATTTACAGAAAAGAAACATCTAACTCTGTTGAATATATTTATCGCCAAAGAATTTTCTCAAATTATGATTCAAATCTATTAATTGATAATTCAGGTAAAGTTATACTTAGAGACGGTGAGGTGAATTTCACTCATTATTATGTAAATCATGATAATAGACTTACAAGTCAATTAAAAGAAGAAAGGTTAGATATTCTTTGCATGGATATATTTCAAGTAAAGATACAAGGGAATACAATTTCATTAGGCCCTTTGGGGAAGTATGATAAAATACAAGAAAATTAATTGTGTCCCTCGCCACTTATCGTAGTCTTCGCATGCTGAACTTCAAAGCCCGCCTCTAGTCGTAGTCTTCGCATGCTGAACCTCAATACCTTGTAAAGATGTAGCGCGGCGACTACGACCGAGTCCACGGAATTTGGTGGTTGGGCTGTTGAAGCTCGAAGGTTTTACGGAAACACTAAGATCAAGGGGGCTGAATTATTTGGTTGGCAAATTTCATTCCCCCGTAGGCGTTCCGGAAGAACTGTCAAAATCCAACTAGAATCAGATTTGTAAGCAACAGTAAGAGGCAGAATTAAACGATTATGGAAAAACTAATATCATGTGCATGGGGAATGCCTTTGTCGGGAAGCAGGCGCTTTATGTTTTTAATAAGAGCATTGAAGTTCAGGATGTTGAAGTGGTGATGAGGTCAAATAAATTTGCCTAAGCTGAAATACCGTTACTTATCATAATAATGACCATGAGCACTGAGTACGTAAACGGTTACAATTTCATCTTTGATGGAGTAAACTAATCGGTGCTTCTGGTTGATTCTTCTTGAATACAGCCCTTGCAAATGGTGCTTTAACTTTTCAGGTTGTCCTGTTCCTGTTGTCGGATGCTCCAATAACTCATTAAGTAACTTGGCGATTTTCTTTAGTAAAGCCTTATCACCTGATTTTTTATGCTTCTCTATGTCTGCTAAAGCGGTTTTTGAGAATTCTAAGGTATAACTCATAAACCCAGTAAATCATTGATTTCCTTCGGTGTCGTCATCTTTTTAGTTTCTCCCTTATTCACCTCCAACACACTCTGCTTCAGGCGCTCAATCATTTCTGCGTTAAAATATAAATCATTTTCGCTAACCGGGCTCAAAACGTAAGACTTATCCTTTCCCCTCTGGACAATAACTTGCTCTCCCTGATCAACCTTGTCAAAGTACTTTTTTTGATTCTGACGGAATTCTCTGCTACTAATTACTAACATGGTATCGTAAATTTCATGTACCAAACTGGTACAAATATAGGATATATAACGTCCTTTACCAAAACAGGGGACCTACAAGCACATAATTGTAATCACGAAATAATACCTGCTGTAAATCAGCAAATTAAACCATTTACTATAGGCTCTCATCGCAGGTATTAGGAATACCGATTTTGGAAGATTATGAAATTTAGACCAAAAAAATGTCATGGAGAATACTTTTTTACTACCTGTAAATCGAATTGCCATTGCCCCCCTAGTCCTAATCCCCACTGGTCGAATTTGTACGAAGAAGTTAAGGGCACTTGGAAAAGAAAGCTTGACATGCCCCCTAGTCGTAATCATCGCATGCTGAACTTCAAAGTCTTCTAAGAATGTAGCGCGGCGACTACGACCCAGTCCACGGAATTTGCTGGTTGGTTCTTTGGTGCACGAAGGTTTTACGGAAACACTAAGATCAAGGGGTGCATTATTGGATTAGCAAATTTTAATCCCCAAAAGATTGACACAAAAACCGAATAATCAGAGCCCATTTTCAGCTCTAAATAAAACTAAAAGCGAGGGGAATGAAGATTCCACCTCGCTTTTTTATTCATAAAACTCCATTGACCATTAAAGTGCTATTTCCAATGCTTCGGATTCCCTTGATGATCATAACCCAAATTACAACTCATACAAGCGTCGCTGTAACTTTCATAAATACCATAGGCCGGGCCGGGACGACCGTTGAGCGTAACGATTTGATCCAGACGTATACGATGATCTCCCACCAGTGCAATTTCACTTTTGCCTTCTTTAATGATATCGCGAATTGGGGCTTCCACATCCTCTAATTTTTCCTCGGCGACAAAGTAATTAATTTTGACCGGTTGCCTCATAACACTGAGGTCCGTTAACTGATCATAGAAATGGCAGTCCACCGGCATATAGGCTCCTTTTACCATTATATTTTGTTTAGGTGATAATTTTAAAACGAAATCAAAAAAAAGATCGCTATCCAATCGCTGTCCTATGCGCGACCCTTGTATCTTTTTATGGTAAGCTTGGGAGATTAACAAAAAATTTGCAACTTCTAGCACTGTGACCAGAACGTATTGAATACCACATCACCTCAATGCAGATTCAAATTACTGATTACAGGGACAGATGATGAACTCAAAATAATCTAAAATACAAGCTGAAGTTAAATTTTTCATTGAATAATTTGACTCAAAGCTTGCAAAAAAGACTTGCTCTGAACAACAAGACCTACCCTCACCCCCAAATTTGCATCTATGAAAGTACTCTTCATTCTCAACCCCATTTCCGGAGGAAGATCAAAAGCTGATTTTTTAGATGAAGCTGAATTACTACTAAATCGTTATGGGATAAAAGGCAAGATTTATTTGACTACAGGAAAAGATGATGAAGCCAAAATCCGGAAGGAAGTACAGGACTTTTTACCGGACAGGGTAATGAGTATTGGTGGTGATGGGACTACCCTCCTTACGGCTTTAAGCTTGCAAGAAAGTCACATTCCTTTCGGGATCATTCCTATGGGATCTGCCAATGGCATGAGTAAAGAACTGGCAGTGGATAACAATCCCATTAACGCCCTGAAAGATGCCCTGTTTTCCCAAATTATTGTACCACTTGATATGATTTCCATCAATGATGAACACTACAGTTTGCATTTGGGAGACTTTGGCATTAATGCGGCAATAGTGGAAAGCTACAGCAAGGAGGAAAGTCGGGGCTGGGCCTCTTATGCGAAATATTTCATACAGGCCGTGGCAGAAGCCGAAGCTTTTGAGGTGGAGGTAACAGCCAATCAGGAAACCAAATCCTATATGGCCTATGCGGTAATCATAGCCAACACCAGAATGTATGGAACCGGAGCCGTGATTAATCCCATGGGCAATCCACACGACGGAAAATTTGAATTAGTCATCGCAACTCGACATGACCTTTCCGGCTTAATTTCATTGGGATTGAGTAGCATCACGGAAGAAGCATTAGGGGCAATGGAGAACTATGGGGAAATCATTCAAACCAAACATGCCGTGATTAAATTAAAGCATGACCGGATGCTTCAGTTAGATGGGGAACTCATTGGAAAAACCAAACAGGTGGAATTAAAAATATTGCCTGCTGCTAACCTTTACATTACCACCAATGACAATCACTTCCTAAAGCAGGAATAAAAAAAGACCGAACAATTGTCGGTCTTTAAAACTTATGATGCTTCGATAAATTCTTTTACCAAATCCTCCGGATTTTTTGGGTCTGCTCCGTATTGGTTCGGGCCTGTGTCACCTTCACTTGCCAAAAGGTAAATCAACCAAAAAACGCCAACCAAAGGCACAATAATCACAAAATACCACCAACCGCTCTTGTTTACATCATGTAAGCGTCTTACGGTTACCGCCAAATTAGGGATAAATACACCCAATGCGTACAAGGCATAAAGGGCACCACCCAAAACTTCACTTGCCGCACTGAAGGCCCCTAGTAAAATGAGAACAGCTGAATTAATCAAGGCAAACATCCAAAACTCCTTACGGCGAGCGCGACCACTAAAATCAAAGTATTGTTTTAATACTTTTAAATACCATTCCATAGTTCGTATAATAAAGATTAATATTTTTTAAAAATAGTCAATAAGAACAAACTTATCATCAAAAAAAGCCTAAAAAAAATAAATAAAACAAGAGGGTTTGTCTGGACCTCAATATTCACCACCCATTCCAATATGAGGAGGGGTTCTAACCAGCTAAGGCGCTCCAAATCAGCATTGATCGAAAAATCCTCCCGGAGAGCGTGTTTAAAAGTACACCTTCCGACTTCAAATTCGAATTATTGGAAACGATCTCGGATAATTTCTCAACAATAGCCATGTTATTCACTCAAAATAATCAGGGAGCGCTACTGCAATAATCAGATTTTCGATACGATTTTTGGCTTTTAACCACGCCCTTAGATAGTTCGTTGCCGAATAAAAAGGAAAAGCCCATGCCCGAAAGGAGGCAAAATTCAAGAAGTGAAATTGGCATATTTTCAAAAATAAATTAATAACTTCACGGCTGAAGCAGTCTAATGGTATATGTCGGAGAATTCTAGAGTAGTCAGTATTTTTGAGAAGTCAATTGCCTCTTTCGTGGAGGCCATGCGTCCAGCAGAAGATATGCGAGATGAAGTGGATATTGGCTACACTTTTGAAAAAAACACCCTAATCCTACTGGAAATTCGTCCCTCCTATGTAAAGCCGGGTATCATCGTCAAAAGCCCCATCGCCAAGGCTAAGTTTATCAAATCCCGAAGCATTTGGAAATTATACTGGTGTCGGGCAGATGAAAGCTGGGATCCTTATCAACCCAATCCTGAATTAGAGAACTTAACAGATGTATTTGAGATCATCAATGAGGACGAATACGGTTGTTTTTGGGGATAAACCATAGCAAAACCATTTTCTTTGTCCGTCTATAAACTGTTGGGAAACCTCATTTCTTCGGCCTACAGCACAATAGGGGTGATTATTTCTGCTATTCAACCGCAAAAAAAACAATATTCCCAAACCATTTCAGGAGAGGCTGGAGGCTTTATTTCCTTTAATAAAGAGAAAATCTGAAGCTTCATGATCATCTTTAAATACGAGCCAAAATTATTTAAATCATGATCAAGAGATTATACTTTTTATTGTTTGTATGCTGCTGCTTTGGCCGGCAAGGAATAAGCCAGGACAAGCCTAATATCATCATTATTTACGCCGATGATATGGGGTATGGAGATGTTGGTTACCATGGTGTGGACGACATTCTCACTCCGGAAATTGATGCACTGGCAGGGGAAGGCGTACACTTTTCTCAGGGATATGTTACAGCATCGGTTTGTGGACCTTCAAGGGCAGGTATGATCACGGGCGTTTACCAACAACGCTTTGGTTGTGGGGAAAATCCTTCTGCCGAAGGATACCCTGAAAATCCCAGATTTAAACTGGCGGGTGTCCCTACTGCTCAACCCATGCTTTCAGAATTATTGAAACCACAGGGTTATCAGTGTGGAATGATTGGAAAATGGCATATGGGGGTTGATAAACCTCTAAGACCCAATTCCCGGTCTTATGATTTCTTTTATGGTTTCCTAAATGGGGCGCATGATTATTATTATGCCTCTAAGCATTTCACCAAAAACAAGAGTAAGTGGCCTATTTTCCGTAATTGGGAAGTGGAAGACCCTCACAATGGATATCTTACCGAATTATTCACCGATGAAGCGGTAAATTTCATCCAAGAAAATAAGGAAGAGCCCTTTTTCTTATACGTAGCATACAATGCGGTACACCATCCCTGGCAGGTACCGGAGGAATACCTGGAGCGCACCAAACATTTAAACGCTCGAGAAGACCGTCAATTTTTTGCGGCCATGGTTTTAGCCCTGGATGATGGTGTAGGAAAAATTAATCAAGCTGTAAAGGCGGCAGGTCTGGAGGAAAATACCATTATCTTCTTTGTTTCCGATAATGGCTCACCCAGAGGGCAGGGATTAAAGCCAAGCAAAAAAGATAGCCGACAGGAAAGAGGCGGACATGTGATGTCTAGTACTTTGGGGCTGAGAGGCTATAAAGGAGATACCTATGAAGGAGGAATTCGTGTTCCCTTTATTATGAAATGGCCCCAAAAAGTGGTGAAGGGGACGAAATACGATTTTCCGGTTTCAACGCTGGATATTGTGGGAAGTCTTAATGAGGAATTAGCATTGAATGGAGGCACAAAAGGTTTTGCCCTGGATGGGGTCAATTTAATTCCCTACCTAAATGGTCATCAATCTGGCCGTCCGCATGAGATCATGTATTGGCGTAGAGATAATGATTATGCTATCCGAAAAGGTGACTGGAAACTTAGCTGGAACGATCACTCCTGCCCCAAAGGAAGCGACAGTATGCTTTTCAACCTGGCGGAAGATCCAAAAGAATTTAACGATTTAAGTGAAGCCTCTCCCGAAATCAAAAAGGAATTACAGCACCTATTTGATTTATGGGACAGTAAACTACCAGACAATGCCTGGTGGGGTGGCCCGAAAAATCGACAATACAATTATAATCCATAATAGGATAGTAATTAAAAAAGTCTCCTTCGGGAGGCTTTTTTTAGTAATCGAATAACCAATTTTCATATTTAAAATCATATGATTGCGACAATATTTCCTGGTTATTTTAAGAAAAAAACATCGATATGATTGAATAAAAAATTCAATAATTCAAATGACAAAGATTAAAACAGGCACCTCCATTTACGAATTGGCCATTTGCTGAATCTGATCCCATTCCAGACCGGAAAGCAAAACCAAAAACAGGATCAATAAAATACTAAAAATAAAACCTGCCAGCGTCACCCTTCTCATGGTTTTCCAAATAGAATATTTTTCAAAAAATTCATAATATACCTTTAAAGGGAAGCCAGCCATAAAAAGAAACTTTACCTTACCGACCACCTCTTCCCAAAAAGGAACACCTTCACTCCATATAGAAAGCGGCTTAAATAATAAAACCGCAAACGTTAAAAATCCGAATAAGTATGCATTGAGCACCACATGTTCAAAATAGCTGTACTTTCTTTTCCAAAAAGCCAAAGCAGTGGATATTGACCCGATAAATAGCAGCACCAACACCCCATAGGCAAATTTTTCTATAAAAAGGTAACGTAAGAGCTTAACAGTCATTAGATTTTCTACCTGCTCTGCATTCCCAAAATTTAAGGTATTAGGTGCTCCTGTTTGGAACAATAAATTCAAGGTAATCATGACCACCAAAAAAGAGAGTGGCTTTACATATCGCACCCTTTGTCCCTCCAAATAATTCCGGACCATTAAGCCCGGTTCCAGAAACATTTCCTTTATCGTAAAAAGCATTCCCCGGTCTAAAGAAAATACACTTACAGGAATCTGTCGCATAACATTCGTAAAGCTCATCCGCCCCACACGTGAAGATTGACCACAATTCGAGCAGAAGTTCCCATTAATTTCTTGCTGACAGTTTTTACACAAAGAGGCCATGACATCAATTTTCATTCATAAATAGGTGAGACCCTCAAAATATAGATAATTCTTTCAAAATCCTATATAAAGAAAAGATCAAGGAGAATGAATACCAGACCGATCGCCTGTTCTCGGAGGCTGAAAAAGCGCATCCTACCATGGCTGTATCAGGGCTTTTTCTTAAAGACTAGCTCAGCCACTGATCCCGAATGATGCACCACCAAATTCAACAAATCTATTCCTTAAGCCCTTATCAGCTTTCTGTGGACGTTTGGTGATTTTTTAAAAAAAATAGTCCCAATCTGGCTATGCTTGCTATTACCACATTCATCTGCTTCCTTAGAAAAAACGAAAATGGGAAAATCCCTTCATTTTCACCGCCTTGCAGCTAAACGAAATTTAGGCATGCTTACTTTGGCTTATTGTATTGTATTTTATTCAGCGCATGTTAGAAGCACTCCATCCGGCAACAAATTCGAATTATGGGAAGCGATTTTGCATAATTCCTCCACAATGGAGATGCTATTCTCTCAAAATAATCGGGTATCGCTTCTACAATAATTAAATTTTCGATGCGAATTTTGGCTTTTAAACACCCTCTAAATAACCAAAATTGTTAATTACATTTCATTGTCATGGTTTTGAGGTATCCCTAATGAAAGGGAAAATGCAGCAGGGAAGCAAAATCCATCCAAACCACTCAATAGCCCGGATTTGGTTCGGAGAACAGTAGGCTAAACTATAACTCAGCTGGTTCTAAAGCCCTCTTTTCTTTAAAACGGTAAAAAAATAAGCCCAAAACCACCATATTTTGAGCTTATTCTACTCCTAAGAGCCGAAAGAAAATAGTCAGTACCATACAACTAGACATTTATTGATTTGGGGCAAATTTTCCGATCATGACTCAAGAAGTGATTCAGGATATACTCGCCCCAATTTTCTATTCTGTAACCAGCTTCTGCGATGCATTCGACTCCTTTTCGAAAAACGGAAATGGATCTGTACCTTTTACCATTGGCATAAGTTTTCAGACGAACATTTTTGTACTTTTTTAACCCATGAGCTATGGATACCGAATATGCAAAAACGACAATAGCCATCATTAACCGGCATCTATCTGCTCCCTGAACATTCATTTTTTCAAGGTCAAAACCATTGGTCTTCAAATGTCTGAAACATGTCTCAATTTGCCATCGCTTCCGATAGTCCTCAGCCACTTTATATGCGTTTTTAGACAGGTTTGTCAAAAGGAAAATCACAGGTTCCTTTTCCGCATCTTCACTTTTCTTGATGACCATCCGGCAATTGTCTCCAGCTTCAAACTTCATTTTAGCGGACATCGTTTTACCTTTCACCTTACTATTGGTGACTTTTGAAATCATTTGCGCTTTCGTCATAGATTTTTCATTCCACTGAGTCTTAAAGTTGCATTCTTTTACCCGAAGCACATATTTAAAGCCGTTATCTTCAAGGTATTTGATGAATTTCTGTCCTGCATATTCACGATCAGCCAAGAGAATTTTACCTTCAAGATTGAATAACTTTGACGCCTCTTCAAGCAACTGAATTCTTTCTTCCTGATTACTGATGCCCTTCTTTTCCAGATTCATGAAATAGATCGGCACCGCTACTCCATTATACAAAATGGCCAAGGTCATGAAATGAAAAGTACGATCCCCTTGCGTCCAGCTGGTGCCATCGACCATCAAAAAATCCCCACCTTTGTGCATATGCATGGCGGATAATTGCAATAGATCACTCCATAAATTGGTGTCAGAATATTCCGTAAATATGCGGGTTAAGCGTTTGTAATGGCCAGAGGCGGAAGTACGCTGATTATCTAAAATGCTACCGATGGAATCTTTCACTTTATTAAGACAAACGGTTCCTTTTCGGATGATGCCTAAACTTAGGGCGAGTACATTTTTCCAGCAAGCTTTACCCCATTTTGGAAATTCTTGCGTAAGTTTGCTGTGAAGCGAATTGAACATAGATCTTTGTTGGCGTTGGAACCCAAAGTTACTATTGTTGATTAGGGCAAACGCATCAAGTTAAAAACTATTGAGAAATTGGTTTATTTTTGCCCTATGAATACACCCACGACTATTTTTTCAGGAGTAGAAGACCCTCGCCAAGAGTGGAGATGTCTTCATCCATTAGAAAATATCCTTTTTATCGCCTTAGCAACAATGATTTGTAATGGCGAAGATTTTGAAGATATGGTAATTTTCGGAGAGCAAAATTATGAATGGCTAGCCGAGTGCCTTGATTTATCGAATGGTATCCCCTCTCATGATACCTTTAATCGAGTTCTACAAAGATTACGACCAGACTCATTGCTGAATAGTCTCAAAGAAGATGGGCAACAATTACTGGACGTTGTAAATGAAAAGCAGGTGATTTTAGATGGGAAAAAATTAAGGGGAGTTTCTCCAAATCAAAAAGGGAATAAAGGTTTATACATATTAAGTGCTTGGGTTGGTGAAAATAATATTTGCATAGGCCAACAAAAGGTTAAAAATAAAAGCAACGAAATTACAGCCATTCCTGAATTACTTGATAGCATAGAATTGGCCGGCGCTACGGTGAGTATTGATGCGATAGGGTGTCAAAGGGAGATTGCTCAAAAAATAACACAAGATTGTGATGCTCAATACTTTCTTTCGCTTAAAAAAAACCAGAGGAACAGTTATCAGATTGTTGAAGATGCATTCCGCTTCCACAATCCTAGCAAATTTGACTTAATGATTGAAGAAGGGCATGGAAGAAAAGAAGAACGTAAATGCACTATAATTTCAATGGCATCTTTGCCGGAAGAGGAGCAATTAACTGGTTGGGAAGGGCTAAAAACTATTGTTAAGATTGAGAGTAATCGAAATGTTAAAGGGAAGGAAAGTAAGCAGGTTAGATTCTACATGAGTTCTGAAGAAATTTCAGATCCAAAATACTACAATTTATTGGCAAGAGGACATTGGAGCATAGAGAATCAACTGCACTGGCATTTGGATGTGACATTTAATGAGGATGCTTGTAGAGCCAGAAAGGATCATTCCGCTGAAAACTTAAATATCCTCCGAAAAATCGCACTGCAGAGAATTTCTAGAATGGATGATAAACTCAGTAAGAAAAAGAGGAGATACAAGGCTTCAATGGATCATAACTACCTTATATCCATCATCTCCTGATGCGTTTGCCCTAATTGTTGATTCGCTTTTTACGTTTTTAGGCAAAAATGTCTAGCTGTATGAGTCAGTACTATAAAAACTACTCAATCATAATTTCTTGCATAGTCCTGGAACCATATAGAATCCGCATTTCCCCTCTTTCCTTGTTTCCTTTCATGAACTGATCTTCATTGCCGATAAGCGTTTTGCCCAGCGCTCGCATCTTATCATCAAGACCATCCAACATGGCATAATTCTCCACTTCCACCATTAATATCATGTTCCAATCTTTGGGGTGGCTTTTTTGTCCCCACAAAATTTTATAAGATTTGGCATAACCTTCCTCTACCGCAGCATCCATCATTTTTTTCCAATTATCTTTCAGGTTCATCACGTAAGGGTCACCCATGCCCGTATTAATGCTGATAAAATCAACAAACCATACGGAGCCTTCTTTATAGGGCTTATCCTGAGCCTGAGTCAATTCCACACTGGCCCAGATCATGCAAATGGATAATAAGCAAACTTGAATTAATTTTTTCATAATGGTACAATTGGTTTACCTATTAAACCTTAATCGGACGAAATGACTATCCTTACGATCCCTTAGGATCCCCTTCTATGTTCAGGGTTCTGAAATAATATTAATTTCATATAGCATTAAAACTCTTAAGGATATTTTCCAATAGATATTATTCAATAAAAAGGTGTACTCGCTTTATTTAAATTACCATCTCGTCTTTGTACTATTTAAGCAACAGGCCCCGTTGATCATTTTTAGCTTGACCGCCTTACTGATGAGGAACTTTCTTCTTTATGGACAATTATTTCATGATTACCTACCAGTATAAAAACAACTTGATCCTCATCCCAAAGGAAATAACCTTCCATATGTTCGATATTTTTTATATATTTTTTAATATCATCAGGAATTATACATGCTCACCAAAGTCCGATACTCCTATAAAGAAATGGCCAGATGGACCCGCTGGGAAAGCCTGGCATTCACCAGCTATGCCACTGCCATCTGCACCTTTTATGTTCTGGCAGATCATTTCTTTTTTCACTTGCCCTGGGCTCCTCTGGCCGTAGTCGGTACAGCAGTAGCCTTCATTATTGGTTTTCAAAATAATGCTGCCTACGGAAGAATTTGGGAAGCCCGAAAGATTTGGGGAGGCATTGTGAATAACTCCCGGATTTGGGGCATGAAAACAGCGGATATGGTCACACCTGAAAATAGTAATGGCCGGTATGATGACCAAAGTATCAAAAAAATACGCTGCATATTAGTGTATCGTCACATTGCCTGGCTTACCGCTTTACGTCACAGTATGCGCCAAAAGAAAAAATGGGAGGTTTTTGATAAGCATATTACTAATCGGGAGTGGTCTGCACTTTCCCACATACCGGAAAGAATTACCAGCCTTTCTGATGATTTAGTGATGTATTTATCTGAAGAAGAACTGACCTATGTTTTATCAAAGGGTAATAAAGCCACTGCCATTCTATATTTACAATCGCGTCACATCCGGAAATTAAAAGAGGAAGGGGCGCTTTGGAAGTTTGCTTTTTTACAGCTGGAAAATGTTTTAGGAGAATTTTTTAACCTCCAGGGCAAATCCGAACGCATTAAGAATTTCCCCTATCCAAGGCAATACGCCACTTTAGGGCATATATTTGTTTGGATTTTTATTTTACTTTTCCCCTTTGCCACTGTTCCCGAATTTTCAGAAATTGGTAAAAAATTGGCGGTAAATTTTCCTTTTGCAGGTACGTATTTCGTTTGGCTATCCATTCCTTTCTGTGCATTAGTAGCCTGGATTTTTCATACGATGGAGCGCATCGGGCGTGTGGGAGAAAACCCTTTTGAAGGTTCGGCCAATGATGTGCCGATTTCAACCATTTCCAGAGCAATAGAAATCGATCTCCGCCAAATGCTTGATGAAGATGCCGAAGAAATCCCGGGACAATTCCCGGAACTGAATGATGTGCAAATGTAAAAAAGGAGGCTAAGCCCCCTTCAAAATGCATTCCGTAATAAAATAAGTGGCATATAGTAAAGCACCCTTTCCATTTACAGGTAAATGGTGATTTTCAAGTCGAATTATTCATCAACAGGCCCAAAAATCTCTTTATCAGGTGGCTTGGCGTAATTTTACTGATTTTCGCTTCGCCCCAATTGGGGTGAGCGTGCTTTCTCTTCATGCATCCGATACTTTGAGAAAAACTTGAAATGGGGAACCATTGCTTCATTTACCCACCTTACAGCTAAGAGCGCGTTTAAATGCTCACCATCCGTTTACAAATTCGAATTATGGGAAGCAATTTTGGACAACTCTCAATAATAGCAATGCTATTTTCTGAAAATAATCGGCTACCGCTGCTACAATCATCAAATTTCTGTTTCGCAATTTGGCTTATGAACATGCTCTAAACGAAGATTTAAGCGTAAAATAATCCGGCTTGGGCATGAAAAATTCGGCTTAATACAGACTTTAATAAATCCGACCTTCCCGCATGGGACTCAAATTCAAATTTTGAAGTAATAATCTGGTATAATCTTTATAATATTCCTGTTCACAAATGATGGAAATTTTACGCTGATCTCCAGCATCTACCAAACCAATAATATCATGGTAAGAATGCACCACTTTCTGCTCTTTTTTTAACAGGGCATCGAATTCAAAGTAATATTGCTGATCGCAATTGTTCTTCACCAGAATTTCTAACTGCTTTCCTTCCGCTTTCATATAAAAAGCTAGGTCATTTTTATGCCCCAGGAATTGGTAGTCCTCCAAATGCTCGGCAAAAAGTGGGGCAGTCATCAAGCTGAAAATCATTAAGAATGAGAAAAAGAATTTCATAGTGTTTAATGGTTTAGTTTATCCTATTATTTGTAAGGATTGTGCCAATTTCCCAAAAGGCTTTCCATGGACTGCAAATCCACTTTTTCTTCTAACTGTTCTATAAAACATGTACAGGATCGTACACTGCCGAACATTAACGTACAGCCGAAATAGTTTATCATTTTCCTGAAATATTTTTAATTATTCGTTGAACTATGCTTTAAAAACAGCAGTTAATCACGCAATTAACCCATTTTGATCGCTATGAAACGCATAATTCAAGACTGGAGCAAAATGCCAAAATCCCTCCAAAGAGAAATCGATCAGTACTTTAAAGGAGAGGTCAAAAATTTCCTTCAAAATCTGATTGATCATAAAGGCAATTACTTTTCAGCCGTCGCCTATCCCAAAGATGAGGGCACCATCATTTTGGTCAGATTCCCTTATCAGCAAAAAAAGGCAGCTTCCAAAATTTCTGCTCAAAAGGAAAAAGAGTCAAAGGAAATTTTTTTGGAGACAGAAAATCAGTTGGAAGATCAGCTTCCCTACATGAATGAAGAAAATGAATAATTGAAGTGACCTCCGGGTCACTTTTTTTTTAGTCAAGCGCCTATTAATCAGCCTATATGGATTTCCATCAATATTTTTATAAATAATTTTATTCTTCAAATAGCTCCATTAAGTACATTTTGACACGATTTTTGAGCAGGGTGACCAAAACAACCTAAATGATCAATGAAAAATTATATATGGAATAAACTGTTACTTTTATTTATTCCTACTTGTTTGATGATCAGTCCGTCAGCCCTATCTCAAAGCCGACCATATCAGTTTTTGCGCCTCAAATCACAGGCGGGCACCGTAATGGAAACAAACTCCTTTTTGAAAGGAGAAAATTCACTGGAGCTCCCCATTGATTATTACCATTCCTACTCTCTTGAATTTGGTCGACAAACCATTGGAGATAACGAATGGGAACAAAATTATCTTTTCCCGAAATATGGCCTTGGATTTTACTCCGCTGCCTTTTTCTTTCAAAAAGGGGAAGAGAACCCCAATGACATTTCAGCCAAAGAACTGGGCAATCCATTGGCGATATATGGTTTTTTTGAAGGGCCCTTCAAAAGATGGCGAAAATTAAGCTGGCATTATCGAATGGCCTTTGGCCTTACATATAACTGGAACCCCTATGATCCGGAGGATAATCCCTTTCAAATTGCCATCGGCTCGAAAAAGACAGTCTATATAGAAGGAGGAACTTATCTGGAATATCCAATAGCCAAACGCTGGGACCTGATGGCAGGCTTTTCAGTCACCCACTTTTCCAATGGCGCTACCACCACGCCTAACTATGGCATCAATATGCTTGCACCCTATTTAACGGTGCAATACAATTTTATTAACGAACAACGAAATCAATTTGAGTTTAAAGACCCAACTCCTTTTGAAAGCGAAAATGAAATAAATATTGGCTATGCCATGGGCATGAAGCAAATTACCAACCCATCCAATTCTGAGCTGGAAAGATTTCCGGACCTGGGCTTTTTGGTAACTAATATTAACACCAATTTCATGCGCAGGATAAGTCCAAAATCAAAAATTGGTTTAGGTTTAGACCTCAATTATGATGGTTCCAATCATGCCAATATCATTGCAGGAGAAGATGGCTTACCCATAAAAGAGGATAATGGTTTGAAATATAAAATTAGTTTCGGTTCTTATGCAGGCTATGAATTAGTCATTGATCGCCTATCATTGGTCATGAATGTTGGGGCTTACTTTCTCAGAGAGCATTATGAAGATATTAAACCTGTAATGTATCAAAGACTTGGATTAAAATATCACGTATATAATGATTTATTTGCCGGAATATATGTAAGAGCCTATGATTTTGCTGTGGCAGATTTTGTCGAATGGCAAATTGGCTATCGCATATTTAAAAATTAATACTATGGAAAACAGATGTCCCTGGGCAGAAGTCGATGATCTTTACCGACAATACCATGATCAGGAATGGGGAAAGCCCGAATTTGATGACCAAAAGCTTTTTGAAATGCTATGCCTGGAAGGCGCGCAGGCGGGAATTTCATGGCATATCATCCTAAAAAAAAGGGACAATTACCGAAAAGCATTTTTAAATTTTGATCCGGATGCACTTTTGGAAACCTCTCCGGACTACCGCTCGGCTTTAGTCCAAGATGCCGGTATTATCAGAAATAAATTAAAAATCAATGCTGTTTTCACCAACGCTTTGGCCTATAAAAAGGTAAAGGAAGAGTTTGGTAGCTTTAGTGAATATATTTGGTCTTTTGTAAACCACTCCCCAATCATTAATCATTTTCAAAGCCTGGAGGAAGTCCCTGCCGAAACGGAGATTTCTGTTAAAATGAGTAAAGATTTAAAAAAACGTGGGTTTAAATTTGTTGGTCCAAAAATTATTTATGCTTATATGCAGGCAGTGGGTATGGTGAATGATCATTTAACCTCCTGCCCGGCCCACGCTTTGACCAAATGATAAGAAAGAAATAAAACGGTCAACCGTTCGAATTACCGTTTCGAAGTATTATTTTCGAAGCGTGTTTTGAAACCAATTTAACCAGAGAAAATTCGAATTATTGGAGGCGTTTGTGGAGGTGATCACTATTAAAGCGATGTATTTCGCTTAAAAAATCCCACAGCTCTTCTGTAATACTTCTGATTTTCACATAGAATTTTGGCTTTTTGAACACTCCCTGATCACAATATAACAATCTATGAAACTTAAACATTTACTCCTACTACTCTTGTGTTTGCCAATTTCTGTCATGGCACAAAAGTCGGACTCCACGCAGATCAATACCAAAAAAGGCAATAGCTTTCTACGCTTAAAGTATCAGGCAGGAACCGTATTATTGACCAACGACTTCTTGGCTGGCAACAATGAATTCGATGAGCCCATTGATTATTACCAATCCTTAGCCATTGAATATGGAAAACAAACCTTTGGTCAGCATGACTGGGAGCATGCCTACAATTTTCCCAAATACGGGATCGGGCTTTATTCAGCTACCTTTTTTAATACTACTGGTCAGAATGTGAAAGACTACCTGGGAAGGCCATCCGCCATTTATGGTTTTTTCGAAGGCCCCTTTGGCAAAAAGCGGGACAGTAGGTGGTTGTTTGGATATCGGCTTGGCTTTGGATTGACCTACAACTGGAACCCATATGACCCTGTGGACAATCCTTTCCAAATTGCTATTGGTTCAAAAAACACCGTATACATTGAGGCGGCGCTTAAACTTGATTACGAGATTAATGACCGCTGGATGGTGGGCACCGGAGCCGGATTTACCCATTTCTCCAATGGGGCATCCTCTACTCCCAATTACGGGATAAATTTGATGGCGCCTTATCTGATGGTACAATACAATTTCAATGATAATATCAAAAAAGAATTAATTCGCAAGGAACTTGATCCGGTCGAAAAAGTGGGAGAGGTCAATGTTGGACTGAACTTTTCCTCCAAGCAGATTGATTTCAGCACCACCTCAGATGGAGAGCCTGTTGATCCGGATGATAAATTTGCCAATATCGATTATTTAGCGATTAATCTGACCGCGAATTGGATGAAACGCGTGACGCAAAAGTCCAAGTTTGGAGTTGGTTTGGATCTGACTTATGATGAATCCATTAATGCACAAGTAGAATACAATTCTGAGGGGGAATTAGAAAAAGCCCCCGAAGCTTCAAATGCGGACAAATTCAGCTTAGGAGGCTATGTGGGTTATGAATTGGTATTGGATCGCCTGTCGCTATTAATGAATGCCGGAGCTTATATTTTACGTAAGGATGATTACCCGGGAGTGAAACCGGTCATGTACCAGCGTATTGGTTTAAAATACCGCTTCTATGATAATATCTTCGCTGGCGTATATGTGCGGGCTTATCATTTTTCTGTAGCGGATTATCTGGAATGGCAGATCGGTTATAGATTTGGTGGATAGATAAAAAATCAAAACCTGGCAAAACGCCAGGTTTTTTTTTGCCCAAAGCAAAAGCCCCGGAATTTCCGGAGCTTCTCTTAATAATGATACAGGAACTATGACATTTCTATAATTAACCTTTAACCATTCGGTGCTAGGCGTGATAATCAATAGTCTCTAATGGCCAACACTTCAGCTATGCTTACAAACCGGTGATTTCTGCTATATGCGCCCGAGCCATTTTGGCATAATCCAGCGGATAAGCTTTTGCCGGATCCTGTTCTGCTTCCACGATCAGCCAACCTTCATAATCTGCATTGGCAAGCGTCTGGAAAATAGGGGCAAAATCAATCATCCCCTCAGGGTCTCCCGGAACGGTGAAAATCCCCTCTAAAATGGATTGCTTAAAGGACAAATGTTTTTCATCACTGATGTCCATCTTTTCCTTACGGATATTCTTCAGATGCACATGCTTAATGCGGTCTGCATAAGTTTGCGCTAAAGACAAAGCGGAATCATTCGGACCTCCGGAGAAAGTAATATGGCCCGTATCCAACAGCAGATGTACCAATGTCGGGTCCGTATTTTTCATCAGATGATCGATTTCTTCCCTTGTCTGCACCCCGGTCCCCATATGGTGATGGTAACAAAGACGCATGCCTTCCGCCTTGGCAATGGCGCCTAATTGGTGCAAGCCACGAAACAAATCCTCCCATTGATCCGGAGAGAAAATTGGCTTATTGGCTTTTAAAGCCACTGAACGCTGATGCACCGAATGCCCCAATTCCGCCACCACGATATCCGTTCCTCCCATTTCCTTAATAAAATTCAGGGAATGCTTGAAATCCTCCACCGTTTGATCATACATTTCATTTACGGTAAAGAAAGTACTCGTCCAGGGTTCAGATACACGTAATCCTCTCCGGCCTAATTCCTTTTTCAACACCTCCACATCAGTAGGATACTTATGTCCCACACTACAGCCCTGATAGCCGGCCAAAGCCATCTCGCTGACACACTGCTCAAAAGGAATCCCAATGTCAATGTCCAAAAAATCATCATTCCACCAGGAAGTCGGGGTAATCCCTACCCAAACTTTTTCTTTGTTAAACTTTTTGTTGCTCATGGCTCATTACTTTAGTTTGATTCAATAATTCTGCGACTAAGCCTGTCCAGCCTGTTTGGTGGGAAGCCCCTAATCCGGCACCATTGTCTCCATGGAAATATTCATAAAAGAACAACAATTGATTCCAATCAGGATGCTGTTGCATCACCTGATTACCCCCGAAGACGGGGCGATTTCCATTTTCATCTTTTTGGAAAATGCCGATGAGTCTTTTAGAAAGATCCGTCGCAATTTCTTCCAGACAATGTAGCTCTCTGGAGCCACTTGGATATTCCACCTGAAAATCATGGCCCAGGAAGGTATGGTATTGTCGAAGCGTTTCAATCAGCAGGAAATTTATGGGGAACCAAACGGGCCCCCGCCAATTAGAATTCCCTCCGAAAGATTGATCTAGTGACTCTGCCGGGGCATATTGCTCGCTTAAACCAATGCCATCCACCTCCATATAGAAAGGATTTTGTTCATAATCTTTGGAAATTCCACGGATACCATGCGGACTCAGGAATTCAGATTCACTTAACAATCGGCTCAAAATGCGCTTTAAACGATCCGGATTAACGAAGGACAATAACAATTCATTTTCATTATCCGCTTTGGTGGTTTTCACCTGATCAATCAATTCCGGATGTTGCCCCAAAAACCAATCAATCTTCTCCTTAATCTCATTGGCGCAATCATCTCCTAAAGCGGAGAGGTCCAGGCTCGCTACCGGGAACAGGGCAATGACCCCAACAAGAGAGCGTAACTTCACCGAATAGTATTCCACGGGATTATCATAAACGGTCAGGAAATCATAGTAGAAACCATCCTCCTCGTTCCAAAGCTTTACTTTACCCTTAGACCGGTGCTCAATGCCATTCATCGCATCGGCTATGAAAACAAAATGCTGGAAGAATTTACTGACCAAATGCGAATATTCTTTACTGTTTGTTTCACTAAGAATAAGCGCCATTTCCATCATTTTCAGACAAAACATGCCCACCCAACTGGTCCCATCAGACTGGCTCATCACCACCCGGTGCCCCACGCGATTTTCAAAATCGGCCAGATTACTCCGGTTTAGGATGGAGATATTATCCAATCCCAAAAATCCACCTTCGAACAAATTATTATCATCGGCATCCACCTGATTGACCCACCAGGTGAAATTGATCAGACAATGCCGGAAGATATCCGCCAGAAACTCAAAATCACCTTTCCCCGTCTGCGCTTTTTCAATTTCAAAAATTTTCAAACTGGCCCAGGCATGAAGAGGGGGATTCACATCGCTGAATGACCACTCGTAAGCCGGAATCGCCCCCCCCGGAGACATATACCATTCATTGGCCAAATGACGCAACTGATTTTTGGCAAATTCCAAATCCAATCGAGCGAAAACCACTGCCTGAAAGCAAAGGTCCCAGGCCGCAAACCAGGGATATTCCCAGGCATCCGGCATGGACAATACATTAGAGGCGTACATATGGGACCACTGCATATTTCGGCCTCTTCCCTCCGGAGGAGGAGGGCCTGCCGGATCTCCATTTAACCAATCGGCTACCACATAATTATAATACTGCTTGCTCCACAGCATACCTGCATAAGCCTGTCGTTGAATTTGCATGGCTTCGGCCTCATGGGCTATTGGGGAAATCGCCTCATAAAAGGCATCTGCCTCCTGAATCCGTTCCTCAAAAGTTGCGGAGAACTCCTGATCAAAAGGGTGGGTTAAATGCTGCTGATCACTCAACCTCAACCATACCTCCTGACTTCCTCCGGCTTCCAATTTCAGGTAATAGGCCGCACTCGCCTTGGTGCCCTGCAGGTCCGGATTCACCGTTTTCTGTTTATGAACAATAAAATCATTGATGCCATCCTTGGGAAAACGGGTCGCATTCGGTACGCCCCACAAACGCTCATTATTGGTTTCATTTTCCACAAACAGCAAATCCTGCGCCCCCTGGCAATAAAGCGTCATGGCAGATGGCCCGCCATCAGAAAGCTCAGAAGTGCTGATTTTTGCAAAGGCCTGATCTCCGGAAGCTTTTTCACCAAACATCTCCGGCGCCTTTACATTCTTATACCAACTCCAGGTATTCCGAAACCACAGGGTCGGCAACAATACCAAACCCGCGGCCTCCGGCCCCTGATTCTTTACCGTAATTTTGATAAAAATATCCTGTTCAGCTCCCTTAGCATATTCCGCCTGTACATCAAAATATCGATCCTCTTCAAAGACGCCCGTATCCATAAGTTCGTATTCCATCGAATGGGGATCTGCCTTTCGCCTGCCATTTTCTGCCACCAAATCATCATAGGGAAAAGCCCGCTGAGGATATTTATACTGCCATTTCATATAACTATGCGTAGGCGTATTATCCAAATAATAGTAATATTCTTTTACATCCTCCCCATGGTTGCCCTCACTGTTGGTCAGCCCAAACAGGCGCTCCTTTAGGATAGGGTCATTACCATTCCACATGGCCAAAGAGAAACAAAGCCGCTGCTCCGGATCCGAGATGCCCGCCAATCCATCCTCTCCCCAACGATAGGCTCTGGAACGCGCCTGATCATGAGAAAAATAATCCCAGGCATTTCCATCCGCACTATAATCTTCCCGCACTGTTCCCCATTGACGTTCGGAAAGATAAGGTCCCCAATACAACCAGGAATCAGACGATTTCCCTTCATAAGCCGCCTTTAACCGTTGACTTTCTTTGTTATTATCCATGACTAAATTCTTTTAAAATGATCAATTCCTCACTTTCCCTCAGCACCAACATGAGGCCTTCAATTAATTGGCCGACAGACCAGGCCTGGGCAATACAACCCTTGGCTTCAAAAGGCGCCTCTCCATTAAATATTTCACTGATCGAACCCAAGCCCACTGCTGATAAATGATCTAATAGGGGATTCAAATAATCCATGGCCATTTTGGAGTCCTGATAAACCCGCATCAGTGCCTTGATATAAGGTCCAATCCACCAGGCCCAAACGGTACCCTGATGGTAGGCACTATCCCGCTGAGTACTGTCTCCTCCATAAAAACCATGAAAGCCCTTTTCAAAAGGGGCCAATGACCTTAATCCATGACTGGTGAATAAGTGAAAAGAGCAGACATCAAAAATCTTCCGCTGTTCCTCCTCCCCAAAGGGACAGAATGGTAAGGCCAAGGTCAGTAACTGATTGGGACGTAGTAAATCTTCTACTCCCGACGGGCCGTCAATCACATCAAAACAATAGTCCTTTTCCTTATTCCAGAATTTCCCAAAGCCCTCCTCCACCCCGGCGGCCAGCTGCTCATACTTTTCATTGGGCTGTTTTAGCTGGCTGGAAAATTCCCGCATAATGCAGATCACATTGTACCAGAGCGCATTGACTTCTACGGGTTTCCCTATTCGGGGCGTGACCACCCAATCGCCAACCCGGGCATCCATCCAGGTGAGTTGTACCCCCTGCTCCCCGCCATAAAGCAGGTGATCCTCCGGGTCCATTTTTATTTGATACCGCGTCCCTTTAATATGCCATTGGAGGATATCTTCTAGTTTGGGAAATAACTGTTGAATCAGGCTTAAATCCTTGGTTTCCTGCCAGTAATTCCAAATCGCCACAAAATACCAGAGCGTTGCATCTATGGTATTATATTCCGGTTGATTCGAAGCATCCGGAAAGCGATTGGGCAACATGCCTTCACTGATATATTCGGAGAAAGTAGACAAAATTTTAGCGGCTTCTTCCTTGCGGCCGGTCAATAAGGTCAGGCCGGTCAATGAGATCATGGTATCCCTCCCCCAATCCTCAAACCAATGGTATCCGGCAATGATACTTCGGCCATCTCCCTGCCGACGGACCACAAACTGATCCGCAGCTAAAATAAGTGCGCGATAAGGATCGATATGATCTTCATGGACCTTGTGTTCATTAGCCCACAAGTCCACTAAATATTGGTCTCTCTCCTTACGCCTTCGGAAGGCCTGCCCAAAATCAAAATGAGGAGCTGTACCACAGGCAAAAGTGACCGTTTGCCCTTCCACCAATTTGATGCGGAAATTGCCCACATGCCAATGACTGTCCAGAGCATTTAAACCCCTTTCTGCTTCCCGCGGCAAATAAAAACCATGATATTGCTCAAAAGCAGGAGTGGCTTCAGCACCGGGCATTTGAAGATAGAGGGAAGGTTGATGCGCTCCATACTGCACCAATAATCCACCCTCATGCGGATTTACCTGGATTTGAGCCGGTAGCTCCCCGGTATTATGAAAAATACGCTGATTGGCAATCGCACTCAACTTCAGCTCCACCGGCGCTGCTGCGTGTACCAAACGGTAGGAAACATAAGTAACATTTTGGCCATATTCCATCCAAATTTTCTTCACCAGCATGGCATCCCCAAAGGCAAACTCCCAGCTTGGAAAACTGCCCTGCAGGCAAAATCCCTGAAGATGCTTAAATCCCTGAGGAGCTATGGACCCTCCCTCCCAGCGATTGGTGGTCATTTCAAATTCCTGATCCTCATAGGTGCACCATTCTTCCAGCTTTGCCAGCATCAGATGCCGATCCACCGGTGGATTCAAAGAGGCCACCAATAATCCGTGGTAGCCTCTGCTCAAGGAGCCGGCAATGGTACCGGAAGCATAACCTCCGATGCCATTGGTCACCAACCATTCATTGGATTCGGCAACGGATAAATTACCCGTTACCGCTCTGCCAAAATGTATTTTCATAAGCTAAAAATCATTGTAAAACACATTTACCTGTGAATTGTCACAGAGATAATAACCCGGAGTGTAATAGCCGGTGGTGGCAAAGTCCAAACGGCCATCCCCATTAAAATCACCCACCACTATGCGTGCTGCGGAAGCAGTAGACACCCGCCATCTCTCAAACAAGCCTTTCTCCACATCAATACATTTGTAATAATACACCCCCTGATAGGGTAACGGACCACGAAGTGCCACCAGAAATTCATCATTTCCATCCCCATCAAAATCACCCGTTACCACATGGTGGCCAGGCCCTTGGGTTTCCGGATCAAATTCTCCAAAAGTATCCAGTATGGTCCTTTTCCAGGGATGATCCGTCAGATCATGTCCCGGCTTCCGAGTATAGACCGCCACGATATTGCCATGGAAAGGATCAATAGTCGCGATATAAGCGTAAGGGTCATTTCCCACCCGGCCATAAGCCACATTTCCGCATCCACGGAAACCAGCAGCCTGCCCGGTCTGATCCCCTTCTCCAAAGGGAACAATCTTCCAGCCATCCGATTTTTGATCATAATAAAACCAGCTGATGCCTTCTTCACTGGCCAGCAATACCGATTGTAAATCTGGTCCGGAATAGCCCCCAAACCAGTTTTTCACCACTCCGTGAATCACCCGGAAATCTGTATTATTGATCAAACTGCCTTCCCACTCCGGTTTTTCTTCCGGATGGTCCGGCACCTGAAAGAGAGTGACCGCTACCGGCTCATGCACCCCTTCTCCATAGGGTCGGCATCCCACTACCGGAAGGGCCAATAGTTCCAGTTTATCGGTCTGGGTGAAGTGGCCCAACTGCAGGCGGTGAGCCGCCATCAGGTCGCTGATGAAATGACGATTCCATTCCTGCTCATCCTCATAGCTCCCCGGGTTTTCCAGCCAGGAAATCTTCCCATCCTCCGGACGGCACCAAAACATGCAATTCCCATAATTGTGGGAAATCACTAGATCATTCCGGCCATTTCCATTAATATCTCCGGTATCTATCGCCACAGGCAAGGGAAACTTCGCTATGGTACGCTTCTTCCATCCGGGATTTTCAAACCATACCACCTCTCCCTCGGCCAGCCCGGAAGTCACAATATCCAATTTTCCATTGCCGTTAATGTCCACGGCCTCTATCCAATAGCCATCTTTTTGGTGATCAGCCAGCGTATGCTTCTTAAAAGAAGGCGTCTTCACTGTGCCATTATTCAAATAGCCCAGCTCATCGTATTTTGTTTCACTCATGATGTTTGTTCGATTATGGAGGTTTCGATTTCAGGAATTTCTGGCGCTTTCGTCCAGGAGGCATAGCCAGGAGCTTTTGCGCCCATAGGATGACTGCCGATGGTCGGCCACATTAAGCCTTCTTTATAGGCATTGGCCGAAACCACAAAAGTTGAATTTGCTAATGACTGACCAAATTTATCTGTCCATGCTGAAGGCAGTTGGTACCAGGTACCGCAGAACCACATTTTGATCAGGCTCCGTGCCACCGGACCATAGCACTCATCAGATAAAATCTCTTCTCTCAGGGCGGTATGAAACGCCTCCCCGCCAAGATCCTGAATTTTAGAATAGGCTTCCAATAGGTCGCACAATATTGTGGGGCCCACCACATTTTCCACAGTAGCTAAATATTCAGCCACCTGCCCTGTTCCATAAAGTTCGAAGGTGGAAAAGGCAGTCAATTGTTCCGAGAGGGCAACGAATAATGTTTCAGAATTATTCATAAGACAAGCCCTCCGTCGCTTTAACCTGTTCACTCACTAAGCTTAATTCAAAGGTAGGAGCGGCATTATTACCAGCCGTTCCCGGAGCAGGATTACGAACGATCTGATACATTTTATCCTTAATCACAAACATATCGGATACCGCTGGAATGAGCGTTTCCGGTGCCCCATTAAAGGCCTTGGTTAATTTATCAAGAAACGTTTTATATACTTGGTTGAAATCAGCAGCGGCCCTCCGGACCTCCGAATTTTCGGGGTAATCTTCCAAACGCGCATTAGTCAAAATCGGATAAACCGCATTCCAATCAATATCCAAAGGCTCTCCGCTAGGTTTTCCCGCCTCATCACCCGGATGGTAATATTTTCCTAAAATCAATTGCTCAAAACGATAATAATGCGCCAGCTCCCCTTCGTAATCAAAAATACCGCCTTCATAACCCTCGCCCTGCTCAGAGATTAGGCGAATCGCTGCTTTTGCGGAGGCTAAGTCCGTTACCGTGATGATTTCACCACCGCCAGAATAGTAGAAATCCGAGGTAATCTGCTTAGAGGCATCACCACAGAACAGGGCATCTTCCCCGATTTCGGCGGCAATTTTCTCCAGACCTTCTTCAATCGCATGGTAAAATTCCCCAATGCTATAAAAATGATAATGTTCACCATCATCATGTTGAACAGTCGGTAAAATATAATTACCTCCCATTTCTTTTAAGGGTTTTTTCAAAAAGTGAGGCTGCTTACCTACTTTTTCAGGTGATTTTGCCGGGCGCTCAATATTTAAAAAAGTCTCAATACAATTTTTAGAAAACTTCTCCAGGCTAACGGTAAAATCTGTCTCCCCACTGGGTAAATAAGCAGGATACAACGGACAAAAATCCGCCCGGCTCAAATCCGGAGTACCTCCAATAGCGTTCAGTATGTTAGCAGAAAGCGTAAGGTGTAACATCTCCTCCACCACCACTACCCGGATCAGGTTATAGGCTTCCAAATTATGCTCCGGCATAATGGAATACATAGCAGTGAGATAGGGAGGAATGGTGGCATGTTCCAACTGGATTGCGGCATAGAGATAATCATAAAGATCCTCTAACGTATTAATGGGTGTTAAGGCCATAGTTCAATATTGTTTCGATGAAATTAGTTTTGCATGGTTTTTAATTGCGCCAAAATGGCTTCTGAAGCCAAGAAACAGGTAGCTGCCATGGTCAGCGTGGTATTCGAAGTACCGATGGAAACCATACTACCGGCCCCAACCAGATATAAATTATCATGATCCCAGGACTTCTGATGGCGATCCACCACGGAATTGGCTTTAGAGGTTCCCATAATGTGCGTGCCCGCCAGGTGATTTCCGCCCTTCAATTCATAGCCCTGACCTTTATAGGAAATATAACCGTAATTCAGGGGATCATATTGCGTATAATCTTCAGCTCCTGATCGTTGGAAAATGCGTTCGGTAAGCTGACGGGCATAGCTGACCCCTTCCAAAGAGTAATCCGGAACATTAAAGGAAAGGACTGGTCGCATATTTCCCAGAGCATCTGTAAACTGCGGATCCACCGTAATACGATTACTCTCCATAGCAGGTAATTCCACCATTACGGCCATTAATAATTGTCGGGACAACTGACTGACCATTTCTTCCCTTAATGCTGTTCCATATTTATTCATTCCGTCAACCGCCTGCACTAAATTTTGATAAGGTGCTCCGGTGGCCCATCCCCATCCGTCATTATGGATATCTATCGCAAAAGCCGCCTGCTGCTTTCTGAAATAACCGGAACGCAAATCGGAAATCCCGGAAGTACACACCGTTCCGCGGTAAGTACCGGCAATTTCCGGGAGCAAGCCCCAGGTTAGCAGGTAGGGATGATCCATCAGGTTTTTCCCCATCAGGCCACTGCTGGAACTCAAACCTGAGGCCAGCATTAAACGTGCATTTTCCACTGCATTCGCCGCCATGATGAATAATTTCCCACTCACCTTAATGGACTGATGAGAAGGATTATTCATTTCCTGATAACATTTCACCTCTACCTCAGAAATTTTTCCATTATCTGGATTGACGGTCACCCGGGAAGCCACTGCCTGCGGTAATAAATCAACCCGACCGGTACGCATGGCATCTGCCAGGGTTTTCCGGGCGTCATATTTTGCCTGCACCGGGCAAATGGGTGTACAGTTATTGTTTCCCTGACAGCGCTCTCCCATTTCATTTTGATGCGCACTTACCGCACCTTTGGGCAAAAATGGCTTTCCATTATTATAAGGAGCATAAGCCTGATTAGGAATACCATTTCTTCCCTGAGGAAATGGCCGTACTCTTAAAGCATGTTTCTCCGCTCCAATTTCAACCTCCATCCCTTCAATACCCTTATCTACACACTGATCCAAATAAGAAGGCGGCATACCATGCATTGGAAAAACATAATCATCGGCATATAAAGAAGCCTCAGTGGGTTCCCCACTTTCGGGATTGATGTGCTTAAAATCCTGCGTTTGCACTTCCCCAGAAACCCCCATTTCTGCTTCTGCTTTACGATAGTAAGGCTGAAGCTCCTGATAAGATAAAGGCCAATCCAGACCATGTCCGAAGAGCGTACGCATTTTAAAATCCTCTGGCAGCATGCGGGGAGTTTTGGACTCAAAGTGCATGGTTGTTCCTCCTAAAACTCTGGAATAGGAAGAATCACTGACGAATGGCCCTTGTTGCACCATATAAGCTGCAGTATTCGGTTCTCCCGGGCGGAGAGGTTTTACATCAGTACCCCGGGGCATGGCCGCATTGGGGTTCCGCTTAAAAGGTGCATTATTGTCTTTGGTGGCAGCCGTATAAAACTGGTCCACATACTTTTGATAACCGGGAATGGTCAGGTCTTTTCCCGGCCCGGCCTCCAACATTAATACCCGATAACCTGCTTTGGTTAATTCCTTAGCAACAATAGAACCACTAACGCCGGATCCTACAATCACCGCATCATAAAAAGTGGATTGCGCAATTTCTGGTGTAACAGTGGCCGTTAGGCCTCCGTGAGAATCGCTCATAAATCTGTATTTAGGTTGGTGTTAAAATATTTTGACAATATTATCCACTCATACTATTAAACTATAGTATGAAAATAATAAATAATCAAAGTGGTGAAGACAGTCTACCCTCAAGCCTTTTATTAAATTCAGGAAAAATGTGTATTTGTCATAACATATTGCGCAACAGGAGAATTATGTCATGTCATGCCAAATAAAAAATAATGTAATAAAGAGGATGAAAATCAAACCAAATAATAAAAAACACTGGATTCTATCAAAAAAAAACGTGTGTCCCGAATAATAATTCAAATGAAAAATTCCATCTTTTGTCCGATATTCAAGGTCTTTGTCAAAAAAATCACCAACTCTTTACCGTAACCAAAAATTCCTTTTTGTTTAATTTCCAACCTTTCGAATATTAATCAAAACCCCTTCAAGAGACCCTTTCCCCTTAAAAAACATAATAGGAGTTCAAATTAAAGCCATTCTATACAGCAAGAGATAAAAAGGATATTTAACATTTAGTTGTGGAAAATAACAATTAATCCTTTCCCATCTCCATTCTTCTTAGCGGCATTTGATCAATGAATTCGAATATTTCGGCAGGCGAAATAACTTTGTGCTTTACTAATTTATCTCCTCCGTCAATTCCCAATAAGACAAAAGTGAAATCATGATTTTTTTGGAAACTTTTGTAAAGGTCTTGGTCTACGGTTTTAGCGATTTTTTCAGGAAATATTTGCTGTTTATACTGCCCATCAAGGTGAAAGACCAAAATTTGTCTGGCCTTCATTCCTTCCGCCTCTTTTTTTAACCATTGCCATTGCTGCTGATAAGCCGGCTGAAGCGTATCTTCAGATAAAAGCAGAATAATCCGGTGGTGCCATTTAAATTGGTTCAGGTCCTGTGCTTTTCCCATTAGACAACAACAAAGAAAAGCCAATAATAATAGATACCTCATAGATTAACCTACGAAGAAGAGCCACAAAAAGATAAAGGGCAACTCCTCCGCGGAATTGCCCTTTTATTGATAATAGCATGTTTAAAAGCACCCCATCCGACTGCAAAATCGAATTATTGGAAGCGATTTTGGATAATTTCTCCACAATAGAGATGCTATGCTCTCAAAATAATCGGTATCGCTTCTGCAATAATCAATTTTTCGCTGCGAATTTGTGGCTTTTTAACAAGCTCTAAAGAAAAATCGTGATTTACTTCAGCTGCTCCGGATTCAGGCCTTCCAGTTCCGGCACCACAAAAATACCATCCTTACGGATCAGCTTGCCATCAAAATACATTTCTCCTCCACCATAATCTTCACGCTGAATGCAAACCAAATCCCAGTGTACCGAAGAACGGTTTCCATTGTCAGCCGTTTCATAAGCCTGACCTGGAGTAAAATGGAAAGATCCACCAATTTTCTCATCAAAAAGAATATCCCCCATCGGGTGCATGATATAAGGGTTCACGCCAATGGCAAATTCGCCCACAAAACGCGCCCCTGCATCCGTATCAAAAATCTTATTGATACGCTCGGTATCATTGGCCGTCGCCTCCACGATCTGCCCATCCTTAAATGTCAGTTTTACATTTTCAAACATAAAGCCCTGGTAAGGCGACATGGCATTATAGCTGATCGTACCGTTCACCGAAGTTTTCACCGGAGCGGTAAACACCTCTCCATCCGGAATATTGCGTTTACCGGAACACTTAATCGCCGGGATCTCCTTAATCGAAAATTTCAAATCTGTCCCCGGTCCTTTGATTTCCACCACATCTGTCGCTTCCATCATGGCCTTCAGGCTATCCATCGCACGGTCCATCTTCGAGTAATCCAAATTACATACATTGAAGTAATGATCCTCAAAAGCTTCCGTACTCATTTTTGCCAGCTGCGCCATAGAAGGGTTCGGATAACGCAACACTACCCAACGTGTCTTAGGCACACGCAATTCCAAATGCACCTTATTCAGAATGGTCTCATTGAAAATCTTCATTTTCTCTTGTGGCACATCCGAAAGTTCATTCACATTAGAACCGGAACGTAAGCCAATATAAGCATCCATATCACGCATCAAATCCGCTTCCGCCTTTGCCATACGCTCAAATTGCTCCTCTGAAGCGCCCATTCGCAAAGCACGCTCCACCTCCAGATCTTTCAAAGCAACAAATGGCAGCGCCCCGGCCTTATACGCCTCACGCACCAAGGCGGTCACCAATTCCTTCTCCACTCCAAAATTCTCAATCAATACCTTCTCCCCTGCTTTCAATTCACAAGAGTAATTAATCAGATTATGGGCCAGTTGGTCTATTCTTGGGTCCTTCATAGTGTTATCATTTACAAATTAAAATCCAGCGAAACTAAACAACCAACATCCAAAATTCAAATTTGATTGGAATATTGCATTTTAAATAGCTTGTTTAAAAGCAAAATGCGTAGCGAAAATTTGATAATTGTAGCAGCGATAAAGGATTATTTTGAGAGGATAGCATCGCAATTGTGGAGAAATTATCCAAAATCGCTTCCAATAATTCGAATTTGCAGCCGGATGGTCGGGTTTCTAAACACGCTCTACGTGAACTTTTTTGGGGGCTTCCCTCCTGTCGTCGGTCGGGCTGGCGCGGCTCGCTCTTTTGCCGGCCATGAATAATTTGACCCCAAAACCATCGCCGGCAAAAGGAGCTCAAACAAGCCCGCTTCATCCCTAAGCCAAACCAGTGCTACTGTGCAATATCGTCCACCACTTCCCAAACCCGAACCCAGTCATAGGAGGTCGTCCGTTCTGCTTTATTGCCGGAGGCCACCATACCGCCATCTTCCGGCACCGGGTTCCAGTCATAGGTTTCAATGGCCATCTGAATCCATGCCGGCATATCAAAAGGCGTACTGGGTTTAATGGTGTACTGATATTCCCCGTCCAGATAGAACAAAATCTCTTCCGGCGATTTCCACCAGGCCCCGTACACGAAGTAACGCTCATGGTTTGCCACCTCCGTCTTCACACTGGCTTGCATTTGCGTCGGCTCCGGATTACAGTTGGTCTTACGGTGAATCGCATTGGAATGATAAATCTGATCCCAGTTCTTCGCCCATTTATGGGTCAGGTCAGAGGTGACGCCCACACATTCCTGGATGTCGAGCTCCAATTTTTTCTGACAATCCTTATTATTGGTCATCAGCCAAAAGGTAGAAGACATCTCCGTAGCATTGGCTTTCATGCGCGCCTCATAATACCAGCCCGGCTGTCCCGGCTCAATGGATCGCACAATAGCGCCGGTATATTTGAAATCCCGGCCATTAATGTGTTGCTCTTTTTTCAATTTGGAAACTTCCACCTTCAACTTACCTTTCTTCACCGAAACATTTTTGGACTCAAATAATCCGGGCGGTCTGCCAATCCACATCCAGCCATTTCCTTCCGGCTCGATCTGCCATTTTTCCAAATCCACCTTTTTCCCCTCAAACTCATCAGACAGCGCTTCCACCTTCTGCCATTTTTTTCCTTTTTCCAAAGGATCTTTTCCTTCCAAAAAATAAGGTTGTGCCAAAACATAGCTGACATTGACAACCACCAGCACTAATAAAACAAAAAATCTTTTCATATTAAACCATTTTAAGAAAGACCCAATTAAGCCTTTTTCACGCTTAGGAAAGGAAAAAAATCACCTCCAATACCGGCCCGGATTTTTGAATCAAACATTTTTTAGTTTTAAACCGGATTTTTCAGGCTTAAATCCTCGTTGAACTGCAGGGGAAGAAAAAATGACGAGATAGTTTCCTAATTCGATTTTTTCCCAATGAAGCAGATGAATGAAGAGAAAGATTGCCTGTCCAAATTCGGGCTGTTTAAAACCAAAGAAAACACCAGTAAAAAACTGAAGTAAAGCGACTTGAGTTGATTGGATGAATTTTGCGGTGTATAATTCCGGTTAAGGTATATTCAAAGTGATGCCCAAATGAACTGGTTACTTCCCATGAAATGCTTAGCTTTGATTTTTGCTTAATACCTGTACTACCTGAAAATGACTAAACCACTTTTACTCATTACCCTGTGCCTGATGCCATTTTTTTGCATGGCGCAAGAACAAGAAGAAATAAAAAAAGGCTATAATGTGGGAGCGCTCCCTGTGGTCAGCTATGACCACGACCTTGGGTTTCAATATGGTTTCCTGGCCAATATTTACAATTACGGTGACGGCCAAGACTATCCGCAATATCACCACTCCCTGTATATGGAATACAGCCGATTCACTAAAGGAAGCAGTATTTATCGTTTGTATTACGATTCGGAATACCTGATCCCTAAAATCCGTTTGACAGCAGATTTAAGTTATATACCCAATGAAGCGGAAAATTTCTTTGGGTATAATGGATATGAATCGCGCTATCATCCTGAATGGGAAGATCAGGAATCGTCCGCCTACAAATCCAAGATGTTCTATCGGTTTAAAAACGACTTTTTCCGCTTCAAAGTGGACTTTCAGGGGAAATTCGCGCAGTCTCACTGGGGATGGATTGCCGGCTGGAATATGCAGAAAATTTCCTCCGACCTGGTAGACATCGATAAGCTGAATAAGGGAAAATCGGCGGATGAACTTATTCCTTCCCATGATGACCAACCTGGACTTTTTCAAAAATATCAGGAATGGGGTATAATCTCCGATGAAGAAGCCAGCGGCGGCTGGATTCCATTGCTCACCGCAGGTATCACCTATGACAGCCGGGACCAATTGGCTTGCCCGATGTCCGGTATGTGGTTTGAAAGTTTAATTTCTCAGGCCTTACCTTTCGAAAACCAACCTACCTACACCATTGGATCGATGATTTTCCGACACTATATAACGATTGTGCCCAAAAACATCAACTTTTCCTATCGTCTGGCATTGCAAAGCAAAATTGGGGGAGACATCCCATTTTACGCCAAAAACCAAATGATTACTTCAGTGTTGACCGGAGCCTCCTCCTATGCCTTAGGTGGTGGAAGCTCCCTGAGAGGGGTTTTGCGTAACCGGGTGGTTGGTGATGGCTTCGGACTGGCCAATATTGAAATGAGGTTTAAAGTGGTGCGCTGGCAAATGCTGAATCAAAATTTCTACCTGGGATTAGTCCCTTTTGTGGATGGAGGAATGATCATCAATCCGGTGGATTTCGATAAAAGTCAAATCTCGGATGAGGATTTAGCCTTGCATTTTGGGGACCAAAATGAGAGCCTGCACCTTTCTATGGGAGTAGGCACCATGGTGGCAATGAATGATAATTTTATTATAAGTATCGATTACGGCAAGGCACTTAATCTGCAGGATGGGAATAATGCGGTTTATATTGGATTGAATTATATGTTTTAAGCTTGATCCAAGAACACTCGCCTATCACCAAATTTTAGTTTTTAAAGATTCACCTGCCTTGAATTGTCTCATAGATTTATTCAAGGCCTCCCAATTTGTTGAGGTTGAAAAGAGGTGAAGGGTCTCCAAGATTGAATTATATTCCTTTAGGGAAAGCAAGATCACGCCATTGGAGGTAGGCGTTCTTTGAAGTAAAAACGTCTCTTCGCTTTCTTCTACCTCGTCAAAGAGGGCATCCATTTCCTTTTGGAAAACAGCGTTTGTAACAACTTTCATCCATTCAATAAATAGGTTTCCTCCATTTAAACAAGCAATTCTCCCTCAGGTTTTCGGTTTCTTGATTCAAAACCACCTGCCTTCCCCCAGCTTTACGGGCGATTAGCCCGGCCGGGGCAGGGATGAAGCGGGTCTGTTTAAACCACAGCGGCCCAAAAGGCCGATGGGGTGAGCCGCGCCAGCCCGGTGCGGACGTCTAAGCGGCCGCAGCCCCCATAAGCCGAATTATTCACCGCCAGATTTTTAGTAATTCACCTTAACTGATTTATTATCTTTCCATTACATTCACTCCAGCTAATTTTTTTATTGCCCAAATTTGGATAATCCCGCTTTCTCCTCATTCATCTGCTTCGTTGGGAAAAACTCGAAATAGGAAAAATTCCTTCATTTTTCCCGCCTTGAAACTAAAGTAGGATTTAAACAGGAATGATCCGGGATAAAAAAAAGCCCGGATCAATGACCCGAGCTCCAAATTTAGAAGTAAAAACAAATGCTATTGATTAATAAAGGTGACGGTTAATCATCGCCTCGATATATTCCTGACGACCGGACTTACGCTCCGGCTCACCAGCTTGTAATGCGTGTGCACGCAAATCTTCCAAAGTCAACTGACCTGCTTCAAAAGCAGCACCTTTTCCGCCATCGTAAGAAGCATAACGATCTTTACGGATTTGCTTGTATTCTGAGTTCTCCAAGATATCGTTCGCTACCAATAGTGCTTTAGCGAAAAGATCCATAGAAGAAATATGCGCGATGAACAGATCCTCATCTGTGAATGAAGTACGTCGAATCTTCGCATCGAAGTTCACCCCACCGCCTTGCAATCCACCACCTTCAAGAATCACCAACATGGCTTCGGTGATTTCAGTCAAGTTAACAGGGAACTGATCAGTATCCCATCCATTCTGGTAGTCACCACGGTTGGCATCGATAGACCCCAACATGCCATTGTCCACTGCTACCTGTAATTCGTGAGTGAAAGTATGGTTCGCCAAAGTAGCGTGGTTCACCTCAATATTCAATTTGAAATCGTTCTCCAAACCATGCGCTTTCAAGAAGCCAATCACGGTTTCAGAATCGAAATCATACTGATGCTTAGTCGGCTCAGCTGGCTTAGGCTCAATGAAGAAAGTACCTTTGAAGCCTTGCTTACGCGCATAGTCACGTGCCATGGTTAGGAAACGTCCCAAATGCTCTTTCTCACGCTTCATGTCGGTATTCAACAAAGACATATAACCTTCGCGACCACCCCAGAATACGTAGTTTTCACCACCCAAAGCGATCGTTGCATCGATGGAGTTCTTCACCTGCGTAGCGGCATAAGCCAATACGTTAAAATCAGGGTTGGTAGAAGCACCATTCATATAACGTGGGTTAGAGAATACATTCGCTGTACCCCAAAGCAACTTCACCCCTGTCTCCTGCTGTTTGATTTTGGCATACTCCACAATGTTCTTCATGCGGCGTTCATACTCCTCAATGCTCTCGCCTTCATCCACCAAATCCACATCATGGAAACAGTAATAAGGTGTACCCAATTTTGCCATAAATTCGAAAGCGGCATCCATACGCATTTTTGCGCGCTCAACTGCGTCCTCTACATTTGCCCAAGGGAATTCACGGGTTCCCGGACCGAAAGGATCGCCGCCCTCTCCGCAGAAAGTATGCCAGTAAGCAGTCGCGAATTTGAAATGCTCCTTCATGGTTTTGCCTGCTACTACACGATTTTCATCATAATAGCGGAAAGCCATAGGGTTTTTGGAGTCTGCTCCTTCGAATTTTATTTTGTCGATTCCTTTAAAAAACTCACTCATAGTATTGGGTATTAATATTTATTTCAAAAATGATTTCCAACGTTGGTAGGCATCCTGATACTGCGCCGCATTTTGCATATCCGGCTCGATCATGCCCAAATTTTCAGTAGCAGCGAAGGCCTCATCGAAAGTGGCAAATTGCCCCATTCCGTAGGCAGCACCTAAAGCGGCACCACGACTTCCGTCTGTTTCATATAATTCTATCGGTACTCCGGACACCCCAGCCAGGGTTTCACGGAATATTGGACTTAAAAACATATTGGCTTTTCCGGCACGAATTACCTTGGGGTTAATGCCGATTTCGGCCATCACTTCCATCCCATAGTAAAAGGAAAAAACAATCCCTTCCTGTGCTGCGCGCATCAAATGCGGACGGCCATGCTGATTAAAATTGATACCGTGCAAACTCGCGCCCGGATTACTATTTTGTAATACTCGCTCGGCACCATTTCCGAATGGCAAGATGGACAACCCCTCAGATCCGATGCTTACCTGAGCGGCCAGATCGTTCATTTCCGGATAGCTCAGTTCTTTGCCGATTTGCCCTTTCAGCCAGCTATTCAGAATTCCTGTTCCATTGATGCACAATAAAACCCCCAGCCGACGCTCTGCTTCCGTATGGTTCACATGGGCGAAGGTATTCACTCTGGATTTCGGATCGAATTGTAACTGATCACTCACGCCATATACTACACCGGATGTTCCGGCCGTTGCAGCAATATCTCCTGGCTTCATCACATTCAGCGAAAGCGCATTATTCGGCTGATCTCCTGAGCGGTAACATACCGGTGTTCCTTCTGCCAGTCCTAATTCGGCAGCCATAGTCGCATTTACCTTTACCTGCTCGCCGAAAGTAGGCACCACATCCGGAATCAAATCTTTGGATATGCCGTATTGATCCAGCACCAGGGAGGCAATATTATTTTCTTTGAAATCCCACAGAATCCCTTCCGACAAACCCGTATTAGTTGTGGTAATATCACCACTCAACTTCATGGCAATATAATCGCCCGGCAACATCATCTTATGAATTTGGGCATACACCTCCGGCTCATTTTCTTTCACCCACTTCAGCTTGGAAGCGGTGAAATTTCCGGGAGAATTGAGGTGATGGGCCAAACAAGTCTCGGCTCCAATGGCTTCAAAAGCGGCATTTCCAATTTCCACTGCCCGGCTATCACACCAAATAATGGAAGGACGCAAAACCTTTTGATTTTTATCTACGATCACCAAGCCATGCATTTGATAGGTAATCCCGATGCCCTTCACTTCTTTCAGATTCACCTTTTCACCGGCAATACGAGTGGCCTGTACAAGCGAAGCCCACCACATTTCAGGTGCCTGCTCTGCCCAATTGGCTTGGGGCGCATCGATTTTCTGTTCCGTTTCGGGATAAGTAACCGAAAGCACTTGTTGACCACTCTCGGCATCCACAAGGGACAGTTTTACCGAAGAAGTACCAATATCATAACCTAAAAAATACATATCAGCTAAAATAAATTACAAATGAAGCCTTTTAACAGATTAACAATTGAAAAGCTTTTTTCTCTATTGTTTTTCCATTTGTCATAAAATAAGCGGTTACAAATAGAAAACACAATGGGTCAAAAGGGTGCATCGAAAAAAAACGGTTCCGCAACCGTTCCCAAAAGCGATCTTTTTCACATTTACTTACATTTATGGAAATCTTAAGTCCGGAAAACCAACTTGAAGCCCTGCACCACGTTCCATTTTTATAAGTACCCAAGCAACCTCAAATATGAAAGGCGTCGTTTTTACAGAGTTTATTGATATGGTCGAAGATAAATTCGGCTTCACCACCGTGGACAACATCATTGAAAATAGTAATCTGCCTTCCGGCGGGGCCTATACCGCTGTGGGCACTTATGATTACCACGAAATGCTGAGTCTGGTGGCTAATCTGCATAAGGAAACCCAGATTGGAGTAGAAGACTTAATGAAAGTGTTTGGGGAGCATTTGTTTTCAAGGCTGGCCAGTTTATACCCTCATTTTATGGAGGGGGTCACCGATCCCTTTGAATTTTTGGCCACTATCGAAAATTATATTCATGTAGAGGTAAAAAAGTTATATCCGGATGCCGAGCTTCCTTCTTTTGAAACAGAACTAATGGACGATAGGACATTAAAAATGGTATACCAGTCCATTCGTTGTCTTTCTCCGGTGGCCGAAGGTCTGATTATGGGTTGTATGAAATATTTCGATTCAGCGTGTAGTATTTCAACCAAAATGCTGACCGAAAAAGGAGATAAGGTGGAATTTCTAATTTCTCGCAAATGAGTGAATTGGAGTTAAATGCCTTTAAACGCGCCATTCAAAGGGAAAAAAATGCCCGTAAATCAGCAGAGCAATTACTAGAGCAGAAGTCTCTAGAGCTGTTCTATGCCAATCAAAAGTTACAGGAGCATAATGCTAACCTGGAGGAAAAAATTCAACACAGGACCCGGCAATTAAAAATTGAAAAGGAAAAGGCAGAGCAGCTTGCCCATGCCAAAGCCCAATTCCTTTCGGTAATGTCCCATGAAATCAGAACACCGCTTAATGCCATTATTGGTATGGGGCATTTATTATTGGATCAAAACCCAAGACCTGATCAGTTAGACTTGTTAAAATCGCTTCATTTTTCAGGGAAACATCTACTGGGCTTAATCAGTGATATTTTGGATTTCAATAAGATTGAAGCCCAAAAACTGGAGTTAGAAGCCATCCCCACAGATTTAGAATATACCTGCAGACAGCTCTCCAAAGCACTAAATTTTAAGGCGAAAGAAAAAGACATTCAATTCCTTTTTAAATGTACAGACGATATACCTCCTGTACTTACCGACCCTACCCGCCTGGGACAAATTATTACCAATCTGGGGGGAAATGCCATAAAATTCACTGAGCAGGGACATGCGGGTTTGCGGCTGTCCATTTTAAAACGACATGCCCATGCAGTAGAGGTAGCTTTTGAAATCTTTGATACCGGAATAGGCATTCCCGAGGACAAGGTGGATCAAATCTTTGAATCCTTTTCGCAGGCCGATGTCAATACCACCCGAAAATTTGGAGGAACCGGGCTGGGTTTAGCGATCACCAAAAACCTAGTAGAAATTATGGGGGGCAGCATAACCGTAGAAAGTAAAATCAACGAAGGCTCTTCCTTCCGATTTAGCCTTTATTTCCCATTATCGGATAAATCCATCACTAAACAGGAAATTATTACGGACTACATTCCAAAGGGAAAAACCATTCTGCTGGCGGAGGATAATGTAATGAATGTGAAGGTCGCGGCCGGATTTTTAAAGAGAATGGGCTTGAAGATGGTGCATGCAGAAAATGGGCAAAAAGTAATAGAGCATTTAGAAGATGATAAAACACCGGATTTAATTTTGATGGATTTGGAGATGCCCGTGATGGACGGTTACCAGGCCACTCGCATTTTAAGGAGCCGATATCCTCACATTCCAATTATTGCCCTCACGGCAAATGCTACCATTGAAATCAAAAAGAAAGCCTTATCTGCGGGTATGGATGATTACCTCACCAAACCTTTTGACCCGGACACTTTCCGATCCACCTTACATCATTACCTTACCCATAAGATCTAAGCACGCTGCCCACTTAATCTGAAATTTTTTTCCCTGCGTTTGTACATTTTTTTGCTTTTCTGTCTAAAAAGGGAAAAATATTACACCTGTTCGCCCTCCCATGTGTTGTAAATTTATGCACAAATTTGCGGAAAAAATTACTACCAAATATAGTCTGACCACCATGACCCTGCGTCTTTATTTTTTTTGGATGGTCATCTTTGCGGTGGAGAGAAGTTTGTTCTATCTCATGAACTGGACAGAATTGGCTCCCGTTCCCTTTTCAGAAATCATCTTTTCCTACTTCAAATCATGGAAATTAGATACCTCCACGGCAGGTTATCTGATTGCCTTTCCCTTAGTACTCAATTTGCTGGGCACCCTATTTCCAATTAGTCAGTTGGTTAAAAGCATCAACCTGATATTTACCACCTTTTTTCTGGTGGTGCTTTCATTTATCATTAGTTCAGAAATTGCCGTTTATGAAGTATGGCAGACAAAATTAAGTTTTAATGTTTTACGCTATTTGAAAGAGCCGGCACTGGTTATGGATGTCACCAGTCCCGGTATTACCCTTCAAACTACACTCCTCTCCATAGTTCAGGTTTTTATCGGCCTTTTATTATATCTTCGCTTTATCCATCATCAAAAAATACAACTCACTCACCAGCCGATTTTAGCGATTCCACAATTTGTCATCTTAACGTTAGCATTGGTTTGGGGCATTAGGGGAGGACTCTTTCAAATGACGCCCATCACCCAAAGTGTGGTGATCTTCTCCAGGCACGATATCATCAATTGGGGAACCATTAATAGTCATTGGAATCTAATCCAAAGCATTGAAAATAATGCGCGTAACGGGGAAGAAAACACCATGATCTATATGCCAAAAGCGGAAGCAGAGCAATATCTGGAAGCATTCCTAAAGCCTGAGCAGCAGGATAGTTCCTTTAACATCCTGACGCAAAAGCGCCCCAATATTCTCATTTTTCTTTTAGAAGGATTCACTTCTGATGTAGTGGAAAGTTTGGGTGGATATCCCGGCGCCACACCCTTTATGGAAACCTTAATGGATGGAGGCTATACGTTTACCCAATGTATTTCTTCCGCCACCCGTACAGAGCAAGGGCTTACCTGCGTTTACGGCGGCTATCCGGCTCAGCCCAGAACTGCCATTGTCGGGCAGCTCTCCAAACATAAAAACACCCCCAGCATCACGGAAGAATTACAAAAGGAAGGATACTGGACCTCCTTCCATTATGGGGGCGAACTATCCTATATCAATATGAAGGCCTGGCTTTATACCAAAAAACTGGACCTAATCATAGATGAAACCTTTTGGGATTTACCGGAAAAAAAAGGCGGACTGGGTTACCATGAGGAAACGGTATTTCCGCAACTACTGGACGACTTGAATAAGGCTCCGAAACCTTTCTGTTCCGGCATTTTAACGACGGCCACACATGATCCTTTTGATCACCCTAAAATTAAAACATTCAAGGTGGGGAAAGTCATGAATCACTTATTGGATGCAGCCTATTATACGGACCACCATTTAAAAGAATTTTTCCAGGCTGCCCAGCAAACCGACTGGTATAAGAACACTCTCTTTGTTTTTGTAGCCGATCATGCTCGTAAATCTCCCCGCCAATGGCCCAGAGACTGCTATGAATCGCGACTGATCCCGCTGTTTTTTTTCGGAGATGTCATTAAAGAAAAATACCGCGGCATAAGGGATGAGCGTATGGTCTCCCAAATAGACATTGCTGCTTCGCTCTTCCATCTGATGGAAATCCCGACAACAAGATATCCCTGGAGTAAAAACCTCTTTAACCATCAAATGCCGGAATACGCCTATTCGTCTTCTTTTGAAAACATTATTTGGGCGAGTCCTGAAAAATATGTGGTTTACGACATTGATAAAAATGTTCCCGTGCCTCATTTGAGTGGAGCATATTCGAAACAGGAAATCAATTTAGTCAAGGGATATACACAATTACTAATGGAGGACTTTTTTGAAAAATAGTCAGAGGGACCATGCCAAAACCAACAGTTACTGCAGCAAACATACGTCCCTTTTGAGGCCTTAATATTACAATACTCCGTAAAGAATTAGGCCGCAATACAGCCAAATCTCTCTATTTGGAGCATTTGCTCTGAATTATTGTACGGTTCGGGGGCAATCCCGAACCCTTTAAATATTCTTTGGATATAGTTTCGATTAAAATATAGCATCTTAATACTTGATAATGAGAAGGGTTCCTTTTCTTCGGTTTTATTATCAAAATAGTGAAGCGCCTTTGCCACGGACACCGCCGTTAGAGACATATTTATGTGATTATGTATCTTATTTTTACTCCTTGCTTGGCAGTGAGTCAAACCGGTGAATTGTTTGGCATCTCGAAATAGAAACTCAATTTGAAATCGAAGTCGATAACGCTCAATTATTGCGGAACCGCTTTGATTAATGTCTGTACTGAATAAAATTTCTCGTCTGGTTTTCCCATTGTCAAGCTCAGTAACGACGACCACACACTTGATCCATCGTTTAAGACTTTTACTATGAACCTCTGCTTCGAAAGCCTCCGAGTTTTCATTTTTGAAACATAGTGTAAAGTGTCTTTGGTCAAGATTATTAAATTTCACTTTTTCTCCATAGACCTTGGGTCGCCCTCTTTTTCCGGTAGGTGGTTCGGTATTTCTGTAACGAAGAAATGCGTTTTTAGCCAATTTACTAATGACAATAAACCCTTTTTCTACTATTGGATCGACGAATGTAAAGCGCGAAAAGTAAGCATCAACAACCACACTATCTGATACTTGCTTGTACAATTCAACATTTGACAAAATCAAATTGGCATAAAAGGTCAGCAAATTAAATGACTCGTCCTCACTCTTAAAGGTTTGATGGGCCTCTAAATGCATTGCGGTTTTACTTTCGAGGCCAACACTTGCTATTCCAGTAATTTCTAGACCTCTTTTTGTTGAATTATCGCAGCCTGACCAAAAGTACCCTAAACCTGGGGTGAGTTGACCACTTTTGGAAACATAACTTGGATCAAAGGCAATGATGCGCAATTCATCTTTAAGTGTCTTAATGAGCTCAATATTGAAAAAAAGGTAATTGAAATATTTTTCATACCATGATCTAATCGTGGCCTCATTGTACCGCAGATACCGACTCATGTTGGTGAAATTATTACGACCACGGAAAGACAGTAGTCCTTTCAAATTTTCTATCATGAAATCCCTCTCCCATTTGTTAATGTCTAACATTTTATGGAATATTTGCGCTAGGAGTGTTTCGATGCTCTTGATGGTGACTTAGTATGTTGGTGTTTGGCGATACAAATATACAGGTCACCATTTTTTTTACAATAGCTCAAAACTCTACGGAGTATTGATATTAAGGACTGCTTACTAAACACCTGAAATTGAACAAAGCAGCATATCCGAAAACTATTAGCCAAACCCTCTATTTCCCCACCTGCGTTTTTTAACCAATTGTACCAGAGGCAGACTTATTTGGCGAAATCACAGCAAGCCCGGATTATCCATGCTTACATCCTTATTAAGCTCCAAGGAGGCAAAAATGACATAATTTCTCCTAGGAGCCTGTCGGATTTATACCATTTTATTCTATTAGACAAAATATTATTTGGCGCCTCTATTTTCAATTGAAGAAAATATATTTCCAACTCCCGAAATATAGCCTTTAGAGCTAGTTTTACTTCAATACACAATTAATGGACAAAATAATATTTTGTGATTTTAGTGAAGTCAATTATATCCGACAGGCTCCTAGTTCAAGGTTTTATCAGCGAAGTAGATGAATGAGGAGAAAGCAAGCGTGCTCAAATTTGGGCAATTATCAATTCAGCAATTGATAACTTATTATATTAAAACAAAAGCCACCACAGACGAATCACTTTATTTAACTACAAATAATTCAGTTAAAATATCCCTTTCCCATAACCAAAGCCTCCAATGCAGTAATCTCTGATTTTATACATTATATGCTGCATAAATCTGCTATCTTTGTCGGCTTATTTAAGGAAGAGATGAGGTTTTTAGCATTAGATTTTGAAACAGCCAATACGGCAAGGAACAGCGCATGCTCGGTGGGGGTAGCCTTATTTGAAAATGGCCAATGCATCCGTTCTGCACACTTTTATATTCGTCCGGAGCCCCTGTATTTTGCTCCTATCAATATCGGCGTACATGGCATCCGGCCAGAAGATGTGGAGGATGCACCGGATTTTATGGCCATATGGGACATCATTGAAAAAGATTTTGAGGCCGATATGATTGTTTGTCATAACGCAGGTTTTGACATGAGCGTGCTACGCGCTTCCCTGGAAGCCGTAGACATCTCCTTCCCTGACAAAAATTACGCCTGCACCTACCAAATAGCCAAAAAAATCCACCCTCACCTCCCCAATCATAAGCTTAACACTTTAGCACACTGCTACCAGTTGCAACTTACCCACCACAATGCGGAAAGCGATGCTTTAGTATGTGGACAATTAATGGTGCACTTTCTTCAGCACTTTGAATTGAATCATATTGAAGATTTGTATGAAATATTTGCAGGCCAAAGTGGAAAACTCCTGGCAGGTACTTACCGGAGACCGGAAATCAACCGCCCCATCACCATACCGGTAGATTATAACGCCCCTACCAATATTGCCATTAATCAAAATAGCCTGCTCAAAAACAAAAGAGTCGCCTTCACCGGGGCGCTCAATTCACTTTCCAGAGGGGAGGCCCAAAGCATGGCGGCTAAGGCAGGCGCCATCACTCATCCGGCAAATGTTTCCCGTTATACTTCCTTTTTAGTCACCAATAACCCACAAAGCGGATCTACCAAAATGCGAAAAGTGGCGGAACTCAGGTCGAAAGATTATCATATTGAAATCATCAGCGAAGAAGAATTCCTGGATCTAATTGCCGAAGCTTAAGCAGGATTATTTACCGCTAGGAACCTATTGGATTTATACCAATTTAGTCAATTAGACGAAATATTATTGGGGATCTCTAATTTCAATTGAAGGAAATATCTTTCCAATTCTCGCAAAATAGCCTTTAAGGTTAATTTGACTTCAATGCACAGTTTAATGGCCAAAATAATATGTTGTGATTTTAGCGAAGTCAATTATAATCCCACAGGCTCTTGGCCTAAAACGATCTATTACCAAGTTATTTCAGTTTGATTTGCTGATTTTTAATCGCCTTAATTAGGACGAGCTTGCTATTCCCTTTCGTCGTTTTATTAAAAGCTTAAGCCCAGGAGTGTGTTTAAAAGCCAAAATTCGCAGCGAAAATTTGATTATTGCAGAAGCATTAAAGGATTATTTTAAGAGAATAGCATCGCTATTATTGAGAAATTATCCTAAGGGCTTCCAATAATTCGAATTTGCAGCCGTTTGGTGTGCTTATTAACATGCACTATGCATAAAAATTTCAGATTAAATGGGTAAATAGGTTTGGGCCAGTCTAATAAAACGCTCTTGCTCCTCCATTATCCACTCCTGATTTTCTTCCAATTCTTCCGCCATGATCTGAGCCACATCGGGTGCAATACAAATGGCTTCCCTGGCATCAAGAAATAAAACACGAAATCTTCTGGCTAAAATATCCTCCACGTGCAGCGCCATTTCTCCACGAATGGCCCAACGAATATGTCCTTCTTTTAAATTGAATTTTTCACTGATCTCTCTGGGGAATTGCAAAATAAGCGCCTCCATTTGTGCCTGATCCACCCCAAAAAAATGACCTTCATCCACTCCAGAAAATGTGAAATTTTGGGTCTGGCAAGGCCGATTAGGCAGATTAAATTTTTCTTGTATAAAATCGATGGTATCCTCCGCCATCTTCCTGAAAGTAGTCCATTTCCCTCCTGTAATGGTAATTAGGCCATTTTCCTCCATATGCAGGTAATGTCGTCTGGAAATGGATTTCGTCGCAGTTGCCGTATTTTGATCAGAGGGAATCACCAATGGTCTTAATCCCGCAAATACGGAAAGCACATCACGCTTCCGGGGCTTGCTGTTTAAATATTCCGCTGCCGTTGTTAGAATAAAATCAATCTCTTCTTGAAAGGCCACAGGATCCAACTGCTTCTTTTCAACCGGCGTATCTGTGGTTCCTAATAGTAATGCATTGTGCCAAGGAATAATAAACAACACTCTTCCATCCCGGGTTTTTGGAATTAAAATCCCCTCTTCCCGCGGTAAAAACCGTCGGGCAAGTACCAAATGCACCCCCTGACTGAGCTGAATAGCAATCGACTTCTTTGAATGAGCCGCCAATAATTGGTCTGCAAAAATTCCGGTAGCATTGACCACACAATTTGCTTGTATGGAAAACGACTGGCCATCTTCTAAATCTTCTGCAATAACTCCATTTATTCGATCATGCTCACCAATCTGTAGGCGCTTCATTTTACAGTAATTCAGACAAACCGCCCCTGCCCTTTCTGCCGCTTTCACCAAATCAATGGCCAGCCTGCTATCATCAAATTGTGCATCAAAATAACGAATACCGCCGGCCAATCCATCCGGTTTGATGGTAGGCAAAGCCTCTTCCACCTCCTGTACGCTCAACCATTGAGACTTTCCTAAACTTAAATTACCGGATAGCCAGTCATACACCTTCAGCCCCATCAAATAATATAATCCATACAGATAATTATAGGAGGGAATAATCAACCCTATTTTTTTGACCAAATGCCCCGCGTTTTGCAAAAGAATACCTCGCTCGCGAAGCGCTTCCCGTACCAGAAAAAGATCTCCCTGCTCGAGGTAACGAACTCCGCCATGAATAAGCTTGGTGCTTTTACTTGAGGTACCTTTGGCGAAATCTGCCTGTTCCAACAGGAGGGTCTTATAACCTCGACTAGCCGCATCCAAAGCACAGCCTAAGCCTGTGGCTCCACCTCCAACTACCAATACATCGAAAGTTAGACACTCCAATTGTTGTAATTTTTCAGCCCTCTTCATTTAATAATAAACGTAGCCCTTAACAGTAACGCCGATATCTGATGATCAATCAAAAGAAATCAGGATGGCATCCAGAAAAAGTCTCCGAAGCTCAACAAAAATTTTGCCTGTAGCTGACAAAAATCATGAAAAACAAATTGTTTTTTGTAAAAAAGCAACAAATTGATCAGTCAATATTTGAGGAAAAAATTATTAAACCCTTAAGTGGCTGCCTTAAAATTTTTAAATGACGGCAACAGTTTTGAAATATATTAAAAACATAAAATCCATAAATAAGATCTAAGCCGGCATATCACATTAAATTCAGTCTAAAATCGTGATCTTACCACCAATTGGAATACGTTCTCATAGAGTCGAAAGCCTTTGGTTAAATTATCTTCCAGAATATAAGTGAAATCAATTTGCCAATGCTCTCCAATTTTATAACCCATACCCAGAGAAAAGCGATTGGTTTCCGGATCATTTACCACCGCCTGATTAGTAGGTGAGGCCATAAATATCTCATTAATGACCATCACAAATACCTGTTTACCATTGGCTACATTCGGCCAGGGGAAATAATAATTTAAACCCACCAGATAACGTAGCCTGACTGCCCAGTCTTCTTTCCCGTTCTCCCTCCAAAAATATCGTTCCTCAAATCTTAATCTATGGGTCACTTTGAGGTGATCAATGCCCAAACCGTGCTTAGCCCCAAAATCCTGATTTAAACGAATTTCATTCTGCCACAAATTTGAAGGCGTTTCCCCCTGATTATTGTGCCACCAATCCTTCCAGAAACCCCCTCCGATACCCAAAGTGAACACTTTTGACTTTGAAAGGGGCAACACATATTTCGATCTTACCTGAAATCGATCCCGATGCCCATCCAGCCAATTCACATAAGCATAATCACTATTCACAGAGGCACTTGCCCCTACCTTATGCGTATCAAAATGCCGTAACCAAATTCTGCTTTTTTGAGCCTTTAACTGAAAACTGCAAGTTGAAAAAAATATAAAAAATAATGCCCTCCATTTCATCTCACAAAAATGAAAAAGAAGGCATTAAAATTCAAGGTAGATCCATTAAAAATCAAACCTAATCCTTAACAAATGCTAATTTTCTTAATTCTAAAAACAAATTTGCTATTTCAGGATATTCTCAGGCAAGCTGCCCGTTTATATTTTGAAGAAAAAGTCTACCATATCAAATGTTTTCTTTTTGTCTTTTACCACAAAAATGATTTTATCTTTTACATTCTCTAGAAGATCCTTGGTTCTGGATCCCATTAAAAAACGTGTTAACTTCGTTCTGGCTTGGGTCCCCATAACGACAGCATGGCAATCAGATTCATTAATATAGGTGCTTAAATCTCTGACCAGGTCCGCCCAATCCGCCACATATTTTTGGGTGAGCTTATTAACGTCCTTTTCAAAATGATTATCATGAAGGAATTTATCCAAAAGCTTCTGTTCGTTTTCCTTCATTATTTGTGCAAACTCCTTAGCGCTTTTTCCGGAAAATGAATATCCCTGAGGTAATGTATAAGCATTCAAAATTTCCACTTTAAAATCCTGTCCGTGGGAACTGTTATTTCTTAGGTATTTCGTGAACTCAATCGCCAGTTTGGATTCTTCTCCACCATCTACCGGCAACATGAAATACTCCAGTTGATTAAAATCACAAACAGGAGGAATGAACAATATGGAACATGGAGCCAAATTTAAAATGCCATATAAATTGGTTTCCTTGATCCCCTTTTTTCGACCAAAAACCAATAAATCTGCATTCTTTACTTTTTGCCACTTTAAAAATTCTTCCCTCAACTCCCCTTCTTTGACCATAAAATCCAATACAGTGGGGTCTCCCTCATAGAATTTTGACACTTCTTCACGCATTTTCTTCTTTAGAAATTCATCTAAAGGAATCCCGTTGCGTTCCGTATTTCCGTAGTGGGGATGATTCAAATCTCGAATAATATGGAGCAGATGTATACTATCAAAATTAAAAATAGCCTGAAGCTTATCCAGGGCCGAAAGTACAACAGCATCTGAGGTGGAAAAATCTAGACCAACAATAACTCTTTTAAATTTGTCCATAATACCGGGGCTAACGTAAAAAAATAATTATATAAATATATACGGAATATCAAGTCAGCAGTTAGGGCCCAAAATTAGCTTTTTTTGTTTCGGTAGACAGGTCATTAAGCATCTGAATGGCAGGCTTCAAACCAGCATTTTTAGCTTTTTCATAATGAAGCACTGCCTTTTGAATATCCTTCTCCACCCCCATTCCATTATGATACACTTGCCCTAAAAGAAATTGGGCCTCACCGCTTCCCTGAAAAGCAGCGGTCTCCAACCAATAAAGTGCCAGATCAAGATTATTTTTATTCTCAATACCTTCCTTAAGGTAATATTTACCCAGGAGAATTTGAGCATCTGTATAATTTTGGGTGGCGGACTTTTTCAGCCATGCGACCGCGTCTTGTTTATCGTAAACATCACTGTGCGATTCATATTCTTTACCCAGATAATATTGGGATTCGGCATCTCCATATTCTGCGGCCATCTGCCACCAATAGTAGGCTTGATCCAAATCCTTTTCAACCGCTTCGCCTTTGGCATACAATTTCCCCAGTTGTTTTTGCGCACCAGTGTGCCCCTGAAGCGCTGCAATTTCAAGGTGGTGAATGGCAGTATTCAAGACGCCGTCATTTAAAGATTTCTCTTCCAGCTTACGCATTCCGGAGAGGAACATCCGGTCGGCACTAATGCTGTATTTTAAGGTTACAGGCACTTCAAATACCAATAAAAGGGTAAAGGTTAGGCAAATAGATAATATGGCTATATTTGCTCTAACAAACCATAAATTGCTGGTCATGTAGAATGTAGTTTTTTAGCATAAATCACTTATTTTATCTTTAAAAGTCCATTAACACCTTTCTTGTTTAGCCCCTTACCCCATGCCAATTACCAAATAATAAGGGATTTGACTAAAATAATAGTATTTATGACCAACTAACTTACGAGTAAGAAAATTAATTGTATTTAAGCAAGCAGAACCGATATCTCAAGTAATAATTTTATTAAAATTAATGGGTTTAGTAATATTTTGGTAATGGAAAGAAAATTATGAATTAACCTGCCTATCCTAAGAAGATGATAATTTAGCGGAAAATATATTCATCCAATTATGACCTTTCAATTCGGAAATGTCCGACAAAAATTCATGGCGGCCTGCTCAGTAATGGTATTGATTTCCTGCCTTAGCGGAATGCTTTCCTATTATTTATTTGTCCGAAACAATCAGCTTAATTATACGCAATCAAATTTACACGAGCTGGAGTCACATTACAAGACTGCTCTAAGATATCAATTATTATTTCAAACAGAAGGAAGAAAAAATCCGGAATTCTATACCCAGGGCACTACAGCTGAAATTGAAAAGGTAGAGTCTTCCATTGCTCAAATGGACCTACTCATTACTCAGCTGGAAAATGATGAAGTCATTTTGGCAAACCGTGTAGAATTTAAAATTAATCGGATTTGGATTTTATTACAACAATATAAAGACACTTTTGAGCAGCTGAAAAGCACCTACCGTAAAAGAGGATTTAAGGATTATGGCCTTGAAGGAGACATGCGGGGGGCCATACATCCTCTTGAGGAAACTAGAACCTTAGCAGAAAAAAAAGAAGTATTAATGCTCCGCCGGCACGAGAAAGATTTCATGCTCAGGGGAGATTTAAAGTATCAGGATAAACTTCAAAAAACAGCGGCGGATCTCAAATCCCTAGTTAAAAAACAGCATAGGGAGTCAACTTATATTGGCAAAGTGACCGATGGAATAGAAAATTATGTGGCCCACTTTAATAAGCTTGTGGCCATAGAACAAACCATTGGTCTGAATCAGGATCAAGGGCTACAGGGAGATATCAAAAGCATTTTCAAACAAATCACACCTGTATTAGAGGAAGTATCACTGGTGATTAATAAAAGGTCACAGCAGGTCAAGAATATCTCCACAATCGCCTTAGTCTCCTCCCTTTTGATCAACCTACTCCTTGGGGTAGCGGTCGCCTTCCTATTAGGCACCAATATGACCCGCCCCATAAAACTTTTAAATCAGGCGGTCAAGGGCATCCTGGAGGGAAAGAAAGGGCATAATGATTTACTGAACCAAATAAAGACTAAAGATGAAATTGGTTCGCTTGCCAAATCTTTCAAGAAGATGATTGCACAGATCAACAAACAGATGAGCGAGATCAATGAGCAAAAGGAAGAGCTTCAAAAAGCCTTTGAAGAAGATAATAAAAGAAAGTGGGTAATGCAGGGCATTAATCAAATGCATCAAATCACTAAAAAGGATAGAGGTTCTGTGAATGGCATTTGTGATCAATTGCTGAAATTCATGATTGATTATATTGATTTGAATCAGGGGGCAATTTTCATCCGTAAAATTGCTAATGAAGAACTCGGGGTACTGCATAGCCATATGGCTTTAGCAGCATGTTATGCTTACAACCGAAAGAAATTCATAGAAAAAGAAATTCTTCCGGGAGAAGGCTTGGTCGGAACTTGCTGGCAGGAGAAAGAAACCATCGTACTCACTGATATTCCTGAAGATCACCTGGCCATTACTTCCGGATTAGGAGAATCAATGCCGCGCCACTTATTTTTAGTACCGATGGTTTACAATGAACAGGTCGAAGGAATAATTGAAGTGGCCAGCTTCCATGAAATGGAAACCCACCATATGGAACTCATTAAGGAAATGGCCAATCATCTGGGGGCCAATTTAGCCTCAGCCTTTAGCCGGGAGCAGACCCAAAAATTATTACAAAACTCCCAACAACAAGCCGAAGAGCTAAAAGCCCAAGAAGAAGAATTGCGCCAAAATATGGAGGAACTGGAAGCGACACAGGAAGAAATGAAAAGGGTCTCGGAAGAAAAAGTCCTGACTATTGAAGAACTCAGGAAGCAAATAATCCGGAAGGACGAAAAGATTGAAGTACTCAAATCAAAATTGAATTTAAATACAGCACAACTATTAAATAATTATTGATTGAGTGGTACTCACTTTTGCCCGGATTATTCGTGCTTAAATTCTAGTGTAGCTGCAGGCCGGGAAAAGGAGGGAATAGTTCCTATTTCTTTTTTTCCAAGGAAGCAGATGAATGAGTAGAGCGCAAGCTTGCCCAAATTTAGGTGAAAAAAATCAGCAAACGCTATTTTTACCAGACTGAAATTAAGCCACTTAAAGCAAACCACTTCAACTAGCAGAGCAAAATTTTGGCTGAAACTCAAAGAAAATAGCCGGCACCGAAGAATTTTTATACCAGAAGAACCCTTATTCCGCTGGCGTATGCTTTTATTTCAAAAATGAAAAGAGCAGCGGAGGAAACATATATCAACGAAGACCTCTTCATCTGAATTACTTACTAACAGAATTGATAAACCCCAATAAAGAGCGTCACATCATGATGTTGGTTTTCTGGAGGATTTTCTAACAGAACAAATTTGTGAAAGCTTGATTTCTCCTCTTCTATTTTTCGTTTTAAAAAAATGAATTAAAGAGCTATACCCTCTGTTTTACCGCTATGCCACTAATGAAAGACTAATTCAGAAACAATTCATCCTAAACATTTCCCTGATGAACAATTCCTCCCATTCACTTTAAACCTCATTTTGGAACTGAAATCCGAAAATAAGCTGGCGAGACCTTCCCTGATATTGATCCTTTCGTGCTCAAATGAAAAACACGAGATGAATGATAAGGTCTAGGAGCCTGTCGGGTTACACGTGATTTCACTGGAATCACAAAATATTATTTTGACATGTCAGTACGCAGTGAGGTCAACACAGTTACAAATGCCATTTTTCAGGGATTTGATCGAGGCTTTTTCAATAAAAATATGAGCCTCCAAATAATATTTCGCTTAATAGACTAAATTGGTATAAATCCGACTAGCTCCTATTAGATTATTTTACCTGGAAAGTAGTATCGGAAGTTGTACTCATTTTCTGACTAATTAGCGCCGGTTGAACGCATTCATTCCTAAATTCCTCAACCCCTTTTTCGGTTCCTATATCATACAAAAGGAGGGCGCAGGTCACAAATCCTAAAAACAGTATAATTTTCTTCATATCAATCGCTTTAGTATCAGAATGTAAAAAAAAATCTCCTAAACAAAGCGCCTTACATGCAAATGAAGGATGAATGTAATGTTTTAGGTTTAAAATCTCATTTTTCCTTTTCAGCTTTCGATGCTAAATTCAGAAAATAGCCGAATGCGCCCATAACACTTCCTAAAATTAGGAACATACTCATCAAACTATCCCACTCCATAATATTTCGTCTTTAATCGTTTATTATCATCATATGATAGAGAAACTTTTCCCCTCGAAACCAAAATCAGGAAACAGCTCCCTTATTTTTCCCCTGGAAATATTTTCCCAAAATGCCTCCTAAGAACAGCACCAAAGCCCATTGCGTGATCACGGTGGCATTAGAATAAACATCCAGCCAATTCCAACTACCGGCTTCATCAAACCATGGATATTCACTGTAACCCTGGGATAACCACCAATAAATCAGGGCTAAGCCCATCGGAATATTCAAAACCACCACGGCCTTAAAAAAGCGAGTGGAAAATTGAAAATCACTATCCGGATCAATGTAGGATTGCTTAAACTTCTCCGCACCCACCCTCAATACGGCAAACATGATAAAGATCCCGGATAAAATTAAGCCAACCCCCCAAACCCAATCCTGGTTGGTGAAAATGTCCAGTGACCAAGCCGAAGGCGTTCCGAATATAAAGCAGAGTAAACCCACCATCACTAAAGCCTGATTTCGGGACAAGCCCATGTCGGTAATCAGTTTCAAAAACATTTCCAGCATCGTTAACAAAGAGGTGAAAGCCGCTAAGGTAAAAGCCGAAAAGAATAAAACAGACAACAACTCTCCACCCTGTATTTTGACAAAAAGGTTAGGGATAATAGTGAATGTTAAGGCCTGATTTCCGGACTTCAACAGCTGAATCGCAGACTGCGGATTTTCTGCTAAAGCAAAAACGGACGGCAAAATGGCCATGCCGCAAACCAGGGAAGCTAAATTATTCCCAAAACCGGAAATCATAATATTTAAGCTCACATCTTCCTTTTTCTTGGAGTAAGAAGCAATGGTCATAATTAACCCCCAGCCGGCCCCTGTAGACCAGGCGGATTGGGTGAGGGCCTCAATCCAGACCACGGGATTCATAAATAATTCCGAACGTATTTTAAACATATAATTCAACCCCTGAATACCATTTTCCTGATTCAGGGCTAAAATCATAATCAATATCAGCAATACAAAAAGAGTGGGAATCAGAATCCGGCTGGCTTTTTCCAAGCCTTTCTGGACCCCTTTCCATAAAACTAACATCCCTGCAGCTATGGCAAAAGCATGAAAGCCTATAGTGGTAAAGCTGCTATTGGACACCTCTCCCCAAAAATCCGAAAAATACTGCTCATTATAAATAATAGGGCCGGAATAACTGATAGCGTTCAAAGTGTACTCCAGAGACCATCCCCAAAACCGAATACCCCATGCCACAACTACGGAATAATAAAAAGCGATACCTAAAGTGCAAAACAATATAAAGAATCCCATCCAGCTAAACCTTTGGCCGGCGGTTGCAGCAAAAGATGAAATGACGTTTTTCTTATATTTTTTTCCAATAGAAAATTCCGCCATTAAAATAGGGATAGACCAAATGAGCAGAAAAAATAACCAAAGCACGATGAAAGTTCCACCATATTGACCCGCCAGTCTGGGAAACCGCCATAAATTGCCTGCACCCACCGCCATGCCCAGGGAAGTCAAAATTAAACCCCATCGATTACTAAATGCCTGATTATTTTCTGTCATATGCCATAAAATTTAATGATCGCCGCTTAAGTTAGACAAATGTTCTATCTTTTTCACCATGGTTTGACAATCTTCTTCCAGTACCACTCTTCCCAAAATTTGATCAGAGACAAAGCCTCCATCCGCCATTTGGTCAAAAAAGCGCATCAGATGGTCGTAATACCCATGAACATTATGCAAGGCAAAAAAGCGAGCATTATGCTGCCCGATACTATTGAAGGTCATCATTTCAAAGAGTTCATCCATTGTCCCCACCCCGCCGGGCAAACAAATACTACCAATGGTCAACTCACTGAGGACCTTTTTACGTTCGGCCAGATCCGCTACCTGATATATCTCATCTAACGATCGGTGCACTAATTCTCTTTCCTTTAAAAAAGGAGGATAAACCCCTAACAATCTGCCCTTTTGATGCATCACTCCAGAGGCCATCGCACCCATTAAACCGGAAGAGGAACCACCAAACACCACCTCCCAGCCAGCCTTGGCTAAAGCTGCTCCCATATCAAAAGCCATCTGTTCATACCTTTCATTGAGCCCCTTCTTTGAACCACAAAAAACGGCCACTCGCTTGGCTATCAGCCTTTGTTCATCCATGAAAATTTTCAGCTAAGTTTAAATATAATTATTGCGATATTATTTTTTTGAAGATGTAAATAGCCTGTTAAAGGCCATCCGTTTGGGGAGAAAGGAGTAGGAATATATTAAAAAAATAGCGGTGATTTCCACAAAAAAATCCGCCAATTCCTCTGCAATACTACCATCTTCGACTACCATTCCCCTTTTAATGCTACACCCCTTAGTTTACAAAATGCCAAATCTGCGTCTTATATAGAAAGCCCAGATATCCTCTTACCATTAATTTATCACCTTCTCTCCAGATCTTCCCATCATATAGTTTCCCATTTTCAGGTTTCAAAATTTGACCGTTCACCCATTCGGCTCCTTTCTTTTCCATCCCTTCAATAATGACCATCCCCAAAATGGGTTGATCTTTTTTATCTCCGGGACAAGCCTCGCATAGGGCCGATTTATCGTCTAAAAGGATCTCCACAATCTTACCATACATTCGTCCCTCTGACTCATAAATTTCGACTATGGCTTTCTCTTCTCCGGTTTCATCATCAACTGTTCGCCATTTTCCAAATGGACTTTGTTGAGCAAAGGTAGACAAAGACAAAAACATTAAAAATAGGGCTGATGCGAAAGTTTTCATTATCATTGGTGTATATTTTCCAGAAAGTAGTAAATATATAAACAAAAAAAAAGGTCATCATTCATATTGATCATAACCTTTATAAAACCTTACATAATTATACTTAAAGGTAGCTTAAATAGCAGTCTTCGGAAAAAAGGAATTGAATCAATCCCATCACTATTGTTAAGCCGAATTATTCACTTCTAAATTAAGCAGACCACCCTATAACGCTTATTCTCAGATCAATAACATTGAGTTTATTGATTGGTTAATAGCCCTAATTTTAGCCGGATTACTTGCCCTTCCTTCATCTACTTCATTGGAAAAAAACTTGAAACAGGGAACTATTCCTTCATTTTTCCCGACTTGCAGCTAGACGAGGATTTTAACAGGCATAATCCGGCTTAAAAAAATCACTGAAAATAAATGTTAGTTATTCAATCACCCTTCTGCCGACCATTTTTCAACACGCTCTTAACCAATCTGTTTTTCCGGCTTCACTCTTGAAGAATTAATCCTATAATAAACGACACCATAACTCAATACACCTAATACAAGCGCCATTAGTAATAGAATCTTTATTTCAGGCATAATGTCCTGCAATCCGGAACCATAAAAAGATAATTCTCTAAACGCCTCCAAAAAGTGCGTCAGTGGAATTAATTTACCGATAAAGGCCACGCCTGCAGGCATTTGAGACAAGGGCCAGGTAAAGCCGGATAACACGAAACTCGGAGTGGCAATGACCATCAGAATTTCTGTAGCTTTTAACTGATTGGGTATTGCCAATGAGACCAAAATACCCAGAAAGATAACCGGCAAAATAAAAGCCATCAAAGCCACACATAAAGCCCATAAATTATTCGCCAGCGGAATGTCAAATAAAGGGAACATTACCGCCAATGAAGCAAGCACAAATAAGCCGGTAATTAAAAAAGGCACAATTTTAACTGCGATAATTTTCAATGGGGACCTGGTAACACTGACAACTTCATGCCAGCTGGACTCTTCAAACTCCCGGGCAAAGGTCAATGCCACGGCCAAAAGAAACACCTGCTGAATAATGGTACCGATCATCCCGGGCCAGAGAAAACGCATATAATTGGCTGTCTCATTATAATATCTTTCATAGTTCACCGAAAAAGGCTCGTATTGATCCATAGCCGCGGCTGTTGGAATACCTGCTTTTTTCATAGCCTCCACTTCCACGCCCACCTGCAGGGTCTTCATCACATACTGAATGCCACGGGCAGAATAATTAGCCGTCACAATATTAGCCGTATTGATCCCCACCGTAACCTCCGGATTGCGTTTTTGCAAAATATCAGCCTCAAAACGATCCGGGATCGTCACCACCGCTTTGTACTGATCTGACTTCACCAGCTCCTCCAAATATTCATTATCATACTTGACCAGCTCCACCACCAATACTTCATTATCATCCAGCAGATCAATCACTTTGGAAGAAAGGGCGGTCTGGTCCAAATCCACCACCAAAATCGGTAAATCCACTGCCGATCCCTTTTCATACACCACCCCAAGTAACAAACCGTACAAAATGGGCGCCCCGAAAAAAATGGCCATAACTACGGAGTTGGTCGCCATTTTTTTAAACTCCCTTTTGATTAAAAAAAGAAAATCTTTCATTACGCTCTTTTATTTATTTCAACAAAGCGTTGGTGTTCACTAATAATTCATTGGCCGCCGCAATATCAATTGGCTGAATTGCTAACTCAAAAGAGGCTTCCCCCAATCGATTGGTAGGGTAAGAGGTGGTGCGGTCGGCATATTTCGTCAGCTCGGAAATTTTACGCACTTTCCCTTTAAATTCTTTCTGAATATAGGGCACATAAACCGTCACTTCCTGCCCTTTGCGATACTGATTCACCTCAGACTCGGGCACCGTAAACCTGAAATAAATGCTATTCGGCTCCCAACCTACAAACAGGCTGTAGCCGGCCAGAGAAAGCTCCCCCTCTTTAAGGGTAATGGTATTGATTTGCATATCTTTTGGCGCAATCACAAAGCGCTCTGCCTCTGCCACATTTGCCAATTCCACCGCCCCTTCGGCACGCTGCAAAGTACCGAGCGCCATCCGGATTTTCTCATTTCTTACGCCTTTTTCTACTTCCTTCTTCTTGGCCAAAACGCCCTCATATTGCGCTTTTGCTCCTTCCAGTTTCATTTTGATCTCATCAAACTGTTGAGCCGTAATCAATGAATCTTTATACATATTCTCCATTCTGGAAAATGACTTTTTCGCATATTCATACTGCTCATTAACCGCGCTTAGTTTCGCCTCCACCTGCTTTAATTGTTCCGAAGTCGCCCCATTCAAAGCCATTTCATATTGCGCTTTGGCGGCAAATAGAGCGCCCTCCGCCTGATGCTTTTTGGCTTCTACTTCAGGTATATCAATAATGGCCAGGGTATCTCCCTTTCTGACATAATCCCCTTCTTCTACCAAAAACGCTACAATTCTACCTGGTACTTTAGGTGCAATAGACAAAGATGATTTCTTCACTTTACCTCTTACCCCCTCGATCTTCTGCTGAGGATTACAAGCGGCCAAAACGCCCAAACCAGCTAAAACGATATATTGAATTGATTTCATGATGAATTAAATGCTGAATTATATTATTGAATGTTTTCTAAATGCAAATTACCGGTAGCCTCCAAAAGCGCGATTCCTGCTCTTCTTTGCGCATAAATGGCTTGATTCAGTTCCATTTCAGTTTTTTGTAAGTCGGTTAAAGCTTCCAGTAATTCATTTACCGTCGCCAAACCTTCACCGTATTCCTTTGATCTGATTTGCAAACCGAGTTGCGCCTTTTCACTTTTCTTCTGAAGCACTTCAATTTTTCCGGAATTAACCTCATAATCTACCTTCGTCTTCTCCAAAGCTAAGCCCATCAAATCCCGGGCATCATCCAGCTGATTTTGAGCAATCTGCCGATCTATCTTGGCACGTTGTCGTTCATGAGCCGTATGAAAACCGTCAAACAATTCCCAGGTAACCCCTACCCCGACCATATTCAATGGATCAATGGTAGCGACATCCTCAATCTTAATATACTGCTGTGTACCGAAGGCCATCGCCTTGGGTAAATAGCCGGAAATTGTTGATTTTACCTGATATTCCCTAGCCTTAACCACCTGTTCCAGGGCGGCCAATTCCGGTCTTGCGCCAATGCCATTTTCACCATTGACATCTACCCATACTTTCAGATCTACCTTCATCAATTTCAAAGTAGCCATATCTTCCCCGGTCAGTTGATGTAGTCGATGAAGTACTAATGCCCGGTTCCCCTCCAATTCTACTTCACGGGTATCTAGGTCCAAAGCGGCGATTTCTATTTTCTGAAAATCATATTTGGTGATTAAACCATTGGCCATGGCCGCCTCTGCACGCTTTCGCTGTTTATCCAGTAATTTACGACCATCTTCCAACACCAAAGCGGAAGCTTGAATCATCCCCAGTTTATCGTAATAATCACTGACCTCCTTCATCACCTCCCCCTGATGACGACTGACCATAAACTGCTCCGCCATCATTTTATGATCTAAGGCTTTGGATAAATAAGTCACCTTCAAACCACTAAACAACACCATACGCGCATTGATCCCGGCATTCCAGATGTTCATATCATTAATAGAGGCGCCCAGGGTCTCTGGCATAGGCCCCATCTGCCCCAGCATTGCCTCCAGCATACCCCCTAATTGTGGAGGAAGAATCGGTATTAAACTACCAATGGTACCGCCCAAACCTAATAATGCTTCCGGGGTTGGGATATCATATACATTTAAATTGGCATAGGAATATCCTCCATTCACCGATATTTTAGGAATAAAAGTCCCCCAGGCCTGTTTCTTTTGAATTTGAGTTTTATGATAGCCCAATCGAAGATTTTCCAGCTCTCGGTTTTGTTGAAGGGCTTTTTGAATTAATTCCTGAAGTGGGGTATTGGAGGCTTCCTGCCCAAATCCCAAAAAGGGCAATAACAACAATAAACCACTCAAAATAAAAAAACGTCTTTTTTCCATTTCTGACTTTCACCTTATTTATGAATACCACACAAAGGTAAACCTAAAAATGAAATTAAGAAACCGAAATATCATTTTGAGTTCCCTTTACGGAAACCAGAAAGTCATAAAACTTATAAAAGCGAGCTCCAATTAGCCTAAAAAGGAAACCATCTAAAATTTTTAAAAATGAATTTTTTTTCATAACTCAAAATTGATCCCAATTTCCTTAATGTAACCTTAGTCACTGTATCCCCCTTTGGGCCTCCCTACCTTTATAAAAAAAACAAGAACATGATTCAACAATTCAAACAATTCCTGGGATTCGGCTCAAATGTAGATTATCAAGAACTTATTGAAAATGGAGCCAAAGTAGTGGACGTAAGGTCTAGAGAAGAATATGCTAGTGGCCATGCGGAGGGCTCGCTTAATATTCCAGTCAATGAAGTTCCGCAAAAAATTCAGCAGATAAAAAACCTTAAGAGCCCCGTAATATTGTGTTGCGCTTCCGGCATGCGCGCCTCCAGCGTAATGGGCATCCTGAAAGATGCCGGCATGGAAGTGTATAATGCAGGCAGTTGGATGAACGTCTAACAGAAAAAAGAAAGCCTAAATTACAGAAAAGCGCGGTGGTATAATTCCATGGCGCTTTTTTTTCGCATAAAAGCATCTGGCAAATCCATTCGCTAAAAACAAGTCCAACAAGTTTATTTGTTCGCGAATACAATTCATTATAAAAAACACCTGCGACTTCCTGTTTCTTTTGCAAGCCAGCGCCCTTTCCGGTAACCTATTAAAAAGAGAGACCTTTTTAGGGGGCCTTTTGCTGACGCAAAACCAGGCTGGCGGCACTCGCTTTTTACCTGCGCCCGCTTCGCTTTAGGCGAGCCAAAAGAGCTCAAACAAACTGCCTTCATCCTTGGCCCAAATGCATTTGGGAAATCCCCATCAATCCAGCAATAACCAATGGAATACTACCCCACACGTCAATCAACTTGAGATTCTAATAGCTAAAGTAATCTTATCAATACACCCCGTAGATTTCATTACAAATAGAGACTCAATTTGATTTCTAATTTAATCGCTGCCGGACCAAAGTATTCCTTCCTGAATCAAATTGACGAATCTGACCCATAATTAAAATTTCTACCCGAAATAAGCCAGTAGTTCTAAAACGATTATTCCCCCATTGAGCCCAAAAGGACTAGTGGTTTAGCCCCAATAATTGCTACCACTCCTGCAAACTCATCACAAATTAATGTCGATTTAAAAAAAATGACATTCCGGCGGTCCGTAAAAAATTTATCTTGCGCTTCGGTTACAATTGATTGCACAAATCGAACTATTTTTTTTTAATGTCAACCCTTAGGCAAGCTACGCTACATTCACCTTTCCCTGATTTTATAAATCAGGAACGGCTAAAAAAAGACCACCAAAAGCAAAATCATCAATTTTGGCCAAACCATTATACCAACATCAATTACCGCTACAGCTACCAGGGCGAATCGCTGAGGACGAAACCGAAGAAAGCGGTTACAACGTCTTCGAAGCACGTTTGTACGATCCGGTGATTGGACGATGGATTTCCGTGGATCCCGCAAGGCAGTTTGCCAGTGGTTATGTGGGGATGGGGAATAATCCGGTGAATGGGGTGGATCCGGATGGGAGATGGTCGGATCCACCAAATGGGAAACACTCTAATCCCGAAATCACCTATGCAACCTTCATAATACCTACAGCTGAAGGTTTAAAACAGCAATTTAAGGAACAATTATTAAGGCCTCTGGAAATAACAAAAGCGTATCTTGATTTAAAATTTGCGAACAGACCGCATTTTATATCTGTTGGAGCCGGTTTTACAGGAATAGCAGGTGTAGGAGGAGGCGAAAGCGTAGAGTTGACGTGGATTACAGTGGGGCCGGAAGCATCACTGTTACCAGTTCTTTCTACCACCCCATCGGTTGGTACCGGGTATTCAGTAGATGCTACCCTTAATATAGGTGCTGCATATTATACGGGAAATACATCAGATGTTTCTCGGGATATGGTTACCACTTCTATTAAAGCAGGAGATGTTACTACTTGGATAGGAGGAGGCGTAGCGGCTGGAGGAAAACTAGGAGTCACTGGGACATTTACACCCCAACCCAATAATCAGGCAATTATTGGTGGAGAATTTAATTTTGGTGGAGGGTTACCTATGCCGTCTGGACCAGCTCCAATACCAGTAAATGGGGCAACTGGAACCAGCAATACTTTTATTTTATATGATTTTAACGATGTTTTACAATGAGATATTTTAAATTTATAATTGTAATTTTAGTAATAATTTTCATAATCCTGCAAAGAAGGTCTGTTACCAAAAGAGGGGAAGAAGGTTATGCACATTCTTTTAATTCGGAAATAAAGGATATAGTAAAAAAGATTCACTCAAGTGCTGGAATAACATATGTTATAACTCATTCTTCAGGAGAATTTCCTTTTTGGATAAAAAACGACAAGAATTGTGACGGCAAACTGTTTAAGCAATTTGTCGAAAAAGGTGACTCAATTATTAAAGAAACGAATACGAAATATTTCCTTATAAAGAAAAGTTCAGGTCAAAGTTGCACCTTTAATTTTAAAGATTTATCTCCAACTAATCTATAGTCTCCACTGGTCGTAGTCCTCGCTTGCTGAACTTCAAAGTCTTGTAAGGTCGTAGTGCGGCGACTACGACCTAGTCTACAAGGTTTTAATTTAGTATGTGGTCTTAGTGATGCTCGCACGGCTCGCTGTAACACTAAAACCAGGGGAGGTTTAATTATGAACATTTCAAATGTTTTAAAATTATCGGTAATTTCTCATACACATTCACATCCAAGAGGTTCTGGCCCATCCCCTGCCGATAAGAAATTTGCTGAGACCTTTACAAAATATGAATCTCTCCAAGGAGTTAGCCTTTTTATATATCAAGTTCCATACAAAAATACAATAGAATATAACAAAGATGGTGTTAAAAATTAGTTTGTTAGTATTTTTATTCAATATTTTTCAAAATAATATAAATGAAATTAAAGGTAATGCTATTAATTCCATACAATTGAGTTTGGAGCAAATTCCTGAATCATTTAATTCAAATAAGCAATGTGTTTTAGCTATATCATTAGATGAAAATACATTTGGGGTTGCATATTTAGATAAGGCAACGGCTTATGATATCATTTCATATTTACAAGGTGATAATACTATTTATGGCTGTTATAGATCAGAATTTGACTTGTTTATTGTAGGAGGATGGAAAGGCTGGGATATCTATAAAGTCAACAATGTAATCAGTTTGGATTATTTTGAAAAAATAATCTTTCCAAGTATTGATATAAATGATTCTTCTTTTGTGATTTTTGACAGGGTTTATGAAGATATTTTATGCTATGTTTTTAAGGTGAAGTCCAAAAAAAAGGTCATTCTTATAAATAATGATTGGCTTGAGAGTTTAATAATCAAGTAATTCATAAACAACACTGAAGGTTATTAGCCCCCTCCGTTCAAAACGTCACGCTTCGAATAAATCCAACAAAAAAATTCAAAACATCCAAAATGGTGATCCACAACAGCGGGTCACCATTTTTTTATCCCTTGGGGAAAAATGCTTAACTTGCATTAAATCAAGGAAAGCATGAAAGACTTAGCCATCGGAGTATCAGATTTTCGGGAAATTATTACTGCAAATGCATATTATGTAGATAAAACCCTCTTCATCGAAGAGTTACTGCGTAAGAATAAAACCAAAGCGGTTTTATTGCCACGTCCACGCCGTTTCGGAAAGACCCTGAACATGAGCATGCTGAGCTATTTTTTCGATATTGATCATGCAGAGGAGTACCGACCTTTATTTTCCGGCTTGGCGATTGAACAATCGGAGGAATGGCAGCATCAGGGGAAGTATCCGGTGATTTTTCTGACGTTTAAGGATTTGAAGATGCCCACTTTTGAGCAGGCCATTACTAAGTTGCTCAAAGAGTTTCGAAGAGATGTTAGCAGAAAATACAGCTACTTATTTACTTCCAATCAGTTAGATGATTTAGATAAGGAATACCTGCTTAACTTCCGAAAGGGAGAGGTGGATATTTTTGACCTGGAAGATTATTTAAGGGAAGTGAGTAAGATGTTAGGGAAACACCACGGCATTGCCCCCATCCTGCTGATCGATGAATACGACGCCCCTATTCATGCCGCTTACGAACATGGCTACCTATCAGAAATGGTGGGCTTTATGCGTAATTTCCTTTCGGCTGGCTTTAAAGATAAAGATCTTATCACTAAAGGAGTAATCACGGGTATATTGCGTGTGGCGAAGGAGGATATCTTTTCCGGATTGAATAATCTGGCGACCTACACGGTGCTCAATTATCCATTTTCGGATAAGTTTGGTCTGACGCAACCGGAGGTTGATCAGCTTTTGGAAGATGCCGGTTGTGCAGAGGATCGACAAAAAATTGCCGAATGGTACAACGGCTACACCTTCGGGCAAGTGGAAAAAATCTACAATCCATGGTCGATTCTGAACTACGTATCTAACCAAAAAGAAGGACTAAAAACACACTGGGTCAACACCTCCTCCGACGGGCTGATCAAGGAAATTTTACCGAAAGTTAACGCCAAAGCACAAGAACTGCTCTTCGATCTGACCGAAGGCAAAAGCGTCAAAGCCACCATTGCGGATCATACCATCTTTCAGGATTTGGAACAGGCAGAAGCAGAAACGGTATTGGGTTTATTGCTCTTTAGTGGTTACCTGACTGCCAGCCATTTGCCGCACAGTGGAGAGACTTTAGAATATAACATTCGCATTCCCAATGCCGAGGTGCAAACGGCTTATAAGCGATTGTTGAAACGTTATTTGAATGCCTCGGAGCAGGTCAGTAATAACGAACTATTGGATGCATTGCTTGAGCAACAACCCAAGACTTTTGCGGATGCATTAAAACGCTATATGCTCCATTCCTTCAGCTTTTTTGATATTGGTAAGAAGGGCTTTTTACCGGAAAAAATTTACCATGCCTTTATGCTCGGCACCATGGCGCATTTGAGTCAGTACTACCATGTGAAGTCGAACCGTGAATCGGGCTATGGTCGTGCTGATCTGATCATCTATCCCAAAGACCAGCGTAATCCCAAAGGATGGATATTAGAGTTTAAGAAAAAGAACCTTGACGTTGAAGAGAGTTTGGAGGAGCTGGCGCAATCCGCACTTGATCAAATTCATGCGCAGCAGTATGTGGCAGAACTAAACGGTCATGGAAAAACCGAAATCATGTGCATGGGGATTGCTTTTGATGGGAAGGAAGTGGCTTGTGCTTTTTAGACTTTTTAAAAATCTCTTTATGAGGAGAACGGTCTCGAACAAATTCAACAAACAGTAATTAGGGCTACCCAAAAATTTAGAGACACAATAATAGGTCACCAATTTAGTATTTGACCCTTTGCAAATATTAGACTATGTTTACACCATAGATGGTCGCCTGAAGGCGATCAATAACCCTCATTTTGTAGAGGACAAAAAAGAGTTTGCCATGCAGCTGGACTATTATCATAATGATGCCAAAGGAACGGAGTTCGTCTTTACCAAAGGGGTGGAGAGTCATTATGATGGTCAGATTGCCGCTTCCCTGTGGAGAAATGGGGAGGAACAGGACTGTGAGGGCTGTGACCTGCCCTATGAAATTGATTTGGAAATGAACGAAGCTCCGGAAGAGGGCGGGGAGTTTGTCGCCATGAATTCCATTACGCTCGGGGAAGGTTTTCATTTTAAGGCCGAGGAAGGGAAAACATTTTCGGCCAGGATTTATCAGAATGGCAAGTCAAAAACTCAGGCGGTAATACCGGCACTTACCAGTGGTTATCGATATGCTTATGATGAGCAGGGACAATTGAAAGAGGCTACTTTCGGCTATGTCAAACAGGATTATTTCCTTGATCAGGGCAATGACTGGAAAGTAACAGATCTGGATTATGATGAAAATATGAATATCCAACAACTGAGCCGCTATGATGAAAAAGGGAATATGCTTTCCGATACCATTAAAACCAAGGGGCAATCGGATTTCATCTATAAACATCGACTGGTTTATGAGTACGATGAAGAGCACCCGAACCAATTGGTGAAAGTATTGGCGGATGGCAAAACCTATGCGGAATATGAGTATGATGCCATTGGACAGCTGACCCAAATGAATAATGGGGGACGGGTAACCAAATTATCCTACAATACCGCCGGTCTGGTCACCGAGATAAAGGATGGAGCGGATCATGTGCTTTTCCGATACTATTACAATACACTGGGGCATAGAAGCAAAAAGGTGAGTTATCATCCGAATATGCGCAATGAGGAAGAGGAAGCCAATGTAACTTACTATACCCGTGATGCCAGTGGGAAGGTATTGGCCATATATGCGAAAAACAACCTACTCTCCGAAGCGGCATTGTTTGCAGATAAAGCCACTGCAGCCCTAGAATTAGTGGAAATTCCGCTTTATGGCGCCAACCGCCTGGGTACCCAATATGTGGAAACGCTGGCCGATGGATCCATTTTACGCGACAACCAGTATGAGCTCAAAGATCATTTGGGTAATGTGCGCTCCGTGGTGAAACGAAGCAATAATGACAAAGGCCTGATTGCCCTCGGCTATTCCGACTATTACCCCTTCGGACTCCGCCAAAACCGCTATATCAACGCCAATTACCGCTACGGCTACCAGGGCGACTTCGCTGAGGACGAAACCGAAGAAAGTGGCTATAATGTCTTCGAAGCACGCCTGTACGATCCGGTGATTGGCCGATGGATTTCCGTGGATCCGGCAAGGCAGTTTGCGAGTGGTTATGTGGGGATGGGGAATAATCCGGTAAATGGGGTGGATCCGGATGGGAGAGACTGGTACTGGTTTGATGATGGTAAAATGGTAGCTCATTTAAGAACAGATGATGATTTTGATATTAAGGTTTCAAAATTTAGTGAAGTAAATTACGGCGCTTTCGGAAAAGAGCCCGCTTTTATTGCAGTTTCAACGCATCCAAAGCATTTGCCTTTGGCTTCAGGGAGAGCAGATTTTGCCCCAGGTGTGCAATTTGCCTTAGGAGCCCCATTTTCGGGTTTGGCGAGAAAAGGAATTGGGCTCTTACTAACAAAAGAAACGGCAATAACCTTATCCGCAGATTTTGCCTGTCAAATGATATTTTCGGGTGGAGACGCTTATGAAGCAATGATGAATATTAATTTGGCTTCTGCAATACCGGGATCTTATCAGTCTAAATTAGGAAAACTGGGTTATGGTTGGATTATTGGGTCTTTTGTTACCGTTTCGGGAAATAGTATGCTGGATTCTGACACTGAAATCATACAATTTAATGCAAACTCATTTACAAAACTTGCTGTAGGTGGCGCATTTACCCTGATACCTGCAAATTTAAAACCCACCAATATTGGTAAAATAGAAGAAACGGTATTTGACGGCGGGAGCTCAATTGTAAATGGCTTAATCAATGGGGTAATTGATAATGAAATTAAATCAGAGTGATAATGAATAAGGGAAAGATATTCTTAATATTATTCTTCACATATATATTTTATAATATTTTCAATGTATTTTATGTGATAAACAATTATCCAATTTCCGAGACTGCTGGAGTTACTTATATTTTTCATAACAGAAAATTAGGAGTTATGTACAGAGTAAATGGAAGCTACTATTCCACTGGGATTCCTGCAAAAAAATTTGAAATTGGCGAGCATGTAAGAATTGTATATTCAGAAAAATGTCCAACTATTGCTTTTATTCTAAGAGACAATAAATTAGATATTTCAAAGTTGAGACCCGTGGACTATTTTAAATCCTACTTTTTCTATGATAAAGTGGTGTTTATATCAAAAACGTTGAAACATAAATCAAATAGTAATTCAAAAGGGATTCCAATATATAATAAGGAACTAAATATTGAACAACCCTCCGATCCTTAGGGCTTATGCGCTAACTCCATAGGTTAGTAAAATTACTGCGCGGTAATTACCCCTCTAACAAAAAAATTCAAACCCTGAAAATGGTGATCCACAACAGCGGGTCACCATTTTTTTATCCCTTGGGGAAAAATGCTTAAATTGCCGTATAAAGCATGAGTATGAAAAGACTTCCCATCGGCCAGTCCGATTTCCGACAAATCCGCAAGGAGGATGGCTACTACATCGACAAATCGCTCTTCATCGAAGAGCTGATGCATAATCATGCGTAGCAGTATGTGGAAGAATTAAATGACCTAGGCATAACCGAAATCATGTGCATGGAGATTACCTTTTACGGGAAAGAAGTGGCTTGTGCGTTTTAAGGAACCTGAGACTTAAGTAGTAATCTTTCTCTCATCCCATTTTTAATTTTGGCTAACTAATTAAGTTCAATAAGCACGTATATTGAAGAACTATTAAGTGTTTGTCGGATAATATTTTTTGTCAAAATTGAGCAATAAGGCTGTTTTTCCAGTAAATCAAACCCTTTGCGATTCCCCCTTCGGTCTCCGCCAAAACCGCTATATCAACGCCAATTACCGCTATGGCTACCAGGGCGACTTCGCTGATGACGAAACCGAAGAAAGCGGTTACAACGTCTTCGAAGCACGCCTGTACGATCCGGTGATTGGCCGATGGATTTCCGTGGATCCGGCAAGGCAGTATGCGAGTGGTTATGTGGGGATGGGGAATAATCCGGTGAATGGGGTGGATCCGGATGGGAATGAATGGTATAGAAATTTGACGACAAATGAAGAAAAGTGGTTTCTTGGAGTTTCCGGTGAAATTAAAGGTTGGGAGTCTTTAGGTTTCATTTCGGGGCTTGGCTATGATTTTGATGCAATAGGTTTGGAAGAAATTGTAATCACTCCCACTAAACTCGAAGTATTAGAAGATCAAAAAAGTGCAATGATAGATGCAGTTCATTCAGGTCAATCAGAATTTTTAGATCATGGCGCGACTAAAATGACGGCCGGATTTGCAATAACTCTAATTTCCGGACCAGCTTGTTGGGTTGGTTATGGAATTCATTTTGCGAAAAATACCATAACCAATCAAGGTGATTGGAAAAAAGGATTTGATGGAATTGATTATTTTGATTTGGCGTTAAATAAGGTGCCAGGAAGTTCGGTTTATGCGAATTTTGCTAAGAATACTGTAGGTCAATTTGTTGATCTTACTGGAAAAGATGGGTTGGCCTTTAAAAATCCAACAGAAAAAGGTCTCTATGGTGCGGTGGCTCAAACAGGTATTGATGGTCTAAAATTGAAGTACGGAACAGATTTTTTCAAAGCATGGTTTTAAAGGAAAAAATATCGAATGCCCTTTATTTATTAGTGGCAATATTGTTATGGTTGTTTTCATATTATTATCATGAATCTGAAAAGAAAAAATATGAAAATCATGAATTTAGATGTGCTGAAGCTATTTTATTAAACAATTCATATTATAAACATTACTTAGTAACTTATAAATATAAGGTGAATGGTCATACAGCTAGACATTTTTGCCTAAAAACGTAAAAAGCGAATCAACAATAGTAACTTTGGGTTCCCACACCAACAAAGATCTATGTTCAATTCGCTTCACAGCAAACTTACGCAAGAATTTCCAAAATGGGGTAAAGCTTGCTGGAAAAATGTACTCGCCCTAAGTTTAGGCATCATCCGAAAAGGAACCGTTTGTCTTAATAAAGTGAAAGATTCCATCGGTAGCATTTTAGATAATCAGCGTACTTCCGCCTCTGGCCATTACAAACGCTTAACCCGCATATTTACGGAATATTCTGACACCAATTTATGGAGTGATCTATTGCAATTATCCGCCATGCATATGCACAAAGGTGGGGATTTTTTGATGGTCGATGGCACCAGCTGGACGCAAGGGGATCGTACTTTTCATTTCATGACCTTGGCCATTTTGTATAATGGAGTAGCGGTGCCGATCTATTTCATGAATCTGGAAAAGAAGGGCATCAGTAATCAGGAAGAAAGAATTCAGTTGCTTGAAGAGGCGTCAAAGTTATTCAATCTTGAAGGTAAAATTCTCTTGGCTGATCGTGAATATGCAGGACAGAAATTCATCAAATACCTTGAAGATAACGGCTTTAAATATGTGCTTCGGGTAAAAGAATGCAACTTTAAGACTCAGTGGAATGAAAAATCTATGACGAAAGCGCAAATGATTTCAAAAGTCACCAATAGTAAGGTGAAAGGTAAAACGATGTCCGCTAAAATGAAGTTTGAAGCTGGAGACAATTGCCGGATGGTCATCAAGAAAAGTGAAGATGCGGAAAAGGAACCTGTGATTTTCCTTTTGACAAACCTGTCTAAAAACGCATATAAAGTGGCTGAGGACTATCGGAAGCGATGGCAAATTGAGACATGTTTCAGACATTTGAAGACCAATGGTTTTGACCTTGAAAAAATGAATGTTCAGGGAGCAGATAGATGCCGGTTAATGATGGCTATTGTCGTTTTTGCATATTCGGTATCCATAGCTCATGGATTAAAAAAGTACAAAAATGTTCGTCTGAAAACTTATGCCAATGGTAAAAGGTACAGATCCATTTCCGTTTTTCGAAAAGGAGTCGAATGCATCGCAGAAGCTGGTTACAGAATAGAAAATTGGGGCGAGTATATCCTGAATCACTTCTTGAGTCATGATCGGAAAATTTGCCCCAAATCAATAAATGTCTAGTTGTATGGGGAAATATCAGAAATTGATATAAATGTATTGTCAGAGAAATTAAAATATTCGAGACGAAAATTTGAAAGGATCCCTATTCCCCGAAGTTATCTTTATTGGGGGCAATTAATATTTTTGAATAAGAATGGAAAAGTGTTATACTTAAACTATGCAGGTGTTTTAAATAGAGATTTTTATTATAAAATTGGTAATAAAAATTATACCAAAGGAGTTGGGAAAAGCCCAGATTTTCGACGGAAATTCGATTTTAGAGATATAATTGAATATTAAATTATTCTTGTTGTTAGTCTCCCCTCTGTTCGAAGCGTCTCGCTTCGAACAAATCCAACAAAAAAATTCAAACATCCAAAATGGTGATCCACAACAGCGGGTCACCATTTTTTTATCCCTTAGGGAAAAATGCTTAAATTGCCGTATAAAGCATTAGCATGAAAAGACTTCCTATCGGCCAGTCCGATTTCCGCCAAATCCGCAACGAAGATGCCTACTACATCGACAAATCGCTCTTCATCGAAGAGCTGATGCATAATCATGCGCAGACTTTGTTGTTGCCGCGTCCACGCCGTTTCGGGAAGACGCTGAACATGAGTATGCTAAGCTATTTTTTCGATATCGATCATGCAGAGGAATATCGTGGATTGTTTTCCGGCCTGGCCATTGAGCAGTCTGAGGAATGGCAGCATCAGGGGAAGTATCCGGTGATTTTTTTGACCTTTAAGGATTTGAAGCATGAGACTTTTGCTGATTTCATCATCAAGTTTCAAAAAATGCTTCAGGAATATACGGAAGAGCGTTTCGGATACCTTTTGGATAATGATCATTTTTTGAGAAGTGAAAAGCGCTATTTAGATCGCATTGTGGAGAATGAAGCGGATCATTCGGATTTGGAAGAATATCTCCGCAGAATGCCTAAAGTACTCAAAAAACAGCATGGCATCGCCCCCATCCTCCTGATTGATGAATACGACGCGCCCATTCATGCGGCTCACGAACATGGCTATTTGTCGGAAATGGTGAGTTTTATGCGGAATTTCCTTTCTGCTGGTTTTAAAGACAAAGATCTCATCACCAAGGGAGTGATCACCGGCATTTTGCGTGTGGCCAAGGAAGATATATTTTCGGGATTGAATAATCTGGCGACCTACACGGTGCTTAATTATCCATTTTCGGATAAGTTCGGTCTAACGCAATCGGAGGTTGATCAGCTTTTGGAAGATGCCGGTTGTGCAGAGGATCGACAAAAAATTGCCGAATGGTACAACGGCTACACCTTCGGGCAGGTGGAAAAGATTTACAATCCATGGTCGATCCTGAATTACGTATCCAACCAAAAGGAGGGACTAAAAGCACATTGGGTCAACACCTCCTCTGACGGATTAATCAAGGAAATTTTACCGAAAGTCAACGCCAAAGCCCAGGAACTGCTTTTTGATCTGACCGAGGGGAAAAGCGTCAAGGCTACCATTGCGGATCATACCATCTTTCAGGATTTGGAACAGGCCGAGGCGGAGACGGTATTGGGCTTATTGCTTTTTAGCGGTTATCTTACCGCCAGCCATTTACCGCATAGTGGTGAGACCCTGGAATATAACATTCGCATCCCCAATTCGGAAGTGCAGACGGCTTATAAGCGGTTGTTGAAACGTTATTTGAATGCCTCGGAGACCGTAGGGCAAAATGAGTTGCTGACTGCCTTGTTGGAACAAAGGCAACAAACTTTTGCGAATGCCTTAAGTGAATATTTGAAAACATCTTTTAGCTTTTTTGATATCGGAAAGCGTCGATCCGTTCCTGAAAAAATCTACCATGCTTTTATGCTCGGATTGCTAGCACATCTCAGTAGGGAATATCATATTCGATCCAACCGGGAGTCAGGTTATGGTCGTGCAGACCTGATTATTTATCCCAAAGACCGCGATAATCCAAAAGGTTGGGTATTGGAGTTTAAGCAGAAAGATGCGGACGATAAAGGTACTTTAGAAGAATTGGCGCAGGAGGCATTAGCACAGATTCACGAAAAAGAATATCTCAAAGAGATCCATGCTCATGGCCATATGAAGGTGATGTGTATGGGCATTGCTTTTGATGGAAAAGAAGTAGCTTGTGCGTTTTAGACTTTCTGAAAATCCCTGTTTAAACGGGAAGCTTTGAATATCTATTGATCGTTAGTCTTTTCACATCAAAACTGGAAGTTTAGTAATAATGCTGTGCCGCGAAACAACTGAGTTCACGAATACTCCCATTTGGTTTTAGCAATACCCGTGTTTCCCCTTAGTTCGAAGTCTTACCCTACGAACAAATTTAAATATACAGCATCACAGAATACTCTAAAATGGCAATCCACAACAGCGGGTCACCATTTTTTTTTCCCTTGGGGAAAAATCCTTAACCTGCCATATAAAGTAAGAAGCATGAAAAGACTTCCCATCGGCCAGTCCGATTTCCGACAAATACGCAAGGAGGATGCCTCGGAGACCGTTGGGCAGAATGAATTGCTGACTTCCCTGCTTGAACAAAGACAACAGACTTTTGCTAATGCCTTAAGTGAATATTTGAAAACTTCCTTTAGCTTTTTTGATATCGGAAAGCGCCGATCCGTTCCTGAAAAAATCTACCATGCTTTTATGCTCGGATTGCTAGCACACCTCAGCCGGGAATATCATATTCGATCGAACCGGGAGTCCGGCTATGGTCGTGCAGACCTGATTATCTATCCAAAAGACCGTGATAACCCCAAAGGTTGGGTCCTGGAATTTAAGCAGAAAGATGCTGACGATAAGGGTACTCTGGAAGAATTGGCGCAGGAAGCTTTAGCACAGATTCACGAAAAAGAATACCTTAACGAGATTCATGCTCATGGCCATACGGAGGTGATGTGCTTGGGCATTGCCTTTGACGGGAAGGAAGTGGCTTGTGCGTTTTAGACTTTCTGAAAATCTCCGTTTGAAACGGGAAGCTTCGAACAAATCCAACAAAAATAAATTCAAACCCTCAAAATGGTGATCAACAACAGCGGGTCACCATCTTTTCATCCCTTGGGGAAAAATGCTTAAATTGCCATATAAAGCAAGAAGCATGAAAAGACTTCCCATCGGCCAATCCGATTTCCGCCAAATCCGCAACGAAGATGCCTACTACATCGACAAATCGCTCTTCATCGAAGAGCTGATGCATAATCATGCGCAGACTTTGTTGTTGCCCCGCCCACGCCGTTTCGGGAAAACGCTGAACATGAGTATGCTGAGCTATTTTTTCGATATTGACCATGCGGAGGAGTACCGGCCTTTGTTTTCCGGCCTGGCCATTGAGCAGTCAGAGGAATGGCAACATCAGGGGAAGTATCCGGTGATTTTTTTGACGTTTAAGGACTTGAAGATGGCCACTTTTGAGCAGGCCATTTCAAAGCTGCTCAAAGAGTTTCGAAGAGATGTTAGCAGAAAATACAGCTATTTATTTACTTCCAATCAGCTGGATGATTTAGATAAGGAATACCTGATGAACTTCCGAAAGGGAGAGGTGGATATTTTTGACCTGGAAGATTATTTAAGGGAGGTGAGCAAGATGTTAGGAAAACACCACGGCATTGCACCTATCCTGCTGATAGATGAATACGACGCCCCTATCCATGCCGCTTACGAACATGGCTATTTATCGGAAATGGTGGGTTTCATGCGGAATTTCCTTTCAGCGGGTTTCAAGGACAAGGATCTCATCACCAAGGGAGTGATCACGGGTATTTTGCGTGTGGCAAAAGAAGATATCTTTTCCGGATTGAATAATCTGGCGACCTACACGGTGCTTAATTATCCATTTTCGGATAAGTTCGGTCTGACGCAACCGGAGGTAGATCAGCTTTTGGAAGATGCCGGCTGTGCAGAGGATCAACAAAAAATTGCCGAATGGTACAACGGCTACACCTTCGGGCAGGTGGAAAAGATATACAATCCATGGTCGATCCTGAACTACGTATCCAACCAAAAAGAAGGTCTAAAAGCACATTGGGTCAATACCTCCTCTGACGGATTAATCAAGGAAATTTTACCCAAAGTCAACGCCAAAGCCCAGGAACTGCTTTTTGATCTGACCGAGGGGAAAAGCGTCAAGGCTACCATTGCGGATCATACCATCTTTCAGGATTTGGAACAGGCCGAGGCGGAGACGGTGTTAGGCTTATTGCTTTTTAGCGGTTATCTTACCGCCAGCCATTTACCGCATAGTGGAGAGACCCTGGAATATAACATTCGCATCCCCAATGCGGAGGTGCAGACGGCTTATAAACGCTTATTGAAACGTTATTTGAATGCCTCGGAGACCGTTGGGCAGAATGAATTGCTGACTTCCCTGCTTGAACAAAGACAACAGACTTTTGCTAATGCCTTAAGTGAATATTTGAAAACTTCCTTTAGCTTTTTTGATATCGGAAAGCGCCGATCCGTTCCTGAAAAAATCTACCATGCTTTTATGCTCGGATTGCTAGCACACCTCAGCCGGGAATATCATATTCGATCGAACCGGGAGTCCGGCTATGGTCGTGCAGACCTGATTATCTATCCAAAAGACCGTGATAACCCCAAAGGTTGGGTCCTGGAATTTAAGCAGAAAGATGCTGACGATAAGGGTACTCTGGAAAAATTGGCGCAGGAAGCTTTAGCACAGATTCACGAAAAAGAATACCTTAACGAGATTCATGCTCATGGCCATACGGAGGTGATGTGCATGGGCATTGCCTTTGACGGGAAGGAAGTGGCTTGTGCGTTTTAGACTTTCTGAAAATCTCCGTTTGAAACGGGAAGCTTCGAACAAATCCAACAAAAATAAATTCAAACCCTCAAAATGGTGATCAACAACAGCGGGTCACCATCTTTTCATCCCTTGGGGAAAAATGCTTAAATTGCCATATAAAGCAAGAAGCATGAAAAGACTTCCCATCGGCCAATCCGATTTCCGACAAATACGCAAGGAAGATGCCTATTACATCGACAAGTCGCTCTTCATCGAAGAGCTGATGCATAATCATGCGCAGACTTTGTTGTTACCACGTCCTCGTCGTTTCGGGAAGACACTGAACATGAGTATGCTAAGCTATTTTTTCGATATCGATCATGCAAAGGAGTATCGCCCTTTGTTTTCCGGTTTGGCCATTGAGCAGTCGGAGGAATGGCAGCATCAGGGGAAGTATCCGGTGATTTTTCTGACCTTTAAGGATTTGAAGGAGCCAACTTTTGAAGATGCCTTCGAAAGTTTTAAGCTCTTGATGTCCAAATATGTGAATGAAAATTTCAAATATTTACTGTCGTCTTCAAAAATTGATGAACTGGATAAGATATACCTCCATAAAATATTGATGGAAGAGGCCAGTAAAGGTAAATGCCAGCTTTTTCTACGTCAATTAGCTGAGACCCTCAAAAAGCACCACGGCCTTGCCCCCATCCTCCTGATTGATGAATACGACGCGCCCATTCATGCGGCTCACGAACATGGCTATTTGTCGGAAATGGTGAGTTTTATGCGGAATTTCCTCTCTGCCGGTTTTAAAGACAAAGATCTCATCACCAAGGGAGTCATCACCGGCATTTTGCGTGTGGCCAAGGAAGATATATTTTCGGGATTGAATAATCTGGCGACTTATTCCATTCTGGATTATGAGTTTGCGGATAAATTCGGGCTCACACAACCAGAGGTTGACCAGTTATTGAACGATGCAGGTTATAGTGCCGACCGTCAAAATGTGGCGGATTGGTACAATGGATACACCTTCGGACGGTTAGAGAAAATTTACAACCCCTGGTCAATCCTTAATTTTGTCTCTCGTCATGAAACAGGACTTCGCCCCTATTGGGTCAACACCTCCTCCGACGGATTGATCAAAGAAATTTTACCGAAAGTTAACGCCAAAGCACAAGAACTGCTTTTTGATCTGACCGAGGGGAAAAGCGTCAAGGCTACCATTGCGGATCATACCATCTTTCAGGATTTGGAACAAGCCGAGGCGGAGACCGTATTGGGCTTGTTGCTCTTTAGCGGTTATCTGACCGCCAGCCATTTACCGCACAGTGGGGAGACCCTGGAATATAACATTCGCATCCCCAATGCGGAGGTGCAGACGGCTTATAAGCGCTTGTTGAAACGTTATTTGAATGCCTCACAGACCGTTGGGCAGAATGAATTGCTGACTTCCCTGCTGGAACAAAGACAGCAGACTTTTGCCAATGCACTCAGCGAATATTTAAAAACTTCCTTTAGCTTTTTTGATATCGGAAAGCGCCGATCCGTTCCTGAAAAAATCTACCATGCTTTTATGCTCGGATTGCTAGCACATCTCAGTAGGGAATATCATATTCGATCCAACCGGGAGTCCGGTTATGGTCGCGCAGACCTGATTATTTATCCCAAAGACCGCGATAACCCTAAGGGCTGGGTGCTGGAGTTTAAGCAGAAAGATGCGGATGATAAAGGAACTTTGGAGGAATTGGCACAGGAAGCATTAGCACAGATTCACGAAAAAGAATATCTCAACGAGATCTATACACATGGCCATACGAAGGTGATGTGTATGGGCATTGCTTTTGATGGAAAAGAAGTAGCTTGTGCGTTTTAGACTTTCTGAAAATATCTGTTTAAACGGGAAGCTTCCAATATCCACTGGTCGTTAGTCTTTGCACACCAAACCTGGGAGTTTAGTAATAATGCTGTGCCGCGAAACAACTGAGTTCACGAATACTCCCATTTGGTTTTAGCAATACCCGTGTTTCCCTTAGTTCGAAGTCTTGCCCTACGAACAAATTTGAATATACAGCATCACAGAATACTCTAAAATGGCAATCCACAACAGCGGGTCACCATTTTTTTATCCCTTGGGGAAAAATCCTTAACTTGCCATATAAAGTAAGAAGCATGAAAAGACTTCCCATCGGCCAGTCCGATTTCCGACAAATACGCAACGAGGATGCCTACTACATCGACAAGTCGCTCTTCATCGAAGAGCTGATGCATAATAATGCGCAGACTTTGTTGTTACCACGTCCTCGTCGTTTTGGGAAAACGCTGAACATGAGTATGCTGAGCTATTTTTTCGATATTGATCATGCAGAAAAATTCCGAGCTTTGTTTTCGGGCCTGGCCATTGAACATTCAGAAGAATGGAAGCTTCAAGGGAAATATCCGGTGATTTTTCTGACCTTTAAGGATTTGAAGATGGCCACATTTGAACAGGCCATTTCAAAGTTGCTCAAAGAATTAAGAAGAGATGTTAGTAGAAAATACGGCTATTTATTTACTTCAAATCAACTGGATGATTTGGATAAAGAATACATTTTGAACTTGAGAAAGGGAGAGGCGGATATTTTTGACCTGGAAGATTACTTAAGAGAGGTGAGTAAGATGTTAGGGAAACACCACGGCATCGCCCCCATCCTCCTGATTGATGAATACGACGCGCCCATTCATGCGGCTCACGAACATGGCTATTTGTCGGAAATGGTGAGTTTTATGCGGAATTTCCTTTCTGCTGGTTTCAAGGACAAGGATCTCATCACTAAAGGAGTGATCACGGGTATTTTGCGTGTGGCAAAAGAAGACATCTTTTCCGGACTGAATAATCTGGCAACTTATTCCATTCTGGATTATGAGTTTGCGGATAAATTCGGTCTCACACAGCCTGAGGTCGACCAGTTATTGAACGATGCGGGCTACGGCACCGATCGTCAAAATGTAGCGGACTGGTATAATGGATACACCTTCGGACAGCTAGAAAAAATCTACAATCCCTGGTCAATCCTTAATTTTGTTTCTCGTCATGAAACAGGACTACGCCCATACTGGGTCAACACCTCCTCCGATGGATTGATCAAAGAAATTTTACCCAAAGTCAACGCCAAAGCACAAGAACTGCTTTTTGATCTGACCGAGGGGAAAAGCGTCAAGGCTACAATTGCGGATCATACCATCTTTCAGGATTTGGAACAAGCCGAGGCGGAGACGGTGTTAGGCTTATTGCTTTTTAGTGGTTATCTGACCGCCAGCCATTTACCGCATAGTGGAGAGACCCTGGAATATAACATTCGCATCCCCAATGCGGAGGTGCAGACGGCTTATAAACGCTTATTGAAACGTTATTTGAATGCCTCGGAACAAGTCAGTAATAACGAACTATTGGATGCATTGCTCGAGCAACAACCCAAGACTTTTGCGAATGCGTTGAAACGCTATATGCTCCATTCCTTCAGCTTTTTTGATATTGGTAAGAAGGGCTTTTTACCGGAAAAAATTTACCATGCCTTTATGCTCGGCACCATGGCGCATTTGAATCAGTATTACCATGTGAAATCGAATCGCGAATCGGGCATAGGTCGTGCTGATCTGATCATCTACCCTAAAGACCAGAACAATCCCAAAGGATGGATTTTGGAGTTTAAGAAAAAGAACCTTGACATTGAAGAGAGTTTAGAGGAGCTGGCCCAATCTGCCCTGGATCAGATTCATGAGCAGCAATATGTAGCAGAATTAAACGGCCATGGAAAAACCGAAATTATGTGCATGGGGATTGCTTTTGACGGGAAAGAAGTGGCTTGTGCGTTTTAAGTCGATACAAATCAAAAGGACAACTGCAATCTAATGCCATTTTAAAATTCAGCTAACTGCTGCCGTTAAAATGGGCACCCATATTGGTGGATGAAAAAATGTTTAATGGAAGAGGAGCTGTGATGCTTGTAGTAAAGCTAAGCCCAAAGGAGCGAAAAGCCATCCGAGCAAGCCAAAATCAAAAAAAGTTTTACATATAAGGAGAATTTCAGGTGAGTGTTAAAATATTAATTACAGTAATATTTAGCTTATTCATAGCTAATACAGGTTTTACGCAGATATTCAATTTAAGAGAAGTGAAAATTTCCAATTTGTATATGGATGATGAAATAGATCCATTATGGATGGGGCCTGTATTATCCGCTCACCTCTCTATCCATAATAATACCCAAGACACGCTTATATTAGGATATTTCGAAAATATTACCATTCATTGTAATTTCACAACTGATGATCAGGAAGCAACAAGCGTTTTCTATTACGACTATTTAGATATAAATAATGAATACTTTTTGCTACCTAATGAATACAAAACAATGTATTTGTATTCAAACATAATTTATCCGGATGTAGAGTTTAATGTTTCTTACTTCAAAAAGATGGAAGAGGTATCAAAAACATTAAGTTTTTTCGCTATCCTGGAAAAAGACACTATTGAGATAATAAATAAAAATAAGATAATAATTCAGCACTAAGTTTGATATAGTTCCCTAGCACATCGGCACCAAGTCTCCACTGGTCGTTAGTCTTCGCTTGCCGCAATTCAAGGTCTTGTAAAGACCTAGCGCGGCAACTACGACCAAGTCCACAAGGTTTTATATTTAGTACGTAGTCTTAGTGATGTTCGCACTGCTCACTGTAACACTAAGACCAGAGGAGGAAAGAAGTGGCTTGTGCGTTTTAGACTTTCTGAAAATCTTTGTTTGAAACGGGAAGCTTCCAATATCCACTGGTCGTTAGTCTTTGCACACCAAACCTGGGAGTTTAGTAATAATGTTGTGCGGAGAAATGACCGGGCTCACAGAGTTTTAAAAAACTTAGTGGTTGGTCTTGGTGATGTTTGCTGTAACAGGAACTAAAACTAGTCGCGGACATGCAACAAATTTTACAATGATCAAAATTTTTGGTACGATTTCCTTATTACTTGTCTTTTTATCGTGTTCTTATGCTCAGAATGAGCGATTACAGAAAGTGGAATTCAAATTGAAACCTATTTTAGATTCTTATTTGGCCAACAATAATATTTTCGAAAATAGAAAATCGGAGGAAGTAGATATTGGGGTGGTTTGTATAATGTGTGCTACTCAGAAATGTGTAGATGAAAATGGGGGAACTTATATCGAGATATATGATGAGCATATAATTAATATGCTTGCGTTCGAAAAAGATTATATTTGGGTATTTTATGAAGGAATTTACTTTGCGATATACATTAAGAAGGATTTATTCCCATTAAAATTTATTGAAGAAAAAGAAATGAAATTCATTACTAGCGACAAAATTAAAGAAAAATCACATAATATATATCAAACAGATAATTACATGGATTTTTATCCAGTAAACTATGATCAATTGTTAATTATGGAGGTTGTTATGTCTTTGCAATAAGTCACTATCCTCCAGTTGTTAGTCTTTGCACACCAAACCTGGAAGTTTAGTAATAATGCTGCGTGGCGAAACGACCGGGCTCTCAGGGCTTAAAATTCTATGGGGCATAGTGATATTCACACTGCTCACAAAAACCAGAAATGTAAAAGCACTTTCTCCATAAAAAAATTAGTGCTAATTCGTGTGCATTCGTGGTTTCCATCTCGCGTCCAGCCCACTCCTCACTCTCAAACACCAGCACTCCACGAAAAACAACAAGCTATCCTTCGGTCTGAAATTTTCCCCCATAAACAAATTAAGCCCGGTCTTTCAACCGGGCTTATCCACAAACAGCAACGCTCTGTTTTACCAGAACGAAATATAAATAATAGACGGGGCTATTCTTCTTCAGTGAATCTGTCAAACATCAGATTCAGTAGGGTCACAGCGGATTCCGGAATTACGGTACCAGGGCCGAAAATTGCGGCAACGCCGTTTTCGTACAGGTAATCATAATCTTGCTGTGGAATTACACCACCGGCAAATACCAGGATATCCTCTCTACCCAATTTCTTTAATTCTTCGATCAGCTGTGGTACCAAAGTCTTGTGACCAGCGGCAAGGGAAGATGCACCCACTGCGTGAACATCATTCTCCACACACTGACGCGCAACCTCTTCCGGTGTTTGGAAAAGGGCACCCATATCCACATCAAAACCAAGGTCAGCAAAAGAAGTGGCCACTACTTTCGCGCCACGATCGTGACCATCCTGACCCATTTTAGCGACCATGATTCTTGGACGACGACCATCCATCTGAGACCATTTGTCGGCTAACTCACGGGCTTCCTGGAATTTCGCATTATCTGCAGCTTCTTTTGAATACACGCCGGATACAGTTTTAATGACAGCCTTATGACGACCAAAATGTTTTTCCAATGCATCAGAGATTTCCCCTAAGGAAGCACGCAGACGCGCTGCATCTACGGCCAATTCCAACAGGTTACCTTCTCCTGTTTCCGCACATTTAGAAAGTGCTTCCAAAGCAGCTTCTACCGCCTGCGTATCGCGATTTGCACGCAATGCCTGCAGACGCGCCACCTGAGACTCTCTTACTGCGGTGTTATCCACATCCAATACCTCAATATCGGTATCTTCTTCTACGCGGTATTTATTTACACCGGTAATGGTATCCTTACCAGAGTCAATTCTTGCTTGCTTACGTGCAGCAGCCTCTTCAATACGAAGTTTTGGAATACCGGTCTCGATCGCTTTCGCCATACCGCCCAGTTTCTCTACTTCCTGAATGTGCTCCCATGCACGGTGCGCAATCTTATGCGTCAAATACTCCACATAGTACGAACCTGCCCATGGATCCACCACGCGGCAAACGTTGGTTTCATCCTGAATGAACAACTGCGTGTTACGCGCAATACGTGCGGAGAAATCCGTTGGAAGGGCAATCGCCTCATCCAATGCGTTGGTGTGCAAAGACTGCGTATGCCCCAAAGCGGCACCCATCGCCTCAATGGCAGTTCTACCTACGTTGTTAAACGGATCCTGCTCCGTCAAAGACCAACCGGAAGTCTGAGAGTGCGTACGCAAAGCCATCGACTTTGGATTCTTCGGCTCAAATTCCTTCACCATTTTCGCCCACAACATACGACCCGCTCTCATTTTAGCGATCTCCATGAAGTGGTTCATACCGATTGCCCAGAAGAAGGACAAACGTGGTGCGAACTGGTCAATGGTCAAACCGGATTTCAAACCGGTACGGATGTACTCCAAACCATCAGCCAAAGTATAGGCCAACTCGATATCATCTGTAGCACCGGCTTCCTGCATATGGTAACCGGAAATAGAGATAGAGTTGAATTTCGGCATATTTTGCGCGGTATAAGCGAAAATATCACCGATAATTTTCATAGAAGGTGCTGGTGGGTAAATGTAGGTGTTACGTACCATGAACTCCTTCAAAATGTCGTTCTGGATGGTACCCGCCAATTTCTCTTTGGAAACGCCCTGCTCTTCTGCTGCCACGATGTAGAATGCCAATACCGGCAATACAGCACCGTTCATGGTCATGGAAACAGACATTTTATCCAATGGGATCTGATCGAAAAGGATTTTCATATCCTCCACCGAATCAATCGCCACACCGGCCTTACCTACATCACCTACTACACGTGGGTGATCTGAATCGTAACCACGGTGAGTTGCTAAGTCAAATGCTACAGAAAGTCCTTTCTGACCCGCAGCCAGGTTTCTTCTGTAGAATGCATTAGACTCTTCCGCAGTAGAGAAACCTGCATACTGACGGATGGTCCATGGACGCGAAGAATACATGGTAGAGTATGGTCCGCGCAGGAATGGAGGCAATCCGGCAGCAAATTTATCGTGCTCGATATTCGCAATATCTTCCTTAGTGAAAGATGGTTTTACCGGAATCTGCTCTGCAGTATCCCAGTTATTGTTGGCGAAGATCACTTCTTCCGGAGTGGCCTTCAAACCTTCTATTTTGATGTTTGAAAAATCTGGTTTCATGATCTGCCTATTTTACAATGTCCAAAATTCTTTGAAGATCAGTAAGCGTGGAAACGATGTCGGTACGAACGTGAACAAATCCGTTCAATCCGGCAGCCGTAAGCTTGTCCGCTACATCGGTAGGATTACCCGCCAAAAGGAGGGTAGTGTGCAAGTCATTTGCACGGAACTCTTTCACGAATGCTTCCGCAGACGCGGTATAATCCTCATCCGAAGCACAAATCACTACGATCTGAGCACCTTTCTGTGCAGACTCCTTCGCAGCAGTTACCGCATCATCAAAATAAGCCTCATCAGAATCGAATCCGGCAGTACTTAAGAACTCCCCTGCGAAGTTAGCACGTGCACGACGCATCGCCAGGTTACCATAAAGCGCATAGAATACCTTCGGACGCTCATTGCCTTCTGCCACAAATTTCTCCGTAGCCATTCTCATCGCTTCGAAAGTCTGACCGGCATAGCGTGGCTGCAGGTGATCTTCCGCATCAGCACATTCCACATATTTGGCAGGATCCAATTGCTCCATCATGTTAGGATAACGGTTGGTACCTACAAATACCTGACGACGCTGACGAATCAGTTTCTCCTGGAATTCACGAACTTCTTTGATTTCTGCCTGCACCACTTTCTCATCAAAAGCTTTCAGGAATCCACCAGCAGTTTCTACTCTTTGGAACAATGCCAAAGCTTCCTTCGCCAAATAGGTACTTAAGTTATCGATATAGTAAGAACCGGCAGCCGGATCTACTACTTTATCAAAATAAGATTCCTCTTTCAACATGTGTGAAAGGTTCAAAGCAATACGGTGCGTCATCGCAGTAGGGGCTTCAAACATTTCGTTGTGAGGAAGAATACAGATGGCATCCACACCACCCAAAATAGCGGACATGGCCTCTGTAGTATTACGCAACATGTTTACGTTGCTGTCTAAGAAAGACTTAGACCAAAGCGAAGAAATCGCTGTAATTTCAAAAGCGGAAGTCGGGAAGTTTGCACCGTATTCGCCAGCAATCTCATGCGCCAACAAACGGAATGCACGGAACTTCGCTAATTCGTGGAAGTAGTCTGTCGCCACGCCCATTAAGAAATGGGTGTTCTTCACCGCTTCCTCAATCGTAACGCCTGCCTCTGTTAATACATCCAATACCTGCACCCACTTATTCAAAGTGAAAGCAATATCCTGGACGTGAGAACCACCGGCATTTACGAACTCCTGACCACTGATGGTCAAAGATTTCAAATTCGGCGAAGCGGCCGTTAGCTGGTGAACTTTCACCAATTCTTCTTTCCACTGCTCCTCCAGTTTACCACCGGTTGTAAAAGTAGCAATCGGATCATAAGCGATAAAACCGAACAATTTGCTCACCTCATCCCCTTGTGCTTTTACCTGTGCGAAGTAGCCTTCCACCACCTCTGCACAACAAACACCCGTGAAAGAAATGGCCAATGCATCGCATTTGATTCCTTTTAATAGTGCTGCAAAATCCACCTTTTTACAGTTGGCTCTGCTGCTTTGCAAATCGAAGATCAGGCCGGTAACGCTAAAGCCCAAAAGCTTGTGCGCCATTTTGTTGGCTTCTACTTCGTCTGCAACGGTAATTTTTTGATAATTGACCCAATCTCTTGGACCTTGCTCAGCATCCTGATTTGCCGGGATCAAATTTTTCAATTGACTCCAATCAATAGTAGTGTCCACATCTTCTGGAGCAAAATATGGATCCTGTACATTACCATTAATGGTTTTCTTCCGAAGCACCTTATCAAATGAGGCGCCTTTCAGGTCAGCGGTCGCTTTATCGATCCACTCCTGCTTGCTTACCGGAGAAAATTCCTGGAATAGTTTTTCCTCTGCCATAATGCAAAATATTTGTTGGGGGAAAGTAAAAAAAATCTTTCCCCTGGATTTCAATTAATTAAATGTCACAAAGCTTTTACCGAAACGCTCACGCGCTGCTCTTTCCAGCTCTTCACGTGCATCCGGATGCGCTACGTCAATCAATGCTTTTGCTCTTTGCGCTAAGTTACGGCCTTTTAAAACCGCTACACCGTACTCTGTTACAACGTATTGCGCATGCGCACGAGTAGTTACCACACCGGCACCCTCATTCAGGGTATTACAGATTTTGGAAATACCTTTTGGCGTAATGGCTGGCAATGCACAAATGGCTTTACCACCTGCAGAAAGTGCTGCACCACGCATAAAGTCCATCTGACCACCTACACCGGAATACATACGCGTTCCGATAGAATCTGCACAGATCTGACCGGTTAAGTCTACCTGCAATGCAGAATTAATCGCCATAACGGATGGGTTCTGACGAATCACAGCCGTATCATTCACAAACTGGATGTCCATCATCCAAACTTCCGGATTGTCATCCATGAAGTCATACAACTTGCGCGTACCCATGGCAAAACCAGAAACGATTTTACCCGGCATGATATGCTTCTTGCTGTTATTGATCACCCCTTTTTCCATCAATGGAAGAAGGCCTTCAGAGAACATCTCCGTATGCACACCCAAATCCTTATGGTTACCCAAAGCATTCAATACCGCATTTGGAATACCACCGATACCCATTTGCAAGGTAGCGCCATCCGGAATCATCTCCGCAATATGATTACCAATACGCTGCTCAATTTCACTGGCCGCTGGTGCTTTCAATTCATAAATCGGCTCATCAATCTCGAAACAAGCATCGAAACGGTCGATATGAATGATACCATCTCCCATACAACGTGGCATATTCGGGTTGATTTGTGCAATCAAAACCTTTGCAGTTTCTACACCACCCACCATCACGTCTACAGATACCCCCATAGAACAGTAACCGTGCTTATCCGGAGGAGAAACGTTCAACAATACCACATCAATCGGAATAGTACCGTTGCGGAACAATACCGGAATATCAGAAAGGAATACCGGGTTATACTGCGCATAACCTTCGTCTACCGACTTACGGATATTACCTCCCAAGAAAAATGCAGAACATTTGAAGCTTTCAGAATACTCCGGCTTTGCATATTCAGCATAACCTTCGGTGTGGATGTGTACCACTTCCACATTTCTTAACTCCTCATGACGCTCCGTCATCGCTTTAGCCAAAGCTTGTGGAGTTGCCGATCCCGCATGAAGTAATACGCGATCGTTGGATTTTATCAATTTTACTGCTTCCGCAGCATCTTTTACAAAATTAGCCATAATTAAAAAACTATTTGGTTTGATCAATGGGCCGGATCGGCAATGCCCGGCCCTTACAAAAAAGTGAGCCTTAGTTCACTAAGAATGAAAGCATAATACCTGCCGCCACTGCTGATCCAATTACCCCAGCCACATTAGGCGCCATGGCATGCATCAACAAGTGGTTGGAGGAATCATACTTGATCCCTTCATGCTGAACCACACGTGCTGAATCCGGTACGGCAGAAACCCCTGCCGCTCCAATCAAAGGATTGATTTTGTTGTCGCCTTTCAGGAACAAGTTCATGAAACGAGCGAAGATCAATCCACCAGCCGTCGCTACACAGAAGGAAATTGCACCCAAAACAAAGATCTTGATGGAATCAGCCGTTAAGAAAACCGAAGCCTGAGTGGAAGCACCCACGGTAAGGCCCAACAAAATGGTCACGATGTCAATCATCTTCGTTCTGGCCGTTTCCGCCAATCTTTCAGTTACGCCGGACTCTTTCAATAAGTTACCAAAGAACAACATTCCTAACAGTGGCAATGCGGATGGTGAAATGAAAGTAGTCAGCAACAATCCGATGATAGGGAAAAGTATCTTCTCACGTGGAGAAACTACTCTTGGTGGCTTCATGCGAATGGTACGCTCTTTCTTCGGCACCAACAATCGCATAATTGGCGGTTGAATCACCGGTACCAAGGCCATATAAGAGTAAGCGGCTATGGCAATTGCTCCTACATAATCCGGTGCCAATTTCGACGCCAGGAAGATAGAAGTAGGACCATCCGCACCCCCAATGATACCAATTGCTCCGGCTTCCTGTAAGGAGAACCCTAAGGCAATCGCGCCGATGAAGGTTCCAAAGACCCCGATCTGAGCAGCGGCCCCCAAAAGCATCAGCTTTGGATTGGCGATCAAAGTGGAGAAATCCGTCATCGCCCCGATCCCCAAGAAGATCAGCGGTGGATAGATTCCCTTAGTTACCCCGAAGTATAAATAATTCATCACAGAACCATCCATATATACGCCGGCTCCGCCCGGGATATTACCAATCACCACCCCGGCACCAATAGGTACCAATAATAATGGCTCGTAATCAAAACGAATGGCCAGGAAGATAAAGATTAAGCCAATGGTGATCATCAGGATATTTCCAAGCTCCACCTGTGCAAAGCCGGTTTTGCCCAAGAAATCCATGGCGCCATTAAAGGCCTCTCCCCAAAAAGTAGTGGCTTCGCCTGCCGCTACAGCAGCCTGGCTACTGGCAGCAAAAGCATTTAAAAATCCTCCGAAGGCGCCGGCAATTACAAGAATTGCCAATGCCCCCATTACGGTTTTAAACTTTTTCATAAATACAGGGATTAAGAAATTTCTACCAAAATATCCCCCTGTAATACAGAATCCTGAGGATTAACTTTAATGGAAGTGATGGTACCGGAGATCTCCGCCATAATGGTGTTTTCCATTTTCATGGCTTCCATCGTCAGCAATTGGTCTCCAACACTTACGGTATCGCCTTCCTGAACGGCAATACTCATAATTACACCAGGAAGAGGTGCCTCCACTTTCTTCACTGCTCCACCAGCACCTGCTGCTTTCACAGCCGGCTTTGGCTGTTCCACACCGGTCGGCTTACGACTCAAGGTAGGCGTTTTGGAAGTTTTCACTTCCTTCTCCATCTGTACGGTATACGACGTTCCGTTCACCTCTAACTGAATCTCACTCCCCTCAGCCCTTTTAATCTTAACCTCGTAGTCGTTATCGTTAATTTTAAATTTATAATCTTTCATAGCTGTGGCCTTAAAAAACTCTATTTGCCAAAATAATTAGTGTGAGTAGTGTAAATTTTGGAGCTCCACGGCGAGTAATTCTTCTTCACCTTGTCGATGGTCAGAATCGTGTTCTCGTCATCATGGGCCGCATCCAAAAACTGGTAAACACCTGCCGCAATGGCTGCAGCGACTTCCCCGGACATATCTTCCTGGCGGGAACTACCGTCCCCGGTCTCTACATTCATTTTTACCTTTGGCTTACCCTCCAACAGGCCTAGAACCCAAGGAAGGATTTTACCAAACACTACAAACAACAGGCATAGGGACAAAAATATCATCGTCATCCCAACGGCAAGTATAATCCAGCCCTCCTCCATGGGGTGAGCTGCTGCATAATCTTGAACTGGCATAGACGATTAATTTAAAGTGGCATGTTACTGTGTTTCTTCGGTGGGTTCAGCTCTTTCTTAGTAGACAAACCTTCCAAAGCACGAATGATACGGAAACGAGTATTTCTTGGCTCGATAATATCATCAATAAAACCGTATTTTGCCGCCAAATATGGATTGGCAAATTTGGTTGAATATTCATCCTCCTTCTCCTGGATGAATTTCGCACGCTCCGTTTTATCCTCAATACCACGGATATTTCGACCTTCAAGGACCTCTACAGCACCTTTAGCACCCATTACTGCAATCTCTGCAGTAGGCCATGCATAGTTCAAATCACCACGCAATTGCTTACAAGACATTACATCATGTGCTCCACCATAGGATTTTCTCAAAGTGATGGTAATTTTCGGTACCGTTGCTTCACCATAAGCAAACAACAATTTCGCTCCATGGGTGATAATTCCGCCGTACTCCTGACCAGAACCCGGCAAGAAGCCTGGTACGTCTACCAAAGTAACGATTGGAATGTTGAAGGCATCACAGAATCTTACGAAACGCGCTGCTTTAATAGAGGACTGAATGTCCAATACCCCAGCCAAGAATTTTGGCTGGTTGGCTACAATACCTACCGGACGACCGTTGAAACGGGCAAATCCGATACAAATGTTCTTGGCAAAGTTACGTTGAACTTCTAAAAATTCGCCATAATCGGCAATCGCATGGATCACATCCAGCACATCATAAGGCTGGTTCGGGTTATCCGGAATGATCTCATTCAATGAATCTTCCAAACGGTCGATCGCATCGTCACATTCCAATACCGGCGGCTCTTCCAAATTGTTGGAAGGCATATAGCTCAGCATCTTGCGGATCAACATGATCCCTTCTTCGTCATTCTGTGCAACAAAGTGAGAAACGCCAGATTTCGTAGAGTGTACACGTGCACCTCCCAAATCCTCCGTGGTAATCACCTCACCGGTTACAGACTGCACTACTTTTGGTCCGGTTACGAACATATAAGAAGTATCCTCGGTCATCAGGATGAAATCCGTCAGTGCCGGAGAATAAACCGCACCACCCGCACATGGGCCAAAGATACCGGAAATCTGCGGGATCACTCCGGAAGCCATAATATTACGTTGGAAGATCTCGGCATAACCCGCCAATGAACGAACCCCTTCCTGAATACGGGCTCCTCCGGAGTCATTCAGACCAATTACCGGTGCTCCCACCTTCATGGCCTGATCCATGATCTTACAAATCTTATTTGCAAAAGTCTCTGATAAAGATCCCCCGAATACGGTGAAATCCTGGGCAAAAACAAAAATTACGCGACCATCTACGGTTCCGCGGCCCGTTACTACCCCGTCAGAATAATACTGTTGCTTATCCAAACCGAAACTCTTGGTTCGGTGGGTCACAAACATATCGTACTCCTCAAAGCTACCTTCGTCACAAAGCATATTGATACGCTCACGTGCGGTAAACTTACCCTGCGCGTGCTGCTTTTCAATACGCTTTTCTCCCCCACCTAAGCGTGCCTCAGCCCGTTTCTCTACTAATTCTCGGATTTTTTCGCTGTTAATGGACATATTGATAGTTAATTTTCCTTGATTAAATTCTAACCCAGGCGTTAAAAAGATATAAAAAAAAATCAGCCTCCTACAGTGCTGATATTTTACTTGTTTTTATCCTCACAAAGTTCCGTCAATACTCCGTGAGTAGATTTTGGGTGCAAGAAAGCAATATCCAAACCTTCAGCGCCACTTCTTGGTGTTTCGTCAATCAAACGAACGCCCTTCTCTTTAGCTTCTGCTAACTGACCCTCAATATTGTTCACTGCAAACGCTAGGTGATGGATACCTTCCCCTTTCTTCTCGATAAATTTACCGATAGGGCCATCTGGCTGTGTGGATTCCAATAACTCAATTTTGGTCTCCCCCACCATAAAAAATGCAGTTTTCACTTTCTGATCAGCTACTTCTTCCACGGCATAACACTCCAGACCCAATACTTCTTCATAGTACTTTTTTGAGGCCTCTAAATCTTTAACCGCAATGCCAATGTGCTCAATCTTTTTAATATCCATATTGAATAAAAATTATTATTTGAAGATAAAAAATCAGCCCTTATCGATTGTAATTTGAAAAATTCCAAATAAACGCTAAATTTCAACTCCCTTTTTAAGAACGGCATAAAAGTACACGCCATTTTATTTCATTCAACTGATATAGATCAGTAAACTATAAAATCCTTATCACAATGAAGGATAAAGTAAGAATAAGAAAAAGAAAAATAGATACTAATCTACTCGCTACCAACATCTTAAAAGGAGATCGGGTAGCTTTAAGCCAGGCAATCACTTTGGTGGAATCAACTTTGAAAAGTGATAATTTCACCGCCCGAAAATTGCTGGAACAAATTATGCCCCATACCGGCAAATCACTCAGAGTTGGTATCACGGGTGTTCCCGGAGTTGGCAAGAGTACTTTTATTGAGGCTTTCGGTGAAGAACTCATTAATAAAGGTAAAAAGATCGCCGTATTAGCCATTGACCCTAGCTCACAGCGCACCCGAGGCTCCATTCTGGGGGATAAAACCCGAATGGAAACTTTGGCCAATAATCCGAATGCCTACATTCGCCCCTCTGCAGCAGGAAGCTCCCTGGGAGGTTTACACGCCCGCACCAGAGAAACCATGTTACTCTGCGAGGCGGCAGGTTATGATGTTATTCTGATTGAAACCGTGGGAGTTGGACAGTCTGAAGTAGCGGTTAGCCAGCTGGTAGACTTCTTCCTGCTATTAATGCTGGCAGGGGCCGGAGATGAGCTTCAGGGCATCAAGCGGGGCATTATGGAAATGTGTGACGGCATGGTGATCACCAAAGCCGATTCCGGTAATCAGGAAAAGGCAAAAATGGCCATGCGACAGTACCAGAACGCCCTTCACATGTTTCCGCCTACGGATAAAGACTGGAGCCCGAAAGTAATGACGGCCTCCAGTTATGAAGGATGGGGCATGGCAGAGGCCTGGCAATTAATCTGTGAGTTCACCGAAAAAATGAAGATTGACGGCTGGTTCCAGCATAACCGACAAGAGCAAAACAAGCACTGGATGCACGAATGGATCGCTCAGGAACTAAAACAGCGCTTTTATCACCACCCTGTTGTGGCGGATAAAATCAGCGGTCTGGAGCAGGAAGTGATGAAAGAAGTAAGACTCCCCATTACGGCTGCCAATGAACTTTTGGAGGCTTATGAACAAGAATTAAAGGAGTAAAATTAGCCCAATCCAGCAGTCCAAAAGCATGTTTTTTCATTTTTACATATTCAAAAAATGAAATTTCAGCCCTCTTCCGATATTGTTTTTGGAGGAGGGCTTTTATTTGTTTAAGCTTAAGCTAAATTTATTAGAAAAATACAATTTTCATTAATTTTCAAAATTGCATTTTTTTACGACCATCTGTATAGCGAAAATAACATAGATCAGTTTTTTCTCAAAAAATGATTTACCTCATTATTGTAAACTAATTACCTGATTCGTGTCAGATAAAAATTAGGTTATGATTAATAAAATCATCTAAATACTTTAAAAAAAACTTTATTTTATCTGTGTAAAAAATCAAAACTAAATAATGCTACCTCAAGCCACCACCCATTGCAATATTTTCATAGAAAGTCTTTGCGCTTTATTTATTGGTAATTTAGAGCAACTTCAGGAAGAATTAGAAGCTTATACCGAGGCTGAAGACCAACTTTGGCTGACTAAAGGAGAAATAAAAAACTCGGCAGGAAATTTAGCCACCCACTTATTGGGCAATCTTAATCATTTTATCGGGGCCGTTCTGGCAAAAAATGGTTATGTCCGCGACCGAAAAGCAGAATTTGCCATAAAGAACGTCCCCTTGCAGGAATTAATCTCTGAAATCGACCGTGTTAAAAGCCTCATTCAGGAAACACTGCCCCAAATTCCGGAGGCCGATTGGGGCGCCCCATACCCTATAGAAGTATTTGGCAAGCCGATGTCTACCGCTTATTTTATGCAACATTTGCTCAGTCATCTAACTTATCACAGAGGACAAATCAATTACCACAGACGACTGATCAACATATAAATTCCATCCCTATGAAAACACTAGGTGTCTACCTCACTTTCGACGGACAAACAGAAGCCGCCTTAGACTTTTATAATACAGTGTTCGGCGGAAGCTACCTGACCAAGCAAACCTTTGGCGAATCCCCAATGGATTGCAAGGAGGAAATGAAAGACCAGATTATGCATGCGGAAATCAAGGCAGAAGGAATCCACCTGATGGCCTCCGACAATATGAACGGCAATCCCATACTGGAAGGGGGGCATGTGACGCTAAATGTAAACTTTGAAGAGGAAACCGAACAGGCTAAAGTTTTCGAAGCCCTTTCCAAAGGAGGAAAAGTTATTATGCCACTGAACGACACCTTTTGGGGCGCCAAATTCGGCATGCTGCATGATAAATTTGGCGTAAAGTGGATGCTCCACCTTCAAAAAGAGAAGACCCAACCATAAATTAATAGGAAAAAGCGCCTAATAGCGTATTTAATAAACGCACCATCCGGCTGCAAATTCGAAATGATTTCATGCATAACCCGGATTATTCATACTTCCTTCCTCGTTTAGCTACAAGGTGGGTAAAATGAAGGAATAGTTTTCTATTTTCGAGTTTTCTACAACGAAGCAGATGAATGAGGAGCAAGCAAGCTTGCCCCAATTTGAGCTTTTAACCATCAGTGAAACCAACCGTAACACTCCGACAAATTCCACTTTTAAAGACTTCCTGAATACAGCAGGGATTCCTTTAAATAAAAAAACCATCAACCAAGCGGTGAGCTAATATTTCCCACCGCTTGGTTTTTTTTACCGTTGAGCAATGGCTACCGCCAAAGCGACAGTGGCGCCCACCATCGGGTTGTTCCCCATTCCAATCAAGCCCATCATCTCCACATGAGCGGGCACTGAGGAGGAACCCGCAAACTGTGCATCAGCATGCATTCTCCCCATGGTATCGGTCATGCAATAGGATGCTGGCCCTGCTCCCATATTATCGGGATGCAAAGTGCGGCCAGTACCACCACCTGAGGCCACGGAAAAGTAGGCCTTGCCCATATGAAAGCGCTCCGCTTTATAGGTCCCCGCTACTGGGTGCTGAAAACGGGTAGGATTAGTCGAATTCCCTGTGATGGAGACCTCTACCTCCTCGCGATGCATAATCGCTACCCCTTCCCTCACCTCATTGGCGCCATAACATAACACCTGCGCCCGCGGCCCTTTGGAATAGGCTTTACGTCCCACTTCTGTTAATTCGCCCGTATAGTAATTGTAGTTCGTCTGGACGTAAGTAAACCCATTTATTCGGGCAATAATCTTGGCCGCATCTTTCCCTAAGCCATTCAAGATTACTTTTAAAGGTGTTTTTCGAACTTTATTGGCAGACATTGCCAGGCCAATAGCGCCTTCGGCCGCCGCAAAAGACTCATGACCCGCCAAAAAAGCGAAACATTGGGTTTCTTCCTTCAAAAGCCGCGCAGCCAAATTACCATGTCCTATGCCCACCTTTCGCTGATCAGCCACCGAGCCGGGAATACAAAAGGCCTGCAGCCCTTTTCCGATAGTACTTGCTATTTCTTCCGGCTGACGCAAGCCTTGCTTAAGTGCCAGGGCAGCGCCCAGGGTATAAGCCCAGGAAGCATTTTCAAAGGCAATGGGTTGAATCTGACGGACCAGCTCATCAGGCTGAATGCCGGCAGCATAGCACATTTCTCTGGCGGCAGATAAAGAGGCGATTTGATATTTGGACAATGTCTGATTGATCTGATCAATACGACGTTCATAATTTTCAAATAAGGGCATGACTTTAGGATTTTCGGGGATCAATAAATTTTACACCTTCGGCAAACCGACCATAAGTACCTGAAGCCGATTTCAGTGCCTCCTTTGCACTTATTCCTGTTTTAATGGCCGCCATCATCTTGCCCATATTTACATAAGCATAACCGATAATTTCGCCATCCTCATCCAGAGCTTGTTGGGTCACATATCCCTCGGCTACTTCCAGATAACGCGGCCCCTTGCTTATGGTGCCGTACAACGTTCCTGTCACGCCTCTCAGCCCTTTCCCTAAATCCTCCAGACCAGCACCTACCGGCAAGCCACCTTCAGAAAAGGCGGTTTGGGTTCTTCCATAAACAAATTGGGTGAAAATTTCCCGCATCGCCACATTTATGGCATCACATACCAAATCCGTATTTAAAGCTTCGAGGATGGTTTTTCCAGGTAAAATTTCGGAAGCCATGGCCGCCGAATGCGTCATACCGGTACAACCGATGGTTTCGATCATGGCCTCCTGAATGATGCCATTCTTTACATTGAGGGTTAATTTAGCGGCACCTTGCTGCGGGGCACACCAACCTATCCCATGTGATAATCCGCAAATTTGATTGACTTCTGTGGCCTGCACCCATTTTCCTTCCATCGGAATTGGAGCGGCTCCATGATTGGCGCCTCTGGCGACGCATTCCACCTCAGTTACTTCATGTGTATATTCCATGACAACTACCATTTTTGATTAACATTCCATCAGCTACACCTTTCCCATTGAAAGATCTTTTCTGACGATTCAAAAACAGGAGTTATCAGCTTTTTAAGGCGGTTAAAGGCTAACCCCATAGCCTGAGACTTTTAATCAATCTCTAATACCATACCAACCCTATTTCCTCTAATAGAAAAACCGGATAGCCCTTCAAGTAAAAAAGCGATTAAACCCGCTAAGGATTAACCGCTTTTGATGCTTTTTCACTGATTATTTATTCACCTCCCCGATGCGTTCTTCAATGGAAGCAATCTTCCCTTTTATCAGTCCCGATTTGTCTTTCTTCACATCCATATTCATCACGCAGTAGATCCGATCAGAAATAGGCTCCAGAATTTCATAAGCCTCCTCTACCACTTTAAGGGCTTCACCCACGGTGGGGGCTTCGATAATGGTTCCCATAGGGGTAAGCTGATAATCCAACCCACTCTCCCTGATGTGTTGAATGACTTTACTAACGTAGTCTCCCAAATTTGAACCTTTATCCATTGGGAAAATTGCAAAATTTAAAATAGCGGCCATCGCGTAATTGTTGATTAAAAAATCGAAGATATTGCATATTACTTCATCAGTCAAATTTATTATCTGATTCCCTATGCCTCCTTTTTACCCCAATTATCTACCACCAGATCCAGTGCGTCACCCTAAGGCGCTTTATTTCGGTTTATAAAGTTTGATTTTACTGATTTTCTAATCGGCCGAATAGGATAAGTTTGCCCGCTCCACATTTATCTTTTTCTTAACAAAAAACCGAAATGGAAAAAACTCCGACATGTATTCTGCCTTGAAGCTAAAGGGAGATTTAGCCTGAATAAGCCGGTTTATTCGGCTTGCTTACCAAACAAGATAAAGGTAAGTAGGAGCATTGCCTCCTACTGAAAATGAAGTACCTACCTGTCAGATTCAAACATCTTTAGCAGCACAACCTTACCCAAAAGGTTTTCAACAAACTGTTGAGAGTGTGTTATCAAGCCAAAATTCGTAGCGAAAATTTGATTATTGCAGAAGCGATACCCGATTATTTTGAGAGAATAGCATCACTATTGTAGAGAAATTATCCAAAATCGCTTTCGATAATTCGAATTTGCAGCCGGATGGTATGCTGTTAAACCCGCTCTTACTCAGTTATCTTTGGTGAAATTATTTTCACCACGCTCATTTGATTCCATCGGAAAACGAAATAAGGATGTTGCTTCCTATTTCAAACTTTATTGCTTTTCAATGGCACAGCGCCGTATTGATAGGAAAATGATCTCAAAAAAAAATAAGTTATTCATTTTCCATCCCGGTCATCCCACTAAAAAGGGACCACCTGATATCTTTACCATCGGGTGATCCCTTAAATTATTTTGAAACCGCTTTACCAATCCTCTGCCAAAGTGGTAGCAGTTGAAAAAATCTCCTGCCGATCCGAAACCCTTAAGTAAAGGTAATCCCGAATAAAAACCTTTCTTTGCCTGAGGGAAAACGCTCGTTTTTCACCGGGATCAAGACTACCGGATACATTTTCAATTTTACCGGCATATTGATGATAAGCATCTGTCAATTCAAAATCATATTCAAAGTGCATCTTTTGAAAAGAAAGGTTCTGGATGACCAGATTGACTTCCTTATCATCACAAAGGGCATACATAATATGCTGTGGCCCGGCCTCTATATGCCGAAAGGAAATATCATTTGGAGGGAATTGCCCTTTGAGTTCAATGCCAGAAATTACAACCAACATCACCAGTACATAAGCAGTTTTCATCGTCAATATCGTTAATATGACTATACCACTAATCTGGAAGGGCGATAGTTTTTCAATCTTTAAAAGTTGATGTAGATTCTTTTATAACTTTCAATCTTTGTGGTTAAATGCTCAACAAATGTGACGATCTCCTCCTCAAAAATAACTTCCCGTCCATAAAAAAACACTGCCAAAATTTGACAGTGTCCCAAACAATTACTGTTTTCCTCTTACCTAAGGTTTCTAACCTAATTCAATCCAATCAATGGGGCTTTCAGTATGACCTAATTCGGACTATCCCCCAATATTCCAAATCTTGACATCCCAAATATTTGCCTTCCATTCCATGAGGAAAAATTCAGCAATAAGTAATATTTTAATCCATTCGCTAAATTCCGCAGGCCATTACAGCCCGCGGAAATCTGAATTATTGAAATTGGACTTCTTAGTCTACGTCCCACCATAATGGTGAACCTGCTGAATCACCTTTAGAGGCAGCCGGATTATCGGACTTAAGATTCGCTACTCCATCGGCATAAGCATCGGGGTTATTATCCCGTTCTTGAGATGGGTAAGCCAATCGACTGATAAAATCTCCTTCATTCACTTCACCCGCACTTTTGTTAAATTTAACCGGGAATAGCTTTGGGAAACCTGTTCTGCGAAATTCTGCCCAAGCTTCCATGCCTTCTGGGAACATCGCTATCCACTTTTGGGTGAGAATTTGCTCCTTTGCCATACTCGCATTATACTTCACTTTAACCTGAGAAGCAGCGGCAATATCATAATCATTTCCTCCGGTCAGTTCATTAGGATCCGTATAGTCGGAAGGTACGGATGTATCATCCGCTAAATAAGCAGAAGCATCACCCAAACCATGCTGATCAAAGGAAGTCTGCACGCCCATTTCATATAGATCTTGCGCTGATCCACCTGCATTCCAACCATTCAAAGCGGCTTCCGCACGTAAGAAATAAACCTCTGCTGCTGTCATTAGAACTACAGGCGTGGTTTGAGAAATATAGTTTGGATTCACCCCGGAGTAAGCAGTATATGGACTACCCGCCTTGTCTGGAAGGTTTACCCCTGAACGAATTCCCGCAAATGTTCTTCCATCTTCCACTCCAGCGTTATCTCCCACTGTAGTAAAATAATAGCCCAAGCGAGGGTCTTTCAAACCACCCAAAATAGACTCCATATCCGCACCCATTTTGATATCATTCCAACCATGAGCGATGGTAGCCAATGGATTGATCATCGGACTGGTAGATTGCCCTACCTGAGCAAGCTCCTGCCCTTCGAAAACTCCGGTAGCGATGGCCTCCTCCGCCATTTTTTGAGCCAAAGCCTGATCCACCTCAGATACCCGCATGGCTAAACGCAATTTCAAAGAAGCTGCCAATTTTTTCCATTGGGCGAAGTCAGCTCCGAATAAATCATCTGCCGGGATAAATGCCGGAATGGGATCTGCGCCTTCATTAGCCTCAAACAAATCAATGGCCAGGTCCAGCTCTTCGAAAAATTTAGCATAAATGCTCGATTGTGCATCAAAAGTAACGGCATCAGAACCATAACTATTATAAGGTATTGGACCATAAATATCCGTGATGCGGTGCATGCCCAATACTTTCAAAACCAAAGAAGCCGCATACAGGCGTTGGTCAGCCTCATCTTTCAACTTCTCGATATTCGCTGCCGGAGGCATGATATTTTCATAGGCCAGTAACCAAGGCCATAGGTTCCAGGTCATCAGATAATGGGTTTGATTGGCATTCCCGGCAAATGGTGTTGGAGGCGCCATATAACCAGAAAATACATCCCCATTTAAGTTCTGTTGTACCTGCCACTTCCAGTTAGAATTATCAAAATTATAATAAACCGATCTGGAAAGTTGAGGGAAGAATCCTGTTACAATGATAAAGTCTGCATAGGCCTGATCATTAGTAATTTTATTTGGATCCAGATTTTTATCTTCAAAACCACTGGTACAAGCTCCCAAAAGGGTTAATGCCGTAAAACCAGCCGCCATATATTTTTTAAAATTCATTTTCATGTCGCAAAAAAATTAGAAATTCACTCTTACGTTAAATCCAAAGCTACGAGTAGTAGGCAAACCAAACATCTGTACTCCTTGTACCATTCCACCGGAAGAAACAACTAAGTCTGGATCGAATGGTGCGTCATTATAGAAGAAGAACAAGTTTCTTCCAACTGCAGATACAGTCAGGTCATGAAGTGGACCCAATTTGTTAAAGGTATATCCGATAGAAAGTTCTCTCAAACGAATATTGGTGGCATCATAAAGATACTCTGAAGTTACACCGGTACGACCAGAAACTGCATTCAAATAGTTTCTCTCATTAAATGTATTGCCTTCCACCGTGATAATGGCATCAGGATTAGCATTCACTTCTCCAAATCGTGCAGAGGTACCCACCTGATCCATATACGCATCCGTCAAACCTAATACCTGACCTCCAAAACGCCCATCAATCACCATGTTTAAGTTTATACCTTTATAAGTGAAGGAGTTGGTCCAACCTGCTAATAATTTAGGGTTACTGTTCGCAATAATTCCTTCTTCCACAGAGGCGTTTCCTGCTCCTGCTGGGTAGTCCAAATTATTTCCGGAGTTATCTTGAGCGTAAGCAATGCTACCATCAGCATTTCTAATAAAATCAGACACCACAATATCACCAATCTGGCCACCCTTACGAAGAATTTGGTTATAGTTGGTATTTCCTCCATTGGTAATAATCTCGGTCAATACTTCATTACCAGCAGCATCTTTATACAATTCTTTTACCTCGTTCACGTTTCTACCAAAGTTCAATCCGGTAGTCCAGGTGAAGTTATCCTGAGATACAGGCATCGCATTAATAGCCAATTCAAAACCTCTGTTCTCAATATCACCAGCATTTACATATTGATAGGTGTAATCTGCACCGGTAGGTGCCTGAATACGGAATAGCTGGTTAACGGTGTTGGTTTTGTAGTAGTTAAAATCCATGTAAAATTTACCCTGGAATAATTCCAACTCACCACCAAGTTCAATGGAGGTTGAAAGTTCCGGTTTCAGATCTTCAAAAGGCGCAGTATCTGCATAAACAAAGTTTCCATTTTCATCAAAACGGTGTTGCAATACCGTCAGTCCTGGTGCCGCATCATTACCAAGCATGGTGTAGTTGGCACGAACCTTTAGCAAAGAAATAGCATCCGGTAAATCCGCCATTTGGTTAATTACCCCTGTCAATCCAACAGATGGGTAGAAATAAGAGTTGTTGTCAGCCGGTAAGGTAGAAGACCAGTCATTTCTTCCGGTAATATCTAAAAATAGCATTTCTCTATATCCAATATTCGCACTAGCGAAAACAGACTGCACCTGACGCTGGGCCTGAGTAAGTACCGGCACCATTCCGGTAGGAAGGTTCGCCATGGTAAACATATTGGTTTTTTCGATGGAACGCTTACCGGAAGTTACCTGCTGAAATTCCGAAAACTCATCACGAACTGCCGTTCCTAATAAACCATTCACAGAAATATCACCGAATTTCTTATTAGCATTCAGAATCATATCTCCATAAAGTTGCTGCACATTAAAATCATCTCTGAAATAGCCACCATGATGCAGATTCGTTTCTGAATGCGTACCGAAATATATAGCATTGGTGGTTGCATGTACATTTCTGTTCCAGATATCTGCTGTACGATCCACAGAGGCACGTCCCTGTAACCACAACCAATCGTTGAAATTATATTTTGCAGAACCAAACAACATCAAACGCTTTCTGGACTCCTCTGCCTTGGCACGGTTCAAGATCCAGTATGGGTTTTCATTCGCGATTTCAGAAGAAACATTGTTCCAATCCCAGTTCTGTACATATATGTTACGGCCGGAGTCGAAAACTTCATAATCATTCTTGATGGTAGACAGACCCAAAGTACGAGGCGTTAGATAAGCATTGTAAATCGGGTTCATATATGTACCAGAAGAAGGGCGATTCGTTCCTTCTTGCGTGATATAAAAGGCGGTAGTGTTCACTTCCAGCTTATCATCAAACATCTTAGAAGAAGCATTGAAAGTGAAGTTATGACGACTGAACTCATTGGTCGGCATAATACCCGTTGCATCTGTATTGGCATAGGATAAATAGTAAGAGGACTTATCCGTTCCACTCGCCAAAGAGATAGAGTTTACCCATGTAGATCCATTTTGATAGAAATCATCAGCAGTAAATGGCGTTTCACCGGAAATTGCATCGCCATTCGCATCATACTTGGTCTGCATTTCAGGATATAGGTAGGCGGACTCAGTCATGAAGTTTGAAGAAAAGGAAACACGTGTTTGTCCTTCTTTTGCTCTTTTGGTGGTAATCAAAATTACACCGTTTGCTGCCTGAGACCCATACAGCGCCGAGGCTGCAGCTCCTTTTAGCACATTAATGCTTTCAATATCCTCCGGGTTAATATTGGAGAAACCATCACCACCATCACGCCCCGGATCTTCCAATGAACCTGGCTGTGAGGCACCGCTACCAGCGATTGGCATACCATCCACTACAATCAAAGGATTATTATTTCCGGAAGCCGAACGATTACCCCGCAAATTAATTTTCACAGATCCACCGGCACCGGAGCCGCTTCTTTGCAATTGCATACCGGCAACGCGACCGGAAAGAGAGTTAGCAACGTTTGGGTCTTTGGCCATGGTCAGGCCTTCTGAGTCAATAGATTGCATGGAGTAAGTCAAACTCTCCTGTGCTCTCTCAATACCCAAAGCAGTCACCACGACTTCGTTCAACTGCTCTACATCCGCTTCCAAAGCAAAATTGATTACAGATTGTTTGCCCACGGTAATTTCCTGGGCGGTATAACCAATGAAAGAGACGGACAATACCGCATCCTCGCCCGGGACATTCAAAGTAAATTGGCCATCAAAATTAGTTGCAGTACCGGTAGTGGTTCCTTTTACTACCACGTTAACGCCTGGTATAGGATTGCCGTCCTCAGCAGCGGTTACTGTTCCACTTACGGTCAGGCCTTGGGCCATAGACATAGTGGTTCCACATAGCAGTATGACTACTGCCATTAAAAGGTTAAGTTGTTTCATGTACCTGTTAAGGTTAAAAATTTAAGTAATTTATGGGAGGTGTGATCCCCAAAGAATTCAAAATTCGAATTTTGCTTTTTCGATAACGCCCATCGATGGTATGCGTCTTAGATAAAAATACACAAAATTCCACCAGCGTTTCCGCTGGACCGAGTGCTAAAAAAATGCAAAAAATGCATCACAAATCAATTGGTGTGATTGCTATTCGGTGAAATGCGAGATAAGTAAGGTATAATGTTTCATTAGTTAGGTAAGTTTAAGTAAAGTAAGTTGTGTGTGTGTGTGTAATAGGCAAATAGAGTATTACTCCTTTTGCTTAGTACTAATATAGAAAGCTTTCCGAACTATAAAAAACTTTTTTTAATAAATAGCGGAAAATTTACGCAGATTACTTTATAAAAGGCGTTAAAAAAATATACATAACGTAAAAAAACAGGGATTTAATGCTTAAAACTCAAAAATTAAAGCCATTAATTAGTGGAGATATAAAAATTAACAATTAAAACGGCCTTCCCTCAAAAATACCATAATTGGCTGCAATGGGATAATTATAGCCCCAATATTGAAAAAGTTTATGTGGGAAAAACTATCCCATAGCGTAAATATGAAATCCCTCTCCTTCCATAAGGAAAATAAGGGAATAGCCGCAAAAAATCAATAAACAAGCAATAAAAGCGGTTGGTTAGTCAAACTACCAAATTGTGGTCAGCCCCTTTAAAAAGTAAAAACCATAAAATGAACCCCTTAATTAATATGGAAAAAAAGTAATTCATTCGTTCAGCTTCTCTTCTAAAAAATAAAGGCCAAAAAAAAAGGCGAACTGCATTCTAAGAACACATTCGCCTTTTAACCCAACATCAACCTGCTAAACTATGAACAACAATCATGCCATCCACTGTAAACCAGTCTTTTAGCAATAAACCGTTGTTCTAGATTGATTCGGTCTCAATATTGGGAAATTTTTCCCTTTACGGGATCATTAATCTCTTTGGTACTGAAATGCTACATAGATCTGTGCCGCAAAATCCTCAAAACGTTTATCATCATCACCATGAAGTCGTTCAAAATCTTTGTATAGCTTCTTCTCCATTTTTTGGAAATAATCCAGGAATTGCGACATATGACTAGAAACCGCCATATGATCCAGGGTAAGGAAAACTTCCTCATCCGGAGCAGAATACTGACGCATCGTTTGCCAGTTTTTCTCTAAAACACCCTTAGTAAAAACCACGCCCATATAAGTATGGAAATCATACTGGCCATCTTGCTTGCTTGTGAAATCCTCATAAGCTTCTAGCAGATCAGCCTGCTTACTGATGAAAAGTTCCAAAAGGTTACTTAAGGTCAGGGTCCATTGCGAGGGAGTAAAATTATACTCCAAGCCTTCCGATTCCGCCTCTGTTTGCCCTAAGATATAGTCTAAAGTAGCATTATCACTGGCTTCTTGTAAACTTAAACCTTCAATTTTCACGCGAGCATTTTCATAAGCGAACAAAAGGAACTCATAAAAACCTTCCTGATCCACCGCATTTTTCCCCGTACGAAGGGCATAGTCAATGTAAATGACATTTAATTTGTCTTCCTGCGCCCTCCAAAACTTAATAAATCCAACAAGTTCCGGAAAATGATCATAAATTTGAGGAGCGGCCTCTAAGGCTTCCTGCAGCTCATCTGCATTTTCAAAGCCATCTAAATTAAGGTGCTGCTGAAGCGCTTCCAGCAAATATTTCTTTTCTACTTTAATATCCATCCAAATGAGGTTTTTAATAAATGGCAAGTTACAAGAAATCAGGGAGACTACAATACCAAGAATATGCGGATTGGCAAGAGAGAAGACAACACTATGAAATTAACCCGTAATAGGTAGGTTTAAATTTTCTGTTAGATTGAAAGCAGGAAAATGACGAAATTTTTCCCAATTCGCGTGTTTACCATGGAAGTAGGTGAAAGAGGAAAAAGCAAGCTTTTCCCAAATTGGGCAATTAAAGAATCAGCAGGACAAACCAAATCAGCCTTTTTAAAAAACTCTTTTCTATTTGTAATAAATCTGCCGGTAGTAATTCAAATAAAGCATTCGGCTTTTTAAACTCCCAAAGAGCCCCGGATAATGGAAAAGGCCAGAATCCTCCGGCCTTTTCACGATCTATTTGGAAAAACAATTAGGGGCAATCAAAGCCTGCTCATTCCAACGAATAGAAGACATAAATTCATTTGGGTCTATGTCCCCTATTTTAAAAAGTGTGAAAACAAACAAAAATCCGTAATACGAATCCACCTATTTATTTTAATGAGGGTAAAATTTAAAGCAAACACTGGACAACTCTATTACAGTTTTGATTTCTAAAATAAGGCATCCATGAAAAGAAACATCGGAACAAACTATTATACAATCAATAGACGAGGCAAATGTCCCGATTCAACGAATACCACCTTAAAGGTGAATTAGGAACTGAATTAGAGTAGGCTTAATTACCCATTTTTTCCTAAATTTGAAGTTCCAAAAATTCAAAGCACGCATGTTTACCCATTTCAGAAATTTTTTCTTTCTTTTACTTATCCTTGGATTTAGTGGTTGCATAGAACCAAAATCAACTCAATCTGAAGAGGTTACTGAAATGGAGGATCCGATAGTTGAAATTAATCAATATTGCGATTCTATTAGAAAGCTTGAATTTCAACACCAGCAGAATTTAATACGCGAGGGCTACATAATGGAGCATAAAGGCTGGTTGATAGAGCCCAAAGCCTATTTTGATCGCTCTTATCGTCCTTTACATGTCATTGTGAATTCCTTCGGACCTGATTTCCGACTACGAGAGGACTATTTCTTCAAGGAAGGGAACCTGATAAAAGTCGATTGTCAGGAGATTGATGACATTGACCTATTCCAAATCAACCGCCATCGTCGATACTATGCAGAGAAGAAAAATATTGCTTTTCTTTCCAAAACGGCGGACAATTTATATGAACTCAATAATAACGTATTTCATAAATTTCCTACCGAGGACGCCTATTTCGTAGCGGATAGTTTGAAAGCCCGGAATTTTATACAGGCATCGGAGAATAAAAAGATGTATGAGGGCAAGTTGCATTCCATTTCTTCTGCCAAATCAGGGGGCTATTTGTCAGTGGAATTACCCAATGGCAATCTTTGCACCTTTAAAATGAGCCCTGAAAATTACAAAAAATGGGCGCCCAGGGAACTTGAAATGAAGAATAAGGCCGTTCGTGTAAGCTTTATCAAGAAGTTTAAAAATCACCGCCCTTATATGATTTTCAAAAATATTGAAGTCACCGAAAAACCTGACGCCAGCCTGACCAATACGCGCTGGGCGCTTAGGGCCATACACGAACAAAGCGTCATCCCCCAACTAAGAAGCATCCAGCGTGAGATCCACATCACTTTATTAGAAGGAAAAAAGTTTCGAGGATTCGATGGATGCAACCATTTTTCAGGTACCTACGAGCTGGAGGCTCCCATCATCAATTTTGAATTTGATACCGAAATAGATTCATGTCAAAATGAGCTTAATCACACCTTTCGGGAAATGCTGGACAAAGGCCACAATTTCAAAATCACCGGAGATGAGTTGATCTTAATGGAAGCCAATCTTCCTTTGCTTACTTTTGAGGCGCTGTATTTATAAATTTGACTCGAATTATTTACTGATAGATTCACTAAACCACTTTAAGCTATCCATTACCTATAAATTACTATAAGGTTTACTCATTTTTAAATAGCCCACATTGGAGTGAAATGCTTTCTCCTTCTGAATCTGCCTCATAAGATAAATTCAAAATAAGGGAAATTCCTTCATTTTCCCCTTTGTAGCTAAACAAGGATTTAAGTAGGAATAATCCTGCTTAAGGGAGATTTTCAAAGTACCTGGCCTCAATAGAAAGATCCACCTGCTGAATCTGATTCAGATTGGCCAATACCAATTCCTCCAGACTCATATTTGTGTTCACAACGGAGGGCATGGGAAATGCTCTTACCCTGGCAAAAAGATCTCCATCAGTATAGGTAAGCTCCTCAAATACAATGGTGTATATTAGCGGATTTTCTACATTCATCCGAACAATGCGGTTCAATTCATCTACCGTATACGTACCCAATTCCCGGATTTCCCCACTGGTACATACCAGGGCGAGGGATTTGTCCTCTCGAAAATGGAGATAGGTATTTTCACGCTCACAAGGCGCTAACATCATCACAAAAGAATGATCAAAATAGTCCGTCGCTTGTTCCCCGACCTCTAATGTCCTATCCCGCCCGTTTACATTAATGGTAAATGCTGAAAGGGCCGTGGCCTGTTCAAATCGATAATAGCCTGCCACTAATTCAAAATCGTCAACTTCTCCAATGTTTACATTTCCATTATCATCGCTTTTACACGAGGCTAGCAGGACGACTAACACCAAAAAACCAATAATCAACACTTTATTACTCCGAACGATCATAATTAAACACCTTTGTTTTTTTGCTCATCTTAATAAGGTACATTTGTACTTTGTGGTTCCAAAGAGCATAGGAATAGGCTATTTTTTTGATAAACAGCTAAAATCTTACAAGTGAACCCCACGCATTTGGGCCTTTTTTTTAAGGCGATTAGATTAAACGTAGAACATTAAATGACAAAAATTTCCAACGCTCAGATCATTGACCTGATCAAGCATGATGTTGAATTGGCCTTAGGTTGTACAGAGCCCATTGCCGTAGCCTTAGCAGTTGTAAAAGCCCGGGAAGTTTTGGGAAGCTTACCGGAAGAGGTGATTTTGAAAGTAAGTGGCAATATGTATAAAAATGCCATGAGTGTCGGAATCCCTAATACCTCCCATAAAGGCATGTTGATTGCCGCTGCTTTGGGCGTTTTTTCCGGTAAAAGTGAGTATTTGTTGGAAGTGTTGAAGGACGTTACGGATGAAACGATTATCAAAGCCCAGGACTATGTCAATGCCAATAAGGTAAAGGTAGAGGTCATAGAAGGAGTAGATAACCTGTACGTTGAGGCGGTTTTATTTTTTGAAGGTCAGGAAGCCAATGCTGTTATCGAGCACCGTCACACGGAGTTCCGTTCCTATTCTAAAAATGGGGAAATGATGTTTGAGCAACCCAAGGTAGACGCTGCACATATATTAGCAGATGGCTCCGTGGATGGCTTAACCATTGCCAGAATTGTGGAAATGGGAAAAACAGCCAGCTTTGAAGAGATCCAGTTTATTCTAGATACGGTAAAATACAACACCAAAGTCTCGGAAGAAGGCCTGGCCAACAATTATGGCCTTCAGGTTGGAAAAAGGATGCTGACTAACTTTGAAAAACAAGGTTTAAAGGCCGATTTTGCCACCCGTGCAGCTGCCCGCGCAGCCGCTGGTTCAGACGCCCGAATGGCGGGTTGTGGTCTTCCGGTTATGACCAACTCCGGCTCCGGTAATCAAGGTATTACGGTCACCCTTCCGGTAGTTGAAATGGCCGAAAATTTAGGCAGTACCACTGAAGAATTAGCCAGAGCATTGATTATCGCTCATTGTATTCCGATCCATATAAAGAAACGTATTGGGCCGCTATCTGCCCTTTGTGGTATTCTTCCGGCATCTATTGGTGCCGGTGCCGGAGTGGCCTACCTTCAGAATGGCGACTATACTGCCATTGAAAATGTAGTGAAATATATGGTAGGCAACCTCTCCGGGATGATATGCGATGGTGCGAAACCCTCTTGCGCACTTAAAATCAGCTCCTCCATTCATTCAGCTATGCATGCAGCAGATTTCGCTTTAGATAATGCCGTGGTTCCCTTTGCTGATGGTATTGTACATGAAGATGTGGAAATTACGATCAAGAATTTAGCACAACTTGGGGTCAAAGGATTAGAAAAAGTGGATCCGATGATGCTGGAAGTTTTAAATGATAAATGCGACTAAGTTGCAAAAAATTCAAGTTTAAGGGGACGCTTGTCCCCTTTTCTTTTGGCTGATGTTCAATTTTCCTTATTTTTGCAACTTGTACCGTTTAGAAGCATTTTACATCGACGCTATACTTAATTATTGTCGAATCGAATTTGATCCCATTTAATGTTCTTATTTAAATTTTTATTCGCACTTATTCACGCACCACTACAATTGGTAGATGGTCAAATGCCTGATGAAGGCCCCGTTTATACAGAAACTAACCTGAATGACTTCATCGTGGAACCGATGAACACCATTACCGCTATTATTTTTGTTGGTATTGCGATCTATTGGTTGATGAAGGTAGGAGGAGATTTCAAGCGTTATGCATTCATGACCGTCATTACGGTACTCTTGCTCATCGGTGGCGTTGGTGGAACGCTATACCATGCTTTCCGCTCTTCCTGGTATTATATGATGATGGATTACCTTCCGATTTTAATTATCGGCTTCTTCGGAGCGATGTATCTGATGTACAAGCTGTTTAACAGCTGGAAAATTCCACTAGCCATTGGTTTTATAGTTTCATTGATTGAAATATATGTGAACAATTTCATCGCTGATCCGCTTTCTACCAATTTGTCTTACTTGACCATGGCAACGCTGGTGCTATTGCCTTTGATTGTCTTCTTAAGAAGAACCCACTTTTACCATGGGAGAATGGTGTTGTACGGATTACTTTGCTTCATTGGTGCCATTAGTATGCGCTTTTTGGATCCAAACCCTGAGCGTTATTTTGAGCCTGTAGGACTACACTTTATGTGGCATACTTTCGGGGCCGGCGCCTGCTTTTTCCTTTTCCGTTACTTCTTCAAAATTGCTGATATAGAATTAGAGGAGGGGAAACAATGGGAGAAATGGAAGAAAATCTCTGAGCGCTTTCAGAAACAACATAAAGCGAACTAATCAGTAGACCAATAAAATATTTAAATGCGATGCTTTCGATAGCGTCGCATTTTTTTTTGCTGAAAAATCGGGGCAATAAGCCAAAAGCTTTTGGTAGTCAAAATTTCAGAGGTAGGCTAAATTAGTCGGAATAATTCACCGAGCGCTTTAGTGAATTAGGCTAAACCATTTCATGTCAGGTCATGGATATTAATTTCCCTAAATTTCTATAATCCCATTTTGGCGGAGCTGGCGTTCTCCTTATTCCTTTGCCTCATTGGCAAAAACTCGGAATAGAGCAATATTCCCTCATTCCTCCCCCAACAGCGAAACGAGGATTTAAGCCGAATTATTCACCGCCATATTTATTAACTGATCTCAATTAATTTCAGTTCATTGCAATTTAGTTTCTTTGATTTATAATAGCCCAAATTTGGCGGAGCTGACTTTCTCCTTATACCTTTGCATCATTGGCAAAAACTCGAAATAGAACAATATTCCCTCATTCCACCCTCAACAGCGAAACGAGGATTTAAGCGTCCTTAATTCGGCTTAAATTGCCCTATTTCGATTTCGATAAAAATCAATAATACGACACAAAAGGGATTATAGCGACAGAATATGGACTTCATAGCCATAAAAAAAGCACGACCGAGGCCGTGCTTTATAATATATCTATTTGAATATTATTTATTCAACTCATTCCAAACCAATGAAGAAGCACCCAAAACGGCTGCATCAGCACCTGGTAATTCAGAAGGCATTACGCGGATCTTATTTTTAAAGATCTCCAACATATTTGCTTCCATATACTCTTTAGTAGGCTTCAACAATAAGTCACCTGCATTTGCTAAACCACCAAACAAGATAAATGCTTCAGGACTGGAGAAAGTAGCGAAGTCCGCAAGGGCTTTACCTAACATCTCCGCCGTGAAACGGAAACATTCGATCGCCAACTCATCCCCTTCAATCGCGTACTTGTAAACCAATTTAGAAGTCAATTTCTCCTGATTTACCACCTCACGCAGAGCAGAAGGCTTATTAGAAGTACCCAACAACTCATAAGCAGTACGTACCAAACCGGTAGCAGAGCAATAAGTCTCCAAACAACCCAAACGTCCACAACCACACTCACGGCCATTATCCACTACACGTACGTGGCCCAGCTCACCGGCAAAACCATCATGCCCGTAAACTAAATCACCATTGATGACAATACCAGAACCTAAACCAGTACCCAAAGTAATCATGATATAGTTACGCATACCTTTGGCGCATCCATAAATAGATTCTCCCAAAGCGGCCGCATTGGCATCATTGGTTAATTTAATGATTGGGTAAGGGAATTTCTCCGCCAAAAGATCTGTCAGGTGTACTACCCCTTTCCATCTCAAGTTTGGTGCAAATTCGATTGTACCTTTGTAGTAGTTTCCGTTTGGTGCTCCCAAACCGATGCCTTGAATATCCAATTCAGCGTCTACTGAAGCGATAACACGCTCAATTTCAGATGCCAAATCATCAATATATAATTGAATATCAGCGTGACGGTCAGTAGGAATATTTCCTCGGGAAATAACCGTTCCTACTTCGTCTACAATACCAATGGCGGTGTTGGTACCCCCAATATCAATTCCGATTGCTACCTTTTTCATACCAATATTAAAAAATATCGTTTCTTATTTTTTACAATGATTCAAATATACCATCTAATCGAGCGTCTTTTTTATGACCTAGGTGGTTTTTTCCAACAAAAGGAGAATAAATAATTTAAATTTCAATTATTCCCTGAATTGCTGGATAAAAAATAGAAATCGCTCAGGAGCGCTTTTCTATTCAGCACCACTTCAAACCCGACGGTCCTGCAATTTATTGATATTATTGAAGAGAAAACGAAAAAAGCCCTCGGAATTTCACATTCCATGGGCTTTTCTAATTGATTTTTAAAATTTTACATATTTCTCCGGTACTGCCCTCCCACCTCGTACAAAGCTTGAGTAATCTGACCAAGAGAACAAAACTTGACCGTTTCCATTAATGCCTCAAACAAATTGCCGTTCTCCCATGCGCATTTTTTAAGCTTTTCCAAAGCTGCAGCTGACTGTTCCTGATGAGCAGAATGTAAAGCTTCCAACATTTTTATTTGGTGATTTTTCTCTTCCTCAGTGGCTCTAATAACTTCTCCGGGGGTCTCAATGGGAGAACCTTCGGAAGACAAAAAAGTATTGACCCCAATCAGCGGAAGACTTCCATCCGCTTTTTGGGATTCATAATACATACTCTCCTCCTGAATTTTCGACCGCTGATACATGGTTTCCATGGCGCCAAGAACGCCTCCCCTATCGGTTAGCCGATCAAATTCAGCCAGTACTGCCTCTTCCACCAAGTCAGTGAGGGCTTCTATAATATAGGCCCCTTGCAGCGGATTTTCATTTTTGGCCAGCCCCAACTCCCGATTGATGATCAATTGAATGGCCATGGCCCTGCGGACGGACTCCTCGGTAGGCGTTGTAATGGCTTCATCATAAGCATTGGTATGAAGACTATTACAATTATCATAAATGGCATACAGCGCCTGTAAAGTAGTCCTGATGTCGTTAAAAGCAATATCCTGGGCATGCAGGGATCTGCCCGAGGTCTGAATATGATATTTTAGTTTTTGCGAGCGCTCATTGGCGCCATATTTATATTTCATTGCTTTGGCCCAAATGCGGCGGGCCACCCGACCAATCACCGCATACTCAGGGTCCACCCCATTGGAAAAGAAGAACGACAGATTAGGGGCAAAATCATCGATATGCATACCGCGGGCCAGATAATATTCCACATAAGTAAAACCATTGGCCAGGGTAAAAGCCAGCTGAGAAATAGGATTAGCACCGGCCTCGGCAATATGATATCCCGAAACGGATACCGAATAAAAATTACGTATCTGTTGTTCAATAAAATATGACTGCATGTCTCCCATCAGTTTAAGAGAGAAATCAGTGGAAAAAATACAGGTGTTCTGGGCCTGATCCTCCTTCAAAATATCAGCCTGTACTGTCCCTCTAATCTTCTTGAGGGTTTCGTCCTTAATCTGTCGGTATTGCGCTGCCGGTAAAACCTCATCCCCTGTCACCCCCAGGAGCAAAGTCCCCAATCCGTCGTTGCCAGCAGGTAAGTCTCCCTGATACGCTGGCCGCTGACGATTTTGGGAGAAAAATATTCGGTCCATTTTCTGTCGCACTTCCTCCTCCAGCCCATTTTTCCGAATATATTTTTCGCACTCCTGATCAATGGCCGCATTCATGAAAAAGGCCGTTATAATCGCCGCAGGTCCATTGATCGTCATGGAAACGGAAGTAGTGGGATTAGTCAGCTCAAAACCGGAATACAATTTCTTTGCATCATCCAAACAACAAACGGAAACACCTGAATTTCCAACTTTCCCATAAATATCCGGACGCGCAGCAGGATCTGATCCATAAAGTGTCACGGAATCAAAAGCGGTACTCAAACGCTTGGCTGGCTGCCCCAAACTTACATAATGAAAACGTTTATTGGTACGCTCCGGGCCGCCCTCGCCGGCAAACATCCTCGTGGGGTCCTCCCCTGCTCTTTTAAAAGGAAAAACGCCAGCCGTAAAAGGAAATGCGCCCGGTAAATTCTCCTGTCGGTACCATTTGTATAAATCATACCATCCCTTTTGTGTCGGCATGACTACCTTAGGAATCCGCAAGCCTGACAAGCTTAACGTATAATTGTCGACTTTAATCTCCCGTTGTCGCACTTGATAGCGCACCACGCCTTCCTGGTAAGTCCTTTTTTTGTCGTTCCAGGATTCCAGCCACTCCAAATCCTGAGCATCCATATTTTGTCGCAATTCCAGGATCTTATTCTCCAGTATTAACGACACATCAGGTACTATTTCAGCGGAAAGTTGTAAGGACTGTAGCTTTTCAGCGAGCAGAGCATTTTTTTCTGTTTGCGCATTATACTGCCGAATTTCCTCCGAAATCTCTGATAAATAGCGATTTCTGGACGGCGGAATGATCACCTGCCGCTCCAAATTGGGAACCTCCGGAATGTTGGACGAAAAATCAAAGCCCAAAGTCGACAGATGATGGACTATTTTGGCATACAACACATTTACACCCGCATCATTAAACTGGGAAGCCATCGTTCCTATGATGGGCAAATCTTCCATTTTAGTGTCCCACAAATCCCTGTTGCGCATATATTGCTTTCTGATGTCACGCAAAGCATCCTCCGCCCCTCTTTTGTCAAACTTATTCAAGGCCACCATGTCTGCATAGTCCAGCATATCAATCTTTTCCAACTGACTGGCAGCGCCATACTCCGGCGTCATCACATACAGCGTCATATCTGCGACATCGACGACCTCACTGCCGGATTGCCCAATGCCCGAGCTCTCCAACAGAATCAGGTCAAAATCCGCCGCCTTTACCACATTTATGGCATCCCTAATGTGTCCACTTAAAGCCGCATTTTGCGCACGGGTAGCCATGCTGCGTAAAAACACCTGCGGATGGTGGATGGCATTCATCCTTATTCTGTCGCCCAAAAGTGCGCCTCCTGTTCTGCGTTTGGTCGGATCTACCGACAATAACGCAATTTGCAAAGCCGGATAGTCCCTGATAAGTCGTCGTACTAATTCATCTGTCACGGATGATTTCCCTGCCCCACCGGTACCGGTAATACCCAAAATAGGTATATTTTTATTTTGCGCTATCTTTTTCAAATTTTCGATCGACACATTATGGAGTTCCGGATGATTTTCCACCGCAGAAATCGCTTTTGCGACAGAATAGGGATCCTTATGCGACAAATTATGGATTTCGGGGATATGCTTACCGGTATCAAAATCGGCTTGCTGAACCAGGTGATTGATCATTCCCTGCAGGCCCATTGCGCGGCCATCGTCAGGAGAAAATATTTTAGCAATACCATAAAGGTGTAAATCAGCGATTTCCTGGGGAAGAATGGTACCTCCTCCCCCGCCAAAAATTTTAATATGCCCGGCGCCGCGCTCTTTTAAGAGATCGAACATATATTTAAAAAATTCCATATGCCCTCCCTGATATGACGTAATGGCGATGGCCTGAGCATCTTCCTGCAGGGCGCAATTAACGATTTCCTCAACGGAGCGATTATGTCCTAAGTGAATCACCTCTACCCCAGTCTGTTGGATGATCCTGCGCATAATATTTATGGCAGCATCATGGCCATCAAAAAGAGAGGCTGCCGTCACTATTCGGATATGATTTTTGGGTTGATATTTTTCAACGGCTTTCATTTGGGTGCTGTGTTTGTTGTTGGTTCTCTATTTAAATTCTACATTTTAATTGAGAGATCCCAAATTTCCTGTAGATTTCACCAAAGCTTACAAGGCCTTGGAGGAAAAATTGCAAACGATTTAGCAATATAAACACGACAAATTAGGGAGCATTAGGAGGCACTGATCAGAAATGATTAACTTCATCTTATCAAAACCCAGAAAACTATGAATAATACCAAAATAACCCTTTCTAAAGAGGGTCCGAAAATATCCCGTATTGTCGCCGGAACAATGAAATGGGGACAATGGGGAGCTCAATTTAGCAAGGCTCAATATCAGGAAATGATCGAAGCCTGCCTGCAGGGAGGGATTTCCACTTTTGACCATGCTGATATCTATGGTCATTTCACTACAGAAGCAGAATTTGGCGCAGTGCTTAAGGGGCAATCTTCATTACGACAGAATATGGAGCTAGTGACCAAATGCGGAATCTGCCTTCCTTCGGACAACCGGCCTGCCTTTGATATCAAATATTATGATTACAGCCAAAATTATATCCTCCAGTCGGTAGAACAATCGTTAAAAAATCTACATACTGACTATATCGATTTATTACTTTTCCACCGCCCAAGCCCATTGATGGATATTAAGGAAATGGCTGAAGCAATGGAAAAGCTAAAGCAATCCGGAAAAGTCAGGTATTTTGGAGTATCTAATTTCCTTCCACATCAATTTGAATTACTCCGTAGCATCAGCCCTTTGGTGACAAATCAGGTAGAGGCAAGTCTGATGCATCGCCGTCCCTATCTTGACGGTACTTTCGATCAGGCCCAGCAACACGGCTTTGCTCCTATGATTTGGTCTCCTCTTGGGGGTGGTGCTTTATTCACTGCGGAGGGAAAAGCGCAAAATCAGGCGATTTTGGAAGTTGCCCACACGCTAATGGAGAAATACGAGCTGGCTTTAGATGAATTATTGTTGGTCTGGTTGATGCAACACCCTTCAAAACCGGTACCGGTTCTGGGAACCTCCAAGGCGGAACGTATGGTAAAAGCCCTGAAAGTGATTCACCATCAATTAAGCACAGAGGACTGGTTCAAACTCTGGACTGCTGCTACTGGTGAAGAAGTACCGTAAGCCAATATGATCATTTCGGAAAGGTAAGATTATAGGATAGGGCAATCCCCCCTAAACGCTTTTTACCAAAACGATTGATGAAGCTGATTAGGAGCGTGTTTAAAAGCGAAAATTTGATGTATTGCAGAAGCGATGCCTGATTATTTTGAGAGAATAGTAACCCTATTGTTGAGAAATTATCCAAAATCGTTTCCTATAATTCGAATTTGAAGCCGGATGGAGAACTTTTAAACATGCTCTTAAATTTTCGTATAATGACAAGCAGAAAAATGCCGTAACCCGGATTATTTGTGCTTAAATCCTCATTTAGATGCACGACGGAAAAAATGAAGGAATAGGCCCCTATTTCAAGTTTTGTCCAACGAAGCAGAGGAATGAGGAGAAAGCAAGCTTACCCAAATTTGGACTATTGACACCCAAAGAAAAATACCTGGGAAAGACTGAAATTAAAACTCTTGAGTTGGATCAATGAATTTGGCAGTGAATAATTCGGGTTAATTTTTCCTGTTTCAAGTTTTTCCGAAGGCAGCAGATGAATGAGGAGGAAGCAATCCTAGCCCAATTTGGAAAAATGAGAAAATCAGCAAAAATAAGCCTAACACTCTGCTATCGGATTCTTTGTGATAGCCTAAATCATCTAGCGGTAAATATTTCCGCTTAATGCCGACTATGGGACCAATGTATGCCAAAAGCCCTTATTAAAAGCCAAAAAATGGTGAATTCATTACAGAAGTACTATTTATTCAAACAAAATGGCTAAATTCCTAATATTAAGGATATTAAAGCCATTTTGTATGACTCGATTTCACAAACATACGCTTCTTTTAAACGCTGATTACAGTGCCCTGGCCATCTGTGATATTTACAAAGCCTTTCTTTTGGTCTTCCTAGAAAAGGCGGAAATTGTGAATGCAGCAGAGGGGGAGTACCTGCACACCGTGGATAAAGCCTATCCTGTTCCTTCTATCATCAAGCTACGTCGATATGTTAATATTCCTTACCAAAAGGTAATTCTATCAAAAAGCAATATTTTCAAAAGGGATGCTAACCAATGCGTTTATTGCGATACCAAAAAGGACCTCACCCTTGATCATGTTTTACCCAGATCCCGAGGTGGAAAATCCACCTGGAAAAACCTCGTAACGGCATGTCAGTCCTGCAATTCAAAAAAAGGAGATCGCACGCCAGAGGAAGCTCAAATGCCCATGAGGCACCAACCATTCCGGCCCTCCTTTTTAATGATGTTGCAAAACAATGGGTTAAACCAAAATCATTGGCTTCCCTACTTAAAGTCCTCCTAATTTTAGAGGACTTTTTTTTATGCAAATTATCCCATTGCGTCCATTATTCGTTTGCTTATGTAGACATCAAACATTTTTTTAATCCAAAATAAACCAACAATGAACCCAACCGAGGCATCCTTGTTCTACGACACATTAAGTATGATTGGCAACACGCCAATGGTAAAAGTTAACCGGCTGGACACCGGTCCATGTTCCCTTTTCCTCAAACTTGAATCCCTTAATCCCGGAGGCTCCATTAAAGATCGCATAGGCTTATCCATGATTAATGAAGCCGAAAAGCAAGGACTCATTCAAAAAGGCAGTACACTCATTGAAGCCACAGCCGGAAATACCGGTCTGGGCCTGGCCCTTGTCGCTGCCATAAAAGGTTATCGTCTTATATTAGTTATACCGGATAAAATGAGTCAGGAAAAAGTACAACACCTCCGGGCAATGGGAGCAGAGATTGTTATGACGAGATCTGACGTAGGCAAAGGACATCCCGAATATTATCAGGACCTGGCAGAAAAGATTGCCTCAGAAACGCCCGGAAGCTATTTCATCAATCAGTTTAATAATCCTGCAAACCCCAAAGCACATTACGAAACCACTGGACCCGAAATTGCTGCCCAACTGAAAGGAGAGGTAGATGCAGTGGTGGTGGGCGTCGGTTCCTCCGGTACGATTACCGGCCTCAGTCAATACTTCCGGGAGCATTACCCCAATACGGAAATTATTCTGGCCGACCCTCAGGGTTCCATTTTAGCCGATTATATCAACAAAGGTAGTTTTGATGAGGCAGGTAGCTGGATGGTGGAAGGAATAGGGGAGGACTTCGTTCCTGACGTAGGAGACTTTTCCCATGTAAAAGAAGCCATTACCGTAACTGATGCCGAAAGCCTGGAAACTGCCAGAACCTTGCTACAGACGGAAGGAATTTTGGCCGGTTCGTCTTCAGGAACACTAATCGTCGCCGCACTGGCTTATTGCAAAAAGCAAGACCGTCCCAAGAATGTCGTTACTTTTGTCTGCGATACGGGGAACAAGTACTTGTCCAAAATGTACAATGACTTCTGGATGCGTGACCAGGGTTTTCTAAAAGTCGAAAAAAGGGGAGACCTTAGAGATGTATTAACGAGGAATTTCCAGAAAGGGGAAGTGGTGACCCTGAAACCTACCGACAAAATCAGTCATGCCCTGAGAAGGATGAAGCTGTATGAAATTTCTCAATTACCCGTAATGGAGGATCATCAAATTGTGGGCATAGTAGATGAATCCGACTTATTAATATCTCTTAAAAATCATTCCTCTGATTTTGATTTACCTATCAGAGACATTATGAGTACCCAACTGAGGCTTGTTCAAAAAGATGATTCGGTGGAAGTGCTTCATGAATTATTCCGTAAAGGACTGGTTCCCATTCTAATGGACGGTGAGGAATTCCTCGGACTCATTACACAAATAGATTTATTAAATCACATGAGATTAAAATTCAATGAATAAATAGAAATTTTCATGTTCTTCTTAGGGAAAATAAATCTAAATTGCACATCTACCTCAAAACAAAGACCACATTTATTATGATCAAAAAACTCTTTTTATTCCTTGCATTCGCTGCAGTATCCTGGTCAGTAAAGGCGCAAACAACCGAAGTAAGTGCAGATCAGATTCAGATGATCCATACTGAAATTCAGGTGGAGAAGAAAGCATTATTTGTCGAAAATATGCAATTAAAAGAAAGCGAAAGCAAGCTTTTCTGGCCCATATACAACGCTTATGAGCAAGAGATGGCACCTTATTCTTATGAGGTTATTGAAAATCTGGTGCATTTAGCAAACTTTGAAGAAAAGAAAATTTCAGCGGAACGTCTGGATGAAATAGGGAAGGAATATTTCAAAAAGGAAAAAGCCATTCTAAAAATCAAACAGAAATATTTTAAACAATTGCAAAAGGAATTGAACGTCTTCATTGCGGTTCGTTTCTTCCAAATTGAAAATGTGATAGATACACAATTAAGAATTGCACAGGGAGTCAATACTCCTTTAGTAATGGAAGAAGTAAACTAATAAAAAAGGCGCATGTTCAATAATGCGCCTTTTTGTTGTATAAATTTAATTATTATGTTAAACTAGTAATTGCGATAGGAAATTTCTTAGATAAGGATAGGGAAAAACCTTCAAATTACTATTTAGCTGACTACCAGCTACTTAAATATTAGCCTTGGATTTCAAAAGATTTTCCGTGAGGATTATAGATTTTACCCTCAATTTTCTTTTCCAATAACCAAAGACCATTCAGAGCGAGGGCTCTCATCTCATCCTCTCCGGGAAAGACTTCTACTTTAGCGATAAATTTGATCCGATCAGCAATCAACTCAACAAGGCGATCACTTTTTGCTAATCCGCCAGTCAAAATAATAGCGTCCACTTTACCTCCAAGAGCGGCAGCCATGGCGCCAATTTCCTTCGCTACCTGATAGGTGAGTACATCAAAAAAATGCTTCGCTTTCGCATTTCCCTTTTCTACTGATTGAACGGCCTGATAGGCATCATTAGTGTCTAAATAGGCCACCATTCCTCCCTCTCCGACCACCATCGAAAGCATTTCTTTTTCGGAATACTTTCCACTAAAAGCAGCACGAATAATATCTCCGACAGGTAAGGTACCCGATCGTTCCGGAGAAACGGGCCCTTCTCCATCCAGGGCCTGGTTTACATCAATTACCTTCCCTTGTTGATGCGCCCCTACGGAAATTCCGCCTCCCAAATGAGCCACTATTAGGTTCAACTCTTCATAGGGCTTCCCCACTTTTTGGGCAAATTGACGAGCTACTGCCTTTTGATTTAAAGCATGAAAAATAGATTTCCTGGGAAAAAGAGGGTGACCGGATTCCCTTGCTACATCAGCCAATTCATCTACTACCACCGGGTCAGCAATATAGGCTTTCAATTTTTGCGGAGCTTCCTCAACGATTGCCTGAGCAATGGGAGCCCCCAAATTAGAAGCATGTTGCAAAGTAGCCGTTTTTAGATCATGCAACATTTCTTCATTGACTTCATAAATTCCCGAACTAATCGGCTCAAGCAAGCCCCCTCTCGCCACAACCATGTCTAATTGGGCGATATCAATGCCAGCCTGTTGTAAGGCTTCAGCGATCAATTGCTTTCGGAAATCCAGCTGGTCGAATATCGACACATAAGCTTCTAAGTCCTCACGACTATGCCGAATTGTTTGATTCAATAACTCTAACTCCCCCTTATAGATGGCGATCTTGGTTGAAGTAGAACCAGGGTTGATCGTCAATATTTTATGTTGTAGCATCATCAGCCTCCTTTCTCATAGCTACGGCTGCTGCCGCTAGTAAAATCGAATATAATTTTGAAATCTCCGTATCTGCCCTTGAAGTGAGCACCACTGGAATTTTGGCTCCCAAAACCACAGAAGCCGACTCCGCTCTGGCGGCAAAGCTTAAGGACTTATAAAGCACATTGCCGGCATCAATATCCGGCGCCACCAATAAATCAGCATTTCCAGCAACTGCCGATTCTATTCCTTTATGATGTGCAGATTCCCGATCAAAAGCATTATCAAAAGCCAATGGGCCGTCCACCACACAATTCCTTAACTGACCTCTTTGACTCATCATTGATAAACAGGCCGCATCTATAGTAGACTGCATCGCCGGGTTAACTACTTCCACCGGAGCAAGGGCCGCCACCAATGGTTTTTCATAGCCAATCTGGCGAAGAAAATTTACAGAATTCTGAATAATATCTGCTTTCTGATGGAGGTCGGGCTGAATGTTCATGGCCGCATCAGTCAATCCCACTAACCGTCCTGCACCAGCAACTTCAAACATGGCCAAATGGGATAGTACCTTGGATTCGCGTAAACCCCACTTCTTGTCCAACACTCCTTTCAGCAAGATCTTTGTCGCGACCATGCCTTTCATTAAAACATCCGCTTTACCCTCCGATACTAAACGAACAGCCACTTCCACTGCCTCAACATCTCGTTGCTCATTATGCAATTCTACCTTGTCCAAAGACCATTTATTTCGCGCTGAAATTTCACGGACTTTATCCACATCACCAACCAAAATGGGGGTAATCAAACCTAATTTGGTGGCCTTTAAAACAGCACCAATAACGGGTTCATCAGCGGCTCCAGCCACTACCAACCGCAACTTCTGACTTGTTCCAGCTAGGATTTCTTTTAAATCCGATAATTTCTTTAGCCTCATTTATACGGGTTTATTCTATGGGTTTACTCTGTCTCTACTTATCAAAAATACACAATAAAAAAGACTCAAAAATCTCACCAAAAACAAAAATAATTCGGCCAAAAAGAACAATCATCCACTATTTAAGCAGTATTTAACAGGAATGAACCAAAAAAAATTCTGCATATTTCAGGCTTCTTAAACAAACCTTCTGACCTTAACCAATTTATGTTTTTTTGCTTTATTTCGAACGAAAATACACAAATGGTAAAATTTACCTTTTGATATTTTATCCCAAACTCAAACAGGTAGCAGTAAAAACGAAAAAATAAGAGGTTTTTAAAGTACTTTCTTACCCCTTAATAAAAGCTAATGGGGGAGAGACGTAATTAAAATCTCCCCGTAAAAAGAAATTATTACTAGAGGCCTGTCGGCTATAAAGTGATATCCCTAAAACTATCAAATAATTTTCTGTCAACTAATCTTTCAACCAGGTCATTTCAACCCAAAAGGTAGAACAATGAGGAGTCAAAAGATATTCCCTTCCTTTTTAAATTGAGCCACCAAAGAAAAATTCCACCCATGAACAAAATTGGTAAGAATCCGTCAGGCTCTTGTGGGTAATTCTTGTTTACAGGAAGAAAAACTCCCCGGTCATATTTAAAAGTATGTTTAAAAGCGCACCATCCGACCGCAAATTCGAATTATTGAAAGCGATTTTGAATTATTTCTCAACAATAGGGCTGCTATTCTCTCATAATAATCGGGTATCTCCTCTGCAATGGTTCAAATTTTCGTTGCGAAAATAGGCTATTAAACCCGCTCTAAGCAAAGCGATTTATCAAGCCTGCTATTAAAGGGAATACCGATGCGCTAATGGTAAACAAAACACCAAAATTATTAATCACTTATTGCCTGATTCAATAATTGATCTCTAAGCTCTACCATAAAGATTATGGACACAAAAATTCAACTGGCAAATTTTACCGCTTGATTTGCAGACGAACCACAAACTGCTCAGCTCTATTTTAAAAATGGATAATGGTGTTGGGAAATAGTTAGCCATTGGACTAGATCAATTTGTTTCCAGACTACCTCAACCGAATTCATACTTTGCTAGATTCAATAAATCCACCAGCCATTTTTAATAAAATGATAGACCGGCCATTCAATAACTTATTTTCCATCGCTTATTTTTCATTTTGTCTTGATAAAAAAACAAGGCGGTCATCAATTCCAGCGAACCACAATACTAGCTGCCGGAAGCCATCAAGGCATGATTTAATAATTGAATCGAATAGAGAAAAATTTAAGGAATTAACGCTATGAGGAATCTCTTCGACAGCAGCAATGCTTTTCGCTTTTCAATCAAAGCCCCACTGATAGTGCGGAAGAATTTAAGTTATAAAACCAATAGGGTAGAAGGTTGTAGCCTATTAAAAAACATTCCAATCAAAAAAAACCTTATTTGCAAGTGGTCTTTCTTAAAATTTTTTCATTTGTGATTATATGAAAAATCCGCAAAAGATCTACCCCAGGCGAGATCTTTTAAGAGCATTGAAAACCTAATTTCTGATTTTTTAAAAAGGCCAATTTAGCTAAGATTGCTGTACCCTTGTTCATTTTGTTCCTTGGAAAAACTTAGAGTAGGGAATATTTCAACATTGTTCGCCTTGCCGCTAAACTACGATTGAAGCCTACACAATTTGGGTTAAGTATATCAACTGAGACCAGTGGTTCTGGCGACCCTGGGAATACTTGAAATAAAATATTTCATCGACCTTATAATCTCAAATTCAAATGGCAAAATTTGCCGCTTGATTAATACGACAGTTTCAAACTCAGCAACACCAATTATGGAACTACAAAATTAGCGAGAACGACATAATAAACCATCTCCTGGACCTACCAACTACTAAACTATTTTTAACCAGTAAAGCGCCACAAATAATTCCAATGAGCACAAGAGTTTACCTGATCTATCCAAATTCATTGACCCTATAGATTCAAATGGCAAATTTTACCGCTTGAATGAGAAGACAATTTCAAACTCAGCAACACCAATTATGGAACTACAAAATTAGCGAGAACGACATAATAAACCATCTCCTGGACCTACCAACTACTAAACTATTTTTAACCAGTAAAGCGCCACAAATAATTCCAATGAGCACAAGAGTTTACCTGATCTATCCAAATTCATTGACCCTATAGATTCAAATGGCAAATTTTACCGCTTGAATGAGAAGACAATTTCAAACTGAGCAACACAATTTATGGAACTAACAAGATAACCAGGACTCAGTAGTAAACCATTTGCTAAACCTTCCGCTTACCAAACTATCCTTATCCAAAAAAGCACCACAAATGAATTCCAATGAGCACCAGAGCTTACACAACCTATCCTAATTCTTCCACCTTATGAACTACGATTCAAATGGTAAATTTTACCGCTTGAATAAGAAGACAGTTTCAAACTGAGTAAAACAATTTATGGAACTAACAAGATAGCCAAGACGCCATAATAAATCACTTGCTAAGCCTTCCGCTTAACAAACTATTCTTATCCAAACAAGCGCTACAAATGAATTCCATTGAGACCGGAGCTTACTTGGCCTATCAAAATTCTTCGCCCCTATAAACCCCAATTCAAATGGCAAAATTTGCCGCTTGATTAATACGACAGTTTCAAACTCAGCAACACAATTATGGAACTAAAAAAATAGCCAGCACGCAATAATAAACCATCTCCTGGACCAACCACCTACCAAAGTATTTTTCACTAATTAAACGCCACAAATAAATCCATGGAGGCTTAAACCTTACCTGATCTATCCAAATTCCTTGGCCTTATCAACCCCAATTCAAAGGGCAAAATTTGCCGCTTGATTAATACGACAGTTTCAAACTCAGCAACACAATTATGGGCCTAAGAAAATAGCCAGCACGCAATAATAAACCATCTCCTGGACCAACCACCTACCAAAGTATTTTTTCACTAATTAAACGCCACAAATAAATCCAACGAGGCTCAAACCTTACCTGATCTATTCAAATTCCTCGGCCTTATCAACCCCAATTCAAAGGGCAAATTTTACCGCTTGATTTGCAGACGAATCATAAACTTACTACCCAATTTTAAAAACGGAGAATAGAAGTAAAAAAAATAGGGATTGGGAAATAGCACTGCATCTACAGACTAATAAAATCTACCAATGGGAATGATTTTAGCAAGTTTTTTAATTCCGCTTAACAAAACGTATATCTATTATCCGCAAATCTATTGGACACTATAACGGTCTACATATAGGACAAAAAACGTAAAAGCCACTTCCTCTAAAACCCGAAAAAAATACCAGTGCGCAAAAAAAACGCTTTTAGAAATCTACCGCTTTATCAATAACTTTAATTCCAGTCAATAGCCCCAAAGAGATCCGATAACCGCCCAATTTAAGCGGATGGATAAACAAATTTCTTTCCAGTAAAGAGTATAAAAATCAAATGGTAAAAGTTACCCCATGAAAAATTTTGAAAGAAAAGAAGACAAAAAATTCAGTGAAAAGGATTTTATCAAAATGATTTAATAAATTGCTTAAGGCGAAAAAATGAGCATTCGCCGAACTGATTTTTCAATTTTCTTTAGATAATGAGCCTTGATTAATTTTTTGGAAGCTGGAGAATTTCTAATTTTGAAGTTCAGAAACCTTCATTTTAAAATCACTTTTTCTGGAGGAATTCGATTCATTTAATTTTACGATGGGAAAACAACAACCTTTTATTTTGGCTTTTGCCAACCGCAAGGGAGGAGTAGCCAAAACTACAAGCGTAGCGAGTATGGGGGCTTGTCTTGCAAGACTAGGATACAGAACATTGATCATGGACTTGGACTCCCAGGGGAATCTTTCCAATGGTTTGGGGTTTGACATGAGCGATGATCGCAATATTACTTCGGTTTTTAGAAAGAATTATAAGCTGGAAGATATCATCATTTCATTGGAAGAAAACCTTCACATGACCAGTAGCAATGATTCTTTAGCGGATTATGAAACTGAACTAAATGCCAGCTTAGGCAGAGAGTTCAAACTAAAGAAAACCATCGAGGAGGTGGAAGATCGATATGATTTCATCTTATTGGATTGTCCTCCTTCTTTGGGAATTATTACGGTTAACGCATTGGTAGCAGCCAACAAAGTAATCGTGCCATTACACGCCCAAAAATACAGTTTGGATGGTTTAAAAAAGGTCATTTCCATTATTGAAGAAATCAAAGAAGCTGGTGCAAACCAAACTTTGAATTTGGCCGGAGCCTTTTTCACCCAGTATAACAGCCGGGCGGTGCTTTCCCAGGAGGCCGTCAACCAGGTTCGTGATTTGATCGGGGAGCAAAAGCTGATGACCACCAATATTCGACAGAATATCTCGCTGGCCGAGTCTGTAGAAATTGGCCAACATATACTGGATTATGCACCCACCTCCAATGGTGCGACCGATTATATGAAACTGACAGAAGAATTAGTAAAAAACCTGAACTAGGAGTAAGCAAAACCTATGGCGAAGAAATTCCAAATTGCAAAAGAGAAAAAGGTAGCCGGAACTGCTGCCGCTAATTTTTTAGGGGATTCCAAAGAAGTCATTAAGAATAATATTTCCATTAATGAAGAGCTGAAACAATTAATTCCGGCCTTACAGCAGGAGGAGTTTGAGCAATTGGAAAATAACATTCTTAAGGAGGGACTTCGAGAACCCATTCTAATTTGGAAACATGAGGGGAAGTATATTTTGGTGGACGGCCATAACCGATATGCGATCACTCAGAAACACCATTTACACTTTGATTTCCGATTGTTGGAATTCAAAAATCTGGAAGAAGCGAAAGACTGGATGATTAATAATCAGCTGGGCCGACGAAATCTTACAGATGAACAAAGGGCGTATTTAATAGGAATGCGCTATGAAAGAGAGAAGGGAAGTCATGGTGGAAATCGCAAAAATCTTCCGGTGGAAGAAGGAGCAGTGGTTCAAAAAACGGAAGAAAGATTAGCTGAGGAGTACAAAACTTCGCCAAAATCCATTCGAAACAATGCGGAATTTGCAAAAGGACTTGATGTCATTGGGGATCAAAATCCGGAATTAAAAGCTTCCATTTTAACAGGTGATACTAAGGTAAGGAAATCAGATGTACAGAAATTGGCCAAAGCGGAGGTTAAAAAACCGATTGAATCCGTAGAGGACATCACCAAAATAGTTCAGAAGAAAACCACACCTACAAAAAAAGTTGCTAAAGCATTAAGCCCCTCCGATCTGTTAAAAAAAGAAATCAATCAGCGATTGAAAAAAATCAACGCAAAAAGTGAAGATGGAGAATTCGAGCTTTTACAGGAAATGATCATCAAACTCCAAAAAAGCTATCATTAATTACTAATAAAAATATAAAAAAAGCCGTCCATAAAAGACGGCTTTTTTCATTTCCGAAGAAATAGGTTAACCCGGATTATTAATGCTTAAATCCTCGTTTAGCTGCAAGGCAGGAAAAATGAAGGAATAGTTTCCTATTTCGAGTTTTTCCCAACGAAGCAGATGAATGAGGAGAAAGCAAGCATGCCCAAATTTGTGCTATTGATAATTCGAAAAAATAAACCGCAAAAGCCTGATTATTTAATACTAATATCGACTCATTAAATCTAGCGGTGAATAATTCGGCTTAAACGTACATATCTGCTTCCACATTCACCGTCTCAAATACTTTCCGACTAATCATGGTCGTCGCACCCAGGCAACCGGCTCTTTCATCTATGTCAGAAATCACAATATCGACATCATCATTCATCTCCGTAAGAGAGCTACGCATGATGGCTGAACGAATAGGGTAGAGGATAGCATCTCCCATCTGAGATAATTTTCCACTTAAAATCACACGCTCCAGATTCAGTAGGTTAATCAATATACCAATGCTCTTCCCAATGTATTTACCGGCCTCTTCTACCAATTCCAGAGAAAACTGGTCTCCGCTTTTCACGGCGTCCAAAAGCTGATCCAAAGTAAGTGACTCCAAATTATTCCCTAATTTCTTCTTCAAAATACTAGGGTGATCTTTTTGTAAAAGTCGGACGGCCTTATTAACCAATCCACGACCTGAAGCCACCGTTTCCAAACAACCTATTTTTCCACAAGAACATATATCACCATCTTCCACCACTCGAATATGGCCCACTTCACCAGCTAATCCGGAATGGCCTCCATACAATTCATTGTTCAAAATTAGGCCCATTCCTATACCCCAGTCCAGGTGTATACAAGCTACATTTTCACAGCTTTTCGCTTTCCCAAAATAAAGCTCTCCCAGGGTGACTGCATTCACATTATTTTCGAGGGCGACCTCAATGCCCAATCGCTCTTCTAATAAGTCTTTCAAAGAAGAAGGGGAATCTTTAAAATAGGTTAAAGATTTTCCACTTTTAGCATTTACCAAACCGGATAAGGCAAAACCCACCCCCAAAATTTTACTCTTAGGAATGCTATTTTTGCTGACCAATTCATCTATTCTCTCTGACAAAGTATTAATAGTCGCTTCCGTATCATTCAAATCAACGGTGGAATATTCAATGAAATCGAGTTCTTCCTCCCGTAAATTGAGTAAAATCATTCTGGACTTTCGAGCCCCTAACGTTATTCCCAAGGTATAACCACCTTCCGGATTTAACTGATAGAGCGTCGCCGGACGACCTACTTTTGAATTTTGTGCTTCGGCCACGACAATATAGCCCTCATCAGCCAACTCTTTTGTTAAAGAAGAAGCCATTGGTAGGGTTAATTGCGTCTCACTGGCAATATCTGAAGGAGAAAGCAGCGGATTCTCTCGAAAAAACCGAAGAATCTGATTTTTACGTATCTGCTTTTTTATGGAAATTTTACTAACTGTCGGTTCCATTAAATTTGGGTTCTTAGAAATTTTGACCAAAAAATGGTTTTCACTAAATAATTAAATCTAAAAAACTTCAAAACAAAAGGATCCTGAAGTCAATTATCATTATAAAAATAACTTTTTTTATTAAATACCCCGTAGTTTTTGATTTTTTAATATTAAAAAGTTGTAGTTCCCTTTTATTATAGATACATTCGTAAACAAAGGGGTAATTAATCCTTTTTATTATTAAAGAAGCTAATTTTGTAAAATATTCAATATAATGGAAGGGTATTTTGATACGGTAAATGAAAAAGAAATCGGGCTGAACATGGAAAAATTCCTAACAGACCGAGAATTTGAGCATTTAAACACCACGATTTATGAAGATGCTAATACAGGTTCTAAGTGGATTGCTCAAGAAATTATTAGTTTAATTAAAAGCCGTCAGGAAAAAGGACAAAAAGTAGTACTTGGCTTGGCCACTGGTTCTTCTCCATTAAAGGTCTATGAAGAATTAATCCGGGCCCATAAAGAGGATGGACTGAGTTTTTCCAATGTCTTAACCTTCAATTTGGATGAATATTATCCAATGCAACCAGAATCGGTACATTCTTATGTACGATTCATGAAGGAAAACTTATTTGACCATATTGATATCCTTCCTGAAAACACCCATGTACCGGACGGAACCCTGAAAATGGAAGAAGTTCCGGAGTTTTGCCGAAACTATGAATTGAAAATTCGCGAGGCAGGTGGGATTGATTTACAAATTTTAGGTATTGGCCGTACCGGTCATATCGGTTTTAACGAGCCAGGCTCCGGTATCCGTTCCACTACACGAATGGTTACGCTGGATGGATTAACCCGCCGTGATGCCGCCCCCGGATTTGGTGGAATCTCTCATGTTCCAAGACGCGCGATCACGATGGGAGTAGGCACAATTATGCAGGCCAAGAAAATTATTCTGATGGCATGGGGTAATGGCAAAGCACCCATTATTCGCGAAGCAGTGGAAGGCCCGATTACGGAAAGCGTTCCGACTACTTTCCTGCAAGAACATCATAACTGTGATATTATTCTGGATAAGCCTGCAGCAGAAAAATTATCGAGAATCGATTATCCGTGGTTGGTACGTGATATTGATTGGACAGATGAAATGATCAAAAAAGCTGTTTGTTCACTATCGCTTAAATTAAGTAAGCCGGTACTAAAATTAACCAACGAGGATTACAGCGAGAATGGACTGGATCAGCTGATTACGCTAAAAGGTCCTGTTCATGATATCAATATTAAAGTATTTAATATGCTTCAGCACACCATCACCGGCTGGCCCGGAGGTAAACCTGAAGCAGATGATTCTCAGCGTCCGGAAAGAGCGGAACCTAAAAAGAAACGGGTTTTGATTTTCTCTCCGCATCCGGATGATGATGTTATTTCAATGGGAGGAACGGTACAGCGCCTGGTAGATCAGGGTCATGAAGTACATGTGGCCTACCAAACCTCCGGGAATATTGCGGTAATGGATGATGATGCCCGTCGATATGCCCGATTTGTAAAAGATTTTAATGACCAGTTTAATATTTCGACCAAAGAATCTGATGCTGCTTACAAAGAAATCGTTGGATTCTTAGACATGAAAGAGACGGGTGATATTGATACGCCCTCTGTAAGAAAAATCAAATCTTTCATCCGAAAAGAGGAGTCTATTGCTGCTTGCCAATATATCGGAATGCCAAAAGAGCGCATGCACTTCCTTGAACTTCCTTTTTATGAAACGGGTCGCGTGAAAAAGGCACCTCTTAGTAGTGAAGATATTGATATCATCAAGAATGTGATCGAAGAGGTGAAGCCTCACCAAATTTACGCAGCAGGAGATTTAGCAGATCCACACGGTACACACCGGGTATGTTTGGATGCTATATTTAGTGCACTGGATCAACTGAAAGGAGAAAGCTATATGAAGAATTGCTGGGTATGGCTTTACCGTGGAGCTTGGCACGAATGGCCGGTGCACGAAATTGAAATGGCGGTACCGATGTCTCCGGATCAGGTATTGAAAAAAAGAAAAGCAATTTTCTACCACGAATCCCAGAAAGACGGAGTTGTTTTCCAGGGAAATGATTCCCGCGAATTCTGGCAAAGAGCAGAAGAACGTAATCGCGAGACGGCTGATCTTTACAATCAGTTGGGACTGGCAGAATATGAAGCCATGGAAGCTTTTGTTCGTTACGACTTTTTGAATAAATAGGCACACCGTTCAAATTGAACACAATTTCAATATGCCGCCCTTTGCACGGGGCGGCTTTTTTATGCTAAAATTTTTAGTTAAAAGCTGCGCAATAAGATCAATTACGACAAAAAAGGGAGTCGTATTGAACCAAAAGTGTGGATATCCCTTTTGTGACCACTTTGCTGTAAGGTGCTGTTTTGCAACAAGTTGAAGAGTAGGCCAAATAATATTTGGTAAGAGTATCGTTCAACCCACTGTTTTACAGCGATTTACAAATCGACGAGTGACTAAAACAACAGTGACAAAAAAAGGAGTACTGCTGTACTCCTGATTTTTTATTGAAATTAAAATGTCGTATTAATATTGGTCCCAATTAAATTTATGATGCTTCATGGCGTAGAATTTGACGCCATCATTCAAATAACGCTTATGTTCTTCCGTCCCGATTTGTCCGATAATCCATCGACCAAAATACTTTTTCGCTTCGGTAGTGGGCTTATTACAATTCCATTCCTGAAGGAACTTACGTTCATAAGCAGAAGCTTCTCCATTTAAATAATTCACGTAATTTGGGAATTGGCCAAAAATATTATTATTCAAATATTCGAAACACAGATCCTTCCAAAATTTATCAAATTCACGGGAGATACTTTCCTGCTTTTTCTTATGCAACATAACCGCCTGACGGGCCTCCTGTTCCTTTTGTCTATTCTCGACATAAGCAGCCTGAGTGGCATCCGCCTTTTGATTAACCGCAGGCTCCATGCGCAGCTGATAATCTTCTTTTAAAGCCATGGTCAAATAACCGATTGGATTCTCCACCTTTTTGGCCTGCTGCACGACACGTACCTTTTTACGAACCTGAATTAATCCATATTGCCTGATCAGATGAGAAATAGCCTCTAATGCCTGCGACATGCCGTTTTTCGTCTTTGCTTTATAGCCAATAGCAGCCAAAATTTCCTCATCTTCTGAAAGGCTCTCTACAGGAGTAACGTCCTCAGCGGTAAGCTGATCAAAATTCAATTGAGGCTGAATAGTTTGCGGTTTAATATTCACCTCGCCCATTAACTCATGCGCCCCATCCGAAACCAATCCATTGCCTTTTTTGGACATAGAGAAAATAATCTCGTTGACCGAACGGCCTCTGCGTTTAATTTCATAATCTACGAACATCCCGGAGGGCTCATAACTATTAATATCATGCACGGCCGGATCAATTACCCTTCTTTTTAAATCAGAAAAACGTTTATATTTTTCTTCTACATTCAAAAGGTTCTTAAAATCAGCAATTTTGAAGGTGCGTTTATTGATATTAGGGAAATACTGAATCAACAATTCATACAGGCGGAAACTATGCCCACTTACGAATCCCCAACAATTGATCGGTTTATAAGAAGTATATTCACCTGCATTCAATTGCAGGAAAAAAGGCTTCATTTCCTGGGCAAAACGGATTTTAATATAATCTTCTCCTTCCTTTCCCTCTGCTTTTGTTACAAAGGGGAAAGCTACCCAATGTTTACCCTTTTGAATATAGACCGAAGAGTTGGTCAAACCGACGGCAGCCTCTCTGGCCTGATTGTATTTATCGGAGATTTTATCCCCACGTTTGAGGTCAAAAAGCTCTCTTAAACCGATCACACATTCATTAAATTCAGTATCGTCTTTCTTGATCTGAGCAGCAGTCAATAGAATTAATCGCCACTGCAAAGGGCTCAAAGTATGTTTGGAATTGATAAGCTTATTAGACTTAACAATCTTATAATTTTTTATTCCAGCGACGGAACGATCAGTGATGTTCATATAATGTCGTATTCAATTCTAAATCTAAACTACGACATTGTAGGGATATTCCAAAATGAATACGACATTTAGGGGACAATAATTTAGAAAATCATGGTTTGATACACAATAAGCCCCAAATGCCCCTTATACTAAGCACGACATATTAAGTATAAAAATGGCTTATATACGACAGAAGAGGGAGTCAAAAATACAAACTTTCTCTTATATTTGCACTTGATCATTATCAATCATCATTTTTCCAACAATTGAAGAAATGGCTTGAAAAGCTATGCTATATAAAATCCCTATAGTGTCTCGATAAATCCCTATGATGACGTCAATATCCTCATTCCGTCCCTTTAAATCCCCATCACGTCGACCTAAATCCACGATCTGTCACGACTTATACATATGATGTCGTAGCTTATCCTTTCTTTGTCGCAAAATACCGTTGTAACTAATTGAATTACTGTGAATTATAAAGCCTAAAACATTTAAAACAATAAAAACATTTTAAAACATTACAAAACACCGTTTTGATCATTTTTAGTTAGACAAAATAGGGATTGAAATTTTAAAACAATCTATTTTAGCAGAGTCCATAATCTGTCGCAGGAAGATTTCACCTTATTTTAGCTGTTTGAGAGCCACGTAAATTAGACGCGACAAAACATGGACAGGCGATCCTTGTTATGTCTTCTCTAAAATTTTTGGCGTTTTTCTTTTCGGAATGGAGCTATAAAAACTAAATGTTAACAGATCGCATGATGCCTTAATTTAAAGATAATTTTAGGGAAAAAATATATTCATCCGCTAGTGCTAGTATTGTGATAAGAACTAGACAATCATTATGAAGGAAAATATACAGCATAAAGTTTTAGTTGTGGATGATGAAGAAGATATCCGTGACTTGTTGGAATATAATTTGAAAGCCTCGGGTTATCAGATACAAACGGCTGAAGATGGTCAGGAGGCCGTAGCCATTGCCAGGTCTTTTAAACCGGACCTGATCCTGTTGGATATTATGATGCCGACTATGGATGGTATTGAGGCTTGTCGACAATTGCGTAATAATCCGGAGATGGACAATACACTGATTGTATTTCTGACCGCAAGGGCTGAGGAGTATTCTGAGGTCGCTGCCTTTGATATGGGGGCAGATGACTATATCATTAAGCCAGTGAAGCCTCGTGCGCTTAAAAGGCGGATAGAGGCTCTTATGGAGCGCTCTGTGGTAAAAGAACAGGGAACGGGTGATATTCTAAAATTCCCAGGTATACGCATTGATAAAACTTCCTATACGGTAGAGGCCAATGGGGAGAAATTTTCCTTGCCCAAAAAGGAATTTGAACTTTTGTATACCTTGGCGCAAACGCCGGGCAAGATACTGTCCAGAGATGAGTTGCTTAGAGATATTTGGGGAACGGATGTTTATATTTTACCAAGAACGGTAGATGTGCACGTGCGAAAGGTCAGAGAAAAAATTGGCAATGATTTGATTGTGACCATCAAAGGGGTAGGTTATAAATTCAATGATAATCTTTAAACGTGTTTATTAAAGCCGGAATTCTTTTAGATTATTTTTGGTATTTCCTGAGAGGATCAAACTTATCTTAAGCCGGAATAATCCGGTCTAAATAGGGATGTTCTATTAAAATAGGCTCCTATCGCATTTCCTTTTTTTAGGGAGGATCGAGGTGTTTGTAAACTGACGGTTTATAATCCTTCTCCGCTATTAGAAAAAAAATTAGAAGCCGATATTTCCATAATATTTCGGTAACGCATTCTTCCGGACGATCAAATTTATCGGGACTAACCTCAAAAAGGTAGTCCCTTTTATTTTTTAGAAAATGCCAAATGCTATTTATGATGTAATTTAAGTTTTATTTTTTTGATTTATTTTGTTAGTAATTGATCTAAATATGGATCCTTATTGCTATGCTTTTCTATATAATTGATTGTATATTAATTTTTTAAGTTTGTACTATTCCTCCTGGATTAAAAAGTCCACACGTTTTTTTTCTTCAATTATTTATTTTAGCCAACGTATGTTTTGCTCTTTTATTCCTTAATCAAAAATGGAGGCATTATTACATTTTCAAATTCCTCCAATTATCTTGGTGCAGTATTTTTGAAATAAAAAATTGGTGAAGCTCGCCTAACTTTAATTGGATGCAGCATGTTGCCATTTAAAATTGATTTGTAAAGGTTAACACATAAAAGAAATGAGTAAAGAAAACACGGTTCCATCTCTTAAGGAAATGAGAGATGTGGTTGAGGCTTATGAAGCTATGATCAATAAGCTGCCCGATTTGATTGCCTCTCTTCCCATTAAACAGACTGATATTGTCAGTGGATTAGGGATTAGCTATCAGTCCTACAATAAGAAGATGAAAGCGGTTGATCGTATGAATCACGCTGAAATCATGAAAATTCTGGAAGTAGTAGAAGATGAAATTCAAAATAGAATTGAGTTTATGAACGGACTACTCGAGAAAGAGTAATTCTTTTCTTATTCCTATTTGCTGGCCAGCTTCTCCATGCATCTGAAAGCATGGGGAATTCTATGGCCTGGCCAGGAGAAATCTTCCCCACTTACGAGTACCACCGGCTTCGCTAAGGCTTTTTCTAAATTGCGGCGGTGTTTTTCCTTAAACGGAAAGGGCTCTGTTGATAGCAAAATGATATCCGCCTGGGCTAATTGATGGCTCGAAATTTCCGGGTATCGACTGTCAGATTCACTAAAAACCATATGTGGTAAACCACCCTGTGCCAGCAGGTCAAAAATATAGGTATCTTTTCCTACAGTCATGTAAGGTTCTTGCCAGATTAAATAAAGGACTTTCATGCTCCCCTGAGTTTTGGGTGTTGAGTTTGACTTAATGCTGCCCAATAATTGTTTTCCCGCTTTTTTTACGCCTAATATTTCAGCCAGCCAGGCAATAGATTCCAGGCTTTGCTCCAGCGATTCATAATCGGTAAGCAGAATAGGAATTTTTCCTTTTAAAAATTCAATATCTTCTTTTAAATTTTCTTCCTTATTCGCAATCAGAACGACATCTTTTTGCTGTAGTATCTTTTCCCTCCAAAGATTTTTTGTGCCCCCAAAGGTGGGGATGGGCTCCACCTGCTCTCTGGGTTCAATACAAAATTTGGTTCGTCCGACAATTTTATCACCTAAGCCGAGATCAAAAAGTAATTCTGTGATAGAGGGCACCACAGAGAGGATATCTTTTGGAAGGGAGGCAAGGGTATTATATTCTTTGGTCGGAAAGAAGATATTTTCAACTGGCATAAAGTAAAAAAATGAGATTTTGTTCGTATATAACGTAATTCCCTCGTAATATAAAGTTTATTTGAAAAACTATCCCTAGCAAAAGAGAATTATGGATTATCAAAATATTCGTGTAGTAGCCTTTGATGCAGATGATACGCTGTGGATAAATGAAACAATTTTTAATGCCACTCAGGAGAAGTTTGCCGGACTCCTGGAGCAATATGTTCCGCGGGAACTATTAATGCAGCATTTATATAAAACAGAAGTTCGTAACCTGGAGTACTTTGGCTACGGCATAAAGGGCTTTATCCTGTCCATGATTGAAACCGCCGTAGAATTGACGGAAGGTTTAATTAAGGGAGGGGACATTCAGATGATCATTGACTGGGGCAGAGATATGATCGCCCATCCGGTGGAGCTATTGCCTACCATAAGAGAGACCCTTCAAAAATTGCACGGTCAATATGAATTGGTACTTATTACCAAAGGGGACCTAATGGATCAGGAAAGTAAATTGGCACGATCCGGATTGGCGGATTTTTTCAAGCATATTGAAATTGTTTCGGATAAGTCCTCAGTCCAATATCAAGAAATATTGCAAAAATATGATTACCGTCCGGAGGAATTTCTGATGGTGGGCAACTCTTTGAAGTCTGATATCATGCCCGTTTTGGAAATTGGAGCAGAGGCGGTTTATATCCCATTTGAGTCTACCTGGGAACATGAAAAAATTGATTTAACGCCAGATCAAAAGTCTCGTTTTGAATCTTTAGAAAATATGGCGCAGCTTGCAGAGCAACTTTCCGGCTTAAAAGGATAATGGACTGATGGTCGGGCGGATGAGTGCTTTATTCTTTCATTATTCTCAAATATAAATCAATCAGCGTTTCGACACCTCAGAAAATTTGCCTACTTTTGGATAACAGCAATTTGCAGGTTGAACAGTGGAAATGCGGGTACGCTTAGTTTCGTACCCGTTTTTTTTGTTTTGAGCTGAGTGACAAATGTTACGGTTTGATTGTTTGGAATTTTCTTTCTTGAATGTGAAATTCAACTACAACAACAAACCATAATGATGAAACCCATTGAGATTAACAGTGATGCAGTCAGCGTAAAGCAGCTCTACACTAATTGTCTGGCAGAAGCCACTTATTTTCTTCACTCCAATGGAGAAGCAGCCGTAATTGATCCCCTTCGAGATGTGGATGAATATCTCAAAATGGCAGCGGAAACCCAGAGCCAGATCAAATATATTTTCGAAACCCATTTCCATGCGGATTTCGTGTCCGGCCATGTAGAATTGGCCAGAAGAACGGGTGCGAAAATTATTTATGGTCCCGGTGCCGAAACCGGTTTTGATGCTCATATAGGGCAGGATGGGGAAAAGTTTGTTTTGGGAGAAGTTACTTTGGAATTGTTACATACTCCCGGGCATACGCCTGAATCCAGTACTTATCTTTTAAAAAATGCCCAGGGTGCACCAATGGCGATCTTTACTGGGGATACACTTTTCCTTGGAGACGTCGGGCGGCCGGACCTTACCGTTCGATCGGACCTTTCGATGGAGCAGTTGGCAGGTATGCTTTTTGATTCCTTGAGAAACAAAATCATGCAGCTGCCTGATGAAGTGGTGGTATATCCGGGACATGGAGCGGGCTCTTCCTGTGGGAAAAATATGAGTAAGGAAACAGTCGATACGCTTGGTGCTCAAAAGGCGACTAATTATGCGCTAAGAGCTGATATGACTAAGGAGGAATTTATTAAGGAAGTGACCACCGGTATAGCACCTCCCCCACAATACTTCCCTAAAAATGCCCTGTTAAATAAATCAGGCTATGCGAACCTTGCAGAGGTGGAAGATAAAAGCCTCAAAGCACTTTCGGTGGCGGAATTCAAAAGTTATGCATTGAAGCCAAACACGCTGATTTTAGATGTACGTTCTGCAGCAGAATTTGCTCAGGGACATATTGAAAATTCCGTATTTATTGGGCTGGATGGACAGTTTGCCATGTGGGTTGGCGCCCTGATTGAAGATTTGGCTCAACCGATTCTGCTGATTGCACCAAAAGGCAGAGAGAAGGAGGCCGTTACACGAATGGCGAGGGTTGGTTATGAAGGGGTAATTGGATATTTAGAAGGTGGACTTGAAAATTGGATTAAAAATAAAGAAGCCTTAGCATCTATACGAAGCATTTCGGCAACGCAATTTTCCGAAGAAATGGCTGAAGGAATAATTTTAGATGTCAGAAAAGAAGGGGAATTCGCCAAACAACATATTCCCCAGGCACAACATCATGCCCTTGACTTTATTCAGGACTGGAAGAGTAAACTGGACAAGGCCCAACCTTACTTTGTACATTGTGCCGGAGGGTATCGTTCTATGATTGCTACCTCCATATTGAAGAGGGAAGGCTATAGCCATCTGACTGATATTCAAGGTGGATTTAAAGCGATTAGTGAGACGAGTATTCCTTTAACGGATGCCGTTTGTCCAAGTACTTTATAGCAGAAAACGAAAAGGCAGGAATGTGTATTTGGGACATGTTTTCTGCCTTTTCTGCAATCAAATAACCAAATTATCCTTAAAATTATCCCCGCTTTGCGCTTTTGAATTTGATTTCGTGTAATATTATCCTAAATTGACACCCAATTAGAAAGAAGTGTCAAATTTATCGACTGAAGAATTTCTAATGGTATGTAATGTGTTTGCTTAAATAGAATTAATCGTTGATGGACAAGATATCAAAAGCTTCAAATCATCAGTATTGGGATGCCAAATGGATGGAGCGATATAATGAACTCAAGGATTTCTACGATGAGAATGGTCATTCAAGGGTCCCACACGGAGATGCTAAATATGCCAAATTGTATCTATGGTGTAAAAACCAAAGGAGATTTGCCCGGACCCGTAAAGTATTTTCAGATGAAAAAAAGGAATTACTTGAAAGTGTAGAATTCGATTGGGGTTATCGCACCAAAGACAAGTTTGAGGAAAATATGGAGAAGTTGCTAGAGTACAAAGATAAGTACGGCACCACTCATGTGTCTCAAACGTTATGGCCTCGTGGTTCTGATTTGTATAAATTGAGCCGTTTTGTAAATGAGCAAAGAAGGTTATATAAAGAAAACAGAATCCCTTTAGAGCGCATAAAGCGGTTAGAAGACATTGGATTTTCCTGGAATGTACTCGAGGACTATTGGGAGAAAATGTTCTTGAAAATGAAACGTTTTCATAAGAAAAATGGACATTTCAACGTTCCTACCTCTGATAAGAAATTGTACGCCTGGATGTATAATCAAATTAAACGCACCAGAACCCCACTGCAACTTCAGGCATTGGAAAGCATTGGATTCCCTTTTGAATTAAAGCGGGAAAGAACCAAAAATGCCATCAATGCCATGGATGAGATTGATATCAAAAAGCAGGTACAGAGTTTTAAAAAAGGGAAAAGTGAAGCAGAAGACAGGAAAAAGGTAGCAGAGAAAACCAATATTTAAGGAGGTAGTGGTCTTTAGTTTCCTATTCCATTTTTTGTGGAAAGATAATTTCTCAGACTTAACCTAAAAAAATATTTTCCTTTCTTTTGAAGGAGGGAAGGGCATTTAAACCCATTGTTGTATTTTTCGACAATGGGTTTTTATATGGTGCTCATCGGCTGACGATTAAGACGAATTTAAGCCGAATTATTCGCCGATAAATTCACTAAATAGACACAGGTAGGTTGTAATGAGGTAAATACGAGTGCTTGTCTTAGGCAAAAAATATCCCCAATTAGGGCATGCTTGCTTTCTCCTCATTCATCTGCTTCGTTGGAAAAAACTAGCAATAGGAAAAATTCCTTCATTTTGTCCACCTTGCAGCTAAAGGAGGAGTAAAGCATGAATAATCCGGGTTAAGCATTAATTTTCGGTTTAAGAAGTCAAGGCTAAAAAACTGATTTTTGAGGGTGTTTTAAAGCACACCATCCGACTTCAAATTCGAATTATTGTAAGCGATTTTGGATAATATCTCAACAATAGCGCTGCTATGCGCTCAAAATAATCGGGTATCGCTTCTACCATATTTCAATTTTTCGTTACGAATTTTCGCTTTTAAAGACGCGCTAAGAAATTAAGGCAAAAACAAATTGTTTGCTCGAGAAATTCACCCCTAGATTTAGAGATTAACCATAATTGAATTACTATCAATTCCTTACGATTTTGTTCACTAAGTTTTTTATAGCCCAAATTTAGGTAAGCTACCTTCACTTCATTCATCACCTTTGTTGGAAAAAATGTAGAACAATGCGGCTCATTCTTTCCGGCTTGCAGCTAAAAGAGGTTTTGGGAATGATTAAGCCGGATTAATGCTGGTGGGCTAAATCAGGTGAGTGGGGGGCAGGGCTTGGTGGTAAATAAACCAATCGCTTGATCCTTAGAGATGGGTATTTTGATTTTAGTAGTCGGAGAGGGCTGTTTTCGATGAGGAGAGCGTAATCAGTATTCCTGATAAAGGCTTGAGTAGCTTAGGAATTTTTTCAGGACTCCATCCCATATGGAGAAAACTAATCCTATTCCCCTTTTAATAGTACGTGCCTGGCATCGGGCTCAGGCTTATTAAAGTGTTCCTGGATAGGGGAGCCAAGTGTCTACTTTTTGGCCTATTTATGCCTTTTGTTATAAATTTAGAAGTTTTTATATTAAATATTGAGTATTATATACCTGTTTTCTAATTGGGATATAAGTCAAATACTATTTTAATCCTTAACGTCAGAGAAATATCCAGATTAGAATCTCAATAAAATTAAATAAATTTATTTTCTGTTAATGCTATAAAAATTTTAAAAAATAGCCATAGATTAACCTCAGCGCATACTATTCAATCGAATGAATTAATCCGTAAAATTAAATATCATTTTGGCGCATTTTAATGTTTGGTTTTTATACATGATTAATTGAAATTTGTATTAATCTATTGATTATCAACCACTGTTTTAATAATCACAGATACTTTTTAATGAGCCCAAACCAGGCTCGATACTCGGCATTTCAGCCCTTTAAAAAGGCGGGAGTCGGGTTGTCAAAAATCAGACCCTATGATTAATACCAAGAAATTAAACATTTTAAAACACGCGATTGCTGTTATTGCGCAAAGAGGATTCGATGGGGCCTCTACTCGTGAGATTGCCAGAGCTGCCGGCGTAAGTCAGGGTATGCTGAACTATTATTTTGGTTCCAAGGAACGTATCCTGGAGGAAGCTATTGCCATTTACCAACACCATGTACAGGATATTTTCAAAGAAATTGAAAAGGGAAAATTAAGCCCTGAAGATCAATTAAGAGAAGTTTGTTTCCGATTAATTGACTTAGGAATGGAGAATGCAGATTTGCTTAAACTTGTAAAGATTGAGCAATTTTTGGGCGTTCGTGAAGAATTGTATACCAAAGCTACGGTGACCTCCGACATGGTATTAAAAGAACTTAATTCTATTGTGAATCAGGGGATACAACAGGAGGTTTTCAAACCAAGAGTTGAGCCTACCATTTTTGTCCCCTCTCTTTACAGTATGGTGATGATGTACATTCTATCAGAAGAGCAGATTTATACTTTTTTTAAGAGAAAAAGTCAAAAACCGATACAGGTGAATAAGTTCAAAGATTTTATTTCTAAAATGTTGAAAGAAAATCTACTACCGATTACACAAGGAGAATTGTCATTAGTCTAAGCCATTTTATTTTCCGGTAGATTGCTTTAAAATTGAGCCGGTAGCGTGAGTTTTTTAGTTCAGAGCATGTGTAGCACCAATATTTCAGAATAAAAACTGGAATAATCGATATTGATGGGGGAGAGGGTTTATGAATAGCGATTTATTTATTGTTACCCTCTCGTAACACTGTCACCATAATGCTGTTTCGATTATAATATTGACAAGTAAACATGCTCAGAACGAACTCCCGGATTATGCCATCCCAGCCGCTGTTAACCTGGATTATTCCCCCTCAGAATTAGGTAGTCGCCCTAAAACGCCAAAATCAGGATGTTTTAGTATTTTTAGGGATCTTTTATCGTCCAAATTTTGCGGAGCTTGCTTTTTCCTCATTCATCCGCTTATTTTGAAAATCTCGGAATAGGAAACAAAGCCTACTTTTTTCAGCCTTGTAGTTCAAACAGGATTTAGTCCGAATTATTCACCGCAAGACTCCTTGCATCGTGCTAAAAGACGCATTAATAGGCTTAACCCGAATTTCACCGCCAAATTTATTAGCCAAGCATTAGTGACTTATTTTCAAGTCATTAAAACTTATTTTCTTTGAATTATTATCGCCCAAATTTGGGCAAGCTTACTTTCTCCTCATCTATCTGCATCGGTGGAAAAAACTTGAAATAGGAATCAGTTCTTTCATTTTTCAGTCTAGCAGTCAAAGGAGGATTTAAGCTTTCCTCTTTCATTTAAGAGCATGTTCAAAACCGCATCATCTAACTCAAACTCGAAATTATTGGAAGTGATTTTGGATAGTTGCTCCATATTCGTGATGCTAATCGCTCCAAATAATCGGGCTTTGCTTCTACAACACTTCAAATTTTCGCTACGAATTTTAGCTTTTTAAACACGCTCTTGAGGACCTGTTTTATAGAATGGTAGGCTATCCGTCCGTTGAAGGGTATCTGTTGTTACTCACTGTGTAACAGTGTTTTGATAGTAGATACTATCTCCAATTATGGTATACATTATTTTAGTATTTAAAATCTCTTGTTCAGGCACTTCCATAAGGTTTTGGTTGTAGATGGTGAAATCGGCGAGTTTTCCCTTTGCTATTTCTCCACTAATGGTTTCCTGGAATGCGGCAAATGCTGCGTTGGCAGTACTGGCCTCTAGTGCCTGTTGTCGACTAAGTTTTTCCCAGGCTTCATAGCCCCCCTCAGGAGTGCCTTTAAGGGTTTTTCGGGACACTGCAGCATAAAAGTTTTCTATAGGATTCAGGGGCTCCACCGGGGCGTCCGTCCCATTAATGATGATAGCTCCTGACTTCCAGAGCGTCTGCCAGGCGTAGCTTCCTTTTTCAATTCTTTCTTTACCTAATTTATCAATAGCCCAAGGTCTGTCGGAGGCAAAGTGAATGGTCTGGATGGAGGGGATAACGCCCATTTCCGCAAATCTATTCAAATCCTTAGGGTGAATGTGTTGGGCATGTTCTATTCTAAACCGATAGTTTTGAGGCTTCAGGTCACGTAACTGGAAAGCCTTTTGAAAATGATCCAGCATGGCCCGGTTGGCCTGATCACCAATTGCATGGGCGCAGACTTGAAAGCCATGGTTAAGTGCCCAGTTGATGCGTTGTCCCAGGGTGTCAGCCGGGGTTACCGCATGACCATGATGACAGCATTTTTGGTCCTCGTAAGGCGCTAAAAGCCAGGCGCCGGAAGAGCCCAGGGCACCATCAGTATACAATTTTATCGAGCGAATTTTTAAATGGTGAGAGGAATCCTCATAAATCCCTCTTTTTGCCCATTCCTCAAGTAAAGCAGCATCACTTCCATCCAGCATAACATATAAGCGAAGGGGAAGCTTTTGATTTTTTAAAGCCCTAAAATAAGTCTCCAGCGTTTTTTCCCCTGCTCCGGCATCATGTAAGCCGGTAATTCCATTTTCCAGGCAATGCTGAATGGCCCTTTGGAGGGTGCGGTCATTGGCTGAGGCATCATTTGTGGGAATCTTGCTTTCAATTAAGTTGCAGGCATTTTCATTCATAAGCCCCGTGGGTTCTCCTCTCCTGTTCAGCATTACCTCACCGCCATTTACCTGCAATTGCCCTTTTTGCTCTTTGATATTGGCATAAATGCCCGCCATTTCCATGGCCTTTTGATTGGCAATTCCGGCATGTCCGCTGGCATGTTTTAACCATACCGGATGATTTGGAGCCGCCTTGGTTAATTCATCATGGATGGGAAATCCATGGATCAATACCGGTAAGCTGTCCCATTTGTCCTGATGCCAACCCCTTCCTTGTATCCAGCTGCCCTCGGGCAATTGTTCCGCCTGTAGTCGTACTTTTTCTATGATGCTTTCCCAGGACTGATCCCGCAAAAGGTTGAGCTGTACCTGCTGCGTGCCGATGCCCATCAGGTGGGCATGTGCATCAATGAGGCCCGGAGTCATGGTTTTACCTTCTAAATTAAAAGCCTGAGTAGATGCTCCCACAAACTTTCGGGCCTGCTGTTCCTCTCCGGCGAATAATATTTTTCCTTTTTGAGTCACAACTGCTTCCACTTTCGGATGCTGTGGGTTGGCAGTATAGATGGCTCCATTGTAAAATATTCGATCTCCTTTTGGTTCGGAGGTGCAAGCCCACATTAGTGGGAGGAGGAATAAACTGAGGTATGTTTTCATCATAGGTTTGAATTTCAATGACTAAAATAATGGTCTTCGGGATAAAAAAAAAGGGAGCCTGATGACTCCCCCTTTTCCTTTATTTTTGGTATTTATTGGCTTACCAATTTTTTACTTTCATGTCTTTTCTTCCAAACTGAAAATTAATACCGGTAGCCAATGAGAAGTTTCTTGCGTTTTCTAATTTAAAAGCTGCCAGTAAATTATCGGAGGAAATATGCCATTGGACGGCGCCCATATTTAATCGTAAGCCAGCACCTACATTCGCATAAGTACCATTAACACCCGTCCAGTTCACCAGGGCAGATAAGCCAGCGCCTACATAAATATTGTAAAAGGCACTGAATCCGCTGAGCCAACGACCCTTATATACACTATTCATCCAGGTGCCTCCTACACGATGACGTTCAGCCAACTGGTAAGACCCTCCCAGAAACCACTGAGCAGGCAAAGCCGTGTGGAAGTTTTGGTTGCTTAAGGTATCGATTTGTAAAGTTTCCTCCAGCTCCCTTAAAACATCTTCATTCAAATTGATGGAAGCATGATCATGTTTGCCCGTTAAATTGATCAGTGGCTCCACATCTATTCCATCAAAGGCATAACTGCCGCCTTTTAGGCTAAGCTGACGCCCATTTTTGGTCCATTTAATTCCTCCCAAATCCAGGAGGGAGGCGCTTAAGGTGACTTTTTCCGTTAAACGATAAGTGGCGCCCAAATCTATCGCCATGCCGTAATTTCCTGTAAATGTGGGCACCTTATTGCCGTCTGGGTCCATAAAATCTACCACTCCTGCTGTTTGAAAATTCCCTCCTTCAGTGGTGAGGGTCGTGGAGTTGGACGTCAGGTCATTTTGAATGGTCAGGCTAACTTCGTTGGAGCTGGCATGCCCAATTCCCCAAAGGAATTTTGCTCTTCCTCCAATGGTTAATCGATCATCTATGTTCTTCGAATATCCCAATGCTGCCTGTCCAAAAGCGGTGGTGGCGGTACTTAAGGCACTCGTAAAACTTTTGGAAGAAAGTCCATTAGCCAGATCTTCCTCGCTAAAGCCATTTCCGTTGACGGCCAGGGAGAGTAAGCCATTGGAAACTTCCTGCTCTGTGAAGGCACGGGCATCAATAGCAAAGGTGAAATAACTTTTTTTATTGGAAACGCCCACAAAAAGGAGGTTGTAATTGGTAAAAATCCGGTTGTAATAGGTATCCGGAGCATTTTCAAGAAATTTTTCCGGCTTTAAGGTCAGGGTATTATTTTGCTCATCCAGGCTAAACATCTCATTGGCAGACATTCCGATTCTTCCCTGTGCTGAAAAATTTCCGAGAAGTAAACCAACAGTAACTTTTGCATCGCTGATATAGGCGGGATTTAAATTGTAACCCACCACATTCGCATGGGGATCCAACTGATAGAGGGTTTGCATATACTGCGCCATACCTTGATAGCCAGTGATGATCAACAGGAGGGTGGTAAATAGGCTTTTCATAGGTTCAGAATTAAAAATCAAGGGATTTAATGTTGGCATTTATTCCGAAATTTAGCCGGATGTGCTGATCAGCACGAAAAGTCACCATTCCCTCAGGGCTATCGAAATACAGGTAGATATGCAGCTTTTCGGTATTGGAAAGCGCATGAAGAGTATTTTGGTCCAGGTCTGCGATGATATTGGTGTGTTCTTCCTCCTGGCCATGGCTCCCGGAGAGCGGAAAGCCTTCTGCCGGGAATAACTGGCCGATGAATTGATCCTGCTCATTGGCCATTATAATTTGCATTCGAAGGTCAGCGGGCAGGCTTGAGGCGCCATTCACAATTAATTGTGCACTTTTTACCATAGCCGTATCCACTTCCATTGGATTGATGTTGGTGGATTGGGTGAAAAGAAACTGGTCTAGCGTGAGGGTTAATGGCAGGGTGATTTCTAACGCTGTATGAATTCCCTGATCGGGTTTATAAAAATTGACGGGCTCGGGACTGGTATTATTATTGGCCTTAGAGATTACTTTTACCTCAAATTCCATTGCTGACGGAAAGCTGTTGACAAGTTCAGCCAGGTTGCTATTGGTATTATCAAAAGTACGGCTGGTGGTTACGGGCTGATCATCCCTCTTTTGAGGTCTGGCCACTTCAAAATCCGTGGCACCGGTTAGGTACACCGATTGCTGCCCACTTTGACCATTGACCTGAAGCGAAGTATTGAAGGTGGCTCCGAAACCATTTTCTATCGTAAATGATAAGGTAGGATTATGAATTGCGATCTGCCCTGGCTCGAATTTGTCCAGAAAAGCTAAACGAATAGGCCCGCTACTAAAGTTTCTTTCTTCCTCCCCGATATAGCCCTCAATCCATTCTGGTTCAATATCGCCTAAGGCCAATATGATGTCCATCGGGGTGTTGAATTGGATAATATCGATATTAGCAGCATCTTTCAGGTATACATCAATGTCTACCCTGATGGTGTTAGTGCCTTCCGGCGAGCTCATCGTGAGGCTGTGGGCGGATAAATCATCTGTTATCTGTGGTTTGGAATCTGCTAAGTCTACCGCGAAAAATTTTGGCTGATCACTTTCATCCAACATTTTTGGAAAGGTGACCTCGGCCCGGAAATTCGATCGATCAGGGTGCTCAAAACTCATGGTGAGCAGGGCTTCCACAAACGCAATTTGGGTGAGTGTAGTACCCTCCATGCGGTCAAAGGTGAAGTAGAATGTTTTGCGGGCAATGAGTTGCTCTTGATTGTTGCGTTGATTGCTGGGCAATGATCGGTAAAGGGTAATGTCCTCTTCCCATTTTTGATTGTCCAGGCCCAATAAATCATCCAAAACAAAGGGTTCATTTTTATGGGAATACACAATGGATAATTCGCCATTTTCACCAGTACGCAATTCTACTGCGTCATCATCAATAAGGGTGGTCATCAAATCGGCAATAGAATAAGACGCCTCACCGATTGGACTGTAGACATTGGTCATTTGGTCGGTGTCCACCTGGAGCTGGTCCACATTGAGCCAGGCAGACTTACAGGCCGAAAAAATGCATAGTGCCATTAGGCCTATAACACTAAAATTTTTATTCATATAGGAGTCAGGTTAATGTGGAGTCTGTTTCGCGCGGGTTTAAAATCGCAGCCTTCGAAGCAAATTTGATTTATTTTTGAAAAGAAATCCTGTATCTCTTCCCTGATCCTCAAATTTGAACCCCTCATGATGGCTTTCTACATACTCCAAGTATCTTTATTTTGTCCCAAAGTTATTAAAAGAAAATTAACAAAATGCCGGCGTGCAATGATCAGGAAGTAATATATCAGAAACTTATTCGCATTTCTCCCTCCGGAATTTCCTCATCTTGCATTAAAATGGGGGGCTTTCCTTTAAAAAAAACCCAATTAAAGCTCCCCTTCTGATAGGGTTTTTATTCGAATTATACATGCTTGCCTCGATTAGCTGCAAGGCGGGAAAATTGAAGAAATAGTCCCCTATTTTGAATTTTTTCCAACAAAGCAGCTGAATGAGGAGAAAGTAAGTTTACCCAATTTTGGCCTATCAAAACAATAAAACATCAACTGGAATCCCTTGATAATGAAAGGTAAGTGGTGGCTCAATAAATTCAGCGGTGAATAATTTGGCTTAAAATCCCATAGGCCGATGGGGCCACCCATAATATTTTTGGAGGTCAGTCATTCCTATCAATAGCTCCATAAGTTGCTCCATTATTTCCATTTTATCGAATGGCATTATATCGGCAGCACACCCCCAATTTTTTCACCAAAGTCCTTACGATATAAAAGTGGTTTATTTTGAATGGAGAAGGCGTAAGATATTATGGAGCTTTGAAAGGATTTTCCTCCAGATGAGGAGAAATTTCTCATCAAGTATTAATGTAAATGCCTTTAAAATATTCCGAATTAAGAAATATGGGTGTATTTTTGCGCCCGTTAAATTTTTTACCTTTAAGTATTTTTAAATGGGACATTTATTACCCTCTGCCATTGGAAGATGGTCTTTAGTATTGTTATTGATCGGAGGAATGAATGCTGCTGTATGGGCAGAAGGTCAGGGCAAGAAAGATAAAGGCCTGAAACGCGTGCAGGACGATATTTACCACCCTTTACAGTTAAATTTAGACGAAACTGGTGATGCCTATATTCGTTTTCTTTTGTGGACCCAGCTTTGGGGAGTTGCAGATCAAAATGAAGAAGGAAGCACACAGTTTTCCCCTTCGGTCCGAAGGGCACGTATGATGGCCTATGCTCAGGTATCGGATCGCTTCCTGATTGTGACCCATTTTGGTTTAAATAATTTAGGGCCGGATAATCTTTCGCCAACGGGCACGGCTAATGCCTCTCAAATGTTTCTACATGATGCCTGGGGGGAGTATAAAGTTTTTGATAACAATCAATACTCTTTTTACCTGGGCGGTGGATTGCATTATTGGAATGGGCTTTCCCGTTTGTCTAATGCTTCAACCATTACTTTTTTGACTTTGGATGCCCAGAAGCCTTTCTTTATGTGGCCTTCCTTGGGTAATTCGGATCAATTTGGACGTCATATCGGTTTATATGCCAAAGGGAAATTGGGTAAATTTCATTACCGTATATCCACGAATGAGGCCATGGAGAATTCATTTGACGCCACAGGCATGGACATGCTGGATGGATCCGGTGCTTATGCTACCAAATATTTGTCCAACGGTAACCTGGGCCGAAAAGTGTATCAGGGTTATTTTACCTACCAGTTTCTGGATCAGGAATCGGATAAATTGCCTTTCTTGGCAGGAACTTATTTAGGGGCAAAAACGGTATTTAACATTGGGGCCGGATTTTTCTATCATAAGGACGGACTTATTTCTACCAAGGAAGGTATGGAGCCAAAATCGTTTGAGGAGCTTCGAAAGCTTTCTACTTCGGAACTAAAAGCGCAAACTGAGCTGACCAGCATTCAGCATTTTTCGGCGGATGTATTTTATGATGCGCCGGTAGGAGAAGGTGCCTTGACGGCCTATGCGGCCTATTATCATTATGATTATGGGGATCAATATCAGGGAAAATGGACCTCTACCGGAAGTGTTTATTATACGCAGTGGGGATATTTGCTTCCTAGATTTTCCGATCACGGCCGTCTTCAGCCTTATGTCGGCTATTCTCAGAATGATTTCAAGGTGGCTGATCAGAATGGACATCAATTAAATATTGGCGCCAACTGGTTGATTCTGTCTCATCATGCTAAGCTTTCACTGGAGTATTTGAATGACTTCAACAATTTGCTGCCCGGGGCTACCACACAGCAGATTCGTTTTCAAGCGCAGATTGCGCTTTAACATGTAGGAATGGAAATTTTGGATTTTGAGGATGTTAGGAATCCAATCAGGAATGCTAATTGAAATTTTTGGATTGGATTTGATAATAGCTTTTGTAAAGCGATGTTAAATAAGCCGGATTATGGCTGTTTGGATTCTCGTTTAGCGGCAAGGTGGGAAAAATGAGGGAATAGTTTTCTATTTGGAGTTTTTTCCAAGGAAGCTGGGAAGGAGCAAAAAGCAAGTATTCTCAAATTTGTGCTACTAAATAATCCATGTAAATAATTGCGTTGCGCCAATAATAAGCTTTTTGAAATAATCCAATAAATTTAGCGGAGCACAATCCGGTTAATGCAGAACCACCGGCCACACTGTAACTATCAATAGCATTGCCGCCTGAATTTCAAATTGAAATATGGGATCACATCTTGGCCTGCTTCTTATTAAGGCAAAAATAAAAAAGCCTGTACCATTCGTACAGGCTTTTTTTATGGAAACCGATGTCTTAGATTTTGATTGGGGTGCTCGGCTACTTGGAGGCTTTTAAATATTGGAAAATCGGGAATAAAAGTATAAATTATTGTAAAAGATCGATTTAAAGAAAGAATATTTAATATTAAGCCTTATTTAATAATGCTTTATTTCGTTTGATTTTTTCTAAAAATTCCTGAATTTATAATATAAGTAGGAAACTATTCCGACTTGCCTCGTCTAGCAAACACAAAACCCTAACCATAAACTATAACCATGAGCAGAATTAAAAACCTCGAAGATTATGCCGTAGACTATCGGAAAAGTGTAATGGACCCCGAAGCTTTTTGGGCTGCCCAGGCGGAGCGATTCGTCTGGAGGAAAAGATGGGAGGAAGTCCTGAATTATGATTTTTTAGACTATCAGGTGGAGTGGTTCAAAGGCGGGCAATTAAATATTACCGAAAATTGCCTTGACCGCCATTTACTACATCGGTCTGATAAAACGGCCATTCATTGGGTAGCTAACGATCCCCGTGATGAGGATCGGGTGTATACCTATAAACAATTGCATCAGGCAGTTTGTCAATTTTCCAATGTGTTAAAAAATAATGGCGTCCAAAAAGGAGACCGTGTTTGCCTTTATATGCCCATGGTGCCGGAATTGGCCATTGCAGTATTGGCATGCGCGCGTATTGGGGCCATTCACTCCGTGATTTTTGGAGGCTTTTCGGCACAGGCTTTGGCAGATAGAATTGCGGATGCTGGCGCGAAAGTATTGCTAACCGCCAATTTCGGTCCAAGAGGAAACAAGGTCATTCCCCTGAAAAGCATAGCTGATGAAGCCGTTGAAAAAGCCGGAGGCGTGGAGAAAGTCATTGTGTATCAGCGCACGACAGAGGAGGTAAACTGGGTACAGGGACGTGACTTGTGGTGGCATGAGGAATTAGAAAAGGTGGAGGTTGCCTGTGAAGCGGAAATTATGGATGCCGAAGATCCCCTTTTTATTTTATATACTTCCGGCTCTACCGGTAAGCCAAAAGGGGTCATGCACACCACCGGAGGCTATATGGTGTATACCGCCTACACTTTCCGCAATGTTTTTCAATATGAGGAAAATGATGTTTATTGGTGTACGGCAGATATTGGCTGGATTACCGGACATTCCTACATTGTCTATGGCCCCTTACTGGAGGGGGCTACTTCCGTGATGTTTGAGGGGATTCCCACTTATCCGGATGCCGGACGCTTCTGGCGAATAGTAGATCGTTTGAAGGTGAATATTTTCTACACCGCGCCCACAGCGATTAGAGCATTGATGGCTCAGGGGTTGGAGTATGTCGAATTATACAAGCTGGACAGCCTCAAAGTGTTGGGGACAGTGGGAGAACCGATCAATCGGGAAGCCTGGGAGTGGTACCATTTACATATTGGAAAGGGACGATGCCCCATTGTCGATACCTGGTGGCAAACCGAGACTGGCGGTATTATGATCAGTCCCATTGCCGGAGTATTGCCTACCAAGCCCACCTATGCCACATTACCTTTGCCGGGTATTCAGCCGGTATTGGTGGATGCGGAAGGTAATGAAATTGAAGGCAAAGGCGTAGAGGGAAATCTTTGTATAAAATACCCCTGGCCGTCCATGATCCGAACTACCTGGGGTGATCATGAGCGATGTAAAAACACTTATTTTTCGACTTTTAAGGGTTATTATTTTACCGGTGATGGTTGTCGCCGCGATGAGGACGGTTATTATAGAATTTTAGGCCGCGTTGACGACGTGATGAATGTTTCCGGCCACCGATTGGGTACGGCAGAGGTTGAAAATGCGATTAATATGTACCAGGGCGTGGTGGAAAGTGCTGTGGTCGGCTATCCACATGAGATCAAAGGGCAGGGCATTTATGCCTATGTGGTTTGTGACAGTTCCAAACTGGAAGTGAGCACGATCAGTGATTTGAAAACGGAAATCATGGCGACGGTAGTGGAAAAAATTGGTAAAATCGCCCGTCCGGACAAGGTACAGATAGTTCGTGGATTGCCTAAAACCCGCTCTGGTAAGATTATGAGGCGTATTTTAAGGAAAATTGCCGAAGGGCAAATGGATAATTTTGGGGATATTTCCACCCTACTGGATCCCTCAATTGTGGAGTCCATTAAGGAGGGAGCACAAAAAGATGAGCTAACCGAAAGCTGATATTTAACAAGAAAAATAGGGGGCTTCTGCTCCCTATTTTATTTTTTTCCTGGGGCTGTTTTCTTGGAAAATTCTAAAAATCGAAAACGATTGTGTAAACCGCCTTTAGCCCGCAAACAGTTTGATGATCAACATTTTTTAACTTATATCCGGAAAGCGCACAGGGGTTGTTTTCCCTTTAATTGGTGGCCAATGCAAGTCAATATTTATTTGGAAAATGGGTTGTTTTTCAATCTTATTACTCACATTAAGCCGGATTATTCCTGCTCCTATTCTCCCGTAGTTACCAGGCCAAAAAAAATGAAGGAAAAGCAGTCTAATTGGAGTTTTTCACAACAAAATAGAGGATGGAGGCGAAAGTTAGCTTAGCCCTATTTATACTATTAAAAAATCATCAAATCCATTCAAAATGTACTGATCATAAGAATTTTAACGCCACTTCCAGTATCCAGCGGCGATCATTCGGATTAAGGTGCTTAAGCTTTATCTGCTGCTTGCAATTTCAACAAAATTCGTTTATTTACTCCCAAAACTTACGTAGCATTTTGGGAAGAGTATTTCGGATTTTGTTTGGTTTATTTTAGAAAATGATCTTCGTAAAGTACTAAATGGCCTCTTTTTAATTTTTGTTTCATGAGAAAACTACCAAATATCATTTTTTTTGGCGCATAAAGTTTAAAAAAATAAGGAAGGTCATTACTTTTATAAATGTATTCGAATACCTTTGGGCTCGAAACATTTAGTATTGAAGGAATAAAGCAAACGGAAATAAAGGCAATGACAAATCAAGATTTCGAAGTAAAATCTTTAGGAGAGTGCTCGGTAACTTCTCCACTTTATAATGCCTATGCAAACACTCCAATGGTGGATGGGCTATTTGTAGATAACAACGATCGTATTCTTTATGATGCTACTTTGGAAAACTTCCAAAAGTGTCTGAAAGAAGGAATCGAGCCTATCACTTTTGAGAAAGCTGGTCCTCGCGAAAAAATCTTTTTCTCGCCAGCGAATACCAAAGCAGCCATTGTAACATGCGGTGGCTTGTGCCCAGGTATCAACAATGTAATTCGTTCGGTTGTCAACGGTTTATACTACCGTTACAATGTTAAAAATATTGTCGGAATCCCTTACGGTTATGAAGGTTTGATTCCGGAATTCGGTCACACTTGGGTAGATTTGAACCCTAATGTGGTGAAGGATATTCACTTGTTTGGGGGTTCTATTTTAGGATCTTCACGTGGACGTCAGAACATCGAGCGTATGGTGGATACTTTGGAGCGTAACAACATCAATATGTTGTTCACCATCGGTGGAGACGGAACGTTGTCAGGTAACCACGTTATTCAGGAAGAAATTGAGCGTCGCGGATTGAAAATCGCTACGGCGGGTATTCCTAAGACGATTGATAATGACGTTAATTTCATTCACAAGACTTTCGGATTTGAAACTGCATTTACCACTGCAGCGCCAATCATCCGTGATGCACACAATGAGGCTACTGGTGCTTTCAATGGTGTTGCTATTGTGAAATTGATGGGTCGTGATTCTGGATTCATCGCCGCTAATGCTGCTTTGGCTATGCCAGATGTAAACTTTGTATTGGTGCCAGAGAGCGAGTTTGATCTTTACGGACCAAACGGATTCCTGGAAGCATTGAAAGAGCGTTTACAGGTAGGGCGTCACGCAGTGGTAGTAGTAGCAGAAGGTGCAGGTCAGAACTTGTTCGACAGTGATGATTCAGTTGTGAAAGATGCATCAGGTAACGTGAAGCACAAAGATATTGGGGTATTGTTGAAAGATACTATCACCAAATTCTTTAAAGATCAGGAGTTTGAAGCAACGGTTAAATATATTGACCCTTCTTATATCATCCGTTCTGAGCAGGCCAATGCCTCTGATTCTATTTTCTGTTCTTCATTGGCTATGAACGCTGTTCATGGTGTGATGGCAGGAAAAACGGATTTCGTAGTAGGTCGTTGGAATACGCACTTCACTTATTTGCCGATTCCAACTGCAACGAGCTCACGTAAGAAAATTGACCTGAATGGTGAATTGTGGTGGTCTGTATTGGAAAATACGGGACAGCCTTACAGCATGAAAAACGATAAGAAATAAGTTTTTCTTATAAATAGATTTTAAAAGCGACTTTCGGGTCGCTTTTTTTTTGCCGTTTTTATTGAGCGACTGCTTTTAATCCGGAGTTTTCATGCTTGTATTCTCGTTTAGCTGTAAGGCGGAAAAAATGAAGGAATAGTTTCCTATTTCAAGTTTTTCCCAACGAAACAGATGAATGAGGAGAAAGCACCTTTTTCCAAATTGGGGCTATTATTAGTTTATATTGTATAACCTTATCAGGATGAGAATAAGCCATTTAAGGGGGGCTATATCCAGGGTTGAGTAATTCGGGCTAACAATTTAAGACAAGATTGATTATAACAGGGAAGAGGTAAGAATTTCCAATGATTTGAATTTTTCCTTTTCGGCTAGCCTAATTAATGCTCTTCCATGTTTTACCGGTTATGTTATTTTCTATTGTTATTTTTTTGCTTTTCCTGCCATAGTGGGCAACAGCAGGAATTGAAAGAAAAGGCTTATGAATCTCGCTTTAAAATTTTCCATGGTGGTGATATTCTAACCATGGACGGGGATATCGGTAAGCAGGTAGAAGCGGTAGTGGTGGAGGGAGACAGCATCATCTTTGTCGGGAGTATTCGTAAGGCCATGGAAAGATTTCCCGTTGCCGATGATTATAATTTGGAAGGAAAAACAATGATGCCCGGTTTTATCGAACCCGAACTACATCCCTTTTTGGGTGCTTTATGCTTGTCTATGCCCATTATTGCGCCCGAAGACTGGGAATTGCCCGACAGATTATGGACTGCCGCGCGGGATCCACAAGCATACCGAAAAAGATTGCAGCAGGAATTAAAACTGTTGAAACACCCTAAAGCCTTATTTTTTAGCTGGGGTTATCATCCGCTTTTTCATGGTCGACTAACCATTCATTCACTGGATTCTATTGCTAAGGGCCGCCCCATGGGTATTTGGCATCGATCTACCCAGGAATTTTTGTTGAACCAGGAAATGATGGACATATTAGGGACAAGTGCATCTGAATTAAAAAGCTTTCCCCGGGAGGTGCAGGATCAAGTGGATTTAGCGGCTGGTGTTTTTAAGGAAAAGGGCGCTTTAATTTATTTGTTACCCAAAATTTTTCCTATCCTGGCAGCGGACAATCGATTGAGGGCTGGCTTAGAACAATTGATCGAGCTATTGCATGCCAAAGGGATAACCACAATTTGCGAAACGGGATCCATGATTCGTCCCCAGAATGTCGCGGTCTATCTGGAAATTTTGGGGAGTGATGATAGCCCGTTAAATTCCTTTTTTATTCCCGGAAGTGGGACTTTTTATCATCAATATGGCGCTGCCATAATTGACAGCCTGGAGCTAAAGATTGAGCAATTTCCTGATCATCCTAAAATAAAAGTGCTTGAAAATCAAATCAGTATTCGGGGAGATGGTGCCTTTATTTCTGGTAATTTTGTCATGAAAAATCCCCGACTGCAAATGGCAAAGCCCATTTGGCTGCAAAAGCCGGAGGAGATAACAACTTTAATGGATATTTTCTGGGAAGAACCTTACCGAATTCATTATCATGCTGATGGGGATCAGGCCATCCACCTCGGCTTAGAGAAAGTAATGCAAAAACGTAAACAAATTCCCAGCGGTTTTCAGGCGTTTACGCTGGTCAATTTTACCTGCGCCGAATTTGAGGAGATCGAAACGGTTCGGGATTTGGGGGGGATGATTAATGCGAATCCCTATTTATTAACTGCCTTTGGGGAGACCTTTTCTAAGGCGGCTTTAGGAGTGGTCAGGAGTCATGCTATATGTCCCTTGGGGATGGTGGAAAAATTAGGCATCCCTTTTGGCTTGCATTCCGGTTTGCCTGTGGCTCCTGCAGATCCGCTTTTTTTGGCCTGGTGCAGTGCAAACAGGCAAAGCATGGAAGGAAATGTTTTACGACAGGATTTAGAGGTAAGTTTGGATGCCGCGCTGAAAGGAATCACCATTAATGCCGCAAAAGTGATTGGCCTGGAGGAGCGGTTGGGTTCTATCACCGTCGGGAAGGAAGCCAGTTTCACCATTCTGAATCAGAATCCCTATGTTGTCGGCAAAGAAAAGTTGAAGGATATTGAGGTAAGCGCAACGGTTTATAAAGGCAGGATCTTCCCTGTTAAGTAATAGGAGCTTGTTAAACCGGAATGATTCACCCTAAATTTAACAATTCACATTAATGGCTTATTTTCAGGCCAATAAGGTCGTTTTATTGATTTTTTAATAGCCCGAATTTGATAATTTTGCTTTCTATCTCTATATCTGCTTCGTTGTGAAAATTTGAAATAGGAAGAGTTCCATTATTATTTTTGCCTTGCAGCAAACCAGAATGGAAGTAGGTATCATCCGGTTTAAAATTCCAGTCTTATTTTGTTAAGTGAAAGTTTTTAAACACGCAAAAAAAAAAAAGGAGCTGCTCCCTAATTTGTCGCAGCTCCTTCAACATAGGAATTTTTACTGTTTAATCACTTTTAAGGTTTCCCCACTTCCATTTCCATAGTTAATTCTTAGTAGGTAAATGCCGGCAGGTAGTTTCGCTCCAAATTGTTGTCCTACCTGATTTTTAACCATTCGGCCGTCAATCGTAAAGAGCTGACTTTCTGCTTTTTCTTTTCCTGCAGGTAATTGTAAATAGAATTGGCTTTTAGTCGGATTAGGGAGAACGCGCGCTCCGCCAACGATTTCTGTTGCCAGTAATCTTTGGTTTTGTGCCTCACAATCCGGAGCGATGGCCTCATTGGAGAAGTAAAGGCTATAGGGGGCATTTTTCGCTACCATCACAAAATTCCCCTGATCCATGGCCACCCAATAATCCCCATCAAATCCGCTTATTCCACTTCCATCAAAGCTGATTTGAGGGGAGGCGGTATTCAGTGACCAGGAAGCCGAGCTTCTTAAATCAATATACCAGTCCGGATTTCCATCATTGGTATCAAAAGCCATTTGCCAGAGTCCGTTGTTTTCCAGCCCCCAATTGATGGAAAATTTCCTGACATTGGACAAATCCGGTCCCCCTTCTCCCAATACATGAGCATATTGATAATCAGTATGCCCGGTAGTAGGTAGTGGGGCATCCATCGGCGTACCGAAGGTACAGTCAAAGGCGGGTTTTTCACTGACTGCAATCATGATACTGTCCATGCTACTTTTTCCGGAAGCATTGGTCACGGTCAGAATAGTCCAATAATCGCCGATGGCCTCATAAATATGACTTACCAATGGCCCACTGGCTGATGTGCCATCACCAAAATCCCAGTCAAGGCTGATTTCACCACCTGCCGGATTATAGGATTGGCTTCCGTCAAAGTTGACAGATAGGGGAGCATATCCGGAAGTTTGATCCGCTGTGAATAATGCAATTGGGTGATCATCAAAAACGGTTATGGTTTCAGTCGCCTCGTCACTATACACGCCATCAGAGACGGTCAGCGTAATGGTGAATATTCCGGTTTGGTTATAAATATAATCCACCAACATGCCAGTGGCACTTTCTCCATTTCCTAAATCCCAGCTATAGGTTAATTCGTCATCATTGGGATCGGTGGAGGCGGAGGCATCCAGGCTTACCGCTAGTGGCGCTTCCCCGGTTAGTGGAGTGACGGTGAAACTGGCTACCGGAGGTTGGTTCGGGTCTTCCACTGTGATGGTGGCCTGACTTTGCTGGCTCAACCCGGACAAGTTGGTCACGGTAAGCATAGCCGAAAAAGTTCCAAAGGTCGTATAAGTATGTTCTGCTGTTACGCCACTTCCGGTATTGCCATCACCAAAATCCCAAATGAAAGAAAGCGGCTCGTTATTGGGGTCAGAAGAAGCGGAAGCATCAAAGTTGACAGTTAAGGGACCAAATCCCTTTTCTGGCGTAGCAGTAAAACTGGCCGTTGGAATGTTCCCTCCATCAGGCTCATTTCCGGCCAAAAGTGCACCGGTGCTGAAATCATAAATTGGGATATTCGGATTTTCGGCCAGGCTATTGGTCATCCCCTGATAGGAGAAATCATTGGTAGGATCCCAGGCCTCTGCCGGATAAGTGTCGGGTAAGGCGATTCGCATTTGTACTTCTTCCCGATATTCAGACTGGCCGCCCGGGAAAATTAGTACGTCTTCCTTAAATACAACTTCCACATAATACAAATGGCTTTCTTCATCCCAGGCTAGTAAATCACTGGCAGTCGCATTACTGGTATTGAAAGAAACGGTATAATCTGACAAGTCATAACCTAAATCAAAACCTTCCGACAAATCCACAAAATAGCGGAACATTAAGCGTGGAACACGGGCGGGCCAGGCGCTCCGGTTATTGCTCCAAATGGCTACTTCAGTAAATGTTTTGTTTTCACTGTTAATTTTAGCCTCATTCAAAAATTCTCCACTAGGGGTTTCCGCCACGGGAAAGTCAGAAAGTGGTTCGCCGCCATGACTTCCTTGTAATATGGCCAGGGCACCGGTGTATAAAGCATTATAGTCACAGGCAACCTCATTGGCAATATAATCCCCTCTATCATCCTCATAGTCAAAATCATCTGGCGATCCTGGCCCACCGACCAAAGCACCAATTAAAACGTGTCGTGACACTTCAGGGATGCTTTCGCTTCTGGACCAGGGGCCATGAGCGGTACGGTGGTGAGGATTCTTGGGTGAATTTTGGCCGTAGCCAATCATATAACTGCTGTTTCTTGGATTATCTCCCAGCGTGTAGTCTACAATGAATTTGGCCTGATCCCGATATTTTTGGGCTTTGGCTGCATTCTCCGATTCAATCACCCCGGCATAAACTTGCATCAGGTAGGCAGTGTTGGCCGCATACCTTAAGGACCCCCAGGTATCTAAATGTGGTAAACCGAAAGGAGTGAAGTTAGGTCCTTTGCTTGGGATAGGTTTGTCTTCAAACCACTGGTCCAGATGGCGTTCGGCATCTGTTTTATAAGTGGCTTCCCCGGTAATTTGGGCCATGAGCACATAGCAGCCATAGCCTTTATCATCCCAGGCCAAAGTCCAGCCAAAAGATTTTGAACCCTCCATGCCCAGTTCTTCATTCAGGAAGGCGTATTCCGTTTTGGCTTTTTCTAAATAAGCTTGTTCACCCGTGGCTTTGTATAACCAAATGGCTCCCCAAACCAACTCATCCTGATAGCCGCTCCAGGAATTGTAAAAGCTTCCGGCAGGAATTACATCAGAGTATTCACCACGGTATTGATCAGCAAAGTTATAAAGAGATTTGGCATGTTCAATGAGTAGGGCCGCATAAGCCGGATCTTCATTTTGGAACAAAATCGCCGTGGCCGCCAGGGCTGCGGCAGTCTCTCCGGCTAAATCACTTCCCGGGTTTTCAGCATCTACCTTGAAGCTTTCCCGGGGATAGCTTAATTCTACTACCTCGGCCGGTATCCAATAACTGTGATCCAAATTCCCATCTCCGACTTGCCCATACAGGACATTATCCTCCGGATGGCAATTGATAAAATAATCCGTGACATACCGAAGATTATTCAACAGGATGTCCCATTGGCCCGTGCTTTTATAGACCGATTCTGCTTCAATTCCACCCCAGGCCAAAGCAGTGACCGAAAAAGCCATCGGAAAATTGAATTTTACATGGTCGCCCGCATCATACCAGCCCTGAGATAAATCCAGGCCAACATCGCTTCCATCATTTTCAACAGAATTGCCCCTCCAGGATACCCGGTTAAATTCCGGTAGTTGCCCCGCTTGCTGGGCTTCATAGAATAATAATGATTTTTGAAGTGCCTCTCCATAATTGTGTTGAGCCCAGAGACTAATAGGCCATGCTGTCAGAAAAAAAATCAGACAGACCATCTTCCTTCTAAGTGTTGATGTTTTCATTATACTGCATCTTGTAAAAAAATGATTTAAAAACAGGCGCCTGACATCTCCGGAACGGAAGCTACTAATACTATAGGATGTATTTTCCGATCCTCAATGGTATATATAATTTTATAAAAGATTCGATAGGATTCAAATCCCTGATTTTGAGGAGTTAATTCCTCTTTGGAGCCAACCCACAGCATCTTTTGTATATTTTTTTTAGGTAGAACGCCTTTCCCTTTGTTTTTCATCGAGGATCTTTTTCTATTTTAAAAACATTTTTTAATGCTAAAAGCTATTGGAATAATATATCCTATTTACGCAATACCCGATGGCTATTCCTGCATTGTTGCGTAATTCGATTCCTTTTAAACGGTGTTAATTTAACATAATGCAAACAAGCGTTAGGCCTTGCTGAGGAGATGAATTACATTTTCAGGTGCAGAAAATAAATTTTCTTCGTAAGATGCATCAAAATTTAATTTGAATGATATGATTTTTTCAGCACGAATGGCAATAGATCCTGCTCAGTTAACCCATATTGAGCGGGTAAAACCGGAAGGAGGGATTAAGAAATTTTTCCATAGTCTGACCATGGGACTTTCCAGTAAGAAAGCGGAAGTGGAGACTTTTAAAGCGGTATCCTTATTACAACAATTAAAGAATGGGTTTCAGAAGGCCGGTATTAATAATATTGTTCGCTTATCTCATGATGAAATAGACTTTTATGTAGATACCAAAGGAAAAAAGGATGATTTTGAGCAGGCTTTTGATCAGTATGATTTGAAGGTTAACCATGCGATGTCCACTTTTTTTGAACAGTTGTTTTTAGTGCTGGAGCATGAACAGGGCTCTTTTTACTATTTAATTGAAGTGGACATTAACCGGACACATGAGGTGGGGGCTTACCCTATTGAAATCAAGGTGGAAGGTTTGCTTCGCGATTTTAAAGCGGCTCCTACCGCTACGGTGGAGGAGATGAAGGTGAAAATGGAGGCACTTTTCAGTAGTCAGGAAGGTTATGACAACTATTTAAATGCCAAACAATTGGAGTTCGAAACGTTTATGAACCAGTTGAAACAGCATTTAGCGCAATTCATACGCGTAGATGATATAAGACTTCAGATCAAGCAAAAGATGGTGGCGCCCAGGGAGGCTATGGCTGGACAGGAAAGGGTGGAAAATCATCATTATTATGGAGGATATCAGCCTTATTTTGGTTTAGGAGATTTCTTGTTTTATTCGATGTTATGGTCCAGCATGAGTCATTCTCATCATATCATGGTGAATAATGTGAATGTTATAGATCCTGATGGCTATGATATGGGCTTTGTGGCGTCTGCGGATGCGGCGGAATTATCCTTGTTGGATGAAAACATGGAAATGGAGGAACGCATGTCGGATTTTAATAACACCGAGGATTTTGGTCAGGAAGAATATGCCGGCGATGATTATGATACTGGTGGCTGGTCTGATGATGACTCCGATTCCGATGGATGGTTTGGGGGAGATTCCGAAAATTCCTGGTTTAGTGGGGGTGGCGATGATGGTGATTTCTTCGATTTTGATAGTGGAGATTGGTAAAATAATGATTAAAAAAGCTGGTTGGCACAAACCGGCTTTTTTTCGTTTTGGGCTATTTTTATTACGTTACTGATAAAATTATGAAATTTATAATTTTATGAATTTGATTAAAAATAGACTTCATCGAGTAGACTTGTCGTTGAGAGTAATTCTGTGGTTACGCCTAAGGTTGGAATTCCATTAAATGAACGTTCGATTGATACTTCTTCAATGAGTGCTCCGTCAAAAGGCATACCTTTGGGTTAAAACATCCTAAGGAAATCTTAAATGTATTCAAATACTACTTAGGCGTTAATGCGTCTAATTTTATTTTAAAATGGCGGGGGCATTCCCCTTTTAAACCCGCTCAATTGCATTGAATGCCCCTTATTTTTATAAATCCTGTAAATTTTCGCCCCCCTTTTTTTAAATCGGTGAATTCTTAATTGGAATTTGAAATCAAATACCGGTATTGTAATATTCAAGGGTGGTCGTAGCGGAGTGTCGCTGCAGGTCTGGGATATCCTGTTTTGTTTTTCGTATTTTTTATCTAAGTTTGTAATCTTATTACGATTAAAACCTGCAAATTTTTATCAATTTAACAATTGATTTAACACTCCTGTCGGCATTGAGGTAAGCCTTCTTCTTTTCAATTACCTATAATGTTTATCTTAATTTTAATTGCCGAATGAGAAATCAATTACTGATGACCTTATTGGCAGTATGCTTTTCACTAAGTGCTTATGCACAGCAATTGGTGAAAGGTACTGTTATGGAAGGCGACACCGGAGAAGGCCTGATCGGGGCGAATGTAGTCATAAAAGGAACGACTATCGGGACGGTGACCGATTTTGAAGGCGGGTACACCTTGGAAGTACCAAACGGAGATGCGATTTTAGTGTATTCTTTTGTGGGGATGCAGGAACAAGAAGTGTTGGTGGGCAACCAGACACAAATTGATATTACTTTAGGGGCTGATGCCGAGCAGTTGGATGATGTAGTGATTGTCGGTTATACCAAAAAGGATGAGGCGTCTCCGGTGCAAACCATTGGAGTGGTCACTGATATTGTTACGCCAAACGTCACCAATGCCCTGCAGGGTAAGGCTACAGGGGTGAGTGTTTCGACTTCTACCGGACAGCCGGGAGCGAAGAACAACATCCGTATTCGTGGGGTGGGCTCCATCACTGCTTCAACTGATCCATTGTATGTGATCGATGGAGTGATTATCAATACTGATGATATGGTACAGGCCAATCAGCAGGCGCAGCGTGATCCGATGTCCAATATTAACCCGGATGATATCGAGGATGTAAAGGTTTTAAAAGATGCGGCAGCTACGGCACTTTACGGTTCTCGTGCAGCGAATGGGGTAATCTTAATCACGACCAAACGTGGTGCGGTGGGTAAAACGCAATTTTCTGCTTCGGTGCAGGAAGGGGTGTCCGTGGTTAACTATGGTAATATGGACATGATGGACCTGAACCAATACCGCGATTACCGTACGGCCATGGCCGGTGGAGTGGAATATGATCCAGCAGGCTGGGATGGAAATTCGTATGATTGGTTTGATTTGGCTTTCCAGCCAGGACGTACTTCCAATTATCAATTGTCCGCCCAGGGGGGTAATGATAAGACCAAGTTCTTTGCCTCGGTAGGTTATTTCAATCAGGAAGGTATTGTGAAGGGATCCGATTTTGAGCGTTTCTCGATGCGTATGAATGTGGACAATCAGGTGAATGATCGTGTGAGCTTCACGCTTGGAACCGATTTGTCATATATCACACAGAATAATGCCTCTAATGGTAACTTGTATTCTTCACCTTTGATGGCGGGTTATATGCAGATTCCTTTTGTTTCACCTTATGATGCAAGTGGAAATCTTCGTCCAATTTTGGATGCTTCATCAGGGGTTACGGGTCAGGGTTCTACGGCCAACTTCCTTTATGATTTGAACCACAATTACCGTAGAATGAATTCGTTGAATGGTGGTTTGATGGGCCGTTTGAATGTGGACATCTACGAAGGCTTATCTTTCAGTTCTACCAACTCGGCACGTTTTGAATATGTGAACAACCGTTATTTTGTGGACGGAACCACTTATGATGGATCGGCAACCAATGGTTCTTTGAACAATACGGACGCCTTCAACATGACGCTTACTTCTACCAATACTTTCAATTATGAAACCTCTTTTGGTTTACATAACCTGAATGTTTTGGCGGGTTGGGAAGCACAGTCCAATGACCGTTCAGTAACCGGGGCTTATGGTGAGAATTTGCCTTCCGGTATTGAAGCGCCAGATGGTATTGCCATGAACCAGGGAATTACAGGTTGGTTGGAGCAATATCGCTTCTTGTCCATGCTATCACAAGTACAGTATAATTATGATAATAAGTACTTTGCTTCGGTTTCTTACCGTCGTGATGGTTCCTCTCGTTTCGCACCTGAAAACCGTTGGGGTAATTTCTGGTCCGTAGCAGGAGCTTGGGACATCGCCAAGGAAGATTTTATGGCAAGCACCAAGTTTGATCAATTGAAGTTACGTGCCTCTGTCGGTACGACGGGTAACGCAAACCTGGGCATTGGTCTGAACCCATTGTCAAGAGATTATGCTTATCGTCCATTGTATGCTTTTAACCAGTATAATGGTAATCCGGCAGCTTATTGGACGCAGTTGGGGAATGAAGACCTGACTTGGGAGAAAAGATTGAAATCTTCTATTGGTGTTGATTTTGGTTTCAACGGATGGTTATCCGGGGGTTTGGATTTTTACCATGAAACCTCTTCGGATTTGTTAATGCAAACGCCTGTTTCCGCCACTACCGGTTTCGTAACACAAACCGCCAACGTTGGGGAAATGGTGAACAAAGGGGTGGAATTGAACTTCACTACTCAGAATATGCAGCGTGATGATTTCACCTGGTCTACTTCTGTTAACCTGACGCACAATGTGAATGAGGTAACAAGGCTATACGGTGGTCAGGACATTCTGGTAGGAGCGGTTAACATCGTACGTGAAGGATTGCCTGTGAACTCTTTCTATTTACCGGAATATGCAGGAGCAAATCCAAATAACGGTCAGTCCTCCTGGTTTGTGAATGACCCATCCGTAACGCCAGAGAACATGGGTGAAAATATGTATGTAGATCCGCGTACAGGACGAGTGGCCACCACTTCTTACGGGGAGGCAGAATACACGGATTTAGGAGACCCATACCCATGGTTGCAAGGTGCGATCACGAATGATTTGAGATATCGTCAGTTTGATTTGTCCTTCATGTTTACTTTCTCTGTTGGTGGAAGCATTTATAATTCTACCGGCCGATTTGTAGATTCTGATAACCGTACTTCCAACCAGCATGTAAGAGCGATGGAAGACCGTTGGACGCAGCCTGGAGATATTGCTTATCGTCCGGCATTGAATGATGTGGCAGGCGCCAACCACTCTTCCAGATATTTAGAGAACGGTTCTTACCTGTCATTGAGAAACATTACTTTAGGTTACAACCTGCCTAACCATATTGTAGAAAACTGGAGAGTTGGAGGCGTTCGCTTCTTTGTACAGGCGCAGAACTTGTTCACCATCTCTAGCTATTCTGGTTTTACACCGATTACTGCAGGTGGAGATGGAATCAACTTCTTCGAATATCCTGAAGGACGGATTTTTACCGGTGGTGTAACCGTTAAATTTTAATCATATTTTTTGTTCGCCTTAAAAGGCTGGAGTTAAAAATATTAAGCTTATGAAATTTAATTTGAAAAATATATTCGCCCTGCTCTTGGTTGGTATGATGACCGGAGGTTGTATGGGATTTTTGGATACTGATCCAAATAACGGGCAAATCCCTGAAGATGTGGCGCCTCAGGAGGCGATCAACGGGATGTTATACCTGATGTTCGAACGCAATTATTATGGTCGAAACACCACCATCTTTGGTGAGATCGGAACCAGTTCGGTCATTTTGGACCCACAGGGATCTCGATTCTTGCAGTTTCACGCCATGGATAAAAGTGCCAACCTTCCTGAGCCGGATGCACCGGTTTCAGGCTCTACGGAAATCCAGGCTTTTCAGCAAATGTATGCGGTGTTAGCCAATGTGAACCGCTTCCTGGAGCGTGAGGACATCACGGAGGATCAGCGTGGTCAGGTCCTATTTTTAAGAGCCTATGTTCACATGGATCTATTGCGTTTCTATGGGTCGGTTCCTTATGTAACGTCTGTGATTTCCCCATCAGAGCACCCTGCAAAGGATGATATGGCGACCATTTATGCCGGAGTTTTGGCAGATTTGGAAGAAGCTAAAGGATTGATCACCAATACTTCATCGGCTTATCCAACAGCAGAAGCTTGTGATGCCCTGGCCACTCGTGTGTATTTGCAAAAATCCGTAGAGGAATTCGCTGATAAAGGCAATAGCAATTTTGAGGGGAATCGTTCGGACTTAGAGCAAGTAGTAGCCCATGGTCAGTTAGTGAGTACGTCGATTGTTGGAGCAGAGGATTGGTACAATTTCTTCCAGGGTTATGGTTCCAATGCGGAAGCCATTTTCGAATTGGTGGTTACCGGTAACCAGTCACAGGGTGCCAACAATTTGGGTCGTATGTATATGCGTGATGAGCAAGGTGGTGGATACGGTCAGTTTCAGGCAGGCTATGATTTCTACAATACTTTCAATCATGATATGGACGTTCGTTCGGAGATGTTCTTGGTGAGAACGCACGATAATGGGGATGAGAAAAATATCCCTTCAAATAAAAAGGATGTTTGGGAAGTTTACAATGGTAAATTCTTTGAGTGTGATGATACCTGGGGATTGCATGCTCCAAAGGTGTTGCGTGCCTCTGAAGTTGCATTGAACGTAGCGGAAGCTTTGGTGAAATTGGATCGCCAGGGCGAAGCGGCAGAATGGGTGAAAAAGGTAAGAATGAATCGCATTGTGTTACCGGAAGAACCTACTGCTGACCAGCAGGCTTATTACGACGAGCAGATCACCAACTTTAATTCAGCAGATTTGGAAGATGTATTGTTGGAGCGTCAAAAGGAATTGGCTTATGAGGGATATGCTGTTGCAGACCTTCGCCGAAATAACCTGCCATCGGAATATCGTTTTACAGGCAAGGCTACAGACTTTGGTGATGCGATTTCATTAGACGACGAGATGGCCATTGTTCCTGCGGGAGACAAAAACTTCTGGATGCCTATTCCAATGAGTGAAATCAATGCCAACGAAAATATTAATGAAAATAACTGGGGCTATTAATCCAGGTGATGTTTAATAAGCGCAGGCTTAGCAGTCAATAGCATAATGGGGAGATTTTTTAAATTTCCCCATTTTTTGTTTTAAGCCGAATTATGTAAGCTTAACCCGGATTATTCAGGCTTCAATTCTCTTTTAGCTGCAAAGTGGGAAAAATGAAAGGATTTTTCTTCTTTCGAGTTTTTTCCAACGAAACAGGTGAATGAGGAGAAAATAAGCTTGCCCAAATTTGGGCTATTATAATTCAAAGAAAATAAGTTTCAAGAACTGAAAATAAGTCACTTGCGCCTGATTAAAAATATTGCGGTGAATAATTCGGCTTCAATCTTCTTTTAGCTGCAAGGCGGGAAAAATGAAAGGATTTTTCCTTTTTCGAGTTTTTGACAGGGAAGCAGATAAAGGAGCAGAAAGCAAACTCCCCAAATTTAAGCGAAAAAAAATCGGCGAAACGAATGATAAGGGATTGGTGGTAAGTTTGCTAGTGGGGGCCTGTGATTCCTGCGGCCAATAATTTGCTTTCAGGAAGGATTCTTTTATGTTTTTTTTCGCGAATGATAGATAAAAAAAAGACTTACTGAACTTAGTAAGTCTTGATATTTTTAAGAGCTTGATACAAAGCCAAAATTCGCAGTGGAAATTTGAAGTATTGGAGAGGCGATACCCGATTATTTTGAGCAAATAGCTTCCAATAAATCGAACCTGCAGCTGGATGGCTTTTAAAAAACGCTCTATGTATTGGCGGTTTCTACTTTTTTTCTGGCCATTTCAGGAAGGTCGAGATTTCCATCGGCGAATTTAAGATTGAAACGTAACAGGTGGATCTTCCACTTATTGTTTTCATCCGCTTTCAATTCTAAATTATAACTCCCTACCACACGCCAGATATGATCGCCACTGTCATTGTATAAATAATGAAGTGCTGTACCATAACAAACCACGGTGGTCGTATTTAAGGAGTGCTCAATAATATGGTTCCCTATTTGATGATGGGTATTGTCGAAACCCGGTAGGAAACTACTCCATTGCTTTATGATTTCTTCCCTTTTCAGGCTGGCGGCAGCTCCTGCGCCCATGGAAGAATAATCCAATTGAACTTCAGGCGCAAATTGCTTTTTTACCCGGTTCCAGTTGCGATCATCCACGGCTACAAAAAACCGATTAACAAAATTTACTATTGATTCTTTATTGTTTAATATATCGATCATGATTATGCGCTTCTAGCTTCGCGGCAATTTATGGACATTGCAGCATAAATAAAATGCTCTCCCTATATTTCGATTTAAATTATCGCTGAATTGGGAAACTATTTTGGAGAATCTTCCCGCTTTAGCCAAATAATTTCATCCAGAAAAGCCTGTATGCCCCCATCGATGGCTTGCATGCTATACCGAACTTTAACAGGCTTGTCCACATACCGGGCAGGATTGGCTAAAACTTCCAGTATTTCCGGATCCTGACTTTGGGCGTCAATATAGAAATAGGCCTGTCGGTGTTCTTCTCCTTTTAGTAAAAATAAGGGGTGACCAGCGCCAACATTTTGAATGCCCTGAAAAGTCCATTGGAATTGGGGTGCTTTTTTAAAATTATTTTCCAGCATCCAAAGCTGGTGAAGCTGACCTTCGGTAAGGTACGCCGGCTCCCAGGAGTTGGGCAACGCCAGATTTACTTGTTCTTTGGTCGCAGCGGTCTGTTCAGAAGCCGAATCGATCTTTTCGTTTTTAAGGTATATTCTCCTTTCATAAAATTCTCCCTGGTAATTTCCCGCTTTCAGCACATTGCGATAACCTTCCTCCAAAATCAGAAAGACGGTGTCCTGCTTTAAAAAATATTGCGTTTTTTGATGACCATAATCCCCTGCATCCTGATAGACTTCATAAACCTCCGCTAAACTGTCATGGGAAAAATGACTTACCGAATACCGGCTGTCTCCTCCCAAGCTAAAAGGATAGCTCTGTTGAAGTCGGTATTCCTGCCGATGGCCTAAAGCACTTTGCGCCATTTGGTCTTCCACCAATAGGGGCAGATGTATATCTTTTGTGGTTTCAGTGCTTTCCTCACAGGCGGAAAAGAGCATCAACAGGAATAGAAGGGAATAAGCTTTTTTCATTTCAAAATTTAGTGATTTCTCGCTTTTCTGAAAAGCAGGGAGGCTAATTCTCTACTGATGCGGAGCTCAATAGTACGACCGGGCTTTAGTAGTATTTAATAATTTCCGAAAATCCACGCTAAATTCAGGAGTTAAAATTTATTGGAAGCGGTTGCGAAACCGTTTTTTTGGGAAAATGTTAACCGTGCCGTATGAATTTGGCCGTGGAGAATTTATATTTAAATAAAGAAATATCAACTATAGCTTCAAAATATGAAATTTTTTATTGACACCGCCAATTTAGAGGAAATCAGAAAGGCGCAGGATTTAGGCATATTGGATGGGGTAACGACCAATCCGTCATTAATGGCCAAAGAAGGTATTTCAGGAGATGAAGCCGTTTTGCAGCACTATAAAGACATTTGTGATGTAGTGGCAGATAAGGTGAGTGCGGAAGTAATCGCAACTGATTTTGAGGGCATGATCACCGAGGGCGAGCGCCTGGCGGCCATTGATCCTAAAATTGTGGTAAAAATTCCAATGACTGAGAATGGGGTGAAGGCGGTAAAATATCTTTCCGATAAAGGGATCCGTACCAATTGCACATTGATCTTCTCTGCCACTCAGGCTTTGATTGCCGCCAAAGCGGGCGCTACTTATGTATCCCCTTTTATTGGCCGTTTGGATGATATCGCCACCGAAGGAATGGGATTGATACGAGATATTGTAACGATTTTTAATAACTATCCCGCAATTGAAACAGAAGTATTAGCCGCTTCTGTGCGTGGAAATATGCACTTATTGGACTGTGCAAAGGCAGGAGCTCATGTGGCCACCTGTCCATATAAGGTGATCGCTTCTCTGACCAAGCACCCATTAACAGATCGGGGCTTGGAGCAATTTTTGGCAGACCACGCCAAAGCGCAGGAGTTAGCGGCCGTCTAGGTAAAAATGTGTGTTCGGGAGATTTGGGGGAATCTCCCGATTTTTTTTAATTTTTTTTTGGTATGCAGGAGACAATACAAGCGAAGCCCAAGCAGGCAACTTCGCGAAATAATGCGTTTATTTTTGGAATCACCCTGGTAGCCACCTTGGGAGGATTACTTTTTGGTTATGATACCGCCGTGATTTCCGGAGCAGAGAAATCCATTCAGTTGTATTTAATACAGGGACTGGGCTTGAGTAATTTTGTGCACGGGGCTACGGTTTCCAGTGCATTGATTGGCTGTATTATCGGTGGGGCGGTGTCTGGTATGCTGGCTTCCCGTTTTGGCCGTAAAAGATCTTTAATTTTTGCTGCTTTTTTGTTTTTCCTTTCGGCTTTGGGTTCTGGTAATCCGGAGATGTTGTTTTTCACCAAAGGAGAACCGACCATGGGATTGCTCTATATGTTTAATTTCTACCGAATCATCGGAGGAATAGGGGTGGGATTGGCCTCGGCGGTTTGCCCGATGTACATTAGTGAGATCGCTCCAGCGGAAATTCGGGGTCGTTTGATTTCCTTCAATCAGTTTGCCATTATCTTCGGTATGCTGGTGGTCTATTTTGTGAATTGGGGAATTACCAATGGCCAACCTGATGAGTGGGTTTTTCAGGAAGGCTGGAGATGGATGTTCCTTTCGGAATGTATTCCGGCAGCGGTTTTTGGCTTACTTTTATTAGGAGTACCAGAAACGCCCCGTTATTTAGCATTACAAAATCAGGAGTCCGCTGCATTATCGGTTTTAACCAAAATCAATGGCGTAGACAAGGCCGGTGAAATTTTGCAGGATATTAAAGGTTCATTGGGCAAGCAGGTCAGAGCACATATTATGACCTATGGATCCAAAGTTTTAATCGTGGGGATTCTATTGTGTATTTTTCAGCAATTTGTGGGTATTAATGTCGCATTATACTACGCGCCACGAATTTTTGAACAAATGGGTGCTGGTAGAGATGCTTCCATGATACAAACGGTGGTGATGGGTGTGGTAAATGTACTTTTTACCGTTCTCGCCATTCTAACCGTGGACCGTTGGGGACGAAAGCCATTGTTAATTATTGGTTCTTTGGGAATGGCTTTAGGGATGCTGGCCATTAGTGCCTTATCCTTTATGGAAATCATCGGAATTGGGACACTCGTTTTTATCATTATTTATACCGCGTCTTTTATGATGTCCTGGGGACCTATCTGTTGGGTGCTGGTAGCGGAAATATTCCCGAATAAAATTCGGGGGCAGGCCATGGCCATCGCAGTGGCTTCACAGTGGGCAGCCAATTATTTTATTTCCTCCACCTATCCTGCCATGATGGATTTCAGCGGAGGCGCCACTTATATGTTCTATGGCGTAATGAGTTTGCTTTCGGCACTTTTCGTTTGGAAAATGATTCCGGAAACTAAAGGGAAGTCCCTGGAGGATATGGAGCAGCTTTGGACTAAAAGCAAATAAGGATGGACAATTGAATATTGATAGGAGTCAATAATAACAACAGAAGGGAAGCTTGAAAATGGCTTCCCTTTTTTATTTATGAGGGAATGGAGAAGCAATCAGCCCGAATGATGCATACTTTCTGCCCCATTCTTCTGCCGCCAGTCTGAAAATTTCGTTGCCCGCATAAGGTATGCTTAAGTCCGCGTATAACTGCAAGGCGGGAAAAATGAAGGATTTTTCCTAATTCGTTTTTTTCCAAACAAGCAGATGATGGAGGAGAATGCTAGCTTACCCAAATTGGGGGGATTAAAAATACAAGTAATGAAATGATGGTGAGTGACTTGGAGGAAGTAAATAAATATGTGATGAATAATTCGGGGCAAGAGAGAAAGGTCTTTATTTTTTAAGCCATGCATCCTTAAGTAAATTAAGCAATTCAAGGAGCGCGAATAAGGAAACTCATGGAATGATTTTATATGTAATTAATTGCACCATAAAGAATATTTTTATACATTTTATTAGAATAAGGTGAAGAATATTACCTTATCTTTACAGCACAATTCCGCTGTTTTATCTGGAAGACGGGAATTGATTTTTTAAAATTATAGGATGACCAACTATTGTATATGAGAAAATTTTTCACTCACCCGCTGGCGGTAACGGTGATATGCATCACTGTACTTTTTCCATTGCTTCTTTCATTATTGACTTACTATTTTTTGCATGACTTTGATAATGAGAGGGTAAGTCAATTTTTTACGGTGTTTTATGCCATTATTATAGGATATTACATTGTGGCCACTTGGCTGATTTTCTTCTTTACCAAGTCTGTTGGTAAGCAAATCGGAGCCATTTTGGTAGGCCTGGATACTTTGTATTCCGGCAAATGGGGTGAGGTGCGGCCTAGTAAAAAGAAGAATTGGTCCACCCCATACCGTGAGCATTTGTTTGATTTTAGCAACTACCTCTCTAAAACCACTGATTTTGTGGAGAATTTGGGGGCCAAGGGCGAAAATGTACAGGAGCTCGAGTTAATGAATGAAAACGATCGTTTAGGCAAAAGCTTGATCGCCTTACGTGATCGTTTGGCAGAAATCAGCTTAAAAGAAGAAAAACGCAACTGGTCCAATGAAGGGCTGGCCAAATTCACCTCAATTTTAAGAGAAATAAATAATGATCAGCAGGATACTGCTTTTGATCTTTTCCTGTCCGATTTGGTGCGATATCTTGATGCCAATCAGGGGGCCTTATATGTGGTGGAGGAAACTGATGAAGGCAAGGCAGTGATGAAAATGGCCGCTTGCTATGCCTATGGTCGTAAGAAATATCAGCAAGCTGAAATTCAGGTTGGAGAAGGATTAGTCGGGCAGGCATATTTGGAAAAGGAAACGATCTATCTTACAGAAGTACCCCAAGACTATTTGAAAATTACTTCCGGTCTTGGAGAGGCTTTGCCCACCTGTGTAACGGTGATGCCTTTAATTTTTAATGAAGAGGTGCATGGCATTTTGGAATTGGCCTCTTTTGAAAAGATCGAAGAGTTCCAAATGGAATTTTTAGATAAGCTGGGGAATAATGTGGCAAGCGCTCTTTCTTCCTGGAAAATTGCGATCAATACCAAGCAAATGATGAAACGTTTGCAGGAAAGTGAGCACGAGACCCGCCAGCAGGAAGAGGAATTACGCCAGAATTTGGAAGAACTACAGGCCACTCAGGAAAATTTCCATCGATTAAGAGAGGAAAAAGAAGCCGAGCTGAATGAAGAAAAACAACGTTCGGAGGACCTGGCGAATGTCTTCAAGAAAATTTTGGACCAGCTACCCAATAAAGTCTTTTTGAAGGATGCCGAATGTAGGATGGTGATCATTAATGAGGCAACCCGTGCTGTTATGGGAGGAGATGATAGCAAGATCATCGGTTTGAGCGATATTGATTTCTTTGGACCCGAAAAAGGAGGCGATTTAGTGGCCGTAGAAAAAGACATTATTCGAAATGGGGCGCAGGAATTCTTGCAAAGAGAGCAGGATGCTTTGTCCGGTGGAAAAGAACAATACCTTAGAACGATAAAAATGCCATTTTATATTGATCATTTGAAACAAAATGGTTTGCTTGGAATTCAATTTGATGAAACAGAGCTCGTGAAGTTGAGAGAGGAGGTAGAAACACTGAAAACATCTGTAGAATCATAATCTGAGTTTAACCTATTTATTATGAAAAAATTGATTTACTGCCTGTTGATTGCAGGCAGTTTTTTTACGGCCTGTGAGGTGGTAGAAAAACTGAGCCAAGGAGAGGTATCCGCAGCCTTTAAAGAAGTGTTGGATATTGGCGTAGACAGTGCCGTTGATGTTTTAGGGGTGGAAGATGGTTATTATGGCGATGAAGAGGTGAAAATTCCTCTCCCACCGGAAGCGCAAAAGGTGTTGGAAAATGCAACTATCAAAGCGCTGGTGGCTGCAGTAGTAGATATGGAGCAGGTAGAATTGGGCATTAACCGTTCGGCAGAAGCGGCCAGTGATGCCGCTACGGAAATCATTAAGGGCGCCATCGCTGATCTTACCTTCACTGATGCCGCCAGCATTTTGTATGGGGCTAATGGCAACGAAGCGACCGAATACCTGAAAGCAGAAGCTTTTGATCAGCTGATGGAAGCTTACGGGACACCAATAAACAAGCAGCTGGATCAGGAAATTCTGGCGGGCCAATCCACAAATGATTTGTACCGGGCTTTTGCCGGGGTTTATAATGCTTATCCTTTTTCGAGTGGAACCATAGATGCGGAAACACTTGGGGCTTATGTGACGGAAAAAGCCCTGGACGGCATGTTTATCAAAATGGAAGAAAGAGAGCGCGAAGTAAGGGCGAATCCTTCTGAATTTGGAAGTTCCTTGATCAGCAGGGTGCTGGGTGGAGGTATAGGGCTCTAGCAATTTTTGAAATGCCAAAATGCTCCCCAAATAAACCGGTATTGATTCGGTAATAAATTTAAAGCTTATTTGAAAATCCTTGTAAATAGGGATTTCGGTTTAATCAACTGCAATATTGAAGCGGTGTCTTGTTTATTCACGATACCGCTTTTTTTAGTATAATGCTCCACCAAAATCAAAGCCTTTTTTTGAGGAAATTAGCCCGGATATTCTCCGCTGAATTTAACCCGAATTATTCACCGCCGGATTTATTGATCAAGCAAAAGTGACTTAATTTCAGGTCTTTAAAACTTATTTTCTTTAAATTATTATAGCCCAAATTTGGCCAAGCTTGCTTTCTTCTCATTCATCTGCATCGTTGGGAAAAATTCGAAATAGGGAAAATTCCTTCATTTTTCCTGCCTTGCAGCTAAACGAAGACTTCTTCATGCATCATTCGGTTCAGGATTCCTACATTTTATGTTAATTAATTTCTCGGTAAGATTATATTTTTTAGGATAAGTTTGATTTATAGGGTAAATGTCCTAATTTATTTAACACAATCATCTTAAATCTAACGCTTTATTTGTGATCTTATTGAAAAAGTACCAGGAAGTACGGAGTCATTCCCTGCAGTTGGTCGAACCCCTAAAAACCGAAGATTTTGTCCCTCAGCCAGTAGTAGATGTCAGTCCCCCAAAGTGGCATTTGGCACATACCACCTGGTTTTTCGAGGAAATGATCCTAAGCCCAAATTTATCCGATTACCAGGTTTTCCACCCTCGTTATCGTTATGTTTTCAATTCTTATTATGAGTCTGTTGGTGATCGGGTGGCTCGTCCGCATCGGGGATGGATGTCCCGCCCAACAGTAGAGGAAGTGATGGAATACCGTGCTTATGTAGATGCGCATATGCAGGCTTTTTTGCAGCAGGAAGAGCAGTTGAGTCCTGAAGTACGGGATTTAATAGAGCTGGGCCTGCAGCATGAACAACAGCATCAGGAACTTTTTTGGACCGACACCAAGTTTACTTTTAGCCTGAATCCGCTTTATCCGGTTTATAAGCAGGGTGGTGCTTTATTACACCAGATTAATGAGGAGAGAGGCTGGCTGGAGCAGGAGGGAGGAATGGTAGATATCGGCTTTGAGGGGGAAGGCTTTTGTTTCGATAATGAACTGAACCGTCATCAGGCTTTTTTAAACCCTTACAGGATTCGCAAGGATTTGGTCACCAATAGTGACTTTATGGCTTTTATAGAAGAAGATGGCTATAAAAGACATGAGTTTTGGCATTCTGAAGGCTGGGATTGGGTGAATCAAAATGAAAGAAAGGCACCGCTATATTGGGAGAAGGAAGGGCAGGATTGGGTGCATTTCACCATGGAAGGCAGAGTGCCCGTGAGACGGGAAGAAATTCTCTGTCATGTCAATTATTATGAAGCTTTCGCCTATGCCCAATGGAGGGGTTTGAGGTTGCCCACGGAATTTGAATGGGAGGCGGCGGCTGATTTGTTCGCCTGGGGCAAGCGCTGGGAATGGACGCAGTCGGCCTATTTGCCCTATCCTAAATATCAAAAAGCGGCGGGCGCGGTGGGAGAATACAACGGAAAATTTATGGTAAGCCAGATGGTCCTTAGAGGGGCTTCTGTTGCCACTTCTCCGGGGCATGCGCGCAAAACCTACCGAAATTTTTTCCATCCACAATTGGCCTGGCAATTCACCGGAATCCGTTTGGCTGAATCTCTTTAAATTTTAGTTCATGAGTGATCAATTTAATTTCAAAGTAGATATAGAACGCGGTTTTGAATCCCCTCAAAAATTTATTCCTTCCAAATATTTTTATGATGCTGCCGGAGATCGCATTTTCCAGCAGATTATGGAACTTCCGGAATATTACCTGACCCGCTCCGAAGCAGAAATATTTGAAAAAAAGGGGGGCAGCATTGTTGATGCACTTCCCTTCAAAGAGGCTTTTGAGGTGGTAGAATTAGGCGCTGGTGATGGTTCCAAAACGAAAACCCTCTTACAGGAAATGTTGCGCCGGGAAATGGATTTTGTTTACCGGCCTATGGATATTTCCCGGGATGTGCTGGGCCAACTCAAAGCGCATATGTTGGAGGATTTGCCCACGCTGTCCATTGATGTGCTCGCGGGTGATTATTTCCATATTTTACCTTCCTTAAAGGTTGATCCACACCCGAAACTATTTTTGTTTTTAGGCTCCAATATTGGGAATTTTCAGCCTGCGGAAGCGGAGGCTTTTATTCAAATGATTGCCAATTCCATGAATTCTGGGGATTTGCTCTTGGTGGGCATGGACCTGCAGAAAAATCCGGCATTAATTGAACAGGCCTATAATGATAAAGCCGGTGTTACCGCTGACTTTAATTTGAATTTGTTGAAGCGGATGAATCGGGAGTTGGGCGCCAATTTTAATCTGGATGCTTTTGAATTCTATTCCCATTATGATCCGGTTCGTGGCTTTGTGAATAGTTATTTGGTGAGTCTGGAAAAGCAAATTGTTTATTTCTCGGCCATGGATAAGTCATTTTTGTTTCGAAAAAATGAATTAATTCACACCGAATTGAGTCGGAAATTCTCAGGAGAGCAGATCGACCGATTGGCTTTTCGTACCGGGTTTTATGTCCGAAAAGAGTTTAAGGATGAAAAGGAGTATTTTGTGGATTCGCTTTGGGAAAAAGTATAGGCCTAGCTTAGGTATTGGATATAAGAAAAGGGAACCTGGTGTTCCTTTTTTTGTGCAATTTTTTTTTGGGGTTAAAAATCACCTTCTTCATTAATATTTATTTGAATCCTCTGGATCTGGGGATGCAATTAAAGGCAAGTTTTTTATGATGAAAGTGGTTGACATAAAATCCCCTTCATTTCGGTATTAATGCCAAATAAGGCATATTGAGCGCTTGAATCCAAGTATTCATAATTGGAGTTAATTATACAAAGGATCCGATTATGAAGATAAGTATATTACTTTTTTTACTGCTGGTTTCTAGCGGACTGTTTGCTCAAAATCGTACGGAGGCTATATTATGGGCGCCTAATCATAATAATCTAAAAATCCTTCATTTACCGTATGGGAAGGCTCAAATTATTAGATCAGATCGTGCTATGCTTCAAAAGAATCGATGGGGAAATCCGCCTTCTCAAAAGTCCTTATTCCGCAAGGGAAAGCAAAGCAAAATTCGGGTCGGTTCTGATAAAATGAGAAGAAAAAACCCATTGCTTCAATCAGCTTTAAAAAAATCTTGAGGAAAGTTTTATTTTTTCTAGGTTGAATTTTTAGGGGATTATTTGAAATAATTTGTTCTTTTGGTCCAGGGTGGTTTGCGGTTAAATGGACTTAAAATAATTATTTGAAATCATGAGCCGATGAGGTGAATTTTTTAATGCGTCCCTTTTTTTAACTAAAGGGTAGTCTTGGTAAAATTATATTTTTAATGTGGGTTTTGCCCGGTCTTTGCACTGATATAAGTGAAAGGATAATGGTAAAATTTAAAAATATCTTGAAATGAAAAATGCCTTAGTATTTGGATTCGCCATGGCACTTGCCATCAGTGTTAATGCACAGGAAGTAAAAAGTAATAAGACTGCTGTAGCGAAGGAAAGAATTTCAAAAATGACGACACAGGCACCCGCGGCTGATTTTGTTGCACCACAAACTAAAAGCGATAAAGTAGGCCGTAGCAGAGTCGCTTCTCAGGAGAAAGTAAATGCATTGGATGCCGACAACGAAACCACTACTTTTCAGAAAGTAAAAAGTGATAAATCCGCTAGAAAATTAGTAAGATAGATCCCTTGAGTAATTCAAGGACAGTTCAAGGCAGTGAGTAATCGCTGCCTTTTTATTTTGTCCAATTTTTCTTCTTCATTTGGTTAGGAGAATATGGAGCCTACTCCAATTGGGGCGTTTGCTGCTTATTGGAACTTAGTGCAGGAATGTTGGTGAGGTTTTTTTAACCGCGAATTACACTAATTTGCACGAATTATTTTAAAGTTGCCTTTGTGGATTGGGTTGCTGCGGTACCTTCCATTTCAACAATCGGCCTTGATCAATGGGCGGCAAGCCAAAGGTTCTGCTGGCGAAAAGAAGGCATCACAGCGACATTTCTGAAAGCATTGACTAGTTTCCGTCCTCTTCAAATGTCGCCTTGATGGATTCCGTCAGCAGGTTCTTTGGCCCGCCAACATTGATCACAGCCTTGATTTTTTTGTTTCGTTTTTTATCAAGAAAAAATGAAAAATGAGTGTATTTCATTATAGAAGAATGTTTTGCCCTCATATTTCATCCAATGAGTTTTAGAATTGATTTTTAAAGATGGGAAGGAGCGAACAAAATATAGTGGATTGAGCGGACGCTCATTTAATTTTGGGTCTTAGCGAGGACGCAAAGACCAGTGATCGAGAGGAGTTACTCAAATGGGAATTGATGGTGCGATTTTTTCCCCCGAAAGTCAACGGCAAAATAGAGGAGAAATGAGCGCCAAATGCTCCCAAATACAATCCACACAACGCTAGATTCAATAAACCTCCTCCAGGGGTTTTGGCTCAGCGAGTTATGAAGTATCATCTGATTTTTACTTTCTCCACTTTCACCCGCTTCCTTGGAAAGACCCCAGTATAAGGAATTATTTTTTCATTTTTTTTGCCTTGCTTTACCGCTACATCAGGATTTAAGCATGCCTGTTTCGGCTTTTATTTCATCCATTCATTTAATGAAAAACCCCTTAAATTCAGAATATAGATTAATTAGGAATGGCCTTTTGATCTGACAATTGAATTTTTGCCGAATAGCGCTTTAAATCTGAAGTTGGGCTTAAATTTTCGGATGTGCTAGTCTTAAAATAATGCTATTTTTATGATGTGGATTTTGCCCGGTATTTGCACTGATATAAGTGAAAGGATAATGGTAAAATCTAAAAATATCTTGAAATGAAAAATGCCCTAGTATTCGGTTTCGCCATGGCGCTTTCCATCAGTGTTAATGCACAGGAAGTAAAAAGTAATAAGACTGCTGTAGCGAAGGAAAGAATTTCAAAAATGACGACACAGGCACCCGCGGCTGATTTTGTTGCGCAGCAAACTAAAAGTGATAAAGTAGGCCGTAGCAGAGCCGCTTCTCAGAAGAAAGTAAATGCATTGGATGCCGACAACGAAACCACTACTTTCCAGAAAGTAAAAAGTGATAAATCTGCCAGAAAATTAGTAAAGTAATGCTGGCAAATTTTTAATAAAAAGCAAAAAGGCAGTGATTTTTCACTGCCTTATTTATTTGCTACAATTTCTATTCTTCCCTCCGCTATCCAGGTATTCACCCGGTGTGTACTGATGATATTCCGGTTGCGATAAATTGCTTTATCAGTAAGATATACCTCATACAAATTCGGATCGTCGCCATATTGTTGCTGTGAAATTTGTTCCACTTTAAGTGAACGACCATTGAGTTTGAAGATGGTACCAATCGCCAATTTTTCCATAATAGTTAATTTTCAAGGGCTAATTTACGGCTTTCTTTTTTGCCAAAATCAAACCAAAATCAGCTTTTGGGTAAAAAAATCGAAATAGGATAGCTTTTCGGAACTATAATCGATGGATTAGCCACCTTAGTCTGAATTTATCCGTGATAAAACCCTCCTTGGGCGGCAAGGCGGGGAATATGAAGGAACAGTCTCTTATTTCAAATTTTTTCCAGCAAAGCAGATATAGGAGGAGAAAGCTGGCTTGCCCGTATATGGGCCAATAAAAAAATAGCAAAACCACCTAAAAAATATCAATAATTAAGTTTCAAACGTGGCCTATTGAATCTACCGCTGAATTATTGGGGTTTAGATCAAATCAGGAATGGCGACAGCTGTATTGGACCAATAGTTGAACCCTTTTTTTTAACCTAAAATAAAGGGTTTCTTGTTCACAGCAGACGAGGCTTTCCAAAATATCCTTACACCAATTTTGGATTAAATCTTCAAAAGTGACTTTTGTTACTGTAAGCTGAAATGGATTGCTTTTTCTTTGTAACAAATCAACAAACAAACAATGACCTTACTGACCTTGGCACTGATGGCCGCCTTGTTTATTGGCCTAACGCTGGGATTGATCGGAGGAGGAGGATCCATTCTCACTGTTCCGGTATTAACCTATTTGTTGGGACTCGGGGCGAGAGAAGCCACTGCCTATTCTTTATTTATTGTAGGCATGGCAGCTTCTGTGGGCGCGTATCGATTTTGGCGAAATGGACAAGTGGATTTCCGGCAATCCCTTTGGCTGGGAATACCCGCTTTAATTTCGGTTTATTTCGCACGTGCAGTGGTAGTTCCGCTTATTCCGGAAGTGTTGTGGGAGTTTGAGTCATGGGTATTGACCGATGATCTGGCCTTTATGCTGGTTTTTGCCATTGTAATGGTGATTTCTTCTGTCGCCATGATTCGGGGTAGGGGAGAGCAGTTGGCAACAGGTCCTGTTCATCCGTTTGGCTTAGCTTTTGCCGGCTTATTCATTGGTTTGTTAACGGGGATGCTGGGGGCCGGTGGAGGATTTGTGATCATTCCCACCCTGATGTTTGTTGGAAAGTTGCCGGTAAAAAAAGCAATGGGGACTTCTTTGGTGATTATTACCATTAATTCTCTGTTTGGTTTTCTAACGGACATTTTGAATGCTTCAAATGTCACTTATCAGGTGGATTGGGCATTGCTTTTGCAGTTTGTCGCATTAGCCTTGGTGGGTATTTTGGCAGGAGCCAGACTAAATAAACATGTTAGCGGAGGAAAGCTCAAAGTGCTTTTTGGCTGGTTTGTTTTAGTAATGGGCTTATTCATTTTGGTGGAACGCCTACAGGATACCTTTTCACAGGCGCCCGAAAATTTGGAATTGAATCAATCATTTTTACATAAAAAATAGCAATTAATTAAATGTTGGATTGGATTAATCAGCCTTGGCCATGGTGGGTGGCAGGGCCTATCATTGGATTGGTGTATTTGACCCTTTTATATTGGGGAAAAAGTTTTGGTATATCCGCAACCTTGCGAACGGCTTGTAGCATTGTTGGTGCCGGCAAGAAAAATGAATTTTTCAATTTTGACTGGAAAAGCCAGCGATGGAACTTATTATTTGTGTTAGGTTCCTTTTTGGGTGCTTCTATTGCCTATCATTGGATGAATGGGGCGCATGGTGGCGTAGCAGTTTCTGCAGGTACGGCAGCAGCCTTGGAAAAAATACACATTACCAGTTTTCATGACCATTTTTACCCTACGGAAATCATGGGTTGGGGTCAGCTGACTCATCTGTCAGGCTTTTTGACCTTAATAGGTGGTGGTTTTTTAGTAGGGTTCGGAGCCCGATATGCCGGGGGTTGTACCTCAGGTCATGCTATTAGCGGACTATCAAATTTCCAAAAAATGTCTTTATTCGCTGTAATCGGATTTTTTACCGGCGGTTTAGTAATGGTACATGTGGTATTTCCTTATCTATTATCTTAATTAGTCATGATACAAAGAGGTATAAAATATATATTATTGGGAATCGCTTTTGGTATTGTTTTTACAAAAGCAGAAATCATTTCCTGGTTTAGAATTTTTGAAATGTTCCAGTTTGAATCCTTCCATATGTATGGCGTGATCGGTTCAGCTGTAATGGTGGGTGCTTTAGGGACTTATTTTATGAAACGTATTGAAATGCGGGATAAAAAAGGCCAGGTGATTGCTCCAGCGGATAAAACGGGTTCGCCCAAGCGCTATATTTACGGAGGAATCATCTTCGGTCTGGGTTGGGCATTAACTGGTTCTTGCCCGGGCCCGATGTATATGCTGGTGGGTACAGGAGCTTCCTTTATGTTGGTGACTATTTTATCAGCGATGCTGGGAACTTTTGCTTACGCACAGGTCAAGCATAAATTGCCCCACTAGATAAATAAGTGCTGGTTGGTTTACAGGATGAATTACCAATTCGAAATTTTTGAAAGGCAACTGGCGTTTTTACAATAAGCCTGACTGGCCATTGAATAAATTTTATATAAGCCGGATTATTCACACTTAAATTCTGGTTTAGTTGTAAGGCGGAAATAATGAAGGAATAGTTTACTATTTCGAGCTTTTTCTGACGAAACAGATGAATGAGGGGAAAGCAAAATGACCTCATTGGGGCTTTTTGTGAAAAAGGAAAATTGCGCTCAATAAGCCAAAATATGCCCTTCCTTAGTCGTTTTGCAGCTGCCACCGGTAAGTATGAAGTAGCCTTAATGTATTGCTTTTGCGATTTTGGGTAGCTTGCAATCCCCTGACAGATCGCTAGCTAGCGTTGTAAAAAAGCATGGATTTGATTAATTTCTATCAAAGAAACTTTCAAGTCTATGCTTTTTTATTTTCGATATTTGCTGAAATACCTGATTGCCTTTATCCTGCCCCTATTGGTTTACCTTAGTTTTCAATGGGAAGAATGGGCATCATTTATTCCCTTTTTTTATGCTTTTGGCTTTATTCCGCTGCTGGAGTTGTTTTTACGTCCTGATGTGTCCAATCCGGGCTTATCCGAGGAAGAGCAATTAAAGGCCAACCGTATTTTCGATTTTCTCTTACTTTTGGCCGCGGGCTGTCAGTTTGGAATTTTGTGGCTTTTTTTAAAAATCATGGCTGTGGAAATGTCGAATCTGACCTTCGTGGGACACATCATGAGCATGGGGTTAATGTGTGGTGTTTTTGGGATTAATGTTGCGCATGAACTGGGGCATCGAAAGTCACCTTTTATGCAATGGACCGCCAAGTTCTTGTTGATGTCTTCCCTTTACATGCATTTTTTTATTGAGCATAATCGGGGACATCATCGCTATGTGGCCACTCCTCTGGATCCGGCTACTGCTCGAAAGGGTGAAAATATCTTTTTCTTTTGGGGACGGTCCATGGTGTTTTCCTGGCAGTCCGCCTGGAAGCTGGCGGCGAAAAGTGTTCAGAGAAAATATGGCACCACCTGGTCCTGGCATAATGAAATGTTACAATTTTTGACCATGCAGCTTGTTTGGTTGAGCCTGATTTTCTTTCTGACATCGCCTAAGGTATTTTTGGCTTATTTACTGGCCGCCCTGTTGGGCTGTTTGTTATTGGAATCAGTCAATTATATTGAGCATTATGGGCTATTAAGAAAACAACTGGAGGATGGTTCCTATGAAAGGACTCGCGCCTGCCATTCCTGGAACTCCAACCACCAATGGGGGCGGGCGACCTTATTTGAGTTGTCCCGGCATTCTGATCATCATTATTTGGCCTCTCGTAAATATCAGATCCTGCGCCATCATGAGGAGGCTCCGCAGTTACCTACAGGTTATCCCGGGATGATATTGTTGGCTTTTTTACCCCCGCTCTGGTTTAAGGTGATGCATTCAAAATTGGATGAAATTCGTAATCCGGTCTCCATCAGCCGGATAGGCTGAAATTCTTTTTTTGTTTTTATTTAATCTGATTTCCGGCTGGGGGAACTTTTGGATCTTTTTCCTATTTTATGTTTTTTGTAAGCTGTTAGGATCAATTTTATTGGTCTATTCATGTTCAACATCAATATATGCACCTTTTGGTGGGCTTTAGTCTGCCAAAACTTTTTAAAATAGGATCCTTATGGCAGTAAATCGTAGCGCGCTCATCAGGTATAAGGCGATAGACAATTGTTTGCGAGACCCCTCCGGAAATTATACGCTGGAAAATCTGATAGATATTTGTACCCAGGCTTTGCGTGATGCGGGGGAAATGGAAGAAGATAAGAAAGTAGGAAAGCGGACCGTTCAGCTTGATTTGCAAATGTTGCGTTCCGATGAATTAGGTTACAATGCGGACATTGAAGTGCTTTCACGAAAGTATTACCGATATAAAGATCCCGAATTCTCCATTACCAAACTACCACTGACCAAGAATGATTTTGCTCGCTTGAGTAGTGTAGTGGAAGATTTATCAGAATTTCAGAGCTTTTCCTATTATAATGATATTGCCGGACTCATTCAGCGGCTGGGGGATAAAGTGGAGGCTCATCGGTTTCCGGAGGAAAATGTGTTCCAGTTTGAAGATCAGGAATCAGAAAGCAGCCTGAATTATTTGACGCAGGTGCGCGATAATATTAAGCAGCGAAAAGCATTGGAAGTGGTTTACCAGGATCTGCGGTCGGCCGAACCTCAGCAATTTGTTTTTCATCCTTACTTATTAAAGGAATTTAGAAATCGTTGGTTTATTATTGGTGTCCGGGGGGCGGCAGCCCCCATTCAAACGCTGGCACTGGATCGTCTGCAGGGATTGAGTAATTCGGAAATCCAATATGTGGCCAATACCCGTGTGGATTTACGGGAACATTTTGAATCCTTGATTGGGGTAACCAATCCTGCAGATGATATGGAGGAGGAAGTGAGTCTGCATTTTGATTTTCAACAGGCGCCTTTTATCCTTTCCCAGCCTATACACAAAAGTCAGCAGGTTTTAAAAGTTGACGAAAGTGGCGTGGAGATAAAGTTGAAGCTCAAGCTGAATTCCGATCTGGAAGAAGAGCTGATTCGTTTTGGGGAGGGAGTACGTGTGCTTGCTCCGGTGAAATTGCAAAACCGCCTCAGACGTCGTTTGCAGAAAATGATGGATCAGTTAACCGGTGGAAGCCCTTCCAGCCCAACAGATGCTCCGCGGGAGGTGAAATTGCCCGCAATAGAAAAGGGAGAAGGTTATGCTATTATTCCGCAAATGTGGACCTCAGAGGAGACCCGCGGCCTAGCCAACAGTCTTTTCAGCTGGCTACAGGATAAAGCCAATACCCGGGAATCCTTTTGTATGCCGGATATTGTTACGAAGATGGAGACACTTCCGCTCATGTTGGAAACCGATAACTTCAGACAATTTCAGCAGCAATTTGAGGGTGGGCTGGAATTGGTAGCGACAAGCCTTTGGTATGGGAAGACGCATGAGCTACCATTGACGCCGCAGCGGATCAATCAAATAGAGAAGCAAAGTGCCCTGGCCGGTGATCAGGGTGCTGATTTGCCCGAAGAGGAAAAATTAGTTTGGGGCATTATGCCATTAGATGCTTTGGGAGAGCAGACCGGCTCTCTGGAATTGTTTACTTCTGCAGGTAGAATAAATGATTTAAAAGTGGACAAGGGTGGTTTGTTGCTCATGCAACCGGATACTTTTTGGAAACTAGAACCTACGGATATTTCAAGACGCCGGAGAATGATTGTCTTCTGGTGGAAAAAAAATTAATTTAAGGGTCGTTGGAACAAAAGCCAACGACCTTTTTTATGCGGAAAAAAATAAGCCTTCTTTTACTGCTATGCACTTGCCCTCTCCTTTTGTGGGCGCAACCTATTGTGAGATGGGATTTTTATCATGAGGGCAATTGGGAGCAGGAAAAAATTCGTTCCGTGGGATTTTTTCTGGAAAGCGCCCCCGCTTATTCTTTTCCTGCCATAAAGGAAGGAGGAAGTCATCAATTTCAATTGTTGAATCAATCGGGTGACACCCTTTATAGCAGTCAGCTGAGTACCCTGTGGACTGATTTTTTAACCACGCCTGGGGCAAAGGATAGTACAGCAAGTTTTCAGGCCAGCCTTCGCTTTCCAAAATTACCCACTGCCTATGCTGTAAGGCTGCTTTCCAGGGTGTCGGGAGAATATCAGCTGGTCGCCCAAATGCCGATTTCCTCCATTAAAGCGCTTCCCTGTCCTGCTCTAGACTATAAGGAGCTGAACCCAGCGCTGGCTGCAGATGCTCCGCTATGTATTTTATTGATCGGCGTGGATTATGATACCGGCGCTCAGCGTCAGTTTGAATTGAAAGCCCGGGCGTTATCGGATGCTTTATTATCCACGCCCCCTTTTAAAGAACATCGTCAACAGATTAGCCTGAAGGCCATTAATTTAAAAAAGAATAGTGCCGACCTGCGCTTACAAAGCAATATTTTTGGTGCTGATCGCTATGCCTTGACCTTGGCCCTACACCGATTAAACCAAGAGCTGAGTAGCGTACAGCACCACTATAAGGTGGTTTTGTGGAACCGGACTGCCTATTTAGGAGGAGGTATCTATCAACAGGTGGCCACCGTTGGGGCTGAAAATGAATATGCCGAGGTCATTTTTATCCATGAATTAGGACATTTGTTGTCAGACTTAGCGGATGAATACTACCCCTTGCAGGCCGAATCTGCGCCTATAAATCCCTTTTTTCTGAGCTGGGCACCCAATGTGGGGGATGATTTGGAGGCCCTTCCCTGGAAGACGGAAGTTAATATTGAGATCCCCTCTCCCTGGAATAAAATTCCTTATGAGGCATTTCTTTTGGAGCAGGAGGAGCGTATGCAACAGGCCAATATTCAAAGCGGGAAGGATTGGGAAGAATTTCTGGAACAAGAAAATTTGAAGCTGGAAGCCCTATTGTATCGGCCAAATTGGCCTATGGAAGTGGGCGCTTTTGAAGGAGCCGGCCATCAATACCAGGGATTTTTCCGACCCCAGATTGATTGCAAAATGTTTGGCTATCGTCAGGTTCCATTTTGTAAAGTGTGTTTGGCCGCCCTTCAAAAAACGATCCAATTGTATTAAAAATGGATTAAAAAGTCAGGGGAAATTTCAAGAATTTCTTTAATCTGCTGAAAATCAATACTTAAACAGAAGGAGCTTTTTGGGTTAACAGAATAATAAAAAATGAGCCCTTTTTTTTAATTTAATTAGGGGAATGTTTAAATGTAATTATTACGCTGTTTAATTGACTTTTTAGGAATGCCATGATAAACGACCTGTCAAAATATAATTATATGGCTATCTTATTACACTCCATTTTATTAAACATACGTTTTGTATAAAAAAGTAATATTTTTTTAGATCGATTTGCATCAATTTTCTGATGAAATTAGTGAATACTTTTTCACTATAAAGGGAAAATGCAGTTCCCTTTCCTTCTTTTTGTTTCTTGGAATCGTTTTTGTTTAACAACTGTTGATCAGTCAATTAGCCGGTTGGTCATAGAATTGCCCTCTTAAAGTATTGGAATGAAAGGCGGTGCTATTGATTCACCCAACGGCTGATTCACAAACAAGGTGTAAATGAGGGCTTTGTCTAAGTTTTTCCTTCGGAAGGCATTTTCGGCATACTGCTTGCATTTTTGGTAACATCTTGAAATAGAGTGAAGAATAGAATTTATAAAAAGGGAGAATTAGATATATGTTTTTTTACATCAAAGAAAATTTTAGTAAAGGAATAGAAAGTGTTGTTTTTATATTTTTTGATAGTTTTAAATTTGTTGGAGGATAGTTTTTGTAAATTAATAATTTGTTTTTTTGATTTAATACAGTTTTAGTATTGAATTTTAAAACAATTAAATATTATAAGTAATAAGTTTTAATCTACTTTTCTGAATAGTGTTTTAGCGTTTAGTCAAGTTTTTATTTGTTTTTTTCTCTGCTCTCCTGAGCGGAAATGGAATTGAGTGACTATTAAGTTTGAGTGTTTTTATGAGTAACCAAAAGTTTTGGATGGGGCTAATTATGGCCTTATTCGTCGGCATGGGTGTATCTAACGCCCAGAACATAAATTTTGCGGCTTGTCCAAATGGGGACGAGGTAGTCGTAAGTTTAACTTCTTCTTCAGCTATTCGCTGGACGTTAGATGGTAGCACCCCGGGCAACGGTTCCAATGGCGGATCCAACAGTGAGAAAATCACCGTACGCGAAAGCTTAACGGTCAAGGCGAAAGCCGGTAATTCCGCTGTTTATGCTTATAAAATTACGATCAGTGAGGCCGGGCCAACTCCTCCTTCCGTTACTCAACCTTTTCCTACGATGGACTGGGCAAATGGTCTTCCGGACCAGATTTTTAATTTGGATGAATATTTTTCAGGTCAGCCTTTGACTTACAGTATCAAATCCAATTCCGGTAGCCTGGTGGAAGCTTCCATTTCTGGAAATACCATGACCGTAAATATTCCAACGGAAGGTAAAGATTCCGGAACGATCATCGTAAAGGCGACTAATGAAAATGGTCAGTCGGTAGAAAACTCATTAGACTTCATTGTTCACCCTTCCAATGTTTTGTATCGTGTAAATGTTGGCGGTATTGCGCTGACGGAGGATGATGGCCTGGATTGGTCCGTGGATGATGAGAATAATCCTTCCCTGTATATCAAAGATCTTGGTTCCGATAACACTTACTCAATTCCAATAAATAAGTACGATGACGCGGTCGATGTTTCGCAAATGGAAACAGAGATTTTCAATACTCATCGTTTCTCCACCACTGGTACTTTTTCTTACGAATTTCCATTGGCCTCCGGGGAATATACAGCGAGACTGTTTTTTGCAGATGGTTTTCATGGTACTTCAGAAGTGGGTGACCGTGTATTTGATGTGATCATGAATGGTCGTACCGTATTGAGTAGATTTGATATCGTGGAGCGATTTGGAGCAGCAACAGGTGGTTTCGTCGATATTCCATTTGTGGCTTTGAACGGATTGGCAACGCTTGAATTAGAAGCCATTGTTGAAAACCCGATGTTGAATGGTATTGAGATCACCAAACAAGAGCTGGATGCTTACGATATTACTTTGGTGGAGCCTTTTGATGATTCCTATCACCTGAGAGATGCTGAGGTCGGATTTAAAGCCTCTACCACCGAAGCGCCGGTAGATTCTGTATCTTACTATGTCAATGAAGAGTGGGTAGGCAGTTCAAAAGATGCCCCTCACTATGAGATTACCTATAAGTTCCATCAGGTGGGCGCCAACCATGTTTTGGCGAAGTCTTATAAAGATGGAGAAGAAAAAGCCGTTTCTACTTCCCATACCGTTAATATTGATCAGCTGTCCGGTAAATTGTCCTGGCAAACACCAGCAGAAGGCGCTGCCTTCCTGAAAGGTTCCGAAGTGCCTTTGACAGTGGAAGCCTCAGATGCTGACTTTGATTATGTAGAATTTTATGTAAATGGTCAGGCGGTAGGTCAGGTGCAGGAAGCACCATATACCTTTAATCACACTTTGGTAGAAGCCAATCCAGCCTTAACTGCCCAAGGTTTTTATAGTGGGGATGTTATTGCGGAGAGTGGTGTTCGAAGAATCGTATTGGTAGATCCGGAGGAGATTAATTTGTTAGTGACCAGCCCGGCAGCCGGAGCACAATTACCGGCAGGCGAAACCTTTCAGCTGAAGGTTGGAGGGAATTTAGAGGTGGTTGACGAAGTAGTTTATACTTTAAACGGCACTCAAATCGCTACAGTAGCTGCTCCTTTTACGCATGACTTAATTTTAGAGGAAGCGGGTCCATATACCTTAAAGGCCGAAGCTTACTGGAACGGAGCTGTGCTGGATGAAAACAGTACAACTTTTACCATAGTAGAACCAGATGAGGCGGTATTAAATCTGATTTCACCAAAAGCCGGAGAGACTTACGATGTCGGGGAAGCGATTGCTTTCGAAGCGGACTTGTTAGGGGCAGAAGCTGATAAAATTGATTTCTATGTGAATGATGAATGGTTCACTAATGATGCGGAGGGTGTCAAAGCGATTGAGGAAGCAGGAAATTATGCGGTAATGGCTAAAGCGGTGAAGGATGAGCAGGTCATCGCCACTTCAGGGGTTCACCAAATTTCAGTAGTGGATGATTATTCCATCTCCTGGGAAAGCCCGGCGAATAACACCACCTTCACGGTAGGGAACACTATTCCTTTCAAAGCCACTCCAACGGCTACGGATATTGACCAGATTGATTATTATTTAAATAATGAATTGGTAGGTTCTGCACACAGCGCCCCTTATGAATTCAATTATGTTACTGAGCAGGCCGGAGATGATTTGCCGATTGTTGCGAAAATGATGAAAGCTGGAAATGTATTGGCGACCACCACCCAGCGTATTGTGCAGATTGTGGATCCGGTGAATGTAGCCATTTCTTTGACCAACCCTGTCGACGGTCAGGAATATTTGGTGGGAGATGCGATGCAATTGGAAATTTCCGGAGCCATTAATGGGGTAGCAAGAATGGATTACCTATTGAATGATCAGGTCGTGATTTCTTCCGCTAATTCTCCATTCCACGCAAGTTATGACCTAACACAAGTGGGAGAATTTAAAGTGTTGGCCAAGGCTTATGATGATAATAATGAATTATTGGCTACATCAACTAATCAGGTTAATATTTCAGTAAAACAAGATGTACATGGTGTATTAAACCTAACTTCTCCAACTGCCGGAGAGCGTTATTTGGTCAATACGCAAGTCCCACTTCGGGTAAGCTATACCGGAAATATTGATGAGGTGCGTTATTTTGCCAATGGATTGGAAGTGGCTGTTGCCACAGAAGCACCTTTTGAAGCAACTACTGCTTTTAGCGTGATTGGAAATCAGGAGATTTATGCGGTGGCCTTTGAAAATGGGCATGAGGTATTAACCTCTTCCGCCAATGAAATTTCCATAGCGGTGGAAGGTACGGTTCATTTTGTGACTCCTGAAGAAGGGGAATTAGTCAAGCCAAATGAGCCTTTGAATATGGCAGTGGAAGTTGACGGTTTTGCTACGGACCTGGTAGAGTTTTATGTAGGTGGCCGAAAAATTGGTCAGCGTACAGAGGCACCTTTTGCCCTGGATTATACCTTTACTCAAAGTGGAGATAAAGTATTGGAAGCCAAAGCATATTATGGCAACACCTTAGTGGCCGAGGACAAAAGAAATATTGTAGTCGACTTTGAAGGTGGTACTTATGCGATTGCCAGCCCAACCGATGGCGCACAATATACAGAAGGAAGTCAGGTTCCATTTGAGATTTTTGGAAGCCTTAATCGAGTGGATTATGTAGAATATTTCCTTAATGGGGAATTGGCTGAAACCGTAACCACTGCTCCTTTTAGCATAGACTATGCCCCAGCAGGTTCCGGAAAACAAATGCTCTATGCAAAAATTTATATTTCGGGCGAGCATTATATGGACACCGAAGAGGTTACTTTTGAAATGGTGCCCAATACACAGGCAACCGTTCACTTGGTAAATCCGGATAATGGTAAGCTTTTGCTTCCCGGAACCACTGAAATTTTCCAGGTGGAAATTAAGGGAGCGGTTGATCGTATTGATTACCGCGTGAATGGAATCGTAGTCGCTTCTGTTACCACCCCGAACTATGATTACGAATATACCTTCGAACATGAAGGAGAGTTTGAAATTCAGGCCATTGCCTACAATCAGAATAATCAGGTGGCTTTCTCGGGGATTTCAACTGTGACAGTAACCCAGGATCCGGATAATGAAATCCGATTGATTAATCCTACAGAAGGAGCCGTTTATTTTGTGAATAATGCCGTTCCTGTTCAGGTGGAAGCCAGTAGCTCCTATATAGCTGAAGTTTACATTTATGTAAATGGTCAAATTTCAGCTGAGTTGACCGATTCCCCTTATCAGACCATTCTTTACTTTGATGAAGCCGGAATTTATGAAATCCGTGCGGAAATGGTCACAGATGAAGGAACTTACTCTTCTTCAGTAGTGACGATCAATGTGGTGGAAGATGGGGAAGATCCTGAAAAACTATATGGCGGGGTTTCACCAAATCCGGTAGAGGATGAAATGAAGGTGACTTACCGGGGAAAAGAAAATGAAAAGTTTGAATCTTTAGTAGTTACTGACGTTAACGGTCGTCCGGTTTACAGCAAAATGTTGGGAGGAACTGCCAATATGGAGGAAACTGTAAAAGCAGGGGATTGGACTGCAGGTGTTTACATCGTGAAGGTCAAAACTTCCCTGGGGGATAAAGTCACGAAAATTGTGAAGTATTAAGCCCCAAAAGGATAGAAATTTTAACCTTCTTGTTTACAAGGGGTTTTAAGAATACTCATCGGAGCTTTTTAGCTCAAACTTAATAGGAGTCCCGGCCAATTCTTTGGTTCGGGACTTTTTATTGACCGATGAGAGCAGCGGGAAGCTTTTGAGATTTTTTTTGCCACGAATGGCCCGAATGATCACGAATGAATTTAGACTCATTCATTACGGGCAAAGCCATTAAGCCATTCCTATTTCGAGTTTTTTCCTACAAAAAAGATGAATGAGCAGAAAGCAAGCTTGACCAAATTTGGGCTATTATAAATCAAAGAAAATATATTGTAATTAAATTAAGCCACTTGCGATCAGTTAATAAATTTAGCGGTGAATAGTTCGGGTTAATCCTGAATGACACGGCTTTTTTATAAAAGTACAAATTATAGGCATGATCTAGTTCCCAATGAGGGTTGATTTGAGCGCTTGTTTATGAGCTAGATCACTATCTTTTACAGTATTGACTTTATAGTATAAAATCTTCCACATCAACCCTCCGGCCTTGATCAATGGGCGGTTAGACAAAGGTTCTGCTGGCGACAAGAAGGCATCACAGCGACATTTTAGCAATATTTCACCCGTCACCTGCATTCTCCAAATGTCGCCTTGATGGATTCCGTTATCAGGTTCGTTGTCCCGCCGACATTAGTCACAGCCTTGATTTTTTTGTTTCGGTTTTTATCAATAATAAATTTACGATTTAAACACTTTAATGGCCAAACCACACATCATCTAAACTGTATTTTCCAGCTCCTGATAGTAGCAATATCAAATAAAAAGTGAGGTAATGCAGGGAAAATTCATGGTCGGCAAAACTCCATCCTTTATGAACATCCAGAGTGATTACCAAAAACATGATCACCAAACCACTCACTGCAAAAGGGAAAAATAAGCCCGTCATCATGAGGGGCGTAAAAAGTAATTGACAAATGAGGGTCAGCCGGAGTGCATTTTCGGGCTTCAATCCCCAAAATACAGGGAAGGTTTTCAGGCTTTCTTCATAATGTCGGATTTTATGGATGCTTAGGCGAAGCAAAAAGGCGCCGGAGATTAGCCTCAGGCAGAGTAAGGCGAAATCCGCATTTGCCCACTGATCGTAGGATTGGATAATTTCATTCATGGGCGCAAAGGTACACGAATGTGATAAATCCAAAAAAGATCCACGGATAACAATTATGTCGGAACTAGCGAAGCTCCTGTGGAGTTAAGGATTTTTTGTAGGTCTAAAAACCCTTATTTAACGGGCAGTAGGCTATTGTCTAAACTGATTTTCTGACTCAACCCAGAATATTCATGCATAATCCTTGTTGAGCACCAAGGCAGAAAAAGGAAGGAATTTTTCCTATTTTGAGTTTTCTCCTTCTAAAAGATGATTAGAAAATAAGGGCACCCAAATTTGGCCGTTGAAAATAGAAATAGAACCAGCTAAAATCATTGCAAGTAGGTGCTTTCGGGTGGATAGCCAAATCTGGGGATGATTTATTCGGGCTAATTTTCACACCAGGGCATATAGGCTTTTAAAGGATCATCATGCTGACTAATGAAAGCGGATTTAATTTTTTTGGCATTGGTTTCAATTTTCTTTCCGGCCCATACCATTCCAAGGATAAGTGCAATGGCCACAATGGTCTCCGCCTTTTTAAAGTATCGATTCTGCATGTTAGGTTTTGTTATTTTTTATATAAACAAATTCCTAAAACGATGGCCTTCCACTTTTGATCAATCGAGCCCTTAGGGGATGAATTTTTTTAATATCGGACTAATTCATGACCGTTGGTTGAGGAATATACCGTGTTGGTAGAAAAAATGGCGAAATGTTCGATTGCTTACCCTATTTTTGAATAGACTTTATCATCAGAAATAACATCTCAATAATCGGAATGAAAAATATTACTTTTAGCCTGGCACTATGCCTGATGCTTGTGGCTAATTTTTTTGCTATGGCTCAAGGCCCAGGGGGAGGAAGAAAATTACCTCCAATGAACGAAAGACCTAAAATAGGAACCTTAAGTGGGGAGGTTTATGATGCAGGAGGTCAGGCCGTGCCTTATGCAACGATTTCATTATATGATGCGCAAAATCCGGAAAGCTTGGTGGATGGGGCCATTAGTGAAGACAATGGGAAGTTTCTTTTAAAAGAAATTCCTGCCGGCATCTTCATCGTGAAAGTGCAAAGCATGGGCTATGCGGAGGTAACTTTGGAGGAGAAAGTGAAGTTTTTTCCGGGAAGATCCGAAGCGGTGAATTTGGGTAGAATTCAATTGGCGGATGCGGTGCAGGAACTTTCCGAAGTGACAGTGGAGGCGGAACGGGAGTTATATGTGAACTCTATAGACCGCCAGACCTATGCTGTGGGCAGTGATTTGTCTGCCGAAGGGGGAGTAGCTCAGGATGTTTTGCAAAATATTCCTATGGTTGAGGTGGATACGGATGGCAATATTTCTTTGAGAGGAAGTGAGAATGTGCGCATTTTGATTAATGGAAAACCGTCCAAATTAATGGGCTCTGATCCGGCCACCTTAATGGAGCAGATTCCATCCAATATGATCGATAAAGTGGAGGTAATCACCAACCCTTCGGCCAAATTTAGCCCTGAGGGCTCCGCGGGAATCATCAATGTGGTATTGAAAAAAGACCGCAAAGGTGGCGTCTTTGGAGGGGTGACCGCAAGTGCCGGATCCTATGACAATTACGGTTTGTCGGCCAATGTGAATCGTTACAGCGATGGATTGAACTTAAATGCCAGCTACAGTTTTCGCCAGCGCAATCGCCTGGCGGAGCAGGATGTTTTTAGAACGAATTTTGATGAAGATGGTCAGGTAGAGTCTATCATGGAGCAGACCTCAGATCGGAAAATGGGGCGGGATTCTCATATGTTTCAGTTAGGGGCTGAATATAGCTGGGGAAAAAATACCCTGGGAATGAACGGAGGCCTGAATTTTTCGGGTAGATCTTCCTATAATAATTTGTTAACCAGCAATAGAGATGCCGATGGCAATATCTTGTCGGAGTTTCAGCAAATTTCCAATAGTAATGATGATGGCATCAATCAAAACATTGGGATAGATTATGAGCGTACTTTTAATAAGCCGGGGCAGAAGTTAACCGCCAATTTCACCTTTGCCAATGGTGATATGACTCGTTATTCCACCTTTGGTACCAGAGAGATTAATGATGTGGATTATAATGACCGCAATATCAACTTTCAGCTGGATTATGTGCATCCGCTTTCTCAAAAATGGAAGCTGGAAACAGGTTGGCAAACGACCTATAATAAAATTGATCAGAATACGAAAGTGAGCACTAGTGATAGCGGGGAGGATTTTATATCAGATCCCAGCCGTAGTAACCATTTTGTATATGATGAATTGGTGAACTCCTTTTATGGGGTGATGAACGGGAAGTTCAGTGAGAAACTACAAGCTCAGTTAGGTTTCCGGGTGGAGCAGGCGCAGATTGCTTCTGAATTAATCACGGAGGAGACTGATCGATATCCGAATGATTATTTCGCTTTTTATCCTTCTCTGCATCTGAATTATAACCTGACGGATAAGGATAAATTAAAAGCCAGTTATTCCAGAAGAGTTTCCAGACCCGGCGTTCGCCAGCTGAACCCCTTCGAGGATCGTTCCAATGAGCAGAATATTCGTACAGGTAATCCTTATTTGAGTCCTTCCTTTACCGATAGTTATGAACTGGGTCACACGCATAATTTTAGCTGGGGATCGTTGAGCTCTATCGCTTATTATCGTTACTCTACTGAAGACATTACCCGTGTAAATTATCGGGAAGATGATATCGTATACAGTACTTATGCCAATTTGGCTTCCACCCAAAATGCCGGTTTTGACTTCATGTTAATGGCACAGCCCACCGACTGGTGGAAAGTAATGGGATCGGCTAATTTATTCTATCAGTATATGGATCCGGGGGATGAATATCCGGAACTGAGCGTGGCAGAAGGTTTTGCCTATAACCTGAGCATGAACAATACTTTTGATTTGTGGAAAGGTGCCAGCCTGCAGGCGATGGTGCGATATTCCGCCCCCAGAAATGTGACCAATGGGGAGCGAGATGCCTTCATCTTTTCCAATATTGCGGTGAAGCAAAAAATGCTGAAGAATAAGATGTCCGCCACCCTGAAGGTAAATGACCCTTTCAATTTGATGCAGTTCCAAATTAAAAACTGGGATCCCTACTACTATCAGGACATGACTTTTAATATGTTGTTCCAAACCGTGGATTTGGCGCTGACCTATAACTTTGGTCAGTCCAACCATAGTAAAAAAGGCAGATCTAAAGGGCGTACCTCCGGTGGAGGCGATGATATGGACATGGGCTTTTAATAAGCCTGTGGACAAATTTTGAATGATTAAAGCGGGAATCGCTGCTTTTCTACACGCTTTTTAGTATTTAAAGGCCATTGGTTTGTTGTGGTAAAGGTTACACCACCTCAGCAAGCTTGTGGCCTTTTTTGATTCCGATTTTTTTGGCCACAAATTGCCCAAATTTTCACGAATGATTTTTCAGACTTGAACAGGTGAGTAGCCTTTTTAGCGGAATGGAGTTATCAGGATTATTTCCTTCTTCCACCTCAATTAATTGGTTGTGAGTAATTGGCGATGAGCTTTGAGCGCTGTTACTGATCAGGAAGGCATCTCCACTATATTTCCACGTAATCAACTTTCTTTCCTTTTTGGACCAAACCACGGCATGAGGGCTTGCTGGGGCAGGTTCGATAGTTCGCCGGTATTGATTACTGTTTTGCTTTTTTGTTTCGTTTTTTATCAAAATGGAATGAAAATAAAGAGAGAATATTGAAAAATGAGACTTGAAGCAATCCGAACATTGAAAAAAGGTCACATAAAAGCAACGAATTATACTCTGTCGGTAATTAGGAGAAAAGGGTATTGTGGCGGAAGCTCCGGCTTTCTTTGGTACGAAGGTTAATAATGCAAATATTAGCTTTTTTGGAGGAAAAGAGGAGGGGGAATAGGCAAGCGTATTTTTCAGCTTTGATAAAGGGGTGTTAATATGATATTTATGAAAAATTACTCATTTGGTGTTCATGATTTAGCCTATGGAGCGTTATTTTTGATAATTTGATATCAATTAACGTAAAAATGAGGGGAAGCCCCTATTTTTTTTGGAGAAGCTAAGGTGTAGTATTGTGAGCATGGAACAGTCAATGTTTGAAAGTTGATATCAAACGTGTAGTGCTTGTTTCGCCTATCATTTACCTTATTAACCTTAGCTTATGAAAAGATTATTTTTACTCTTTGGGATTTTGTTTTCTGTATTTACCCTACCGAAAGCGGAAGCTCAGAATTTTGTAGAAATCGGAAATGGGACGCTTCAAACTACTAATCCGGTTTATATCAATTGGAAATATTCCTGGGGAAGTTTTATTTATAAATCAACGGATTTAGGAGATGCCAAGTCTATTAACAAACTCGCTTTTTATGCGAATAAAAATTTTGGTGGCTGGGAGTATGCTTTTGAACAACAAAAAATTTACCTCAGACAGGTAAGCAGTGAGGAGCTTTCCCCGGCATATCCGGATCTGGCCAATTACACGCAGGTATTTGAGGGAGACATCGCTTATCCCGCAAATGGAGAGGGTTGGATGGAGATTGACATTGATGATTTTGAATATGATGGAGATAGCCATATCATCATTCACTGGCAGAACCATTCCGGCAATTCTATGGCCACCAGTGGGTTATTCTTTGGGACTTCTAAGCCTGGGGAGCAAATGATCTGTGGAAGTGATAGCGCTTTTCCGGAATATAATACGGGAAATGCTCCCTGGAATGACGCTACCCCCAATGTTAGATTTTATTATGAAAACAGTGGTGATCAACCCTGTACGCCCTATGTGACCTCCATTGGTAACAATGAGACCAAAGTGGACGCGAATGCTGCAATCAAATTTGACCTCTGTAATACCGATCGGTATGACTTTTATTTAGGAGAGTCCGAAGAGGATTTAAAGCTGATTGCCGAAAATCAGGTGGTTGCGGCAGATGGATCTTATGAATATAAGCATCAGGAGCTATGGGCTTCCTCCACCACTTATTATTATCAAATTGTGGCGAAGAAAGGAGAGGAAACTACCAGCTCTCCAGTGCTGGCTTTCACAGCGCAGAAGGTGATCAACGAATACCCTTTTGATGTGGATTTTGAAGACTACTATATCAGTTCTTTCAGCGGAAAGCGGATTAATAGAATTGTGAATACCAACTGGCCGGATTCTTCCGATTGGTCATTTGATAATGATTGGGCTGCAGTGGATATTGCGGACTATGCGCTGGATATCTATAAAGGAAAAATGGGCGCCTATGTGAGCCCATGGCAAAAAGGGGATTTCGCCCTGACGACGCCACGCTTTAACCTTCCGGAAAATACAGAAATCTCCTTTTATTGGAAAAACAGTAGTAATTCAGCCCCTAGATCCGGCCCTTTTATGTCCACTTATTTTGAAGTGTCGACCGATGGTGGGGAAAATTGGGTTATCGTAGGGGAAATGACGCCTGAATCTCATATGGAGGAGTATCAGCTGGAGATTTTTGATCTCTCAGCATACGCAGGAAGTGATGTGTACATGAGATGGAGAGCGCACAGCACCTGGGCGTGGAGTCCTCGAAATTTTTGGATCGATAATATCAGCGTGAGGGAGATTGAGCAGGTGCCGGTAATGGTTTTGGGAAAGGATACCTATGATTTCCCCGCTATTTCAGTAGGCGGGCGCATCAAAGTACCTCTGGAAATTCAAAATACAGGTCGCAGTGCTTTAATCATCCGGGGGAGTAGCTCTTCGGGACCTTTTTCCTCAGATTTTAGCGGGACTATTCAAGCGGGAGAAACGGCCATTGCCGATCTGTATTTTAACCCTGAGGAGGTAAATTCTTTTGGAGCAGATTTAGTTTTTGAAAGTAATTCGGTTGGTGGTGAAAGTGTCATCAGCTTAAGTGGTTCCTCCTACGCGCCATTGAATACCTTTTTTGAAAACTTTGATGCGGAGAAATCCATGCCCGAAAAGTGGTCTCAGATAAAATCGGACTGGGATTTATTGACTTGCCCTGAAGTAATTGGTGGATCTTTGGAATACTTTTCCGGCCCCTATTGTATGCGCATGATGAGAATGAATGATGCGGATTCCCCTCTGATTTTGGTGAGCCCCGGGGTGAAAAATTTTGATGTGAATCGCCTGGTATTTCAGGCCAAGAAATCCGTAGAGGACTACGATTTAATTTTAGAAGTGGGGCTGATGACCGATCCAACAGATCCGGAGACTTTCGAAACAATAGAGACGTTTGATTTGACCAGCACTTATAAGCAATATAGCATTTTATTCAGTCCCAACGCCAAGGGACCCTATATCGCCTTTAGGCACGCAACGCATTCGGCCCTGACCAAAATGTTGCTGGATGATATTACCTGGGAAAAAATCAGTAATGGGTTTCCGCTTCCTGCCAACGCTCCATCCCCGGCCATGAGTGCGCAGGAGGTAGATATTATGAAAGGATTAAATTTGAGTTGGGCAGATGGTGGAGGAGCAACAGATGGGTATAAATTGTCTGTGGGTACTGATCCGGAAGGAACCAATGTGTTGAATGGAGAGGAATTAGCGGTGGAGCAACCTCATCATCACCTGAATCATCTGGCCTTCGGGGAGACCTATTATTGGAAAGTGGAATCGTTCAATTCCTATGGGAGCAGTCTGAATAATTCGGTATGGTCATTTACCACTATGGAGGATCCATTAGTTTCAACCTTTCCTTATGTGGAATTCTTTGATGAGCAGCCGGAAGCCGGAGCTATGGTGCCTCTGGGATGGAGTGTGGAGGATGTGAATGAAGATGGCATCAGTTGGAAATATGTGGCCGAATCTGATAAGGATGCTGATCAGGGCGGGTCCGGAGCGATGATGATGGATTTCAGTATGGCCACCGCGAAAAAAGATATCCTGTTTTCTGCTCCTATCGCGATGGAGGAGGGAGCAAGCTTTGAACTTTCGTTTAGAGTAAAGGCAGTAGCAGATGCCCTCACAGAGGAAGTGTTCGAGGAGGAGTTAAAAGTTTACCTGGCGGACAGCAACCATGTTGATTATTTGATGGAACTGCCAATAGGGGAGTTGATCACGAAAGATGACCAGTGGAAAACGGTTACCTTGCCCTTCCTGGCTCCTGCGGGCGAACGTTTATACCTCGGGTTTTATGCCACATCAGCCGCGGCCAAAGGGGTATTGCTTTTGGATGATTTTCAGTTGGAAGAAATTGGCCAAAACCCTATTTCCTTTTCCTCTTCCTCTGCTACAGTAGCACAGTTATATCATGAATTCTCTTATAGTGCTCAGGCCACTCATGACTATGGAAATGACCTTTCCTTTGAACTTGAATATGCGCCGGAATGGCTATCTATGCACGAAAATGGCCATAATGAATTGCTGCTTACCGGTACACCGGATGAAATAGGGACTTTCAGTGTTCGCCTTTCTGCTACAGATGGGCAAATGACGGCAGGCCACCAATTCAGCGTGGTAGTAAGCGATATTGATAATCCGCTTTCTTTTGCTTCTTTGCCGGCAATGGAAGTTGATCAATATGAGGATTATCACTATAACATTGAAGTACAATCAGAAATTGATATGCCGGTGACCCTGGAGTTAGTGCAGGCTCCCAACTGGTTGCAACTTGCTCAGACAGAAGGTGCTTATTCCCTGGCAGGGACCTCCCCAAAACAAGGAGGTTTTGCAGTGAAACTAAAGGCCTCTACGGCAAAATGGGAATTATTCCAGGAATATATCCTGACCGTTAAAGCCATCGATAATCCATTATCGTTCACTGCTGAGCAAAGTATGGAAGTCATGGCCGGATCTGCTTTTAATTATCCGATTAGTTTTAAAGGATTGGCCGGATATGATATTGCTATTGCTATTGCCACCGAAAACCTGGCGTCCACTTTAAGTCTGGAAGACCATAAGGATGGAACCGCCACTTTGAGTGGAAGCTTGGAAGAAGACCATGCAGTGACTTTGTTCGCCACACAGGAAGGTTGGTCCCTGGAGCAAGTGATCAATATCAAGGTGAATAAAGTATTGGCCTCTGCCATGGCCGGGGAGTTTAAGGTCTTCCCTGTGCCCGCGCGGGAGGAGCTCAATATTCAGGCACCCAAGGGGCAAATCATTCAGCAGGTGTCCATTATCAATGCACAGGGCCAGACCGTAAAGCGTTGGGAAGTTGGCCATACCACTAGCCGGCTTTCGGTAGGGGCTTTATCACCGGGCTGGTATTTTGTGGTGATTGAAACCCCTACCGGGAAGCACAGTCAACCTATTCTTAAGTGGTAAAGAGGTGGAGCGTGTCTAAAAACCATTTTATCCGAAGCAAATTAGCTTTTGTGGCAAAGAATTTTGGCTTTTAACCCGGAATATTCATGCTTAAATCCTCGTTTAGCGGTAAGGCGGAAAAAAAGAAGGAATTTTTCCTATTTCATTTTTTTCCAACGAAACAGAGGAATGAGGAGCAAGCAAGCTTGCCCAAATTTGGGCTATAATAAATCAAAGAAAATAAATTTTAACGAGCTGAAAATAAGCTCATTGTGCTTAGTTGATGAATTTAGCGGTGAATAATTCGGCTTAAATACGCACTAAGCACCCTCTTATTCATTAGGGGAGTGACATTGTTGAAGCGCATCGGTTTTCAGCATTTGTGACTCCCTGATTTTCTTAACCTGCGAGCAGAAGACAAAAAAACGCTTCTACTCCATAGCATTTCATAATATTGATGTCTTTTTTAAAAAGTAAAGTCCTTATGCTGGCCATGCTGCTGATCATGGGAGCATCGGCCTGGGGGCAGACGACTTTCGAAGGGGAGCAAGTTCTTTTTAATGGAGGAACTATTGCGCTTCCAGAGAATGCACAGCACTTCTTTGAGCTGCAAAAGAAGGGCCGATCCGGCGCTGAAACCTATTACGTGATCCTGCAATTTTACCAATTACCTAACCAGCAAATGCGGGAGGAATTGAAAAATCAGGGCCTGGTACTGAATGAGTACCTGGGAAATAATGCCTATATCACGGCGGTTTCTGCTGTTCCGTCTCGCTCTGCTGAAAAGCGGATTCGATCTGTGATTAGCCTGAATGAGGTACAAAAATTAAATCCGGCGCTTCTGGAAGCGGAACTGCCACGCCATGCCTTGGCCGGAAACAATAAAATTAAACTGGAGCTGTTATATTTTTCGGATGTGGATCGGTCACAGATTCAATCTGATTTGCAACAATTAGGGGCGGAGCGTATTCACTTTTCAACCTATTTCAACCGCATTTCCTGTCAACTGAACATCAGCAACCTGCAAAAGCTGAACGATTTTTTCTGGTTGAAATACGTTACCCCCCTTGCACCAATGGCCGAAAGTGATGATCTGCCCGGTAATTTAATGTCCGGACAATCGGCCCTAAAAACACATTTGGGTGCGGACAAAACTTTAACGGGGAAAGGCATAATTCTGGGGATATGGGACCAGGATGTGGAGCACCATATGGACTTTAATGGCCGGGTGACCAATCATGAATTGGAGGATCATCTATTTGCCCACGGCAATCATGTGGCCGGAATTATGGCCGGTAAAGGTTTAGTAGATCCCCAGGCAGAGGGCATTGCTCACAATGCCAAAATTGAAAGCTTTAATTTTAATGTAGGGACCAATGGCTTGACTACCGCCGAGGAAATGATGGCTGCCGCGGATAATTTGGGCATTCATATCACGCAGAACTCCTATGGGATTCCGCACGCCGGAGGTTTTTATTGGCCCTATTTGCCCAGCGATGCTGATCTGGACCTGGTGACTTACGTCCATCCGGGCCTGTTGCATGTTTATTCTTCCGGTAATTCCAGGGGAACCGTTACCTATGGAACAAGCTCAAAATCAGCAAAAAATATATTGACGGTTGGGGCATTAACGGATATGGGGGAAATGAGCAGCTTTTCCTCCTGGGGCCCCGTATCGGATGGCCGCTTTGGCCCGCATATTTGTGCCAGAGGAACAGAAGTATACAGCTGTTCTTTTTATAATGATTATGAGCAGATGGATGGTACTTCTCAGGCCACCCCCATTGTTTCCGGTGTAGCGGCACAATTGTATGAATTGTATCAGGGAAAGTTTAACGGAAGTATGCCTTCTGCGGCTTTAATAAAGGGCATTTTATGTAATACGGCAACGGATTTGGGACCAGAAGGGCCCGATTTCGGTTATGGCTATGGGGATCTGAATGCATTGCGGGCGGTGAAGGCGATTGAAAATGCCCAATTTTGGGAACAAAGCCTGGATCAGGAGGAGGAGCAGACTTTTGACATTTGGGTGCCTAAGGGTATTCGTCAACTTAAAATAATGCTGACCTGGTCTGATGCACCGGCAGGTCCTTTTAGTGCCAAGAATTTGGTTAATGACCTTGACCTTAAAGTAAGCAAAGGGAGTCGGCGGTACTTGCCCTTGGTGTTAAATGGCGAACGCCCAGCCGATTTGGCGGTGAAAGGGGAGGATCACCTCAATAATATCGAGCAGGTAGTTATTGATGTGCCGGAAGAAGGCTATTACACGCTGGCTGTAAAAGGGTTTGAAGTGGCCAAAGGCCCTCAGGATTTTAGTGTATGTTGGGACTTTGTGGAGGAAGGAATTGATATTTTAGCACCGGTGGGAGGAGAGTCCTATGAGGCCGGTAAAAGAATGTTGGTTTACTGGACTGCCCCGCAAAACCATCAGGAGCCATTTGTCATTCAGTTTTCGGAAGATGCAGGATTAACTTATAAAACCATTGCAGAGGTACCTTCGAATGTCAGAAATTATGCTTTTCCTGCCCCGGAAGGAGCGCTGGGCAAGGCCAGAATGCGGGTTATTTCCGGGAAGCATTTTAAGAGTAGCACGGGCGATTTTTGTATCATGGGGCGGCCTGTTCTGGTAGAGGGTAGTGAAAACGCCTTAAGCTGGGAGGAGGTTGAAGGGGCGTCATCCTATGAAATATTGAAAATAGTAGGGGATCATTTAGAAGTGGAGGCAGAAATTGCGGCCACCCAATATCAGGCAGAAGATGGGTGGTACAGTGTTCGCGCCATCAATCGGAGCAAGGGCGCTTTTAGTCAGAGAGCAAAAGCCATAGACTTTCGTAAGCGGGAATATGCCTCAAATTTTCCCTTTTTAGAAGATTTCGAAGGCGGGGACTCTCCTTATATTAAGATATCGAAGTCCGAGCATGCTAACGCCACGGTAAATTTTGATACCGATCAGCAAAGCCACTATTTGAAATTTGAGGGAGGTCTTAGCGGCATGGCTTACGATGCCTCCGGTACGGCAGCTCAGGTTTGGGCCAAAAATGCGCCTTTTATTTCTATGGCAAAATTGAAAACGGAAATTCCCGATGGCCTGGAGTCCATGGTGTTATCTTTTGATTTGAAACAAAGCTCTTCGGTAGCACCCAATCAAAGTGTATTTCGAATTTATGTCAATGGCGAGGCCGTCAACGATGTGACCGGGGAAAGCTACTTTACCGGCCGTGAGGGACAGTTGACCAGCGAGGCCAGGATGTATTTTGATCTGTCTGACTATTTGGGTGGTGATATGGATATTGAGTTTCGGGCAATGTGTCGGTACCCTTCGGGTGTCATTGCCTGGGCTCCACAGGGGGATGCGGTCGGTATTGATAATATCAAATTATATGAAAAGCAGGCTTATGACTTAACGGTGGTCAATTTAAGTCATCCCAAAAGTAGTTTGCGAATGGGGGAGGGCCTTGTCGAAATGCAGGTGGCTAATGTAGGATCGCAAGCGGTCGATGATTATCAACTGTATTATAAAATTAAAGAAAATGATTTAGAAGGGACGGCAGTGGAAGAAACCCCGGGGCAATCTCTGGCCTCTTTTGAAGTGATGGAATATACTTTTGATACTAAAGGGGATTTTTCTTTGGAAGACGCCCGGTATATGGTGGAGGCAGGGATAAAGTTAGCCAACGATATGGATCAGGAGAATAATGCAATAAGTGGTAATCCCTTCTATAATTTCGGAGATATTGTGCCCATGGCGGCCCATGATTATACGCAAACGACCTTTGTGAATCAGTCGGTTATTTTCACTGATGGAGGAGGACGAGTATTCAATTACCCGGATGCTACCCATAGTATTCATACCTTTTTGCCTGCGGATCCTTCAAAGAAATTGAAAGTTAGTTTTGAAGAAATTACCCTGGAGAAGGATTATGATTATTTATATATTTATGATGGTTCAAATGTCGGAGGAGAACCTTTTGTGACCATGAATGGAGGGGCCGCCGATCATCCGGAGCTTAGCTTTATTTCCTCCGCTAACAACGGTGGTCTTACTTTCCGTTTTTATTCCGATGAAATGATCAATGAGGCAGGCTGGATTGCCAAAATTGAAGAGGTAGCGCCCACTATTGAATTTGATTTGGGGGTGACTGCTATCCTGCATCCCACCACTTCTCATGGCTTGACCGCCGCGGAGCATGTTGCGGTGTTGGTGAGTAACTTTGGAAAGCAAAAGGTAGATCAGTACCAGGTCGCTTATCAGGTAAATGACAACAGTCCGGTGGTTCTTTCGGTGAATACTCCATTGGAGCCCGGAGATCAGCAGGACTTTGAATTCCCGGAAATGGAAATATTGAACGAATTTGGTAAGCCCTATCATATAAAAGCTTATACCATTTTTGAGGAAGATGAATTAGCCAGAAACGATACCAGCAGGGTGGCCTTTCAGTCGGATTATGAAGATGCGCTAGGATTTGGAATCATCTATATTTCCAATGTTTCCATTGGAGAAATTAATCAGTCTTCCGGCGATAATATGTATGAAGACCACTCCAACCAAGAGGTGACCATGGAGTATGGTAAGGAATATTTGCTTTCGGTTACCAAGAATGATAGTTATGGAGAGGGAATGTTCTGGATAGACTGGAATTTTGACGGTGTTTTTACTGAAGAGGAAACCTATGCCTTTGAGCCGGAGGGTTCCCATGGTATGAAAGCGGTGATTACTCCTCCTTATGATGTGGAGGCCGGAAAAAAGCGATTGAGAATTCGGGTAATTTCTTTCGGATTAATGGAGCCGGTGGGCGTGAGTTTTACCGGTGAGGTGGAAGATTACACCATTAACCTCATCGGAACACCGCCAATGAATGATTTGGCGGTGGCAGCTATCGGTATGGATCGTTACCAGGCGCCGGGAGATAAAATGCTCCCCGTTACGATTTGGAATAAGGGAAAATCACGGCAAGACTACGAATTGACGCTTCAAATTAATGGAACCGAAGTTGCATCAAAATCCATCAAGGATCATGAGGCTGGTACGCAAAAAGAGGTGAAATTCTCTTCCTACCACTTCAGTGAGGGGCAATATGAGATTAAGGTTAGCCTGACGGCCCAAAATGATGAGGTCAGCGTGAATAATAGCAGGGAGCTGGAAGTTCAGGTAATGCCATTAAACACCGTATATGCTTATAACATTTTGGGTGGTGAGGGTTTAGCGCCGGGTCCCGTGAAGTTTCATTTACAAAATTTGCAGGAAACTTTTAATGTAGACAGCCGACGGAATTTTTATGTTTATGCCGGTACTATCGCTAATAATAATTGGTACGTAAGCTCCTCGGGGGGAAAATTATCCACGCTGGACGCCTTAAGCGGGGAGTTGGATTTGTTGGGGATTTCGGAGGTGGAATTTCGGGATATGGCTTATTCGGAACCGACTGGGAAGCTATATGGTAAAGCCTATTATTCTGCGGATATTCATGAGATTTCAATGGAAAATGGTCGTTCCAAAGTGGTTGGGACGCTTTCAAATGAATCGATTAAGACGATTACCGCTGATATTTCCGGTCAATTTTACGGGCTTGATGATTTGGGGAATTTATATCGACTCTATGAAGGTAGCTGGACGACTGAATTAATTGGCAATATTGGCATTTTTGTGGGCACAGCTCCTCACCCTCATCTTTTTTGGGACCATAATGAAGGGAAAATGTATCTCGCATGCCGGGATAATTTAAAGACCAGTGATTACTACCACATATGGCAATTAGATCCTGAAACAGCCACTTTGTACGATGGTGAAATTAATGAAGCTTTGAGTAAGTCCATTGGATTTGCGATGTTTTATGATGCCCCAAAAGCAAGAGGCCTGAATGAACTTAATTTGGTGAAAATTCAAGATCATTTTTCCAATGGCATTATTAATCCCTCAGCGAAAGAGGTCTTAATTTATCCCACGGCTTCCATGAATCTGCAAAATGTGCCATTGGAATTTTCTGCTTCTCCGGGGGCAAAAATCAGTTATCAGGGCCAAGAAATTAAAACCGGAGCTGCTTTTGATTTAACCCAAAATATGATCTGGGAAGTTCGTTCTATGGATGGCGTAAACACGAGCCTTTGGTCAATAAAAGTGATGGATCCATTGAATGATGGGGCCGATTTGAATGCTTATGGGATATTAGCCAAACACAATCCTTTGGTTTCCGAAGACATGGAGGGTGTTTTGGAAGCAGGCGAATGGATTATTCAGGCCAATAAGGAGGATGACCTGTCACAAACCAAGGTCTCCTTTGAAGCGGCCGTGGGAGCTCAGGTACTCATGGGAAAGGATACCCTGAAAAGTGAAAAATCCATGATTGATCATAGCAGAGGCCAATTTATGCTAAAAGTGGTGGCGGAAGATGGGGTCAGCAATCATTATTATCCGGTGGTGAGCAGGCAGGTCATTAATGATGCCCACCTTTTAAAGTCTCTGGTTATTCCAGCCGCTTTGAACGAAAATATGGAGGAAGATATGGTGGCGGTCATTGAAGGAGACAATATTTATTTTGAAGAGAATTTAACTCTAGATGATCAGGAGTACGTTATGGAATATGTGATTTCTACCGGGGCGGTCCTGACGCAGTTTCAACGCATCAAACTGAATGGTACTGATCCGATTTTGGTCAATGAGGAAAGCGCTGTGACAATAATCGCAGAGGATGGGCTTAGTCAAAAACATTACTTCTTTAGGTCGAAACAAACTTTGACAACAAGCCCTCCAGCCTCCAATAGGATAAATTGTTACCCGAATCCGGCCAATGAACAACTCAATGTTATCCATCAGGAGGCAGGAACAATAATGATAATGGAGCTTTCCGGAAGAGTTGTGTTAAAGCAAAAATTGGAAAGAGGGGAATCAAAACTCAATGTTTCCGCTTTGGAAACCGGTTTATACATCGTTCATTTTCGTGGTACCAATGGGGAATATTGGAGCACGGAACAGCTTATTCGATAAGTGGATTATTTTGGAAAGCTGCAGCAAGATTTTGTTGCAGCTTTTTTCGTTTTTGGGAGCGGGCAAAGAGCGCACTTAAAAGCAAAATTCGCGGCGAAAATTTGATTATTGCAGAAGTGATACCCGATTATTTTGAGATAATAGCATCGCTATTGTGGAGAAATTATCCAAAATCACTCCCAATAATTCGAATTTGTAGTTAGATAGTGCCTTTTAAACATATTCTAAATCTGCCGAGGAATAATACCAGTAAAATACAAAACACTCAAAACACGGCTTTTTCATAAAACTACAAATGGGCAAATTATAGGAATGATTTAGTTCCCAATGGGAGTTTATTTGATTTGAGCGCTTGTTTATGGATTAGCTTACTACCTTTTACAGTATTGACATTATGGTATAAAACCTTCCACATCAACCCTCCGGCCTTGATCAATGGGCGGATAGACAAAGGTTCTGCTGGCGACCAGAAGGCATCACAGCGACATTTCTGCAATACTTTACCAGTCTCGCGTCATCGGCAAATGTCGCCTTGATGGATTCCGTCAGCAGGTTCCTTGTCCCGCCGACATTGATCACAGCCTTGATTTTTTTGTTTCGTTTTTTATCAAGAAAAAATGAAAAAGAAACGATTAATTGTTCTATATAAGGTATTGAATGGCTGATCTAGCTTTTTATGAAAAAGCCCTGAAACTCAAAATGAATCGGCCTCATTATAATATTATTTCAAGTGGATTGCGAGCGTACCGTCTCTGTATTTAATAAATGCTATGCGCCCCCTATTTTAAGCATTCGAAATTTGATTCGGATGCTGCGTTTTTACGCACGTTCTTTTGGTTTTGCATCAGCGGTATTTGGCCATTCCTAGCGCTCGAGTTGTTGTCTGTTTTTAAAGGCAAATGCGAGCAATTGATTATTTCCGGTGACCTGCAATTTTTTACAAATATTATATCGGTGATTTTCAATGGTCTTAATACTCTTGAATAAGGATTCAGAAATTTGAGGGGATGTTTTCCCTATAGCAATCAATTGTAAAATTTGCATTTCTGTTTTGGTTAATGATTTCACCAAATCTCTATTCATTCGTATTTCTTTAATTTTTTCTTCTTGTAGGTTGATGAATTTCTCAAACTCCTTGCAGTGGTACTTGTTTCCTTTCAGGACTTCAATGATAGAGGATTGAATATCTGCCATAGCATTTTCTTTGAAGATAAATCCATTTACTTCAATATCCATAGCCTCTACCAGGGTGTTGAGATCACTGTGACTGGTAATAAAAATTATTTTACTATCTGGATTTATTTTTTTTATTTTTTTAGCCAATGTCACTCCATTCATTTTAGGCATATCAATATCAGCAATCACTAATTCCGGCTTATATTTTTGGTACAGGGAAAGGCCTTCCTCGCCGTCTCGAGCTATTCCAATAACACTTGCTCCCTCAATGGCTTTAATTAATGGCTCTAAGGCAGCACTGACGATAGGGTGATCATCTACTAAAAGCAGGTCAAATTCAGGGCTTCTATCATTCATACTGATGCATTTATCTTAATATTAGTATACTTCTCGATATAAAAAACCAAAAATAGTGGTAAATTTGAAATTGTATTAATGAATGAGTAAAAATGTCCAAATTATATTCGGTAATTTTTTGCGCAATACTATGTTTTGCTTTTATAGATAAGCGGCATAAAGCAGATGAATTAAATACAGCGTCAGAGGGCTGTTTTTATGATAATCCCGAGGAAAGTGGCGCCTTCGCCCATAAAGCGCTGCAAGTGGCGATGGAGGCAGACTATTCTACAGAGATCGTAAGAGCATACGTTAATCTTTCCCGACAATATAATTTTGTAGGTAATTACTCAAGAGCATTAGATAGCTTATATCAAGCGGTAGGATATATTAATGAAATTCCTGAAACACTGGCCAATCAATTGCTGCTTTCAATTAGTCAAACTCATATTTCCATGAACAGTGATAGTTTGACTTTAGATCAATATATCGCTTTACGCAATACGGAGGTTTATTTAGTGAAGAATTATAGTGTCTTGATGGACCTTTCCGATTACTATACGAATCATTACAATTATTTTAAAGCGAACGATAATCTGCAGAAAGCCCTGGTGTTTGCACAAACGCTTCAGGATACCGGGCGTATCGCCCAGACGCAATTGAAAATCGGTGCTTTAGCTCAAAATATCCAGAGATACGATCGGGTTCCGGTTTATTTGGCTCCTGCTTTACGCTATTTTCAACAACAAGCAGATTCCAGTCAAATGGCCTATATTTTGGGTTTGTGGGCCGATTCGCAATATGAACTCAACCATACGGCTTCGGCAGACTCCCTGTATTTATTAGCGCTACATTATTCAAAACCTGAACATGGGAATTATTACCATATGCTGATCAATATGGCCAAGGTGAATAGTCAACAAGGTAAAAATCAACTTGCTTTAGACTTTTATCAAAATGCTTTGCAGGTCATGCAGGGGAATTACAATGCAGAGAAAGCATGTGTTTTTAATGCCATTGGGAAGTTGCAATTAAGTATGAAGGCCTTTACTTTCAGTAAAAATAGTTTCGATTCTGCCCTATGGTATGCACGAAAATATCATGACTTTGAAAACCTTGAAATAGCATTGGTGGGCAAGGCGGACATTGCAGAGATCAATGGGAATTTTGAGTTGGCGGTGGAGCTCATCCGTAATTCGAAAATAGCGCAACAGCGCAGTAATGAGCAAAAGGAAATTGATGCTATTGCCCGGTCCAATGCCTATTTTGATAACCGGTTTAAGGATTTGCAAATTGTTGACCTTCGGCAGGATAAATATGTGAAAAACCTTATGCTTGACCAGCAACAAACCAAAAATGATTTTCTCCTGCTCATTTTATTTGCCTTCATTTTTGGCGTGGCTTTATTAATGTTATGGTTGGTGCAATTAAGGAAAAATACCCGACTGGTGGAGTCCAATGCGGTTATGATTAAAGCGCATAATCAGGAGCTGATGGCCATCAATGAAATGTTAGGGGAATCTCAGGAGGAGCTTTTGCGGGCAAATGGGATTAAAGACCGCATGTTTTCCATTATTGGTCATGATGCCAAAGGCCCTCTGATCAATATTCGAAATCAAATTTACGGGATTTTATCCAACCCTCAGTTAGATCGCTCCTTACTTTTAGAACTTCAGCAGGCGGAGGGGGCCGTTGATTCGGTGATCATGTTGATTAATGATTTATTGAATTGGGCATTGATGCAGGGGCAAAAGATTGTTCCCAGAAATGAAGTGGTCGATTTTCATAGTATCGTTGAGGAGAATATACGCCTTTATGAAAAGCTGATTCAAAATAAGCAGTTGGAAGTTCATTATCCCGACTTTAGTGGGGTTAAGTTGATTTCGGATGTACAGATGCTGAGCTTTTGCCTTCGGAATTTGCTATCTAATGCGGTGAAATTTACTCCCCAAAAGGGGAGGATTAAGATTGATTTTCTGGAAAGGGAGGAGGACGTTTTAATCCAGCTTATGGATAGTGGTGCTGGTATGTCAGAAGCACAATTGGCGGAAGTTTTTTCTCCTTCTGAAGGTTTTTATCCTGTTGGAGCCAAAGCCGGCGGGGTTGGGTTCGGCTTACCCATGACAGCCCGTTTTGTAGAAAGCTTGGGGGGTGAAATTTCAGGTTACTTTAATGAAGAGGGAATGTGGCTTTTTGAAATTTGTCTCCAAAGCCAGCCGGTAGGCCAACCGTTAATTTAACCGGTGATAGGAATGCTAAGAACAAGTTTAACCGCCAAAATTCTCAGCGAAAATTTCATGATTACCCAGGTGATTCCCGATTATTTTGAGAGAAAAGCATCGTTATTGTTGAGAAATAATAAGACGATTGCGATTGGCTAATAAATTTAGCGGTGAATAATTCGGGCTAACAAGTTCGCAACCATCTCCTTATTGAGTTGAAAAAAGCTACTTAAGGCGGGTTCTTAATTTTGGGCTGAATTATTCAGGTTAAGTAAGGTGTAAGGTAAAAGACCATAGCCCCCTTTTGCTCTGAAGAAAAAAAGGGATTTGGATGATTTATTGCACATTACGTATGAGTTGATAAGGGTGGAAAGCACATTTTTTTGTTTTCCATAAACACCTTAGTTTGCGGACATCAACATTTATAACTACTGTTTTGTATTGATAATGGTGGTTTTGATTAGAATTCCCACATAATATGCTTAAAATAGGCTTTGTTATTGGGATTCATAATTTGAAAAGGATAATTATTTTTAAGATACAATGCTTGGAGTAACGAAAGATAAAGAGGCCCTATTGAAAGAAGTGGAAGAACATGTAGTGGCTTTCTATAATGAGCATATTGATCAAACGGTATGTACTTTTCATAATTTTCAGCATGTATTGGGTGTAATGGAAGAGGCCCGATTGATTGGAAAACAATATGACATTTCCGAACAGGAGCTTTTTTGCCTTGAAGTTGCCGCCTGGTTTCATGATGCCGGCTACAGCAAGCAGGCCAACGGGCATGAGCGGGTGAGTCAGGAGATGGCGCGCGCTTTTCTGACCGGGAAATTACCGGAGGAAGAAATCCAGCAAATTGAAAAGTTGATCGATGCTACCCGCATGGATGCCAAGCCGGAAGGTTTATTGGCCTGTATCATGTCAGATGCGGATTTTTTTCATTTTCATCGAGATGATTTTGTACTGTATTCCAAGGCATTTATGCATGAATTGCGTGCCAAGGAAAATAAGGATTTCGAGGACAGTTATTATTGGAAAATGACCTTGAATTTCATGGAAATGCATCGTTATAAAACGGATTTTGCCCAAAAGCACTTTGCCGCCGGAAAGCGAATGAATATGGACAGGGTGCGGGAGCTGTCGAAGGGAAAAAAGGCCAAAGAAGAGAAAAAGCATAAAATTAAAAAGGAAGAGAAATTATTTAAAAAACCCTCCACAGAAAGGGGGATTCAGTCTATGTTTCGCTTGACTTCCCGAAACCAGATTAGTTTGAGCTCCATTGCCGATAATAAGGCGAACATTTTGCTGACCGTGACTTCCCTCATTGTTTCTGTTGGGGCGATGACCGGCTACCCCATGGTGCAGGAAAATAAGGAGCTTTTTATTCCTTTGATGCTCTTTTTGTTGACCTCATTAGCCACTTTGATTTTGGCCATTTTGTCTACACGCCCCACGGTGACCTCCGGCATTCCTTCTGATGAAGATCTAAAGCAAAAGAAGGTGAACCTGTTGTTCTTTGGGAATTTCTGGAGAATGGAATATGGCGTTTATGAAAAGGAGGTGAACAGGCTCATGCAGGATTATGATTCTTTATATAATAATATGATCAAGGATCAGTATTTTTTAGGGCTTGTTTTGGCGAAGAAGTTTAAACTTTTACGCCTGGCCTATACCGTGTTTATGATTGGCTTTACCTCCAGTATTTTGGCTTATCTATTTGTTTATTTTATTTGAGAAGGTCTGGCTTTTTGGGAAAAACATCAAGGAATCCCATTGCTGCGTTTCGTATTTGGTTTAGGAATGATTTCAACAGGAATCCTGTGGCAATAATTTGACCTTACTGAATGGAGCTGCCAGCGTACAGTTAGGCAAATCCTTGGATCGGAAAATAATATGCTTGTATTCAGGCTTCACGTTTTGAACATGGATTGGCAAAAGAAGCGTTTCGGAAACAAGTCCTTTATTGGTAATTTTTTTGGAAGGTGATCGCGTTTTAGGAATAGATTATTATACCTATAAAAAGAAAGACTAACGGTCATCGTTAGTCTTTTTCAATGTGTTGAATAGCTAATTTTTTTCCCTAATAATTCAGGCCTAAATCCTCGTTTAGCAGCAAGGTGGAAAAAATGAAGGCATCGTGCTCTATTTCAAGTGTTTTCCTAGCAAGCAGATGAATAATGACAAAGCAAGCTTACCCCGTTTTAGGCTGTTAACAAATTAGTATTCATAATCTTTTTGAATAGAATTTAAGTCACTTAAATCGAATTACTTGATTTAGCGGTGAATATTACGGGTTAAATCTGATGCTCGAAAATTTGACGTAGTGCTTTCCATATATCGGATTTAAAGGTTGATGTTTCCCTTCCGCTCCGTGCACATTACTCAAGGGATGATCGCCGTCTCAGGGCATCATTAGGTTTTCCTTTGGATTTATGAAGGACTTTGACTTTGGGGTCATTTTTCTCCATGTCGGCTTCCACTGCATAAATCGAAACTTCTTCTGCTTTTCCGGTTAATTTGGCCGTTTCAAGGTAAGTGAACTCATAATCTTTACCCAAAATGCCAGAGTTTCTCACAAAATCTTCGGTCACCAAAAAATGGACGTTGTATTTTTTGCACTCTTTTAATACCCGGGCAGCAGTATTGAGTACATCTCCATGATAGGCGATCTCAATTTTGATTTCCCCTACTTCGGCTGCCATTACATTCCCCGCATTGAGAGCGGCGTTAAATCGAGGGATAATGCCATATTTTTCCAAATAGTAGTCCTCCCGTTTTCTTAACTGTTCTACCATATCAAAATAAAATGCAATGCTGTGCCTGAAATTCTTGGGTTTGGCTAACCAGGTTAATACCACCTCATCTCCCACATATTGGTAAACTTGGGCACGGTGAGCAATAATCAGATTACTCATTTCGCGGAAAGCTTCCTGAAGGAATTCAGAGTATTTTTGATGGCCCAAAATCTCGGCAGTTCTAGAAGAGGATTCTAAATCTACAAACATAAAAATGCGGTTCTCCTCCTGGGGAATTCTGAATTTCCCACGGAGAATCTTTGGCATATTTCCGGGCCCCAGATAATTATTGGCAGCAATATAACTGGTGATAGCGCCATTAATCATTGTGCCGACCACGAGAAAAAACAACCAGGTGGTATTCATAACAAAATCAGGCAGCTGCTTGAAGGCTTCCCAATAGCCCATCCCATAATTAGTAGTATAATGGTAGAGGTTGGTTGCAATGGTGATTAAGATGAAGGTCAGAAAAAACACTACACCTGCCGGAATCGTGGCGCGTAAACATTCGTACCGTCTTTTGGCCCAGGTATTCACAAACTCATCCACCAGCCAGGTGAAAAATGCAATAAAACTGGCCACTCCAATGGCAATTAACTGTTTGTGCCTAAAAAACATAATGGCTTTAGATTCCATCAGGCCAACCGCTTCCGGTTCTCCTGCAAATTTTAAAAATCCAATGAGCATGATCCCCAGGTTCCAAAACACCAGCATGACCAGTAACTTGAATAAGCGGTACTGGTTGAGGGGAGATATTTTAATTAAAGACATATTCTAATAATGCTTTTCCTTTTTCAGGAAGTCTGTAAATCTGTTTCTATAAATAATGCCAATTTTGGTTAAAGCAGGATGGCCAAATAGTTGTTGAGCTGTATGGTATACAATTTATAACGGTTTTCTTTAGCGGAGAGTCAAGAATTTGACTTTGGGTCATAAATATTGTTTGTCTTTAGCACTTTATTTTGTTGTTCTTATAAATTTTATCAAGCCTTTTTGTTTGAATGCAGGGGATATTCGAGGATTTCTACCGAATTAAAATATTGTTTTGGTGACAAAACCAGTCTTTTATTACATATTGGTTAAGGGCATTTTCGTACATAGAATTGTATTTTTTGTTTACGACATGAAGATATTAAACTTCATTTCCATTCGGGCAAAAATCTCGATGAACCGGGATTATTGCAGGATGAACTGCCTCTGGATTTCTTTAATTTGTTCAAGTTTAGATTCCCTGCCTTTAAAAACTGTATTTCAAACGCCAATTTATTTGTGATCCTCCCATGCCGTATAAGGAGTTCTCTTCTCCAAAAAAGAAAAGGCCAAAAACCAGAAGCTCAAAATTGTCACTAAAAGAGGTATTGAGGTTTCCGCCTATATAGTAGGAACCATCACTGCTGTTAATAATGCTGTTTACCCCTAAGCGGGTGAGTGGACTAATTTGATACTGGGCTTCATTGAAAAAAGCAAATCTGGATAAGCTGAGGGTTTTAGGGGTAAGCTGAAAATCTCCCATAATAGGACCAATGGCAGAAGTGGCTCCCGCACTATTGTATATGGTTTCAGTATGAAGATAAAGGGAATTGGTAAAGGTATAATCCAGGGAAATATCCAGCACCAGGCTGGCTTCTTCTCCAGCATAATCCGGGATAAACCAGCTTCCTTCTCCTTTAAAGCCGGCACCGCCAATTTGCCCTTCCCAGCCCATCCCTAAGTTATAGTTTTGTCGGACATAGCCCGCCAAAAGCTGGAAATCATATTGCCAAAGGTTGAATTTGTATAAACCGGCGAAATTATGAAAGTCAAATCCGTTGGAAGGGGAGTAGACCACCTCCAAAGAGCTCACGGGCCCCAGGTATCGCCGGAGCAGAATGGCATCCGCACCAGGCCTTTCTTCATAATCAAAATCAAAGAAAGAGTAGGTGTTAAAGAGATCATTAGGGTTCCAGACCATCGATACCCCCCAATTTATTCGTTGTCTGCCCACTGTAAATTGCCAGTCACCTTTGTTGTAATCCAAATACGCCCGGTCAATTTCGGAATTAATCACATATGAACTTCCGCTGGCCCAGCTATGTGACATATTCAGGGCATATTGGTCCTGGGCTCCAAACCCCTTTTTGAAGCCGGGCACCAGTTCCGGACTAGCTCCGTAAATCATCCGGTTGCGGCCCGCTAAATGAAGGGTCAGATGATCATTGGCGTAATAGCTGAAATTAAGTCGGTTGTGGATCAGATTGTCAATGAACCACTGATCACTCCCTTCGCTCAGGCTGGCCACGGTTTGCATGTATTTGAGGTAACCGTTGGCCTGAAAATTTTCCTGAAATTTACTTTTACCTTTTTCCTGCCCTAATCCCAGCAGTGGGATGCACCAAAGAATGATAAAAAATGCGCCGGCTATTTTCTTCATAATGATGATGCCTGATTCTTTTCGGAAACCTCATCTTCGATGATTTTCCCATCATCAAAACGAATCACCCGCTTTGCCCGATCCATCACGCGCTGGTCATGGGTGGCAATAACAAAGGTGATGTTTTCTTTTTCATTGAGTTGGCGCATGATGTCCAGCAGGTCCGTGGTGGACTTGGAGTCCAGATTGGCCGTGGGTTCATCGGCCAAAATTAATTTAGGCTTGGAGGCCAGTGCACGGGCCACGGCAACTCTTTGTTGTTGCCCTCCGGAAAGCTGATTAGGCAATTTTTCTGCTTTATCGGCAATGCCTACCGCGGTGAGCAATTCAGTAGAACGGCTATTGCGTTCCACTTTGGATTTTCCCTGCAGTTCCATGATGAATTCCACATTTTCCCTGGCCGTTAACACCGGCATCAGGGAATAATCCTGAAAGACAAATCCAATATGGTCCCGGCGGAAGGCAATCATTTCCGAAGAAGAGCGTTGGTGAAGATTGGCATTGTCAATAAGAATGTCACCGCTACTAGGGGTATCGAGCCCACCCAGAATGTTTAAAAGGGTTGTTTTTCCGCAGCCGGATGGTCCGACTATGGCTGTGAACTCCCCTTTTTCGATGCGCAGATTTACTTCGTTCAAGGCCTGTACGGGAACGGTATTTTCATTATATATTTTGGAGATATTTTTTATTTCAATCATGATATTTTCTTTTTTCGTTGCTTTGTTTGGATCAGCGTTTAAGTTATCCTTTATGTCGGATAGCTTCCGAAGGGTTCATGCGAATGGCTTTAAAGGCTGGTGGCAGGGCGGATAAAATGGCGGTAGCGAGGATCATGGCCAATAGGGGAATCAGAAAGCCATCCGGTAAAGCCGGATATACGATATTACTGAAGCCGGCCATACTGCTTTCGGCATACTTCAATCCATTTTTCGCATAGTACTGAATCAGGAAAAAGCAGAAAAATCCGCCAATGGCACTGCCTATCAGAGAGAGGTAAATGGTCTCATAAAGGATCATGAGAAATACTTTGCCCCGCTCCAGCCCCACAGCCATGAGCACGCCAATTTCTCTGGAGCGTTCAAAAATGGCCATGGTCATACTGTTGAGGATACCGAATCCCAGCGCAAAAAGAATGATGCCTAGTAAAAGGTAAGATTGTACATTACCACTATTGGCCAGGGTGCTCAACTCCGGGGCCAGCGCTTTCCAGCTTTGAATGCTTAGTTTGTTATTGGCGATATGCCTTTGCAGGGAATCCGCCAATACTTCCGCATTATTCCCCCCGTTTTGCCCTTTCACTGCAATTTCATGAATAAAAGTGTAGCCACTGTTTCGCCACATATCCTCAGATTGGGTAAAGACTGTTCCTTCATCGAAATCCGGTGAGCTGGTAGCGAAAACTCCGGCTATCCGATAGGCGGTGTTGATCATTTCCTGATCCGGCCCCATATATCCAAGGACGACCTTAGATCGGATTTTGACTTTTAGTTTGTCTGCCAGGCGTTTTCCAATGACAATCTGATTTTTACGTTTTCCTTCAAAGTAATCCCCATCAATGATATAGCTTTTCATTTCGGTGACTTTTTGTTCTTCTTCGGGATCCATCCCGATGATGCGAATGCCCCGGCTGTCATTGGCCGAAGAAACCATTCCGTTTACCACTACTCGCCCACTGGCAGCTTGTACCTCCGGCATTTGTCGGCTTTGTTGGAGTATGGCATTTGCGGAGGGAATACTGTCCTTGATGTTGTAATTCATTTCAAATCCGGACTGATGTATTTGCACATGGGACAGCTCCGTATTCAGGGCCTCCTGAATTCGGGCGTCCATCATGCCGGAGATCAGCGCCATGGAAAATATGCCGGCCAACAGACCAACCGCAATAGAGGCAATCAGAATTCCGCTTCTGACTTTATTTCTCCAGATATTCCTCCAGGATATTTTTGTAATCATCATAGCTTAAGCGTGGATGGCTTCCACCGTTTTAAGTTTGGCAATATGATAGATAGGGTAGAGGGTGCAGACCAGCATGATCAGGAAGATGGCCAGGCCCTGTGGCCAGATGATGTCCATGCTGGCAGAAAAGTTGATCAGGGCCTCCATACCCATTTTCTCCATGGCTACAGCCATGTCACCAGTCAGGGGAATGGGATGTTTTTCCATATACCAGAGGATGGGGTAGCCTACTAAGACCGAGGCTCCCATTCCGAGCATGCCGATGAATAAAGCTTCTAAAATCATCATGTGGTAAATTTTACCTTTTTCCATGCCCACGGCAGTAAGGATGCCGAACTCCCGCTCGCGCTCGATGGTCATCATCAGGATGGTACTGAAAATGCCGAAAGCGATCACGATATAGAGGATGTAAACCATAATGACCCCACCGGCGCGATCGGCCTCAATCATATTTACCATTTCGGGGCTGAGTTCCTCCCAACTCATGACTTCATAATCCTCGGGGTTAAGGACTTTTCGAGCTTCTTTTAGAGTGTGGTCTATTTTTCGGATATCCGCCATATTCAGGATATAGGAGGTCAGCATTTGTGGGGCGGAGACAAATTCCTGCACCGTGGGCAGATTCATATAAATGGTCTGGTTATTCAATTGTGGATTCGGATGTCGAATAATGCCCGTAATGGCAAACAAACCTGCTGCGGTGGCACCATGATAGCCCTGTCCCAAAATGGCCAGGGTATCCCCGGGCTTGAGGTGTAAGAAATCTGCCAGACCTTCACTTACCATGATGTCGGGCCCGTTGGAGGTTAAATATTGACCTTTGACCAATTTTTGCGCTAGTTTAGATAATTGGTTTTCCCCCTCCGGTTCGGTTCCGATGACCATCACCCCTTTGGTCAGGGAATCGGTTGCAGCCATACCAAAGGTTTCCAATCGACCGAAAACTGATGAAATATTCTCTACAGCATTGATTTTGGCCCGGTTGGTAGGAATATCTTCCATCAGTTGGTTGATGGTCTTATCCGCCCAATAGCCTTGCTGGTGCACTTGGCCATAACCCATATAAAATCTGGCAGCGGTGTCGATCATTTGGTTGTAGGAGCCTTCCTGCATGGAGCGCATCAGTATGGCCAAAATGACAGCGAAAAATATGGAGGAAATACTCACCAGGGTGCGCCGGCGGTTTCTCCATAAATTTCTCCAGGCAATTTTTCTAATCATCATGATTCAGGAATTTTAGCGTACGCGTTTCATATTTTGCTGCGTGAAGAATTTTTCCGAAATCTTTTGGTTGAATTCGGCTTCATTGAGGATCATCACTGTCTTTTTACCTTCTTCCTCCGCAGGCACCATTTCTTGGCGGGAGGGAATCTGGCGGCCTCCCAGGTTTTTGATGTCGTAACCGTTTAGGGTATTGACCAGGTACATATCTTCATCGTAATTTTCCACCCGCATTTGATTGTACAAGCCATCGGTGGTCACCCACATCAATACTTTTCCCCAAACTACCGCAGCGTCTTCATGGGGAATCATTTCAATTTTGAAGCATTCCTGACCATTAACCACTTCTTTACCTTTTAATTGGTGTTCATAATCTTCCACCACCGAGGATCCCCGCATCAAATCATCATTGGTGAAATCAGAACCCATCCAGGACTGAGACATCATCGAAGGGGAAATTTTGATGGTTCTTTGAATGCTTGGGGTCCAGCTCCACATTTCTTTTTTTCGCTTCAGACTGGAAGACCCTTTGTCTTTCGCCGGAGAGGTGATTAAAACCAAAAAATACTCATCTCCGCCCATGGACCAGGATTTCATTTCCATGGTTCGGCTCCAGGTGGGGCGAACAACCTTCATGGTAATATTACTATAGGAACTTTGCCCCCTTTGCTGATCCTGCATTTTTTGAATGATTTCCTTTGCATCCTGAGCGATGGCGAGGGAAGCGCAGCAAATCAGTAAAGCTGTAAGAATAAACTGCTTAATTTTCATGGGTCATGCTTTTATATAAATTTTCAAATATACTTTCGAGAAGACTGGCCGGTTCTTCATAAAAATCATTGGCCGCAATGATGGCAAAGCCTTCGGTCGTAGACAGAATCTGATGCGCCATGATCCCGGCCGGGATATCGTTGCGCAAAATGCCTTGCTGCTGATCTCTTTCTATTGTGGTGGTGAAGCCCTTGATATAGTCCGCAAAAAATTTTTTGATGGTATAATGTACCTGCGGATATTTTTGAGCCGAAAACAGGGTGTTGGAATAAAACTCAAAGCTTTTGTCTTCCTTGTTGTTATAGTCTCTAAAAAACCGGACATATTCTCCTTTCAGGAAATCCATGGCTTCTTTCACACTTATACTTTCAAAGGGGAAATTCTGCCAGCCTTCGGCCTGTTTTTCCCAGAAATCCAGTAAACAAGCCTCGGTAAGCTCTTCCTTATTTTTGAAATAATGGTAAAAGGTACCCTTGGATAAGCCACTGGTTTTGATGACTTCATTCAGCGATACCTCCGCCAATCCTTTCTTCTCAAATAAGCCAATGGCCGTTTGAATGATATTTTTTCTATTGTCTTTTTCCACGATCTTCATTTATAAACCGACCGGTCGGTCTAAAGGTACTTATGTTTTTTTAATTTCCAATAAAAGAGCACAAAAAATCGCTTCCCTACAGTAGAGAAGCGATTTGATTTTATACTTAAACAATTGGTAAGCGTCTATTAATGCATTTTTTGAGAGTGCGTTAAAAAGTCAAAATTTTTAACGAAAATTTGGTGATTACAGAAGCCATACCCGATTATTTTGAGAGATTAGCCGCGCTAATGTGGCGAAATTACCCAAAATCGTTTCTATAAATTTTAAATTGCAGTCGGATGGTGCGGTTTAAATCACGCACTAAGGCAATTTAAGCTTGTTGATTTTTTGCAAAGGCCCCGGGCAGAGCTTTTGATGGCAAGAGGCGCATCGGTTGACCAGGCCATCAAAATAGTCCTTTTGCTCCTGTGTTATCGCAATCGGCTGTTCCTTTAAATAGCGTTGAAATTCTTTGGCCATTTCCTGATAATGGGGATCATCAGTTTTTCCCTCTTCCGTTGGCACGGCCGAGAGCAAATGGTCAATAGGTAAGTCGAAATTAACGGTTTTCCCCTGCAAAAGGGAAGCTCGCATAATTTCCAGGCTGTCGGTCAGATCCCGCATTAACCAGGCGAGTTCTGAGCCTCCATTAGGATATCGACTGGGATCTGAGCGTCTTTCGGATTTTTCTTTACCACTTTCACAGGCCACCATCACGCAGGTGAACCAAAGCAATAGCGCGATAATTTTTTTCATAGCCATTATTGAATGGTCACTCCGGAAGCCTCAAAGGTATATTTTACCTGATCTTCGGTAATAGCGGCAATTTCTTCCGCACTTTTGCCCGCATCTTCAGCATAATGCTGCAAGGTGGCCACATCGATGACTTGCTTTCTGGCAATGCCCTTCATATTGGTTTGTTTACCGGCGGCATCTTTAGGTACAAAAAAACCATAATCCTTAAACCGGACCAGGAGATTCTCCTCCCCCAAAGGCAGGGTCATCCAGCAGCCCTTCTTTTGGCAAACTTCCAAAATCTCTCCGGAAAGCTGCACTTCAACAGAGTCTTTTCCCTCCAGTAATTGCACCAATTGCTCAGGGCTTTGGGCTTCCTTTATTTCAAATTCATCCCCAAAATAGACGGTAGCGGTGGCTACCTGTTTTGTGCTTTCTTTTTTTTCTTCCTGGCAACCAAAAAGGAAACCAAATAAGCATAAGATTAGCGCCAAATAAAACTTTTTCATAGTGGTTCGTTTTTATTCAGAAAGGTAAGGCTTTTTATTTAAAGCTGATATGTGTTCTAATTGATTTTTGTCATGATTAACCATGAGAATATCCGTGTGTATACTTGTAGTTTTGTGAAACTATTTTAATCTGGTTTTAATACGATATAACATTTTTGCCTATAGAATTAATTGAATCTTGAAATATGGATCATCACCTGCTTTTTGAAAAATTAAATCACCACCTGCTTAAAATAGCGACTTCTTTAAAAAAGCCGATCTCTAATTGGAAACAGAAAGATATTCATGATTTTAGGGTATTGATTAAGCAGGAAAAGGCATATTGGTTTTTATTACAGGTGGCACTATCACAAAATATCCCTAATAAACCATGGATGGAAATTAAGCCCTTATATGCTCAATTGGGCGAAATTCGAGATGGGCAGGTAAGCCTGCAACTGCTGGATCAATATGGTTATTTTTCTAAGTGGCTTGAAAGAGATTTAATGCAGATGCAAGTCAGTCCAACTTATTTACGAAGCTTAAGGAAGCATTTAATCGATTCTACTATCTTTAATTGGGCCTATTGGAGTGAGCAATTTAAACATCAGGAACTACAACCCAGTTCAGTTATTTTTGCGATACGAAAACTGGTCCTAAAGATTAATATTTTAATCAATGCCCCTGTTGTTCAATGGCACGAGTTGCGCAAGTGCGTTAAAATGATGTTGTATATTAATCAAATAATCCCGGGTAGCTATTTTGATTATTCTAATAAAATAATAGGAGAAACTGCGAAATTATTAGGGAAATGGCAGGATATTTACGTGTTAAAATTATACTTAAATAATTTGGCCTATAATAAAAAGAAGAAAAATGATTATATAAATGAATTAACTGAGGTTTTAAATAAAGAATCCTTTAAATTACAGGCAAAGACCAATAGCATATTAAACAGTTCGAATTGGAGTCGTGCAGTTTCCGTTATTGCGATTTCTTAAAACATATTTTTTATCATCCGGCACATTTTCCTTTATGACATTTGTCATTTTTAAGACTAACAAACTTTTGAATGGCTGGATAAAGATTTTTTTTAAAGATTATATATGGTACCTAATACTGACGTCATGAATCAAACTGTGGTAGATCTACGCAACGATTTAGGCTTGCATATCGGGCAAGTGGCCAGATTGACCAATTATCTGTTAGACAATCAATTTCATCGTGCGGGTTATAATATTACGCGAGAGCAATGGAGTTTGATGAAATTGCTTTGGGAACAAGATGGTCAATCTCAACAAAAACTGGCCGATCGTTTGATGAAAAATCGGGCGAGTATCACCAGTTTGATTGATAATCTCCAAAAGCAAAACCTGGTGGTACGTGTTCCCAATCAGCAGGACAAACGTTCCAAGCTGGTCTACCTGACCCAGCAGGGAAGTGAACTGCAGGAGCCATTAGCGGATGTTTTTGAAGCTACTTCACAGTATTCTTTCCGTGATATTGATGAGAAGAAGTTGGAAACATGTATGGAGGTGCTTTTGAAAGTCATTAAAAATATCAAAGCGGGGCCTGGAGGAAGAAGGTACTAAAAAATATAGAATAGCGAGACCAAGCCTGAGAATCTTAATGTTTTCAGGCTTTTTTATGCCCAATTTTTAGATATTTGCACTTTATTTTGCCTTAACCCAATTGAAATTTATGTTGCCTCGTTTATTTTTATTGCTTCTTTTATTTTTAAATAGTATTGCCGGACAAGCTCAGCTATTGGATCAAGCCCCGGAATCGGGATTGAAATCACCCCGCGCCTGTATCAGTACGCACCTGTATTATTTACAGGATGAACATTTTTCTCGGGATTCTTCTGCCGTCGCTTTGGCACCTATTGAGGGAATGTCGTTGAAAAAAAGAGGGAAACGAGCGATTCAGTTGAAACAGATATATGACGGCTTAGGGGTTTATTTCTCCATTCGCAAAATTCCTGATCATCCGGAATATTTCGAGGACAGTACCACCAGAGACCATATTTATCATGTAAGTAAAGAGTACCCGCAGATTTACCTGGAGCGGATTAATGGGCAGTGGGTTTATTCAAAGGAAACCGTTTATGCTATTCCTGGTATTCACCAGCAGGTTTATCCTTATGGAATGGACCGTTTACTGAACCTTTTACAGGGTTTAGGGGATAATAAACTTTTCGGCCTCTATTATTGGCAGTGGATAGCGATAATTGCCTTGTTTCTGATCGGAGTTCTTTTTTATCGATTCATGATTTTTATAACGGATAGGGTGTTAGTCGTTTTGTTTCGAAAATTGAAATTATACAAAACCATTGATGCATTTATTCTCCCCATGGCCAGGCCTTTTTCCTGGTTTATGGTCATGACGATGTTGCGGATTATGTTGCCGATTTTACAGCTTCCGGCACGTTTCCAATCCCTGTTGATGATCGCTTTAAAAATAATGCAGCCGTTGTTTTTAGTGATTGTGATATATCGGATTGTTGACTTGTTAGGGGACTATTTTGCCCACCTGGCCTCCAAAACGGAATCTACCCTTGATGATCAATTGGTGCCCCTGATGCGCAGATTCATGAAGGTCATTGTGGTGATTGTCGGGATCTTATTTGTGTTGCAAAACCTGGATTATGACATCACTACCTTGTTGGCCGGTATTTCGATTGGAGGTCTGGCTTTCGCTTTAGCGGCTCAGGATACGATCAAGAATTTGTTTGGCTCCCTGATGATTTTTGTGGACCGCCCTTTTCAAATTGGGGATTGGGTGACGGGAAGTGGCTTTGATGGCACTGTGGAGGAGGTTGGTTTCCGCTCTACCAGAATTCGTACTTTTCATAATTCCGTAACCACCATTCCCAATGGTCAAATCGCCGATATGACCGTCGACAATATGGGAATGCGATCTTTCCGCCGCTATCGCACGATGATTTCCGTGACCTATGATACCTCAGCAGAGGCCATGGAAGTCTTTGTTGAAGGATTACGCAAAATAGTGCAGGTCCATCCGGATACCAGAAAGGATTATTATCATGTATATTTCAATGCTTATGGGGCGCATTCTCTTGATATTCTTTTTTATATATTCTTTAAAGTGCCAGATTGGGGAGAGGAATTAAGAGCAAGGCATGAAATAAATTTGGAAATTATTAAACTCGCCGAACATTTAGGTATCAGAATGGCTTTCCCAACCACCACCATTCATGTGGAGGATTTTCCGGGACAGCCTTCTTTGACCCCGGCTCCTGAAGCCAAAATTGCGCTGGAAGAAAGGATGTCCTCCTTCTTTAACCCAAAAAAGGGACATTGATGGAATGATGAGCTAAATCATTGATAAATAGTGGATTATTTCGCATATTTAAGTAAGGTTTTAAGCCTTGAGAACTTAATACTGCACCTAAATTCCATACCAATGCAAAAGGGAGTTGACAGCCCGGTAGTTTATTACAACGGAAAGAACTATGGGGATCGGGAGATGGTTCATCAGCTGGAAAAGGAAGCTGTGGGTCTGCGTCATATAGATATTTCCTTGTGTAAACCAGGGATGGATACTTTTAAAAATATTGCGGCAAGCTGGGGGAAGCAGCTGGTGGATTTGGTGAATGTGCAGTCTACTTTTTATCCAAATTTTAAAAAAAGATTGCAAGATAAGGAGGACTTAAAAGTTTCCACCATATTAAAAATTTTGCATCATCACCCATCATTAATCAAAACGCCGCTTTTTGTGGTAGAGGGGAGCTGCTATTGGTTAAGATCCGAAAAAGAAAGGGAAGCAATGGAGAAGCATAAAATGGCCAAGTCCGGTATTTTGTCGACCTCTTGAATTCCCGTGATGGCCAAATAAGGGCAGGTAGTTTTTCCTACCTGCCCTTATTTTTTGTATAAAATTAAATAAATGGTTTTGTAACCCACTTGTATGCCATTTACTAGCAGGTATTTTGGTATTGGTATATACATTCGACGAGTAATTTTATTTTTTATGGAAAAGGGAAGAAGATCTTTTATAAAAAAATCAGCCCTGGCGACAGGCCTGGTTTCAACTTTTGGATTTAAAACAATGGCCAAGGCGGCCAAACCAAAGGCCGGGAAAGGCAAAAAGCCTTTAGTTATCAGTACCTGGAATCATGGAATCGAGGCTAATGAGGCTGCCTGGGAAGTGCTTTCAAAGCAGGGTAGCGCATTGGACGCGGTTGAAATAGGGGTGAAAGTTCCCGAAGCGGATCCCACGGTAAGATCCGTAGGATATGGTGGTTTTCCTGACCGTGACGGCAATGTGACCCTGGATGCCTGTATTATGGATCACCGATCCGAATGTGGATCTGTCGCTTTTTTGCAAAATATTAAGCATCCGATTAGCGTGGCCAGAAAAGTGATGGAGGAAACACCACATGTGATGATTGTGGGGGAAGGTGCCTATCGTTTTGCCATAGATCAAGGCTTCCCGCATGAGGATTTATTGACGAAAGAATCAGAGTCAGATTGGAAGAAATGGATGGAGGAGAGTAAATACCATCCGGTGATCAACTTTGAAAACCATGATACCATCGGCATGTTGGCGCTGGATGAGGCGGGATATATTGCGGGTTCCTGTACCACTAGCGGTGCGGCCTGGAAAATGCACGGGCGCGTGGGTGATTCTCCCATTATTGGGGGTGGGCTTTTTATTGATGGGGAAGTTGGCGGGGCAGTGGCCACCGGATTAGGGGAGGCTGTAATTCGAACGGCAGCTGCAACGGTAGTGGTGGAGTTAATGCGACAGGGCTATAATCCACAAGCTGCGGCGGAGGAAGCCATTGATCGAATAATGAAAAAACATCAAAACCATCGCGATATGGAATATTTGCAGGTGGGTATTTTAGCCCTTGATATCAAGGGCAATTATGGGGCTTATGGGATTCGTTCCGGTTTTAATTATGCGGTGCAATCTCAGGAAAAAGCCAATGAGTTAATAGATGCCGGATTTCGCCTGAAATGGGATTAAGCCAAATTATTCACTGGTAGGATTATAGGAAATTCATCAGCAGCGCTTCATTAATGTATTATGGTGGTGTTTGCTATTTCTATTATTCCAAATTGGCTAAGCTTGCTTTCTCCTCATTCATCTGTTTCGTTTGAAAAAAATGAAATAGGAAAAATGCCTTCATTCTTCCCGCCTAGCCGCTAAGCAAGGATTTTAGCATGAATCATCCGGCTTAAGTTCCCCCAATCAGCTGATTTGATCATTTTATTATGGGGTCTACTCAAAAACCATCCTATACAAATTCCAAGCAGCGGTTTTACACAAAATCGCTGCTTTTTTTTAACGCCTTTGGCAGTAGGGAGTTATTGGAAGAAAAGGAAAAGCTATGCGTGCGCAAAAGTTTACAGAGGAGATCAGTAATGCTTATCAATTTGAAGGAGAAAGTTTCCCTTTGGGTTGTGGGATTTTGGACGGTAAGCCGATAGGGGAATGCCGGGTCAATATTCCCCTGGCGACACTAAATCGGCATGGATTGGTGGCCGGGGCCACGGGAACCGGGAAAACCAAGACCATACAGGTACTGGCCGAAGGACTATCGGATCATCAGGTGCCGGTATTGCTAATGGACTTAAAAGGGGATTTATCCGGCCTGGCCGCTTCTGGGAGTCGTCACCCCAAGATTGAGGAGCGGCAACAGCATATTGGAATTCCCTTCGTGCCGAAATCTTTCCCGGTGGAATTGATGAGCCTTTCTAATGATTATGGCATACCGCTTCGGGCCACCATTACGGAATTCGGTCCCATCCTCCTATCTAAAGTGTTAGATTTGAATGAGACGCAATCGGGGGTTTTGGCAGTTTTGTTTAAGTATTTGGATGATGAGGCGATTCCACTAGTGGATTTAAAGGACTTGAAAAAGGCGCTTCGTTTCATCATGGAGGACGGAAAGCAAGAATTTGAAAGCAGTTACGGCCGGGTATCTTCCGCCTCAGTGGGGGCGATTCAGCGTAAAATTATTGCATTAGAACAGCAGGGGGCAGAACAGTTTTTTGGAGAGCCTTCTTTTGAAATAGATGATTTGATGCGCTTGGATCAAAACCAAAAGGCTTTCATTTCGATCATGCGGTTAACCGATATTCAGGACAGGCCTGCCTTGTTTTCCTCTTTTATGTTAAGCCTTTTGGTGGAATTATATGAAAGTTTGCCGGAACAGGGTGATGCGGATCGACCCAAATTAGTCATTTTTATAGATGAGGCACATTTGCTATTTCGGGAAGCCTCCGATGCACTGGTGGATCAGCTCGAAATCATTGTTAAATTAATCCGATCTAAAGGGGTTGGGCTTTTCTTTTGTACCCAGGCACCTGATGATATTCCAAATCCAATATTGGGTCAATTGGGTTTAAGGGTGCAGCATGCACTTCGTGCGGTGACGGCCAAAGATCGCAAAGCGATTAAATTGGTCGCTGAAAATTTTCCCTTATCTGATTTTTATAAGACGGAGGAAGCTTTAACTTCTCTGGGAATTGGTGAGGCCTTATTCACCTGTCTGAATGAAAAGGGAATTCCCACCCCACTGGTGGCGACTTATTTGCTTGCTCCTCGTTCTCGAATGGGTGTTTTGTCCGATCCTGAATTAGCAAAACAACTTTCCCGGTCCGAATTGATGCCCAAATATCAAAAGGCCATTGATCGGGATAGTGCCTTTGAAATGTTAAATAGAAGAATGGTGGAGGAAGAGGATGTTCCAAAACCGAATTCCCCTAAAGCGCAACGGAACCCTGCCAGTGACTCTTTACTGGAAAGTTTATCTAAGAATACTTTTGTGCGTCAAATGGGCAGAACTGTGATCAGAGAACTTAGCCGGGGGCTTATGGGGGTATTGGGATTAAAAGGAAGAAGGTAGGCCTTTTTTTATGGTATTATAGGAAGGCCTTTTCCTGATATTAATGTATGTTTTCTCAATTATTTATTTTTTTAATGCTATACCTTTCCCTGTTTTTACGTCTACTTAAGTATAGCCTACCCCATGTACTTCCTTTAGCTTTGATAGAAGGATATTGCGAAATTTTTGTGTCAAAAAACGCAAATTTTATTTTAATGTTTTAGTTCATGAACCGATCATTCACCGGACCTTTTTTAAAATTACAGCGCTCTCAAAATGAGGAGGATTTATCATATAATTTTCAACAGGTGATTTCGGAGGTGTTACCTGAGCTGGAACTGTTGGCCTTTTATCTAGTAGATCACTCCAATGGAAGGCTGTGCCGTCATTTTTTTAAACAAAATGATTGGGTTAATGAATCCAACCTCAGGAGTACAGTGTTGTGGATGGTTTGGGAGAATAAAGAAATGGCTCCGGCGGAAGCCCTGAACCCAAGCATAATGCGTTTTCCCATTTATGCTGATGGGAAAATTGTGGGGGCGGTGTTTTTTAATTCCTCTGTGAAAATACCGAAGCCTTCCCTTTTATTATTGGAATCCCTAATTTTTCAGATTGGCAATTTGTATCAATTGCATTATCAGCAGTATAAATCAAAAGAAATTGAAAAACGAGTTATTCAATTATCTAAAATTAGTAATAATTCTCCTGACCCCTTAGTGATTGTGGACCAGTCCGGCATGATTGCTTATGCCAATCCGGCCAGTACGGATATGCTACATGGCTTAAAGATGTCGGAGGGTGGAAAGGTAATAGAAGCATGGCAATTGGTTTGTGAGGAAGTGCTTTCCGAAAAACGCACAGTACAATTACAGGTGGTCTCCAGAGAAAAAACGTATCAGCTTTCCTTTCACAATCATGAGCAGGAATACCTGCTGACAATTTATGGGAAAGATATAAGCGCTCTCAAAAATATGGAGTCTGATTTAAGAAATCAGAAAGCTTTTTTCGAAGATATTTTTAATGAAATTCCTACGGATTTGGTGGTGTTTAATGAGTTTCATGAATACCTTTTTGTTAACCCTAAGGCGATAAAAGATAAAAATATCCGTCAATGGATTATTGGAAAGAATGATTTTGATTATTGTCGAATGAAAGGAATTTCCTCTGATTTAGCTTTAACTCGTCAAGAATTATTTGAGGAAATAAAGGCTAGCGGTGAGATTCGGGAAATTACTGAAATTAAACGAAATGGACTGGAGGTCAAAGAGGCCATTTTACGTCGAATGCTGCCTGTTTTCAGTGCCAATGGTGATTTGAAGTATATGATTGGCTTTGGGATTGATATCACCGGACTGATACAGGCGGAGCAGGATAGTCAATTTGCTACCAAACAATTACGGCTGGTCCTTTCCGCTTCCAATGATGGTTTTTGGGATTGGGATTTGGAAAATGATACCATCTTTTTCAGTCAAAGAGCGCAGGAATTGATCGGTATTCCTTTTCCAAGGATGAAACCCTCCGCTTTAAAGTGGAGCACCTTTGTCTTAGACGAGCACAAAAGGAATTTTTTATCGATGATTGAAAGTTTGTCGAAGGGTGAACAGGAGAAAGGGGAAGGATTATTTCAATATCGATTGGAAAATGGCGCTCTGAGGTATGTATTGACCCGAATCATTGCCGTCAGGGATGAAAAGGCCAATAAAGTGGTTCGGATCGTTGGAGCAAATACGGATGTTACGCCTTTGAAAGAAAAGGAAGAAGAGCTTTCAAAAGCGAAAGAAGAGGCGGAATTGGCGAATCAGGCCCAGAGCCAGTTTCTGTCCACCATGAGTCATGAAATCCGGACGCCTTTAAATGCAGTGATTGGCTTTGTGAATATCCTGCTTCAGGAGCAGCCACAGCCCCATCAATTAGATTATCTGCACTCTCTGAATTTTGCAGCGAATAATTTATTATCTCTGGTGAATGATATACTGGATTTTAATAAAATTCAGGCCAATAAGATTGAGCTCGAGCAGATTGCCTTTGATTTCCCGGCCTTACTACAGGAAGTGTTGCAGGTCATGAAGTTTCGCGCGGAGGATAAGGGGATTTATTTAAAAGGGGTGATGGATGCCGCCTTACCGCAAAGGGTGATTAGTGATCCTACGCGTTTATCTCAGATTTTCAATAATCTCTTGGGTAACGCGATTAAATTTACGGACACTGGTGGCGTAATTTTTAAGGCCTCTCTCCTTAAAGATTTTAAAGATAAAGCACTGGTGCTGTTTGAATTTATCGATACCGGCATCGGGATCGAGCATGAGGCCATTCTTCGTGTTTTTGATTCTTTTAGCCAGGCAGATAATACCACCACCAGAAAATTTGGGGGGACAGGTCTGGGTTTGTCCATTACTCAGAAGCTGGTGGGCTTATTGGGTGGAGAAATTAAAATTAAAAGTCAGCCAGCAAGAGGCTCCAATTTTTATTTTGAATTAGAAATTCTGAAAGCGAAGCAAGGAGGTTGCCTTTCTTATAACATGGCTCATGATGATTTAAAGCAATTGCCGAAGGAGTTTCGGGTATTGTTAGTGGATGATAACCCCATGAATATCAAAGTGGCTAAACGATTATTGGAAAATGAAGGAGCGATGGTTACGGTGGCTAATAATGGTAGGCAGGCGGTTGATATTGCAGCCCTGGATGCCTTCGATATTATTTTCATGGACCTGAGTATGCCTGTAATGGATGGTTATGAAGCCACCCTGAGGATTCGGCAATTTGATGCCAAAACGCCCATAATTGCCCTTACTGCGGATGCCCTTTCAGATGTTAGAGATCGGGTGTTTAATATTGGGATGAATGACTTTATGACAAAACCTTTCAGTCCTAAAGTACTGAAAGAAAAGTTGAGTGGGCATCTAGTTTAAAATCCTTGTGCCAAATTATGCTTACTTTACGCGACTTATGCAGGCTTTACCCGGATTTTTCTTGCTTAAATCCTCGTTTAGCTGTAAGGCGGAAAAAATGAAGGAATTTTTCCTATTTCGAGTTTTTTCCAACGAAACAGGCGAATGAGGAGAAAGCAAGTCTTTCCAAAGTTGGGCTATTATAAATCAAAGAGAATAAATTGTAATGAGCTGAAATTAAATTTATTGCGCTCAGTTAATAAATATAGCGGTGAATAATTCGGCTTAAATCCTCCATTAGCGGCAAGGTGTGAAAAATGAAAGTGCAGTTCCCTATTTCGAGTTTTTCCCAACGAAGCAGATGAATGCCTAGAATGAAAGTACACCCAAATTTGAGCTATTGATAATTCGACAAAACTAATCCAAAAAACCCGAAATATAGCTATTTACAGCGACTCACTAAGTCTATCGGTGAATAATTCGGGCTAATTTGCAGGGAACGACGCGCATGTTTATAAGCCAAAATTCGCAGCGAAAATTTGATCTTGCAGGAGCAATAACTGATTATTTTGTGCGATTAGCATCGCTTTTGTTGAGAAACCTGGATTCGAATTTGCGGCCGGATGGCATGCTTTTAAATTCGCGCTAAACGCTCCCAAAATTGAGCGATTTATAATGTACAGCTATATGGAATAGGCTACATATGAGTGAAGATGTGGATTGTTTAAGTGGTAAGGCACTTTATTCGAATTAAGGTTTCGGCTTATCCGTTGAGGAAGATTTGGTGGTCGTTTTTTTTTCTGCCTTTATTTTTATCATCCAAGGACCTTCGCCCTGATTCTTATAATCTTCCAAAGTCTGATGAACTAACTGGTTCATCTTCTGCATTTGTAACAATTTCATCACTTGCTTTTCTTCCGTAGCGTCCACATGCTTTTTTTTCTTCTTATTGTTCATTGGTGCTTCTTTTGTTGTAATTAAACTACAAAAAATAACTCAAATAATCAAAGTGTTGCATTTTTGTTCCTTGTGCTAACGTCTAATTTAAATGTTTAAAAATTAGCGAGTTAAATGGATCTAGTCCTCGGAATTTCTTATTTTAAATAGAACCCTTTAAAAAATTCTGAGAAATATGATTTATGATTCAAGATCCAAAATTCTCTATGATGAAAATGGAGTTGAGTTAAGAAATTGCAAATGTGAAAAATGTGATTTTTGGGAGGAATTCCGAAATTGCGGGAAGGGGGTTTGCCCCAAATGCAAAAGGCAAATCCTGACGACAAAGGATTACAGTGAATCAGAATTGATGGAATTAGCCAAAAAAGACTTCTGTTTTAAATATGAAATGGATCAGGATAATATCGTCTTTATATTTTAAACCGATTGCCTTGAAAAGCTTACGCTTTCAATAAGCATGAATAATTCGGGTGTAATCAAAAAGTGCGATCTCCTGCCCTTCAACAAGTAAATAAAATGGGAGCCGTTTTGGCTCCCAATATTTCTTTGGTTGATCATTAACCCGATATATTCATCCTTAAATTTATGGACACAACCCAAGGTGGGCATTATCCATTCATTAAAGGTATTTTTCGTTGATATTTAACAGCCCAATTTTGGCTAAGTTTACCTTCTCCTCATACATTAGCATCATTTAGAAAAAATCAAAACAGGAAAAATTCCTTCCTCTATCCTGTATTGAAACTAAACGAGGATTGAATTATGTATTATTCGGGTCAATTTATAAGGAATTGATCAATTCAGTATTCATTCGAACGTAATCCTGATTCCCCGCTTTTTCAGCCAGTTCAATGGATTTTTCAGCAGCTTTCTTGGCTTCAGCATTTTTCCCTAATTTCGCTAAAATTTTTGCATTTAATGCATGGTACCAGTAGGCTTCTGGTCTAAGTGTAACGGCCTCCGCCATCCAGCTTGCAGCCTGATTCAGGTCTTTGTCGGATTCGTAGTAAAAACGAGATGCATTAAAATAATCATTGGCCTTGCTCTTAGGATCAAATGCCTTAGCAATGGAGGCTTCCACTTGTTCCTCTGTTTTAACTTTTATACTGGCAGTGGCCACGGTTTCAGCCCAGGCAAAGGTAAGGTCTGCACCGTCATTCTGAAAATTAGCAAACTCAATTGTGAATGATTCCGTGTGAGGCTGAGCGGATTTCACTGGGATGTCCACGCGGAACAAGTCCTCTTCCTGCTTGTATTTTTCTTTGCCATAACCCGTGCCCCAATGCTTCAGGTTTTTATGCACTACCAAAGTCCATTTATCTTTTTGGGGAATGGCATATAAAGCATATTCCCCCTTCGGTACGGCATTGCCGTTAATTTCAACATCTTTATCAAAGGAAATTTTTGTGGAGGCATTTGCGCCTAATCGCCATAGTTCGTTATAAGGCACTAGCTCGCCGAAAATGGCTCTATCTTTTGCGCTAGGGCGTGAATATTTGACAACTACTTTCGTCAAGCCGACCGTTTGATGTAACTCAGCCGCAGGAGAAGGCTGGGGAGTTTGAATTTGAGCTTGAGCTTGAGCATTCAGCGATAACAATACCAGGCTGAAGAAAAAAAGTAATTTTTTCATAAGTTAGGGTTGTTTGATTTGGTGAAAATTAATTCCAGCAATGAAGATCACATAAGTTTTGAATTGTTCCAACAAGAGTTGATTTAAATTTTAAAAGATGACCCTTTGCCGACAAATTCTATTTCGAATGGCCTTCGGTAGTGACCTGATTCCCTCACCTAACAACTTAAGAGCGTGTTGAAATGCCAAAATTCGCTTCCAATTATTCGAATTTGCAGCCGGATGGTGCGCTTTTAAACGATCTTTGAGCAGATTGTGTCTAATGAAAGTTTAATGTGGAAATATTCTGCTTCAGGAACCCCTATTTGGGGAAATTCGTAAAATTAGCATGTATCTAAACACAGAGATATATGCCATTTTGACGTGAAAATTGGCTCATTTTGATTTTGGAATGCTTATTGGGAGAATTATTTAAATTTTTCTCGCTAAGAATTCTGACACTTTTGTATTATTGTCAAATGTAATGTTGTAGCAACAAATTAAATATTTATATAATGGAAAATTCAAATTGGAATATTCATCACCAAAGAGGTGGTGGTTCCTTTTCCCAATCAAGGGTAGTCGATGCTACCAAGGCTTTTATGCAGAAGGTTTACCTTTGGATGTCTATGGGATTGGTGTTGACAGCAGTGCTGGCCTACTTTGTGGCTGGCTCCGATGCTATGCATACGCTTCTCTATTCTAATTCCATGACCATTTGGATTTTATTATTGGCTGAACTTGGTCTGGTTTTCGCAATTTCAGGTGCTATTAATAAAATGTCCTCCACAACGGCCAAAGGGTTATTTTTGCTGTATGCTGCACTGAATGGTATTACCCTGAGTAGTATCTTTTTGGTTTATGAGCTGCCTTCCATTGCGTCTACCTTTTTCGTTACCGCTGGTACTTTCGGACTAATGAGTGTTTATGGTTACGTTACAAAGAAAGACCTTTCCAGCTGGGGTAGCATTTTAATGATGGGGCTTATCGGGATCATTTTGGCCTCTGTGGTGAATATTTTTATTGGCAGCAGTATGATGGGGTTGATTATCTCGGCTGTTGGGGTATTGATTTTCACTGGCCTGGTAGCCTATGATACGCAAAAGTTGAAGATGATTGCCGGCGATGCGATGCGAATGGGCGAGGAGCAAGTTGGAAAGGTAGCCATTTTGGGTGCTTTGTCTTTATATCTTGACTTTATTAATCTTTTCTTGATGTTATTAAGATTTTTAGGAAATAGAGATTAATGCTCCTAAAAATGGAGTGTTCAAACCTGTCCTGTCAATGGGACAGGTTTTTTTTTGTTAAAAGCGAATCAAAAGGGGAGGCCTTCCTGTATTATCAAGGAAGGCTTATGATTGAAGTACAATTATGTAGAGCCTAGCGCATGTTTAAAAGCACATCATCCGGCTGCGAAATCGAATTATTGGAAACGATTTTGGCTTTAAACACGCTCTAAATACAAGACCTACGCATCACTTGAAGCAAATACTGATAATTTTTGGAATTTTTTGCTGGCTGCCATTTCCTTTAGCTGCTCAAAAAGGCGTGGAAATTTATGGCAGAATTCAAGAGTCTGAATCCGATGAAGTGGTACCTTTTGCCTCTGTTTTTTTTCTGGGAAATCCCCTGCTGGGGACAGAATCCGGGGTAAATGGGGAATTTAGCTTTGAAGTGCCGCTCACCGCTCTACCGGATACCCTCTCGGTTAGTTTTGTTGGCTACAAATCAGTGAAAATTCCTTTAGGGGCAAATCACAATGATTTCATTTTGGTACGTTTAGATTTTGAGCAGCAGCAGTTGGAAGAGCTTGTCTTTGAAGCGGAGGAGAATCCGGCCTTTGATATTATTCGACAATGTCGAGCGCGATCGGCTCAAAATCACCAGCGTTTTCAGGATGGCTGGGAGGCCAATCGTTATGTGCAGACATTGCTCTATATGAAGGATTTGGACGATTGGCCCGTGTATCAGTCCATGAGTAAGGAGGCTAAAAGGATATTGGAGAAGTATTACGAAGCTCCCAAAAGTAGCGCTAAAGGACAGATTCCCATACCGGTATTTGCCGGAGAAGGGCAGACAATTCGAAAGGGAATGGGGAGTGGCAATATTTTGGAGGAGAATGTAGCTTATCGAAGAAATGGTTTGGGCTTTGATGCGGAAAGTATCTTCGGGTCCGTTTTGGGAGATCAACGCTATCGGATTGATAATCTGTTTCAAAATTCGATTATTGTGCTGGATAAAGCCATTAGTTCCCCCTTATCCGATTTTTGGCGGCTGCATTATGATATGTGGCTGGTTGATTCCACAGCGGTGGTGGCGGAGGAATTAAGCTATAAAATCCTGTTTGAACCCAAGGTGAAAAGTGGGATTTTCTTCGAAGGGTATTTATGGATCAATCAACAGAATTATGCCTTAATGAAGGTGGAGATGAAACTACCTAATACCTCCGGCATCAACTTTTTAGAGGGTTTTTTCTTTAGTCAAACCTTTCAAAAAAATGAATTAGGGTACTATCAAAGCAGTACCACCAATTATCAGGAACGTATTGCGGGTATTCCCATGGTGCCTAAAATTATGATGAACTTTTCCATACAGGATCAGGAGGCCATGCACCATTTGCCAAAAAATCTCGATAGCATTGAAGTGATGGAGGTGGGGGAGAATATCGTGTTGGATACCACCTCAGAGTTGATCACCCAAAAGTTTAATCACCATTTTCAGGCTATTGAGGAATTGGAAAGAGGATCTCGTATAGGGCTGGTGGCCAAATCAGTGAATGCTTTCTCCTCCGGATTTTTTGACGGGCCAAAATATGATGTCGGCCATTTTTTAGGATTTGGTTTATATAATAATTTGGAGGGGCTTCGTTTAGGGGTTGGCGGCAGATCAATGATGGGAACCGAGCAATGGTATTTTCGGGCCTATGGTGCTTATGGATTTAGAGACCAGCGATTCAAAACGCTTTTAGACACTAAGTATATCTTCCATAAGGAACACTATCATATTTTAGGCCTTCAATATGTGAATGACCTGATGCCACTGGCGACGACTTCCTTCGCTCGCGATCCCGATGAATTTACCTTGCGCTTTTTGCAGTGGGGAGATTTGGCAAGGAGAAACCCTTTCTATTATGAAAAATTTGATCTTAATTATTCCTATCGCTTTAGTCGAGACTGGATTCTTTTCGCCAACCTTCGACATTATAATTATGAGCAGGCGGATATTTCCAACGAAATGTCCAGCGAGCATACGCTGGATCCAATGTTTAGTAATGAACTTGCGCTGGGGCTTCGGTGGACTTATGATGATAAAAGTGTGACCAATAAAAATTTTCGGCTTTTCCGGAGTGGTGCTCAGCGATTTCCGGTCTTGCGTTTAGATTATGCTCATGGAAGGGCGAACTACCAGTCTACGATATTGCCTTATCATCGATTGATTCTGGACATTCGAAATACCAATTCTCCCCTGCTCTTGCTGGGTGAAACTTCTTACCGCCTTCAGTTTGGGAAAGTTTTCAATGCATTGCCATATCCATTTTTACAGGTGCATCAGGGAAATGGAGGATTATTGCATTTGGCCGGCACCAATCAAATGATGAATGCCTTTGAGTTTGTGAGTGATTATTGGGGAAGCCTGACGCTGAGGCACTTCTTTAATGGCACCATTATGGGAAGGGTGCCTGGGCTTCGGTGGTTAAATGAAAAAACAAAGGCCCGACTGATTGTGGAGGCGAATATCGTATGGGGAGGCTTATCAGAAGAGAGCAGACAATTTAATCAGGATTATATCCTGGGTTCAGATGCTGCCGAGGGGACAGATGCACTTTTCAATACGCTCGACCCGAATATTCCCTACCTGAGTTTCGGTTATGGACTGGAAAATATCTTTCGTATTTTCTTTGTTGAATATTGGCACCGGTTGAACTATTTGGATCAACCCTATGATGTGCAAAGAAATGGTTTTAAAATTGGTTTTGCGATCAAGTTTTAAGCCGGTTTATTCACCGCTAAATTTAGTGGGTAATCACAAAGACCCTTTTGCCAGAGAGTTTCAGTTTGTTATGCTGAATTTTTAATAGCCCAAATTTGGGCTTCGCTTGCTTTCTTCTCATTCATCTGCTTCGATGAAAAAAAGTGAAATAGGAAATATTCCTTTATTTTTCCCGGCTTGCAGCTTAACGTGGATTTAACCCAAATTATTCACCGCTAAATTAAGTAAATCACCTTAACTGATTTATTATCAACTCAATAGATTCGTTTTTGCAGATTTTTTAATAGCCCAAATTTGGGCAAGCTTGCTTTCTCCTCATTCATCTGCTTCGTTGGAAAAAACTCGAAATAGGAGACTATTCCTTCATTTTTCCCGCCTTGCAGCTAATAGAGGATTGAAGCATGAATAATCCGGGTTAAGCATGCATCATTTGGGTTAATAATGAACAGCTGATCATTTACAAATTTACGTATTCAATTCCTTCTTTTTCCCTTGCTATCCCCCTATTATCAAAAATGATAAAACTATCTGATGCATGATTTGTGCTCAGCAGCATGATTTTGTTTCTTTGCAGCTTTTTAAAAGGCGCATATGAAAAACAATTACCTTCAGCTAATTAAAAGCCATCCGGCCACCCTTACCTTTGGTGCCAATCACTATTTCTTCTCCTCCATCGGGCAAAGCTTTTTTCTAAGCTTGTTTATTCCTTTTTTTATGGAGCGAGTAGGAATCAGTCATGATGGTTTTTCCTATTATTATGCGCTGGCTTCTTTTTTTGGAGGATTAATGCTTTCTTTTATTGGGCCAATAGTGGATCAGGTCGATGTGCGGAAATACGGATACTTTAATGGGCTATTGTGCGCGCTATGCTGTATCTGGATGGCTCACATCCACCAACCCTGGATGCTATTGATCGGCTTGGCAGGTTTGCGTTTAAGTGGTCAGGGCATGATGCCCCTGGCAGGTGCAGCCGCCATGGGCAAGTATTTTCATCATAATCGGGGAAAGGCACTTGCTGTAGCTGCCTTGGGGATGTCGGTAGGGGAGATACTGGCGCCTATATTTTTGGTCGCTTTATTACAATATTTACCCTGGAAAACGCTTTGGTATTGGCTGGCTATTTTTGAAGGCATTATTTTTCCGCTATCCTCCTTTCTTTTAGTGGGTAAGGAACCTGCTTTTGCAAAAACTGCCCTGAAAAAAGGGGAAGAAAAGTCCCGGCAATTTGTAAAAACGCTTTTGACTTCCGGCTCTTTTTGGATCTGGGGATTGCTCTTTGTTTTTACCCCATTTTTAGCGGCCGGGGTAATGATCCATCACCATGCTTTGCTGAATATCAAAGGATGGACCGTGACGCATTATGCGCTGGGCTTTACCGGCTTTGGTGTAGCTAGAATCGTGATTTCTTTAATGGCCGGGCCAATGGTAGACCGGTTTTCGGCAGGTAAAATAAGCCCTTTTCTTTTGCTGCCGCTAAGTTTGGGAATGATATTGTTGCATTGGTTTGAGGGGGAATGGGTACTATTTCTTTTCTTGTTGATTTTGGGAGGTACTTTGAGTTTTGGTAGTATTTGTGGAACGGCATATTGGGCTGAAATTTATGGCCCGGAGAAGATGGGGACGGCCAAAAGCATGGTGTCTACTTTAATGGTTTTTGCCTGTGCTGCCGCACCTGTGATCTTTGTGCCCCTTTTTAAAGCGTCCTTTTTCCCTTGGACTTTTCCGTTTTTATTAATGCTGGCCGTAGTTCTTTCTTTTGCAGCTTCAAAGACGAGGCCGGTTTCTACGGAAGAACCTGAGGTTTTGGCCCCCAAGGAGGAGGTCTAATTCAATTTTAGTATTATTCGGGGAAGGGCCAGGTCGCTTTAAGAATGATGGAAAGCTTGCCTTATTCCGTTCTTTAAGTAGGAGGGAGGGCCAATATTTACTGGAATCGGGAAGCCCACCATATTTTTGGGAATTTAGTCCGGGTTAAAGAAATTTGAAAGAACTCATCAAAGAAGTGGCTACATATATCATGCTGTGTGAAATGAGCATGATTGAAGGGGAAGTTTGAGCAATCCTTCTTTAGGAAGGATGGAAAAGTAAAAGTGCCCAGTTTAAAAAGATAAACCAGGCACTTCCCAACATTAACCTATATGTATGATTAAGTTGATTTCAATCATTTTGTTGGCTTAAAATTTCTAATTTCCGCCAAACATTGAAAATCCTTTATAAACTCTACTTTGATCCACAGGAACTAAATTCCCCTGATACTTTAACTCTCTGGACCAGTTTCCTCGGATGGTGGCAGTAGCTTGCCCTCCGGGCATGACTGACATGGAGACATCATAATTTCCGCCGGAACCAAATAATGAAAACCGCACGGAATATCCTCCGTTTTTGTTTTCCTTGAATGTATAATTATTAACCTTACCATCCAGGGTTACTCCGCCTATACCATTAAGGCCAACAGCCACATTGTTAAATGATAATTGCATTACTCCTTTTCCATTCGCGATAGAAATAAAGTTTACATTGCTATTAACATTCACTGAAGCACCATATTTATCAAACAACATATTGGCTTCTAAAACAAAGGCACTGCCTTCCACCATTTTCTTGGTCACCAGGGCCATTTGTTGCTCATATAATTCTTCGGCTTCTCTTTTTTGCTGCTTAGCCAGTTTCCGTTGTTCCTTTTTGGTCAGCTGGCTGTTATCTTGTTGCTCTTGGGCCAAGACGGGTGTCCATAGCATCGTCATGGCCAATAAGATGAATATACTTAGATTTTTCATACTGTTTATAATTGAGCGTTTGATACCATTAACTACTATTCTGATGGGGATTAGTTGCAAATGTAAGACAATCTTATTCCACTCTAAATAGGGCTGTTTAAATATAATTTTAGGTCTTTTATATCTCTATTAGTGCAGTAGGATTCTGAAAACCCTATTAAGTCTGGTCATTTTTCTGCTTGTTGAGTTAATCAATCTCTAATGATAGCGGTTATATCGTACTATATGATCAAAATAGGAATGGGTATTTTTTGCGAATTTCAAATCATATACAGGATTTGCAAACGTCCATTATTCCCTCTTTATGGAAAGGTGAAGATCAGGATAGGGAACGTTGTGCTTGTTTATTTCAGACCTCCTTTATTCAGGGACCTCCAAAAGGGTTTGGCCCCTTTACTTTCGGGGATGTGACCTGTTTTTCTCGTTAAGCAAAAATGTTTTTGAAATGAACATTTTATATGTAAGAAAAGTAGCGCTGTTAGAAGGAAAAATCTTCCTTTAATAAGTTTGAACATATTGATGACAAACAATTATTGCGGAAAATCCCTTAAATGGGAAAGGAAACTGATATGAATAAAATTACACACATTTTAGTACTCATGTGCGGTTTGTCATTATTTTCTTGTAATAATGATATCGATACCCCTAAGGAGTTTAATGCCGATGAGGAGTTATTACAATTATTGGAGGAAAAAGGACAGGGAAAGGGACTGGCATTTTTTCAACTCCCCGAAAGCACAGATTTTAGTAGTATTCCACAAGATCCGGATAACCCCTTAAGTGCTCAAAAGGTAGCCTTGGGAAAATTGTTGTTTCATGAAACCGCCATCGCCACCAAGCCTAAATTTGTGGACAATAAAGGAGGCTATTCTTGTGCTTCCTGCCATCATGCTGATGCCGGTTTTCAGGCAGGACTTATGCAGGGCATTGGAGAAGGGGGCGAAGGATTCGGCGTTTCCGGTGAGGGACGTGCTGCAATGCCCCATATTCCGGAAGATTCTCTGGATGTACAACCGGTAAAATCGCCTTCGATATTGAATGGTGCCTATCAGGAGAACCTATTATGGAATGGGCAGTTTGGGGCCGGAGGTTTAAATAAAGGGACGGAAGCTCAATGGACGGAAGGTACTCCCAAGGCAGTAAATCATTTGGGTTTTCAAGGTCTAGAGACACAGGCTATTGCGGGAATGACGGTGCATCGTTTGGCCATTGACCAATGGGTACAGGAGGATGCTGCCTATGGGCCGGAGTTTGATCAAATTTATCAACATTTACCCAAAGAGGAGCGCTGTAATATTGAAACCGCCGGTTTGGCAATAGCAGCCTTTGAACGGACGGTATTGTCTAATCAGGCACCCTTTCAAAATTATTTAAAAGGGCAGGGCAATGCCATGACCGTGGAGCAAAAGCAAGGCGCCATTGTTTTTTTCGGAAAAGGAGCATGCAGTAATTGCCATACCGGGCCAGCTTTAAATTCGATGAGTTTTCATGCTTTGGGCATGCCGGATATGCCTGAAAATGGACGCGCGGGTATAGTTCCTGAAGATGTCCAATTGGGAAGAGGTGGCTTTACCCAAAACCCGGAAGATAATTATAAGTTTAAAACTCCTCAGTTATATAATTTGAAAGACTCCCCTTTCTATGGACATGGAGGTAGTTTTCATTCTGTGGAAGAAGTTGTCCGCTATAAAAACCAGGCCACTCCGGCAAAATCTGAAGTTACTGGGCAGTGGTTGGCAGAGGATTTTAAGCCCCTGAATTTGACCGAGGCAGAAATAAAGAATTTGGTAGACTTCATCGAAAATGCCTTATATGATCCGAATTTGAGTCGGTATGTGCCGGAGGTATTGCCTTCTAATCAATGCTTTCCCAACAATGATCCCATGTCTAAACAGGATTTGAATTGTGATGGGGTTTAGTATAAATTAACCCCAATTATTTCTATTTCAATCTTCATTTTATTGCAGGGCGGGAAAATGAAGGAATTTTCCCCTATTTCGTTTTTTCCAAGGTTGCAGAGGAATAAGTAGAGAGCAAATTCGGACAAATTTTAGAAAAGAAAACAGGAGAATTTGTCCAAATATTTAGTAAAGAGATTTTTAAGGCGGGGCTACGCTTTTGACTTTGGATCAGTCAAGCAAAGTTAATGTGCAAAAAGTTGTACCTCCCTTTACAGTGCTTACACGGCTTTTTCATAAAAGTATAAATTATAGGAATGATCTAGTTCCCAATGAGGGTTGATTTGAGCGTTTGTTTATGAGTTAGATCACTATCTTTTACAGTATTGATTTTATAGTATAAAATCTTCCACATCAACAGTCCGGCCTTGATCAATGGGCGGATAGACAAAGGTTCTGCTGGCGACAAGAAGGCATTACAGCGACATTTTAACAGTATTTCACCAGTTACCTGCCTTTTCCAAATGTCGCCTTGATGGATTTCGTCAGCAGGTTCTTTGTCCTGCCAATATTGATCACAAGCCTTGATTTTTTGTTTCGTTTTTTATCAAGAAAAAATGAAAAAGAAACGATTGATGATTAAATATAAGGAGTTGATTGGCTGATCTAACTTTTTATAAAAAAGCCTTTACAGTGCTTATGATCGGTGAAATATAAGAAGTCGAGCATAATGGAGATTAGATTAGACCTCAAATAAAAAAAGCAAGCTTTCCGTTATGGGAAGCTTGCTTTTGAATTTATGAAAACCAGTGGATTTTAGAAACCACCCATTTTGTATAGTGTACCAATGATTTGTGCAACGATTACTAAAATTACCATCGCGAATGGATATACCGTGGCATAAGCTACAGACGGTGCGTTGGTTTCAGTCATGGAATCCACGGCAGACAAACCTGGGGTAGAGGTCATACCACCCGTAAGGGTACCCAATAGAGAAAGGAAATTTACCTTCATTATTCTACCGACAATAATGGCCAAAATCATAGGGATCAGGGTGACCAACATACCGGAGAAGAAGAGCGTCATTCCACTTTCCTGAATGGTGGAGACCAGACTCGTTCCAGCGCTGGTACCCACTGCTGCCAGGAAGAATAATAATCCAATTTCTCTTAAAAATGCGTTAGCAGGACCTGCAATGTTCCAAAGGATTGGCCCTGTTTTGCCCACCCAGGATAACAAAAGCGCCACCATTAGTACTCCACCGGTCAATCCAAGGCTGAAACCACCAAAAGAAATCTTACCGACCAATACGCCAAGTACGGCAATGGCCGCAACAGGGAAGAAATCTCCCACTGTAAGGCTCTTTGTATCATTGCCTAATAAACGGTGTGCTGCTTCCGTGTTATTTTTACCGGAAACTACCATCACACGGTCACCAAACTTCAATCTGGAGTGTGGGTTTGGTGTCATATCCACACCAGCACGACGGATTCGTGTAATACGTGTATTGTAGTTTTCCACTAAATCCAATGAGCGCAATTCCTTGTTGATGATCTTTTTATTAGTCACCGTTACCCATTCCGCATCAAAGCTTTCCGAGCGCGGAATTTTGGTCTCGGTTTGAGGACCAATCAACATTCCTACTTTTTCTAGGGCTTCCGGAGTTCCTACTGCTTTAATTACATCCCCTTTTTGCAATTTGGTGTCCGGATTAGGAACAGAAGCCGCACCTTCATGTAAAATTCTGGAAAGGTTTGCACCTGTCATTCTGTTGAATAACAACTCACGAATAGATTTTCCTAAAACGCCCTCATTCTCTACCACAAAGTTTTTGTTTTCCATTTTTGGGAAGTTAGAACGCGCTTCTTCGTAATATTTTTCCTCCTCTTTTTTCACATCGAAACGGAAAAATTTAGGAGATAAACGACAAAATAGAATTACCCCGATAACACCGAAAGGATAAGCAATACCGTAACCAATGGAGGAGGCTTCTGCACCATTGGTCGCTTCAATAGCAGCCGCCAAACCAGGAGTGGAGGTTAATGCTCCGGTCAAAATACCGACTGACATCGCTAAATCAATTCCAAAAGCATAGGCACAACCAACGGCTACCAATCCTCCGGAAATCACAATAGTAATGGCAATAACGATTAATTTTGCTCCCTGACTTCTGAAGGAGTCGAAAAATCCGGGTCCGGCTTGAATACCAATCGTCAGAATGAATAAAATCAATCCCAGGTTTTTGAAGATTGGCGGAATGGTGTACCCAAAGTGTCCAAAAGCCAAAGCAACGAAAATTACTGCGGAGGCATCAAAGGAGATTCCCTTGATCTTAATCCGGCCCAGCAGCATTCCCAATGCAATGACCACAAAGAGGACGAAATAGTCCACTTTTAATAATTCCAAAATGTCCATCTACTTTATATTATTTTGCTGTTTTCTTTAAGACTTCAAAACTACGTCGAAAATGATAGCAGAAGTATGATGCAGATCAATGCTTCTTTGGGATAAGATTGATTTTTGATACAGAAAATAGAAGGAAATTGAGGGCTCGTATTTAATTCGCTTGATCTTTAACTATTTAAAGCTAAAGGGATCTACCGGACTTTTTTTGCGGACTTGTTGATTTGCGCAAGATTTTCTTGCGAAATTTTAATTTCAATCGGACTATTCAGATTAAATAGGGGAGAAGGGTGGGGATAATAATGTCCATAGATTTCATTTCAATCGTTTGAAAAAAATCAGGGTAAAAAAACGCCTCCTGACTCGGGATTCCTCCCAAAAGAGGCATGGTCGCATTTTTAATAATTTTGGTTTGATACCCTACTCATTTTAATATAATTTAACCTTAGCGCATTCAGTACCACACTGACCGAACTCATGGACATGGCTGCCGCGGCAATCATCGGGTTGAGCAAGGGGCCTCCCCATAAATAAAAGATGCCGGCGGCAAAAGGAAGGGAAACTACATTATAGGCAAATGCCCAGAATAGGTTCATCTTGATATTGCTTAAACTCGCCCGGCTCATTTTGAAGGTAGCCAGTAAATGCGAAAGATCGTTTTTCATCAATAAAACATCTGCCGTATGCGTGGCCGATTCACTAGCTTCCGCCAGACTAATACCAAGATCTGCCTGCGCCAATGCGGGAGCATCATTAATACCATCGCCCACCATGGCGACTTTTTTCCCCGAAGCCTGTAATGCCTTTATCCAATCAGCCTTTCCTTCCGGGCTGAGTTGTCCTTTAAAGGTGGAAATATTCAGTTGTTGACTGATGGCCTTCACCACCTCGTTTTGGTCTCCACTGGCCATGGCGGTCTGAATATTCATCTGTTGCAGGGCCAATACGGCCTTTTTTGCTTCAGGACGGATGGCATCTTCCAGTAAAAGGTGTCCGGCCAGCTTTCCATCCACGGCTAAAAAGATCAATGTGCCTGCCGTTTCCGGAAGTGCGGGCATGGAAATGCCTGCCTCTAACATCATTGCTTTGCTGCCCAACAATACTTTTTGATTGTTCCATTCTCCGCTTAAGCCCCTACCAATTTTATTTTGGAAATGCTGTACCGGCAGCGGTTCAATCGCCAATTCGCCAGCTTTGGTGATTAGGGCCTGTGCAATAGGGTGGATAGAATTTTGCTCCAGCGCATAGATCAGTCCCCAAAAGTGATTGGGGGGAAAGTTCGGGGCGATTTTCACCTGGCGAACTTGTGGTTTTCCTTCTGTAAGCGTGCCGGTTTTGTCCAGCAACAAAAAATCTATTTCCGCTCCCTTTTGCAGGGCTTCGCCACCTTTATATAAAATTCCCCAATAAGCCGCTCGACCTGTCGCTACCATAATGGCTGTTGGGGTGGCCAATCCTAAAGCACAGGGGCAGGCTATCACCAATATGGCTACCCCAATTTGAAAGGCAAAAGTAGCAGGAGCCTCCGGGAGGTTATAACCAAAATAGCTCCCGGCTATCCACCAGGCAAGGGCAGCCAGCGTGGCTAAAATTATTACAATCGGAACAAAGACACCCGCTATCTGATCTGCTAATTTGGCCACGGGTGCTTTTTGTCCCTGTGCTTCCTGAACCAGTCGGATGATTTGAGCCAATCTGCTATTTTCTCCCACCTGACTTATTTCAAATTCCGCATGTCCATCAACGCAAAGCGTCCCTCCAATGAGGTTGGCCCCTACCTCTTTGAAAATAGTTTTACTCTCCCCAGTCAACATGGACTCATCCACTTCGACCTGTCCGTTGATGATATTACCATCTGCGGGTATTTTTTCTCCCTGCCGGATGAGCAGGAGGTCTCCTTTTTCCAAAGATTGAATGTTGACCTTTTTCCATTGACCATTTTCCCATCGCATGGCGGCCTGTGGGCGTAATTGTTGCAGGGCAGAAATGGCGGAGGAGGCGGCCTTTTTACTTTTTTCTTCCAGCCATTTACCCATTAATATCAGGCTGACAATAACGGCTGCGGATTCAAAATAGAGGGAAGGCAGCTCCCCTGAAGCCGTAAAGATAAGGGCAAAAATACTCACCAAAAATGATGCGCCGGCGCCAAGGGCCACCAGACTGTCCATATTCGGTTTTAAATGAAAAAGTTTTTGAAAGCCGGAGATGAAAAATTGCCGACCGAAGTAGAGTGCACCGGTGGTCAGCGCCATTTGAATAATCCCATTTGCTAAGGGGTGGTGCATGGCACTGATGCTTTTCGGAAGGGGCAATCCCAACATTTCCCCCATGCTGATGATTAATAAGGGAATGGTAAAAAGAGCCGCTCCAAGAAAACGATGGTAATAGGAAATGTGCTCTAATTCTTTGCTTTCGGTATTCATTTTGAAACCGGCCGCTTTTACCGCTTTTTCGATGGTTTTGATTTTTACCTGAGGCGATAAGGCAATCTTGGCTTGTTGGGTAAGTAAATTTACTTCCACCTCCTGCACCCCTTCGACGGCAGCGATTGCTTTTTCGACATTTGCGACACAGCTACCACAGGTCATTCCTTCGATTTGAGCCGCGATATGCCGCTCCTCGGGGATGATCCGGAAGCCTTGTTTTTCAATAACCTGCTGCAGTGATTTTTCATCCAGCTTATTTTCATCAAAATCGACCTGTGCGGTCTCCATGGCAAAATTTACTGAAGCTTCTTCAATTCCATGAGTGGCTTGCAGGGTCTTTTCAATATTAGCGGCACAATTCGCGCAGCTCATTCCACCGATTTTTATGGTCTTCTGAGTCATGTTCTTCCCGATTATCCTGCCTCAAAGGTAGCAGTATTTTTTGATTCCGGATGAACCATTTGTTGGATCAAAACAACCTATAATTGGTCGAGGGCTTTTCGGTCCGGGGATTGTAATTTCCTAAATTCAGTAGGCGAAAGGCCGGTTTCCTTTTTAAAGGCTCTGGAAAAATGTTGGGCATTTTGATAAGCAAGGCGATCCGCAATTTGTCCAACGCTCCATTCTCCATAAGTCAGCCATTCTTTCGCTTTTTCCATTTTTAGGCTAATGAAATAACGCTCAATCGTCCTCCCTTCCACCTGAGAGAAAAGCTTACTCAGTCCGCTGTATTCCATATTCAGATTTTCCTGAACATATTCCATAAGGGATTGGCTTTGCTGCTGTTCATTTCCGATCCATTCCACCAAAAGGCTTTTGATGCGATCAATCAGTTGGCGATTACGATCTGTTAAAAGGTCAAATCCTTCTTTTTTTAAATGTCGGTCTAAACTTTCCAAGGCCGATTTTGAGGGAGAAGTGGCTAATTTAACCAAGCCAAGAGAGATGAATTCCGGTTTTAGATTTTCCGCCAGAAAAATCTCCTCCACTTTTTGAATGCATCTGGGGCATACCATATTTTTTACTGCAATGTCCATTTTGGTCGAAAAATGTAAGCGATTCTTCTTTTTGATCTAATAAATAGGCCTAAATATCAAATAGACTACTAATTTATGTTTTTTATCTATAAATTCCGTACAACCAACTGAAGCCTAAAGACTATTTTAATATGCAGAAAGCGATGCTCTATTTTTTGTTCCTGGGAATATGGTTTGGTTGTAGCCCCAAGGTGGAACCGACGCCGGATCCGGAACTTCCTCCTCAGTATAACCGGCCGGCTAGTTTGTTTTGGAATTTAGTTCCCCCAAAAGCGGATCATTATAACGTGCCGATTTCTTTTCATTTTTTCATGAATGATACCGATTTTGAGTTTGATTTGGATCGCATTAAGCGGATAGTAGAAGAGACAAATGCCATTTTTAATAATCCGTCCGCTATAAATGAAAATCCGGATTTTACCCAACTGGGAGTTCAACTGGTGATCGATACCATTATTGTTCATCAGCTGTCGCAAAATGATTATGAAGAGTTTCAATTGTCGTTTCAAAGTAATAATCTTGATTTTTCCTATGTGCCAGCGGAGGCACGAGCTGAAAATACCGTTAGGATAGGCTCCATTCCTATCGATAATCCTTCTTACCAGGCCACGGCCTGGGGGGAATTTCCCAGGTTTGAGACTTTGAGTGCTTCTCTGCCAGGGCTTACTAGTAACGCTTACTTGATTGACCAAAACCCCAATTATGATAATTTCGCTGCTTATGAGTATGGCATAGGTTTACCTTTTGTTTTTCTGGGAACAGAAGAGTATAGCCCGATTACCGGTGGCGAGTGGTTAGCACATGAAATGGGCCATATTTTAGGGCTTATGCACGTCTTTGGCAGTACCTGTTATCGTGCCAGTTATAATCCAAGCACTGGCAGAACAGAGGAGTTTGATGTGGATTATTGTCCGGACACTTATGGCTATATCAATAGCGGAGCAGGAGTGGTGAGCCAGGAATGTGAAGGACCGGTGGTGCCTGAATCCCGAACCGCTACCAATATTATGGATTATCGGGATTATACCCGAAGAGTGACCTTGGATCAGTTTTATCGGGTGGAACATGTTATTAAGAATGGATTTCCGGTATCTTCTTTTTTATTGGCCCCAACGCAGGATTGGATTGGCGGAACGGCAGGTGCTGTCGCCAGGCTCAGAAATTTTAATTCCCCGGAGCGTTTGGTTGAAAATCCTTTTCCGATCCGATGTGCGCATGATGAATTATTAAATTAGGGAAAAAAGATAGTAGTCTGAAAGGGTTCGCGGGTCGTACCCTTCATTGATATGGAAACAACATTTTTTCAGGTAAAACGAGTGCAGGAAATCCTTTGGGTTAAATTTCAAAGAGATGAAAAGCGTAATGCTTTCAATCGCGAGATGTGTCATAGTTTAAAGGCATTGTTAAAATCAGCCAGGGTGGCTGGTGATCGCGCAGTGGTGCTATATGCCAATGCTGGTATTGATGTTTGGTGTTCAGGTCATGATCTTACGGAATTCGGGGATCTTGAGCAGTTTGTTCAGGAGAATGAAATGATTCAGCTTTTTGAAGCTATTCAGGCCAGCCCGCTTCCCGTAATTAATTTAATTAATGGTGATCTGTGGGCAGGAGGATTACTTTTAGCCATAGTTTCAGATATTAACCTGGCATTAAAAGGAATAGAAATAAGAATGCCTTTGAACCGAATGGGATTGCCTATTCCAGATGCTTTGTATGGGCAGGTGATCCATGCATTAGGAACTCACCATGCGAAATTTTTATTCCTGACGGGCTTGCCTCTTCCCTCGGATAAAGTAGCGCAATTGCCCTTGTTTTATGAATTTTTTGAATCAGAAGAAGCCTTGTTTGATGGTGTGCTGCCCATATTAGACGGCATTCGCTCCGGTGTTCGATCGGGTATTCAAAACAGTAAATGGCAGGTGAATACCATGGCGAAGGGTCAAAGTGTCACGCCAAATTTAGAGGCTATTCATCAACAAGCACTGCAAGATCAGGAAGTACGGAACAGGGTACAAAAGGTGAAGAATTTGCATGGCCAAAAGTAATTATTTATACTTTTTTCTTTATTCAACAGGTTTTACTCCCATCCGATTCAGTTGATGGTTTCGCCGTTTGAGCCTTTATTCTTTCCGTTTCAGGTATGCGCTTATTTATATGGAGCAGGTGGTCCGCTATTTTTGGAATACATTAGAAAAACCAATTTTAGCGATGAGATTATACTGGTGGCCTGTTTTACTTTTGATGGCGGCGTGTTCATCAAAGGAGAATGAAACTCAAAACCAAAAGGCGGCTTTAGTGAAAGCCATTAAAGTGCAGTCCGTTCAGGAGGGCAGCAAACATATTTATACAGGAATTTCCGCCCCTAATAAAGAGGTGGCTTTATCTTTTCGGGTGAGTGGTCCTTTAAGTGCGTTCAATTTGGAAGAGGGACAGTATTTAAAAAAGGGCGCTTTTATGGGGCAAATTGATCCCCGGGATTTCAAAATTAATTTGAACAAAGCCGAGGCGAGCTTCGAACAGCGCAAGGCAGATCGGGACCGCGCAGAGCGTTTGCATGGAAAGAATAATATCTCCCAACAACAATATGATCTGGCCATCGCACAATTTCAAAATGCCGAGGCGGAGCTGAATAATGCTAAAAATGCATTGCGTGATACGCGCATTTCCGCGCCATTTAGCGGATTCGTGAAGACGGTGGATGTGGAGAAAGGAGAGCATGTAGCAGCCAGCCAGCAGGTGGTGACCTTCCTTGATTTTTCTAAACTGAAAGTGCGTTGCTCTATTCCTGAAGCTTTAGCTTTAAACCAGGATCAGATCGAGAAAGTGACAGTAAGCTTTGAAGGTTTACCTGAGAAGGCTTTTGATGCGCGCATCAAGGAAATTGGCCGTGATCCGGACCATATCCGCTTTGCCTATCCGATGATATTGGAAATTGACCAGCCTGAAAAAGGTTTAATTGGCGGGATGCCGGCGGAGGTATCGGTGTATTTGAAAGAAGGCGATGCCAACGGTATTATGTTACCATCTACGGCCTTGATGGGAAGACCCAATGGTGAAATATATGTTTGGGGTGTGAAGAATGGACATTTGGAAAAAGTACAGGTGGAAGTAAAAAACCTGGCCAATAATGATTGGGTAAATGTGTTGCCTGCTTCCCAGGACAGCGAGTGGATTGTTTCCGCTGGTGGTACTTACTTGCACGAAGGGCAGGAAGTTCGGGTGAAGGAAGAAGTACGCAATGTTTCCATGAGATAATCAGGCCATGAATTTAACAGCATTTACATTAAAAAATAAGCCCTTTAGCTGGTTTGCCCTGGCTTTGGTGATTTTCGGAGGGATTTTCGCCTATCTGAAAATTGGTAAGTTGGAGGATGCGCCCTTTACAATTAAGCAGGCGGTGGTATTGACAACCTACCCGGGGGCTTCTGCAGAAGAGGTAGAAGAGCAGGTTACGGATAAACTGGAAGAAGCCATACAGTCTTTAGGCGAATTGGATTATGTGAAGTCCGACTCTCGTCCGGGTGTTTCCAGAATTATGGTTTTTCTAAAGAAAACCACCAAGCAGCAGGATTTGCAACAAACCTGGGATAAGCTTCGCCGCAAGGTAGGGGATGCTCAGGCACAGCTACCTGCCGGAGCGAATACTTCCGTGGTAAATGATGATTTCGCTGATGTATTGGGTGTTTTTTACGGTCTTTATGGAGATGGATTCACTTACCATGAGCTGAATAAATATGCGGATGAGATCAAAAAAGAGATCCTGAAAGTGCCGAATGTGGCCAAGGTCAATCTTTTCGGTAAAGCAATGGAAAGTGTGGACATCAATTTGTCCTATGCAACCATGGCAGAGCTGGGAATTTCTTTAGAATCGGTGATTGGTGCGCTCAATCAGCAGAATAAGTTGGTGAATTCCGGCTTTTTGAACACGCCTACACAGCGAATCAGAATTCATACCGGAGGGGACTTTTCGGAAGTGGCTGCTTTAGAAGATTTCATCGTAACGGCTCAGGATGGTGCTCAGGTTCGTTTGAAGGAGTTTGCTTCTATTGAAATGGGCTATGTGACGCCTTATACGGCAAAGATGAAAATCCAGGGGCTACCCGCCATTGGTATTGCGATTTCTACTGTGGAAGGTGCCAATGTGGTGGACATGGCGGCAGACGTAAAAGCACGTTTGGCTGAAATAGAACAGGATCTGCCTGCCGGACTTTTAATGAAAAGTATATATGATCAGGGGGCGGAGTCGCAGGAAGCCAATGATGGTTTCGTGATCAACCTGGTGGCTTCAGTGGGGACCGTAGTATTGATTTTATTGTTTTTCATTGGCTTGAAAAATGGTATTCTGGTAAGCTCAGGATTAATTTTCTCTATTCTAGGGACTTTAATCATCATGCTGGCAACGGGCCTGAATATGGAGCGTGTTTCCCTGGCAGCTTTAATTATTGCCATGGGGATGTTGGTAGACAACTCCATTGTAGTGGTAGAGGCGGCATTGATGGCCATGAAGCAGGGCATGTCAAAAGCTGACGCCATTAAAAAGGCCGTGGCTTCTTCGATTTGGCCACTATTAGGGGCTACGATTATTGCTATTTTGACTTTCCTTCCGATTCGGATTTCTCCGGATTCTACCGGAGAGTATTTGTCCTCCCTGTTTTCGGTATTGGCCATTTCCCTGTCTTTAAGCTGGATTTTTGCCCTTACGCAGACGCCACTGGTTTTAGATACCTTTATCAAAGAAGATAATGATAAAGCGGGCGAACAGGAAGATCCTTATGGTGGAAAGTTCTATGGCCTCTTCCGGAAATTGTTGTCCGTGGCCATAAAAAGGAAGTTTTCGAGCCTGGCAGTGATTGTAGGCCTTTTCGCTTTTTCGATTTTTGGAATGCGTTTTATGACGGTGATTTTTATGCCGGACCTGGAGAAAAATCTATTGAGAATCGATTTGTTCTTTCCGGAGGGTACTCGCATTGATTATACCGAAGAGAAAGCGGATGAAATATTTGGCTGGTTGAAGGAGCAGGAGGGCATAGTGGATGTCACCACCACCATTGGGATGACGCCTCCAAGATATTTCCTGGCCTCTTCTTCCTATGGACCGCAGTCTAATTATGCCCACTTTATTGTGGAGTTTGAGGATTTTGAATCGGCAGATGCGGTAAAGAAAATTATGGATGCAGAGAAATCTAATCTGTGGCCTGATGTTTTCATAAAGCCGAATTACTTTTCTGTCATGTCTCCGCTGGACGGACAGGTAGAGGCGCGTTTTATGGGACCGGACATTCAGGTGTTGGATTCCCTAGTGCAGGTGGCAGAGGATATCGTTCGTTCCAGCGATAAATCCAGACATGTGCACTCCAGCTGGTTCAATATGGCTCCCAACTGGACGGCGGAGTATTCTTCCAATAAAGCGGGAAGAACAGCCGTTACCCGTCCGAATCTGGCGAATTCTTTCCAGATGATGGGGGATGGTCTGGGAGTGGGCGTCTTCCGTGATGGTATTGATTTGAAACCGATCATGTTAAAAGCAGATGTTAATGGCGGATCGGTGGATATGGATAAGCTAACCAATATGCCAGTGGTGGCGGGTCAGAAAAATGTACCCTTACAACAAGTGGTATCCGACTTTAGCCTGGGTTTTGAATATCCTTTAATTCAGACTTATAACCGACGTCGTGCCATGTCTGTATTGGCCGATCCGGTTCCCGGAGTGACTACCGGACAATTGTGGAAAGAAGTTGGGCCTCAGATTGAAGCGATGGAATTGCCGGAAGGCTATAGCTTCATGTGGGATGCAGAAAAGAAAAACCAGGGAGAAGCGGTAGAAGCGATTGTGACCTTCTTTCCATTGGCTTTCCTATTGATTATCGCCATACTCATCGCATTATTTGGAGATTATCGACAGCCAATGATTGTGGTCGTGATGTTACCGCTCTCTCTAATTGGTTTGGTGCTTGGCCTGGTGTTGACCGGCAAAGCTTTTGACTTTATGACTTTTATCGGTTGGATTGGACTTTTGGGGATGATCATTAAAAACGTGATTGTCCTGTTGGATGAAGCCAATATTCAAACCGCTGAAGGTAAGAGTCAGTATGAGGCGATTGTTTTTGCAGCAGTTTCCCGTATGCGTCCGGTATTGATGGCCGCCATTACCACCATGTTCGGAATGGTGCCGCTGTTACCTGACTCCGTATTTGGGTCCATGGCCACCGGAATTATTTTCGGTCTGGGTTTTGCCACCTTCCTGACGCTTTTGGCAGTACCGGTCTTTTATGCCATTTTCTATAATTTGAAAATTGAGGAATAGATGAAAATCAATAATATAGTGCGTGGACTGGCCCTGGTTTTAGGGCTGGCTTCACAGGCGCATGCGCAGCTGGATCCCCTTTTGGAAACTTATAGAGAAGAGGCGATTGCGCACGAGCAGCAGATCAAAATAGCAGAAAATCAGGTAAAAATAGCGGAAGAAGCTTACAGAGCAACGATTTCCGATATTTTACCCTCGGTGATGCTCAATGGAGATTATACCTACGTAGCCAACCCGATGGTGTTGACCATTCCACCGGAATTTGGACTTGGAGATGGCGAAACCCCTTTGCAGATCCAGGGGGCAATGCATAATCAATATGGTGCTTATGCAAATGCTAATCAGAAAATCTATGGTGGTGGGGTCTTAAAAGCTAGAAAAAATAAGGCTTCGGTGGATAAAAATATTGCCTCTGATCAGTTTTCCCTGACCCGTACCCAGGTGATTTTGGCTACTGATTTACAATACTGGCAGACGGTGGCGCAGAAAGAGGTATACCATGCCATGGTGGATTACCGTGACGGAATGTCTGAATTGATTGATGTGGTATCAGATCGTGTGGAAAGCGGAACAGCGAATCGAAATGATCTTTTGATGGCGCAGGTGCGCATGAATAAGGCGGATTTAGCCGTAGTGCAGGCGGAAAATAGCTACAATGTCACTAAAATGGCCCTGAACCGGATACTAGGTCGTGCTTTGGATGAAAATTTACCCATAGCGGATTCTATGTTAGTGGATTTCGAGGTGACGGATGCCGAAGCCGAACGCGTTCGGGCAGAGTTGTTAATTGCTCAAAAGCAAATCGCCAAGAGCGAGCAGGATTTGAAAATTATCAAAGGAGCCTATCGTCCGCAACTGGATGCTCGCTTTGTGGGGATGTACAGCGCACCGGGTTATAATTTACAGCCAGATGCGGTTACTAACTATAATGCCGGCTTGAAATTTTCCATGCCCCTATACATGGGCTCAAAAAAGCGCCATGAAAAAGAAGCAGCCAAGCTGAACATTGAAAATAGCCAGCTGGCCTTTGACAGAACCAATGAGTTGATGGCCTTAGAGCAGGAGCAAAATCTGTTGGCTTGGCGGAATAGTTTGAATGAAACGGATCTTGCCAAAAGTTCCGTGGAACAGGCGCGGGAAAATGCTGAACTCATGAACGATCAGTATCAGGAAGGAATGGTTTCGGTATTGGAAGTGATTGATGCCCAGCTTTATTTTGAGCAGGCTTTGGTGGATTTTATTCAAACTAAGCTGAATGCGAAAGTCAGATATACGCACTATATCCGATCTTTAGGTTTGATTTAACCCGACTGTTGCTTGCTGCCCCTTCTTTAGCGGTAATATGTGCAAAAGGAAGAAATAACTTTTTCCCTCCTGAAGCAGAGGAAGCAAGCTTACCCATATTGGGACTATTGATACTCAAAGAAAGCTACCTGGGACAAGTTGAGGTTAGCTCCTTTAGTTGGATCAATGAATTGGGTGGTGAATAATTCAGGTGAATTTAATAAAAAGAGACAAAGAAAAAGGGGGGGAAGCCGTTGGGTTGAGTCCCCTTTTTTAATTGTTCTACAATGGTTAGCTTTAGCGTATGTTTATTTTAAATCGAAAGAAAAATGGTTGGCTGATTTTGAGCCTAGTGCTATCACTGGTATTGACGGTTTTGTTATTTGCCAGTAGTGAGGCTAAGCTGTCTTTTATGGGTATTGTCAGTAATCCATTTTCCTATGTTTATTTTATTTGGTTTAACCTGATGACCATTACCGCCCTGCGGATTGATGCTTATTGGAATAAAGTGATGCCATGGGAGCACTCAAAAAGCCGGCGTTTGGTGGTGGAGTTGATGACGATTTTTATCATTATTCTGGCATTCTTTTATATCACCATTGTGACGGTCGGATTTATTCGGAATGTTGAAAATCCTTTCCGCTTAAATGCTTTCAGTATAACTGTTGGGATTTTTAGCTCCCTTGTCCTCATCTTTTTTGTGAGTTTTTTGATCTCCCAAAATTTCCTTCATAACTGGCAGGCCTCCATTACGCGTCTTGAGACCTTGAAAAAGGAGAAAATGGAGTCCGAATATAATGCGTTGCAGGCCCAGTTAAATCCTCATTTTTTATTCAATAGTCTTAATGTATTGATTTCTGAAATTGATTATAATCCTCAAGAGGCGAAGGCTTTTGCGTTGAATCTTTCTCATGTATATCGATTTGTATTACAAAGTAAAGATAAAACGTTGGTTACCCTCGAGGAAGAGTGGAAGGCGGCGCATGCGTTTTTGGATTTGCATTTAGTGCGTCTAGGAGATGGCCTACAATTTGAACTAGACGATCATTCCGCTAATTGGCAGGGAAAACTTCCTCCTTTAAGTTTGCAGATACTTTTTGAAAATGCCATTAAACATAATGTGGCCACTATTAAAAAACCACTTAAACTTCAGCTGATCTTTAAGGAAAATGATTTGGTGGTTAGTAATAATTTGCAAAAAGGAAAAACGTTATACTCCATGGGAATCGGTTTAGAAGCATTAACCAATCGGTATAAATTTTTGAATGCCGAAAAGATTCCTGTTATCTTGGAAACGAAGGAAGATTTTAAAGTAACCTTACCTCTTTTGAAATGAAAATTTTAATAGTTGAAGACGAAATCCCTGCCCAAAGATTATTGGTTCAATATATAAATCAATTACGTCCAGCATGGGAAATTGATGATTGCCTACAATCCGTGGAGGAAACGATTGAGTATTTTCAAAATGGTCATGAACCGGATTTGGTTTTTGTGGATGTGCAGTTAACAGATGGTCTTAGTTTTGAAGCGATTGATAAAATTCAACACGACGTGCCATTGATATTTGTAACTGCATTTGATGAATATGCGGTAAGGGCATTTCAAGTCAATGGTTTGGATTATATTTTGAAGCCGCTGGATATTAATGAATTAGAAAAAGGGGTCGAAAAATTCGAGCAGTCTCAAATAGTGGTGGATCGTGGGCTTTTCCAGGATTTTCTGGTTGATTTTCAACAACGCAAAAAAGCTTATCGAAAAAGGTTATTACTGAACCAGGTGGATGGGATAGAAGTCCTGATGGTGGAAGATGTGGCGCTTTTCTCTGTAGAGGACCGTCAGGTTTATGCACATACATTTATGGGTAAGGTCTTTAAGGTGGATTTCAGGTTAGATAAATTGGAGGAGGATTTAGACCCGGAACTGTTCTTTAGGGTAAATCGCCAGCAAATGATTCATGTGGAGGCCATCAAAAAATTAGAACCCTATTTTTCTGGTAAGTGGGTAGTGAAGACGAATTTGAAGGAGGTGGCGCCATTAGTTATTCCCAAAGATAAGGTCGTGAAAATTAAGCAATGGTTGGACAGGTAGGCTGCTACCAATGGTCGTTTCATTTATTGCCCCGAATTATTCATGTTCAATCTTTTTTTGCTGGATGGTGAGAAAAATGAAGGAATAGTTTTCAAGTCTGATTTTTTGAAGTTAAGCAGATGGAGGAGGAGAAGTTGAATTTACCCTAAATTTTGACTATTAGGGGTATGTATAGTTCTGTACCATCCGATTGCAAATTCGAATTAATGAAAGCGATTTTGGATAATTTCTCAACAATAGCGATACAATTCTCTCAAAATAATCCTTTATCGCTTCTACAGACAATACTTCAAATTTTCGCTACGAATTTTTGCTATTTAACACACATCAAAGAATTCCATCGAATATAAAATATCAGTATTTATAGAAATGTAAGTAATTTATAAGTGATAATTTGATGATTTAGTTCAGGATTAATATTGTTGACTTTTATTTAGCGATTTAATTTTGCCATAAACTGAATTTTTTTTAAACCCTAAACCTATAAATGATATTTTTTAAAATAATATTGCTATTATTGCGGTCATATTTTAACCTACTATAAATCAACATGAGAAGATTTATGATGGCAGCGGTAATGCTTTTCGCTGCATGGAGTAGCTATGCTCAAGAATTTAAGATGCGTCCATATGATGTTCCCTGGACCGTTATTTCCAAGTCTTACTATTTAGAGAATGGGAAAGCTCAAAAACGAGCATTGGAGGAGTTTGATTTGCTTTCCGATGCTGCATTTGCTCAAAATGGGGATTTATTTGTTGTTACCTCAAATGGTAATGTTTTAAAACATACCAATGGGGAGACCACCAAATTGCCAGCCTCTTTGATAGGAGAGGGGAATAGTATGGTTTCTGTTGCGCCGAATGGAAATGTATGGCTTGCGGATAATGAGTCTGTCATAGCCCTGGATACGGAAGGAAAAGTGAAATATGAAGAATTTTCCAGTACTGAAGAGGACAAATTCCTGGCAAATGGCTTTTTGATGAAGAATATCATGGGGCTATTGGCAGTAAATGATGGGGTATATCTTTCCGGCGAGCACTATCATAAGCAGGTCAAAAAAAATGGGAAGGAGCAAGGGTTGGTCTACGGGAATGCGTTGATTTTCTACGATGGGGAAAATACGAAGATTTACTCCTATGACTATGAGAATGTAGCGAAAGGATTGGTTGAAACAGCGGGCGCGATTGCCCAATTATGTCAGACTTCCGATGGGAAGATCTATGGAATTCTAAAATCTAAAATCCCTTTAAATAAGACCGATTTCAATTCTGAATTGGTGTATTTAAAGGAAGGTAAATTATTTAAAAGTGCCTTTAGCACTGGAGATGCTAATAAAAAGAAAAGCGGGATGGATAAGTTTTCTGCCGCTTTGGGTGGTGATTTGGTTTCTATTTCAAAAATTACGCCTTACCAGGATAATTTGCTTTTGGGAGCTACAACAGCCTCCATTTATTCTGGCAATGAAGACGGTTGGAAAAAGGAATTTTCCTTTGCTGAAGGGGAACGAATTTTAGCCATGAAAACCAATAAGCAGGGAGAAGTGTGGGTGGCTACTAATTGGTACATTCACCAATTTAAGGGAGAATTTAAACGTGATCATCCTAAGTTTAAGGTGTCGGAGGGTTTATTCACCTCTGCGGCTGCAAATAAGGTCAGAAAAATTGCCATGGATGCCAATGGGCAACCCTGGTTTCTGGAAGGAAATACCAGCCCAATTTTTAAAGGCCCTCATTTAACAGATGTGGAGACAGTTATTTCCGGTCAGCAAATGGCTACTTTTTATTCCCCGGTAACCACCGGGAAAGCTGGTTTTGAAGTAATAGTGGAGAGCAACTCAAAGGCGCAAGATTGGACAGCATTGAAAGCGATGGGGGAAGAAGGGAAATCCGTCAATGGGCTCGTTTATACCATTGAAAAGAAATATAAAGCCAATAAATTACTACAACATAAAGAGGGTGAGGTTGTGGAGTTTGACATTCCCGAAGCAATTGATCACGTAATGGAGTGGGAGATTGATGAGGAAGGAAAAATATGGTTCCGAAGCAACAAAGGGCTTTATAGTTTCTCCAATGGTCAGATGACAGATGAGCTAAAAGGCTTGGATCTCAAATTGGCGAAAGGCTTGAAACACGTTTACCCAATGCAGGGAGGTGGATTTTGGGCTAGAACTTCTAAAGGGGTTATGGTGAAGCATGCCGATGGAAAAGCCGAATATTTTGATAAGAAAAACTGCGATTTACCAAGCTTCCGTATTCATGATTTCACCAAGGCTGCCGATGGAAAAGTTTGGTTAACTTATGGAAAAGGATTGTCTTCCTATGACAATGGAACATGGAGACATTATGGTGATGAAGTGAAGTTTTTGGCGAGAGCTTATGGTAAGTTTTTTAAAGATGCTTCAGGGGAGGTGTATCTCGGCAATGGATTGGGTTCCTTTAAATTAGGAGCTGATCAGTGGACAAAGGTGGACGATGGAATGGGAACGGGTATCGTTGCCGCAGCGGACGGAAGCCAGTGGTTGAATACTTCCAAAGGCCCTAAGCTATGGGCTAATAATGAGTGGACATTACCTCCGTATGACCAGGTTTTGAACAGTGATTGCAAAATGGAACAGGCTTTTGAACTCAATGGTCAGGTGATATTGAAATGGGTGAAGGTAGTGGTGGATCCAAATAGCACTCAGGCCAAGCAACCGGCAGAGCCCGTGAAAGTTGAAGGTTTGGATGAATTTGGTACCACTTTGTTGCTGAAAGGAAATTCAATTTATCCAACTACATCCGGTTTTATGGTTTATAAACCGAAAGAGGCTTTATAATAATAGTAATTTTGATAAAGATCAGGCGTCTTCTTTTAGAAGGCGCTTTTTTTATGTCCAAATTACAAAGGAGAGCTTATTTTTCGGGTTGATAGCCTGGAAAGCATGCTTGACCCAAATTATTCCCCTAAAATTCAGAGAATCCTTTTAAGTGATTTAAATTCAGTTCAATAGGATTGTGTTTGCTGATTTGATAATCGCCCAAATTTGGGCCAGCTTACTTTCTCCTCATTCATCTGTTTCGTTGGGAAAAATATAAAATTGGGGACTATTCCTTCAATTTTTGCACCCTCAGCTAAACAAAGGGGTAAGCAAGAATTACCCGATTTAATTTTCCATTCCATATGGGCTAGAAATCATATTTTTTATACCACCTAAAATGTTAACTTACATTTTTTGTGTGCTTTTTATGATATTAGGTGATTATATTGGGTTGAGTTTTTTTGATTAAAAAAGTTTATTTTTTTGCTGTAATGGTTCATTTTTTTATGAATAATATGCGGTATTATATATGTTTTTTTGCGTTTTTCGTTCCCTTAATTGCTTTTGGGCAGGATTTTGAACTGCCTTATCAATGGATTACCACTCAATCCGGACTTTCCAGTAATCATGTAACCTTTATTATTCAAAGTCAGGATGGATATGTATGGATAGGTACTGTTGACGGCCTTAATAGATATGATGGGGCAGATTTTAAGGTTTTCAGATCTCAGCCTTTAGATTCGAATTCGCTATCAGATAATTATATCACCGCATTATTTGAAGATAGCGCTGGTCGGCTTTGGATCGGCACAAAAAATAATGGTCTTAATTGTTTCGATTCAAAAAAGGAACATTTTATTCGATTTCTACACCGGGAAGATGATCCGAATAGTTTGTCTGATCCGCATGTGACTAGTATCACAGCGGGGAAAGAGCAGGAGTTATGGGTGGCGACCAGTATGGGATTAAATGAATTACCTTTCGGGAAAGCTCATTTTCAGCGTTATTTTCATGATACGGAAATATTTTTTGAGCGCCCTTCAGGGGAATATTTTGAGGGACTTTCAACCAAATTGCACACTACCCTCACTCAGCTTGATGGTAGAAAATTTTTAAGTGAATCTCAGCTGGAAAATTGGTTACTGAATAATTTCGAGGCCAATGATAGCACGCTGAATGAGATTTTACCATTCGCTAATCGAAATAAAGTTTCTCGGAAAATAGGTGTTATTCTGCCGGATATTGAGGGGAATTTATGGATGGGGATTTACGGTAAAGGCTTGTATTATTTTAATGCTTCCTCTAAGTTTCTGGAACGAATAGATGGCCCTGAAGGTGCATGGGGAAAGATTAATAACCTCCTGCTGCAGGAGGGGTGTTTGTGGATCGGTGATGAGTCCGGGGAGCTTTATGCGCTTGATTTGGATACGCGTGTTTTTAAACGGCATATTTTTTCCGAGGACCCTTGTGGTCGCCTGGATTGGCTTGGTAAAGGCAGTGGGCAGTCACTTTTATTGGGAACTGATATAGGTTTTTTTTGGGGTAAGTTGAACAATAAAGAGATGTCCTGGCAAAAATTTTTTACAGAGTCGACTTCCACTGCCTTCAGCTCGGTCAAAATTTGTTATCAGGATCAAACAGGGAGCTTATGGCTTGCATTGGATCAAAAAGGGATAAAGTATCTACCCGCCTCTTCCATGAAATTAGCTCATCCTCTGCCTAAAGTGCCAGATGGGCAAAGCGTTACAGCAGTTTATGAGGATGATCTTCAGCGATTGTGGGTGGGTTATTATGATGGCGGTATAGACTGCTTTTCTCCAACACAGCTTGAAAAATGCTCTTTTTCACCCTCTGAGGAGTCAGGTGCATTGAAAAAAGGCTCGGTATATTGTATTCAGCAAGATAAAATCGGGAGGTATTGGGTTTGTAGCAGCGAAGGAGGGCTTCAACAATACTTGCCTGAGGAAGATAAATTTGTTGAACAAAAGCTGGCCGCCAAGCTTGGCGTGGAGGGAAATGTGGATATTCGCGCCATGCAGGAAGACACTTTGGGGGCCTTTTGGTTGGCGGCTCATGGGCTGGGGCTCATTTATTTTAACCCGCAGCAAGACTCTGTTCACCTATTTGAAAAGCAAAGAGAAGCTCCTTTACATTCACTGGCCAATAATTGGATTTATACACTCGCCATAGATCGGAAAAAGGATTTATGGCTGGGAAGCGTTTCAGGCCTGAGTCTATTACAAAATTCCCGCTTTCGGAATTGGAATGTTGGAAATAGTCTGTCCGTCAATCAGCATATTAGAAATATTTATTTTGATCAATCCAATAGGGGTTGGTTGGGGACGGAAGAGGCCCTGTATCATTTTGCCCCAGGGGAAGAGGGTTTGAAGTGGGAAAGATTTGAACTTAATTTTCCTCATCGAGGTGTTTTTGGCATTTTGGAGGGAAAGGATCAGCGTCTTTGGGTAGCGAGTCAAAGCGCATTTTACCAATTTGTGGATTCCTTAAATATTTTTGTGAGAGGGGGTAATTCGGGGCCTAATGAGCTTAATTTTAACGCCTGTTGTAGCTTAAATGACGGGACCCTCGTATTTGGGGGAAATCAGGGCCTGTCTTATTTATTCCCTGATGAGGCTCATTTGGATCAAAAGAATGCCCTTCATATTGAGCGCATTGAAATTTGTGCACCCAGCCTGCAAAAAAGCATGATACTGGAGAGGCCGCATGGGCAAACATCCGTTGGGTCAAAGATTCCCGAGGATTATGATCAGCTTATACTTTCATTGAAGTGGATTCAAACGGATAAAAGTGCGAATCATGTTTTTAGATATAAAATGACCGGAGTAGATTCCACCTGGCGGATAGGTTCTGGAAATCAAAAAATCACCTATGCTGGTTTAAAAAATGGTGTCTATACTTTTCAATATCAGGTCGCCCATCAAAGTGGGTGGAAGCCAATAGTAGGAGGAACTTATTTATTTGAGAAAAGCAGTAACTTCTGGATTTGGTTCAGTGATTGTGGAGGTATTGTTTACATCGGGCTTTTACTTTTTCTGCTATTGGCTTTTATTTTAGCAGGAATCCTGCTTAGAAAAGCATCTGTTAGCTTTGGATCCATTATTTTTGCGGTCCCTTTACGGCACAATAGGAAAGGACCATCCTTTGAACCTTTGTGCCAAAATGAACTACCTCAGGCTCCCCAGGAAGTTTTATGTGTTGGCGATGTAAAACGAATACAGGCGGTGATTTTTCCTCTATCAAATAAAAAGGTCTTCCATTTTGAAGTGGTCAGTTATGAGGATGCATATCAACGGGCGATAGTGAAAAAGCCGATCGTGATATTATTTTATGTTTTTTTTCCAAGTCCGGAGATACTGTCCATCGGGGAAAAACTCAAAAAAGATGCTTTAACCCGGCATTCCCCACTAGTGATTGTTGCTGATCAGCAATATGTAGGTTTCGTCTGGGAGGGCATAAAAATTGGAGCGGAGCAATTCGTTCTTAATCCTTCCTCTTCTTTGGAGTTGGAATTATTGCTTTATCAATTGTTGCTGGAAAGAAAAAACCAAAAGGAACAGGTGGAGCAAACCACATTTCTTCCTTCCAGATTTATGGAGGAGGTTCATAAATTGATAGAAGACCATCTCTCCGATGAAGCCTTTAACCCTGAAAAATTAGCGGAATTGGTTCATCTGAGCAGGAGTCAACTGTATAAAAAAGTGAAAAAAGAAAATGGATTATCTGTAAGTATGTTAATCAGAAATGTCCGGATGGAAAAAGCCAAACAACTTTTGCTAAATTCCTCCCTGTCCGTGTCTGAAATAGCCTTTCAAGTGGGTTATGCTGACCCTGCTTATTTTTCCAGATGTTTTAAAAGCAGCTACGGGGGCAAGCCTTCAGATTTCCGCTGATTTTTTTGTTTAATGCGACAGGCTCCCATGCTATATTTGAATTTTAGGCTGTGATTTAGGTACTGTCTATAAAAGCAATTTTTTGAATTGAATTATTACGTTATCTGCTTTATAGAAGTCAAGATATGAGAGCATGTTTAAAAGCACACCATCCGGCTGCAAATTTCAATTATCGAAAGCGATTTTGGATAATTCTTCAAAAAAATCGGGTGTCGTATCTGCAAAAATCAACTTTTCACGGCGAATTTTGGCTTTCAAATCCGCTCTTAGATTTTTTTGGTACCATTGTCATGAGTTGCTTTGATCATAAACTTGTGTTAGTTCCGGTATTCTTTCAATGCCGGATTTTATTTTAACAACTGATTGAGCACAGGGCTCCAAATACCAGTCAAATTGTCTCCCCACGAGTAGGAAAAGACAATAATCCAAAGGGAGATACAATAATACAACAGGCGGCAATATTGATAAAATTCGAATCATTATTGAAATTTTGTATGGAGGGAGTGATATAAATTAAATAGTATAACCACTACTATTATGAAACAACTCAACTCTCTATTTATAGCTAGAAAAAATTGCCGTTGGCAAATAATTTTATGCCTGCTGTTTTTTACTGTTCAGACCGCTCAGGCCCAGCATTATTTATACTCCCGGGCCGGAGCATTAGAGGATGAAAATGGTCAATTGGTTCGGCTTACCGGGGTGAATTGGTTTGGTTTTGAGACTACGGAATTGGTGCCTCATGGTCTTTGGGCCAGAGACTTAAAAAGTATGCTAGTCCAAATTAAAGATCAGGGGTTTAACTGTATTCGCATTCCATGGTGTAATGCGATGTTACGGCCCGGAGCGAGCATTAAAATTAATAGTTTTGGAGTTGATGCCTACACGGGCGTATCTCCAATGAATGCTTATGAGGCCACACTAAATAAACCCATTGAAATATTGGATATCATGGTGGAATGGTGTCAGGAGCATGATATAAAGATTATTTTGGATAATCATTCCAGGGAACCCGGAGGCTATATGAATGAAACTTTATGGTATACGGAAGACTGCCCGGAAACGCAGTGGATTTCAGATTGGGTGTTTATGGCGGATCGTTATCGTGACTATGATGCGGTGGTGGCTATGGATTTGAACAATGAGCCCCATGGAGAAGCCAGCTGGGGAACTGGCAATCCGCTGACAGATTGGAACAAGGCAGCTGAACGCTGTGGTAATGCTATTCTGGAAGTTAATCCTCATGTTTTAATTATGATTGAAGGAGTGGAAAAGTATGGAGAGGATGTTTATTGGTGGGGAGGAAATTTAATGGGCGTACGTGATTTTCCAGTGCAGCTTTCGAATCCGGAAAAGTTGGTATACGCTCCCCATGAGTATGGCCCTACTGTTTTTCAGCAGGATTGGTTCACTGCTCCTGAATTTCCGGAAAATCTTCCACAGGTATGGGAACAACACTTTGGTTATCTTTATTCGGAGGGGATCAGTCCTTTGTTTGTTGGGGAATTTGGAATCAGAGATGCCGGAGGGGCAGATGAGGTTTGGTTTGATGCTTTTTTGAAATATATGGCAGCGGATTATTCCTGGACATTTTGGTGCTGGAATCCAAATTCCGGAGATACCGGAGGCCTTTTAGGAGATAACTGGAGCGATATTGTTTCCTGGAAGATGGAAAAAATCAGGCCCTATTTGGCTCCTTTAATAAAGAGTGATTCGGGAGCCCTTCCAACTACCGGACTGGAATTAGCATTAGAACAGCTGGAGGTGGAAGGAGAAGGGGGAACTTTTGAAACTATAGTTTGGTGTGAGGGTGGCTGGCAAAGCTTTGTAGAGGATGAGTGGATTATTTTGCTGCAGGCCGAAGGTATTACGGAAGATAAGCTGGTTTTTAAGGTGGCCCCTAATGAAGAGGAAAGCAGCCGGCGGGCTTATATTTCGGTTTTTGATGAAACCGATACGGTTCAATTGGAAATTACGCAAAAGGGGCAGAGTTCCGGCTCTTCGTGTGCACAACCGTTAAATGCCATCCTTCCCTTGGTGCAGGATGGCACAGGCCACTACTGCTGGCTTATTGAAGAAGATATTGCTTTTATTAATTCCTGGAATATGGTTAAAGTTCAGGTGAATGGGCAGGATTATACCAATCAATGGAGTAATGCTTTTCCGGAAAAAATAAATGGGAAATATTATATTGAGTATGAAGGGGATGTTCCATATGCGCATTTGGAGGTCAAATCATCTTCCAGTCAAAGAATTGTTTTAGCTCCGGATGAGGAAATGGTGGTGTTTCCTAATCCTTCTTTTGGGAAGATCCGGCTCAATATTACAGGGAAAGAAATCAAAAATCTCCGTATAGTAGATTTCTCAGGTAAACTGGTGGAGGAGCCTCAAATTACTTTCTATGATCACCATTTGATGGAAATCTTTTTGAATCCAGGAAGCTATTTGTTGCGAATTATTTGCGAAGATGGATCCCTTATACAGGAACAGGTGCTGGTGCTATAATCGGTCTATTTGTTAGGCCAATTGTATTTATGAATTTGAGACTGGGATTAAGGGCGTTTAAAAGTACACCTTACGGCTGCAAATTCGAATTAATGGAAGCGATTATGGATAATTTCTTCACAAAAGTGATGCTATTCTCTCAATAATATCTGGCACCGCTTCTGAAATAATCAAATTTTCGTTACTGATTTTGGCTATTAATCAGGCTTTAGGCGGGCGTTTTACCCCAATAATGAAGCAGGTTTTTATTGATAGATAACAATCAAATTAATAATTCTTTATACGCAACAGCAAGGCGTTGTTGTGTTCATTTACCTACTATTTTTTTTAAATTATTATGAGAAAATTAGTCATTATTTTATTGTTTTTCCTGTCGCCATTTGTACAGGTTAACGCCCAGGTGGAAACGAACCCCTATCTGGAGCGCTTTATGAAGCTGCGGGAAAATTTAAATGATCCCTCCAAAGGTTATTTTAGCCCTCAGGGGGTGCCTTATCACTCCATAGAAACGCTCATTTGCGAAGCTCCGGACTATGGGCATGAAACAGTGAGTGAAACCTATTCCTATTGGTTTTGGCTGGAAGCTTATTATGGTAGGTTAACCGGGGACTGGGGTCCATTACAGGCCGCCTGGAAAAATATGGAAAATTATATTATTCCTACCCAGGACTTACAACCTACCGCGGCGGGATATAATCCAAATTCCCCCGCTACCTACGCAGCCGAATGGCCAGAGCCGGAATATTATCCCTCTCCTCTGGTCTCTTCAGTGCCTGTTGGTCAGGACCCCATTTCGGCAGAATTAACCGCTGCCTATGGTCCTGAAGTTTATGGAATGCACTGGTTGATTGATAGTGACAATTGGTATGGCTATGGAAATAAAGGTGATGGTAAAAGTGCGCCTTCTTATATCAATACTTTCCAGAGAGGGGAGCAGGAATCTGTTTGGGAAACTGTACCACATCCATGTTGGGATGATCATAGTTTTGGAGGGCAATACGGATATCTAAATTTATTCACCTCAGAAAGTCAGGCCCCTGCCAAACAGTGGAAATATACCAACGCGCCGGATGCCGATGCGCGGGCGGTGCAGGCCATTTACTGGGCATACCAGTGGGCGGAGGAGCAAGGCGTTTCTCCTGCCAGTGTGTTGCCGCTGGAGGAAACCAAAAAGATGGGAGATTTTTTGAGACTGGCGATGTTTGATAAATATTTCAGACCTATGGGTGTTCAAAATACAACGTCTCCGGGTGCCACCGGACGTGAGAGTGCCCATTATTTAATGTCCTGGTACTATGCCTGGGGTGGGCCAACAGATGCTTCACAAAATTGGGCCTGGCGTATTGGTTGTAGCCATAATCATTTTGGCTATCAGAACCCGATTGCGGCCTATGCCCTTAGTGAGTTTGAACCTTTAAAGCCGGCTACCCCAACGGCAGTTTCGGATTGGTCTATGAGTCTGGAGCGTCAATTAGAATTTTATCAATGGTTACAGTCTGCCGAGGGAGCTATCGCCGGTGGAGCGACCAATAGTTATAACGGGAACTATAGCGCATATCCTGCTGGTACGCCTACATTTTATGGCATGGCTTACGTCCCTCATCCGGTTTATCATGATCCGGGCAGTAATACCTGGTTTGGCTGGCAGGCCTGGTCGGTACAACGTTTGGCCGAATATTATTATATCAGTAATGATGCCCGCGCCAAAGCAGTGTTGGATAAGTGGGTAGCCTGGGTTTTGAAAGAGGTGGAATTGACCGATGATGGCAAGTACCTGATGCCTTCCACCCTTTCATGGAACGGAAGTCCGGACGCCTGGAATGCCTCTAGTCCGGGAGCCAATCAAAACTTACATGTGGTGATTGAGAATAAAACTGATGCGGATGTGGGAGTGGTCGGTTGTTTAGCAAGTGCTTTGGTATATTATGCCGCAGCTACGGAGAAGTATGAAACTCTAAATGTGGATGCGAAAGAATTAGCCAGAGAATTGTTAGATCGCCTATGGAATGAGTATTATGATGGTACAGGTGTCGCCACAGTGGAAAGCAGAGGAGATTATAAGCGATTCTTCGAACAGGAAGTGTATATTCCCGAAGATTTTAGTGGAAATATGCCTAATGGCGATGTATTGGAGAATGGGGTGACTTTTATCGATATCCGTTCCCGCTATAAAGAAGATCCACAGTGGGCAGCTTTGGAATCGGCTTATCAATCCGGTACGGATTTCACCACTACCTATCACCGGTTCTGGTGCCAGGTGGATATCGCTTTGGCCAATGCCGCTTACGGTGAGTTTTTCGGCGAGGGAGACGGGATCAATCAAAAGCCTGTAGCGGTGGCGTCCTCAGATATTGATAGTGGAGAAGCCCCCTTAACCGTTCAGTTTGATGGCAGTGAGTCCTATGATCCTAATGAGGGAGATTCTTTGACTTATTTTTGGGAATTTGGGGATGGAGGTAGCTCAAATGAAATTTCGCCATCCTATATTTTTGAAATGGCCGGAACCTATACGACTACCCTAACCGTCACTGATATTGCTGGTTTATCCGATACTGCAGCTCTTTCCATTCAGGTGAAAACGCCCGGTAACGAGGCTCCGGTGGCTGCTTTTTCTGCCAGCCCGGAATCAGGTATGGCGCCTTTAAGCGTTACTTTTGACGCCTCGGCTTCTTCAGATCCAAATGGTGATGAACTCACTTACCAATGGAATTTTGGCGATGGCACGAATGGGCAGGGTGTTTTAGTAGACCATGTATATACGGTGGCCGGTGAGTATGAAGTACAATTGGTGGTGAGCGATGGCGAATTAACCGGAGAAGCCAGCATGACCATTTTAGTGGAAGAAGATGATTCGCTGGAAGGATGTGATACCACAATTCCGGTAAGTTTAAGTTTGGTGTATAAGGGAGTGGGGGAATTGTGCTGGGAAACTACTGATGAAATCTCCTATCTGAATTGCTGGAATACTTCCATTGTGGAAATTAATGGAGTGGATTATACCAATACCTGGTCTAATGCCATGCCGGATAAAATTGAGGGTAAATATTATATCAGATATGTTGCCACGGTTCCCTGGGCACATTTGGAGGTGCATGGTACAAATAATAGGGAGATTGGGGAAATCGTCGAGCAACAGGATTTAGCACTATTTCCCAATCCGGCCAAAGGACAATTTTATTTGGATAATTTGACTCCGGGCGCCCGGATAAAAATTTATGATATGAGTGGAAGGCAGCAATTAGCTTTAAATCCAGCGACTTCTTCTCAAATGACCATCAGTACGCAAACGCTTTCTGCGGGCGTGTATGTGGTAAAAGTTTTACAAGATGGGGATATCGTCGTTAAAACTTTAATTGTGGAATAGAGGAAAAAGAGGGTGTTTGAAGTCAAAGCATTTAAATGGGAACTGTGTCGATGCGTTTAGATTATTTAAAAAAAATAGCAGTCCTATTTCGTCCAGATAATCATTCATCATTGCTGCAATTATCCAAATTTTAATATGGATATAGGCTTTAAAACACACGCTAAGGAACGTCGGTTTTAGGCGTTCCTTTCTTCTTTTTTTATTGAATTATCGAAGGTAAGATTGGTTGTGTTGAGTCCGGAAATGGAGCGGTTTTGTTTAAGTTCATTTATTTAGATCAAGCATTTGGACGTGTAACAGGGCTCCAGCTTCATAACCATTATTTCTCACTCATTAATTTCAAGTAAATATGAAAAAATTATTTTTTATATGCTTTATTTTCTGTTGTACGCACCAGCTGTTTGCTCAGAAGGTAACAATTTCCGAGAATCAATTTACAGTGGATGGAAATCCTATTTGGTTTAATGGGATTAATACTCCCTGGCACTTATTTGGAGATTTTGGTCGGTATGATTTTAACCCTCAATGGTGGGAGCAGGAGTTTGCCCGCTACCAGGAAGCCCATATTAATTTGGCCCGGGTTTGGATTCATATGTCTGGAGAATTTGATCCTATTATAGATGAAAATGGCTATGTTTCCGGTGTAGATGAGGCTTTTCTTAGCCGAATGGATCACCTAATGAAGGTGTCAGAGGATAATAAAGTATATGTTCTCCCGGCATTGTTTTCGTTTGATATTACTAAAGCAGGTTATACCACTTATGAGTATTGGCGCAAGTGGCTTCAAAGTGAGCAAAATATTCAAAGCTATATTGACAATGTTTTAGTGGTGTTGCTCGATCGGTATAAGGATAATCCTTATTTGTTAGGCTGGGAAATTTGTAATGAACCGGAGTGGATGTTTGAGAACACAGAGCATGGGCCACAATCCTTTTATGACGTTCAAAAAATGCATGCCATGCTGGCCGCTGCCATACATGAGCACAGTAATCATTATGTTACCACGGGCTCTGCTGCTCCGAAGTGGAATTCACCCATTTACGATAGTTGGGGAGAGTATGAGGGGAATATGTTTTCTGATGAAGCCCTGGCCTCCAGCATCGACAATGAGCTTGCTTATTTAGACTTTTATCAATTTCATTGGTATCCCTGGCAGACCGAGTGGCTGGATTCTCCCTTTACCAAAACGGTAGAATTTTATCAGGTGAACGACCGACCAGTGATTGTTGGGGAAGCAGAGGGGAATGATGTTTGTGATAAATTCTTATGTCAAAGCCTGGTGGAAATGTATGAAAATGCCTATTTTAATGGTTTCAGGGGTGTTTGTGCCTGGAAAACGCCACAAAATGATGGTCACGGAACTTTTGAAAATATAGCCGTTGCGACACAAGCATTTTATCAAAAGTATCCTCATTTGATATATCCTTCCGGTGTGGAAGAGGTTCCTTTAATGGGGCTTCATTTGCTTCCGGATGCAATGGAATTACAAGTGGGCGAGCAGGGAAGTTTTTCGATTGAATTTACTCCGTTCAATAGTACTCAGCGCAATGTACAATGGACAACCTCAGATTCCTCCATTGCCACCATTGATCAGCAGGGGAGGGTATTTGCTTTAGCAGAAGGATTGGTGGAAGTAAAGGTGCAATCACTGGATACGACCCACTTTGCTGAGGCTTTTTTGCAAATTATTCCTAAAACCAGCCCCTGTGAGCAAGCGGAACCGATTAGCTTACCTTTTAAATATGATGGAATAGGGGAGTTTTGTTGGGCAGTAACGGCCGATATAGCTTATTTGAACTCCTGGAATACAGAGCAAATTACTATTAATGGAGAAGATTACACGAATCTTTGGTCAAATTCATTGGTCGAAAAGGTGGATGGGCTTTATTATATTTATTACAATGCGACGCTGCCATGGGCACATATTGAAATTTTTCCAGGGCAGAACAATCGGCTGTCCGCAAGTGAGCAAATGATTAGCGAAGTAATTGTTTTTCCAAACCCTTCTTCCGACCAATTATCCATTAGAGGAGCTGATGAAAATAGCCGAATACAGATTTTTGATCAAAGGGGTAACCGCCTTGGAATCTATAATGTAATTCCTAATAAAGAAGTTCAGCAATTAAATATCAGTCATTACCCCACAGGAGTTTATATTTTATGGTTTGAACAGAATGGGATCCATTATCATACAACTTTTGTGAAAGAATAATTTTAGAATTTAGTATAGAGCGTGTTTAAAAGCATCCCTCCGGCTGTAAATTCGAATTATTGGAGGCGATTTTGGATCATTTCTCAACAATAGCGATACTATTCTCTCTAAATAATCGGGTAGCGCTTCTGCAATAATCAAATTTTCGCTTCGAATTTTGGCTTTTAAACACGCTATAAAACCATAGTATGTGAAAGTATATTCAAATTATTGGAAGATGTTTTGTTTGTTATATCCACTATAAGCGATACTTTCTTTCAATAACATTGAATTTATTATTTTATTTATTAAATAAATTTACTTTTTTTGGTTTTAAACATCCTCTTTTTTTATACTCTTGTAGGTGTTTTTTTGTCGATGATAAATGATTTCGATAAAAAATCAAATATTTATTTGGAAGACAAAAGCATGCTCGCAGGGCTTTGTTTCCGGAAGCTTGATTTCCAGTGCCTGATCAGTTCTTGTCCATTTAATTTTTCCTGTATGACCAATTAGCTCTACAGACTTAATTTGCTCATTGTACAGGTTTTTACTTAAAGATTTGATGGGCAGTTTACCGGATTCCGGCCAGCCTAAAGCAATGGCATAAAGCTGTCCGTCACGGGTGGTGAACCGAATGTCTTCCTCTGAAAATCCATTGAATTTCTGGTCGGCCAAATGCCCGGTTTTGGTTTCGGTTGGCCCTTCTCCATAAATAAACCACGGTCGACTTTTGTAAATGGCTTCTCCATTGAGTTTTAGCCATTTTCCCATTGCACGAAGGCGATCCTGCTGCGCTTGTGGAATGCTACCATCAGGGTGCGGGGCCACATTCAGCAGCAGACAACCATTTTTACTCACAATATCTACCAGGTCATCAATCAGGCGGTTTTCTGAATAGCATTTCAGGTCGGTGGAGTAACTCCAGGTATTTGGCGAAATGGAATTATCCGTCAGCCATGGATCCGGATAAATTTCAGGCATGCGTGCACGCTCCAAATCGACGGTTCCCGTTCCTAATGGGAAGTCCGGCTGCTTGAAAGTCAGTACAAATTCCTGTTCATTCTTTGCCGCATGATTATAGGCATAAGCCATCATTTCCTGACGTACCGACTCGGAAAGAATCTTGATCCGGTTATCAAACCACAACAAATCCGGGGAATAACCGTCCACCACTTCCTTTACTTTTGCTAGCCAAACATCTTCGAAGTCCTGATCCGGCATCGGGTCCACGGTGTAAAATCCCTTGGAGTCCTTCACCTTCCAGGCAGAGGCCGGCAGTTTTTTGCCATACAGGGATTTTTCCCCGGCTTCCTCAAAACAGTCGGTTCCTTCCTGCCCGGTAGGGTACCATCCATAAAGCCAGGAGTGATGCAAACTCACTACATATTTCATGTCCCGCTTGCGAATGGCTTTTTCAAGGGCGGCGACCACATCAATTTTAGGTCCCATATCAGCAGCATTCCAGGGGTTCACCTTCGATTTCCACATGGAAAATCCATCGGCATGCTCACCGGCAGGGCCGGCAAACTGAGCTCCCGCCTCTTTAAATAAATCGGCCCACTCATCGGCATTAAATTTATCAGCGGTAAACATCGGGATGAAATCCTTATAGCCAAATTCATTCGGCTTTCCGTACTTTTCTTTATGGAACCGGCTGTTCGGATGCCAGCTGGTGTACATATTGTGTCCGTACCAGTCACTTTTTCCTTCCGCCTGAGGAACAGAATATACGCCCCAGTGGGTATAAATTCCGAATTTGGCATCCTGAAACCAACTGGGGCATTCGTACTGCTTCAAAGATTCCCAGTTGGCCTCAAAATGCTTGATCTCCTTTTTCGTAGGGATGGATTTTTGTTCGCAGGAACAGAAGCCTGAGAGAAAAAATAAGGTCATCCCAAAATAAAAAATTTTCATATTCTTTCGTTTTGTATCTATTTGACCGAAGAAAAATAAGTTTGTCCACCCGGAATTGGGGGGACAAACAAGTTCTGAATTAGTGGTCTTCTATGAAAATCTAGTTTTTATCGAATTCTTTGACGGTCGGCAGTTTTTCATCAGCCTGTTTTACTCCTCTTTCTCCATTTAATCCTTCAAAATATCGGAAGTAATTGTGTGGGCCATACTTTTCTTTTTTGTCGATGGCTTCCTTCCCAATTTCTTTTAGTCAGGGCAGATCCACCTTTTCATCCGCTGCGAGTAAGAGATAATGGTTTTCGGAAAGGACTTCTCCGGTAATGTCTTTACCAAGCCTCCTCCCGGTAGCGTGCCTTGAATTTTCCACAAATGCCCACAGAGGTCATAAGTCAGTGGATTATCATTTTGTGTGCCATAGTCCGTTTGTTCAACTTGCCTGAAATAAGCATTGACCAGATTTTTTATGCTGCTAAGCGACTGCAAACTCAAGCTGGCAAAAAACAGGGCTGCCAGCATGCTTATCCTATTACGATAAAGAAAATTTTCAGGCATCATTTTGAATTTTTAAGTGCTGCCGTCTGTTGTTGAATTCTTTTCTTCTGTTTTCCGTTGAGGCGATGCTTGTAAAGATATTCAGGACTGTAATTGATGTAGTGATTTTTCATGTCCTGATCATCAATGTCCTGACTGAGGTCGCAGTCAAAGCGCACCAAAATGGTGTGTCGCCAATTGCCTCCGGCATTGATCACGTGTGACAATCCCCAGGTGATCCCGCGACCATCATCGGTGTTGGTAAAAGCATCCGGCACAAAAGGTCCTGCGGCAACAGGAAGCATCTCAGTGATGGAGGCGATATCAAAGTTCACCCAGTCTTTGGCATATTGAATAGTGTTGTGTTCCTGACCGTCACGTTGGACGATTGCAGCCACCCCTTCTTTAAATGGGAAAAGCGTCGTTTCGTGACCGGAATTGATCAAAGGATTTAGTGGATGCTTTTCGAATGGACCTAAGGGATCTTCGGCAATGGCTAAGCCTTGCATGCGAATTTTGGAAGGTTTAAATTCTTCACGCTTATCGAAATCGCCTTTGTAATAAAGGTAGATTTTGCCATCGTGTACCAATGGGTAAGGGTCATGGATGGAGTATTGGTCCCAGGAGCCTTCCGGTCCGTTAGGAATGACGATCTCTCCGGTGTGGTGCCAGGGACCATCAGGCGAATCTGCCCATGCAACGGATACAGGGCAGAAATCACCACGCAATCCACTTGCTTCCATAAATGCCTGAAAGTATAAATAATATTTTCCTTTCCATTTTAATATATCTGTTGTGGTAACTGATCGCCAACCCGGCTGTGGTTTTGATGGACGTGCTACGGCAATGCCTTGTTCTTCCCAGGTGAAGCCATCCTCTGAGGTTGCATACCAAATATCAGCTAAGTCCCAGTCAGAAGAAGGAATTACATCTGTTGCTTCTTTAGCACAACTCATGCCCACCGGTTTTACGGGTGACTTACGTCCTGTGTACCACACATAGTATTTTCCATTTTCAAAAATTACTTTGGAGGGGTCGCGGCGCGTAATGGTACCATCCCCATCATTATAGTCAAAGCCCTTTAGTTCAGTGTATTTGAATTGGGTGTAAAGAGTAGAGGCCTCTGGACGGATGTGCTCGTAAGCTTCATAATTGCGTTTTACGGCCGCGCTTAAGGGTTGCTCGGGCTTTTCATCTGGTAGGAAGAAGGGGAATTCCACTTTTTCTACTGTTTGATCTTGCCGTGGCTGGCAGGTATAAAGTGTTATGCCTATAGTAATAATATATAGTATTTTACTTATTTTTTTCATGATTTTAAATAAGAAGTAGGAAATTTTTTTGTTTCGAGATTCATTTCTTTTTGGCGCTCAGCATGGCTTTTATTAGCCTCCAGCTTCCACAGATGATTTAAATCTTTCATTACAGGCTCATTTTTATTCAAGGACAGATCGTAGTTTAAGCCGAATTATGCTTGCTGGTATTTATCAACCCCTTCAAGGTGCTTGATGTCAGCTCGAATTAGTCCCTCTCCTGTTATTTAAGCCGTAATTCTCCGATAAATTCAGGAGTCTACACAAAGATTTTCACTGAAAGGGTCTTTTGGGATTTACAATTTTTTACGCCCAATTTTGGGAAGCTTAAATTCTACTCATTCATTTATTTCGTTAGCATATTTGAAATAGGAAAAATTCTATAATTTTTTTCGTCCCTGCTACAAAAAAGAGAACAGGTTGCCTCATTCCGATAATTAGCGCTAGTTGGGAGAACCTCTTTTCATCAGTTCTTTTTATCATGGTGGAATTGGCAGATGTTGCAAGTGATGCTTTTGCCGTATTTCTGCAGTTATGCATGATACCCTTACTGGGCTACTAGGTGGTGAAGAGCGGGGCGCTAGTGAAACCAACACGAATCCAAACTTGAGAAAGAAGGGCATGTACATCAGGAATAAAGAATAGATTGAAAAATCACTAAATTGGACTGTTGGGTGGAAATTCGGCAAAAAAAAGGGACTTATTCGCTTTATCCTGATTTTAACGGTAACTATAACGGTTGCATACGCTGGATGATGGCGATTTAATATTTGGACTTTTTTTGAATTGGTTTTATTCTGTAAGAAAATATTAATCGGAATGATTCATCCCTAGACTTAACCCGATTGATTCACCGCTAAATTTATTAACCGATCGCAAGCGATTTATTTTCAGCTCAATACAATTTATTTTCTTTGATTTATAATAGCACAAATTTGAGCCAGCTTGCTTTCCCCTCATTCATCTGTTTCGTTGAAAAAAACTTGAAGTAGGAAAAATTCCTTCATTTTTCCTGCCTTGCAGCTGAACGAGAATTTAAGCATTAATAATCCAGTTTTAATCAGCCTTCGAGCTGCGGAGGTTTTGGTTTTAGGGTGAAAAATCAACTGGATAAAAACTAGCCGGGTGTTTATTAGTATTTATTTTTCAGATAAACTGGAGGTTTGATACATGGGTATCCGGTTTATTTGGAGAGCATCGCATAGCCCTCCCTTGGAATGTTTCCCTTATTTTCTAAAAAGTTGACATGGCAATCGGATAGGCTTGTTTTCACCTCATCAGCATCAGAAGATTCATTGAATTTTATTTACTCCAAAGCAATTACCAGTTGGAGGGCTAAATGTACATTTCTGCCAGGAGGAACCTGTGAGCCATTTCACTTATATCCAAGTATGAGTAGGAATAATAGCGGGTGGGCATTTCTTTGATCCGATCATATCAGGAGTTTCGTGCTGTCTATCATTCCTTTTTGTTAATTAGTATTATGCTATTTTATTTTTTTATATTTTAAATTTATACTAAATTATTTTTTATATGGAGAGTTTATGATTAATTATCAAAATAAAAAGTTTAAAGCGCTGCAAAATTCAGATACAGGTGAGGTTTCCGGCGAAACGATCTTTCACTACCAACAGGAGGGAAGTCGGCTGTGGGCAACTTACTCCGGCGGAGCCATACTGGAGGGGCATTTAATGGGAAAGGTCGATAAAGATGGGCGGATTGAAATGGTTTACCATCATAGGAACAGGGAAGGGGAACTTAAAAGTGGTGTTTGTCATTCCATGCCGGAAATTTTAAAGGATGGTAAAATACGTCTGTTTGAAAAGTGGCAGTGGACTTTTGGTGGAAAGGAAAGGGGAACTTCAATATTAGAGGAAATATAATGGCAGGATTTAAGGAATTGGTTACCGTCGATCAGTCGGTTGAGGCGCATCTGATCAAAAGCAGACTGGAGGCAGCAGGTATTTACTGCGATTTACATCATGAGCATGTCAGTAATTTGGTTAGTCATCCGGGATTGATGGGCGCAGGCATTCGCATAATGGTGATGGAGGTGGATTATGAAGCTGCTTTAGCTTTTTTAGATCCCCACCCTGACGCTCGGATAAGTTGCCCAAATTGTAAAAGTACACGCGTGGAGAACTTACCTCCAAAGGGCGGAAGATTGCTGAATTTTCTGATGATGCTGGCCGGAATGATTATATTAACCGGTCAAAAATCCGCTTACCGGTGTGAGGATTGTCAGGCAGAGTTTACAGATTATCTTACTTAGAAGGCCAGGCTTTCGAAGCATATCTGTTCTATTGACTGTATTGAATTTATCAACCTCTATCAAGCTTAATCAATCTGGAGCCGAAAAAGATTATTGATTTGCCGAAGTTTGCTTTGAAGAGAAATACAAGTGTTTCAGGAGCCTGTCGGGATGACGCCAATTTAGTCTATTGGGCGAGATAATTTTTTTATTTTAATGAAATTGCTTTTACTCCGATTGGCCGGAATGATGATGTGGTTTTTCTTTTTCTAATCGAATAATTCACTGTGAGCGTCTGTGTCTCACTCCAAGGACTTCGTGGCCTGATTGTTTCCACTGGTTTTGCTGCTTTTTTAATAGTTCAATTTGGGTTGAGCTAGCTATTTCCTGATTTCTCAGCTTTGTTGGGGAAAATTCAAAATTAAAAACTGTTCCTTCATTTTTCCGCCTTGCATATAAACGAGGATTTAAGCCTGAATAATCCGGCTTAGGCATGCATATTTCGGCTTAGTACCGGCTAATTTCCTTCCTATTACATTGCGACCTTGATTATCCCATATCGCTATATCGGTAGTAAATCCCCTCCATCATGATGGTCAAAATAGACATTTTCGACCATCTGATAAGTTAAGGTGCTTTCTTTGATCAGGCTTTATATTAAATGAAATTATTAAAGATCAATCTTAGAAAATACTAAATGAAGAAGAAATATTCAGTACTACTTTTGCTTGCGCTTTTTACAGCTCTGCAAGTTACAGGCCAGACGAAAAAAGAAGAAAAGCAACGAAAGCAGGAGGTAGTGCTAGATGAGAATGGAAAGCAGATTTTTGATGATGTGAAGGAACGGAGCAAAATAAAATACAATTTTGTACCGATGCCCTTCTATGACCCTACCTCTAAATGGGGGATCTCGCTGATTAATATGTTTAATTATTATCCGGACAAAAACGATTTGGTGTCACCTCCAAGTTCAACCGTATTTGCGATAAGCGGAACCACCAATAAAAGCCTGATGGGAGGTTTTAAGCAAAGTCTGTATTTAAAGGAAGACCTTTGGCGCATCAATGCTATGGCTTTTTACGGACAAATTAATTCTACCATGTTGCTTTTAGAGGATCCGCAGGAGGTAGGGAGCCCGGTGGTGAGTGTTGATCCTGCCACTGGAATTTTTTCGGCTAACCTGATGGTGGAAAGACGTGTTTTTTCCAGAGTGTATGTAGGGGTTGGTTATCTGTTTAATGGTCGAAAAGTAGAAGGTAGCAATGAAGAAGAAAGAGCCATTCTGCAACGAAACGGCTTTTCAGAAGACTGGGTGAGCGCCCATGGTTTGCGGTACTCGGTGACTTTTGATTCCAGGGATAATATCTATTATCCTTATGCAGGTCTGTACTTTAAGACCAATATTGATCAGATGATGGGAGAGAATGCTACCAATATTTATACGGCGGATTATCGTCAGTTTTTTACCTTGGGGGATAATGTGAGTAATGTTTTGGCGGTGCATGGATTTGGTCGTTTTGTGTCGGAATCTGCCAGCCGAAATTATTGGTCTTCTTATGGTCGATCAGGTCCGGCAGTTCAAAGAGGATATGAACAGGGGAAATATATGGACCGAAACCTGATTACCGCTGAGGCAGAATTTCGTAAGGAAACGCCCTGGATGAACCATAAGTTGGGTTTTGTTGGGGCCCTGAGCATGGGTAAGGTTTTCGGAAGTAATAATGGCAGCGGGCAATCTTATAATTTCCAGGATGCGGAATGGTTACCGGCCATTGCTTTAGGGGTTCGTTACCGATTGTTGCCTTACGAGCGGATGAATCTTAAATTTGATTACGCTCAGGGAAAAGATGGTGCCGTCTTTTATTTTGGGATATCTGAGGCGTTTTAAGCGTGTCTAGCGCTCCCCGGATACTTGTCTGCAAAGCGGTAAAATAGAGGAGATGGTATTTTCTCGCTTTACAGGGGAATAATGGAATAGGGAGAAATTAAGCCTGCCCGAACCGGGACTTCTCAATGGCATAAATTAATTTTTTTCTCCTGGTTTCAAGCACAAATTTAAACCATGATAAAGGAGCATCTTTGGCAAATGGACAATGCTCCTTTTTTTATATCGAAAATGATAAGAATTATTGAATAACCAAAGGCTTTTCCTGAGCAGCCTTTTCATCCAGTTCTTTTCTCATTTGCTCATAAAATTGTAAGCGCCTCTTTTGGTACGCTCCGGCCTGCAGATATTTATTCGGTTCATTATGGGCATTCCATTTATTCCAGAGTTCCGCCAGTTCTCTTCTTAGTTCCACTTGTTCTTTAATTATGTTTTGGTCTTCATAAGGGTCTTTGACCATATCAAAAAGCATATTGCCCTCAATACCTGTTTCCCCTCTTGGTTTTAAATATTTGGCCGTGGGTGTTCTGATGGCCCATTGTCTGCCGCTTGCCATTCTCCAATATAAAGCTTCATGAGGCGGGTTTCGGTCTTTGCCATTTACAAATGGAATCAGGTTGACTCCCTCCATTTCATGTCCCGAGAGATCTCCCTCTCCAAGCATGACTGCAGTGGTGGTAATATCCAGAGAAATCACCGGTTGGTCATAGACTATTCCTTTTGGTAGTCCGTCCGGCCAGTGCGCAATAAAGGGTACATGAGTGCCACCTTCCAGCATAGACCCTTTTCCTCCTTTATATGGACTATTATCACCCCAGTCATGTCGTGCCTGTCGTGGTTCTGAAGGATCCCGGTCCTTTTTCACAATTCCACCATTATCTGAGATGAAGAAAATCAGGGTATTCTCCAGCTTGCCACTTTCCCGAAGGGCATCCACCACCATACCGATGCCCTGATCCATGGCATCAATCATCGCGGCATAGATACGTCTTTCTTTATTTTCGATATGTGCATATTTGTCAATTAATGCTTTTGGCGCTTCCAATGGAGCGTGGGGCGCATTATAGGCCAGGTACAGGCAAAAGGGGGCTTCCCCTTCCTTTACCCATCGGGCAGCATCCCGACTAAGGGCAGTGGTTAGATATTCCTCAAATTCAGCGGTATTGTTATTCCGCAATAATGGCCAAAAGCAGCCTTCATTTGCCGAATAATGAGGTTTACCTGTTTTTTTCAGTATTAAGGGGTGAGTGGTGGTTACGCTTTCCGGCCAGTAGGAATGCCCGCCGGAAAGGAAGCCGTAGAAATAATCAAATCCTCTGTTATTAGGATGAAAATTAGGTGCTCCACCCAAATGCCATTTGCCTATAGCGGCGGTCCGGTAGCCGGATTGTTGTAGCCTGCTGGCAAAGGTGGTTTCGGTTAAGGGAAGTCCGTTATAAATATCGAAAGGAGAATTGGTCAGGTTGATTTCCAAACCAAAGCGTGCCTGGTACCGTCCGGTCATCAGGCCCGCGCGGGAGGGACCGCAATAAGGATGCGTGACATAACCATTGGTAAAACGGACGCCATCCTCGGCCAATTGATCTAATGTTGGGGTATAGATTTCTGTGGATCCGTTGAATCCTACATCATTGAAACCCAGGTCATCGGCCACGATGATTACAATGTTGGGGCTTTCCGCAGGTTGAGCCTTGGCACTCGATGCACCAAGCAAAAAGGCCATCAGGGAAATGATAAAAATGAGTTGTCGCATAAGGCTAATCTTCTAAAAAATGTAGTATGCAATCTTAAAAAAGAAAACCTATTCTTTGGTTCAATTTCCCGACTGAATAGGGGGGAGTTTTTTTATGTTTTTTAATTGGTGTTCTTTTTGGGGCAGCCCTTCGCTACGCTTCGGTCGGGCTTTCGGTAGTCGCTTTTTGGCCGGTGGCGCTACGCCTTTAGCCACGGCCAAAAGAGCTCCAACAATACCTCTATCCCTCTGCCAAAGGCTTTGAGTGTTAACCCGAATTATTCACCGCTATATTTAACAACTGATCGCAAGTGATTTAATTTCAGGGCATTACAATTTATTTTCTTTGATTTATAATAGCCCAAATTTGGGCAAGCTTGCTTGCTCCTCATTCATCTGCTTGGTCAGAAAAAAATACGCAACAGCGATCTCCTCCTTGATTTTTCCGTCTTGCCACTAAACGAGGATTTATGCATTTCTGATTCGGGCTAAGAATATCGCAGAAAAAACATGGGGTGTTTAATGAAATTTGGTTTTTGTTGCCTATCACAAGGGAATTATCTGATAATATCGTGACGTTAAAATTTTATTTCACAGGGCAAGAGGCTGATTAAAAAGTAATTATAGTTTCTTTAGTGATTTATTGCAAAATTTTTTTAATAATTGGCATTATACTTGAAATGTATGGCTTGTACCAATCATATTTTGATATGAGATTACCCAAATATTTAACAATTTTATTTTTTGTATTGACTTCTTTGACTACTTATGCTCATGGTGATCACCAGTGTCGTCCCAATCGACATTCTTGTAGCCACCAGCATTCTTGCTGTGGCCATAAGCATCATCATAAGAAGAAAGGAAAGAAACCTAAGAAATGCAAAGGCAAACATCACTGTGAACCAGTCCATCATCATTGTGGAGGACACGGCCATCATAAGCCTCAACGCCCGACTACTTCTGTGGAGATCGCCTTGAAGTTTCCCAAAGGTAATGTCCGTGTGAAAATGGCGGATTAACAGTTTGATTATATATCCAGGTCTGCGCGGTACTTTCCGGCAGACTTTTTTTATGGCGCTTTGAAAAACATTTTTGCATAATGTTTAGGGTCTCGCTGTTTGGTCAGGCTTAGCCATTCAAACAGAGGATCTTCTTCGGTAAACTGGCTTTTATTGATGGATCCCTCAAAGGCTTGGGAATACACCACCTGATCAGCGTTTTTCCATTTGAAACGGATTTTAGTTTTATATTCCCCGCTATATTTGAAAGCTTTGATCACCGCCATATGTCTTGACGGAATACGGTATTTGTGGTAGCTGTTGCCACAAGTACTGTAATGCCAAAACCCAATCGGTTGCCATTGCCCTTGTTCATTGAGGGCTTCCTGAATCAGAAAGGTACGGCCATCCTGTGCGCTCAGGTAAAGATCATTTGCTGTAGGATTGGCAATAAATACAGGGATAGCTTGAACATAATCTCTTTTTCTGTTTTCCCAGGCCAGTTTTACCGCGGCGGTAGCGGCCTCATCGATAATGGTTTCCGGTAATGGGGGAAGTGGTTCGCCCGCTATCCAATTGCCCTTCTCGTCAATAATCATATCCGGAATCTCTCGAATAGGTTGAGGCCCGTGGCCTTCCACATAAACCGGACGGGGGGGAATTGGATGCACATCCTTATCTAAAGTCAGCCAATGTCGTTGGTCAAAATATAATTCAAAACCATCCCGGCTTTTGGGGATTTCTTCTCGGTAGGAATAAAATTCATCCGTATTGTTTTCCAGGCTGATTTCAGCCAAGTCCATTGGAACAATGGCTTTAACGGTGTGCCATGCCCGCATGAGGTAGCAGGTATCCATCTTTAAATCTGTGGTAGGAAGCAGGTCCGAAATTTTTGGGTAGGTCTGCCTGGGTAGTGGCTTGCTCAGGTAAGCAAAATCGCAGGAGGCACAAAAAAGAAGTAGGAATACGCCAAAATCATTTATTTTCATGGGGAAGCTTTTGGAATATAAAAATAGACTTCGTTATAAGCTTTAGTAATGATATCCATTTTTATGGATAAAAAAAAGCAGGCGCATTTTCATACCCCTGCTTATTAAATAATGAATCATTTTCTGAATGTGGGCGTTTTTAATTCCCGTTTAGCGCGTATTTTAAAGCCAAAATTCGAATTTTCAGCCGGATGGTGCGCTTTAAAACAGGCTTTTAAGCCAAACTCATCAAGTAAGCACATAGCATGGCCCCATATGTACCCACGGCATAGCCTAATACAGCCAATAGTACGCCTACCGGTGCCAATGCCGGATGAAAGGCAGAGGCTACAACAGGTGCTGAAGCGGCACCACCTACATTGGCTTTACTGCCCACTGCCAGGAAGAAAAACGGCGCCCGTATGATTTTCGCCACGCCCAGCATGAGCATCACGTGGATGAACATCCATAGACCACCAATCGCCAGCAGCCAGGGATTGTCCATGGTTTTAGTGACATCCATCTTCATTCCAATGGTCGCTACTAAGATATAGATACAGACGGATCCAAATTTTGAAGCACCCACACCTTCCAGGTTCCTTTGTTTGGTAAAAGACAACATTACCCCGATGGTAGTGGAGAACAGCACTAGCCAGAAAAATCCGGAACAAAGCACGGAGCTTTCAGGCTCTGCTACTATGCTGGTGAAGAAATTGCTTGTGATATCGGCGAAGAAATGAGACAGGCCCACTGCGCCAAAGGTCACTCCCAGTAATTTGATGTAATCCTGAAAAGTAGGGTTTTTGGAAATGGAATCCTGAAAATTGGAAACTTTCACACGTAAGTCTTCAATGGCACGGTTATCCGCTTTTAGCCAACGGTCAATGCCTTCAGATTTTCCGATGCAGAACAACAAGATGGCCATCCAGATATTGGCGACAATGATGTCTACCGCTACCATGCCGGAGTACAGGCTTTGGTCATATTGGTAAATTTCCAGCATGGCGGTCTGATTGGCGCCTCCACCAATCCAGCTACCGGCAATGGTGGCCAGTCCTCTCCAGACTTCCTGTGGGCCAACACCACCAACGGCATCCGGATTCACCATGGAAATGAGTAAAATGGCCAGTGGACCTCCAATAACGATGCCTAAAGTACCAGTCAGGAACATGATGATGGATTTAGAACCCAGGTTGAGGATACTTTTCAGATCTATGCTCAGGGTCATCAGCACCAAGGAGGCCGGTAGCAAATAATTCTTGGCCATGGTGTATAAATTCGACTTTTCCGGAGAAATGATGTTCATGGTCGCCAGAATGGAGGGCAACAAATAACACATCAGCAGAGCTGGGAAAATGGTATAGAATTTTTTCCAGCCGCCGGTTTTATTACCGGAAGTTTCAAATACAAATGCAAGTATGGTCAGTAGTATTCCAAATACCACTGCATCATTGGTGATCAATGTTTCTTTAAACATCCTTATTTTTTATAGCTTTAAGGCGAAAGTTAGTAAGAAAATTATTTTTTTTGATTAGAAATTCAATATGCTGCTAAAACACCCTTATTTTCCTTAGAATATGAAAAAAAAGATCCCGTTTATTTTACCATTGAAAGCAGAGCCAATTTTTTAAGGGAATCAGCAGATTTTCTTGGAATGCATTACGATGGTGTTTTCCGTCGATTAAAAGTTGATCATTCTTTGGTAAAAGGAGAGGTGTCCCTGTGGGTATTGGAGGAGGGCATGATGATCCGGAGTTCTGATGTTTATGTACGGGAGGATTTTAGTTATTTGGAAAAGGGTAGTGCTCAAAAGCAGGGGCTACTGCTTGATTTTAGTTTTTTGGGGTTTAATGAAATCTCCTTGGAGAGAGATGGTTTTAATTTTGAAATTCCGGAGAGAGGGGTGTTTTTGTATACCGATGATTTATCCTTTCGTCATAATTTTTGGAGTGGCAAGACTGGTTTAGCCCCCATATTTTCGGACTTTTTTGATTTTGCCTCTTGTGAGGTCTATTTTTCCATTATAAGTTTGTGTTAGCAAAGAACGATCGACGGCGATTAATTTACCGAAGGTTGTAATGAATTTGGAGTGTTGGGCCCATTCACATCCTCATTCAAATATCCCTCCCCATTTAGGGTCGGTATATTTGAGCAAAGAACTTCTCTCTGACTCATAATCCCCGAAAGTTGACTATGGGGTACTGTAAGTCTAAATTTCACCTTTCGCTCGTTTATTACTGTGCGTTCAATCAAATCATATTCCCACGCCTTCCAAAACAAATTGGGACTAAGATGAGCTATTGACCCATGTAATCTAACATTGTTATATTTTTCATAAAACACTTCTAACCTTTCTCTTAATTCCTCTAAGTTCCAAAATGGCGCTTGTCCCAAGCCCTTCTTAAGAATGCTATGAAAGCTTTCAATATGGCCATTCTCCTGGGGCGTATAAGGATGTGTAAAGGTTTGATGAATACTATTTTCCCTTAAAAATTCTTGAACGCTTTTAGCGCTAAATTGAGATCCATTATCATTCCTTAATTCAACATGAAGATCCTGTTTCAATAAGTCATTTGGTTGCAAATAATTATCTATTACCCTTTCCCAGGCTTTAATGACCATTTTTTGATCCATTTGATAGCCAACCGACCAATCTAATATTACTCTTGTAAATGTATCAATAATGCTTAATATATAAGCATGACGCCTATGCTCTGTTACCCAAACCATTTTAATATCCATTTCTAAAACCTGCAATGGGCGTTCTGGGCATACACAGCGATATTTGACGTAATTTTTATCACTAACCTTCCTTTTTTCCTGAAGTAAATCTGCGTCCTTCATCAAACGGAAAACCTTTTTATGATTAATATTATATCCTTCAAGCTTCAATTGACTGGTCATCATACGATAGCCATAATTAGTGATTGGATCTTCTTTTAAGCGCTTAATTTGCCCTATTACATCCTCATTGGGTACTACCGAATGCCCCTTTTGAGTTGTAGTAGTGGCTTTTCTGCCTATATGTTTACGATCTTTAATAGGCTGGTAATAGTATTTGTGTTTTGTTATTTGGGCAATCAAAATAGCTTTATCTCGTTTTAGCCCCAGACCAGTGTATTTTCGTGCTATTTCCGCCCTTTCGTCTGAGGATATTTCTTTTTTAGCAGCTCATCCTTCATTTTGGATTCAAGCTCCTTTTCAGCGATGATTTCCTTTAATAGGGCATTCTCTTTCTCAAGACGCTTTATCTCCTTTAATTGAGGTATAGTCATCCCGCGAGTGAAACCTGCCTCTCCCATGGTTTCATATTTTTTCACCCAATTTTTATAGGTGGCTGGATAAACTCCATACTTACTTAGAGTTTCTTCTACTCCTCTTTCCTCGCATTCTTTTAGAATAGCTAGCTTCTCTTCCTTGGTTCGTGTTACTCTTTTCATCGGATTTCAAATATTGTAAAAAAAAAATTAAGTCCGACTATTTATGGGGCGGAATCAAGACCTACCATTCGGTTCAAATATGGCTTTCTATTGATTGGCTCGAACGAAATTTTTCGGATTTTTTCACCAAAAATCCCTATGCAAAACAAAGGCTTTATGAAAGTAACAGTTATGCAGACAAATTTAAATTTGGAGATAGTCTTTCTCAATATATCGATGCGATTCGTCAGCGTACCTTTCCACAGGAAATCCAAAAGCCGGTCTATAAGGGGTTGATTTTGATGCTTATGGCCGAGATTTTAACCAGGGCTTTGGCGCAATTTGATGAAGAAGGTCAGAGAGAGGAGGGGATCAGCCTCGCCACCAAAAATGCTTTGAATGATTTAGAGGTATATATCAATGAAAATCTGCATGAGAACATATTGGTGGAAGATCTTTGTCGACGTATTGGGTTTTCCAAAACTAAATTGCATCATCTGTTTAAAGGTCATTTTGGCCATAGTATTTATGACCATATTAAAATAGCCAGAATTCGCAAGGCTAAGTCCTTGCTGGTAACGAGTGATCTAGCGGTAGCAGAAATTGCAGTTTTCGTAGGTTATCAATCTGTACCTCATTTTTCAAACGTCTTTAAAAAAAATGTGGGTATTACACCAATACAATTTCGGAAAGGTTACAGAAGAGAATTGTCTTTTTGAGACAATTTGAACAATCGCATAATAAAGAAGGCGCTTTTGCATAAGTAGGGTCTGCTTAAAAAGGTCTCTTTATTTTTCTTGAAATTTGGTTTACCAATTCCAGCTTCGATGATTGATGTAACTAATGCCCATAAATCATATTTATAAATATTAAAAAACAGGTCAAAAAAGATTCCTTTCATGAATCTTTCAAGGTTAGCAATAAAGAAGATGGCACCAATCCATGAATTTGTGGTGTCTGATCTTCGTGCCTTAATATTATTCAATCCATACCCCCTTTTAGTTTGTCCAAATTTTCCTTCTACATGACTCCTCAATTTTTGATGGATAACCTTATTCTCTTCCCGCTCTTTAATTTTTTCAGGATCTTTAGGAGGAGCTCCAAGAGGTGAGCCGACGAAAGTTATATCATTTTGATCATAAACTTCTCTAGCATTTCGATTTCCATAAATTTTGTCTCCAACAATTCCATTTAGCTTAGTGTGAGGGTGCCGTAGTTTATGTGCTTCAATATGCTTTTTGATAATCTCCTCTTCCCCTTCATAGTATGCTTCAAAATCATGATGGTCAATATAAGAATAGCCTTGGTCAATAGATATTGATATTTTAGCTCCAAATTCAACATTCGCTCCAGACTTCCCTCTTATGATGGGGCGAATATGTGGTTGATATAAGTTTACAATACGGAAACCAACCGTATTTTTCTTCTCTTCAATCATTTCCATTTGTTGGCGATACACTTCTTGAATAACATACAATAGCTTCAAAAAACGCTTATTCAAAGGAATACCTACCTTAATTTGGTCTAATAGACGATGAATATGCCCTATATTTCGATGAAGATACTGTAGTTGTTTTCGATTTGCAGCCCTCCAAAAATCGGCGCCTTTCTTCTTTTTTCTTGTCAACGCTAGAAATTCTTTTTGGGCTTTTTGTCGATAGCTTCTAGGTTTCTTAGCATCTGTTTTAACAAATTCCCATAATATATCGATGATTTTTTCTGATTCAATGCGAGCCTTATTGATCAAAGCCAGGTCGGTCGGATAAGGAATTTCTTGCACCGCTACAGTAGCATCAACTGATATCGAGTTTTCAATTTCAGGCTTCTTATATTTTGTATCACTTTCTACATTTTTTTCATCACGAAGTTCGCTTTGCTCATCAATACTAACGTCATGACTCTGGAGTAAGTGACTTAAATCATTAAAGTCTTTTATGGTCAAACGCTTTCTAATTGTCGGAAATAATGAAGAATCGAATACCTGATCATGTTGAAATTTATGCAATCCAACAAAGTATTGTAGATATGGACTTTCTTTGATTTGTTCAATTGTTTCTCTATCAGACAACTTATATTTGTGTTTGATAATCAAGGCTCCAATCACTAAACGCGCTGGTTTAGGTCTAGCTCCTTTGTCGAAGGACATGTTCCGTTCATAGATCCTTTTTAATTGACTCCAAGGAATTTCTTTGGCCATAATAATCCATCTATTATTGGGATTAAGGCCACCCAAATACGGGTCCATAAAATCAGAAATCTCAAGTTGATCAGGGGAATGCTTAATCATAGTGCAAGCTAAAAAAGTAGGAAAGGAGCCCTGGGGCTATTTAAAGGACAATTTACAAAATTTCCCCTTGCACTAAAAGAGATTTAATGTGATTTAATAAGTTGATCTTCAGTCGTTTTTAGATAATTCGAACTATTTCAGCAGACCCTAAGTAGGTGTAGGGAATACTGCTTATTTTTGTGTCATATCAGAGGAAAATAGTCTTTTTAGAATTATTGATGGTCAAAAGATCATCATTTTGTGTAAAACGCGTCTGAGGGATTTCACTTACTTAGTTTAATCCGGAAGTGTTTACCATTCTATTTTATGGAAATGTTCAATTATTAGCAATCTGATACTCCCTGCTCACGATTTCTTGAATTTGCATTTATTTAATCTGCCCTCAAATTCAAGTTATTGTATGATGAAAAAAATTTTATTATCTCTGTGTTTTTTGCTCTTGCTTTTGGCAGTGCCACAAGAAGCTGCAGCAATGATATCGCCCGATAAAGTGAATGCTGTGGCTGATGTTATGGTTTGGGTAGTAATGTGTATAGTTCCTCCCATCGGTTTGTGGATCTTTTGGAAGATTCATGTTATTCCGGAACAGGTGGCGAAAAAGCGTAATCACCCTCAAAAGGACGCTATTCATATGATGTGTTTATTATCATTAGTAATGGGAGGAATGCTGTGGCCAATGGCATTGGTATGGGCCTACAGCGGGCCGGCACAAGTATGCATTACCGATGGTGAAAATCCGGTAAATGTTGCTGAACAAGAAAAATTAGAACAAGCTTAAAGGTGGGGCTATTACAATGATTGATTTATTTTTAATTATATATGGTTTATTGATTTGGTTGGTATTTGTTAAATTTAAACTATTACCTTTTAACACTACCGCCAAAGTGATCATTTTTGCCATTCCGGTGGTGCTGATCGCTATTGTCATGTTGGTCATGAATGTGGTCGCACCTTCCTCTGAGGATGTGCGCGTCTATAACAAAACGGTTCCCCTGAAAACCATGGTTCGTGGACGGTTGGAGAACGTAATGGTGGAAGAGTATGCGCAAGTGCATAAAGGGGATACTTTATTCACCATCCAGCAAGATCCCTTTATTGCCCGAGTGGCGGGTTTAAAAGCTTCCATTGCAAAAGCGGAGGCCTCATTAAAATCCCAAAAGCAAAACTTACAGGGGATTCATGCGAATAAACGAGCCGTTAAAGCACAATTAGATTTAGCCAGAACCAGGAGAGAGCAATTTAATGATTTGGTTAATCATGGCGCCGGAAATCGATTTGATTTAGAGCAGGCTGAGAATAATATTAAAACCCTGGAGGCGCAATGGGCGCAATTGCTTGCTCAGGAGTCCGCTTTATTGATCAATTTAAATGCGGAACATGAAGGTAAACAGGTGACTTTAGCCGAACTTTATGCACAATTAGATAAAGCACAGTTTGACCTGGATCAAACGATCGTGACTGCTCCTATTGATGGAACCATAGCCAATGTACAGGTTCGTCCTGGCCAAATGGCGCTTCCTTTACAGGATTTAATGACCATCATTGATGACTATCAATCCGTAGTAGCTACTTTCAATCAAAATGAATTGCATCAAATGGCGGTAGGCAATGAAGCGGAATTAACTTTTGTAAGCCAACCCGGGAAAATTGTACCCGCAGAAATTAGTTCCATTGTATGGGCTTCCAGCCGAGGCCAATTATTGCCATCAGGCGTATTACCCCCTGCAGATCAAGCTCCGCAGGCTCAGGGGAAGTACATTGTCAGATTTAAAATCATGGATGATAGCCAAGTGGCTATGGGTGCTAATGGGGCTGTGGCGGTTTATACCAATGATATGATGCCATTTTACATCATTCGAAAAGTGATGATCCGTCTTTCTGCTAAATTGAATTATTTGATCTTAAAGGCGCATTAATATGAGGAAAGGATCAAACTTCGGAGTACTTATTTTGCTATTGAGTTTTTCGGCTTGCATTAACCTGAAAAATGCTCCTCAACAGGAAGAAATTGTGGACGGTAATGCAGCATTGGAGAATGTCCAGGTTCCTCAGGATTGGATTTTTCAGGAATTAACAGATTCCCCTGAACTGGAAATGGGTTGGGCCGCAGAATGGCAAACCGCCGCATTGGTTGATTTGGTGAAGGAGACTTTGATCTATAATGCTGATTTACAAGTTGCCCAGAGTAGGGTTGAGGCCAGTCAGCAAGGTTTAACTATTGCCCGTTCCCGCATGTTGCCGCTTATTGGTGGGATGGCCAATTACTCCCGTGAATTTGTCAATAGTGCCAATACGGCCCTGGGACTCGGTTCTATCTCCTGGGAGGCTGATTTGTGGGGTAAATTGCGCTATGGAAAAAAAGGAGCAGAAACCAATATTTTGGCGCAGAGCTATGCGCAGGAAAAAATGCAGCAAGTCATTGCAGCAGCGGTTGGGAAAGCTTATTACACAGCTATTTGTCTGAATTTGCAATAAAGCTTGATCACCGAAATGATTGGCGCCATGGAGCAAATGCAGGAGATTAATGCATTCCGGGTACAAGTAGGGGCTGCCAAAGAATCTGATGTGGTACAATTGCAAGCGCAAGTAGTAAAGTATGAAGAAAATTTATTAATTCTTCAATATTCAGAAAAGGATGTCAAGCGATCCATTGAACTTTTGGTAGGCCGTTACCCTCAGGGAGTGATTGAATTAGCCAGCGCATTACCGGAGGTCGAGGAAGCGATACCCTCAGAAATTCCATTATCCTATCTGGTAAATCGACCGGATATTATGGTAAGTCAATATGCGGTTGAAAAGGCTTTTTATGAGCTGGAAATGACGAAGGCCTCCCGTTGGCCTTCCTTAAGCCTGTCCTCTAATGGAGGTTGGGGAAATATTCCAGTATTAAATTTAATTAAAACGCCTCTATTTACCGTAGGGGGTGGATTGGTGAGTCCTATTTTTACCTGGGGGGCAATTAAATCCAACATTGAAATTCAAAATCAATTTCAACAACAGGCAGTAACCTTATATGCCAAGTCTTATTTAACGGCATTGGATGAAGTGGAAGGTAATTTATTGGCTTTGAAAACGGTGGATCAGCGTATTGAAAAAAGTGAGGAAGCATTAAGTTATTTGGGTAGAACATATGAATTGTCTCAGGTTCAGTTTCGGGTAGGTAATGAAAATATGTTTACACTTCTTCAAAAGCAAATGCAGTTACTTAATGAACAGACTAATCGCTTAAATTTGGATTGTGAAAGATTGGTCAACCGAATCAATTTGTATCAGTCCATTGGAGGAGCCGCGGTTTTATCGTAAGAATAATTTTTGATGTTTTGATATAATAAGGAAAAAGAGACCGCAATGTCTCTTTTTTTTCTTGACTAATAATTCCTCATTGTCTTAGCCCGGATTATTCACCACTAGATTTATCAACTGAACTCAAATGGGTTATTTTCAGGTCATTATAATTTTCTTTCATTGATTTATAATAGCCCGAATTTAGAGCAAGCTTTCTCCTCCTTCATCTGCTGCCATGAAAAAAAACGAAATAGAAATAATGCCTTCATTTTTCCCCTGGCAGCTAAACCATAATTTAAGCGTGAATAATCAGGCTTAAAATACTGACTTTCTTAAGACTGTTTTGGCTATGGGCACCATCTCCGCTGTTTGCGATCCACCAGGGGATTTCATTTTCACCTTTAATTTCCCATTTTCCGGTAAAGCAATGGTTTGATGGAGGTCTATTTTCCACGCTATTCTTGGATCTGTGGTGAAGGGGATCTTTTCGTCAAAAAAATCTCTATAGGTGTATTTTTTGATGGTATCCGATTTGCCTTCTAATGGTAAAGCATATAATAATGGCCCACATGTTACCAGATGTGATTCATGGAAGGGAGTAATATTTACCGTTTGCTCAAAAGTGATGCTTAGTTGTTTTTCAGTTCCTTTAACGGGAATAGTTTTGAACCCATCAGATGGAAGAGATGCTTGCTTGTCATTCACCAATACCGCTTCGGCCCACTGGGGTACTCTGAATTTTAAGTTAAAATCCTTAGCCTTGGGATTATTAATATTCAACTGAATGGTGGTCGTGTAGGGATAATCTGTAAGCTGCTGAATTTTAATAGGGGCATCTGCTATTTCGGTAGTCAGTTCTGAAGCACCATAAAGATTTAGTTGCAATTGGTCCTTTTCCTGCGCCCACATATTCATTATGTAATAGGGATATATTCTGCCGGCATTAGGAACGCAGCAAACCGCGATGTCCTGATGTACCGGAGAATATTTATAGCGGTTTTCTTTACTTTCTTCACATTGGGGATCGTTAATGTGGCCGCACATGGAATAGGAATTGTCACTTTTGCAATAAGCTATACTGGAACGCTCCGGATGGCGAGCGCCCTGCGCGGCATTGAAAATCAGCCATTCCATCTTGTCCGCCCAACGGGCATCCTGACTGTATTCCAAAAGCAGGGCATAGGAGTCCAGAAGTTCCTGTAAGGAGCAGTATTCATAGCCTGTGCTATCCGCATCGGCAGTACGTCCGAAGATCCACTCATCTCCGATCGGCCCTCCAGAGGGACTGATCACATGGGATAACTTATCCAGGTAATGTTCCAAAGCAATTTTATATTGGTCTGAGCGGGTATGCTCTGCCGTAGTGGCCAGTGCTCTCAAATGCTCATAAGTGTGTACGCCGTGTCCCTTGAATTTATAAGCCGGATCCTGCAGGTTTTTCATTAATACATCTTCTTCCGCCATTTCATGCTGGTTATAATCCTGATACAGAAAAACCGCATAGTCCCGGTATCGTTTTTCTCCGGTAATCCGATACAATTGCTCACAAACATCCGTAAAGGTAAGTCCGTGGCCCACCCCTGCAAAAGGTTTGTCCGTCTTAAAAGGAGTGGAAGCATTGATCGGATAAGCTTCCATAGTCACTTCCACTGCTTTCAGTACGGCTTCCAGTACGGATCCGTCCCCAGTGGCTTCATACCAGGACAGCAGTCCGCGAAAGAGGGATGCCTGCGCCCAAAGTTCTCCATTTTCTGTTTGGTGTTTGTAGCGTAAGTCATCCGCATAAATGCCGATATAACCGTCCGCATCCTGAGTGGCTAGTTTTTGTTGCACATAAGTTTTGGCTTTAGCCATGGCTGCAGCGTCATCCGTCATTAAGGCATGTCTGATGTAGCCATCCCACCAATTGGATTGGGTTTCACTATTCCACCACAGGAATTGGACATCCCATTCTCCTTCAGAGTTTACCGCCCCGACATCTTTTGATTTTACTTTTTTGGTTAATCGATCCTTACCATAAATATCGTCTTCTTTAATAAGATCAGGAACCAGTTCATCCAGGTGGCCAACGAAGCCGGCTTTCAGGTCATGATCCATTTGTGCCTTAATCCAACCCTGCGGTAGGACTTTGCCAAATGGAAGCCGCTGACTATGATATTGCTGTTGCTTTTGTTTTTCTTCTTCCATAGGGGTGCAGTTGGTGATCAAAATACTGGCGATGGCCAGTAAACCTCTGAGTATTGGTGTGTATTTCATTGGGGTACCTTTAAAATTCGATCAATATTAATACAAATTTAAGGGATGCGGATGCTCAAAAATCGGGCATAATTATCATAGACTATGCGTATATTGTCTTCATTAAATATTTGTTGTTTAATTGGAGATAACATATGAGAGCCATTTATGAGGCCACCCCGTATTCTGACTACCAGTCCTGTCATTTGTTTAAGGTAGAAGCCGCTGATTTTGAGCCGTATTGGCATTATCATCAGCAGTGGGAATTGACTTTTATTGTAAAAGGGGAGGGAATACGATTTGTTGGGGATCAGGTGGAAGCTTTTGAAAGTGGAGACTTTATTTTGGTGAATGGGAATATTCCACATCAATGGGTATCTACTCATTCGGGAGAGGGAGTGGCGGCCTGGGTGTTTCATTTTGACCCAAAAGCATTGCAGGCCATCCCGGAGTTTTATCATTTGATTAAATGGCTGACTTCTGGTATTGGCAAAAAGCTGTCAAAAGTACATGGAATGGAAGAAAAGTTTGACTATTGGGAGGGGCGCTCTTCTGATCGCTTTTTATTATCCTTTTGGTCATTCTTAATGGATTTAAAGGAGGGCTCCTATCAAATATTGGCAGAAGGTGCAAGTGAGATTTCCTTTTTAAAGGATAGTAGGTCACAAAAACTTCAGGATTTTTTGGCAGCAGAATTCAGGAAACCCTTTAGCCTGGAAGAAGTAGCCGGTATGATTGGGATGACCAAAACGTCCTTTTGCCGCTGGTTTAAAAAACAATTTGATCAGACTTTTATACATTATCTCCAAAATATGCGTTTGGCGCATGCAGAAAGGATTCTTTTACAATCAGATCTTCCTATAGCAGATATTGCTTTTCAATCGGGTTTTGAGAGTCTCTCTCATTTTAATCGCTGCTTTAAGCAAAAGAATGGCTGTAGTCCGCGGCTTTTTAGGAATCAACAAGAATTGGAAAAAGGAAAGTAGCTGTAAAAAATACACCGCACCATATCCCGGATTATGCATTCTTCAATCTTCCCTTAGCTGTAAGGCGGGAAAAGTGAAAGAGTTTTACTATTTCGATTTTTTCTTAGGAAGCAGGGCAATAGAAGAAAGTACGTTTATCTTAAAGTGGGCGATTAAAAATCAAAGAAAATATGATGGGGAGTGATTTGAGTTTAACCAATAAATTCAAGCGGTGAAAAATGCGGCTTAAGGTTTTCGTGCTGAATTTCGTATTTTATAGTAAACCCATTTCAAAAGAAGGAGCAGGAAGGAAACACATTTGGTGGAATACGGTGTTAAGGTATCAGACTAAAATTCTACGCATGAGTTTAAATACAGAGAACAAAAAAAACGCCATTGCTTTTTATAAAATGGCGTATTTAGGCGAGCCCAGAAAGGCTGTGGAACGCTTTGTGGGAGCGGAATACATTCAGCATAATCCGGATGTGCAAAATGGGCCTGAAGGTTTTATTGCCTATTTTGAAAGAATGCAAAAAGAGTATCCGGATAAGTCCATTGAGTTTGTTCGGTCTGTTGCTGAGGGGAATATGGTGGCTCTGCATACCCATCAGCAATGGCCGGATGGAGAAGAATATGTAACGATGGATTTTTTTCGCTTTGATGAAGAAGGCAAGATTTGCGAGCATTGGGATTCCATTCAAAAGATACCCAAGGAATCGGCCAACCCCAATACCATGTATTAGCATATAAGAAAGAGCTCATCGCTCTTTTTTTTGTGCCTGAGCTTTTAAGGTATTTTTGTGGAGAGAAACAAGTGTAAATTTTCAATTCATCACCTTTGAGGTAATTTATAAAAATATATATAGGATAGCATTGGCTTATATTATTAGTTTACCCCAAATTATGATCCCCTAAAGAGGAGTAAATTTTAATTGGGAAAAGATCTATCCATGATTAGGAACGTGTTTAAAAGCCAAAATTCGTATCAAAAACTTGGAATATTGCAGGAGTGATATCCGATTATTTTGAGAGAATAGCATCTCTAATTGTTGAGGAATTATCCAAAATCACTTCCAATAATTAGAATTTACAGCCGGCTGGCGTGCTTTTAAACTCGCTCTGAATCCGTTAATTATGTTTTTTTAAAGATGCAGCTAATAATTTATTCATCGCCTAGGTATTTAAAGTTCTGAAAATCAGTAAGTTGAAAATATGTTTAATGCGCTTGTTTTAAAAAAAAATAATTTTTTAAGGGTCCAAAGGAACATTTGTATAATGTAGATGTTTGAGACATTAACATAGCTAATTTATGCTCAACTAATTTTTTATTGGATGAAAAGGCTATTGGATGAATATTTTAATGGGCTCAGCACACCCTATTCTTGGGGTGTCCTGTTGTAGTCCACAATTTTTTTTAAGCTTAAGCATTCCCATTTGTTTTTAGGGGCTTCTTAAGCGGTTTATTTTTTGGGTTATTCCCTACTGATGAAGGTAGAGCATTTTTTGGCGAAGGAGTGATTAATATTGAATTAGCATTTAATACCCAACAAAATGTCAACGGTAACGACCAAAACTACGAACAGAACAAAATCCACTCAGGAGAATGGACTACAATCCGCCATCGATTTGGCCTGGGCCTATATCGAATTTGACGCCGACGGCACCATTCTAAAGGCGAATGATAATTTTTTAAAGGCATTGGGTTATGCCAGATTGGACGAAATCAAGGGGAAGCATCATCGAATATTTTGTGAAGAGCATTATGCGCAATCCGCCGAATATCAGCAGTTTTGGGTAGATTTGGCTGCGGGAAAAGTAAATGCGGGCGAGTTTAGAAGGATTAGGAAGGATGGAAGTGAGGTTTGGATTAACGCCTCCTATGCCCCGATAAAAGATACGACGGGTAAAGTAAAAAAAGTAGTAAAGTTGGCTTCCGAAATCACCGATATGGTGAAAGATCGGATTTTTTCACGAGGGATTCAACATGCTGTGGATACCGGGATGGCGATGATTGAGTTTGACACGGAAGGCAACATTTTGAACGCCAATGAGAATTTTTTGAGGACAGTAGGTTATTCACTAGCTGAAATTCAAGGACAGCACCATAAAATATTTTGCCCGGAAAATGTGGTGACCTCTGAAGAATATGCCCGTTTTTGGCCGGAATTGGCATCAGGACAATTGAAGGTAGGAGAATTTTTGCGAAAGGATAAAAGTGGACAGGATATCTGGCTGCAGGCCAGTTATACCCCCGTTCGTGATGATAGCGGTAGCGTGCAAAAAATTATTAAACTGGCGTCTGACATTACCAAAGAAAAATATGAATCCAATAAATTACTGGAGAATGTTCGGGCGCAAGAGGAGGAATTAAGACAAAATTTAGAGGAAATTCAGGCTACTCAGGAAGAGGTGGAGCGGGGGAGTCAGCGTATTAAACGGACGCTGGATCAGGCCATAGACGCAATCATTTCTATAAATTCCCGTAAAGAAATCACCTTTTTTAATCCGGCAGCAGTAAAGATGTTTGGTTATCGGGAAGAAGAAGTGTTGGGGCAAAATGTGAAAATGATTGTTCCTCTAAAACATCGCGGCAATCATGATGACTATGTGGAGAATAATGTCAGTACGGGCGAAAATAAGGTGGTAGGGATTGGCCGGGATATGGAAATGGAGCGGAAAGATGGTAGTAAATTTTGGGGGAATTTGGCTTTGAGCCGGGTAGAGGTTGGAGGAGAAGTGGAGTTCACGGCTTTTATTAAAGATATCACGCAGGAAAGAGCAAATATTCTGAAAGCCAGAAGCATCGAAGCTGCGGTAAATGCCGGCTGGGCTTCAATCGAATTTGAACCCGATGGTACCATATTAACGGCTAATGATAACTTTTTAAAAGGCCTGGGTTATCATGATCTTCGGGAAATTCAGGGACAACACCATCGTATTTTTTGTACTCCTGAATATGCCAATAGTCCGGAATATGCTGCCTTTTGGCCATCTTTGGCCAGTGGCCAGCAAAACTCGGGGGAATTTTTAAGACTGAAAAAAGATGGCTCAGAAATTTGGATTAACGCCTCTTACACACCGGTGAGAGATGACGAGGGCAAAGTTTTTAAGGTTATAAAGATTGCCACGGAGGTGACTGAAATGGTGAATAGCCGCACGCAGGCCAGTGCGGTGAAATCCGCGGTAGATACGGGTTGGGCTTCGATTGAATTTAAGCCTGATGGTACCATTATTTCTGCCAATGATAATTTTGTGGCCACTTTGGGGTATCACAGTGTAGAGGAAATCGTTGGAAAACATCATCGAATCTTCTGTGACAAGCATTATGTCAATTCAGAGGAGTATCGAAATATGTGGCGAGATCTGGCAGATGGGCAGGTAAAGGCAGGGGAATTCGAACGTTTTACCAAAAGCGGTGAGCAGATTTGGATCAATGCCTCTTATACGCCCGTCAAAGATGCCAATGGAAAGGTATTTAAGGTCATTAAAATAGCTAATGATATCACCGATCAGAAAACCGTGATCACGGCTATTCAGGAAGTCGTGAAAGTAGCCGGGGAGCAGGGTGACCTTTCCGCAAGGGTACAGGTACCCACTGCACAGGGAGATTATAAAGTCCTGGCCGATTCCATGAATCAGTTGATGGACAATATTGTTAGACCCTTTAATGAAATTCGGGATCTGGTCGTGGCCATGTCCAATGGAGATTTATCCAAATCCTTTGCACTTGCGGTGGATGGAGACTTCAAAGAAATGGGTATCGCCTTTAATGAGGCGCTGATTAATTTGAATACACTCATTCAGCAGATCAATGAGTCAGCCAATTTAGTGGTTACTTCTTCTAAGGAAATGTCAGGTAAAGGAGAGCAGATGAAAGGCTCTACGCAGGAAATGGCTTCCGCTATACAGCAGATGGCAGAAGGGGTGCAGGATCAGGCCCAACAAATTGATCAGGCCAGTTCTCTGATTGAGAAGATATTGACCAATGCCAAAGATACCGCGCTGAAAGCAGATGTTATTAACAAGTCAGCGGAAGAGGGACAGCGGAATAGTAAAGAGGGCGTATCGACCATTGAGGCGGTAGTGGAAAATATGAAAGAAATTCAGTCCTCCGCTTCTGTGACTTCTGAATCCATCAAAGTTTTGGATAAACGCTCTGAAGAAATAGCAAGAACGCTTAATGTGATAACGGATATTGCTTCTCAAACCAATTTGCTGGCTTTAAATGCGGCGATAGAAGCTGCACGGGCGGGTGAGGCTGGCCGAGGGTTTGCGGTGGTCGCGGAGGAGATTCGGAAGTTAGCGGAGGATTCCAGAAAGTCGGCGCAGGATATTGAAAAGGTGATTTCGGAAGTTCAAAACGATATTAATCAAGCTTCCAAATCTATTGAAGGGATGGAAGTTTCTGTAAAAAATGGAAATAAAGCCGGGGGAGAGGCAGAGGCCGTTTTCCGTAAGATTGATCAGGCAAGTGTGGAGACTTTGAGCCTTTCTAAGCAGATTTTAGAATCTGCCGCAGTGCAGGAGGAGGCCATTAATGGCACGGTGAAGAATATTGAGAAGGTGGTCGTGGTATCTGAGGAAACAGCTTCAGGAACCGAACAAATAGCCTCTTCCTCTCAGGAATTGAATCAGGGAATGGATGAAGTGTCCGCCACCAGTTCCGATCTCGCAGATGTGGCCTATCAATTATTGGAGGGAGTTTCTAAATTTAAATTGCGTCAGTCATGAGTAGTCAGCAGGAAGCCTTATCCTCCTCTTTGGAAGAACTGAAGAAGGAGGCTTCCTCTCCGCAAAAAGAGGGGAAACAAAATAGCGGGGAGCGTTCTCAACTGATTGTTTTTAAATTGGCTGGAGAGGAATATGCCCTTCCGATTGATCAGGTAAAGGAAGTGGTATTAACCCCTCGCCTGGCGCACGTCCCCCATACGCCACCTTATATTTTGGGAGCCGCTAACATTCGCGGATCCGTGATTGCCATTATGGATTTGGAACATAAATTTCAGTTGAGTGACAGGATTGTGGATGTTAAGGTGCAGGAGCATTATTCCCTGGTCATTGAGAATGAGAAATTTAAAGTAGGGGTTTTGGTGAAAGAAGTTCCAAATACCTTATCGATTGAAGCAGAGGATATCGATGACTCCAAGGAGGTGTTGCAGTTTTCCAGCTTGAAAGAAGAATGTGTTCGAGGTATCGCAAAAGTAGGTGATCGGATGATCATTTTGCTGGATATCATCGCCATGTTGGAAATCGATGATGCCTCGAATGCTGGGATTTAAAATTGGAATTCAAGAAAGACAAAATTCGTATCGAAAATTTGATTATTGCAAAGGCGATACCCGATTATTTTGAGAGAATAGCTGCGCTATTGTTGATAAATTATCCAGAATCGCTTCTAATAATTCGAATTTGCAGCCGGATGGTGCGCTTTTATAGACGCTCCTAGCTGCTAGGCAGGAAAAGGGAAGGAATAGATGCCTATTTCGAGTTTTTTCCAAGGATGCAGGGGAATGAGCAGAAAGCAATCATCCCCAAATTGGGGCTATTAACCAATCAGTAATCGTAATCTTATTAATATGAAAATAAATCACTTAAGTCGAATCACTTTATTTAGCGGTGAATAATTCGGCTTAAATCAATATTGACCAAATAAATTATTATGTCAAAATCTGTATTGATAGTTGATGATTCCATGTACATGCGATCATTAATCAGTGATGCTTTAGAATCGGCAGGTTACACCATTGTCGGTCAAGCTGAAAATGGAGAAAAGGCCATTGATCTGGCCATGGAGCTTAAGCCGGAATTAATCACCCTGGACAATATCCTCCCGGATATGATAGGGATTGATATTTTACGTGTTTTAAAAAGCGAAGAAAATCTGGATGCGAAGGTGATTATGATCAGTGCGGTGGGGCAGGAGTCTGTGATTCAGGAAGGCTTGAGCCTTGGAGCAACAGATTATATCGTCAAACCATTTACGGCAGAAGGGATTGTTTCCTCTGCTGCTAAAGCATTTGAGTAATTGATGAAAGATAAAGAACAGGCGTATCTGGAAATGTTTCAGGCTGAAGCGCATGAACAGTATGAGGAATTGAACCGTCTGTTTACGGCACTGGAAGCGAATGCTCAGGATCAGGAAGCCATAGATGCCATTTTCCGAATAACGCATACGCTGAAAGGAAATGCAATGGGACTTGGGGTGCAGGGAGTGGCTGAATTGGCTCACATTATGGAAGATATTTTCGGGGAAATAAAGAAAGACCGGCTTTCAATTTCTACGGAATTATTTTCTAACCTTTACCGTGGTCTGGATAAGTTGGGGCAATTGATTAATGCCATGAACAGTGAGGAGCAGGTGAGCTATAAAGGAATTAGGACCAAGCTCCAGGTAGCTTTCAATAAATTGATGGGGGAAAAAGTAGCGGTCTCCGGTTCGTCACAAACTAATGAAAAGCCAGTAAGTCCTTCAAAGGAAGAGGCCGAAGAAGAGATTTCTTCGGAAAAGGAAACCAATGAACAGGAACAAGTTCCTGCAATATCAGCCAGCGGGGAGCAGGAACATTTTTCAACGCCATTGCAGGAGGAAGCAGAAACTGTCTCGAATATTTCCTTTTCTGACTTTGTGAATGTGCCCATCAAAAAATTAGATGGTTTAATTAACCTGGTGGGTGAATTACTGATCGAAAAGGACAGCTTAGCGGCGAGTCAAATGGCCCAAGATCAGGGTGGAAATGATCTGGCACTCCTGCACCGCATTACCTCTGATCTTCAATATGGTATTATGGGCATTCGGCTGGTGCAGGTCGGTTTTATGTTCAATAAATTTCATAGGATTATTCGGGATGTAGCCAATATTGAACATAAAGAAGTCAATTTGATATTGGAGGGCACAGAAATCGAGATTGATCGCAATATTTTGAAAATTCTTAGTGACTCCATGGTGCATTTGGTTCGAAATGCGGTAAGTCATGGGATTGAAGAGCCGGAAACCCGGGCGAAAGCCGGAAAATCCCCTAAGGGGAATGTGACCCTCCGGGCTTTTAATGAAAAAGATACGGTATTCATTGAAGTGATAGACGACGGGAAAGGAATTGATGAAAATCTGATTGTTCAAAAAGCGATTGAACGAAAGTTGGTTTCCCGCGATGATGCTAAAAATTTGACTAAAGAAGAAAAATTGCAGTTCATCTTTGAAGCCGGTTTTTCCAATGCCGAAAAAGTAACAGAAGTTTCTGGTCGGGGAGTGGGGATGGATGTGGTCAAAAAAGCAACGGAGTCTATAGGCGGCAGAGTGGTGGTGAAGTCAGAAGTGGGGAAAGGGTCCGTGATGCAATTGGCCTTACCCTCTTCCATGGCCTTGAAAGGGGCTTTGCTTTTTCAGATGGGGAAACAAGAGTATGCCGTGCCTTTGTCTTATACGGAGGCGGTGATTTCCTTATATCGTAAAGATATTCATAAGATTAGTAAGGGTTTGATTTCCCACTATTTGGAAAAACCCATGTTTGTATTTTTTCTCCAGGATCTTTTTGATTACGGACAAATGCTGGATCCTCATTTTGATTTTCATCAGTCCTTTGATCTTTTGAAAGCGGATCAAAAAATTGAGGTCCTGGTTATTTCCTATGAAGGGACTTATCTGGGCTTTATCGTGGATAAGCTTTTACAGCAAAAAGAAATTGTAGAGAAAACCCTTTCTAAGCCTCTGGATGAGGTGCCATTTTTTAGTGGGGCGACCATTCTGGGAAATGGGCAAGTGTGTTTGGTATTGGATATTCCCAATATTATTCGAAAAGTATTAAGAAATAAACGACGAGGACAAGAGCATGAATTTATCTCAAATAGAGTTTGATGTTGCCCGGGAGGTGATCAATATCGGTTTAGCCAAAGCTGCAGATGCCCTATCCATGTTCGTGGGGGAGCAGGTGATTTTGCGTGGTTTTGATCTTTCCATTGAGCAAATTTCCGCAGATCTACCCATCAGTAAAAAGGAGGGCAGGGAAATCACCATTCTGACCACCGAATTGAGGGGAGAGATGAAGGGGGTTTGCTTCTTTATTTTGAATAAAAAGGAACGACATAAATTTTTAAAACAGACCCTACCTGATACGATCTCTCCAGAGTCTGATGAATATTATGCCATGGGCAAAGCCTTTTTATTGGAACTGGACAACATCATTTCAGCTTCTGTTGTAACCCAGCTCTCCAATTTGTTGAAGCTTAATATCCATGGATATGTACCCGAGCATAAAGTAGTCGGTAAGGAAAACCTTAATCCTTATTTGAATGAAAAAATCGGCCTTTTTTCCCATTTGCTATATTTTCGGGTAAGCATGACCCTTCGAAAGAGCGAGGTGTCTCCTGAGTTTATTTGGTGTCTGGACGAAAAGTATTTGCAAAGTATTGTCCGTTTCATTGAGCAGCCCGGGAATGACCGAATCATGCATAGGCTTCAGTCCTCGGTAAAACCCCGTCCACAGGAGGCGGATCACTATCAAAGCCCGCTAAATATTGTATTAGTGGATGATTCCGTAGTGGCTTTGGAGATGTTTAAAAAGCTGGTAGTCAGTACTGGGCATGAGGTGGTGGCGACCTATCCTTCCGGAGATGATTTTATCGCTGATTTGGATAATGTCAATAGAATGGCGGATTTAATTATCATGGATATCAATTTGAAGGGCTCCATAAATGGTATTCAGGCGATGTCTCTTTATAGGGAAAAATTTGAGACACCCTTCATGTATATTACGGCGCATAATCATCTGGATATTTTTAAAATCGCTAAGAGAACCTTGCCTTGGGCTTTTTTGTCTAAACCGGTTCAAATCAATTTTTTGAGGAATCAGTTAGAGCTTTTTCAATATAATTATAAGGCAGGCCGGAGAAAGGATGATGCACAGGCCGAGCAATTGAAGCGCTTGGAAGCAGAAAATGCCTCTTTGAGGAAGAAAAACGAGCTGCTGGAAATTGGAATGGAAGAGCTAAGTTCTACTAATCAACATTTGATTTCGGCTACCTTTCGCGAAAGGGAAATGAAGGAGGAACTGGCGAACTTATTAAAATTACTCGAAGAAACGAAGTCCACCCTCGAGGTTCAAAATTCCAAGATAAAAGAAAGTATACAATACAGTTATAATATTCAACAGGCATTGAATACTAATTCGGCTCATTTTAAAACTATGTTCCCCTCTTCCTTCATTTATTATCAGCCAAAAGATGTGGTGAGTGGAGATTTTCCCTGGTCCCTACAAATGGAGGAATATCACTATTTCGCTGCCGTAGACTGTACAGGTCATGGGGTGCCGGGTGCTATGTTGGCCATCATGTCCAATGTGATTTTGAAATATTTATGTACGGATGTTACCCATTCTACAGATCAGATTCTCAATGATTTGCATGCGCATATTGTCCATAATTTGAAGCAGGAATCGGAGGATATCCGCATTAATGATGGGCTTGATATTGCACTTTGCCGATTGAATACTAAAACTCACCATTTACAATTTAGCGGAGCACATTTGCCCCTTTTTTTACAAAGGGAGGGCAAGATTGAAATCATCAGGGGGGATAAAATGCCCATAGGAGGAACACAATATAAGAATCGTACTTCCTTTACAGCACACGATATTGATTTAGAAGCAGGGGATCGGGTTTTCATTTTTTCTGATGGACTTTTGGACCAATTTGGAGAAGAGAGTAATCGTAAGTTCGGCAGGAAGAGGACTATTGAAAAATTGGAGCAATATGCCGGAGAAAGCATGGGAGTAGTAGAGCAAAAGTTTATTGCAGATTGGAGTGCCTGGAAGGGAGATTCAAAACAAATAGATGATGTTTTACTGATCGGAGTGGAATATGGTAAAGCCTAAAATAAATATTCTGATTGTTGATGACTCCAGCATAATGCGGCATTTGATCGCCCATGTTTTAGAGGAAAACGAAGATTTTCTGGTGGTTGGAACCGCCAATAACGGCAAGGAGGCGATTTCCCAAAATCGGCAACTGCGACCGGATGTGGTATTGATGGACATGAATATGGGAGATTATGATGGGCCCTTTGCCGTGGATCAAATTATGCAGAGTCCCTGGCCGGTTCCGATTATCATTTTGTCTGCATTAGGAAATTCGGATATGGGACCTATTTTGGGTGCTTTGGAAAGTGGAGCCTATGATTATGTGAATAAATCACCTAGCCATAACTCTGATATCAAGGCCATAAAAGTTCCTTTGTTTGAGAAGATTTATGCGGCCAAGGAGACCGATATAGCCACCTTGCTTGGAAACAAGGACCAAAAAAGAAATACAGCACCACATACTTTTGATCAATTTCTGGCTTATGAGGTGATTTTGTTGGGAGCTTCTACCGGCGGTCCATCGGCGGTGGAATCATTTATTTCCCGCGTGCCGGAAAATCTTCCATTGCCGGTAATTATTACCCAGCATATGCCAGCCTCCTTCGTGCCTTCCTTTGCAGCCAGACTGAACGAGATGAATAATAAAGAGGTGGTTTTGGCCTCCTCAGGGACCAGCTTAGAAAAAGGGAAAATTTACCTGTTACCCGGTGGGCATAATACGGTATTGCGCAAAATAGGGTCAGAGATTAAGTTTCGTAGGAGTAGGAGAAAGTTTAAAGCTTTTAATGATCCCTCCATTGATGGTCTTTTTGAATCAGCGGTGAATATTTTTGGGGCTAAGTGCATTGGGGTTTTGATGACCGGTATGGGGCGAGATGGGGCAGAGGGGATGTTGAAAGTGAAAAATGCAGGCGGTTTAACCATTGCCCAAAGTAAAGAAACCTGTGTGGTCTATGGAATGCCCAAAGCTGCGAATTTAGCAGGGGCGGTACAGTATAATATTAAATTAAGGGAAATTCCCTCTTTTGTCATTAGCGCTATTTCATAATGAGTATAGATACAAAAGATAAGATCTCGGATGAGGAAATTAAATCCTTGGCTACGGCCATAAAAACGCGTTATGGAATTGATTTTACTAATTATGAATTGAAATCCCTGAAGCGGGGTTTTGGCCGTTTGATTAGTAAACATCAAATGAACTCCTTATTGGATCTTTGGGCAGCAGTTTTAAGGGATAAGGCCTTTTTCCTGGCCTGTATTGATGATTTGACCGTTAACCTCACTGAAATGTTCCGTAATCCGGAGGTCTGGGTTTTTCTTAGAGCTACTTTAAGAGACCACTTCCAAAAAGATCAGACTATATCGATTTGGCATGCAGGCTGTTCGACGGGAGAGGAAGTTTACTCGATGCTGTATGTAATTCAAAGCTTAATGTTCGGTTATAAGACCAGGGTAATAGCGACAGATTTAAGCAAAAATGCCCTGAATTTGGCCAGGGCGGGCCGATATTTTGGGCCGCCAGCAAAGAAATATCAGGCCAATTTTGACAAGACCTTTCCCGGGGAAAGATGGGATAACATTATGCAGGAGATGGAGGAAGGTTTCATGGTCAAAGATCGATTAAGAAAAGGTATTGATTTTCGGGAGCATAATTTGGTGAAGGATGCTTTTCCGGAACAGTTGGACATTATTTTTTGTCGGAATGTGATGATTTATTTTGATGGAGCATTAAAAAAGCGGGTGATGATGAATTTTTATAAAGCATTAAAGCCTCATGGTTTATTAGTGGTAGGTTACTATGATATGATGCCGGATGGTTTTCAGGAATTTTTCAGTGTGTATGATAATAAGACCAAGATTTATATCAAGGTCTAAGAGCGTGTTTAAAGCCAAAATTCGCAGCGAAAATTTCATTATTGTAGAAGCGGTACCCGATTATTTTGAGAGAATAGCAACGCTATTGTTGAGCAATTATTCAAAATCGCTTTCAATAATTCGAATTTGCTGCCGGATGGAGCGCTTTTAAATATGCTTTAATTGCTTATGATGTGTCAGGGAAACGATCGGGCATGATATTGCCCGGTGTTTCTACTGAGTAGTTAAGCTGATTTTTTTTAAGAGTGTGTTAAAAGCTGAAATATGCATTCGGCTGGTGTGCTTTTGAACATGCTCTAATGCTTAATTTCTCGTTTAGCTGCATGGCAAAAGGTGTGAAAAATGGGAGAATAGTGCCCTAATTCGAGGTTTTCAACGAAGTAGCGGAAAGTGAAAGCAGCAAGCCTCTCTCAATTTATCCCCTTGTAAAATCAGTAAAACTATTCGCAAAAGGACAGGGTAGCGAGCTGTAATGTAACTTTTTAAACCTAGGAGCCTGTCGGATTTATACCATTTTATTCTATTAGTCGAAATATTATTTGGTTTCTCTATTTTCAATTGAAGAAAATATATTCCAATTCCCGAAATATAGCCTTTAGAGCTAGTTTGACTTCAATGCACAATTAATGACCAAAATAATATTTTGTGAATTTTGTGAAGTCAATAATAATCCGACAGGCTCCTAGCGGTGATTCCGCCCCATAAATAGTCGGACTTAATTTTTTTTTTACAATATTTGAAATCCGATGAAAAGAGTAACACGAACCAAGGAAGAGAAGCTAGCTATTCTAAAAGAATGCGAGGAAAGAGGAGTAGAAGAAACTCTAAGTAAGTATGGAGTTTATCCAGCCACCTATAAAAATTGGGTGAAAAAATATGAAACCATGGGAGAGGCAGGTTTCACTCGCGGGATGACTATACCTCAATTAAAGGAGATAAAGCGTCTTGAGAAAGAGAATGCCCTATTAAAGGAAATCATCGCTGAAAAGGAGCTTGAATCCAAAATGAAGGATGAGCTGCTAAAAAAGAAATATCCTCAGACGAAAGGGCGGAAATAGCACGAAAATACACTGGTCTGGGGCTAAAACGAGATAAAGCTATTTTGATTGCCCAAATAACAAAACACAAATACTATTACCAGCCTATTAAAGATCGTAAACATATAGGCAGAAAAGCCACTACTACAACTCAAAAGGGGCATTCGGTAGTACCCAATGAGGATGTAATAGGGCAAATTAAGCGCTTAAAAGAAGATCCAATCACTAATTATGGCTATCGTATGATGACCAGTCAATTGAAGCTTGAAGGATATAATATTAATCATAAAAAGGTTTTCCGTTTGATGAAGGACGCAGATTTACTTCAGGAAAAAAGGAAGGTTAGTGATAAAAATTACGTCAAATATCGCTGTGTATGCCCAGAACGCCCATTGCAGGTTTTAGAAATGGATATTAAAATGGTTTGGGTAACAGAGCATAGGCGTCATGCTTATATATTAAGCATTATTGATACATTTACAAGAGTAATATTAGATTGGTCGGTTGGCTATCAAATGGATCAAAAAATGGTCATTAAAGCCTGGGAAAGGGTAATAGATAATTATTTGCAACCAAATGACTTATTGAAACAGGATCTTCATGTTGAATTAAGGAATGATAATGGATCTCAATTTAGCGCTAAAAGCGTTCAAGAATTTTTAAGGGAAAATAGTATTCATCAAACCTTTACACATCCTTATACGCCCCAGGAGAATGGCCATATTGAAAGCTTTCATAGCATTCTTAAGAAGGGCTTGGGACAAGCGCCATTTTGGAACTTAGAGGAATTAAGAGAAAGGTTAGAAGTGTTTTATGAAAAATATAACAATGTTAGATTACATGGGTCAATAGCTCATCTTAGTCCCAATTTGTTTTGGAAGGCGTGGGAATATGATTTGATTGAACGCACAGTAATAAACGAGCGAAAGGTGAAATTTAGACTTACAGTACCCCATAGTCAACTTTCGGGGATTATGAGTCAGAGAGAAGTTCTTTGCTCAAATATACCGACCCTAAATGGGGAGGGATATTTGAATGAGGATGTGAATGGGCCCAACACTCCAAATTCATTACAACCTTCGGTAAATTAATCGCCGTCGATCGTTCTTTGCTAACACAAACTTATAATGGAAAAATAGACCTCACAAGAGGCAAAATCAAAAAAGTCCGAAAATATGGGGGCTAAACCAGCGGTAGATAATGGGTTAAGTCATTTTTGAAAGGTTCATCTTATTTGAGGATGAACCTTTTTTTTGAATCATTTGGAATAATTAAGTAAAGGCAACATAGGGGCTTTTTTCTCCTGTCGGCCCGCCATGGAAGTCAGGATTTCATCCAAAATTTGAATGGCTCCAATGATGTACGGACCTTTGTTAAGCATGACACACTCGGTTTGTTGTCCTAAGGCAGCATCCGAAATTTCAGCACGGGAAGGTCGGCCTTTTTTGGCGGCTGTCTCCAGGACCTGCGTAGCCCAAATGATGGGCACATGGGCGGCTGCACAGAGTCGTGTGATCTCTTCTTGCACCTGCGCCAAATGTTTCCATCCACACTCCACGGCCAGGTCTCCACGTGCAATCATCACACCTATATTCTTCCGTTTCATGGCTTCCATCAGGATGGCAGGCAGATTACGATAAGCTTTTTGAGTTTCGATTTTTAACACAATGCCTAAATCTTCATCTGCTCCTAAACGATTAAATTCAGCGATCAAATCTTTAACATCCTGAGCATTATTTACAAATGAAAAATTAACTGCCTGTGCATGTTGAACTATAAATTCCAAATCCTTCCGGTCTTTGGTGGTGAGGCCGTTGAGGTGTAAATCGCTTTCCGGTAAATTGATGCCTTTTTCTGCTTTCAATTTAGCGCCTCCTTCTTCTGCATAGGTGATTTGTAGTTGTATTTCACCCTTAGTATTACTCACTGAGCGTATCTCTGCTTCAATTTTTCCGTCATCCAATAGCACAGCCTCTCCTTTTTTTACGTCCTTATAAAGCTCGGGCAGTGGGCAGGAGATATGGGCGGCATGAATCAAATTTCCCTGACTATCTGTTTGCGCTGGAGCACCGGCTATTTCTTCAAGATGAAGGATTAGCTCATCCCCCTTTTCTAACAGAATATTTTGTTCCAGTGCTGGGATTTTTCCGATATGTATACTTTTTATTAAGGATTTTTCCTCCCAAATTTTTACTAGCATTTGGCTATAGATATAAGTATTTCGTTTCAGTAAGCCGTACACCTGCTCATCTGAATTTTTGAATATTTTCATGGAGCGCTTTCTTCCCCGAAAATCCTTAAAGGTGATGCGCTGACCACTTTTTAATTCATGGACAATAACCCCAAGAGGAATTTGTGCCTGCGGATGCTCATGCCGAAATTCCTCCACCAATAGTACCTCCAAGGGCTCTATCAGGAGGCCAGTTTCGCTTTTTTTTGTTTTAAGTTTGAATACTTCTTTGCCTCTGGCGATCGCACCTGTACGTAATTTGGGCCCTGCTAAATCCATGAAAACTTTGCAATGGTTGAAATTTTTTTCCGCTGCTTTTTTTACATTTTGAATTAATTGCGCCCAAATTTCTTCTCCGTCATGCGCACAGTTTATCCGGGCTACATTCATTCCGCTTTTGATCATTTGGTTGGCTAAAGCGAAGGTTTCTGCGGCAGCGGTGGGCTGCGTAACCATAATAGAAACCGGCCGATGTGGAGAAGCTGGTCCGAACAAGCTTTCGGTATGTTGATGTAGCGTTTTTTTTCCTTCCGCTATGCTCAGTTCCGGAGATGCAAGAATCAGGTCTTCTTGTCCGTTCATCCGGCAAAGGTTATTAATTATGGCGATGGTGGAGGCCAAAACATGAGATTCCGCTTTTCCTAAACGGGACAAGCCCAAATTACCTAATTGCCCCTGCATTTCACGCACATCCTGTGAGCGCAGGGAGAGGTAATGCAGGAGGTTTTTTCGGGAGGCCTCGTGTACCGGGTGAACATCCTCTGCTTTTGAGAGGTAGTCCTGCTCAAAGCGCAGCATTTCCTGATACATTTTTTCCATTGACTTGATGAGCAACTGTAAGCCTTTGGTTTTGTCAGGGGTAGCTTTAAAAGTCCTGAATGCTTTTTTTCTGCGAAATAAGTTCATGATCGGTAAGGTTATAGCAAATTAAGCGGCCATGTCCAGCTCGTTGTCCCGCATATACGCAGCCATTATCAATGCCCATGATGGAGGCATGCGTTTCAAGTTTTTCTTGAATTTCCTGCCAGGGAAAAGGGTTATGCCCGTGAATGATTTTTTTGTTGCGGGCAGTTGTACTTAGGTAAGGAAAATTCCTGATGGTCAGCATCGCCAGCTGATTGGAATATAAATTTTCGATACTGCTGAGGTCAAAGCCCGCATGACTACACATCCAGTGTTCCGTCTCAAAGTATAAAGGTAGATTTTGAATCCACTGTTTTATTTCCTGATCCAGTTGTTGCTGGCTGTTTAATAAATCTCCGGAATTAAGGCGTTCACAAAAAGTAGTGCGGGTAGCAAGGCCGGAGCGATCGGCTTGTAAAAGCATTTCTTCATGATTGCCCATGAGCGCGTAGATATAGGGGAATTGGTGTTGCAATTCCCGAATGTAGTTGATGACTTTGCGACTATGGGGGCCTTTGTTAATATAGTCTCCAAGAAAAAACACCTGATCTTTCGGAATTACCCTTAGTTTTTGCCACAGGCTTTCCAGGCTATAAAAGCAGCCGTGAATATCAGCGATAAAAAGTTGTCTGCCACCCGCTTCGAGTGGGGGGATAGAAAAAGTTTTCGGCAATTTTTTCTTTTAAAATCGAAACAATTGTTGGTTAATGCAAAGGTGAAAAGATTTTTTTGCCCGGATCAGGGTTGGTGGAAAAGCAGGAAGGGGTTACCTTTGGGAGGAGTTAAATAAAGAAAAGTATGTTTGGATTTTTGAAGGGATTGTTTGGTAGCAAAGGTCCCGGTGTAAAGGAACTAAAGGAGCAGGGTGCCCTATTTTTAGACGTAAGAACGGCGGCAGAATATCGCAAGGGACATGTGAAAGGAGCGATGAACATTCCTCTGGATCTGTTGGCATCCCAAGCGGATAAATTGAAAGCAAGAAATAAAGCGATTGTGGTTTATTGTCAAAGTGGAAAGCGTGCCAAAACTGCTAAAGGAATTTTAGAAAATGCCGGAGTAGAAACGGTCGTCAACGGAGGAGGGTGGCAGCGCCTATCGGTAAAATTGGCGGATTTTAATGGCTGATCAGTTAACCATATTAGGAAGCGGAAATGCCTTTCACGAATCCGGGAAGGCACATTCTGCTTTTTTGTTGGAGACCGAGGAAGAAAGCATGCTATTGGAATGCGGTGCAACGACCTTATTGCAACTTACGAAATTAGGAGTCGGTCAGGAAGAAATTTCCACCATCATCATTTCTCATTTGCACGGGGATCATTTCGGTGGACTTCCCTTTCTATTACTTGCACGTGCATTGAGTGATTTTTCAGATCGGCCACTGACACTGTTCGGTCCTGCAGCACTAAAAGATCAATTGTTCGCGTTGATGGAAGTACTTTATCCAGGGTCCGCGAAATATCTCGATCGATTGAAACTTCAGTTCATTTCTTTTTCTGCTGATTTAGAAGCAAATTTTGGGCTTTTACAAAGCTGGCAAGTTGACCATTCTTCTGCTTTGGAGGCTTTTGCCTACCGAATTAATTTGCCGTCGGGGAAATCTGTTTTTTATTCAGGAGATTGTCGTTGGGATCCTGCGCTTATTGAATGGTCCGCTGGAGCTGATGTAGGGATCATTGAGTGTAATGATTTGGATGTCGGGGGTGGAGGACATGTTTCATGGGCTGAAATTGACAAGTGTATTTCTGATTTTCAGTTGGGGCAATTGTGGTTGCATCATTGCAGTGAAGAGGTATCAAATAATATACCCCAAGGTGGATATCAAATTACTGAAGATTTAAGGATTATCCATTTTTAATAATGAAAGTTATATTTAGGTCTTGTGAATTTCGCTCATTGACCGATTAGAAAGAGATTAAGCTGTATTTTGCAAAAATTAGTTTTCTGGGATTTGCATTTTTTAAGGCTTTGCTTTCTAAAAAGAGGTGGGAGGCTGATTTTAAAAAAATATGATGGATAGTTGGATAATTTGTTGCAAATAGGTGGTGATTTGCTAAATTAAACAACGATTAGAATTATTATTGCACTCGGAAATAAGTGTAGTCAATTATGGAACAAGTGAAGAACTTACAGGGGTTTGAATTTCTGGACAGAGACCCGAAAAAATTTTTAAATTTTGAACCGCTTCACTTTTTAGTCGATAGTGAATTTTATAAACATCAACCTGTCAAGCGATTTCAATACATGGTAATTCTTCTGGAGAAAGTTACCGGAAGTGTTCAGATTGATTTTAAGACAGTGGACGTAAAAGACAATATGCTTTTCATATTGGGACCCAATAATCAATATGATTTCAATTTGGCTATGGGGACAGAGGTGAAGTGCGTTGGCATGACCTTTACCGAGGATCTGTTTTCTTTTTGTGGCTTTCAGAAGACTTATCACTCCTATTTTAATGACTGGAGCGTTGAACCGCATTATTTTCTGGATTCACGTGAGGTGGCTTATCTAACGCAGATTATTGGTAATGTAGAACATGAAGTGCATCATTATGCAGAGGCACCTTACCATCGTGATATGGTCGCTTCCATGCTGGAGCAGGTCATGATTTTTGCTTACCGCAAGGAGACTGAAAAGAATGACTGGCGTTCTAAGCCAGAAGATAATTATTCCGCCCGTTACCGCCTTTTTTTGGATGCCCTGGAAGAGCATTTTCATCATTGGCATTTAGTGGTGGACTATACTGAACATTTAGGCTTGCATGAAAAGCAATTGAACCGATCCTGTAAGCGAGTAGCAGGGCTTTCCGCCTTACAAGTGATTCATCAGCGGTTGCTTTTGGAGGCAAAGCGTTTGCTTGTAGGGTCAACAGATTCAGTCAAGCAAATTGCCTTTGATTTGGGCTTTGCAGATCCGGCGCATTTCAGTAAATTCTTTAAAAAGAAAACCGATCGCTGGCCAATGCAATTTAGAGCAGAGCAAAAAGGATTAGTGGAGGAAAAAGAAGAAGTTTAGGCCAAATTTGTTCAATAAAAAAAAGGGGATCATGATCGATCCCCTTTTTTATTTATTTTATTGGCTATAGCACCTTAAAATGAATAGCGGAAGCATGTTGTTTATTTCGATAAACCTTTTGATGAGCAAGAATGAAATCAGCTTCATCCGCCATGAAAATATTGTCTACAAAGGTTTGAGGATTTCGATCAAATAAGGGGAACCAACTGCTTTGGATCTGGATCATGATGCGATGCCCTCTTTTAAAAGTATGGAAAACATCCTGTAGGGGAAGGTCAACATCGGTTATCTGGTTCGGAACAAAAGGAACAGGTTTTGAAAAGCTTTCCCGATATTTACCTCTCATGATTTCAGAACGGACCATTTGCTGGTAACCTCCAAGACTGATGTGTTTTGGTGTAGAAGCCTGATTCTGGGTGCTGTCGGGGTAAACATCAATCAATTTTACAATCCAATCCGAATCGGTCCCTGAGGTAGAGACTTTTAATTTGGCGAGTAAGTCTCCCACCATGGTAACGTCTTCTTCCAAAACTTCGGTTTCATATACCAAAACATCCGGACGTCTGGATGCGAAGCGTTGGTCATCGGTCATATAAGGGCGAGGCGTAAATCTGACCTTGATTCTTTCCGAATAAGGTACGGGCTTAGAAGGGTCAGAAATATATTCATCCAATCCTTTGGCTGCGGAAGGTTTTTCAGTCATAAGTTGTCCGTTTTCTTCTAGGAAGTACTGGCTTTCCTTAGCATTTTTTGGAGGCCAGGTATCAAAGGTACGCCAGGCTTTTTTCCCTGTATCAAAAACATAGGCTTCCGGAAGTTTCGTTTTTCCATCCCCTCCCTCTTTTAGGAAATGACGGAAAAAACGGGCCTCAATACTATCTTGGTAAAATTGGTTCACCCCTTCTCCAAAGGAGATATTGCCCACTATCTGCTCTTTATTGTTTCTGGACCAATCCCCATGCGACCAGGGGCCCATCACTAAAGTATTGTAGATATTTGGATTATTTTCTTCAATGGTGGAATAGGTTTTCAAAGGTCCGTAAAGATCTTCTGCATCAAACCAACCTCCCACTACCATGACGGCGTGATTGATGTCTTTCAAATGTGGAAGAATATCTCGCTTTTGCCAGAATTCGTCATAATCCGGATGTTGGGACAAATCTTGCCAAAAGAAGTTATCCTCTCCATAGTACTTGGCGCTGTTTTTTAGGGGGCCTAATTTTAGGAAGAAATCATAAAGATCTGAGGTGCCGTAATCGACCATGTAGTCTCTGTACCAGGCCGTGCGGGTGGTATCTTCTTTTTGGTATCCAAAAACGGGGGTCGCCCCCCAATAAGAAAGGGTGTATGCCCCTCTATGGTGGAAATCATCAAAATAGAAATCGGCAATACATGCCTGAGGAGAAGAAGTTTTTAAGGCAGGGTGGCCACTAAGCGCTCCAGCGGTGGTGTAGTGCCCCGGGTAGGAGATCCCCCATTGTCCTACATTTCCATTATTGTTAGGGATATTTTTCACCAACCAGTCAATAGTGTCAAAGGTATCGGTAGCCTCATCGGTTCCCTGCTCGTCTTCCCGATGTACGATTGGGCGCATATTGTCAAATGTTCCTTCTGACATATAGCGGCCACGAACGTCCTGATACACAAAAATGTAGCCTTCTTCCATCATGCTTGTCGAGGGACCCAGGCTTTTTCGATAGGCATTTTCCCCATAAGGACGGGAAGAATAGCAGGTGCGCATCATCATGATGGGGTAGGTTTGGCTATTGTCTTTAGGTGAATAGACGGTGGTGTACAATCGAACTCCATCTCTCATGGTAATGTAATGCGTAGACTTTTGGTAGTGGTCTTTCACGTCAAAAGTTACTTCATTTTCTTGTGCATCGGTCTGGTCAATGCCAGGTTGACAAGCAAAACTGAATAGGAGTAAGGATAGTAAAAATAGTGCTCTCATAAGGTATGTTAAAATGAAAGCGCAATTTGGATAATTTTTAGACGAAAAAAAAGCACCCCATAGCCCGTATTATTCATGCTTTAATCCTCCTTTAACTGCAAGGCGGGAAAATGAAGGAATAGTTCGCTATTTCATTTTATCCCAAGGGAGCAGCTGAAGGAGTAGAAAGCAAGCTAAGAGCATGTTTATTAGCACACCATTCAGATGCAAATTTGAATTATTAGAAGCGATTTTGGATAATTTCTCAATAATAGCGATGCTATTCTCTCAAAATAATCGGGTATCGCTTCTGCAAGCATCAAATTTTCGCTCCGAATTTCGGCTTTTCAAAACGCTCTAAACCAAATTTGGGTTATTGATACTCAAAGAGAAACACCTGAAATGAACTGAGGTTGAGCCTCTTGAGCTGAGTCAATGTATTTGGCGGGGAATAATTCGGCTAGGGGTGCTCACTCATATAGGTATTATGAATAGTGTCTTTTATCGCCAGAGTAAATAAGCATAGGCTTCCCCTTGCTGGCGGACCCATTCGTCGGCATCCATGCCACCATTCCAGGCGTTATTTTCTTCCGTCTGATAAATGACCCAGGCTTTGGAGATGATCTCTTCGGGAAGATCTTCAATAGGCGTTGCCACCCAGCCACTTCCCTCGATTTTACAGACCATTTGGTCATTGATGAAGCGGATGGAAAGCCGTTCTATTTCTATTTCTTGTCCGGCGATTTCGAAAGTTGTGGTTTTGGCTTGTACTTGATTTAACAGACCGTGACCACATAGGATGATGAGGGCTACGACCAAATAATTAATGTAATTTTTCATGGTTGTAGTATTTAGATTGTTAGGTTGCTCTTTCGTTTATATAAGGGGAAAGCATATCCTAAATCCGCAGTTTTATTTTGTCGATTTAGGATAAAAGATATGGAATAACCTTTTTGGTAGTCGGTATATTTGTAAGGAGAACTAGTGATGATTAGGGGTATGGGATTGATTTTGAATGAATTATTAGAAATAAGCAGGGTTTAATGGTGTTTTAGGTGGAATGGAGTATTTTGCAATGGGGCAATACCTAGAGGTTGATTGATAATGTACTAAATTAGATTTGTTCATCAGGATTATTCCTATTTCATCAACACATAGGATTTTAAGAAAAAAAGGACAAAAAAATACCGCTAGTCCTAAGATTAGACTAGCGGTATTTAGATATTTATTTGTTTGAATTTGAAATTATTTCAAATTTTTCTCTTCCTCTAAAAAGCTAACCGCTTTTCCGTCACAGGTTTTTTCACATGCTTTTTTACAACTTTGTGTTTTTTCAGCGTGAATGTCTGCCTGGCCGTGTGCGTCTCCTTCGGCAATCATCGGTGCAATCACCAATGAAACGATGGACATCAATTTGATCAGAATATTCATAGACGGTCCGGAAGTATCTTTGAATGGATCTCCTACCGTATCCCCTGTAACAGAGGCTTTGTGTGGCTCAGAACCTTTGTAATACGTTTCGCCATCAATATCAACGCCTTTTTCAAAGGACTTCTTGGCATTATCCCATGCGCCACCGGCATTATTCTGGAACATTCCCATTAGTACTCCTGATGCAGTAACACCTGCCAATAAACCACCTAATACTTCAGGTCCGAAAGTGAAGCCAACCAGGATTGGAACAATCAAAGCCAATAGTCCCGGAGGAATCATCTCTTTAATAGAAGCATCAGTAGAAATCGCGACACACTTATCATATTCCGGCTTGGCCTTGTATTCCATAATGCCCGGAATCTCTTTGAACTGGCGACGAACTTCCTGTACCATGGCCATGGCCGCACGACCTACTGCCGCAATTGCCATAGAAGAGAAAAGGAATGGAATCATCGCTCCAACGAATAATCCGGCCAGTACCGGTGCTTTGAAGATATCAATAGAATGAATTCCAGCTAATCCTACAAAGGCAGCAAATAGGGCCAGGGAAGTTAAAGCAGCGGAAGCAATGGCAAAGCCTTTACCTGTTGCTGCAGTTGTGTTTCCTACGGCATCCAGTTTATCTGTTCTTTCACGAACGATTTCCGGCAAACCACTCATTTCGGCAATACCACCAGCATTATCCGCGATTGGTCCAAAAGCGTCAATGGCCAATTGCATCGCAGTGGTGGCCATCATTCCGGCTGCCGCAATAGCTACTCCATAAAGGCCGGCGAAGTAGAAAGACATATAAATACCCGTAGCCAATACCAGCATTGGAATGGCAGTAGATTGCATCCCTACAGAAAGTCCACCGATAATGTTTGTGGCATGGCCGGTAGATGACTGGTGAATAATCGAATTAACAGGCTTTTTACCCATGGCAGTATAGTATTCAGTGATGATGGACATCAACGCCCCCACGATCAATCCAACCACAATGGCATAGAAAACATCCATGGAAGTAAATTCCGTCCCGCGGATTTCCATGGTAGCGGGCATCATCCATTTTACCAGGAAGAAAGAAGCTATAGCCGTTAGGATAATCGAAGACCAGTTACCGATATTTAATGCCGCTTGAACATCTCCTGAATCATCTTTCACCTTTACAAACCAGGTACCGATAATGGAGAAGATAATCCCCAAGCCGGCAATGACCATAGGCAATAAAATTGGTGCCATACCCCCAAACTGGTCAGCAGAGTCAATTTCTCTACCCAAAACCATCGTGGCTAAAATAGTGGCTACATAAGAACCGAAAAGGTCAGCCCCCATACCAGCTACATCGCCCACGTTATCGCCCACATTATCGGCAATGGTAGCCGGGTTTCTCACATCATCCTCAGGAATACCTGCTTCCACTTTACCTACCAGATCAGCACCCACATCGGCTGCTTTAGTATAAATTCCCCCACCCACACGAGCGAAAAGGGCAATAGATTCTGCTCCCAAAGAAAAACCGGAAAGTACTTCCAGGGCCTGTTGCATTTCCAGACCATTTACTGCTCCGCCTTTTCCTACGAACATATAATAAAATACAATGAATAATCCGCCAAGACCTAAAACCGCCAATCCGGCCACGCCTAGTCCCATAACAGAACCTCCGGTAAAGGCTACCTGTAGCGCTTTGGAAAGCGAGGTGCGCGCCGCCTGTGTGGTTCTCACATTGGCCTGTGTGGCCACCTTCATGCCGATGTATCCAGCGAAGGCTGAGAATACCGCCCCAATGATAAAGGCAATGGCAATTACAGGACTTGAAGTTTCTACCGCATAGCCGGAATAGGCTAATAGGAGACCGGCAATAATTGCGAAATAGGTCAACACCTTCCATTCCGCTTTCAGGAAGGCCATGGCGCCCTCCGCAATATGAGAGGCAAGTTCGGTCATTTTCTCGTCCCCTGATTCTTGCTTATTTACCCAGGCTGATTTTACAGCCGTGTAGATAAGGCCTACAATTCCCAAGAGGGGAACTACAAAAACAAAATTTTCCATACTGTCGAATGCATTAAAAAAAAATTGGGCAGACCTAAAAAATAATCATATTAGAGATCTGTCCAAAAAGTTTATATTTGAACGTCCAAAATGATTTGGATTTGAAATAAAAGAAAAATTATGGACTTAATTTCATGATTTTCCACATTATTGTTAAAAAAAATACGTTTTACTGAAATAATTTTTAGAAAATATGGGGGTGCGGAAAGCGGTTCAAGCTGATCTATATCATATTAATTCATCTGTATTAGAAATTAAAGGGGAAATGCTGAAGTTAAATATTCAACAATGGCCCCTTGACCAGGATTACCCTTCGGTCGATATGATCCGGGCGGATTTGGAGAGAGGGGATTATTATGTGTTAGAAATAGAAGGACAGTATGCCGGTTCAGTGGTATTGAATACCACCACTACTCCTCCCTATGAAAAAATTCATTGGCAAAGCGAGGAATTTTTGGCGGTACATCGATTGGTGAGTTTACCCGCCTTCAGAGTCCATAAACCAGGACTTTTGTTGATGCAGTTTGCTGAGCAATTGGCGGTTGAAAGAGGACTGAATTCCATCAGGCTGGATACCTATAGTAATAATGCCAGGGCCAATGCATTTTATCGGAAGTTGGGGTATGAATTTCGGGGAGAAATAAATTTACCCTGGATGCCGGAAGTTTATAATTGCTATGAAAAAAGCTTAGATCCAACTGATGGAAAAGGGAAAAAATGATTTTATAAGGGGGATAAATAATTAAGGTTTAAAATTAAACCAAAATCCGGTAACCCTTCCTTAAAACTGACGTAACTCACAAAAGATTTATTTGTTGGAGCATCGGATTGAATTTTTAAAATAATGACTAATTTGCTATCGGACTGTTTGTTTTTTACCGAGTGGTTTTTGATCACCAGTGGGGTGATCATCGTACTTTTTCAGCGTAGTGGATTGTGGGGAGGAGATTATTTGTATCGATTTATATGGCAAAGTCTGGTCAGCAGAAAAGAGCGATAACCTGATTTAATTTATAGGCAGATTAATCAGAACGAGCTAAGTGATTCATTTTCCCGGGTTTGTGGTTGGTTTTTCCGTTTGTTCAAAAGCTGAAATTTGACCAAGCTCCCTTTCTCTACATTTCATGAGCATCATTGAGAAAAACCTGAAATAGGAAGAATTCCTTTCTTTTTCCCACTTCGAAGCAAAACGAGGATTTAAGCATGCACAATCCGGCTTAAGGATAAAATTGAATATTATTAATAAATTGAGGGGTGATTAACTCCTTTTTTTATGAATTCAACTTTTAAGCGCAGAATGCATGAGATTGTCTTTGAGGCAGATACTCCCGCAGGAAAAATATTTGACGTCCTGTTGTTGTTGTTGATACTACTTAGTATCGTCATTGTTTGTATTGATTCCGTGGAATCTATCCATGCGCGTTTTGAATATTTACTGTATTTTTTGGAATGGACCATGACCCTTTTGTTTTCGATGGAGTATGGCTTGCGGATATGGCTGACCCGGCGGCCCACCAAATATATATTCTCCTTTTTTGGGATCATTGACCTTTTGTCCATTTTACCGACCTTCTTAAGTATCTTTATTGCCGGATCGCAATCCCTGCTGGTATTCCGTTCTTTCCGATTATTGCGGGTTTTCCGGGTTTTAAAGCTCGGCCGGTATTTGGGAGAGTCCAGACAACTGATCCATGCCCTTCGGGCCAGTCGGGCTAAAATTATTGTATTCGTTTCGGTTGTGCTGGCTGTCGCCCTGATTATGGGTACGCTGATGTATTTGGTGGAAGGCTCTAAAAACGGCTTTACCAGTATTCCCCGTAGTTTTTACTGGGCAGTAGTAACCATGACCACGGTAGGTTATGGAGATATTGCACCGCAGACCGTAATCGGTCAATCTATTGCGACTATTCTAATGGTATTGGGTTATGGCATTATTGCCGTACCGACAGGAATTGTGACGGTTGAGTTGAGGAATTCTAAGGATAAAAGTGCCGTTATTAGTACACAAGCTTGTCAGAATTGTAGTAAGGAAGGACATGATCTGGATGCGGAATTTTGTAAGTTTTGTGGGGAGCCATTAAAATAAAAAGTCCTTATAAAAAAAGGGTCCTCTCCAACATTGGAAGAGGACTACTTACTGAACCCAAAATAAACTATTCCTATATGAGATAATTTCAAAATCAATAATTTCAGCCAGGCTGAAATGCCTTATTTATTCAGATGTGAAAAGGAAAAGACTTCCGAATGAGTATCCGATTGATGCTCGATTTGCAATTTGAAATCCAGGATCCAAAATTGGAGACCCGGTATTTCATTTTGCGTCTGGTCAGAAGAAATGGTCTTAATACCAAGTGTTCCTCTGCCGCTTTAGGTTTGATTCGTAACCGAATGGTGATTGATTACATTTCAAATATACCACACTTTTTTTTAAAATGTTTTTTTGCATTGGTCTTCTGATTTGCTGTTAATTAAAAAAAGGGCCTTATTTTTTAATATTTCGAAAATGAGATCAAAAAACTGCCTCCGCTTTTTTATGATTTCTCAATGCGATTTATCTCTTGAAAATATTTTACTATGTTAAGAAATTGTTAACTTTTTATTTCGCTGATTTTTTCGCTTGATTATTCCAAAAATTGGCAAAATGCGTAATTTTGACTGTTACAAATCGTTAAAAATGACCGAGAAGAAACTGAACCAGGTGGCGGAAAAAGAAGTACGCCAGTTGAAAAGATTAATCAAAAGTGGGGATATTCCGAAAGAAACGGTGACCTATGATATTTTTGTGGAAATGGTGATGGAGGATCGAAATGTTCCCAGGGAGCAGCAGGCTGAGTTAGAAGAGCGGCTGAAGTACTGGATGGCTGAAGTTGGATTTGAATTATAAAAAAAGAGGGATTTCGTAAGAAGTCCCTCTTTTTTATTGGCTTTGCGCAGGTGAGCTTAACCCGAATTCTTCACCGCTAGATTTAGTAAATTGCCTTAACTCGCTTATTGTCAATTCGCTGCTTTTATGTCTACTGATTTTTTATAGCCCAAATTTGGGCAAGCTTGCTTTCTCCTCCTTCATCTGCTTTGTTGAGAAAAAACTCGAAATAGGGGGCTATTCCTTCATTTTTTCCGCCTTGCTGCTAAAGGAGGATTGAAGGATAAAATCCGACTTAAACCCACTTATTCTTCGTTAAATCTAGTTTTCACCACAATTGTCTTATTTGCAGTGCATTGTAGTTCGCTTTGATGAATTCTTAAAAACTCAAATTTTTGTAAGCTTGCTATTTTTAATACATCTGCTTCGTTGGTAAAAACCTGAAACAGGAAAAACTCCTTCATTTTTCCCTCCTTGCAGCTAAACGAGTATTTAAGCATGAGTATTCCGGCTTAAGCCTTCCTCTTTTGGCTTAATATTATTTTTTCATATCCCGTTGGCGAACCGCCTCAAAAGTGACAATGGCGGCTGCTACCGAAACATTCAGGCTGTCATTAATGCCACGCATGGGAATCACGATATTCTGGTCTGATTCATTGGCCCAAAGGTCGGTTACGCCCCAGGCTTCTGATCCAGCGATAATCGCGCAGGCTTCCGTATAGTCCTGTTCAAAATAGGGAGCCGCCGCTTCTATATGCGTCACATAAATTTTGATGCCTTTGGCGCGGAGAAAGTCAATGACGTTTTGAGAGGTGTCAAATGCTACGGGCATGGAGAATATACAGCCCACCGAAGACCGAATCGCATTCGGATTGTACAAATCCACCTGGGCATCGGCCATAATTACAGCTGAAGCACCTGCCGCATCTGCCGTGCGAAGCAGGGCGCCCAGATTGCCTGGCTTTTCCATGCCTTCGCAGACCATTATCAAGGGCTTGTCACCTAATGGCAAGTTCTGCAAATCGTAGGCTTTCATTTTGATGATGGCGACCATTTCGCTGGTGCCCTCGCGATAGGCAATCTTATTAAAAACGGCCTGTGAGCAGCTGATCCAAAGTGGATGGATGCCTGCCTCTTCACATTGGTTTTCCAATGCCTTGATATGCTCCTCCTGCGTTTTTTCCTTGGAATAGAAAATTTCAGTTACCTCATATCCCTTCTGCAGGGCGAAGGAAATCTCTTTGGTGCCTTCGGTCACAAATAGGCCCTGCTTTTTACGCTCGCGGGATTTGGTCTGTAATTTCAGGAGCTTTTTTATCCGATCGTTGGTCGGTGCATTTATCTCAATTGGCATGAATCTTTTCTTAATTTTTGCTCCACTGATAGCAGAGCGCCTTTCATTGCTACAAATATAGTACTTTGTAAGCGTAAACACGGCTTTTCATAAAACTACAAATGGACAAATTATTGGATAGATCCGGCTCCATATCAGGTTTTACTTCATTGTTGTGTTTCGTTATTCTTTAGGCTACTATCCTTAATAGTATTGCCTTAGATTATGCAAAACCTTCCACATCAATTGTCGGGTCAGATCAATTGGCGAAAAGCTCGGAGTGTAACTGCTGGTGAGCTATCATTACAAGGTAGTTTTCACAATATTTCTTTTGATCCCTCCAATTGTCAAATATCGCCCTTAACCAGTATTATTCACCACTGAATTCATTAATCTTTTGCAATGCTCTCATTATCAACAATTACAATTGTTTTTCTTTAATTTTTTATCGGCCAAATTTGGGTAATCTTGCTTTCTTCTCATTCATATGCTTCATTGGAAATAACTCGCAATGGGAACTTTTCCTTCCTTTTTTCCACCATCTCCACTATTCGAGGTTTTAAGCATGGATAATCCGCTTTAACTATAATGGTATGGAAAGGCCTGTCCAGCCATTTATAAATTAAGTGCGGTAAGGTTAAATATTTGCTGCTTTAGCGTTGAAATTGGGATTGATGGTATTTTTCCTCAAATATATACTTATCTTTGTGCAAGATTTATGAAGAAATTCCTGAGGGAAAATGTAGAGGGGGCTGATAGTTCCCTTTTTTGGAATACAGGGAAAAGGAAAATTGAAAAACAGCATGTCGATATACTCACTGAATAAGGTAAATTGGAAAGATTATGAATTGATTGATTCCGGCGATTTTGAAAAGCTGGAGCGCTTTGGGAATTTAGTGTTGTGGCGTCCGGAACCTCAGGCTGTTTGGAAAAAGCAATTGCCCATAAGCGAGTGGGAAAAGCGTCATCAGGCTAAATATATTCGGGTAAAAACCCCCAATGTAAAACTAACCTCCGAAAAGGGGCAGTGGCATTTGAAAAAAGGCGTTCGTGATCAGTGGCCGATAACTTATGATGGTTCGGATTTCCATTTCAAGATGAAATTACAATTAACCCAGTTTGGGCATGTGGGTTTGTTTCCGGAGCAGTCCGATAACTGGGAATATATTTACCGAACGGTGAAAAACCATGCGGAAGCCAAGCCCAAAGTGCTGAATCTTTTTGCTTATACCGGAGGTGCTTCTTTAGCTGCCGCCGCTGCCGGAGGTTTTGTTTCCCATTTGGATTCTGTAAAAAAGACCGTGACCTGGGCGAATCAGAATCGTCAGGAAAATCCGCACCTACCGGAAATGCGCTGGATTGTGGAAGATGCCATGGCTTTTGTGAAGCGGGAAGCGAGAAGAGGGAACAAGTATCATGGGGTCATTCTGGATCCACCAGCTTATGGTCGTGGCCCTAAAGGAGAAAAGTGGGTGTTGGAAGAGCAAATAGATGAAATTGTGCGGGCTACCGCTGAAATTGTGGAGCAAGATTTCTTTGTGGTTTTGAACCTATATTCCATGGGCTTGTCCGCTGTGATTATGCGTAACCTTGTCAGGATGCATTTCAAGGGCGAAATTGATATTGAAATTGGTGAAAATGTGGTGCCTTCCACCACTGGCGCTGAATTACCATTAGGAACTTTTTTAAGAGTGTCCTCAAAAAAATAGCTTTACACTAAATTGTTATATATGATCAGAACTAGAGCTCAAGAATCTCGCGCAGCTATTGAAAAGCTGTATGTAATGATGCGTCACTTGTTTAATCGGGGCTTTTATAAACCCTTTGGCGTATCGGGGGAAGCACTTCGAAGTGCATTGCTGTCCTTAAGGCCGGAAATTTATGGTTCCATTGCGGATGAGGAAAAGGTTGAGCTCAATGGTCTGGCATATGTGATTGAACGTTTGCCAAAAGGAATTGAAGAATGCCGTTTTATCAAACTGACTTCGGAGGAAGGCTATGCGGATTCTCATTTCGAAACCATTATTCCATCCAAGCGCCGCCGTCGTTGTTTTCGCATTGATAAGGAGACCATGTACATTGAGGTGACCCGTGGTCGTTCAGAAATTTATGATATTCTTACCCACCTGACTTTCTTGTTTATCGAGGCGGAAAAAATCAGAAAGTATGCCCTGGATGAAAAAGGGCAGGTGACCCGGCAGTGGGAAAAACTGGAGGAAATTGCCACTGGCGATGTGACAGTGAATGCCGAAAACCGAGAAAAAGCCCTGGCTTATTTGTCCGGCATGGTGGGGCGCCCTTTTCAGGAGACGCAGGATGCGCTCGGACGATTTGAAGAAACGGCAGATGACCACAATGGGCTTTTCCGCGTGATCTATGGCTTGGGTAAGCAGGCTATTGAAGAAGCCAAAGGGTTGAAATTGCGTCAGGTGAGTTTTACACCAACTTTGCGGGAGCGTATTGGACATCATTTGTATGGTTCCCGTTGGGCTCAGCATATCAAATATACCCTGCAGGACAATAATCTGTTGGATCGTCCCATACATATTATCAGCGCGAATTTACATTCGGTGATGAACTGCCTGTATGCAACTCCTGCTTTAAAAGGGACTGGCGATGCCCATAAATCCATTCAGGAATTAGCCTTAATGCTGAGCAAGAGCTCTTCAAAATCTAAGCAGGCGAAAGTATCCGATTATGGATTGGATCACGGATTTATTCCGGTGCCGGACCAGTCCGGAACGAATATCGGAGTTCAGATTTTTGATTGTGCGCAATTGCGATGGGAGGATATGAGTGCCGAGATCCAGCAGCCTTCACTGAAAAAGTCTGAGAAAGCGCCTGTTTTGTTGATCATGGATTATGCCTTCGGCGAACAAGCCTTTGAAACCATGGATGAGCTTTTGAAACCATTTAAAGATGAAGGAAAAGTGGTGCCATTGGATATCCGTTCTGTCAATATTATGGGAAAGGCAGGTATTCTGACTGGCGGCAAAGGAGATATTATGATCCCGAATGCCCATGTTTTTGAAGGTACTGCCGATAATTACCCTTTTGAAAATGCGCTTAGCAAAGAAGATTTTGATGGAGAAGGCCTGGATGTTTATGCCGGTCCGATGATTTCCGTTTTGGGTACCAGCCTTCAGAATAAAGATGTATTGTCTTATTTCCGTCACTCTTCCTGGAAGGCCATTGGCTTGGAGATGGAGGGAGCACATTACCAAAAGGCGATACAAGCCGCTTCAAAAATTAGGGGAACCATCGCTTCAGATGTAGTGTTGCGCTATGCCTATTATGCTTCGGATAATCCACTGCATACCGGCTCTACCTTAGCCAGTGGGCCATTAGGAGAGATTGGAGTACGCCCAACCTATCTGATTACCTTAAAAATGCTAAACAAAATTTTCACCGAGGTATAGTTTTAATTTTTTAAAACTGGTCGCAAAATTGCTTTAAAGGAATTGAAGAACAGCTGGTCCTGAGAATTAATTATTTCTGAGATTTAGCTGTTTTTTGATTTCTAAATCTCTTACCTACTTCCGTGACAGGAGGTGAAAAATAATATTTAATGCCTCAATTATTTGCCCTGATTGATTCCTCTTTTCTACATTATTGGCTGAATGATGAGTCCCTTCATCAAGTGATGGGATTTCAATTATTGGCAACGCTATTGATATTTACCGTGGCATTTGCCGTAGGGGAACTTAATCGACGGTTGATTCTTCGGCCAATAATCCGATTAATTTATAATCAGAATCCTGAGCTGCCTAATAAAATAACCGATTTAAAATTACTTCGGTATATTTCCTTTTTTGCCAACATGCTCATTGTCTATTTTTTGGTAGGAAGTATACCCTCCTTGCTAGACAAAATTCATTTATTAATTGAAAAATCGGCTTTAGTAATCCTTCTTTTCCTCGGGGCAAAATTGGTCTTGGTTTTTCTTGAACTGGCCGATTATGTTTATGCTCGGAAATCAAATGAGAAGCGATCTCCCTTAAGAGGTTATATAGGAGTAATTGGTTTTTTTCTTTATACAGTAGTGGTGGTATGGTCGCTATCGATTATTATCAATGAATCTCCATTTGCTCTACTGTCAACCCTGGCAGGTTTTACCGCGATCATCCTTTTAGCTTTCAGGGATACCATTATGTCGCTGTATGCGTCTATTGTGATCCAGCACGGTCATTTAGTGGAGGTGGGTGACTGGATAGAAATCCCCAAGGAAGGGGTGGACGGGGAGGTCCTGGAGATTAGTCTGAATGTAGTAAAGGTTCAAAACTGGGATTTCACCATCATGACCTTTCCCACCTATAAACTGGTGGGGGAATCTTTTAAGAACTGGCAGGGTATGAGAAAGACCGGGAGCAGAAGAATTAAAAGACAATTCCATATTGATCAACATACTATTCGTTTTTTGTCCCCTGCAGAAGTGGAGCAGGTAAAAAACAGGCTACCATTATTGGAGGGGCTGACGGAAGAGGAGGACCTTCACCAGTTTGGTAGAGTTGAGGAAGATCCCATTACGAATTATGTTACGAATCTCACCCTTTTCCGAACTTATCTGGAATGCTATCTTAAAGCGCATCCTAAGGTTTACAATACGGAATATTCCATGGTGAGGGAAAGAGAGCCCAGTGCTGTTGGTATTCCCGTAGAGGTTTATTGTTTTGCTGACCGTCCGGACTGGGTGTATTATGAAAAAGTGCAGGCGGCGATTTTGGATCACATTTTTGCGGTAATGCCTTTATTTAAGTTAAGACCTTATCAAAGGGAGGGTGCTTTTTCCGGAAGGTCTTCCGGCTCTTCGGCGGAATATTTCTTCGGCATGGAAAGTAGAGAACATGGTTATCCGGAGATTGATCCTATAAACTGAGGTAATAAATGCCGAAAGGTGGAAGCAAAAGGGAATAAAAATGCGTTTTAAAAGGAAACAATACATTACCCTATGTCAAAAGTTTCCGTTTTCAATTCCCTCATTTCTACCGGGAATTTTCAGGAGTTCATTGATCGGATTTTTTTCCTGTCTGAACATCAGGCCTCTTCCTATGTCTGTTTTACCAATGCTCATATGGCCGTGGAATCATACAAGGATCCTGCATTTAATCAGGTGCTGAATCAGGCCGATATGGCAGCTCCGGACGGAGGTCCCATTTCTAAGTCCATCAAGGTTTTTCATCAGATTCCCCAACAACGGGTCTGTGGAATGGATTTGGTGCCAGCCCTTTTAGAGGAAGCTGAAAAAAGAGGGAAATCCGTTTATTTCTATGGTTCTACCGATGAGGTGCTGGAGGCCATAAGAAAAAAGGCAACAGTACACGTACCGGATCTGAAAATTGCCGGATCTTTTTCTCCTCCCTTTCGAAAGTTATCGACTGAAGAGGAAGCGGCCATCATCGATGAGATCAATGCAGTGAATCCGGATTTACTTTTTGTAGCTTTAGGATGTCCGAAACAGGAGAAGTGGATGGCGGCACACAAGGGTAAAATTAATGCCTGTATGCTGGGCGTGGGGCAGGCCTTCCTGACTTATGCCGGCTTGGAAAATCGCCTGCCTAAATGGGCAAGAAACCTCTCAATTGAGTGGGTGTACCGATTTTATTTGGAGCCCAGGCGCCTGTGGAAAAGGTATTTGGTGACCAATTCTTATTTCATCTATTTATTTTTGAAATACCGGTTTTTCCCTTCCCGGCAAAAGCAGGCCAAAGTAATGGTGCCCGAAAGTTATTCCTAATAATCTGTTTGCCTGAATTATTCAACACTGATTTTAGCACATGTTTTAATAGTGCAACATCTGACTGCAAATTTGAATTATTGGAAGCTATTTTAGGATAATTTCTCAGCGATAGCGCGCCAATTCTCTCAAAATAATCTGGTAATGAATGCTTCTACAATATTCAAATTTTCGTTATGAATTTTGGCTTTTAAAACGCTCTTAGTAAGTCAGATTAAATAACTTATTTTCAGTGAAATAAAGTTTGCTTGCTGATATATTAATTGCCCCAATTGGGGCTAGCCTGCTTTTTCCTCATTCACCTGCTTCTTTAGAAAAAATGAAATAGAGCATGGTTCCTTCATTTTTCTCGTTTTGCCGATAAACGAAGATTGAAGCAGGAGTAATCCGACTTAATATTGAAATAAAAAAAAGCAGCTCGTAAATGAGCTGCTTTTATATTTATCTTCTTTTTTGTCTTTTACTTCTTGGGTTTTGACCTCGGCTGTTTCCTTGTGGCTCCTTCACCCTGGACTTCCCTTCTCTTTTACCTGTAGTGCTGCGTTTTCTTCCATTTTGCACTTTTTGCTGTTGCTGATTACCCGATTTTTCAGACTTACGGTCTTTCGGTTTATCACTTTTTGCCGGACCACGCATTAAGATTTCTTCCAGGTCTGCACGTTTCAACTCTCTTAACCTACGACGGATGGCTTCTCTTTTCTCCTTCTTGTACCAGAAAAAGAATTGGTGCTGCGCCAATTTCTCCTGCTTACTTTTCGCCGTATATATCGGACGCATGGTGTAAGGATGAACGCCTGAATAATAGGCCACAGTAGCTACCGTCATCGGAGTAGGGGTGAAATCCTGTACCTGCTCCAGCTGAAAGCCCATGTCCTTGGTTTCTGCTGCCAGATTGGCCATCTCTTCCTCCGTACTTCCCGGATGGGAACTGATGAAGTAGGGGATTAATTGTTGCTTAAGCCCGTGCTTTTTATTGTAGTGATCAAATTTCTTTTTGAATTCATGGAAATGCTTAAAGCTTGGCTTTCGCATAATCCGCAAAGTCTCATCGGAAGTATGTTCTGGAGCCACTTTTAATCGGCCGGAAACGTGGTGCCCAATCACCTGATCCAGATAATCATCAATACTGTTGTCCGCTTTTTTATTATAGCTTTTTACCAGCATATCATAGCGAATGCCGCTACCTACGAATGCCTTTTTAACTCCAGGATGATGATCCACTTTCTTCAACAGATCAACCATGCTGCGGTGGCTGGTGTCCAGATTACTACAGATCACCGGGTGAATACAGGAAGGACTCACACATCGGTCACAGATGGACTGGTCAATCCCTTTCATGCCATACATATTGGCAGATGGGCCACCCAAATCGGAAATATAGCCTTTAAAGTCGGGCATATTCACCACCTGCTCCACCTCTTTCATGATGGACTTTTGACTGCGGCTGGCAATGAATTTTCCCTGATGCGCAGAAATGGTACAGAAAGAACATCCACCGAAACAACCCCGGTGCATATTGATGGAAAATTTGATCATTTCCCAAGCCGGAATTACGCCCCTTTTGTCATATTTGGGGTGCGGCAGTCGGGTATAGGCCATATCAAAGGATTTGTCCATTTCCTTTTCGGTCATGGTCTGATAAGGCGGGTTGATGACCAAATTTCTTTCGCCAATGCCCTGTACTAAACGCTTGGCATATAATTTATTGGATTCCTGCTCAATGTGCTTAAAGTTTGCAGCATAGGCAAGTTTGTCTTCCAGACATTTTTCATGCGAATGTAACTCCAAGTCCTCCCAGTTTTTGACCACCGGCAGGCTTTCTTCTACCGGTCTCATGATGGCAGTCTGTGGAATATTGTGCATGGAGGACAATGGCACCCCTTTTTTGGCTAATCGGATGATTTCGCGTAAAGGCTGCTCACCCATTCCGTATACTAGCAAATCAGCACTGGAAGTCTCCATGATGGAGGGTAATAATTGATCCTGCCAGTAATCGTAATGGGTTACTCGTCGAAGGGAGGCCTCGATACCTCCAATCAAAACCGGTACATCCGGATAAAGGTCTTTGAGTATACGGGAGTAAACCGATGTGGCATAATCAGGCCGGAAGCCTGCCATACCGCCCGGAGTATAGGCATCATTGGATCTTCTTCTCTTATTGGCCGTATAGTGATTGACCATCGGATCCATGCATCCCCCCGTAACACCGAAAAACATTCGGGGTTTGCCGAATTTTTTAAAATCGCGCAGGTCATCCTGCCAGTTGGGCTGCGGGACAATGGCGATGCGTAATCCTTCCGCTTCAATCATTCGTCCGATTACAGCCGCCCCAAAGGAGGGGTGATCGACATAGGCATCTCCGGAAATCAGGACAACATCTACTTCGTCCCATCCTCTGGCTTCTGCCTCTTTTTTGGTGATTGGTAACCAATCAGTAATCGGGCGTTTCCCTTTTTGCATGGTCTTTTCCATTTGATTTGTTGAATAGCATGCAAAGATAAAGAAAACCTTGGTAAAAACGCCCTTTCCTTAGAAATGGGCAAAATTTCCTGTATTTTGAGCTATATTAAAGTTTGGTGATTAATAATTGACTTTTTATTGCGGATTCCAACTTATTTTCTCTCAGTTATTAATAGGAACATGGAATCAGAACATTGAGGATACGACTGTTAAATTTGATGAAGAAGCCAGAAAGACAAAAGGCTGTGAGTTTGAATGAGTATAGTGCTTCGGGATTAGGCCGCCGCCAGCATAATGAGGACTACTTGGTAGCCGGTACGGCTGCTCACGGGAAAATTTTCATTGTTTGTGATGGCGTAGGTGGGGCTTCCAATGGTGCTCAGGCTTCTAAATTTGTGGGGGATTATTTATTAAATGCGTGGAAAAGTAGTGCCCAAAGCTGGACCATTCAGGAAATGAATGAAAAGATTATTGCTTCTGAAAAGGCCTTGCGGCTAAAGTTTGAAAATCAGAATATTGATCAGATGGCGACCACGGTGGTCATGGTTCAATTCCATGGGTTGGAGGCACAAATCGCCTGGGTAGGAGATTCACCTTTGTTTCATTTTGACCTCAACGGACAGTTACAATACCGCACGAAGGATCATTCCATGGTGCAGAATTTGGTAGACGCCGGTGTCATTTCAGCTATTGAGGCGAAGCATTGGCCTGGCAGGAATATCATTACCCGAAGTATTTCCCTGAAAGGGGAGCGTACAGAAGCGGATACTGCGGTTCGCCTGATTGCTGAAGGAGATGTGATGCTGTTGGCCTCAGATGGGGTGTTAGAAGGTGTTGATGTAAGCCTTCTTAAAGCCAAGGTTAAGAAAGGTCGTTCAATGAAAGAAATCGGGGAATGGATAGAACAGTCCTGCGAAAAGTTTACTAAGGATAATTATACTTTCTTTTTGATAAAGCTTTGATATTAAAGGGGATATCGTTGTTTTGATTCTTTGAAAATATAGCTACCCTTTAATATGTGTTTTATTTTTGGCTAAACGTTGCCTGTTTTTGATAAAGGTCAGGAAACCTAATGCTGTCATTAATTTGTGAAGGTATTGAAAAATCTCTTTCAGAATTTTTCAAAGGCATTCTGTTTTTCCTGTTGTGGGTCGTCTTTTTGGGCATTTTGTTAAGAAAAGGTGTCTGGAGCATACCAAACCTCTCCTTTTAGGGATTTCCGATTACTATAGCAAGTTTTGGTGAAGGTTTGGAAATGAGTGTGTTCGGTAATTTTGTTTCAGGTATTTCTTATTTTTGAAAAAGATAATAGGCTTGTTTTTTATATCTTTTTTCAGTTTTTAACTGTTATAAGCGGGTAATTTGGCATTTCACTCAACAAGGCCTTCTTATTTGTCTTCTCTCAAGCCATCACTTTCCCTATCGTATTTTATTTTTGATTGTTTATTTGGTTTAATGATCATTTTCCGGTCGTAAAAATAGATCGGTCGAAATTGTGCAGGCTAAATTTTTGGCTTAGATTTGTTAGTATTGAGTATAATTTTGACAGGAAATTTAAAAGTATAAAGTGCCAGTATTTCAATCTGCAGATCAATTATTACGGGATATTGGAGGGAAAAGGGAGCGACAAGTGATCAATCACCTCTTCCTTCAGAAACAAGCACGATTCGATTTTTTGGTCGAATTGGTCGGAGGAGATGAGCGTTTCCTGCAACGATTGGTTGCCAAACAGATTTTGGTTCGTCAGGATGACTGGGTATTGCTGGATGATCGCATCCTTTCCTTTTTGGAGCGATTCATGGAGGTGAATGAAGATATTCAGAATTATGAAATTGACGAACGCATAGGTGCCATTGAACTGAATATTCGCCTTTTTCAGGAAGAGCAACTGTGGAAACGAAAAGAAGCCTTTTTGCATAAGGTCAAAAAATCCATGAGCAGCCTCGGGCGGGTGGTGAAACGGAATGTAATCGATTTGGGCAAGCAGGTCCAGATGGATTATAAGACGGAGGTGAACCCTAAAGTGAAGGAAATTAAGATTCACGATCATAACGAAAAGGCCAAAAAACTACGTACGCTGATTGGTGCGATTGAGGAGTTATTGGAAAATCGGACTTTTTTCCAGGAGGCGAATGATGAAATGCTCAATCGTTTGGCGATAGAATTACGTTATGATTTTTTGCGGGAAGCAAAAGTGAATTTGCGAGAGCTTTCTCAGGAAATTGTGGGATATCTGAACCGCATTGAAGAGCAACATGCTATTCACCGGAAGCTACAGGAAGTTAAAAGGCTCAAGGATTTGTTTGAGCTCGAGAAGCGTACGAATGTGGAACAGTTGGTCAATGAACAAATAAGTTTGTTCTTTGCGCCGCGCCCATTTGTATCAACTCCGCCCTCTTTGGATTATCTGAGGTCCGATGACGGAGGGGCATTGGTAAGTAAAATTGCCAATAAATTGCGTCATAGGGCACGCCAGAATGCTTCCAGAGCTGGTGTTATTGCAAAAAAAGCACTGGATACTGCGGCAGTTAAGGAAATGCGGATCAACTATCCCAAAATCAAACAGGCTTTCTTTGAAGGGGAGCAGGACCTTTTCAATTTTGTGGTGGACTATACCTTTGAGCGGGAGGTGGACTTACAGGAGCGGGTAAAGGTTTTCTGTAAATTGGCTTTAATGTATGAAGATCAGATGCATTTCACCGGCATGACGAATGTGCACCAGCAAATTCGTTATGGGGTGATTTTGCCATTTAATCCAAAATCAAAAGCACTTCAGGGGAAATAAAAAGAGAAAAATGGAAACAATAAAACCATATATCGCTCCGGTTTTTGATCTTTTGAGTAAAGGAGGCTTTCTAAGCGCCAATAGCTCAAAGATGGAATTCCGAAAAATCTATAATAAAGTAGAGGAGCATTTTGAGGACTTTGAGCAATATTTTGAGGCTTTGGGTTATCAATTACAGGCCGGCAATAATTATTTCTATTTCAGCAGAGTAGAACAAAAGTATAGCCTGGAAGAGAAGTTGGAACGCTTTTATAAGTTTATTGATATTCTGGCCTTTTTTGCGGATTATTTTCAGGGATTTGGAGAAGGCTACCGCTTTGCCATATCCGAAGTGGAGCAAAAGTGTAAAGTGGATACCAACTTAAGTGATCAATTGAAGGTCATTGCGCCGGAGGGAGCTAACTTTTACGATAAAGTGAGACGAGTGGTGAAGCTGATGACGGATCGGGGCTTTTTTGAGTGTGAAGATGATGAGCGGGAGGATTATAAAGTGCTGTCTTCCTATAATTATTTAATGGAACTAATCAAACTGATTGATATCGATGAAGAGGAGGCAACTAAATAAACTGGTATTTATCAATAGCGCTGCGGTGGCGTATAGTGAGGTTGCCTTGGATGGGAATATTCACTTTGTGGGTTCTAATGGTTTTGGAAAGACCACAGTGCTGCGCGCTATTCTATTCTTTTATAATCCATCAGATCGAAAAAGAGATTTAGGAATTCGTGAAGATCAACAGGCCTTTTCGGATTATTATTTCACTTCTTCGGATTCTTATATCATTTATGAGGTGAATCATGAGGCTGGGCCCTACTGTTTGGTTTTGTATAAGAAAAACGGAAGACTGCACGTTCGTTTTGTGGAAGGGGCTTACCAGCGTGATTGGTTCATTACCAACTACCAGGCCAATGAGCAACAAGAGGTTTGGGAGAAAATCCAGGATACCGGGGTCAATATATTGCCAGAAGAAATTACTCGTTTAGGGCATCTGCGCCAGATTTTATATGGTGCAGCAGCAGAAAAAGTCTGGAGACGATTTGCGCTTTTTCGCGTAAATGCCGGGCTGGCTAAACGTAAGACGAATAATATTCCGCTGGCTATTTCCAATATTTTCCGCTCTTCCCGTCTGGATTCCAATTATATAAAGAAATCAATCATTGATGCGGTATTTTATGAGTCCGTGAAGCCGCTTGACCTGACGGTGATTGAGCGGCAGTTGGCCAGGTTTCGTAATGATTTAAAAGATTTAGAAACTTATCAGGCCCAGGAGGAGGTTGCGCTTTCGATCATCGAGCAATATGGAGGTTTAGAGGAGTTGAAGTTTTCTTTAAATCAGAATGCGAATAAATTAGGACATGAAGTTAATCGGATAAATGACCGGCTGAATACCATCGATGAACAGTTGATGGTCATGGAGCAGGAGGTATTGGCCGAGGAGCAAAAGGTGGCTGATTTGCAATCCAACTTTGAGCAGGAAAGCTCGGAGCTGAAGTCCTCCATTGCCATTCTGAAAAATGAACTGAAGGAGACTGAAAAGTTACATGCGTTCTTTGCTGACAAGGATATCGAGCAAATTCTGGCCAAGGTGAAGGATAAGCCGGTACTAGAGAAAAAGCACCAGCGTTTGAGAAGAGAACTGGAGGATGCGAATCGTCAGGTTTCGGATGTATCCGTTTTTTATGAAAGTAAGCTGGCTCGCCTGGAAAATGACAAAATGGCCTTTGATAATGGCTTGAATGAGGAAAAGCACCAGATTGAGGAGCAATTCTCTAATAAAAAAAGTCAGGAGCAGGAATTATTAGCAGAGGAGAAAGACCGTCTTGCAGAGGCTTATCAGTCTAAGGTGGCTCCTTTGGAAGATCAGCTGAATCGCTACAAATCCAAACAGGCAGATTTACAAGCCCGATTACGAGAGGCGGAGAAACGCCCTCAAAAATCCGAAGCCCGGAAGAAGCTTGAGCATAAATTGGCGGATTTGGAACAGCAGAATCAAAGCTGGTTGCATGAGGAGGATTTGCTGAAACAGGAAATTCGGGCAAAGAAGGAGATGTATGAATTGCGCTTGGGGCATTTGGAATCTTCTTTGAAATCGGATCAAAAGAAACTGGAGCAGGAGCAGGCACAATTGGAAGAGGATATCCAGCAATTGGAAAGCCAGATAGAATCTTATACCGGTTCGCTTTTAGAGTTTTTGCAGGATGCTTTGCCAGGCTGGGAACAAAATATTGGTAAGCTGATTCGTGATGATTTGCTTTTTGCCAAGGATTTGTCCCCAAAGGTGGAAACAGATAGCACTGATTTCTATGGGCTTTCCGTGAAATTAGATCATTTGCCCGAGACTAAGCATTCTTTGGAGCGCCTGCAATTAAAGTTGAAAGGGCTTCAAAAGCAGTTGGAGCAGATCAAGCCAAGACAAAACCAATTGCATTCGGTTTTTGAGACTGGTATGGCTGATCTACAGCATCAGATTTCACGTCCGGTCAAAAAATTCCAGTCTAGATTAGAGCAACTGGCTTATGATCGCGATAAGTGTGAGACTGAGGCTAAAGGTCTCCGTATTCAGCTGGAAGAGTTAAAGGAAAAAGAGCAAAATCAACATCAGGAAAACCTTCATGAATTTCATTTAGAAATTGATGAGGTGAACCAACAGTTAAAGGTTACCGAAGAACAAAAGCAGCATTTTCGCATTCAATTGACTGATGAGACCCGTATTGTTGAACAGAAGTTCAAAGTAAAGTGGGAGGCACAGTTGGTGGAGAAAGAAGCCGCCTTGACAGAAATTCAAAAAAGGGCTGCAATGGCGCGTGAAGAGTGGGAGAAGGAACGCCTGCAAATGTTGCAAGACCGGGAAGATCAAATGTCCGGTAAGGGCATGGATCCAGGCAGGGTACGTGATTTGGAAGAACAATTGCAGGGAATTGAGGACCAATTGAAGGCCCTGGATGATAATGCAATTGATTTAGTAAATCGCTACAAGTTTTCCAAAGAAAAATACTTTGATGCTGAGGCTGAGAATAAGGATAAATACCAATCCTTACAGGAAAGGTTGCTGGAACTTAATGAGCAATTTCGTCTTCAGGAGGCCGGTTACCGAAGGGATCTGAAGGATCGTCAACTGGCAATGGGGCAACAGCGACAGCTCAAGAAGGAGTTGGATAATTTATTGTCTCAGGATTTTGAATATTTCAAGTCCGGAGAGCATTCGGTGTATAAGCTATACCAACAGCAAATCGAAAACCCGGGCGGTACCGCCGAGGAAGGAATCGACCTGAAGGAGGGGATTCATTTGATGAACAGTCATTTTAGCAGACTGACTATGGAGACCTCCCAATTGCAAAGGACGATTAATAAGTTTATTGGTAATTTCTCCATTAATAATTTCCTGAACTTTCCAAAAAAGATGGAAAGAGATCAGGATTATAGTGACTTTGTGCAATACCATTTGGAGCCATTTGTAAAAAACAATATGGTAGAATTGGCGCAAAAACAATTAGAGAAATTACATGCGGATACCATTACCGATATCGCTCGTGAGGTAAAAGATTTCAGTACGCACTCTACAGAAATTAGCTCTGTCATTCGACAAATCAATGCCGATTTTGAGTCCTCCAATTTCGTTGGGGTGGTGAAAAGTATTCAGCTGGACTTCCGCGAGAAAAATGCTGGTGTAATTCAACTGATGCGGAAGATTAAAAAGATGAGTGAAGACCATCAGTTTGGTGCGCAAAGCGGCATTTTCAAAAAGGGTTTGTCGAATAATGTTTCTCAGGAATCTATTCGTTTATTAACCAAGCTTAAAAATGCCATTGATGAATCCACCAAAAAGGTGATCTCCATCCATGATACTTTTGATCTTTGGTTTCGTGTTCTGGAAAATAATAATGATACCGGTTGGGTAGAGCGTCTGTCCAATGTTGGATCTGAGGGAACCGACGTGATGGTGAAAGCGATGATTTATATTACCCTGCTGAATGTATTTAAGCAAAATGCTTTCCGCGCCGATGATCGTTACCTGATTCACTGTATGATTGATGAGGTGGGTAAGTTATCTGACCGTTACCTGAGAGAGCTGATTCGATTTACCAATGATAAAAACATTCGGCTGATTTTTGGCTCACCGAATGAAAATGACCCGCTAATCTATCAACACGTTTATAAGGTTCATCGGGAAGAAGATGTCATTCAGGTGATTGAGCTCATCGGAGAAGAAAAAATACAGGAGGAAGAAATTTCTGCATAAAACCAAAAGGGAGACATCGTGCTCCCTTTTTTGTTTTTTATAGCCCGTAAGAGATTTTTTTATTTCCTTTTGTTATTATATTTCATCTAAAATATAGTATTATTGTATTAATATATCGCCCCATAGTTCAAGGGATAGAATAGAAGTTTCCTAAACTTTAGATCCAGGTTCGAGTCCTGGTGGGGCGACCAATTGAATTTAGGGAGGGTAAAGACAATAGTTTCATAGGGGGATATTTTTTAATTAGACCCTGTTACTTTTTTGTTAAGATGAGCCAATTAGATCACTTTTTTGTTTTGTTTTAAGGGCAGGCTCCTTTGTAATTGTAATTTTCTGGGTAATTAATTGGGAGCATTCATTGATAATATCCTTACCATTCAGCTGATATCAAATTGACCAAAAACTCTGACAGGCTTTTATAGCCCCTTTTGATTTAGACGAAAAAGGGCTATTTTTATTTATTGTTTAAGTGTATGGATGTAATTAGAATTTTTTTCCTATACTAAATCCATAAGATACAGTTTGATAAACATCCTTATAATCAAATACTAGGGAAGGGGCAAATTGAAAATTATCGCCAAATTCAATTTCGTATTCAACTCCGGCCTTTAAGACACAAAAGTCTTCCCCTTCGGTGGAAAACATACGTTCGTATCCTGGTCCAGCTAATATATTTAGACCTTTTACGATTTCGAATTTGGCAACCAATGCTATAATCATGACATTTTCCCTTATGATTTCCTCTTGTCCTTTGGTGACTATTTCATATTGGTCAATTTCCATATCGGCCATTATTCCTACACTGAATCTGTGGGTCAGTTTATAAAAATAGTCTAATCCAACGGTAGGCACCCAGTTTCCTGTATTTGAAAGCCCCTCCGCATGGACATGCGAATAATGCTTGGAGGGAATATGGGTGAAACCTGTATAAAAATTGATCATATGTCTTTTAAAATCATGCTCTGTTTGGGCTTGGTTAAGTTTTTTCGCCAAGTTGTGGCCGTGGTTTTGGCAAATTCCGGTCAGGCTGGTGGCACATATTAAAATGATTAAGCAAAGTACCTTTGTGTTAATTTTCATTACTGTTATCAGAAAGAAATGAGTATTTAATTATGTTTTAATTTGTAGCAGCAAGGTAGGGCTGGCGCTTTATTTTTTACCTGAACACAACGGATTGTTTTTTATGATCATAGTGCTTCTTATGAGTATTGTGCAAATTTATATTAAATTATATATGATTTACTCTCTGAATTTTGGGTGGATTTTGATAAATAGAGTTTGCCTTTGGTTTAGCCCCCCTACTTTTGGACTTTTTTCATATTTGTAATTGGCACGTGAAGACCAAAATTGTCATTTGCATCTGAATATATTGAGCGTCTTTTATTGTACCCCAAATACCAGCTTATATTGATAAAATTAAAACGACCACGGAAAGGTATCATTCCTACAAATTTCCTATCATGAATTCCCTCTATGTTTTGTTAAAGCCCTAAATTTTATGGAATGTTTGGTACAGGAGAGATTCGTTGCTCCTGGTGGTGACTTGGTACGTTGGTGTTTAGAGGTAAAAATACGTGCCTTCATTTTTTCACAATACCACAAAATTCATGGAGTGTTGAATTGATTTATATTAAGATAAGGTAAGGAAGACTCGGTAATTGCCTTCCGTTAGTTTTGCCATATTTCAAAATTCATCACGGATTTTAGATTTTTAAGTCTTCTTTGCATTATTGATATAGTGCAATGGGTTTAGCCTTAATCTGATGATTCTTTAACATGAGTGCAACTGTTTCATTAATGAAGGCAATTCGGATGAACAAGGACTCTCCTGTGGAGGAAGATGCCGTTACCAAAGCAGAATCTTCAAAAACAGGATGATTCTCCACCTTTTGAATATTCAAATCTGGGTTTACCTCCCGTATGAATTTTTCGGCAATTATTAATTGCATTATCAGTCTCCTTGTAAAAGTATTTTATATATACCTTAAAAGAAGTAAAAAATAATTTATTATCAATGTTTTTATTTTGATTATTTTACAAAAATAAGGTTTTTAGTTTTTGTGATTTCGATCATTATTGAAATACTTATTTCTTTGGGGTGTGGAAAGGATTGATGTAGAGGGATTTATCGGTTGTTTTGCGCTCTATCTCAATTGTGCTTTCGCAGATTCATAGTGAATTAGGATTTCTTTTTTGGGAGTGCCCAAGTGGCTTTTAGGTTTCGGTTAACCCGAATTGTTCACCGCAATATTTATTAACTGATTGCAAGTAATTTAATTTCAGTTCATTACAATTTATTTTCTTTGATTTATATTAGCCCAAATTTGGGCAGGCTTGCTTTCTCCTCATTCATCTGTTTAGTTGGAAAAAATTCGAAATAGTAAACTATTCCATCATTTTTTCCGCCTTACAGCTAAACGAGGATTAAAGCATGGATAATCCGGGTTAAAGCATGTCTTTTAAGGGTGATTCTTCAATAAACTTAGCATTTCTCCTCCAAAGGATTCTTTTTGCCCTGACTTTTTACGATTTCTTTAACTCCTAATTTCCCCGAATACCTTAAGCTATCCGATCTGATATTTTGATCGGCTGATGGCTAAATTGTTTTCTTTCTTGAGAAGTGTCTAAGTAATTTTTGGGAATGACCTATTATTTGTTTCGGATAAGGAGAGAAGTATTTATTCTTGTATTCCGAATTAATCTTATAAATAACTGAAAATAAAACGATTATAATTGTTTGCTACCTTTTGAAAGCTAGGTTTTCAAATATATTTTTCATTGGTATTATCGATAATATTTTCTTTGGGAAGCTCTCCTACAGCGTACGAGCCTGAGTAATCTTATCGTCAGACAAAGAGGATTTAAATAGTTTATGCATCAATTTTCAGGTCTTAATGCCTTAGCTTTTCTTTTTCCAATTGTTCTTCGAGAAAGGAGGCAGTGAGCGCTATATTTTAAAATTTTTTTAATGGCGTCTGAAGATCATTGCAAAATATGCTGGGGGGAGAGGTTAAATTGTATAGACTTTTAAAGAGTAAATCGATAAATAGTACGGAAAACATACCTCTGGTTTCAGTGTACTGAAAATTTAAAGTATACCTCAATAACAGATTTTACGCTCTAAAAATATGGCGATTTAATTTTACGTTTTATTGCCAAAAAAACCGATTTAGAGAATAGGGTGTAATATATGGGATATTTCCGTGGCCCAAATTTGTGTTAATCGCCTTAAGTAAATTAGTATTTAAGCTTGCATTTTTGGATAAAAGTTGATGAAATGAAGAATTTCTTACATTTGATGGTATAGTATAAAATGCGCAAAAATTTAATTATGCCAATTTAATTTGGCATTTTGAATTCAAATTATGCAATAAAATATAATGGAAATTATTGAACATAATACTTCCGTTGAGGATCTTCAGGAGCAATTAGGCCATAAACAGCAGGATCATTTATTTGAAGATGGTTCTCGTTTTCATTCGCTGGGATACGTTTCTGAAGGCAGAGGAATGCTTTATTTGGACTCCAAATTAAATGTACTCGTATGTCCGGTGGCCTTTGAGGGAATGCCAGCCATAGATGATCATTTAGAAGACCTGCTAAAAATGTGGACCGTGGAGCGTATGGTCAGCAAAACGATGTGGTTAGCTAATGAAGAGTTTGGTACGATCACCATTGAGGTCGAGGAAACGGTAAAAGCGGCCCAAAGGCAATATTATAAAATCAATGATTTGCATGAAGATGCCAATACGATCGGCTTTGTGCAGTTTTGTGAACAGTTCGCAACGAATGATCTGGAAATATTTCGGGGGATTAGAAGCGTACTAAAGTTTGAAGATGCCAAGGTATTGAATGGCGAATATGCCTGGATGACTGGTAGATCATCTACTCCTTATAAAGTAGTAGTATGCCTAGATCATCAGGGAGAAAAGCAAATATTCTGGCAATCCAGTTTATTGTCAGAGGGTGTTATTAATCATACTTTAATATCACCTGCCCTGTTTTCTTTTTGTAAGCAGGTGGATTTATCAGCATTGTTTTCAAAATAGCTAAAAACAATGGGGTTGATGTATGGTTTTTATTAAAAAAGCCATGCTATTCGATCGTCTAAAAGAATTACAGCAAGTATCTGAAAAATTAAAAGTGGCCCATGAGCGCCTGATAGATCAATTGGAACACCATGGGATTTCAGAGGAAGTGATGGATCAATTAATTGATTTACACCGAAGGTATTACTCCCTACAAAAGGACTTAAACCAAATTAAGCAAAAATTGGAGCTAGAACAGATCACCAGTGAATTGGAGAAAGAAATGGATACACTGGACAAAAATAATGAATGGCTTAAAAATCATTTTAGGTAATAAATTAGAAATCCCTAGGGATTTCTTTTTTTTTGATGATATTGTGCCAAATCAAAATCTGAATAAAAATGGCAAGTAAAAGAGACTTAAAGAAAGTAGTACACTATTTAACTAATGAGTTTGTAGGTGACGCATTGCTATATTTGTTGATCGAAGAGAAAAATGAAGCTGAAGTAGAATCCCTGGTAGAAAAGGCGGTGAACTTGGAGCAGGAAAAAATTGATGAGGTGAACGCTAAAAATATTGAGGGAAGTAAGAAAAAATATTACACCGGTATTCGTACCGAAACAGTTGAAAAAATCGATGGTTTTTACGGCGAATTGATCGCCTTGATGAAATAAGCCAATTTTTTTTCATTTTTGTTTTTGGAATGGTAAGGCTATTATTCTGAAAATAAAATTGTTAAGCCAGGATAATTTAAAAGGAAGATCGCATGATCTTCCTTTTTTTATTTAATTAGGAATTGGAATAATAATATAAACAATCTATTTTATCCCGTTAACCTACATTTAATCTTAGGAGGTGGGGTGCGTGATTTTAATTAATTTTGCCAAAAAGGTAACATTGTTTTCAAATTTCCTTTTAATATTATTGAAGATCAAATGATTCAATGATGAGAAAAGAAATTACACTTCAAGGGTATAAAGCTCAAATATCTTTAGAGTATCATTCCGATCACAGAAGGCTTGTTGACGTATCGCTAACAGATGGTCTGGAGGTTCTTGTCTTGTTTGAACATGAGGAGGTGATTCCGCCCCATAAATAGTCGGACTTAATTTTTTTTTTACAATATTTGAAATCCGATGAAAAGAGTAACACGAACCAAGGAAGAGAAGCTAGCTATTCTAAAAGAATGCGAGGAAAGAGGAGTAGAAGAAACTCTAAGTAAGTATGGAGTTTATCCAGCCACCTATAAAAATTGGGTGAAAAAATATGAAACCATGGGAGAGGCAGGTTTCACTCGCGGGATGACTATACCTCAATTAAAGGAGATAAAGCGTCTTGAGAAAGAGAATGCCCTATTAAAGGAAATCATCGCTGAAAAGGAGCTTGAATCCAAAATGAAGGATGAGCTGCTAAAAAAGAAATATCCTCAGACGAAAGGGCGGAAATAGCACGAAAATACACTGGTCTGGGGCTAAAACGAGATAAAGCTATTTTGATTGCCCAAATAACAAAACACAAATACTATTACCAGCCTATTAAAGATCGTAAACATATAGGCAGAAAAGCCACTACTACAACTCAAAAGGGGCATTCGGTAGTACCCAATGAGGATGTAATAGGGCAAATTAAGCGCTTAAAAGAAGATCCAATCACTAATTATGGCTATCGTATGATGACCAGTCAATTGAAGCTTGAAGGATATAATATTAATCATAAAAAGGTTTTCCGTTTGATGAAGGACGCAGATTTACTTCAGGAAAAAAGGAAGGTTAGTGATAAAAATTACGTCAAATATCGCTGTGTATGCCCAGAACGCCCATTGCAGGTTTTAGAAATGGATATTAAAATGGTTTGGGTAACAGAGCATAGGCGTCATGCTTATATATTAAGCATTATTGATACATTTACAAGAGTAATATTAGATTGGTCGGTTGGCTATCAAATGGATCAAAAAATGGTCATTAAAGCCTGGGAAAGGGTAATAGATAATTATTTGCAACCAAATGACTTATTGAAACAGGATCTTCATGTTGAATTAAGGAATGATAATGGATCTCAATTTAGCGCTAAAAGCGTTCAAGAATTTTTAAGGGAAAATAGTATTCATCAAACCTTTACACATCCTTATACGCCCCAGGAGAATGGCCATATTGAAAGCTTTCATAGCATTCTTAAGAAGGGCTTGGGACAAGCGCCATTTTGGAACTTAGAGGAATTAAGAGAAAGGTTAGAAGTGTTTTATGAAAAATATAACAATGTTAGATTACATGGGTCAATAGCTCATCTTAGTCCCAATTTGTTTTGGAAGGCGTGGGAATATGATTTGATTGAACGCACAGTAATAAACGAGCGAAAGGTGAAATTTAGACTTACAGTACCCCATAGTCAACTTTCGGGGATTATGAGTCAGAGAGAAGTTCTTTGCTCAAATATACCGACCCTAAATGGGGAGGGATATTTGAATGAGGATGTGAATGGGCCCAACACTCCAAATTCATTACAACCTTCGGTAAATTAATCGCCGTCGATCGTTCTTTGCTAACACAAACTTATAATGGAAAAATAGACCTCACAAGAGGCAAAATCAAAAAAGTCCGAAAATATGGGGGCTAAACCAGAGGCGGCAAATTATTTCTACCAGCAGATGAATGCACATAATGGAGAAGTAATCAGTAAGTTTAACCAGAATGGGTTTTATTCGGCGAATGGCCTAATCTGTTTTGTGTTGAACCAAAATTAGCATTACCTAATCGTTCACCTATCACCAATTAAGATGAAAATCAATTTTTCCCCCTTTAGGCTTATACTATTAAGCCTTTTATTGTTGGCAGCCTGTTATCCAGATCGGGGGCCGCAATTTATCGATGATTTGGATCTTACCATTACCTATTATGATGAGGAGTTTTATGTTGATGGTAAACCAAATGCGCAGTATCGCTATTTTATTTTGAGGGATACTGTGGAATATGTGGGCTCTAAAGATGATGATGATAAGCGGGATGAATTTATTAAGGAGTATTCTGAGGATATTATCGATGCTACCCGTCAGGAGTTTTTGGCTCTTGGATACGAGGAAAAGGATTCCACCTTTATTATGGAAAATGCCAGTGAGTCTTTCGCAGTGAATTTGGTATTTCTAGCACTGAATAATCAGGTGATTGGTGGTGTGCCTGGCTGGTGGTGGGGTCCGGGATATCCTGGTTATTGGGGGTGGTATTATCCTGGTTGGGGTGGAGGCTATTGGGGCGGTTATTATCCTTGGTACCCATCCTATATTTATTCCTATTCTTATCAAACGGGCACCTTATTGACTGAGGTGGTGGATGGACAGTCTTTAAAAGATTATCGGGATTGGCTGGAAGAAAACCCCGATATTGATCCGGAAGATTTAGATCCGGAGGATGTGCCCCCCTTACTTTTCAGATGGCAGGCTTTGGTGGATGGAATTGTTTCCGGTAGTGATAATGTGAACAGAGATCGTTTGTTTGGTGGGATTGAGCAGTCTTTTGTACAGTCTCCTTATTTAATCACTCCAAATCAGTAATCATGAAAACCATCTTCTATCTTTTTATCATACTGTGTATTACTACAGTAACCGCCTTTGGACAAGAATACGCTCCCATACCAGATTCGGCAGTTAGAGATTATAATGTGAGGCGTTCATTCTGGACCATGGATTATGTAATCACCGTTCCAACAGGAGATCAGGAGGCATTCATTGCCCGCACTTCTTTTCGTGGCATATCCGTTACAGGTGCCGGCTTTATTAATGATAATATTGCTATTGGAGGCTCCTTTGGTTGGTATGGCCAGTATGCGGAATTTAACCGATCTACCTATGAATTATTAATTGCTCCCGGAGCGATAACAGGTCGTAAATATGATTATCTATACGCCTTGCCTTTAATGGCGCATGCCAGTTATTTCTTTTTACCGGAAGCGACGGTAGAGCCCTTCGTGAGCTTGGGCTTAGGAGTCCAGTACTCCGAATTGGAAACTCAGATTGGTTCACTAGCAGTGAGAGATGAGGCCTGGGATTTCACCTTTAGTCCTGAGGCAGGTATATATGTACCTTTGGGGCTTTCCGCCACCTGGGGTTTTACGGCTAAGGTGAAATATAATTTTATAACTTATGAAACCAGTCGTATTTCTAATTTGCAAAACTGGGGTTTTCATTTAGGCGTTGGATTTTTGTATTAAATGATTTGTGGGTTCGGCTATTTAAGCCGAATGATTCGATGGTAAATTCATCAAGCCATCGCAAGGCCTCTATCGTCAGTTTATTATAGGTTTTGTTCTTTGATTTTTAATAGCTCCAATTTGGGTAGGCTTGCTCTTCCACATTCGTTTGCTTCTTGGAAAAATTCGAAATAGGCAAAATTTCTTCATTTTCCTGCTTAGCAGCCAAACGAGGATTTAATCAGGAATTATTCGGCTTAAAGGTTTCCAATAGGAAGCCTTTTTTTTGCAGAAAAGGAGGAGTTGCCTATTAGGTGGTTATATTTGCGGGCCATCGCCCGCCTGGGGCAGGGATGAAGCGGGCTTGTCTGAACCACAGCGGCCCAAAAGGCCGATGGGGTGAGCCGCGCGAGCCCGGTGCTGACGCCTGGGCGGCAGCAGTCCCCCTAAAAAAAAATATTCTTTTCCAGAAAATTAAATCCAAAAGCCAATATTCAGATATAGTAAAAATTGATCTTTACTATTAAAGGAGGTGGTCAGCTCAATAGGGCCTATGAAGGAATTATATCCGTAGGTAAGGGCAGCTCCCCATTCCCAATTATGGAAAGTAAAGAGGTTCCGGCGGTTGTCCTCCACTTTTCCGGCATCCATATGCATCTGTAAATAATGATCTTTTAAAACTTCATATTGAAAAGCCAAACTCCCTAACAGGGCATTCGGGCCGGTAATTTCGGCTATTTTAAAACCATGAAAGGAATGTACTCCGGGCTGCTTATAATTATTACCTCTTCCTCCCATAATGGCGTAATAAGCGCCAGGCAGCTGGTCGGCATAGTTAATGTGGAGCATTCCTTTGGTTAAAAGGGTAAATTGGGGGGAGAGGGGAAAAGCTCGTGTTCCCTTGATGTTAATTAATAGGTTGAGCGGTATCTCGCCGAAATGTTTCACTAAACGGCTATCGACCTTGAAACGCCCTCCTTTATGTGGATAATAGGGTTTGTCCAGGTTGTCGCGTAGAATAGCCACCCTTGCCCCGAGGTAAAACCCATTAGTGGAATCTTTTAAATTCAATTCTTTTTCAAAATCACTGTCTCGGAAGGTGTAATCCATAGCGATTCCTGTACTAATGAGCCAGCTTTTTCCCAGATTGGTGTGGGCCATATAGTCGACGGTCAAAGTACGCAGGTAGAGCTCTGTCTTGAAGCCGGTAAAGCCAAACTGCTGGTTGAAATTCATTTGATCGAAATCGACTCCCAGAGAGTAGTCAATGCGGTTTTTGCCATACCACCAATAATCTCCATTTACCCGGAGGTTTTTAGAAATTTTCAGACTGGCATTCATGCGGCTGTCCTTGGTGAATAGGTTGTTATAACTTCCCTGAAACAAAATACCGGGGCCGAAATCAGGATCATAATGGAGCCCTATTCCGAGGCTACCCGGTGTTCGATCCTTTGCCCGGAAGGCAATTTCCACTTGTGAACTGTCTGTGGAAGGTAGGATTTCATAAGATACACTTTTGAAAAAGCGGCTGGCATACATGCGGTCTACGGTTTCTTTCAAATTTTCAAAGTTCAGAGGGTCACCCTCCTGTACCGCGCTTCGTTCTTTTTTTCTTCGCTTGGAAATGTTCTTGCTGCCCACATAATCTACTTTGGAAATCCTTAATTCGTTGGATTTCAGGAAAGGGCGTTTTTTCTTTGAGGCTTTATGGTTTGCATTCAAGCTATCTGCCAATAGTTGTAGTGCTTCCCGGTGTTCCAGAGCAGCGAGTTCCCCAAGTTTAGTAAGGGTGTCGACTTCACTGAAGCTTCCGGCGGAATAGCCGCTTAGATCCGGTCGAATACTAAGATCAACGAGTTCTTTATTTCTTCGGTAATTTTCTTCTCCATAGAAAGACATGGTTTGATTAAGGACGGCAAACATGGAATTGAGGTCTTTTTGCTGGGCCAGTTCTCCATGCACATCCAGACCAATAATGATATCGGCACCCATATTTCGGACTACATCTACCGGATAATTATTAATGATCATCCCATCAACAAGTAAGCGCCCTTCAATTTCAATGGGGGCAAAAACGGAGGGAATAGACATACTAGCTCTCAAAGCATCCGGAAGATAGCCGTGATCAAAAATGACTTCCTCTCCCGTAACAATATCTGTGGCTACGCAGCGAAAGGGAATGGGGAAGTCATCCCAGTTAGGGGAATTAAATGCCGGAGCACAGAGTTCATTCAATAAATTGGTAACATTATGGCCTTCCACGACGCCTCCGGGCAGATGGATGCCCTTTTTGTCGAAGTCTAACCTCAAAAAAGTCTTATAGTAATTATCCCGCTCTTCCAGGTTTAAGCTGGCCCGGTCAATCTGATCTATCAATATGGTTTCCCAGGGGGTATGTCTGGCAATGGAATCCAATTCTTCTGCAGAGTAGCCCATAGCGTAAAGTGCACCGACGATGCTTCCCATGGAATTGCCGGCGACATAATCTATTGGAACCCCAATTTCCTCAATTACCTTCAGGGCACCGATATGGGCCAAGCCTTTTGCCCCACCTCCTGAAAGTACAATCCCTACCTTGGGCCTTTCTTTCGTTTGTGCCCAGCTAATATGAGGTAAAACCAGACAAAGAAGTAAAATGGCGTTGTATTTAAGTGAATTATGGGTTATCATGAAGGGGGCAGAAGTGAACCATATGATTGAATCAACTAAATTATGCATTCTCTATTGTAATATTGTACATATTCGGTAAAATTAAGTTACATCATTATAAATTATCATGCGGGCATTATTAATTGTAGATCTTCAATATGATTTTCTGGAAGGTGGGGCACTTGCTGTTCCTAAAGCCAATGAGATTATACCTGTGGTTAGGGATTTGATGTCTAAAGGGCTTCCCATATTTGCTACACAGGATTTTCATCCTGCAGGCCATAAAAGTTTTGCTTCTCAACATGAAGGCAGGCAGATTGGGGAAATGATAACTATGAATGGCATGCCACAAGTGTTATGGCCGGATCATTGTGTGCAGGGAACGCATGGGGCGGCTTTTTTTGAAGATTTAGAAATAGCCAAGCGCGCTATAGTGGTGCAGAAAGGAAAAGACGTTGAAGTGGATTCCTACAGTGGTTTTTTCGACAATGGCCGACGTCACCAGACGGAATTGGATGAATTTTTAAAAATAAAAAATATTCAGGAATTAATCGTGCTTGGGCTTGCTACCGACTACTGTGTGAAGTTTACGGTGCTGGATGCTTTATCCCTTGGCTATCAGGTTAGGGTAGTGACTGATGGAGTGCGTGCGGTGAATTTAAATGCCGGAGATGGGGAGCGTGCCTTGGCGGAAATGGCCACTGCAGGGGCTGATATTTCCATTTCTTCCGAGATTAAAATATAATGAGTTTACGCTTTTGGTTTAATTTTTGGTAAATGTCCTTTGAAGATTGAATTTGAAATCAAAGGAATGAAAAAAGAAGTTTTACTGTTGGTAATAATTTTACTTCCCTTTTTGGCAAAAGGTCAGACGGTGGAGGACGCAATAGAAAAGTTTGAAAAGGAAGAGTTTGAAACTGAAATACTAGGAGACTGGAGTATGATTACGATGATGTATCATGCCTTTCCTGAGTTTAATGGAGATGGTAATTACCGCTTCTGGATGCAGCAAAACTATAAATTTAAAAATAATCCTTTGAATTTGCGTGCGGAGGAGTCCTTTGGTTTGAAGTATGCGTTGGTAGGGTATTTGGATTTGTATTTACCCATCAATGATCATCTATTATTTGCGGCATCAGTGGGTTCGGGTTACAATTTTACCACGGCAGTAAAAACAGATCCAGAAACCGGAGATGTCCTCCAAAGAGGCGCTGCTGTAAGTCAGCTGGGATGGGCTTTTGTTTTTATTGCTCCTTTTAATATAAAAAATTTAACCCTGGTGATGGCCTCAGAGCCGGAGTATAACTGGGGATTGGAAGTTTGGGATTGGACGAACTTTATCGCGATTGCTTCCTGGAAAGTTAGCAAACGAGCGGCTGTACAGGCGCGTTTGTTAGGAGATTATACCAACGGTAACCTTTATCAGGCAGGTGTGGGGATGAGTTTTGATTTGAGTAGATAAGTAGGTTTTATTGTAAAGCATAAAAAAAGGCGATCTGATTTAGAAAGATCGCCTTTTTTGTGCGCTTTTAGCCGAATCATTCACTACAGAATACATAAGACCGGCCCAATCCTCTTATTGTCAATTAGTAACAGGTGCTTTTCATTGGTTTTTACTAGCCTCAATTGGGCTAAGCCTGATTTCTCTTTACGGTCTTCATCTTTGGAAAAAACTTCAAATAGGGCTACTCCTACATTTTGCTCGCCCTGCAGCTCAAGGTGGATTTAAGCATGGATTATTCGGCTTAGTTTTTTCTTTCTGAATTGAATTTTATCGCTGTGCGAATTGTTTCCACAACCGCCTTTTTTTGCGTGCTTTGAAAATCGTTAATGTTAATGGTTCTGACTTGTTTCCGGTTTTTTTCTTCTAATATACCTGCGGCATCAGGTAGAAATTTCCCCCAATAAAAACCGATATCGCAGCCACTGTCTTTTTTGTGAGGATTCAGGTAGCAAAGCGGGCCCCTGAAATAGAAGAAGGGAATGCCATAAGCGATTTTTTCGGTAATCTCCGGATGGCAGGAAAGGATTTGGTACCGTAGTTCCTCCAGGATTTCCCGTTGAGGAGTCTCCAGATTGAAAATAAATATTTGGACTGCTTCTTTTCCCATTTTATCGATTGGTTTGGGTCATATCAGCAGGAACTACTAAAATAAAGTCGGCTTGCCCCAGATGTTTATCCTCCAATTGATCCAATTCCTCCTGATATACTGTGGCGATGGTAATGATGGCCAGATCCGACTGTATTCTTCTTAAATACCAGGGGATTCCTTGTTGGAAATCGGAATGGTAACTTCCGTGTAAATGCAAGAATTGACGATCCGATTGCACATGCTGAAAAATATTGTGTGCCATGGTGGCGTCTTTTACCGCCTGGGCATAGATGATATTAGCGCCTGCATGGCCTCCCATCATTGCCCGCATTTTTTGATATTGGCTAAGCGTGGTATCTACCGGAATAGGCAGGGGAGCAATCAGAGCATGGCTCTGGGCAGGCAAGGAGGCCAGTATATCCAGGCCCTGCTTGAAAACGATATTGGCATATCTTCTCGGGATATTGGTAGCCACTACTTCCAGATGGTTTTCTTTCGCCCAATCCATGATGGGTTGGTAATCTGTGCTCTGGTTTCCCCAGAGTCTGGCCTGATCACTGAAATTCTTTTTGCTGATCAAGCCTTGCATATATTCTGTCACGAGTAATTGTTGGTCCGTTTCCAGCATCTCCAAACCCAAATCCAGTTTTTTATTTTGACTATAAAGCCCCTGAGCTAAATGGTTTTGCATCCAGTGTGAGATGGGATCTGTATGTAATTCTCCAAATAAAATCACCCTTGCGGAAGCACTCCCTTTCAGTACTTTTTTGAAGTTAGTTTTTTTGCCATTGGCGGTGAACCATTGGTAGGCCGCAGGCTGCGCAAAGGACTGATTAGCGAGGGTATAAAGTATAAAAAATAAAATACCTATGAATGGTCGTTGGGATGTTTGGAATTTCATTTGAAGTTTGTAAGCTTGATTAATATTTTTGGCAATATACAGTTTTTGATTATTTATAATCAATCTAATTAAGATAATGTTAGACTTCGATTATCATTTGTTTGTACTCTCCTTGTGTAATAACGTTGGGAAAGTAGCCCTTAGTTCCGCTAAGCAATATATGGATCGGTATGAGGTTGATTTTCCTAATGAACAGGCATATGTTCAATTAATCAGCCAGTTAAAAAGTGAGAACGGTAGAATTAAATCCATTACCAGGGCAGATATTCAAAAGGCGCTGGACCTTTCTGATAAAATACTGGACCGATCAGAAGCTGCGGGCATACATTTGATTCAAAAACAAAATGCCTATTATCCACCGCAATTAAGAAAAATACCCGATAGCCCAGAGTTTTTGTATGCCAGGGGTAATCTGGATGCACTTTTGGGAAATCATATGGCCATTGTTGGAAGCCGATCTCCTTCTGAATTCGGACTGAAGGTAGGGGAGCGACTGATTGGGAAATATCTCCTCCAGGCTTATGATTATACCATAGTAAGTGGCCTGGCAAAAGGCTGTGATGCGATGGCGCATAGAATGGCCCTTTCATATGGCACCCCGACAGTGGCCGTTTTGCCCACGGATCTTTTAAATGTTTATCCTTCGGAGCATGCGCCTTTGGCTCAAAAAATTGCCAGGGAAGGCGGCTGTCTGCTTTCCGAGTATCCTTTAGGTACTGTTCCTCAAAAGCAGTATTTCAAAGAAAGGGATCGGATTCAGGCAGGAATGAGTAATGGGGTGATTGTGATAGAAACGGAGCTGCAATCCGGTACTATGCATACTGCTCAATATGCACAGGAATTTGCCAAGCCGAGGGCCTGTATATTTGCCCATGATCATCCGAATTATCTTACCAAAGGTTACCAGCTTCTTCCTACTTTTCAGGGGAATAAGTTTTTAGTGGAAGATAAGCATTGGTTTCCTTTGCGGAATGCGGAAGATATTCAAAAATTCCATCAGCAGGTTGATCGAAGTAGTCACCAGCAAAGGATTTAGGAGGATCACCAATTTTGGCTTATTGTTTTTCGAAGGGTTAGTTTATCGACCAGGTATTATGTTGGTTTTTATTAATTGATAGAATACAATTCTTTTATAGAAGGAAATTGAATCACCCTGTTAATTGAAAATAAATACAGCAGGCATTTCGGAGCTAGCTCAATGGGGACAAACAGGTCAATCAGGGTTTCCTAAATTAGAGCATGTTAAAAGCGCACCATCCGGCGGCAAATTCGAATTAACGGAAGCGATTTTGGATAATTTCTTAACAATAGCGCTGCCATTCTCTCAAAATAATCCTTTATCACATCTTCAATACTTCAAATTTTCGCTGCGAATTTTGACTGTTAAACACGCTTTTATTTCCACCGAGGGATCCGACAAGTATTCATTTTCTTCGAGCATGATCTTTACAATACCATAGGTGGTTTCTGTAAAATGTAGGCTAAAAAGGTACAAGTTTTAGGCCTATGCCTCCACAAAGGCATTGATGAGATAAAGTAGTTTATGGAATAGATCCGATTGGAACTTGCGATTATGGTTTGAGATTCAGGGGAATTTCTACCGCAGTTTGATCCCACTTCATAGTCCAAATTAAAGCATCCGGCTTCTGGTTCAATTCCATGGTAAACGGTTCAATAATCGGTTTTATTTGCTTCACCGGCACCTTAAATCTTAATACATCCAATTCAGGTTCGTATACTTCCCCGAAAGGAGACATGCCCCAATAATCCACTTTTTTATTGATGGCTATAGTCCAGTGATCTTTTTCAGGAATCGTATACAGGGAATATCGCCCCTGCTTTAAAGTATCATTATAAATAAGTAGATCCTTGTTGGTGGTGATTTCGGAGGCATCATTTGCTCCGGTGCGCCAAATTTTGCCATAAGGCACCAAAGCTTCTTCTTCCTCTGTACCGAAGATTAACCTCCCTTTTTTGGTAGGTTGACAATAAGTGAGTTTCAATGCCCAATCCTCTTTTACGAACTTAACGGTGTCTGCAGGAGATATCGCATAAGCTCTTTCCTTGATTTTATCGCAGGAAGCAAGAAAGGGGAGAAGCAGGAGAAGCAGGAGGGGATGTGGAGACGAGCAATTCATAATTCAGGTATTTATAACCAATATAATATTATTTTAATAATATTAAAATGCAGGCAAGGATTGGTGTCCTGAATTATGAATTTCAAATTGCTCTTAAATTAATGCCAACTCCAGTATTTCTCTGGGGAATTTGGCAATAAAGGACCTTTGTTGAGTAATAATGATGGGGGATTTCAACAAGTCCGGGTGTCGGCAAATAAGGTCAATAATTTCCTCTGGTGACATTTCTTCAATATGTTCAGCAAACATTCGGTAATAGGCCGAATCCTTATTGATTATTTCCCAAATTGATAAATGTAAATGTAAAGAAAGCTGTTCGATCTCCCCTTTTGTTAACTTTTTATGGGAGATATCTTCCGCTTTATATTGTGGGAAAATACTTTCTACATAGGTTAGAATTTCCTGATCAAGAAACTTCTCTCCATTATAGAAAATAAGCGCAGGGTACAATGTTAAATCTTTCATGGGCTCAGGGGGATTTGGAAACCGTATTTATAATTTACCCAATAATCCTAAAATCTTATTTGATGAATGTTAGCTAGAGGAATGACTTTTGTCATGTTGAAATTTTGCGGTTCCGTACTTATATCATCACGAAGGTGGAATTTTCAATATACTTTCCTCAAGGAAAGGGAGTATGCTTAGTCAGAATGGAGTAAAATAACAATAGCTCAATAGGCTGTTATGAATCTCATTAGTGAGATAAAGCTTTATTGAAAAATAAATAAATATCGCTTGCTATTTTAAGGATTTTGAATTTCCTTTGAGGTGTAATGAAAATCAAAGACACAAATATCGCCCTTTTAACGCTAGCCACTGAGCCTTCAGTAGCTTTGGCTATTTGTGTTCGACGCGTTTTGCGACGCCGCCGCCCTTAGGGCGTGTTTTTTTATGTCGGAGCTACGTGCTCTGATCTCTTCGAAATATATACCCAAATTTATTGAATGACCGAAAAGGGGCTCTGAAATTTTAGAGCTTAATAAGGAAACTCTTAATCGTTTCATGAGGGTTATCCTATGTTCTTTTGTGTCCCTGGGTAGGCAATTCCAAATTTTTAATAACATTCTGAAATTAACCGGATTTTTTCGGTTGACGTCTTATTTCTGATTTCAAATGACAGGGATAAAAATAGTAAAGGCCTCCAGCGAGCATATGGTACTGGCTGGGAAGATTTGCGAGGCTTTGGCCGAATCAGCTCAACAAAGAGGAACGGGTATCGCCACGCGTTCTCAGGAATATATTGAGCAAAAATTGAGTCGGGGGCGGGCGGTACTGGCTTTAGATGGAGATAAACTAGCCGGATTTAGCTATATCGAGGTCTGGGGGCATGAGCGGTTCGTGGCCAATTCGGGCCTGATCGTATTGCCGGATTACCGTAAATATGGCCTGGGGAAAAAGATTAAGTCGGCCGTTTTTAAACTTTCCAGGGAGCTTTTTCCAGATGCCAAGATTTTTGGAATTACCACCTCTTTAGCGGTGATGAAAATAAATTCGGATTTGGGATATAAACCCGTGACGTTTTCCGAGCTCACGGATGACCCTACCTTCTGGCAGGGCTGTCAGAGTTGTAAGAATTTTGATATTCTTCAGCGTAATGAGCAGAAAATGTGCTTGTGTACGGGAATGTTGTTTGACCCGAAAAAGAACAGCAAAAGTAATGTCCAAAAGGCCATAGATAAGATTATCCGGGTGGCCGGACGGAAAAAAGCAGTGTAGAATTTTTTTAAAGCGTATATATAATGTCAGCAAAGAAAGATAAAGTCGTTTTAGCCTTTAGTGGAGGCCTTGATACCAGTTATTGTGTGAAATACCTGACCCATGAATTGGGTTTGGAAGTACATACCGCCATTGTGAATACCGGTGGTTTTTCCGCGGAAGAATTGCAGGAAATTGAAATGAAAGCCATGGGGCTGGGGGCAGCTTCTCACAAAACTTTGGATCAGGTGGAGACCTTTTACCAGCAATGTGTGAAGTATTTGGTTTTCGGAAATGTGTTGAAAAATAATACTTATCCTTTGTCTGTAAGTGCCGAGCGAGTATTTCAGGCAGTGGCGATAGCGGAATATGCAAAAGAAATTGATGCAGCGCATATTGCCCATGGAAGTACTGGTGCAGGAAACGATCAGGTACGTTTTGATTTAGTTTTTCATATTCTTTGTCCTGATGTGAAAATCATTACCCCTATTAGAGATCAGCAATTAAGCCGCCAGCAGGAAATTGACTATTTGGCGCAGTTTGGGGTAGAGAAGGAATGGGCTAAAGCACAATATTCCATCAATCAGGGGCTATGGGGTACCAGCGTGGGGGGAGCAGAAACCCTGACTTCCCATCAGGCATTACCGGAAGAAGCTTATCCTACTCCTGTAAGCAAAGAAGGGCAGGAAACGGTTACTTTGGAATTTGAGAAAGGAGAGTTGGTGGCCGTCAATGGCGAGAAAGCCTCCCCGGTGACCAATATTGAAAAATTAACCGCTATTGCGGCCCCTTATGGTATTGGCCGGGATATTCATGTAGGAGATACCATTATCGGGATTAAAGGCAGAGTAGGTTTTGAAGCTGCCGCACCACTGATTATGATTAAGGCGCACCATGCCTTGGAGAAACACACCCAAACCAAATGGCAGCAATACTGGAAGGAGCAGTTGGCCAACTGGTATGGTATGCTGGTACATGAAGGCCAGTTTCTGGATCCGGTGATGAGAAACATTGAAACTTTCTTAGCAGAAACCCAGGAAAATGTAAGCGGAAAGGTTACCGTGCTGCTGGCGCCTTATCGTTTCCAGGTGGAAGGCATTAGTTCAGATTTTGATTTAATGAGCAGTGACTTCGGTAAATACGGAGAGGAAAACCTAAGCTGGAGTGGGGAAGATGTGAAGGGATTTACCAAAATTTTAGCTAACCAAACCAAAATTTTTCACGCTATTCAAAAGCAAAAGCAGTCATGATTAAAGTAGGAATTATCGGTGGGGCAGGTTATACTGCCGGAGAATTATTGAGACTTTTGGTACATCATCCTCAAATTCAAATCCAGTTTGTGCAGTCTACTTCTCAGGCAGGGCTGAAAGTGAGTGAAATTCACCATGATCTGATTGGTGATTTTGACCAGGAATTTGTGGCGCAGCATCAGGACAATGTGGACTTGCTTTTTCTTTGCATGGGCCACGGAAAGTCAAGAGAATTTATTGATAAAACCATTCTTTCCTCTTCTGTTAAAGTCATTGACCTGAGCCATGATTACCGTTTGAAGGATAAGTCTGTGGCTTCTGATCATCGGGTATTTATTTATGGCTTACCGGAATTGAATAAAAATGCCATCAAAGGGGCTAATCATATCGCTAATCCGGGATGTTTTGCTACTGCCATTCAACTGGCTTTATTGCCAGCGGCAGGACTGATCCAGGATGATGTGCATGTTCATGCCATTACCGGGTCCACAGGGGCAGGCCAGAATCCAACCGCCTTTACGCATTTCTCCTGGAGAAATAATAATGTATCCCATTATAAGGCTTTTGCCCATCAGCATTTAGGGGAAATTGGTGAAAGTATGGTGCAGGCGGGTAATGGTTTTGATCATGATATTAACTTTTTGCCTATTAGAGGTGATTTTGCCAGAGGAATTTTTGCAACGGCTTATTTCAAAAGTGATTTAACACTAGAAGAAGTCAAGGCTAGATATGAGGAATTTTATGCTGACGCAGCCTTTACTCATGTGGTAGATCATAAAATTTCTTTAAAAGAAGTCGTAAATACGAATAAATGTATCCTGAGTATAGAAAAGATAGATGGCAAAATATTAATCACTTCTTGTATTGATAATTTGTTGAAAGGAGCTTCCGGACAGGCGGTACAAAACATGAATTTAATGTTTGGTCTTCCTGAGAATACCGGTATTCAGCTTAAAGCAAGCATGTTTTAATTAGTGATTATGAATTTATTTGATGTATATCCTTTAATGCCTGTTACACTGACCCATGGGGAAATGTGTCGGGTATTTGATGAGAATAATAATCCATATTATGATTTGTATGGGGGGCATGCTGTGATTTCCATCGGACATAATCATCCGCACTATTTGTCCCGTCTTCAGGATCAAATGCGCAAAATTGGCTACTATTCCAATAGCGTGCAGATACCGATTCAAAAGGAAGTGGCTAACAAATTGGGCGCATTATCCGGTTATCCGGATTACGCCCTGTTTTTCTGTAATTCCGGAGCAGAAGCCGTGGAAAATGCCCTGAAGCTGGCCTCTTTTCATACCGGTAAAGCGGGCATTATTTCCTTTAAAAAAGGGTTCCATGGCCGTACTTCCGGCGCGGTTGCCGTAACGGATAATCCCAAAATTCAGGCGCCTTTCAATCAGGGACATCAGGTTGAAATTCTGGAGCCGGAGCAGTTGGGTACAGTAGAAGATGTGCTGAAAAAAGGAGAAACGGCAGCGGTAATTATTGAGGGAATTCGAGGAGTAGGGGGGATTTATGTGCCTTCTCCGGAATTTTTACATGGATTAAGAGCTTTATGTGATGAATATGGCGCCCTATTGATTTTGGACGAAATTCAATCCGGTTTTGGGAGAAGCGGTAAGTTTTTCGCGCACCAGCATCAGGGCGTGCAGGCCGATATCATAACCATGGCAAAAGGCATGGGGAACGGTTTCCCGGTGGGAGGAATTTTAATTTCCCCCAAGATTGAGGCTTCCTATGGATTATTAGGAACTACTTTTGGCGGAAACCACTTAGCCTGTGCAGCTACTTTGGCGGTATTGGAAGTGATAGAGGAGGAGGAACTGATCCCTTATGTGGCCGAGGTAGGAGCGGAATGGAAAAAACAGATAGAGGCGATTCCTGCTGTTCAAAGCGTAGAGGGTTTAGGCTTTATGCTTGGGGTAAATTTTGATTTCCCCATTAAAGATATGCGTAAATCACTGGCCATGGAACATCATATTTTAACAGGTGTTTCGGCTAATCCTAATCAAATACGATTGCTGCCTACCCTTAATCTGGGGAAGCAGAGCATGGATATTTTTGTTGAGAAGTTACAAACGGTACTTCTTGAGATGCAGTTAATATAAGTTTAATTTTTCACCATTTTTTTTATGGCAAAATTACCAAAATTCACTAACGTAAAAGACGTTACCAATTTGCAGACCTGGATTGATGAGGCCCTGTATTTAAAAAGAAACCCATTGGTGTTTAGGAAATTAGGAAGTGGTAAATGCCTTGGACTGGTTTTCTTTAACCCCAGTCTCAGGACAAGAATGAGTACGCAACGTGCGGCTCAGTTATTGGGAATGGAAACCATGGTCATGAATGTGGGCAGCGATGGCTGGAATCTGGAATTTGTAGACGGCGCGGTGATGAATGGTAATACGCAGGAACATATTAAAGATGCGATTCAGGTCATGTCCCAATATTGCGATGTACTGGCAGTGCGGGCATTTGCTGAATTGAAGGACCGTCAGGCAGACTATCAGGATAAAATTCTGAATGCTTTTGTAGAATATGCAACGGTGCCGGTAGTCAGCCTGGAAAGTGCCATCGGACATCCGCTGCAGGCTTTTGCAGATCTCATTACCATTAAGGAACACCAGACGAAGGAGCGTCCAAAGGTAGTGTTGACCTGGGCGCCACATCCTCGTGCTTTGCCTCAGGCGGTGGCCAACTCTTTTGTGGAGTGGATGCAGGAATCTGAGGTGGATTTGGTGGTGACACATCCGGAAGGTTATGAATTGGCCCCTGAAGTAATAAAGGGGACTAAGGTGGAGTACGATCAGCATAAAGCCTTTGAAGGGGCTGATTTTATCTATGCGAAGAATTGGTCCTCTTATACAGAATATGGACAGGTACTTTCTCAGGATGAGTCCTGGCAGGTGACCGCCGAAAAAATGGCCCTGACCGATAACGGTAAATTCATGCACTGCCTTCCAATTCGTAGAAATGTGATTGCTTCGGATGAAGTAATAGACAATAGCCTGGTGATTAAGGAAGCCGAAAACAGACTATTTTCTGCCGGCATTGTATTGAAGAAAATATTGGAAAACATTTAAGCCTTGTGAGCAAAATGAAAACGAAACTGACCATCGTAAAAGTCGGAGGGAATGTGGTGAATAATCCTGAGGTGTTAAGCCAGTTGTTGAAGGATTTTTCGACTTTACCTGGGTATAAACTATTGGTGCATGGTGGTGGGAAGATTGCTTCAGAGATCAGTAAGTCTTTGGGCATTAATCCGCAAATGATTGAGGGCCGCCGAGTAACCGATGCAGAAACGCTAAAGGTGATTACCATGGTGTATGGTGGTTTAATCAATAAAAATATTGTGGCGGAATTGCAGACTTTGGGCTGTAATGCCATTGGACTAACGGGTGCGGATATGAATGTCATTCCGGCGAAAAAGCGAAATCCCGATCCGATTGATTTTGGCTTTGTGGGTGATTTTGATCCGGACGATATTAATGTGGAGGTGCTGGCCTCCTTGATTAATCAGGGCGTGAATCCGGTCATGGCTCCACTGACTCATGATCAGCAAGGAAGTATTTTGAATACAAATGCGGATACCATCGCCTCGGGATTAGCCATTGCGCTTTCCAAACATTTTGAAGTGACTTTGGCCTATTGTTTTGAGAAAAATGGAGTACTGAGAGATGCTGAGGATGATTCCTCGGTGATTGAGCAGATTAATCCTCCCATTTACCAAAGCTTAAAGGCCGAGGGAATTATTTTTGATGGGATGATTCCCAAATTAGACAATGCATTTTTAGCAATATCCAAGGGGGTCGCCAAAGTGTTGATTACGCATGCGAATCAACTGACGGCTTTGGATAAAAAGGGAACAACTTTATGCGCAGTATAGGACAATGGAGCGATATGGCAATTGATTTGCTACGGAAATTGATTGCCACTCCATCCCTGAGCCGGGAGGAGGATAAGACCGCAGACCTGATTTTTAAGTTTTTATCGGAGCTGGATTTGGCGCCAAAGAGAGATAAGAATAATGTGTGGGCTGCAGCAGGCAACGCGCCTGAAGGAGCGCCGGTATTATTATTAAATTCTCATCATGATACCGTAAAGCCGAATAAAGGCTGGACTAAAGATCCATTTCAACCAACGATTGAGGAGGGTGTACTGTATGGCCTGGGTTCCAATGATGCCGGGGCTTCGGCCGTTTCCTTATTGGCAACTTTCGCGTATTTGTCTCAATTGCCCACATTGCCTTATCAGTTAATCGTGGCGATTACAGCAGAGGAGGAGGTCAGCGGTAAAGATGGAATCCGGGACTTGTTGCCCACTTTGGGTAAAATCGATTGTGCGATAGTGGGCGAGCCCACTGAGATGCAGTTAGCCATTGCGGAAAAAGGCCTGATGGTGCTGGACATTACTGCACATGGAAAAGCGGGTCATGCTGCCCGGGAAGAGGGTGAAAATGCCCTTTATAAGGCCATGGATGATATTCAATGGTTCCGCACGCATCAGTTTGAGCGGGTATCAGACTTATTAGGCCCTGTGAAAATGTCAGTAACACAAATCAATGCAGGCTACCAGCATAATGTGGTGCCGGATGAGTGTTCCTATGTGGTGGATATTCGTACTAATGAATGCTATCAGAATGAAGAGGTATTGGAGATTGTTAAGGCCAATATTGTCGGTACGATTAATCCCCGATCCTATCACCTGAACAGTTCTCAAATTAGTTTGGATCATCCCTTAATCCAGAAGGGGAAGTCCATGGGCTTAGATCACTACGGATCTCCCACACTTTCCGACCAGGCGATGCTTTCCTGTCCTTCTTTGAAAATGGGCCCGGGGAAGTCCAGTCGCTCACATACTGCAGATGAGTATATTTTACTATCTGAAATAAAAGAAGCTATTCCTTTATATATTAAACTTTTAGAAAACCTATCTATTCCTCATACAGCTTAAATATAGAAATTATGAAATTATGGGATAAAGGCGGGAAGGCCGTTGAAAATATTATTGATGCTTATACAGTCGGCCAGGATCGTGATTTGGATATTCACCTGGCGCCCTATGATGTTTTAGGTTCTATGGCTCATGTAAAAATGTTGTCAAAAGTGGGATTAGTGGAGGAAGCAGAATGTACAGAGATTACTAAAGGCCTTAAGGAGATTTATAAGCAAATTGAAAATGGAGAATTTACCATTCAGGATGGCGTAGAGGATGTGCACTCTCAGGTAGAATTTCAGCTGACGGAATCGCTCGGGGAAGTGGGGAAGAAAGTACACGCTGCACGTTCCCGTAACGATCAGGTTTTGGTGGATATGAAAATGTTCCTGAGAGCGGAGGTAAAGGAATTAGTGACTTTGTCTACAGATTTAATCACTAAATTACTGGACCTGTCGGATAAACATAAGAAAGTATTAATTCCAGGCTATACTCACCTACAAGTTGCGATGCCTTCTTCTTTCGGTTTATGGTTTTCTGCATATGCCGAATCTTTGATAGATGACCTAAAGTTGATGGAGGGGGCCTATGAAATTATTAACCAAAATCCACTGGGTTCCGCGGCCGGTTATGGTTCTTCTTTTCCAATAGATAGGGAAATGACTACCCGATTGCTGGGATTTAAGAATATGCATTACAATGTGGTCGCGGCACAAATGTCCAGAGGGAAGTCCGAACAGGCGCTGGCTTTCGCGATGGCCGCCATGGGGCAGACACTTGGCCGTTGGGCAATGGATATTTGTCTATACAATAGCCAAAACTTCGGATTTTTATCTTTCCCGGATCATTTAACTACCGGTTCATCCATTATGCCTCATAAAAAGAATCCTGATGTGTTCGAAATTATGAGAGGTCGGATGAATCAGATTCAGAATTTGCCACAGCAATTGTTGATGCTGACCACCAATTTGCCTTCCGGTTATCATCGGGAATTTCAATTGTTGAAAGAAGTTTTATTGCCGGCGATCTTCCAGATGAAAGACAGCCTTTCTATTGCCAGCTATATGATGGATAATATCAAGGTGAATGATAAAGCCATCGATGATGATAAATATAAGTATATGTATTCGGTGGAAACGGTGAATAAAGAAGTGATGGCCGGCTTGCCCTTCCGTGATGCCTATATCAAGATCGGGAAAGTCATTGAGGCTGGAGATTATAGTCCGGACACCGAGGTGATACACACTCACCATGGTAGTATTGGTAATTTGTGTAACCGCGATATTGAAGTTAAATTATTTAAAGTGAGAAAGGCCTTTTCCTTTGAAATTTGGGAGGATGCTTACCAGGCTTTATTGAAATAGCCCCCTGGCCCAAATTATGTATGCTTAGTCAGTTTTGGCTTTTGAAGATCATAAGGAAAGCACTTGTAATGAGTTGTTTTTGAGTTGCCAGTGTTGGGCCATCGGATTTAACGGTGAATAATCTCGGCAAGGCTTTCCAAATATAGAAATGGCTATTATAAAGCCCCGGCTCTTTTTGAGTCGGGGCTTTTCTGTAATTTTGTTTTTATTCGTCATGTGTTTTGGCAGAGGAAGAAACCAGTCGATTGATTTCTTTCAATTCTTCTGCGGTCAAGTCCCGCCATTTGCCCACCGGAACATCCAGGCTTACATTCATGATGCGTATTCGCTTGAGTTTGGTCACCTCATAGCCTAAGTATTCCGCCATACGACGAATTTGTCGGTTTAAGCCTTGCGTGAGAATAATTTTGAATTTGAATTTGGTGATCTTCGTCACCTTACATTTTCGGGTTACCGTATCCAAAATAGGCACCCCATTACTCATCTTTTGAATGAATTCATCGGTAATAGGCTTGTTCACCGTTACAATGTATTCTTTTTCGTGGTTGTTTCGGGCACGAAGAATTTTGTTGACAATATCCCCATCATTGGTCAGGAAAATTAAGCCTTCCGATGGTTTGTCCAGGCGGCCAATGGGGAAGATGCGTTTCGGATAATTGATATAGTCAATAATATTATTCTTCTCCACACGGGTATCCGTAGTGCATACAATCCCGATAGGTTTATGAAATGCAATATAAACCGGCTTTTCCTTAGGCGTAAAGATTAATTTGCCCTCTACGCGTACCTCATCCTCTGGGCCAATTTTGGTGCCTAGTTCCGGTAATTTTCCGTTGATGGTAATTTTACCTTGTTCCAGCAGTTTATCCGCTGCCCTTCTGGAGCAGTAGCCTACTTCACTGAGGTATTTGTTGATTCTGGTTTTTTTGCTTTCCGACATTGCCTTCAATTTATGGGGGGCAAATTTCGGCAATTTTCATGGAATAGCCAATTTGAAAAAGAAAAAACCAGCACTCTGGCCGGTTCTCAATACTTATAATCCTAATTTATTAAAACGCTATAGGCTTCTTCAGCCAGATGATTCATGCACATATAGGATTTTAAAATCCCAATTTCTTTTCTGATTTGAAATTCAATGATCGGAAAGTCCGGATCTTCCTGCATATTGACCATAAGGGTCATTAAGTATCGGATGCGGCCATTTATGTGATCCATATTGGCCTGATGCTTCATTAAAAAATCGATCGTTAGGCTTCCGTTGGGTTCGGATTCTAAAGCTCTTCCCAATATGGAGTTGGCATCGTAATATCTCATATTAGTCTGGATAATTATATTAAAAAAATGGGGTCATCAATTCGATAACGTCATTCTTTAATTTAGCGAAATTTCTCTGAAAAACAAATTTCCAATGGTTGGTATTAATATTAATTTAATCCTTCAAGTGAGTAAAAGTTTGGTGATTGCCTGAAAAACCCGAGAAAAATCATTCATTTGATTCGTTTGGCGGAATTTAAAACGTTGGACTTTATAGGTTAGCCTGATATTTAGACGAATTATAAACAAGGTATTGATGTTCAGGTGATAAAGCGCAAAGAAAACAATCACCTTTATCAGGATAATCCACCTATTGGTTTTAGGTGACTTTATGATAATTGTTAGTTAAAAAAAGGACGTGTTTGCTCGTTCGTATTTTGGCTATTGGAGAGGTGTCAAGTAGGTTTTAAAACAATCTATTTCCTTGGTGTAGTTCAATACGGAGCTTTTTATCAGGATTAAGGACTGAAGGCTTCTGTTTTTTGACTAGGAGCCTGTCGGATTACAAGTGATTTCACTAGAATCACAAAATATTATTCTAACAGCCAATTTTTTGGCTAAGACAATTCTGCTATAAATCCCATATAGAGAGGATTTAAAAAGTGTATACCTCCAATGTAAGCTGATGTTCCAAATAAAATTTCGTCGAATTAGCTAAATTGATATTAATCCGACAGGCTCCTAGAAGGATTGTTAAGGAGTACCTTACTGATTCGGAATAAATATTTTTTGGCTTATGGAAAGCATATCAGGGAGAGCAGAAGTTTTTATTCATTGGCTGAACAGTCGTAGGCAAATTTTTGGTAGTTATTTTGCGTAATAGGTTATCCAAGTGGATGTTAATTCTTGAAAATATTACTGAATAAGTTTTTTGAAAATAATAAAATTCAAAGAATTTTAGTTTTAGGGTGACCTTATTGATGAATTTTCTTGTATTGAATTAGGTCCTCGACCGGGAAAGCATGGTTTGAAAAATAGTTGGATATAAATTGTTGTACAAAAAAAGGCTGACCCCTTTTCCGGAGTCAGCCTTTTCTTTTTTATTCAATACTTACTTCTCAAACACACTTATCGCAAATCCACCGCTTTGCGCACAAGGAATATTCATTTTGGTGCTGGCATCCACTTCAATTTTCTCAATCCGGTAAGCTCCCGGATTATGCTTCAGTTCCGTTTCCTCCGAATCAGCATACAAGGTAGCGTCATATTTTTTACCTTTTGGCAGGAAGCTGAAATCAACCGTTAAAGTTCTGGCCTCCTCATCAGTAGCACCGCCCAGGAACCAGTTATTTCCATCACGGCGGGCAGTGATCATATGTTTCCCAATCTTGCCGTCCAGGATGTGGGTCTCGTCCCAGTCGCAGGGTACATCTCGGATAAATTGAAATGCTGGATGACCTTCATAGTTCTCAATCAGGTCAGAAGCCATTTGTAAAGGAGAATATAGCGTTACGAAAAGCGCAAGTTGCTTCGCCAAAGTCGTATTAATTCTCGCTTCATCCATAATCTCCGCTGTCGTGTTCCAGGCAATACGATTATCATAACGCTCATATTTCAGGTCGAAAATTCCCGGTGTATAATCAATCGGGCCAGAAAGTCCGCGCGTAAACGGAATAATCAAATGGTGTGAAGGAGGGTTTCCATCACTCCAGCCATTCCACTCCATTCCTCTTACGCCCTCACGGGTCATCATATTCGGCCAGGTTCTGCGAATTCCGGTGTCTTTTATAGGCTCATGGGCATCAATCATCAAGTGGTATTTCGCCGCAGTCTCCACCACTTTGCGGTAATGTCTCACCATATACTGTCCGTGGTGATACTGTCCTCTGGGGATAATACCACCGGCATACCCGGTCTTCACCGCATTGGATCCCAACTCCTGATAGGTGCTGAATGCTTTTTCCATTAGCGCTTCATAAGAGGGGATGTCTCCGCCGGTTTCATTGTGCATAATTAACTCAATGCCTTTTTCCTTGCAATAAGCTGCAACTTTATCCAAATCAAAATCCGCATAAGGCGTAATGTGATCGAAGGCATCCTTCGCTCCCCAGTTTTCCCATCCCGTGTTCCAGCCTTCAAAAAGGACTGCCGGAATATTATGCTTTGCCGCAAAGTCGATATAATCAATCGCATGCTCCGTGGTAGCGCCATGGCGTTCGCCCATCGTCCAGGTTTGATGCCCAATATGCATGCCCCACCAAACGCCAATGTATTTCATGGGTTTGATCCACTCGGTATCCGCAATTTTGTTCGGCTCATTCAGGTTCAGAATTATATCTGAAGTGATCAGGTCACCGGCTTTTTCTGCTAACTGAATGGTTCTCCATGGACTTTTTAATTCCCCTTTTGCGCGTACCAACACCTGGTCCGGCCATGGTACTAATACACTTTTAAAGCCAAGATCGCCCTCCTTTTTTAAAGTCATTCCGGCATAGTCCGTAAGAGCTGCTTCATGAATGGAAGCGAATACTTTTTGGTCTGCGGACTCAAAGGTGATCGGGGTATTGGCGTCCGGTACTTTGGATAAGGGGGTGTTTTGGTACAGGCGTTCGTAAGAATCATAATCCGCATGAATCCACCAGGCTTGCATGTCTTCCACGAAATTGAATTGCGTCTTTTCTTCCATCAGGAAAATGGAGTCGGCCATGGCCGGTATTTCATAACGAAAAGCCACCCCATCATCAAATGCCCGGAAAGTTAAAGTCACTTTCTGTTCGCCCTGTTGGAGTACAATCTGGCTTTGGTTGTAATGATTTTCAATTTTTTTGCGCTCGCCCCAGGGCATTTGCCATTTTTCATCTACAGAGCGTTCTTCAATGGAGGCCACTTTGAATCCCTGGCTCAGGGAAGCGTTTTTTAGCTCCCAGCCCAAGGAGGAGGGTGCAATCACCGATCTGCCATTCATCTTCACGGCATATTCAGGTATGCCATTATCAGAAAGCTTGAAGTCAAGGGCAATATTGCCGTTAGGGGAAGTTAGCTGAACTTGTTTTTTCTCTGCATTGCAGGCAAACAAAAAAGTGCTCGCCATCAGACAGCACAAGAATGCTTTAATATGATACATATACTGTTGTATTTAATTTGGGGTTCAAATAGGAAGCTCAATTTAGAATATTATACTGAAATGAGAAGTGCTTCAAATTGAAAAATTCATAAAGAAAGGGGTTAAAAATGATGGTTTGGGTGGATGTAATCTGAAAATACCCGGTTTAGTTTCAAAATTTCAATTATCGCGCTTTATATTTCCATCATACGGGAACTCCTGACGCCCATATAAGTTTTACTTCTTAGTGTTGCCAGAATAAAAAGATATGGTTGTATTAGTGGATTGCGGAAGCAATAAAGTGCCGGATATTGTCAGGGAAATTAGGCGATTTCGGAACCGCATTTATCTCATTTCCATGGAAGCCTTTGAAGCAGATCAACTGCCGGAACATGACACTCTCGTCATCAGTGGGGCTCCGATCATGCTCACCGAGGAAGATCCTACGCCTTTTTTGGAAAAATTTGCCTTTCTGGAAACCTCCGATCTGCCTACCCTGGGCATCTGTTTTGGTTTCCAAATGATGGGGATGATTTTTAAAAGTCAGATTTTTAAGGGACCCCCTCAGCGGCATCATACTACCATTAGTCGTCATAATGATCACGCTTTACTCTCCCATTTTTCTTATCAATTTGATATGGCCGAGGATCATTGTGAAGGCATCAGCCTGCCTGCCGGTTTTCAAAAACTCGCTTCCAGCAAGGATTATCCCGTGGAGGTGATGGCCCATCATTTCCGTCCGCTTTATGGGGTGCAATTTCATCCTGAAGTATCCGGCACCCTCGGTACCGCCCTCTTTAAAAATTTCTTCCACCTGGCGGATCTCTATTCCGCTCATGGCAGAAGGGGGATGCCCTGATCCGACTTAGGGATAGTTGTTGCTTAATTTTTTGGGGCAGCCCTCCTGACGTCGGTCGGGCTGGCGGCAGTCGCTTTTGGGGTGGTGGCGCTACGCTTTTAGCCACTCCCCAAAGAGCTTCAACAATGCCTTCATCCCTCTGCCGGTGCGTTGCGCTATGCGCAGCGCAATAGGATTTCCCCTTTCCGTACTCTGGCCCTGTGATCCATAATTTAGCCGTATCCGATGGAAATTGGTCAATATTTAAGCCGGTTGCAAAAGCATGGGAAAGGTGCTGTTCTTTTACTTTTTCTATTTAGGTGGTGCCCCTAAAATGATCATTTCCTTATTCACAAATCATTGGCCAAGGCGGTCATCCAGCGCCCATACTTTCCGCAATTCCAATTTCCTCCAGATATTCATTGGCCCGCATTATTCATGCTTCAATCCTCTTTTAGCTGCAAGGCGCGGAAAATGAAGGAATAGTCTCCTATTTCGAGATTTTTCCAGCGAAGCAGATGAAGGAGTAGAAAGTAAGCTTGCCCAAATTGGGGCGATAAAAAAATCAGCAGTAATGAATGTATTGATTTGATAATAAATCAGTTAAGGTGGGTTGCGTAATTTAGCCGTGAATAATTCGGGTTAAAGTAATCGAAGGGAAGGCGAAGCTCCCGTTTGTACGGTGGTGTGTGCGGTTGCCTCCGTTATCTTTAATGACAGAGGCATTTACTTTATAGCATGCTTTTTAGCTTGTTTGTCTTTCTTAACCTGCCTCTTGGCCGCTTTAAGTAGTTTCTTCATAACTTCCTGATAAAAACGTTTTTGATTGATAAAACCCTGAGGTGGAGAATTGGTAAATATGATGGCCCCAATTTTATTTTCGGGATCAAAGGATACCGCGGTGGCTACTCCGGGATCTGCTCCGGTATGCGACGGAAGTCGGGGCATAAGCAAATAATAAATCCAGTTTTCAAATTCATTATAGTTCCAGGCAATCGCCTGATATTTGAATTTTTCAGGGTATTGTACCTTCAGGAAATCATCGATTGCGGCCTTAGATAAAAATCTTTCACCGTTAACGACTCCTTCATTTAAAAATACCTGTAGGAAACGACTATAGTCCGAAGTAGTTGTACGTATTTGACCATCCGGATAATCCGGGTATCCGTAGTGATTCAGTACTTTCGGTGCTTTAAAGTCCGTTTGCTTATTAGGCATTTCGTGGGGACGAGCAATGTTTCGGTGTGGGATATCTGCCAAAAACCAATATGCCTGCTCCATTTTTAGCGGTATAAAAATTTCTTCCTTTATAAATTCACTGAATGGTTTGGCTGTAACTTCTTCAATGATGAGACCGAGTAGCGCGTAACCAACGTTGCAATATTGAAAGGAGAATCCTGCTTGGTCTTTCCCGTAATTTTTTTCCCGGTCATACCATTCTCCACGCTCCAATAAATATTCTGGCAAGAATTTAAGAAGTGGTAATGAGGAATCCCCACCTTCAGGTAAGGTATAGAGTGGTGTTAGGATTTCCCAATTATCTCTTATAGAGGACGTATGAGTAAGCAGCATACGAATAGTAATTATCTCATCTGGAAAATTGGGGTTGGCTACGTGAAATGGAAGGTGGTGATTAATAGGGTCATCGAGATTTAATTTCCCCGCATCCTGTAATTTTAAAATGCCCATGGCAGTGACTGGTTTTGAGCAAGAAGCAATCATGAACAACGTATTTGTATTGACCGGTACTTTGGTCTTGTAATCCTTTATTCCATAGTTCCCCTGCCAAATATAGGTATCGGTAACAAAACTAGCCTGCATCCCGATCAGTCCCATCTTCCTTACTTTCTTTTGTAGATATTTATCAAGACGACTTTCACTTGAATCCTGACCGAAAACAGGAAGTCCAAAGACCATAAAAATTAAAAAGAAAGGCGTTCTCATTGGTTGAAAAATTGAGTTAATCCTGGATTGTCCCGATATACGGGTAAAAAAATGTGCCTAACGATATCATTGAGACAATGAATGCTAACCACCAGTGATGGTGAGGCGAGATTAAAAATCACTAACCGCTCGTCTCGCACATAGCCACGCTTTGATTTAAATTTAACAAATGTGACTTATATTCCAACCCTCACCAAACTTTCCTGATCGATTCAACCCCATTCGTTCATTACATTTGTTAGTGAGCGAATCTTTTTCGTTGGGCATTGCTGAAAATCACGGGGAAAGTGTACTCCTCTTCCAATGGTTCGTCTCTTGAATAGAATTTCCTTAGTTTGGGGAATTCATTTAGCACGCTCTGAACTTCCTGAACATAAAGTTCAGGAGCCTTACTGTGAATTATGGTTAAGCTGTCTGTAACACCCATCTTGATGTTAACGAACACTTTATAATCCTTAGACAGTTTTGGTAAGGCCTTCCAGTTGATTTGGTTATGAACTTCTGCCATTATAGAATCAGGGTTGCTTGGGAAGTTCATGTCGCTAGCTTGATAACCGTTGACAAAATGTTGTATCTCCATTATGGATCCTTGAACGATATTAACTTTTGTTTCTTCCTCAAAATAGCGTTCAAAACCTGAATGATGATACTTGATCATCTTGCCATGTTGGATAAATAAGTCCCCTGTAAACCAGTTCGCCCTTATTGGAGATTCGGAATCAAAAAGTTCCCTGAATAGGCTTCTTTCTTTACTTGCACACAGGAACACGTCAATAAGAAACAATTCATTATTTTCTAACTTCCAAAGGCCCTGGTAGCCTCTCCATAAAGCAGTGGAACAGCTTAGTTTAAAAAATGGGTATTTCTTTTCTCGTTCTTCGTTCTCTCCCAAAAACTCTTCTAATGGCAAGGAAAGAAGTTGAAGAGTATCTCCCTCATAAATTATCATTTCAGCTTGCTGACCAGTTGCAAATGAGAATGCTTTTCTTCATGTTGCAGGATTGCTAGTTAATGCTCAGCTATGGTGAATGCGGATAGGAAAGAACTAATTCCTTGTCTTTTAAATAGAAACGCTTTGAATTAAATATTAAACTTGTCGAGGACTTTCAAAGTCTCATAAAGGTATCTTTACTGAGACAATCCCATTATTTCATTACATTTTTTACCAACCGACTTTATCTGCTGTTATAGGTGGACACATCCAAAATGCTATTTCCTTATTCGTCATGAACACCGTTGCAGATGCTCCTTTAATATTTGAAGTAGTTTTTAGTATTTGGTTCTGGTATGGGACGAATTAGGCATGGTGTTGCAGAAGGGATGGGGTTTAGCCCCATATTGTGCTTTCATTATTTTTAATTATAAGTATTGAGTATGGTCGATTTCCTCAAGCAAAATCTCATTCTCTTCTTTACTTATTATCTTACTTAACTTATTTTTTACCTTTACTCCTTCTTCTATAATGGACAGCCATTTCTTATCAAATAAAATGGCTTTAACATCATAATGATCGTTTGCTGGTGGAGTGTACCTGTCGAGTAGTTCATGCCAAGGTTGAATTGTATCAAGTTCATTTTTCGTAATCCACTCTTGTTTTAATTGATATTCGTAGTCATTATCAATTCCTAGGTCATCAAAATAACAGCAATTAAATTCCACGAATGACCAATGTGGATTTGTTGTATTTGCTTTATCCAGCCATGATGCCTTTTGAAGTTCCAATGAAGTTAATTTACAGATAGCGCTAAGCCATCGTTTTCTCCAAAGCTGTTTTTCGTCATTCATGAATTCATAGTTCTTTCAAATTTATTACAGCAAAATGATGTTGATTATTATGAGGTGCCACGATCCTTCCTGTGGCAAGTTCGGGATTTAGAAACCGAATCTTTGTCCCACAGGCCAAATTTTATTTAGTTGCAATCTCTTCATTTATAAGAAGTCAGCCCGAATTTGCTATAGCCGATGTGTATACCCAACATGGGCGTCATTTTTCTTTTTAAATATAAAATATTATTCTATAGGGTGCAAGTTCCTTAAGCACAGCGGTAAGACCCCGAAGCATTCGCATTCATAAGGCTTCGGCCTGAACTCCGCCGAAGGGTGGTTTTCCGTCAGGTATGCACTGAAATTGCCATAAGCGGTAGCTTATCAAGCTCAAAAAAAAGAAAGGAGACTGTGACCCTACGACAAACTCTGCTCTTCTAGTTAGAGCGAGCGATATGAGGAACACCAGAACCTTCCCCTAAATTCCATGGAGGTTATCGTAGGCGCTTTGCAAAATCAGCATTCAATTAAGCAGTTCGGACTTTGAGGGCTGACGAGGTTTGGGGAAGAAAAAGAGCAGGTGCCGAAAAGCGGCCAATTTGCTCAAAAGATTAGCGAGGGATTATTCCAAATATGCTATCACTGGCCTCTGGGCTATAGTTTCTATTAAAGGTCTGTATGAAAAGAGTCGTATGAATGGAGAAATGCGCGTACGGTTTTGTGAGCAATCAGTGGTGAAATTCCCTTGGGCTACTCGACTGTGTCTATTATTTTTTCCATTCAATATCCAAAACATCTCGTAATCTGTTGAGACTTGATTTACATAGAGATCTAAATGCCAATTCAATGAAACCGAATCTGATGAATAGAAACTGTATAACTACAATCAAAATGAAAATTGGAGAAAAGTCTTCATTTCTATTGAGGATTTCCACAATCAACCCAATTAAGGGGAATAGAAGAAGCACGCTCAAAAGAGCTTTAAACATCTTATGAATTTCAACTTTTACAATCCCTTTTTTAGAAGAAATTTCACCTTTCAAGATGCAGAAAGCACCACTTCCAATGGCAGATGAGATGATATTAAATCTATTTTCATTGACTTCCCCTCGGAATGACTTATCAGTATACTGAGAAGTCAAATTTTTAGAGTAATCTGTTCTTCTTTTTAGTCTGTACAAAGTTTCCTCCTGATTATCGGTTAAGATAAATTCTTTTTCTGTGGTTGGAAATACTTTCATTTTTCTTAATTAGGCTGACTCAGGCATAGTGTCGCAGAGGAGTTACTTTCCACCCGACTGTGCAATACGCCCAATGTTGTGTATGTTATTTTTTTACTTTATGTTTGTATTTTTCTACAAATAATTTTGCTTCTTCCATACTTTTTGGATAAGAAAGGTAAGCTTGATTTTCATCAGTTATTCGCTGAAAAACAAATCCATGGTGAATTAGAAACGCCGCAAGTTGCCAACCTTTTTTATCAGTCTTTTTGGGTGGTCGGAATTTCTGGTTAACAAAAATCATATCTGTTTCGGAAATTGGACACTTTCTTGTTTTAAACTTATTGAAATCAGTCCCTAAGTTTTCGACTCTTTTACAGTTTAAACATACGTTTTTATATCCCATAACTATTTCACATCAGATGTATTTTTAACAACTGACCCATTTGAGCAGGTAAATCCGTCCAATATGATTTTATTGTCGTTCTCTTCATCCATTAAATACATCCAAATCGGATGTAAGTCCTCTTCAATTACCAAATCCATTTTAATATTTAAACGGTTTCGCTTATAAAATTAAACACAACGTAATAGCTAACATACGACCAGCGGGCGTGTCGACCGATGGATGGAGATTAGCTAATGTTGGGCTTTCGTTGTTTATTTTTCTTTTATATATTTCCAAAATTCATCCATATTTCCTGTTTTATAACTTTCAATCAGTTTAATGAATTCAGGTTCAATATCGTAATTTAAAATTTCTGCACCTAAGTCAGGTCTAAAAGTCCAAATCCATGATAGGATTTCTCTCATTGCAGGTGGATTGTCATTGGGAATAAATTCAATCGAAGCTTCGTTCACTCCAATTATATTTGTGCAAATAGTTCCAACTGCAGAAATTCTCTCTTCAATATTTTCTGGTTCTACGATATTTACGTTCAATACTTCACGAGGAACTGTTTCAAATAATTCAGCTAATATCATATCTGGTTCAAGTTCATAATCAATTGCCTTTATTTCCATAAAATCCTCAAATTCCGAACCTTTCAAGTCTTGTTCAATCACTCTTTTTGCTATTTCAAAATCGACAACTTCACATCCAACTTCCATAGTTCCACTACCAATACTTCCACCGTCAACGTGCCCTAATCCGGTCCAGCCAAGTAATTCATTTATCCTACTTTCTAAAGAATGTCTTTTAATTAAGTCCTCCTCAGTCCCCATTCCATCGATAGGATAGATAATCTCAATAAATGTCAAATCAGAATCTTCAAATTGGATATAACCTTCATTTACTTTTTTATCAATCTCTTTTTGCACAACTTTCCGAAAATTTGAAAATAGTCCTGATTTAACTCCTTTTACTTCCCCTCTGAATCCGACTTTACCCCAATGAATAATTGCAGAATTATTCTCATCATCCCAGGTCTCCCAATAATGAAGTTCGTTATCAATGGTTTTATAAAGTTTAATCATATTTTATGGTAGTGCCGTTTTTCAATGAAGCCCAATAATTGCACATCAGCAATCCCAATGATCGATGGCCAATCAAAACGTCCTATGATCAATACCTCCCCATTCCCCAGCCACAGCTTCGCTATCTGAGTCACAATTTTTAATATCCCATTAAAATAGGGGTCTTTCGTGTTTTGTGCAAGATTAGAGGGTTTTAATACTTAATCATCCTATTATTCAGTGGATGCCTGAAATGCGAGATGCCTTTCGTTCAGAAGGGGAGGGTTTCTGAGATCTTGTTGGATTGATTCCGGAAATCATTTGTACATTTTTTGATCATGCATCAATTCATAAAAAAGGAGGTGAAATATCCTTTCACCTCCTTATAGGTCAATGAGTACTCATACTTCTTAATAAATAGCGCCTTTCCTTATTGGCGGATGAACTTTTTTGTAGCCCTGCCGGACTGCACGATATAAACTCCTGCTGGCAGGGAGGAAATGTCAATAACTGACTGATGAGCCGAATTAACCAATACTCCCTGAAGATTGTAAATACGTATTTCTCCCTGCCCGCCCTCTACTTTGAGGTAGCGCGTACGGTTGGGGTTTGGGAATATACGAAAGGCTGCGGGGACTGGAGAAATTTCTTTTCTGAGTTGGTTAAAATCCTCCGGAGGATTGTTTAATAATAGCATGGGGATATTGACCCCTGCCTCTTTACTCCTATAGCGGATATCGTCCTGAGCCGCTCCTGTGATGACCAGCGTAATGTCCTGGCCCGCATACTGTTTTATCGTAGAAGTGATATCGATATAAAAAAACTGGTCATCGTTATCCACATACCAGGATTTGATGGCAGAACCGAAGTCTGGTTTGTTATTCCAATTAATGGATTGCTCACTCCATGCACTGTTATTCGCGATGTATAATTTATTGGTTGCTCCACTGCCGGAATAAGGATAAAGCCGTAAATTTGCGAGGCTGATGTCTGTGGAAGCATAAGCGGATAGATCAAATTTCAGGAAGATCTCCTGGTCCTCAGCGGGCAACTGCTCTGCCCTTAGGGAAGTGGCAGTGCCATAATTGTTGGTCGGCTTATCTTCCCTTACGTAGGCATCTTCCGCTACTTCGATCACCACACCACTACCCGTTGTGGGTTTACCCGCTTGTGTAATTTGTAAAGTTTGCTGTTCGCAACCATTCACTGTGATGGTCCCACTCCGGCTGCTACTCTGTTCATTGGGGCTAACTGACACGATCAAATCATTACCGCTGATGCTGGTACTTATCCAGCTTTGGTCAGCACTAGCCGTAAAACTTTCGTTGGAGGTGACTTGTACGGTAACGCTTCCTGCTTGATCCGAGAAATGATGTGTGTTTTTCGAGAGGACCAGTGAACAACTGTTTTCAATACCTGACTGGCTTACCGTGATGGTTTTCGTTTCACAGCCGGAAAGTGTAACCGTTCCGGAGCGAGTACCGGCGTTGTTATTTTCCAAAACACTAATTTCCACCGCCCCGGCTTGTTGGGTAGCCGTAATCCAGCTTTGATCATCACTGACGGTAAAATTTTCTGAGCTTTCCACCAGTATGGTGGCGGTACCCGAAATTGCCGTAAAGCTGAGGGTACTGCTCTCAGGCTTCAGGCTGCAGGGGGCCTCTCCGGTAGATTGTGTTAAAGCGATTTCGATATCCAGACAACCATTGATCTGGATTTCTCCAGCTCTTTCGCCACCGGAGGTATTGGCCTGGTAGGTGAGGGTAATGATGTTGCCTGAACGACTGGCAGATACCCAATTTTGATTGGTACCTACGCTAAAGGACTCCTCTGTGATGATTTCAAAAGACAAACTTCCGGCGCCTCCGTCTAGTTGATAGGATTTTTCCGGCACCGCAAGGTGGCAGGAACTGCCTTTGGCTCCTGTTCCGGTTTTTAGGGTTCCCGGATGGTAATTTTCTACCCGGCTATTATAGGTTGCTCCTGAAGCAGGAATTCGGGTATTATTCCAGGCGAAAATGGCTTCAGAACCTGAATTGGCCACCACCATTTCTACCCCGTCATCATTTAAATCAAAGGTATTGCCGTAGATGTAATTATCGTGGGCCGTATATTGTTGTTCCACCCCTGCGTTTTGTCTGGGAACCACCATGATTGATTGGTCTATGGTGTAATTACCATCCTGATAAAAGTGATTGTAGCGGATCTGGGTGAAAGTGCCCTTTATATCCAGGTGACTATCCGCAAAATTGGCCCCGGAGATGCCGCTTCCCCTGATGATACAGTTTTCAACTATCGTATTTTCGGATCCTTCCTTTATTTCTACGGGCTCGGCACTTATGTTTGGGCCAAAGGTGCTGTTTTTAATCCAATTGTTGTGACATGCCCGACGGTAGCGCTTGCCTTTTTCTCCTGTATCGGTACCATCTCCTTCATACCATACGGAATTGTCTGAACCAATATAAATACCTTCTCCGAAACCATCGTTCTTTTTCCCTACATCGTGGATATGTACATTATCCACCACACAATCGTGGGAGTGGTCCCGGATGTGCAATCCTTCCTGGCCGATATTATAGATCTCAACATTTCGGACGAGTGTGTTACTGGCGTTGTCCAGGATCAGTCCTTTGGCACCATTGGTTAATTTGAGGTCCTGGATCGTCCAATTATTACCGGTGATGTGCAGCACGTAACCCTCCTCATTCCAGTTATTTCCCGAAAGTATGGCGGGCTGAGCAGGATCAGCACTTCGAATAGTAATATTATCCTGACTTCCCCTGAAATAGGCCGTTCTTCCGGCAATGTCTCCTTCTAAGGGTTCATAATAGCCCGCCAAAGGATAATAATAAGTGGTAGGGCTGGTGAGATAGGTGCCACTGGCCAGAATGATGACGTCCCCGGTATTAGCATTTTTTAAGGCATTCACCAGTTGTTGAGCATTATTCACCTGAATATGCTCCGCATTGCTGGTATTGCAAAGGGTAATGGTGAAGAATGTTAAACAAGCAACAATAAAACTCCATCTGTCAAATCTGAATTTCATTTGATGGCTGTGTTTTAGGTAAATAAAATTTAACATGTTTGTAAATTTTGGGTTGGAAAATTCGTTCAGTCATCTTTCACCCTTTTTTTGTCTGAAATCTTTGCGTAAAAAATTATAATTGATTGGGGTTAAGGGTGATATGATGCTGATTGTCTTAATTAATTTACCTAAGCTTTGGAGAAAAATCGTTCATAATTTGGGGTAGAATAATACAAATGTCCTTTCCTGAAGGGCTCTCTATGTTTTTGAGATACAGTGGCTTCGGTTTTTTCACCAACCTTTAAATCATTGAATTGCCTGTTTTGGGGTTGTTGCATACCAAACACTCGCTTTAGTCTGATTACGTTTTTTATGCTGTGGAGCCTTCAACTACTCATTAACAGGACATAGGATTCCGTTGTGTGAAAACAGAATAGCCATGATCGGGCATAGTGGTGCGGTTTATTCTTGATTGTAGATTTTATCAGGTAGTTAGATGTTTTGTGAGATAGTTTTTTTAGATCAAGTTGATATTGATCCATACATAAGGAGTTTATTCGTTGATGATTTGAAGGGTGTAGTATGCTTTTTGGAACTTCCTGCAGTAGGAGGAATTGTGTCCTGATGAGCTTAAAAAACAGCCATGTCTGGTGTGTTTATTAAAAATCGATGGGGAATTATTTCCACGATTTTGGATTCTGATGGCGCCATAGCGGAATTTATTCCCCAGCCAGATTAAATCGTAATGCTGCGAATTGCTCCCGGAAGCCATTATAAGAGAAGAGGGAGGGCAAATCCGCCTCTATGGAATAGTTTTTTCTCTATCAGGTTAGAAACAAATAATTCATTATATGAAAATCAATCAAAACTTTTCTGTATTTCTTTTGGCTATTATCATTGCGCTGGTGGCATCTTGTGAACAATTTATGCAGGATAAAACGGAGTTGGAAAAAGAGGCATTGAAATCTGAGATTGAACGTACCCTCGGGGAGATCGATAACCGGATTAGATATTACAGGAGCAAAACCGAAAAACAAAGCCCTCAGGACATTGGGGGAAAAGAGGAGAAAGGGGGCCAGCTGGCGGAACATCCCATTGATGGCGCCACTGCAACAGATGATAAAATGGAACCGGTAACAGATAGTGTAAAAGCTGAAGCAGAGCAGGTGATATTGGATCTTGAGGAAATGAAGCGCTATTTAAGTAAAGATCTTGAACAAATTCAGCATGAGGCAAAGGAGGAATGGAAAGTTTTTAGAGAAGAAATTGAGGGGAAACTGGACACTGTCCGAAACAAACTCAATAAAGGATAGAAAGCATGAAAAAAGGATTTGAAAAACGCATCCTATAGCCTATTTGGCTTTGGGATGCGTTTTGTTTTCATTAGCTTTTCCAAAGTGTTTTGTTTTGATCGAATGTTTGTAAGTGAATTTTTCTGATAATCTGATGGCTAATCTGAGTAAGCAACAGGGCATTGGACGTCTCTGCTTTTGAACCGAATTTTTCACTGCAAGTTTTCGCTAGCGATACCAATGGGCGAATGCTTATTTTTTTGTGGTTTGTTTTTCCGATTTTTTTACCGAATTGTGGGTGAGCTCGCGTTTTTCCTGTTTGTTGCATTGGGAAGTTTTTACAATCAGACGCTAATGCTTCCATTTTCTCGCCTTGCCGCTAAACGAAGAATTAAGGATGGATCAATTGGGTTTAGGAATCATTCAGATGTCGCCGGCTTTAGTAACGCCTTGGATATTTTTTCTTTGGTGTTCGAAATAAAACCTTGCACGTGAGCAAATGCAATCCTTTACATCTGCGGTTTTTGATGAAAGAAACTTTTATTTTTTTTAGGATTATTAAAGAAAGTGCACAAAAAAAGCGTTGCCCGGGAGGAAAACGCTTTGTTGGAATACTGGATCCTTTCAGTCAGGATTGTTGTTGGGTGGAGATTGGATTATCGGGCACACTAAGCTGCCCGAAGAGGAGAGTCTTCGGTGGTTTTGGAGGAGGATAGGGCTTTGTCGATTTGTTCAATGAGTTCCCGGATGCCCTGTTTGGTTTCGTCGATCATTTTGGAAAGGCTTTCATACCCGGCCAATTCCTGCTCTTCTTCCTGTTTCCGCCGACGAATGGCTTCCTCTTCCAGATCCCATATGTTATGTATCCACCGTGCCATTTGTCCGTACCAAAGAGGTCCTTTTATTTTCATCATCCTGACCTGATGCCGCCAAATTAAATTGAAGTTGACCTTTCCCCAATTGTCCATCCGGAGGCGGGCATAGTCATCGAAGGCATCTGAAAACCATTGGGTGATGCGCCTTTGGAAGGCATCCATCTGGTAGGGGGTATTTCGAAAAAAGCCACACCACATAAAACTTTTAGTACCAACGAAAATTTTCCGGCATTCATAACGTCGCTGAGCCAGCCGGGCCTGATAGGTTCCGAATACCCGGTTACGCTTTAGCTCGCGCCCAATAGTTGCCGGATGCCGCTTCAGCATGCGGGCAATGGTGGCATTGCTCATTCCAAGATGATGCCAGGCGGCTAGCTTACAACGTTCCTGATAAGTAAGATACATATGTTGGTCATTTTCTTACATAAGTGATAAAATTTCCCCATTGTTTGAATCTTTTTATTCAAATAATTCATTAATCAAGGTGAGCACCCTTTCAACAATAAAGTCCGCGATAATGACCACCCTTATTCAGTATGACCTGGCCGATATCTTTAATCCTTTAAATTTCCCTTACTTTGCCGATACTACAGAGCGTGCACAATTTAAAATTAATCGCTTTGCGCGGCTTGCTGATGAATTCCGCGCAGCAGAACTGACCGGTTCCGTTAAAAATCGAAAGGCATTGCAGGTCAGACAGGTATTAATTAATGAGCGAGATGTGCTTGCCGCCTCATTGGAAGTGTTGCGGCAGAAATTAAGTGCCACGGAAGAGGCAGATATACTGGTTCCGCTTATGGATGCCATTTCTGTGAGGCAACGACAATTACAAAAAATTGACGATCGGCTTTCTATGGCTGATTTTTCCGAGAATGGTATTCGTAATCAAATTGCCCAAAAACATCGGGAAATGCTTGCAAATGCATTGGAGGCGGGGGTGGTCACCTATTGTGAATGGATAAGTGCCGGGCATCTCGGGCCAGGCAGTGTAAGCTTCAAAGGGGTGATTTATACGGCGGATTAGCATTATTTTTTTACAAGATGCTGGGACTGATTTCCATATCCAATGGGAATTACCTGAATGATGTATCCTTAAATTCTCCTTAAGCTGCAGGAGCGCAAAAATGAAGGATTAATTCCCCATTTCGAGTTTTTTCCAATGAAGCATATGAATGAAAGGAAAGCATTCTACCTTAAATTTGGCTATTACAAATTTAAGGTAGCCCCCTCTATTGAGCTGGTGATAAGTGTCTTGGTAAGAGGTGATAAATTTAGCGGGGTATAATTAAGCTAAGGGTTGAATCGCCGGGATCAGCTTGCTGTGGGTACATGCGCTTAGATTTTTTGAAGGAATTAAAGCGGCTGATGTATTTAATATAACTTTGGAACTTACCATTACCACCGAACCCCCGGGCCAGGGATAGAGGCGGAGGCGTAGCCGGTTGTGGAGCTCTTTTCCGAGGGTATACTCACGGGATGGTGCCATGGTGCCTATCGGAAAAAGCGACCGCCGAAAGCCCGGTGCGCTGTGGCGCAGGCCCCGTATAAAATAGCTTCTCTTTATTTTTGCTTTTTGGGGCTATGGTTAAGGCTGTTTGGTGAGATAACTTCGGGCTTATTGGTGTTGTGGTGGTCTATGGCCAGTTGATCTAGACGTATAGTGGAGACGCATTGGATAAAGATGTACCTGATAAAGACGCATGCGATAAAGATGCACCGGATAAAGACGCATGCGATGTGTCTTTACCGGCGTGGGAGAGTGAGAGGCCATTTTTCTGATCCATGGTCTGTATTAATAATAATGTGGGGGTAATGTAGGGTTGGGGCAGTCTGATTAGGGGCAGTTGGCTGTGAAGGAAGCTTAATATTTATTGAGAGGGGTGATAAAATGGGTTCAATAAATAACCTTTATCATTAAAAATAAATTTATTTTCAATTTTTATTAAAAACTACTCTTGAAAATGGGGGTGAGCTTAGTAAAATTAAGTTTTTATCTTATTTTTGTGTGAAACACACACTTTTTAATTCTTAATTGCCCCAATATGAGATTTGGAAAATTATTAATGGTAATGGCTATGAGTATTTTTTATTCTTGGAGTGCTATTGCCCAGTCTGCGGTGGATGTGATGCCGCTTCCGCAGGAGGTAAAATTGAATAATGGTAAATACCGCCTGACTTCTGATTTGAAGTTGAGCGTAAATGGTGCTAATGAACATCTGGCAGCGGCCTCGGGTCGTTTTTTAAGAGCACTGGATGCTCGTACGGGCCTTTGGTTTCCACAGCATTTTATTGAGACGAATACAACGGATGCCGCTTTCCCGATGCAGGTAAGTATGGGGCGTGCCGGGAAATTGGAATTGGGAGAGGATGAATCCTATTCGATTACTATTACGCCTGAGCAAATTCAGGTGAAGGCCGCAACGGATTTTGGTGCGATGCATGCCTACGCGACGCTACTACAATTGGTGGAATCGGATGGCGAGGGGTATTATTTCCCTACCATGACGATAGAGGATGCGCCGCGATTCCCATGGCGTGGGCTAATGATTGATGTAGCGCGCCATTTCCTTCCGGTGGATGTGATTAAGCGCAATCTGGATGGGATGGCTTTTGTGAAAATGAATGTGATGCACTTCCACCTGTCGGATAATCAGGGATGGAGAATTGAGTCGAAGAAATTTCCGGAGTTGACCGAGAAGGGATCGGATGGAGAATTTTATACGCAAGCCGAAATTAAAGATATAGTAGCTTATGCTGCTGCAAGAGGTATTCGTGTGATGCCGGAGTTTGATGTGCCGGGACATGCAACCGCGATTTTAGCGGCATTTCCGGAGTTTGGTTCTGATCCAAGCATTACGGAATATCAACGAGAGGTAAATGCCGGTATTTTTGACCCGACTTTGGATCCGACGAATGAGGATTTGTATCCGTTTCTGGAGGAGCTGTTCGGAGAAATGGCGGCATTGTTCCCGGACGCTTATTTCCACATTGGTGGGGATGAAAATGAAGGACACCACTGGACAGCCAATGCGGATATCCAGGCTTTTATGAAGGAGCATGAGCTGAAAGACAACCATGAATTGCAGGCTTATTTCAATGTGAAGGTGCAGGCGATATTGGAGAAGAATGGAAAGAAAATGATGGGCTGGGAGGAGATTATGGAGCCTGCGATCCCAACGACGGCGGTGATTCATTCCTGGAGAGGGGAAAATGAACAAATGGCTCCGGGTGAGAGCCTGGTGGAAGCGGTACAAAAAGGTTACCCGACGGTATTGTCAAATGGTTTTTATATTGATTTATTATGGAAGGCGGAAGACCATTACCTGAATCGGGTGATGCCTTTGCAACTGACGAAGCAGGAGGAGAAGGATTTGATTTTGGGTGGAGAGGCGACGATGTGGTCGGAGCTGGTGACGCCTGTGACGGTGGATAGCCGAATTTGGCCACGCACTGCTGCCATTGCGGAGCGCCTTTGGTCTGCTACGGAGGTGCGGGATGTCCGTGACATGTACCGTCGTTTGGAGATCGTAAGTAATCAGTTGGAAATTGTTGGCTTGCAGCATGTCAAAGGGCGCGAGGGTATTGTGAGATTGCTTTCCGGATACGGGGATACCCAGCCACTATGGAATTTGATTAATGTTGCCGCGCCATTAAAAAATTATACCCGTAACCCGGGCGGTACCATGTACAACAGCTATTTCTCTTTCCAAAAATTTGCGGACGCTTGTGTGGCGGATGCGCCGGATGCTTTGGCTTTCCGTTATTTGGTGGAGGATTATCAGGCCGGTAAGCAGGGCAATGCGGCGGAGATTCAAAAGTACCTGGAATTATGGAAATCCAATGATGCTGCCCTTCAGTTGGTGATTGAAAAGAACCCGGTACTGAAGGAAGTGTCGGATTTGTCTCAGCGGTTGGCGGCAGTAGCTCAGGTAGGTTTGGATGCCATGGATAAAAATGTAAAGAAAAATGGCAGCTGGAAAAAAGCCGCTGTACAAACGCTCGTTGCTGCGCGTGAGCAGGGTGGACGTTGTGAGTTACAGGTGGTGGACCAGATTGCGGCCTTGGCCGGTTTGGAAAAGAAGCTTTCTGCTGCAGAATAAATGCTGATTTGTTTTAAAAAATTTGTTGAGATAAAAAATTGTCTTTGATGTTTGTGCCGTGGTCCTGCTAAAGGGTCACGGCTTTTTTGTTTTTGTCTCCGAATCTTAAGCCGGATTATTCTTGCTTAAATCCTCGTATAGCTGTAAGGCGGGAAAAATGAAGGAATTTTTCCTATTTCGAGTTTTTCCCAACGAAGCAGTTGAATGAGAAGAAAGTAAGCTTGCCCAAATTTGGGCTATTATAGATCAAAGAAAATTAATTATAATGAACCGAAATTAAGCCACTTGCGATCAGTTAATAAATTTAGCGGTGAATAATTCGGCTTAAGAGTGTGTTTAAAAGACAAGATTTCTAGCGAAAAATTGATTATCGTCAAAGTGATGCAGGATTATTTTGAGAGAATAGGATGGCTATTTTTGAGAAATTATCCAAAATCGCCTCCAATAATTCGAATTTGCAGCCGGATGGTGTGCTTTTAAACACGCTCTTTAACAGATGCCGGTATTTTCCGGCTCCAAAATTCTCCTTATTTACCAGAAGCCACTGAATAGTACTTTGTTGTCCCCTGATTAGTGACATCTTCATGATTCACTTCTTCGACCAACAAGTCAATCCACTGTGGAGCATTTACTGGCGGCTGTATCCCTGCAATTGCCTGATCAATCACCGGAACAATTTCCTGATTCGGATAATGCCATAAAGTATCGGCCACCTTGATCACCTTCAGGTGGGTAATGGGTGATGTAAAAGGAGATTCATCCAAATGAATTCCCCAGCCCTCCAAATGGTCTTCGGTATTTCCGGAAAGATATTGCATATTATTCCATTGAAATGTTCGACCGTTCTCCGTAGTGAGCTCAATATCATAACGGTATTCGCGGTTGTATACGATGGAATCCTCCGGATCATCACTTTCCTCCTCAGGATAACTGAAGCGGTACTGATTGTTTTTTAGGAAATTTTCTTGTTCCAGCCGGATATAATAGGTGATGCCATTTTCAGGGTTGGGGTGTTCCATTTCGGAGGTACAAGCCGTTAATGCAGCTGCCAGTGCAGTTATTGATAAAAATATTTTCTTCATTATTACTTTATTTCACGCAATATATAAAGTGTTATGGGTAGAATAAATAGTAATTTTAAATTAGTTATATAAAGTAATAAAGTTCTTCGGTATGCTTTTATGACGTCCTTTTAGGTGGGTGCCCATATCCATTGGTGGCATGTCGAAAATCGTTTTTTTAATTTTTTAAAACCCATTTTTCGAACGATACAGGTGTTTTTTATCTCAAAATCACCTACGTAAGATCAATATATTCGACAGCCTAATCCCTCGCTGATTAATCCGTTTTACTTAAAGTTCTGCTCGTTGTTCAGTGGATCGAAATTTTCAGAGAATCCTTCCTGGCTCAGGGTTTTCAGATCCGTATTTTCCAGCATGAAGGTAAAGGAGGCCCGGACTTTTTCATAGCGGAAATGCAGGGGACAGGGCTTTTCATCTGAGCATTTTTCAAAACCAAGGCCACAGCCATGCATCAGCTGCGGGCCGTCGATAATTTCCACAATTTCGTAAAGATTGGTTTCCAGCTGTTGTTGGTTCAGAAAGAAACCGCCTTTGGGACCTTTGAAAGATTCTACCAGCCGTTGCCGGCTCAGGTTTTGTAAAATTTTGGCGGTAAAAGGTTCCGGAGATTCGATGGCACGGGCAATCTCTTTGTAGCCGGTGCGTTCTCCCTGCTGACTTTTCGAGGCAATGAATACCAATGCTCTGATGCCGTAACTGCATGCTTTTGAAAACATAATTGCGCTTGCTGTTTGCTTTCAAAGGTAGGGGAAAAAATTAAAAAATAATAAAAGATCTTTTGGTCTTTTATTTGCGATGTATATCTTTGAACCATATCAGTCATCGGTTGAACCTATAAAGGATAAAAAAGTCTTTTACTATAAATCATAAGCTCATGGAAGCCAGTTTATCAAATCAAAAAATCGGACAATTAGTCGCTCAGGACTATCGCCTGGCCGCGGTATTTAAAAATTTTCAAATGGATTATTGCTGCGGTGGCGATATTTCCATTAAGGAGGCCTGCCAAAGAGACGGGGTTTCAGAAGAGGAATTGACGGGCCAATTGGCGGAGGTAATGCGTGCACCAAAAGGAGAGCAGATAGATTTTGACCGCTGGCCTTTGGATTTACTGGCAGATTATATTGAGAAGACTCATCACCGCTATGTCAGACAACAGATTCCGCAAATTCAGGCTTTATTAAAGACGATCGTAGAGGTACACGGTGAGCATGAGCCGCATCTTGCAGAAATTCAGAACCTTTTTGAAGGATGTGCTCAGGCAATGACGGCTCATTTAGCAAAAGAGGAGATCATTCTGTTTCCTTTTGTGCGGGAGATAGCGGAAAATCCGGATGCGGAGACTTTATCTCAAAAGGATTTGTCCGGCCCACTGGCGGAAATGGAAGAGGAGCATGATGGGGAAGGCAACCGTTTTAAGGAAATCTCCCGTATTACGAATGCCTACACTCCTCCCAAAGATGCCTGTCCTACTTATCAGCAGACTTATGCGATGTTAAAGGATTTTGAGGACAATCTGCATCAGCATGTGCATTTGGAAAACAATATGCTGTTTCCCAAAACCCGTCAGCAGCTAAGACAATTATTGGATCAATAGGTCTATTTTGATTTTAACCCTAACAGGCTCTAAAAGGGGCAGTCTTTTTGCAGGCAAAATAGCGGAATGGGAAATAAAGGTTTTTTCAGCAAACTGTATAAGCAGTTCAAAGCGTGGCACAAGTATTTAGGCCTGGCCTTGTCTGTTATCATCCTTTGGATGAGTGTCTCCGGTATTTTATTGAATCACCCGGATTTGATTGCGGAATTGTCAGTGCATAAGGATTGGGTGCCGGAAGAATATACTCCTCAAAACTGGAACAGGGGGGTATTGTCGGATGCATTATTTCTGTCCGGTAAGCATTTCTTCTTTGCCGGTAAGCAAGGCATTTGGGAAAGTCAGGATGGTGGGGCCACTTATCAAAATGCTAGTGACAAAGGATTTGAACCTGCGCCATATTATAAAAAAACCAATGATCTGTTTCTTTTGCCCGATCAGCAAAAACTATTGGCGGCCACCTATGGTGGGCTTTGGTTGTATGATTTAAAACAGGAGAAATGGCAGCGCCTGGCAGCAGGAGAATATGCACGTGAACAATTTGTAAAAATTCTTCAGCGAAAAGGAGAATTGCTGGCATTTTCCAAATCGGGCTTGTGGGTAGCCCCCCTGGATCAACCCACAGCATTCCATCCACGAAGGTTAACGCAGGCCGGTTTGGAAGAAATGGACCTCATCTCTTTCTTTTTTGCTTTGCATTCGGGTTGGTTGTGGGGGAGCGGCGGACGATTGGTCGTGGATGTCATTGGTTTGCTGTTAATTTTTCTGACGCTGGGTGCTCTGCTGGTTTTTTATATCAAGCAACGCAAAGTGAAGCTTTCAATCCGGCAAAAACGTTGGCTATCGTGGAATATTCGCTATCATCACCAAATTGGTTTCGCCTCTCTCTTTTTCCTTTTGGTCATCGGAGGTACCGGCCTGTTCATGCGGCCGCCTTTACTGGGGGTACTCATGGACAAAGCGGTGGGCGGGCACTGGCTGCAAACCACCGTCATGGTGAATCCATGGTACCACAGCATTCGGAATGCTACTTATATTCCGGAGACCGATGAACTGATCATTGATACCAGCAAAGGCTTGTATCAGGGACCGGCAGAGGGGCAGCAGCCTTTTGAAAAAGCGTACTGGCCGGCGCATATTTTCCCGATGGGCGCTACTGTTTTTGATTATAAAGGGGATGGTGATTTCCTGCTGGGTTCCTTTTATGGTTTACATAATGTCCGTCAGGGGGATGATTTTGCCCTGGATTTGCTCACCCAAAAGCCCGTTTATCCCGAGGACTGGAACTTCCGCCCTAACCGCCTGATGACTACAGGGTTCTTTATTGATCCCAAAGGGGTAGCGTACCTTTCCGCCTATGGGCAGGGACTACTTCCCATGAACCCTTTTTTACAATCCGAATATCCGATGCCGGCCGAAATAGCCACTGAATATCGCATGCCCCTGTGGAATTTTATGTTCGAATTGCACAATGCGCGACTATTCAGACCCCTGTTATCCAAATGGGTGATCCTGGTCAACCCGCTGTTAGGTATATTTTTTGTTGTTTTGTGCATTACCGGTGGTTATGAGTATGTCTGGCGCAGACGGAAGTCATGGAAATCCACCCTTAAAAAACGATTAAAAAGATAGATGAATAATTCCGCAGAAAGACATCTGCAAACGGTCGAACAAGTTTTACACGACCTGTCCGTAAAAATTCAGGCTGCAGAGTGGACCCTGAAAAACATTCGCCTTATGGCATGGCCTTCCATATTGTTGTGTCTGCTGCTGGCCTCCGGGCTATGGCATTTCAGCAATTACAGTGTTTTGGTGGGGATTTATGCCCTGAATCTGGGACTGATATTCCCTTATCTGATCAAAATTACGATGGATCGCATCGTTCAGAAAACGGAAAAGAAGCTGGCCAATATGAAGGAAGGGGTCCGTATTTATGAAGAGAAAAAAAAGCGTTTTCAGAAAGCCTTGCATCATTAAGCCGGAATTATTTAGTTTAAATTATCAATTCCGGTGGTTAGAAAATTGAAGGATTGGTTTAGCTTTTGAATTTTTCGAAAGGAATAATGGACCACATTAAGTTCCTCCCATTGGCAGCTTAAATTCTGAATAGTTGTTTTAGCGGACAGGCGGTCTCGGGTTTGCCTTATAAATGATAACACTTCATCTCGCGTCAAAGATGTGCCAGTGGTTTTGCTTCTTTATGGTATTTATTCATGGAATATTCTGACCGTGGGTTTAGACTGTAAAAATCGGGAAATACAGTATTTGCTATATTATTTTATGTGAATCAAATTAGGACGGTTCTGGTACTGTGATTCTTTCGTAAATGTCTCAAATTTACCGAATGGTAGTCTAATTGAATCTTTTTTGCTACTTTCATAATTAATTTTGGTTTCTTGTTAATATTTTCGGTAATCGCTATTTTATATTCAGGCAATGTTTTTTGATATATGATTTGGATGAGATTTTTTTTAGCCGTTTGGTTTTTTACTGGTAGTGCTGTTACACTTTTTGCTCAGGAGGGGAAATACAAAATCCGGGAAGTGGAGTATGATCAGGATAGCACTGGCAAAATGATTATCCTCAAGAATCTTGAATATCGAAGGATTTACAATGATAACTCATGGGGATTTATTGATCAATCCGGAGATATTGTGATTCCATTGAATAAATATAAATTCCTTAACCCAATGGATGAAGAAGGCATGATACTCGCCAAAAAAGGGAATAAAGAGGGCTTTATCGATATAAATGAAAATATTATAATCCCTTTTCTTTATGATGATGTTGGCGTTTTTTCTCATTCCACGGCTTTGGCCCCGGTGGCTAAGGGGAATAAACAGGGGTTTATAAACCGAAAAGGAGAGCTCGTTATTCCCCTGGAATATGATTATATATCCAGAGTTGTTTACTTTTATGCGCCGGGAATTGCTGTCCTTAAAAAGAATGGGAAGTATGGGGTTATTAATGCCCTCAATGAAACGATTATTCCATTTGAGTTTGATGAAATGAAGCATTGGCGAAAGCACGGAATGATTACGGCCTGGAAAGGAGGGAAGTGGACTTGCTTTACTCCTTCAGGATCCCCCCTATCAGGTTATTGTAATTATCGTATTTTGTCGGATTCCTATTCCAGCCGGCTACCGGCAAATAGTAAAGATTTACCAATTTTGGTTGAAAGGAATTTTCAAAAAAATGCACGGAATAATAATTTTAATGCTGATTCGATAAAATCCGAATTTGCCTATTTGGATAAACATCAAAATGAGGTGGTGCCTTTTGGTAGATTTGATAAAGCAAAGAATTTCGGTCTTGGCCGTAAAGCCATTGTGGGAAAAAATGGGAAATATGGTATTATTAACGATCAGGGAGCAGTGGTTCTACCACTGATTTATGAGTTTATTGAAAGGCCCTATCACTATAGTAACTATTCTAATATTTTTTTAGTCCGAAAGGGAAGTGAAGTTTCGATATTTGATAAACAATTAAACAACATATCATCGGAGCGCATTATTGATTATGACCTAAGCGGGGGAAGTATTATTGTGACCAATACCGCTAAGAAGAAAGGCCTTATTGATTATGAAGGTCATCAGCAGATTCCTTTCCTTTATGATACCCTATATGCTGGCGCTGGCAGGGGAAAAAAATATATTGCCACCAAAGCGGGGAAGTATGGGATGTTAACGGCCGAAAACCAAATCATTCAGCCATTTAAATACAGCTATATTTATGATAACGTCTTTGTTGATTTGGAGGGCAAATGTGGGATTTTTGATAAGCACGGACGTTTAAAAATTCCATTTGAGTATGATGCTATTTATCCTACTTGGTATGACAATTTTTTTCCCAATAAGAATACTTATATCGTGGAGCAGGGTGGGAAAATAGGTACAATTGATGATGATAACAATGTTATCATTCCCCTCATCTATGATGGACTTTCCGGTTGGGTGGAATATGGACCTATGGGTCATTTTGCTAAAAAAGACGGTAAATATGGTTTAATTTCTCCTGAAGGTAAGGTGTTGATTTCAATAGCGTATGAATATGTTGGATTGCCAGCGAAGGGGGTTTGTGCGGTCCGCAAAAATGGTAAATTCGGGCTTGTGTCTACGAGTAATCAAGTGATCCTGCCATGCATATATGATCATTTGTATTTAGATATTCCCTATTTCGAAATTGATTTTATAGATGATGAAGATCTCGATCTTCCATTGAAAAAGGAAAAATCATTGATTGTGACACGGCAGGGAAAAAAGTACACCTATTATGACATTAATGGAAGTGAAATTCAGACTGATGTCCCCATGGCGGAAATACAAAGAAAGTATGGAAGTAATTTAATGCATTTTACTGACTCCAATGAACATTATGATTTTGATCTTAAACAAAAGGGTGGTTTACAAAAAATTAAAGAGGAAAATGATAGAATAAATCATTTATACCTGAAAGGGAAAAACCGGTTTTGATTTTTAATTGATAAGGATGATTTAAGGCGTCAATTCCAATATTAAAAGCTTTACTAAGCCTTATAGTCGTTAATGTTTGAGTTCAATTCTTCTCCGTTCCCGGTTTTGAAACCACGATTCCCTACTTTGAGAAGTCCTTACAGCCATTTGGTTTTAATGGATTATTTCTTAGCAGGAAAGAGAGGAGTCCCTGCCTTGTGGAAGATAGGTTTAGCTAAAATGGATGAAATTTCAAATAGATCCGTGGGTTAGCTTTGATTTTGGTAATCGTTAAATTTGGCGGATTTTAACAAATATTTCCCAGGGTATTGTAGAAGCTGCTTATTCCCAAAAGCATCACAATAAATAAAAAATACTATAAATCATCCCCAAATTAAAACCGGCATGACATACAATGGCAGCCAGCAGGGAGCCTGATAACTCCTTCATTTTGAAAAAAAGCCGGCTAACCAAAAACATACTACAAACCCACAAAAGGGTGGGCAGGAAATAAAAGTCCCAATGGCCATTATGGTAGACCAATCCAAAATGGGCGATATGAGTAAGGGCAAAAGCAGTGCTGTCAATATTGGACGCTTTTTTGTCTCCCACTGAGCGAGCAAAAGTGCCGTGGACGATTCCTCTGAAAAATAATTCTTCTCCAATGGGACTAAAGATCATCCCGGTGGAGGCCATAATGCCGAATAAAATCCGTTTATCATCCGCGGAGATTTGCTCCGGAATATTATAGGATTGGCCGATATATACATACCAATTTTGAAGGGAGCCATCAAAGAGGGTTTTCCCGATATAATACAGCACAAGGCTAAAAATAATGCCGGCAATCAGCCCAAGTAATAGGATTTTTGGTCGTTTGGGGCTTTTAATGCCAATTTCAGCTCTGCCTGTTCCGGAAAGGAAAATAAAAGGGATCAATGCGGAGCCGAACATGATGGCCCCAATAGGACCATAGTTTCCGGTTTGATTAGCCATCAGCACTAAAAAGAAACGAGGGATGCAGATGAGCAGTATCAAGAATAGGCCGAATTTCCAGTCATAGGTAAAAACTTTCCTCCATATTGGTTTTATGGTCGAACTCGCCAACATTGGGCCATTTCTCAGGGAATTATTGGAATCTGCCATTATGTGAATATAGAAATAATTAATTATATTTTTTATCGGAATGATTTCCGGGCGTGATTAAAATTGGAATTCAATCTGGCAGAGCAGTAGCCCGGGAAGTGCCTAAGCCGTTGTGTAATGGAAGTGAGATTGGCTGACAGCCTTTTCATTAGGTTTTTTCAAACGGATGGCCATTCGGCTTTGGGACATGCTGAGGAATATTGCCCTAATTACAAGCCTGGCTTAATAGCACAGAATGCGGCTGCAAATTCGACTTATTGGAAGCGATGTTAGATAATTTCTCAACAATAGCGATGCTATTCTCTCCAAATATCCGGGCATCGCTTTTGCCTTAATCAAATTTTCGCTGCTGGTTTTGGCTTTTAAACAGGCTTTAAAAAAACAGGTCGTTTTGCTGCCAATGCTCAACGACCTGTTTTCAATCATATTCAGTTATTTCTGTTTTCCCAAATAGTCATTCATTTGGGTGGGTGATTTATTAATAAAATTATTGCTCCCGATAAGCCCGTTTATAAAACTGCTGAAACAGGATTGGAAAGACAAACAATGTCAGCAATGTAGCGGAGACAATCCCCCAAACGATTACGGTGGCTAATGGTCGTTGAGACTCTGATCCGATACCTACGGAAAGCGATGCCGGGATCAAGCCTACAAAGTCAGTAGTGGCAGTCATGAGTACTGGTCTGATTCTGCTTTTCACCCCATCTTTAATGGCCCAATCCAGGTCCATGCCCTCGCGGAGGTTCTGTTTGAATTTGCTTAATAAAATCACGCCATTTTGAACGCATATCCCGAACAGGGCAATAAATCCCACGCCGGCAGAAATGCTAAAGTTTACGCCCATAATAAGCAATCCAATAATGCCACCAATCAGTGCAAAGGGAACGTTCATCATCACCAGTGAGGCATCCAGCTTATTATTAAAAGTGCTTAGCAGAATCAGGAAAATCAAAAGAAATACGATAGGTACGACCTGCTTCAGCCTTTTTTGAGCGCGTTCCAGATTTTCAAACTCCCCATTCCAGGCCACTTGCATCCCTTCTTCCAAATTGATTTGCTCCTCAAAAGCATTTTGCGCATCGGCAATGGCACCGCCAAGATCCCTCCCTCTGACCGAAAAAGTCAGGGCGATAAAACGATCCATGTCTGAGCGATGGATAAAGGCTGGACCGGTTCTTAGGGAAATCTCTGCAATCTCGCCCAGACGAACCTGTTGCCCCTGAATCGTGGGGACCATCATATCCGCAATAGCGGCAGCATCCTGACGGTATTCTTCCTTGTATCGCAGTTGGATGTCAAAGCGTTTTTCGCCCTCATACATCTGGGTGGCTGCTTTCCCGCCTATGGCCATCTCAATAACCGAGTTAGCATCCTGAATAGTGACCCCATACATCGCCATTTTATTTTCTAATAATTTGATGCGCAATTCCGGCTGACCGATCAGTTTAACGACCATCAGGTCTTCAATGCCCTCTACCTCTTTAAGCACACCGTAAGCCTGCTCAGCATAGGCTTCCAGCTTTTCTAAATCCGGGTGATAAATTTTTAAAGCCAGAGCACCTTTTACCCCGGAAACCGCCTCCTCCACATTGTCCATGATGGGTTGGGAGAAATTAAAATTTATACCCTGATAGGAGGCCAGGGTTTGTTCCATCTGCTCAATGAGTGCTTCTTTGGAAATGTCGCGTGGCCACTCTTCAGCAGGAAGTAACTCCACATGAAATTCTATATTGAAAAAGCCCGTGGGGTCCGTTCCGTCATTTGGGCGTCCGGTTTGCGAGAGGACGGCCTTCACCTCCGGAAAAGCGCGCAAGTCCGTCCGGATCTTTTGCGTAATTTCATTGGACTGTCCCAGCCCTGTACTCAGTGGCATTGAGGCACGTACATAGATGGCTCCTTCATTGAGTTGGGGTAAGAATTCAGTACCCATTTTGGAGGCCAATAGGAGGGAAGATAATAAGGCGGCCGAGGCTATAGATAGGGTCGCTTTTTTGTGACTATAGGCCCACATAAACGTGCCATACACCCCTTTTTGTAATAAGCGAACAAAGAGGTTATCTTTTTCCCTTACATTTTTATTAAGCAAGAAGCTCGCCATCACCGGCACCAGCGTCAGAGAAAGAATCATGGCGCCCAAAAGCGCAAAGCCAAAAGTATAAGCCAAAGGAGAGAACATTTTGCCCTCTACTTCCTGAAAGGCGAAAATGGGTACCAGCGCCAGGATGGTGATTAATTGGCTGGAAAAAAGGTTCTTTCCAAGCTCTGAACCTGTTTTTTTGATCAGCCCCATCTTGGATAGGCGGTTGTAACGCTCCATTCCCAACTTGTGGGCTTTTTTATCTAATACGACAAACAGTCCCTCCACCATTACCACAGCGCCATCGATTATGATTCCAAAATCAATGGCGCCCATCGAGAGTAAGTTTGCTGACATGCCTTTTGCCCGCATGCAGATAAATGCAAATAGCAGGGATAGCGGAATAATAATCACTACCATGGCCGTGGTACGCCAGTCCGCCATAAAGAGCAATACAAAGATTACTACGAAGAAAATTCCTTCCGCTAAATTTTTGGTTACGGTAGAAGTGGTATAGGAGATCAGGTCCGAGCGATCATAATACGGTACAATTTGCACATCCTCCTTTTGCAGCATTATATTGAGTTGGTCGATTTTAGCCTTCAGGTTTTCTATTACCTGTTTCGGGTTTTCTCCGCGTCGCATTACCACTATACCCTGTACGACATCCGGCTTATCATCAAGCCCGACAATCCCCAATCGGGGCTTGTGTGTTTCCTGAACGGTGGCTACCTGACGTAAAAGGATAGGTGTGTCATCGATATTATCCACAATGATAGAGGCAATTTCCTGCCTGTCTTCCAATAAACCAAGGCCACGAACCACATAGGCTTGTCCGTTCTTTTCAATCACATCTCCCCCAACATTAACGTTGGAGTTTTCCAGCGCTTCAAAAACCTCCAGAGCGGTGATATCATATTGCTGTAGTCGGAGGGGGTCTAGCGATACTTCGTATACTTTTACCTCGCCACCAAAACTGACAATATCCGCTATTCCCGGTACGGACCTTAAGTATTTTTCAACCGTCCAGTCCTGTATGGTTTTCATTTCCCGTAAACTTTTGTGGTCGGATTGAAGGGTGTAACGAAAGATTTCACCCGTGGGACCCGAAAGTGGCTCGATCTCAAAATCCACATCCTCGGGAAACTCCACACTCTGGATTTGATTTAAGACCCACTGGTAACACTGAAAGCCATCCGCTTCATCTCCGAAACTTACCGTGACCACTGACAACCCAAACAAAGAAATGGAACGCACGTTTGTTTTCCCCGGTACGGCATTCATTTCAATTTCTACCGGGATAGTGACAAATTTTTCGATTTCCTCAGCACTTCTTCCCGGCCATTGTGCGATCACACGGATCTTGGGGTTGGTCACATCGGGGAAGGCTTCAATAGGAGTATTCAGGTAGCTGACTACCCCTGCTGCTATCAATATGGCAGTCATAAAGAACACCAGATAGCGATTGCTCAATGAAAATGAGATGATAAATTCTACAAATTTTCGCATGGATATAATTGCTTACTGGTTGCCAAATTTTTCCTCCTTGAGTAAGTGATTATAGACCATTAAAGGGTAGGAAATCACGACTTCTTCTTCCGCCTGCAAGCCACTTTGGATAAAGGCCTTGTCTTGATGTTCACCCCAAAGTTGCACCGGCTGTTTTTGGCACTGTGCTCCGGATTTGGTAATGACATAGTGCTGGTTATCTTCGAAGATAATCGCTGAGGAGGGGACTGTGGCCAGTGGCTGGTCCCCTTTTCGCACCACATAGGCATCCATAAACATCTGAGGCATCAACAAGAAGTCCCCGTTTTCTAACTTTACTTTGGCTTTCATCACTTTGGTCTCCTCATCCAGTACCCGGACAAATTGGGAGATCTTCCCGGTGAAGGTTTCATCCGGGTAGGAGATAGAGGATAGCTTTACTTCCTGGCCCAGGGCAATTTTTCGAATGTCGGACTCGTAAATATTAAGGCTTACGTAAACCTCAGACAGGTCTGCCACCACAAACAGCGGAGCGTCAAAGTCTTCCCCGATAAGCATATTGCGTTTTAGATTGCGCTCGGTAATGATGCCGGAAATTGGCGCTTTTATTTTTTGAATTCCCCCGTCTGCATCACCCAGTATTTGCAGCATTTGTTCCATGCGTAGCACTTCCGCCTGAGCTGATCTGAGTTCGCCATCGGCGACAATCAAATCTTTTTCTGAAGCCATTCCCGCTTCATACAGATCTTTGGTGAGGGCATATTCCTTTTCCTCTTTTCGTACTTCATATTGGGCCGAGAGTAAATCTTTGCTCAGTTCGGCCATTTCTGAGGAGCGAATAGTGGCCAACACCTGACCTTTGGCCACCTGTTCGCCCACGTTTACATTTACCTGTTCCACCTTGCCCGGAAACATAGAAGGAATTTCCAGCTCCTGATCCGGCAAAGGTTCCACTTTACCGGTAAAGTGGTTTGAAGTTTGCGGAATTTGCAGCTTCACCTGAGTGGTTTTTAACTGTGGAGCCAAGCTTTGTAATTGTACGGGCTGCTTATCCTCTTTTGAGCCCTTGCAGGCCATTGCAAAGAACAGGCTGCTTAAAATATAGAGATGATATGATTTCATGATAGACTTAGTATAGATTGAAATAATTTTGGCCAATAGCGAAATTGATTTTTTCCAGATCCGTATACACCTGCTTGTGCAAGTCCAGACATTCTTCTACGCCTTCCAGAAATGACTCATAATAGTCGATAAATTCAATCAGGCTGAGTTGGTGACTTTGGTAATTTTTCAAAGCACCATCAAGCATTTCATCAAGGTATTGGAGCATTTGCAGGTCGGTTTCCTCGGCCACCTCCATGGTGGCTACTAAATTTTCAAAAGCCAGAAATACTTCATTGGAAATTTCGGTTTGCTTTTGCTCCTGTCTGATTTGGGCTTGTAAAATTTCTACCTTCGAAGCCTTGACAACTCCCTGGTTACGATCAAAAAGAGGGATGTCAAAACCTACCAATAACCCCCAATAATCGTTTTGGGCCGCTCCACGTCGATCGTAAAGTGCCCCAATAGAAAGGTCGGGGACGGCTTCTGATTTTGCTAGTTTAAGGCCTGCCTCAGCGAGTTTTAATCGTGCCTGTTCAGCTTTAAAATCAAGTCGGTTTTCAAGGGCAGCATCCAGAAAGTCATAGGGATTAAGCCCGCTAATATCCCGGCTGAGCCAAATAGCATCGGAGTTCCCCTCTAACTGAATGGCTATATGTTCTTTGATGTTAAGTAAATCTTTTAATTCGGCCGCTACTTCATTGCGTTCATGTTTGAGTGCCAGCATATTTTTATTCATGCTGATCAATAAGGTTTTAAGCCTGGTGAGCTCTGAGCGTGCAATATTCCCCTTCTCAAACTGGCTTTGATATACTTTTACCAGATTTTTCAAGGGAACTATGCCTCGTTGGTAACGGTCTAATTTGCTTTGAAGGAAGTAATACTCTCCCATATTTTGTCGCAAATCGGATTTTAATAAGCGCAATACCTCATAAAATTCCAGTGAAGTGATTTCTTTGTTAATTTGCTCCACCTCTACACGTTTCCTGCGTTTTCCAGCCGTTTCAATCAACTGGTTAATCTCTGCGACACGTTGTGCATCGTTATCATTTCTGAACCAAACACGATCATCAGTATCAAACACGGCCCATTCGATATTAACTTCAGGATTAGGCCAAAGCCGGGCTTGAATGATTTCCGCTTCTGCCAGTTCGATATTGTATTCCTCTGCGAGCAATTCCAGGTTATTTTTTAGGAATATTTGCTCCATTGCGGCCATGGAAAGGGTTAATTTGTCAGTTGTTTGAGCCCACAATAAAGTGGACGTACCCATCCCCAGCAGCAGTGCGAAAAGTTTTTTCATTGCTGTAGTATCTGCTAAAGCACCATAAATAAAATAATAATATCCGCTCGTTTAAATCCGTAGCCTACAGGAGAAAGTGGTGCATAGCCGCAAATCATCAAATATTACTTAGGCAATATTTGAAAATCCTGATGCGCTCTGGATTTTAAACAGGCGAGAAATAAATCAGAAAGATTAGCAAGAGCGGGTGATGTCTCTAATAATCTTTACTGGCTCCGTGGAGGAATTGAATCAGCATATTGCTTATGAAATAAAGGAGCTCCCGTTGCCATTCAAAGCACTTTTTTACATCCAGCCTTATTTATGGACTTTGATGTTTGGCAGCGATGATAAAGGATTCCATTCCTGCCATAGCAAGAAATGCTCTGGAAAATTATCCAAAGTCATGCCTGATAGCTTGAGTTTGCAGCCGGATAGTCTGTTTTTAAATACGCCTATAGCTGTTTCATTGGAAAAACTAAGAATAGAAAATATTCCGTCAATTTTCCGCAATGCAGCTAAAAGAGGATTTAAGTAAGAATAAGCCGCCTAATAGCACAAGCTTAGGAGCAAAGCTGTCTGATTCAATTGCGGATGCTAGGATTGGGGGGGAGGAGAAATGACTTCCAAATAGGTGGAGTTATAAAATTGGAAAGGCTCAGCGGAAAAACTATGCGCTCTCCATTTATTTTGAGAGGATAAAGAGATCATGGAGGGGGCATCACAAATGGAAGGCCCATGCAGGTGGCTAACAATCCTTGATTCATCTTCTCCTTGCTGACTATCTTCAATAGCCCAGTCGGGATAAATCATACTGATGGCCAGCTCGACGAAACTTTCGATCCGATTTTCAACCTTTTGACCCCAGATCACTTCCGCCGAAAATTCATCCATATCATTAACGTCCACACTGATATTTAACAGGTGGATGGCCATGACAAGCCAAAATATGATAAAATGATATGATCTGCAGAATCTCAAATGAATAAATATAATATTAAACAAATGTAGCTTTTAAATCAGCTTCAAGAATTAAAGAGGGGTTAAAAGCTTGATTGATTTTCGTTAAGCCCGATAAGGGAGTGAAAAATGTCTTTTTCAACGGTGGTCTTCTACATGGGTCAAAAAATGGGAGACACCAATAGGCCTATTTGCAGGGGAGTACTCAGCCTTTTAAGTAGATAATGAGGCAAAAGAAAGGCTGTTATTAAAATTCACCTGGATTATTTTTCCATTTTTCTGGCCTTTCAGCTGAATGAGGATTAATACTCGGATTATCCGATTTAAAGGAGGCCATTTACCTATTGATTTTAATGGTGCCCTTTTCGCTTGCAAGGGGCGGGCTGATTTGGTTGGAGATTACAGATCGATATACCATACTGTCTGAAATAATGCCTCTGATGCTCCGACTGTATTATAGGCAATATAAACCCACGGAATGGTTAATTGAAGGGGTGGACGGACAACCTTATTCGGCCACCTCCATCCAATCTATTTTCAGAAAGGCTAAAAAAAGTGCTAAAATAAACCCACTGGCTACTCCACATACCCTCCGGCACAGTTTTGCAACTCACCTGTTAGAACAAGGTACTGATCTTCGTTTTATACAAGAGCTGCTAGGCCATAATTCCCCCAAGACTACTGAAATATACACCCACGTAACCAATAAGAATCTTAAAAGAATTAAAAGTCCCTTAGATCAATGGTGAATATGATTATATTAGCACATAATTAACTTATACAAATAAGGTTGTGCATATAAGGGGGATATACGCAATAGGAGTTGAGTTTACACAATCGTTGTGTGGAATAATAGTATCAAAGTAACATGAAGAGAATATTGATTTTAATAATGTTGACATGCCTAATTTTCTCAAATTGCAACAGAAGAGATGGAGAATATAAAACTAGCTTACTATCTTATTTTGTTGACATTTCAGATGATGAAGATGCAGGGGTCAAGGATGTATTGGGTTTCTTTGGCGGAAAATGCGAATACTCGATTGGAATGTCTGTATTGACAGGAGAAAAAAGTAAAAAGTACTTCGAACTAAGACTATTTGATAGTGAGGCTATTGAACACTTTACTAATAACCCTAAATTCGCAGCATCCAATATTGCATACAGATTTTATAGAAATCTTAATAAGGAAAAACGGAATGAGTATACTCACATTAATCCAATAATTGTGTTTTCCGATGGCAGTGAAAAGAAATTTGAGTTTAGCACATGGGAACTTGAGGTGGTTGATAAAAGAGTACCATTTCTCAATAAAGTAGTCGACATAATCCGTGAAAATAAATATGATGATCTATTGCCTCTATTGAATGATAGAAGAGTAGTTGAATATGATAAGAATGAATTGATTGAAAATCTAAAGAAAGCTGATCCTCAGTTTGGTAATGTAACCGATGAAGGCTTTAGAATTTTTGGATATAAGATTGATGCTCTTGATAACAAGGGGAATGATTATTTATATTTGTCAGGTGCGATTATTCGTGATATTCAATCCAATGAATTTAGTCTAATTATCGATCCCTATTCTGATAAAGAGGAAATCTTTTATATGGAATACAAAATGTAAATACCACATAACAATGTATAAATTTCATAGCCAGTATAGTGATGTTTTCAAGGAATGTAGCTCGCTACATCATTCATATAGTTCGACAAGAAGGAGGCATTCAATCGGCTACGAAATTTATACTAATCCTTAGCGTGAATTTATATGAAAAAAATATTAATATATTCAAGCTGGATAAATATCATAGGTTTTTCTTTATCAACACTTTCTTTGATTTTATTCATTTGGATAAAACCATTGGCCTGGGGGGATTTCTATTTACTTATAGACTTGCTAATAAGTGCTCCATTTTTCATTGCCGGAATTGTAGTGTTGAAAAATATCCCTAAACCTCAAAAAGATAAAATTCAAAACGCTTTAATAATTGTAATTTTAGCTCTGGCAATTCCAAGCCTTGTATTGCCTTTCACTTTTGAATTAGGAGGACTAATTATTTGCCTTTTAGTATTTGTGATTGGCTATTTGGCAATAGTGAAGATAAAAAGTTCAACAAGTAAAATGATGTATATAAATACTATTGGATTCTTCTTTTTAGTGTTTATCTTAATTTTTATATTTAAATTAATACAATTTGAAAGTTGAATTCACGCTAACACGCGTTAAAATGCATAGCGAGCTACCTTCACTACACCATTTTAGGGTCAATATTAGATTTTATAATAGGAGAGGCGAAAGCAAAACGGATTCTCCTACTATCCATTCCCATTTTGAGCAACAGACAGGTCCATCAGCAATCAATGCTTCTTGCACAAGTAAAGGGTGCGATTCATTTTTTTTGAAAAAAAATCCTTCACGTGAGCATTCGCAACAAATGGGAAAAAGCGAATATGGACCCTTTTGTCGGGCACAAAAAAGTGAGGGAATGAGGAATAAATATGGACCAGCTTGAAAAGTGGTAGAAGGCGTCAGTTTTTGCAGAAATTCGTCCAGATTTTCAGGAAAAAAGCGGGATTAGCCCATTTTGGACATAGCTATCCTGCGAGAGCAAGTGAAGTCCGTTTGGTATCAAGGGAATGTACGGCCGTCAGCATTTTACCTGCGAGGATATCCGACATCAGTCGGTCAAATTGCATATTGGCTGCCACCTTATCCAGGAAGGCCCAATACCATTCAAAGAGGGGGCGGTAATAGGTGAGTAAGGTCAGGGGTTTGAAATATTTGCCCCTGGTGACTTTTCGATTAAAGAGCCCACAATGGGCATCCGGAAATTCGCTTCGCACCCGCAAATAGCTTTTTAAAAAGTAAGAGGGCCATTCGATCACCCGATAATACGTGAACCAATGGTGGTAGGGAGTGGGGCGATGGTATAATTGCTGCTTTAAGGTTTTTCCGCGCAGGTGGCGTAGCGGGATAGGATTTTTAGTGCCAGGCACTGCCAGAATCTTCCGCACCCGAGCCAGTCTTTGCGCCACCTGCGCATCATAACCGCCTCCCGGATTAGAATTCCGCTGTAATTCCCGCGTTACCGTACTGCGGTGCACGCCCAAAGCTCGTGCAATTTCACTCTTGCTCGCTCCTGCCTTCAGCAGTCTTTCGATGATATTTCTGTGCCCCTTGTTTAGTGCCATATAGGAATAGCTTGCAGGGGTGGAGATTGTTTCGGGTGGGAGTCGTGAGTTTTTTTAAATTTTTGAATTATTTCAAAGGAGTAGCAATTCGCTTATTTATCAGTACTATATGGTTGAGGATGAGCTAGCATAATATTTGAATAAATCACTTCTAATAGGTATTCTGGTCTATTGGTTAAAATGGATGTGAAAACGCTATGGACGCTATTTGATGGTGAATTTTGGATGAGCTGACCTTCAGCTTGGATGGTTAGGCCTAGGCTCATTAGGGACAGGGGGTGAAATTTGTAATTTGTTGGCGTATACTGCGGATATACGCAATTGTGTTTTGTTGTAGGGTGAACAAATGAATCAATCTCTTGCAGGATAATTCCTTGCTCAAAGTGCGAAAAGTACAATTTCATTATGGAGGCTGGATTTTTTGGAATTAGCGACTCCTAGTAAAGCCTAATTTTCTTTCTTGGATGTAATGGGGTAGTCAATAGTAGCCTATCTTCACTGCTAGTGGGTAGGTTTCTTTTTTTAGTAGATTCAGAGCGCTTGATTATTTACAATAGTTATCACACTTTTGAATCCCTAGGCAGGGGGGGAGTTGAAACATTGTGATTCTTAAAAAAATCAAAATTTCGTGAGTTTGCCGGTCAATATGATTATATTGGTAAATAAATACCTTATACAAATACGGTTGTGTAAATAAGGGGGATATACGCAATGGGAGTTGAGTTTATACAATCGTTAGCCCCAAGCCAAAGACGCAACGACAATGATGAACATTGAGATAAACATAGATTATAGCGAATATTTTTCTACTCTTCTAGGATTAGTGGCGACTTTACTAGGATTGTTGATTGCCGCAAGTACATTCATTCTACAAAATGGATTTACTTCGTTTAAATACAATCGAAATATGTTTTTAAAGCATTATTCGAACTTGAGTAAACTCTTGTTTTATGGATTCGGATATATGATTTATATTTCAATCACACAGAAATATTTTTCAAATTATTCAAAATTGCTTCTGATTATTCACATTATATTTTCACTGGTTTTTATAAAAAGCATCCTTGATTTGTATAGCCATAAAGGTTATATAAAGACTCTTTTTTCGAAAAGGTACAATCCGTATAAAGGCAGATTAAGAAAATATTTAAGATATATAAGGAATAATGGATTAATTCAAAATGTGATTCTGTTGACTGCTATTTTCATTATTGTCATATATCCAATATGGATAGCAAAACTAGATACTGGGTGCTTTTGGTTGACCGAAAAATCCGCATTTCTTAGCACCGCGTCTCTTTTTATTTATAGCATCTATTATTTGATAAGCATCATTCCAGAATTTTATGGTTTCTCAATTCAAGAACTTGAGAACATTGTTGAGTCCGAGAATGACACTAATAATAAGCCTGAAATTGACATTGATTATAAGAGAGAATTAGAAACATTAAAAATAGCATTGATTAAGAATGGATACAATGAGCTGAATCCCATAGCACCAAAGCCATTTCTTGATGGAGAACTAACTAATAATTTGAGAATTGGAGATTATTCAGAAGCTTTTTTTGTAATAAACATTCGAATAAAAGATTCTGATGTGTTTCAAACTAGAGATGCAGTTGAAAAATATGCTTTTGAACTATATAAAAGTATAGCCACGATTAGAATTGATATTAACTCATTTGTGTTGTCAATCTTTGTGGAAATTGAAGGTGATAAGCAAAGAAACATATTTATGAGGCTTAACAGAAAAGATTTAAAAGAATTGATTTTAAGAAATTTTACTGCAAAAGATTTTGTAAATGGAATTGAGAATAAACTGTTTGATGAATTATATAGAGATTTGTAAAAAAGGCCAGGGGCTAACAAGCGGTCATAAAACATTGCGCGGATAGTGCTAAAATTGAACGAATTAACATTTAATCAACGACTTAGCAGGCTGATAAGTTTGTGCTTCGAAATGCGCAACATTTCATACCGCAGGCCGTTATGCAAAATTTTAAAATCGTACCTAGCTGCAAAATGAATAACACATAAAATGGATTATTATGATAAACTTTGAAAAAATTGCTCCATATCTTGAAGACCCTATAGTATTAATAGGTTTTTTCATTTTTGTTGTCTTTCTCCTTTTAAGATTTATAATTAAGAAGGGCATAATACCAACTTTGACTAAGAAGGATGGATTTTCTTTTCTAAAACTTATTTTATTATATGGTTTTATTTTTGGCATAGTCTTAATGGGACTTGGGTTTGGTTTAAAATATTCAGAGATGTCAAAAAAAAGACAAGCTGTGATTATAAATCAATTGAATTCAGAGCTAAATGAAAACCTCAAAACACTTAATGAATTAAAATTAAACACTGAGAATTTCTTAAATATAAATATTCAATTATCAAGTGTTATTCGAACTGAAGGAATTGAATTAATGGTTTTAATGTTTCCCGATATAAATTTAGACCTTGATTCGACCGTAAACACAATAGATTTAGCAAATAATTCTTTCAATTTTATAATTGAAAACAAACTACACGAGAATAAGCTTCAAATGGATAGGCTTGATGAAGCTGGGAAAACAATAAGAGCAACGATTAATCAAACACTTTTGACCTTGAATTCTTTAGCAGACCTTGATAATTCAAGATATGTCATCAATAAAACAATATGGGTTTCAAATTTGGAAAGCTATAAAAAGATTGACATTGTTGACATTACTAAATTTCAAGATATATATGCTGAATTACAACTTATTCGTAATGATTATAATGTAATTGCTTCAAACAGCATAAATTTTTACCAAAGTGTTTCAGACTTTTTTGACCCCAAACAGCAAATTAATAAAATACGACTTGCTAAAGTATTGACGAATGAGAGACAAACATATCAGCTAATTCATGACTATTCTCTGAATATACACAATGCGATTAAAAAAGTAAATACTTTAAAATCTCAAATTGAATAAAAAAAACTTCTCATAATAAATAGGAATACGATCGGTCTGCAAGACCCAGCGAATATTCCTGGTTGAACTACACCCCTGAGCGCAAGGAACCCTCGAGCTGATGCTATGTGTTTTGCGGTAAGTTTCTCCAGGATTTCTTTATCCCTCAGCCTTTTTTACAAAAATTTGAAGCCAAAGATCATCAAATATTGGCTTCCTAAAAGGTGATTTCCATGATGATTTTCCGATTTTCAGCTGAATCTCTGTGGTTTGGTGTGTTCGGTTCCAGGCCACATGAATATGCGGCTTTTTTCGTGGTATATAAAATTATTGCAAGGCCCTGTAGAACAAGGTGCTGATAGCAATGGCCGGAGAACGAATTCTTTGAAGCTCCCGAACTATAATCATTTAACCATGCTCGCAGTGAGGACACTTTTTGAAATCTTTACCTGCGATGCGATGGATCACTTCCGTTGCAGTTTCATTGCGCTGCTGAATTTTCTTTTCGACTGGATGTTGCTCTGGCTGAAATTGCAGTTTTAAATTGCGATTGGTGATCGGGTTATAAATTCCATAATACCTGATTTTGACAAAACTCTTTGGCAGGATATGCTGACAAAATCTTTTCAGGAATTCAACCTCAGTGATCGTAATGGTCTTTTTTTGACCACCTGTCCGATAGTATTTAGTAATGAAAGAGGATTTCACTTTGGCTGGGTAGCACTGTCATGAGTCGCCTTTTTCTTACATACATTTGCACATTTCGGAACAGCAATGATGGCCTGCTCTACGCTGGTTAATCCTTTCTTTTTTCTCATCTTTTTTTGTTTAGGTGAAAAATGTGAAAGGATTAATTTATAAAAATCGGTATGATGACTATCTTTAGTGACGGGCTATCCCGAAGGGATTTAGTTCATCATTTTTGTATAGTGCATAGCAGGTTCTGTGCAGATTTTAACATTGTCACTCGCCCGAACGTTAGAGGTTATATGCAAGAGAATCTCACGTAATCCGCTATAACACCATACAATTTACCGTAAGCAAATATTAATGAAGTTAAAAATAAAAGCATATTATTTTATACAAACAGGGCTGATAACCATACTTGCTTTTGTGGTATTTGAGACTTTAAGATCTTTGCCTTATTCTCAAACTTGGTCAGAACTTGGAAAATCAGGAATTGTATTATCCGTTTTTACAGCCATTGTATTTGGGCTTTTGAACATGATAATCAATTCTGCAATTTTTGTCCTTCTAAGAAGAAATAAGGCGAGAATTGCTTTTGACCTGCCTTCTATCATTTGGGTGATAATAGGGATTGCTTACCTAATTGGTATTCAAAATGGGGGTGCAAAATCATTCTTAGAATATCTTCCGATTGTTGTCTTCATAGAACCAATCATTTTCAATCAAGGAATAAAACATTTGCTAATTAATAGGAATACGAGAGGTCTGCAAGACCCAGCGAATATTCCCGCTTGAACTACACCCCTGAGCGCATGGAGTCCCCCAGCTGGTACTATGTGTTTTGCGGTAAGTTTTATGAAGGTTTCCTAATTTAAAAAGCAGGTTGGATCATAAACGATTCGTTTTTTTGAGTTGGATCAAGGAAACCGCTTTAGCAGGGAAGGCAAGCTCACTTATGTTGAGCCTTAACCCGAATTATTCACCGCTAAATTCACGCAACAATGCGTAAGTTACTTAAATTCAAATCATTAAAATTTATTTTCTTTGATTTATAATAGCCCAAATTTGGGTAAGCTTGCTTTCTCCTCATTCATCTGTTTCGTTGGAAAAAACTCGAAATAGGAAACTATTCCTTCATTTTTTCCGCCTTACAGCTAAACAAGGATGGAAGCGTGAATAATCCGGGTTAACATAAGAAGCTTGGGGAAATAATCAAATGATCTAATTTTTGCGGGTGAATTAGTATATCAGGCAATACAGAAAGGGGAGGTATTCGGTTATTGGTTATTTTGGATTGCCACCACCTGAAGTGGTCGTAATGATCGGGCATTTAACATAATGCCTATGGATTAAAGAAGGAATTTTTTGCCGATACCGGCACTGGACTATTGGGTTATTTATAAAAGCAATGATTCAAATAGGGCTGATTGGGTGCGGAAGCCTGAGGTTTTCCTTATACTTGCGTTATACCTCTACAAAGCGTTATTGAATACTAAAATCTAACTATGTTCGACTTAATCATCATTGGGGCAGGACCTATAGGCCTTGCTACCGGTATTGCCGCAAAAAAAGCGGGACTGAAATATAAGATTATAGAAAAGGGTTGTCTGGTGAATTCGCTTTTCCACTATCCTCAGCATATGACTTTTTTTTCTACTTCAGAGAAACTGGAGATTGGGGGGGTGCCTTTTGTTTCTCATAACCCCCGCCCCACCAGAGCGGAGGCTTTAGAATATTATCGGAGGGTACAAACGCTTTGGGAATTGGATATTCATCTATTTGAACAGGTGCTGGGCAGTGAAAAACAAGATAACAATTTTCATATCAGGACCTCGAAAAGTGTTTACATTAGCCGGAACATAGTAGTGGCCACCGGCTTCTTTGATATTCCTAATTTAATGCACATTCCGGGGGAGGATTTACCCAAGGTGAAACATTATTATGATGATCCTCATTTGTACGCTTTTTCCAAGGTGGCTGTGATTGGTGCTGCTAATTCTGCCATAGATGCTGCCTTACAAACCTATCGTAAAGGGGCGGAGGTGACGCTCATTATCAAAGAAAATGAAATTAGTGATCGGGTAAAATATTGGGTAAAGCCGGATATTGAAAATCGCATTAAGGAGGGCAGTGTTAAGGCTTTTTTTAATGCCGAGCTTATGGAGGTGAAGGAAAAGGAAGTTGTCCTAAGAGACGAAAATGGGAGCATACGGCATCTTGAGAATGATTTCGTTTTAGCCATGACGGGCTATCAGCCTGATTTCAAATTTCTAAAAAAATTGGGTGTTCAGGTCGAAGAGGGCTTTCCAATTTATAATCCTAGTACCAATGAGACTAATGTTGCTGGATTGTTTCTCGCCGGAGTAGTTTGCGGTGGTATGAAAACGAATACCTGGTTTATTGAAAATTCTATTATTCATGGGGAATTGGTGGTCAATCAAATCGTGGAACGGAACTCAATTTCGATATAGAGTTTATTGATAGCAAAAAACCGCCTCAATCATATCGCTTGCGATATATTTATGTACCTTTGCATTAAATAAAACCTAATATTATGAATGATATAGCAGCAGTAGCTTCTTTGGCAGATTTTGAAACAATTATTGAGGCGCGGAGATCTGTTCGTGTTTTTGATACCGATCATCAAATGTCGGAGGAGATTGTGGAAAATGCGTTGAAAGCCGCTTTGCGTTCTCCAAATAGTTCCAATATGCAAATGTGGGAATTTGTAAGGGTGCGGTCGGATGAAATGCGCGCGGCCATGGCTCCGATCTGTTTAAATCAATCTGCTGCAAAGACCGCCTCTGAATTTGTGGTGGTGGTCGGTCGTGCCAATGTATATAAAGAACGGGCCGCTTTTAATTTTAATCAATTGAAAGCCGAGTATGGAGAGGATTCTGAAGCTTTCCAAAAAGTAAAGGATTATTATGGCAAACTAATGCCGATGGTTTATCGGAATGACTATTTCGGTATTATTGGAGGGCTGAGGAAATTGATGGGCGCTGCGGTAGGACTTTTCAAACCTATGGTTCGGGAAATGGGAAAGAGCGATACCTATGCCACCATTCACGGTTCGAATTCCTTGGCCAGCATGACTTTTATGTATGCGATGAAAGCACAGGGATATGATACCTGCCCATTAGGCGGTTTTGATAGTAAAAGGTTGAAGAAATTATTGAAACTGAAAGGATCCGATGAGGTTACGATGGTCATTGCCTGTGGAAAAGGAAAACCTGAAGGTATTTGGGGGAAAAGACACCGACTACCTTATGAAGAGGTAGTTCGAAAAGTATAATTAAAAGAGGCTGAGGCCTCTTTTTTTTGTGCCATAATTTCACCCTCGCCAGGTAATTTCGGTCCTGACCATTTGGGTGATAGTCAGGAGGTAGTTTACAGAAGATTGTCCGGGCACAAATAACTTCATTCATCATTCCATATTGCCTTGATGCTATTTGGGGACAGAATAAGCCTGAATATTTACTACTAAATTTACAGGTGGGTTTAGGTGGTTAATTTTCAGTTCAATAAGGTGGTGTTTGCCCATTTATTTATTGTCCAAATTGGAGTGTGTCTGTTTTCTCCTTATTCATCTGCTCCATAGAAAGAAACTGATATAGAGAAAATCCCTATATTTTCCTACCTGCCGCTATACGAAGATTTAAGCATGAAAATTCAGCTTAAATAGCGAACAGAAAGCGATTCTGTCCCTGATTTTTTTGTTTCGGTTTTTATCGAATGGAAATGATTAATTAAAATTCGGCATCATCTCTGTTACTTTTGAAAACAAACGCTTCAGGAACAGGGCGTCCTGCGTCTATTATTTAATATCAGCATTAAATTAAAGGCTTGGGTGCCGAAGATCTGCTCGGGCTTAAATGCTCGCAGGCTGCCTAAGCCGAATTATTCAGCGCTAGATTTAGTAATTTCCTTTAACTGACCTATTATCAAATCAGTACATTCTTGTCTACAGTTTTTTTATAGCCCAAATTTGGGTAAGCTTGCTTTCTCCTTATTTATCTGCTTCTTTGGAAAAAACTTAAAATAGGAAACTATTCCTTCATTTTCCCGCCTAGCAGCTAAAAGAGGATTGAAGCATGAGTAATCCGGTCTAATTCAAAAGGATCCACCTCAAAAAATATGAAATGAAATAATATGGGCTTTTTATAAAAACAATGGTTGTATGCTTAACACCATTTTTTATGCTCTATTTACAGACCTGTTCTGGTTTTCGCTCCGTGGATTTTATTTGAGTGAAAAAACAAAATCCTCTAAGATTAGAGGATTGATTTTATTTGAGAATGTCTATAATGGTCTTAAAGGGACTGACAATAGCCATGATTAATATCGTTAGTCCGCTGAAAATTAAAAATTGGCTAAAAATAGGTTTTTGATGATAAAAGGAAATAGTCCACAAAGCGGAAATAGGGCAGCTTATCAGGAATAAAATGATGAGTTCTTTTTTCGATGTTTTTAGCATGTTTGTACTTAATCTAATCGCAAGATAGCAATGCCTTTTGTATTGTGAGTGATTTAAGTCCTTTTTATGTTTTTATTGGACTATTTATTTTTTTTATAGCGAATTCCTGAAGTAATTTGCTTCAATTAATACTACTATTTAATCCTTACATTTTTTTATCTAATGGCGAAATTGTTAAGGTACTGATTAATCTGACTTTAGCTATCTGAATTGAAATCCCATGCGAAAATTGCTTTATTTTTTTTCTTTTTTGACCTTGATGGCCTGCCAGGGCCCGAAAGTTTACAATATTTCTGCTTTAGAGCAACAGGTAGAGGTGGCTTCCCCTGGTTTAATGGCCATCATGAATCCACCAGATTTGTTACATGAAGTGGGGCAGGCACGTCTTTGGTATTATCCGGCCGGGGGTGTTAATTTGCCGGCGGTATTGATTTGTCCCGGTGGAGGTTATGGTAAGCTTGCTATTGAAAAAGAAGGACGGCAAGTCGCCAAATGGTGTAACAGTTTAGGGCTTTCGGCTTTTGTTTTAGAATACCGATTACCGGTTGCTCCTTTTGACCATCCGCAGCTGGCTCCGGTAGAGGATGGGCAGTTTGCTTTGAAATGGTTAAAGGAGCAGGGCTCAAATTTGGGCTTGAATACGGAGAAAATAGGGGTTATAGGTTTTTCCGCTGGAGGACATTTATCCGCCTGTCTTTCTTCCCCTTTGGAAGCAGGGCAGCCTGCACCGGATTTTTCTATTTTGGTTTACCCGGTCATCTCTATGGAAGATGCCATTACGCATAAGGGGAGTCGATGGCATTTATTAGGCGCTAATCCGACTAAAAAATTATTGAAGCAATATTCAGCGGAAAAGCGGGTGAGTGAAAGAACTCCGAAAACTTTTCTGGTGCATGCGCAGGATGATAAGGCGGTGATTTCCAAAAACTCAGATTTGTATATGGAGGCCTGCGAAAATCAAGGAGTGGATGTGGAATATTTCGAGATGCAAAGTGGGGGACATGGTTTTGGAATGCAGGAGAATGATTTTGGTGAAGATTGGACTACATTTGTGCGGATTTGGTTAATGGAACAGGAAATTATTTAGGGGGAATATCAACCCCTATTTTTTTATAGGGTGCATACAACTAGACATTTATTGATTTGGGGCAAATTTTCCGATCATGACTCAAGAAGTGATTCAGGATATACTCGCCCCAATTTTCTATTCTGTAACCAGCTTCTGCGATGCATTCGACTCCTTTTCGAAAAACGGAAATGGATCTGTACCTTTTACCATTGGCATAAGTTTTCAGACGAACATTTTTGTACTTTTTTAACCCATGAGCTATGGATACCGAATATGCAAAAACGACAATAGCCATCATTAACCGGCATCTATCTGCTCCCTGAACATTCATTTTTTCAAGGTCAAAACCATTGGTCTTCAAATGTCTGAAACATGTCTCAATTTGCCATCGCTTCCGATAGTCCTCAGCCACTTTATATGCGTTTTTAGACAGGTTTGTCAAAAGGAAAATCACAGGTTCCTTTTCCGCATCTTCACTTTTCTTGATGACCATCCGGCAATTGTCTCCAGCTTCAAACTTCATTTTAGCGGACATCGTTTTACCTTTCACCTTACTATTGGTGACTTTTGAAATCATTTGCGCTTTCGTCATAGATTTTTCATTCCACTGAGTCTTAAAGTTGCATTCTTTTACCCGAAGCACATATTTAAAGCCGTTATCTTCAAGGTATTTGATGAATTTCTGTCCTGCATATTCACGATCAGCCAAGAGAATTTTACCTTCAAGATTGAATAACTTTGACGCCTCTTCAAGCAACTGAATTCTTTCTTCCTGATTACTGATGCCCTTCTTTTCCAGATTCATGAAATAGATCGGCACCGCTACTCCATTATACAAAATGGCCAAGGTCATGAAATGAAAAGTACGATCCCCTTGCGTCCAGCTGGTGCCATCGACCATCAAAAAATCCCCACCTTTGTGCATATGCATGGCGGATAATTGCAATAGATCACTCCATAAATTGGTGTCAGAATATTCCGTAAATATGCGGGTTAAGCGTTTGTAATGGCCAGAGGCGGAAGTACGCTGATTATCTAAAATGCTACCGATGGAATCTTTCACTTTATTAAGACATACGGTTCCTTTTCGGATGATGCCTAAACTTAGGGCGAGTACATTTTTCCAGCAAGCTTTACCCCATTTTGGAAATTCTTGCGTAAGTTTGCTGTGAAGCGAATTGAACATAGATCTTTGTTGGCGTTGGAACCCAAAGTTACTATTGTTGATTCGCTTTTTACGTTTTTAGGCAAAAATGTCTAGCTGTATGTATAGGGTGTTTAAAAGCCAAAATTCGCAGCGAAAATTTGAAATATCGGGAGCGATTTTGAATTATTTCCTCTAAAACATATCACATAAAAGAAACACAAAAGATGGGAGGTTATTTCGGCTATTTTTTCCGTCTTTGATATGCTATACGTTCAGGATAATCCGAAATTGCGTACATATGCTCCCATGATGGATATGGCTAATTTCTTTCACATACCATTCATTTGTATTCTTTGTTACTTGTTATGAGCGTTTTACAAAAGCTGAAATTAGTAGCGAAAATTTTGAGAATAGCAAAAGCGCTGTCCGCTTATTTTGAGTGAATAGTATCGTTAGCTTGAGAAATAATCAAAAATCTCTTCCCATAATTCGGAATTTAGCTGGATGGTTTGGGTTCAGATTAATACGGTTGTGATTGCTGGTGGAGGAATCGCTCAAAATGGGGGTGGGACTGTTTTCTCCTCATTCATCTCCCTATTTGGTAAAAACTCAGCTAAGCAAAATCCCTTCATTTTTCCCACCTTGCGTCTACACGAGGATATAAGCGTTATTGATTTGACTTCATGCTCCTTCACCGCATAGGAGTTTACCATATTTTATGCTCTTCCATTTTCATTCCTTTTTTGTAAAAGGCTGTCCAGAATTACTTCAGCATTTATATTTTTCATTATGAATTTTTACTTTTAAGAACAGCTTAAATAAGGAAGAGAAGCTTGAAATAATTAAATTTTCGATTTATTATGGGTTTAATTTAGTGATTAATAAATTTAGATACTTATGGACGAACGTTTTCAAGATCATTGGGAAAAAGTTTATGCAGATAAACCACTTCCTCAAATGAGTTGGTTTCAGGAAACACCGCATTTGTCCCTTCGATTGATTGAAAAATATGTGACGGATAAAGAGGCCCACATATTAGACATTGGTGGAGGAGATAGTTTTTTGGTGGATCACCTTTTGAAAATGGGTTATACCAATATCTCTGTTTTAGATATTTCCAGTAATGCCATCGAGCGGGCGAAGAAGCGGCTTGCGGGGCAGGCGGCTCAGGTGAATTGGATCGTATCTGATGTGTTGGATTTAGGAGAAATTCCTGCGGTGGATTTTTGGCATGATCGGGCCACCTTTCATTTTTTAGGAAAGGCATCACAAAAAATGAAATATATGGCATTGGCGGAGTCGTTGATCAAGGTCGGGGGCTATTTCTCTTTAGGAACTTTTTCGGACAAGGGACCGGAAAAATGTAGTGGTATTCCCGTAAGTCGGTATACAGAGCAGGAGATGGAAACATTAGTGCCAGGTAATTTTATGGTGAAAGGTTTTCAGCGGACCGATCATCCCACACCATTTGATACTTTTCAAAATTTTCTTTTTGGGCTTTTTGAAAAGCAATGAAAAATGGCCGATTAATAGGAGCGTGTTCAAAAGCGCACCATCCGGCTGCAAATTCGAATTATTGGAAGTGATTTTGGAGAATATCTCAACAATAGCACGGCTTTACTATCAAGATAATCCTTTATCGCTTCTGCATAAATCAAATTTACGCTGCGAATTTTGGCTTTTAAACACGCTCTGAAAGATCGGCCATTTTATTTCAAATTTTATCGAGGCGATATCATAAAAAGCGGTGTTGCCTTAGCCTTGCTTCTTGACAAATTTGGTTAGAATAACAATTTGCTGACCATTCACCCGCCCTTCAATTTGCTCTGCATTATCCCAAACCAAAGAAATATTTCTAACAGCCGTTCCTCTTTTTGCCACAAAACTACTGCCTTTTACATTCAGGTCTTTGATTAAAACTACGGTATCTCCAGAAGCTAAAACGGAACCATTGGAATCAATATGTTTTATTGCATCCGGATCTTCAATTTCCATTTCTTTCTCCGCCCATTCGCGGGTTTCTTCCTCCAGGTACATCATGTCGATTAAATCCTGAGGCCAACCCTCATTTTTTAGCAAATGTAGCATTCGGTAGGCCACCACCTGAACAGCAGGAGTCGGGCTCCACATACTGTCATTCAAACATCTCCAGTGGTTAGGATCGATCTTACTATGATCATTTAATTGTTCGGCACAGGTATTACAGGCATAAATGCTTTGGTTTGCACTTCCATCGGAGTCCGGTCCTACCGGGAATACATTTAGATCATGTGGATTACCACATAATTCACATTTGGCTTCACTTCTGGCCTTTAATTCTTTTTCAACACTCATCTTTTATCATCTTTTATTCCCGAGACTAAATTGGACAAAAGTCCGAACAATCCCGCTTATTGATTGCAAAAATAGAATTTTCTTACATAATAAAAAGATGGTAGATTAGATTAATGCTTCTTTGGGCTCGGAAATTTGTAAGAATTTGAGGAGGTAACTGCTCGGCTCTGATTCTCTTTAAATTAGGGGCGTCTTTATCAAGTATTTTTCACCGCAATATTCCGGTGACGGATCTAAAATCCTGAAAATAGCGGTATTAGGAGCTATATCGCTGATTTCTTTAAAGGCCTAACTGGTATAAGTTGGCTTTTTTCTCACTACCCGACTTTCATTATAATTCTAATCGGTACTGATTATTGTATGGATTCAAAACTATTGTAGCAGTAAATTGCAGCCCTTTCTGATCCACTCCAAAATAGGAGATATCGACCTGATTGGTCTTTTTTTCAAGTTGAGTTTTTTGAATTTTCACGCCTTTAAATTCATCTTTCACCTGAATGATTTTTTCTGTCTTTCCGGTTTTAAGATTTTCAATGGTAATATCTAAATCATTGCCGATCAGCACATACTTATTAAAGCTTATGGGCTCATAATGGGTATGTAAACGCCCCTGAATTATCGCCCAGGTAAAGTGATCCTCCTGTGTTTTGGCCAGCACGTTTCCCCACTGGTCATAGACCCGGGTCTGTTCATTTCCGATCACAATATAAGACTCCTTAAACCAGGGTTTCATTTGAAAAGAAGGTTTTAAAAAAGAATTGAAATCCGTTTCTATGAGCTGAAATTGGCCCATTTTATTTTTGATATACAGATTGTGGCGATTTTTAAAATTTGCCCCTCGAAAGGTCAATTGTATCGCTCCTTTTGCGATATCGCTAATTTCAATGCATACCGCATCCACTTTTTCCGAATTCTGACTTTGCGCTTCATAATTAAAATCCGTTTGAAGAGGAATGTGTGTATTGTCAATGGCAATAAGTTTATGATTATTTTTATTAAAAATGATGACCACTATTTCATTATTAGAAACCGCGGTAAAAGTTTGGTATGGCTGTTGATCCTTTATAATGGAGGAAGTTCCAATTAGTTGAAAATGCTCAAAAACATTGAGCTCATATTGAGTTGCTTGTTGACGGATATTTTCAACATCTAAAACCCAGTCCGGAATATGAATACTTTCGATCTGCACTTGGGGAGAAACAAGTTCTATTTCTTGCTCTACACAGGCAGTCATGGCTACCGATATGGCGAGGCATATCAAAATGGTTAAATACTTCATATCTCCCGGTTAAAAATTCTAACAGATCCCTAATAAAAAGAATACTTCAATGATAAATGACAAGCCATCCGGCATCGTCAACTTCTCCCTTAACATTTTACTATCCAAAATAATGCCTAAGATTAAGATCTACTTAAGAAAGGCTGAGGAATCGGGTTTAAGTTAATGATTTTCAAATCAATAGCGTAGTAATATTCTATTTCAGACCACTATTTTAATCAGGCCATTGAATATTTTGAATGAACAGGTGATTTTGCGAGGGGAAACTTGAATGGTATTCAAAACTGGGTTTTAGCGCCTGTTGAAAAGCGCACCATCAGGCTGCAAATTTTTATGTATTGAATTTAAACTGGGAATTAGGGCCTGTTTAAAAGCGTACTATCCGGCTGCAAATTCGGATTATTGGAAGCGATTCGGATAATTTATCAATAATTGCGATGCTATTCTCTCTAAATAATCGGCTGTCGCTTCTGTTTTGCTTCAAATTTTCACTGCGAATTGAGGCTTTTAAACACGCGCTAGGCATGGGATATTGGGGTTAAAGATTAAACCTCAAGCCAATAAAATAGGTCCGTGGTTTTAGTGGGCCGTAGACATAACCAGCGTCGCGGTCTTCTCCCTGGTCAAAATCATTTTGAAATTGGTTAAAAATATTCTGGACACCACCCTCCAGGGTCAGCCTGCTGCTGTTGAATTCGAATATATAGGATAATTTAATGTTTTGTGTAAAAAAGTCCTCCACTTCTTCCAGCTGATCCTGCTCAATATAACCGGCATAATGTCCTACCAACATTTTCCCGGTGTAATTGCCGGAAAGGTTGAGGGTGAATTTTTCATTGGGCATATAAGAGAGGGTATAAAAACCGTAAAGGTTGGGCGTTTTTAAAAATTGCTTTTCTCCCGGCAGGCTTTCTTCCTCTGCCCATTGTACTGCCTGATGGTAAAATGATTGTTGGTACGTTATTCCGGCTTGTAACAATACTTCTGAACCATAAGCATATTTTGGAGCTAAAGAAATACCCTTAATAGTGGCTCCAGAACCATTTCTTCTTTCAAAAAGTTGGTGCCCATTTTCATCATGCCCGTTGGCTTCTACGATGAAAGCATTATTATGCTCGGTATAGAATGCATCGATAGTGAGGCCTAACTGATGCGCTCCCCAATTATAATTATAATCTAAGGAGGCCGTAAAACTATCGGAGGTCTCTGCCTCCAGGTTATCGGCATTGTAGGTGAGCTGCATGTCTCCACCCACGGCGGTAATGTGTAAATCTTCATCAAAAACCTGAGGGCCGCGAAATCCTCTTGCATAGCCAATACGCGCCTGGAGATTTTCATTCACCTCATATAAAAAACTTAAACGGGGATTAATGATGGCGTTTTTCACTTCACTATGGCCGTCCAGACGTAAACCGGCATTCACCTTAAATTTATCCGTTACTTTCCAGTCCAGTTGATTATACCAACCAATTTGTTGAATTTCCTGATCGATATGGCGGTCGTAGCCCGGCATTCTGTCTTCCAGCCTTTCTTGTTGGCCTTCTACCCCCGAAGTGTATATGGCGGATCCTCCCAGAAATTGTTCAAAACTTCCCACATATTGCAAACCTCCTACGCCCGTGAAACCCTCAGTATACCCATAAGCGTTTGGGTCTTGCCCTGCACCATAATAAGAATCCCGGTCGGTCTGTTGTAGGGAATAATAGGCGGAAAATTTGTGATTTCTATTTTTGGTGAATTGCTCAAAGTTGATGCCTGCACTTTTGATGTGATGGGTGGTCATCTCGGTAATATCTGCTTCGTGAGCTTGTTGATCCAATTTATTTCCTCCTCTTCTGTCTTCATAAGTATAGCCAGCATTGAGGGTGATTTTACTGTAGTCAGATGCTTGATAAAATCCTTTGAGGTGAAGGGCGGTGGCATTCAGTTCCCCAATTTCTGTAAAGCCATCTCCATCTGCATCCCAGCTTTCTCGCTCCCGGTGAAACCCCTGAAAAGATAAGCCTGAGGTATAATTTTTATTAATTAAGTTGGCCCCAAAGCTATAACTTTGATCTTTAGCGCCATCATCATTGATGGCCTGATTGGTACTCACTTCTGCGTCATTGCTCATGGGTTTTTTGGTAATGACATTGATCGTCCCCGCAATAGCATTTCCGCCGTAGAGAGCAGAACCTCCTCCCCGCACTACTTCCACCCGTTCAATCATATTAGTAGGGATTTGTTCCAGGCCATATACTGCATTTAAAGCACTAAAAATGGGTCTTCCATCGATGACAATTTGAGTATAAGCGGTTTCCAAACCATTCATTCGTACTCCGGTAAAACCACAATTCTGGCAGTTATTTTCTACCATTAGACCTGGCTGAAAAGCCAAACCCTCTACTAATGAGACGGCTTGAACGGATTCCAGCGTTCTGCTGTCGGTGATTTGGACTACCACTGGCGCTTCTTTACGGCTCATTTCATTTCTAGTGGCAGTGATTACCACTTGATCCAAGCCCAGGATATCTTCTGTCAGTTGAAACTCCTGACAGGCTTTGGGGTGTTGGTGAGTATCAAATTCTTTTTCAAGGGTTTTGTAGCCAATGGCAGATACCCTGACCTGATGTGGTGCATTCACCATGTAATGTAAATCAAATTCACCTTTTTGGTCTGTTGCGGTGGCATTTTGGGTCCCGGATTGCAGAATAGTGGCCCCGACAATAGGTTGATTTTTATCGTCTAAAATGATGCCATGAAGGCATGCTTTTTTTTGAGCGAATACCGAAATGGAGAGTATAAAAAATATAAATGCAAAAGTACTTCTCATTACTTTTTAATAGTGGTGTAATGATGCAAACCTAGTTTTTATTTTTAATTATTCTAATTAAAGTTAGGTAAAAATTGGAATATAGTCCAAATAATCTCAAAATAGTTACAATGTCATGGGTCGAAATGACAAAAGTCATTTCACGACCGTTTGATAAAGAGTTTACCTCAGATGGAAGGTATTTTTTAACATTTCTATATTCGATGAATCGGTTTATTTACATTTCATTTTGGATGGGAAAGTAGGCGGTTTTTAAGGATAGAAACTCACGGTTAAAATGCAGGGCGTTCAAGGGGAGGGAATTGCCTCGAAATTTTGTAATAAAAGCCATCGATGGGCGTAAAATTTCAGGAACTGCTGAAAAATATTTTAGAAGATCAATACTTTTGTCCTGAAAAGGTCTCAAAAATACCGGATTAAAAAATGATCTGTGTAACGGATTCAGACTTAATTCAATCTGGGAATTTAAAAATCAAAAATAATGAACGGAAAAAATCGTAAAGACTTGGCCATCGGTATGTATGTGGCGATCGTTGAAAAGCATAATCAGCGAAGTGGGGAAAGAACAGAAGGAGTGATCAAAAGATTTTTAACCAAATCCCCGCAGCATCCTCATGGCATTAAAGTGATGCTGGAGACGGGTGAAGTGGGTAGAGTTCAGGAAATTTTAGAGGATGATTATTAAAATCCGGTAGTGACATTCATCACCATAATCATTTTCATAGTGTGCAGAAAGGTTCTTTCCTATGTCGAATTGAAGTAGGATGGGGTGTTGGAATCTTAAGAAACACTTAAACGGAATTATGCAGACTTGAAATCTTATTTAACGAATAGGCGGGAATGGGAGGGAGGAGTTTTTAACCGTTTAAGCTTTTGCGCGGGAAACAAATGTATGAGGAGAAGGTAAGCTTTGCCGTATTTGGGTAATTGAAGCATCAGTAAATGCAATCGCAACAGCCTGATCTTCAATTTCCTTAGCCCCGAGTGTTTCTGCATAAATCCTCTTTAATCTGTAAGGCAGGAAAAATGAAAGAATAGTTCCTTTTTTTTCCCAAGGAAGCAAATGAAGGAGGAGATCGCTAGCTTGCCTAAATTTGGGATATTAATAAATGAGCGAACACAAGCTTATCAGGGTTGAAATAGGTCGTTTAAGATAAGTTACTTAATCAAGTGGTGAATAATTTGGCTTAGGGTGTAACTCTAAATCTATCGTTGAAGAATTAAAAAAAAATGCCGGACATCGTGCCGGCATTTTTAATTTGTTAAAGATTAATTTATTCTTTTATCAATTTTCCCTGATATCGGTTACCGTCCTTTAGTAAAATTTGGTAGATATAAATACCTGGTGACTGATGACTTAAATCAACATCAATATCTTGTTTTCCAGTAGAAATGGCTGTTTCTGAAAGCTGGTAGATAATTTGCCCATTCGGATTGTAAATCTTAAGGGCAGCCATCTGGCTTTGTTCGCTTAAAAACTCGAAACGAACTTTTTGACTTACCGGATTCGGATAAGCTTTAAAGATCGTCTCCAATCCGCTATTAATTCCGGTGAGGACATCAAAGTTTAAGGTGAATGACTGGGCCGTTTCATCTCCATGACTATCCCTGGCAGTAATCATTATTTCCGCATTTCCCGGTTTTTTAACTTCAATATGCATTTGTTGCAAATTAGCAGAAAGCATAATGGTGGCTAACTCATTCATTTCCGGGGAAGGGCTCACGGAAAAGGTCATTTCATCACCATCAGGATCTTCAAATAGTTCCGAAACAGGAAGCGTATTTAGCTGCTTCATGCGAGTTTCCAGCGTATATTCATTCCCCAAAGCCACCGGTGCACGATTGACATTTAAGGCCTCAATCTCGAGCATATACGCACTGCCTACGCCGTGCTTATCTTCCGCATAAATTTCCAAAGCATGAACGCCTGCACCATCATAATCTGGGGTAAAAGACAATACCACCTCGGTTTCATCTTCCTCTGAAATGGCTACTTCCGCATATTGATAATCCTCTTTCAGCTGAACAGTCACACTATCCTCCTCATCAAAAAGATCGAAATACAACATCAGGGTATCCATCTCATGGACTTTCAAGAATTGATCTTTACGCAGTTGAAGTTTCGCTGCCTGATTGATTGCCATTTGCAGATTCATCCGATGCGTCATATTCTCCGGATCATTGGTCCGCACCGTAATACGTGCATTATTATTGACATATTGGGCATTCGCTGCATACAGCTCCAACGCTACCTCCAGGGCATCATCTGCGACTACCTGTCCGCTAGCTGGTGTCAATATTTTCAGCCAGGCATTGTCCTCATATGCCTCTTCCAAAGCCATTACCATAAATCCTTTGCTCCCATTATACTCGGTAAAATCATTATAGGTTCCATTGTAGCCCATAAAGAAGGTATTGGTGATCGGGCTTTCCGTCACGAAAGTTCCCTGTGGAAACCACATGCCAAAAGGATACTCAATGATGATATAGAAAACCTCATTGGGGTAGAGGGCCAGTGGTTCTTCCAATGGGATATCCACCAACTGTCCGTTTTCCGGCATATCTTCATTCTCATATTGGTAGGAACCCTTAGCGACCACAGTCGTTCCAAAAAGGGCTTCCGTACCTACCCGGATCTCATAATTGATAGAAGCGGAAGTCAGGCCTTTCATATTCATCCAGGTTCTAAAATGGGAAAGTTTGAATCCTTCCTGCCCGGCATTGAATCTGGTGGCTGAGGTAAAAATATAGCCAGGACCATATCCAAAATTATCTTCCCAGCTAGCACCCTCCACAATTTCCATCGTTCTGTTATAGGTATTCTCCCTCATGTGGGCAGCACTAAGTACTTGAAGTTCTTCCACTTTTTCTGCTGCCATCGCCGCAGGCATACCCTCGCTCACATTCATGCGCAAAGCATCAGTACTGACGGCCTCCCTTTCATAATTGATCTCAATATCATAATTCAAAGCAGACATCCCTTCGGCATTGGAAATATTGAAGGCATAGCTGAAAGTTTCCGCCTTGGTTTTGGCCATCAGATGTAAATCTTCGAAGTCCACTGCAGCATTAGGCTTCATCACCGCATGCGCTGAGAAAGGAATCGATTTTTCTACCGTTCCGGAAATCAAGATAGCGTCTTCCATCAGATAATCTCGTACTTCCGGAGTAATCGTCAGACGAAATTCGAAATTTTCTCCCGGTTCCAGCTTCAAAGGATACTCCATCTGATCAACACTTACCCAGTCCCAAGTACCCCACCATGGATCCACTAGTTTATAGTATTCCATCACTAATTCCGACATGCCATTTTGGAGGGTTATCCCAGAAATCTCTACATCGGCCTCTCCTGAATTGGTAATGGTAATCAACTCTTCATAGGCTTTGGCCAAACCAAAAGAGGACTCATAGGCCAAAATTTCGCCCATTTCCAAATCGTCTTTGTTGAAGGCCAAATCGGCCATTCCTTCCACTGTCAGGTTAAGCGGAACAGTGAAATAAGGCTGATCAGCAGTATTGTTATTGATCACAATGCTACTTTCCACCGTAGAAGATTTCAAACTGCTCGCATTGAAATCCACCAAGAAAGTTTTACTTCCTCCAGCTGGTATTTCATATTTCCAAGTAGGGATGTATTCGATCACCGACTTATCATGCAGGGCGGTACTATTATAATATACCTGCGTGCTCAATGTAGATCCTTTATTTTCAAGCCCTACAATTCCAGCCTTGGTCAGGTGATAGAAATCGTCAAATCGGTATTGCATTTTAATGTTTCCATTTTTATACAAAATGATTTGCAAACTATGATCAGGAGAGCCCGGACCATTAAAATTTCTATACTCCGCCACCATACGATCCTCGAATGTTTTTAGGAACAATCCGGACTTATGTCGTGGCAGGAAATAATCAGGTTGATACACGGCCCAAAGCCCTGCGATCAGGTTATCGACATTCTCCTCTTCCTTCACGGTACCCAATACTTTGTTGGTGAGGAAAGGCGTTTGGTGCTTGTTTTGATGATCAAAGGTCAAAACTCCACCTACATGGAAATGTAGCGAATCCTGTGGTTCCCCATAGAATTCGAATGGGAAAGGCATGGCAATAGAGTGCCAATACTCAAAGTCTATAAAACCTAGATCCGTAGATTCCGCTCCAGACATATCCTCCCATTTAAACTGAGGCCCTCCCTCTTCATCACCAATACGGTAAGAGTAGGTAAAGTCCGGAATGTTGGCCATCGCCGCTTTTTCCGACACCTCCGCCCATAGGGGCCCGTGGATGGACATTTCCAAAGGCTCTCCGCCATTGTTTTCAATGGTCAGCTCCTCCGTGGACTGTGCTTGGGCGGTCAGTGTTTTGGTGAAGGATCCAGGATTAACCGCAATGGCAGGACCTTCGACTACCTCCACTTGAAGAGGTAAAACAATATCCTCTCCCTGTCCCAAAGAAATCGTCAGGGCGTCTTGTGCCAGTCCATCAGTAAGACTCTCGGTATCGGCCTCAATCTCAAAATAAGTGATTTGGCGAGGCGCAATCTGTACCGCTTCAAAAGGCCTGGTCAAATGGAAACGATCCCCTTCAAAAGTAGCGGCATTGACATGGATAAGCTTATTCCCCGTATTCTTCAAAGCCACAATTTCTCTTCTGCTCGCTTTGCGGAAAAGGGTGCCATAATCCAAAGCCTCATGGCTGACTTCATAACCATAAGCGCCACCACCGCCAACATCGAACTTAAAGTGCAAGAAGTTGATGGTATTTTGAGGGTCGTTCGTTAATAAGGTCAGGCTTTCATCATAACTCAATCCTTCGGCAACGCCTTCAGAAGTAATGCCGACCTCTACATTCACCGATTCGCCTGGTTGCAAAATACCATGTGCAGTACTTACATGATTTACTAATCCTACACCCGGACTCTTGATGGCGATTTTAAATGGATCCTTACCAAATAAGGTGGTTTTATTGTTAAAATCCTGAATCAGCAATCCATCGGTTTTATCGAAATTCTCAATCGCCACGAATACTCTCCCACTATTGTAGCTGGAGTAATTGGTGAAATCCTGATATACGAAATCAATATTTCCGTTATCATGCAGGATAATCTGGAAGGTGGTTTTGCCATTGGTGGTATCTCCAAAGCGTATTACATCTGAATATTGCACCGCCAATTTACCTGCGGTTCTTTTCATATAAACTTTCCCGCCTATCCCTAGATCATATCGCCAACCTAAAGCGGTTATTGTCCCGGAAGGATTGTAGGTATCCAAGAAATCCATCGGTGTTTTATTGAAGGAGGAGTTGTCATCCAAAGACAATAAACCATGATTACTAATATAAATCTTTTCATAGAACTCATTGAAGTAAGGGAAGCCAAACCCAATATCTACCTGATGGAAGATGCCTCTATAGCCTGTACCTTGTAAATAGTCCGTGACATCTTCACCGGTGGTACTAATATCCTCAAATTCATAGGCCTCAGGGTCCTGAATGATGCTATAAGAATAGCCCGCACGATGTAAAAACTCCGCACTATTCACCCAGTCTTCCGGATTATCTACGAATTTTGGGAAAGCATATCTTAAAGGATATTCTCCTACATTGGTCAGCATGACCTCAGAAGAAAGCGGCTCGCCCAAGGATATTTGCCCCAAATCATTTTCAATATTATTAATTGAAATCTCTGCCGGCGCTACTCCTACCCCAAAGACACTAAAAGCATGCATGCTGCCATTTTTATCTTGCAGATTGATGGTGGCATTGACATTCCCGACTGTTTCTGGTGCAAAGGTCAATTCTATTTCCTCTACCGATCGGGCTGAAATTCTGGACCTGGGACGATCCGTCACTGTGATGGCAGGATGACTGGAAATAATATCTTGAATTAAGAAATTACCTAAACCATGATTTTCAACCGGAATACGGATGGTACCCGTTTCCCCAACGAAAACATTAGGTAAATCATAGGACTCTTCTGTGTACATCTCCGGCTGTTGCCCCTTTACAGTAACTTTCAGTGGAATGCGGGTATTGAGGGATTGGTCATCATTGGAGTGTACAACAATATTGGAACGGTAAGTCCCGTTGATTAATTCAGCAGCATTGGCCGTGAATTCAATTTCTGTGGTGTCTTTACTGGCAGTGGTTCCGGTAGCAGGATCAAATTGCAGGTAGGTGGTAAAGTGTGGGGATTTTTGCTCTATCCACATGTCCCAGACGTAAGCGTTTGAGCCGAAAAGGTCCCCAAGTTTCACCCATTTTTTACCTTCATCGAAACTCAGCAGGGTATAATCTGCAAATTTTTCATTCTGGGAACGGATTACGCCTAGAGGCCGCTCATTTCCTCCGGGTACATGCACCGCCACCCAAACTGTTTCTCCGTAGGGAATGAAGAGTTGTTCGTTCAAGCTGATACGTTGATATCCCGAGGATTTTTGATAGACTTTATGGGTGTGCGTATAAATTAAATTATCACGGCTCATTTGCGCGCCCTGGTAAAATTCAATTTCCACCGGCCCGAATTCCGGGTCAATGGTCAGGTAAACCTGAAAATTGGTAATGTTAAAGCCTTCCGGTTGTGTAATCATGTATTTGGTGGCCATAGAGTGGGGCAGATCCACATCCGATTCTCCAATGAAAAAGCCTGCATACCGGCCATCACCATAATCTATGGTGCCGTTTTCCGTAGCATGTGGGAGAGCTTTACTGATTTCGAGCAGGCGCTCTGGAGCATTATCGGCTGCTTTTTCCATAATGGTTACCTTCCCGTAATCAAAGGTTGACGTGCCTGCCTCCGGGATATTGGGAAAAGCGGAAGACGAGTAATAATGGGAGGTGGCTCTGGCGGAAATTTCCCAGTTCAGATTTCCGGCCTCTTCATTTATAATGGAAAGTGTACTGCTTTCAGTGTCAGTGGCTTCCGTGTTCACTTCAATGTCCAGGCTGGAGGGGTTGAGTACTATTTTGGCGCCTTCTGTCGTCCGGCCACTGATTACAGCAGACAAGGGGGAGGTGTTTCCCCAACGGTCGGTGGCTTCCCCGGCAAAGTAGTACAATGTATCCGCCATTAAACCACTGATCGTCTTGTTTACCAATTCACCGGCAGCCCATTCGTTTTTAATTTCTAACTGGCGGGCTGTTTGCTTGCTCGTTTCGGAAAAAGCTTCCAGACTGTAATACAGGGTGTAGGCGGCTGGCTTTTCGTCGTCTTCATCTGCTGGTACAGTCCAGTTCAGCCGAGCCTGATTTTGCCCGATCTCTGCCAAGCTGAAATCCACCATTTTTACCGGAGCCAGTCCACCGTCTTTTCGTACCGCCTCATAGGCATCCATCAGGCCGAGGCCTGTGGCGCCGATGAAATCCGGATTATATTCATCAATGGATGTACAGGCGCTCAGTAATCTTTTCTTTAAATCTTCATTGGTAAAGCCTTGTCCTCCGTAGGCGGAAACTACTAGACCTGCAATACCCGAAACATGCGGGCAGGCCATTGAAGTTCCCTGCATGTAACCGTAAGTGTTATTGGGCATGGTGCTGACCACACCTCCCCAATTTTCCTCCATAAAATCTGTTTCTCCTCCCGGCGCCATCACATCCACCCAGGGGCCGAAATTGGAATACCACGCGCGTTCATTAGCCGGATTGGTGGAACCCACACTTAATACCGGTTCGTAGGCTCCCGGATACCGGATAGCATCACTGTTAGAGTTACCCGCAGCGAAAATTACGATACCTCCCTGCATAGGGCTACCAGGATACATTCCCGCTTCCTCAATAAAATAATCGATGGCATCCAAAACGGATTGGTCAAAATAGTTAGGGGAACTATACCCCCAGGAATTCTGGGAAATGACCGCACCGTTATCTGCTCCGTAAACAATGGCTGCGGCAAAATTACTCGCGCTGCCTTCCTTGCTGAATACCTGACCACTCATCAGCCGGATGCCGTCACCCTGGCCACTACCACCTGCCACACCAGCTACGCCTATGCCATTATTATTCACCGCTCCTACCGTTCCTGCTACATGCGTGCCGTGGTCATGGGCCGAAACTTCTCCGGTACGCATCACAAAATTATATCCGTAAATATCATCGATATAACCATTATTGTCGTCATCTACTCCCGGGGTGCCGTTTAGTTCCAGTTCATTCACCCAAAGATTAGCCAGCAGGTCTTCGTGTTGGGTATCTATACCACCATCCACTATGGAAATGATGACCTCACTTTTCCCTGTTTCCACCTCCCAGGCTTTGAATAAATTGATGTCTGCACCAGCAAGGGCGCCTTGCCTGCTACCATCATTTTCGTAGTGCCATTGATAGGGAAGGTAGGTGTCATTAGTCGGAAGGTTTGTACTATCCGCCATAGCGGATTTCATTGCTTCTAGATATACCGGTTTTCCTTCATCCAGTAAAACCTTTTTGTAAACCGGTTCTGCCAGTTGGATATCTCCCAATTCCTGGTAAGCTATACTGACAGCTTGCAGGTTCACGGCTGTTCCTGCATCCATCTCGTACCATAAATGCAGGCCATGTTTGCGGTGGCGGTCTTCATGTTTTCCTGCATGTGGGAAAACCCGCTTCATATCCGTTACCAGAAATTGTTGATTTAAATGATTAACCTGCGGCATGGAGGTTAACACTGTGCCGTCAGTGGAAAAAGACATAGGGGCGTTTTCCATTTGTTGTACGGCTGCCTCGGTGAATTTCACCCTTAATCGATTTGCCTCGTAGTCGGTGGTTTGGGCTGCGGCCCATTGCCAGATCCAACCATAAATCAGACAGGTCAACAGGAGAGACCTACCGACTTTCTTCGTTAAAGAATGCGTCATAAAGTAAAGGTTAGTTATAAAAAACGAATTACAATTCAGTTAGAAATTCCCGGGAATAATTTCTGTTATGATTGTAGGATAAGTTTAGTAATTGTTTGAGTCTCGGAACAATATTAACTAAAAAGTTTTCACTTTTAAAAATCTAGCGAACTTTATTTGGTTTGGGTGGCCTTTTTGTCGTTTTTTGTTTGGATTTTTCTCGAAAAAAGAGTCCTTAATTCTGCGGGGGCGGTTGTAACAAAAAATGGGAAAATAGTTGTAAAAATTCATTCCACCCAAAAAAGACTCTTATGATTTTTTAATCTCCAAGCGAAGGGTAAATGCTTTGCTCTTTATTTGATCGAATGAATAAAAAAAGATATAAAATGTTAGTCTCATTTTTGGGCAGCTTTTGGTGCGTTATTAAGAAATTGAATAATGGCTAGTTCTTAAGAATGAGGCTTGGAAACTGTTACATTTGGTCAAATATTTATAGCTCAATATTTAGTTACTTTGTTAAATGCATAGTCCTTGTGTTTTTGATATAGCTAGGCTCCTTAGCTTATAATGGAGGTCTCAGGTGGTTGTATTTTGCCCCCAAATTTCTCTTAATATGTTTTCCTCGGTTTTATCTCCTTCCTGTATTTGGAAATTATTTAGGTTATTGAGGTAATAATGATGACATCCTAATATGGGTTTTTCGTGCGGTGATTACGACATCCGGAATTCCAGCTACTGTTGTAATTATTATTTAAGCCGAATTCTGCACCGTTAGGCTAGTTAATTTTACTAAAGAGGCTTGTTTTGGGTTTTAATAGGCCAAATTTAGGCTAGTTTCCTTACTCTGTATGATCAGCCTGGTTGGAGATAAATCGAAGTAGCAAAAATTCCTTCATTTTTACCGCACTACAGCTAAAGGAAGCGCTTACCCAATTATTTGCTGTTGAATTTATTGGGGTGACTCAAAGGGGCTGTTCTCAATTTGTTAAGGGTGCTTTTCTTTGGTTTTTAACGGTTCAAATTGGGGTAAGCCAACTTTCTCCTCATTTTTTAGCATCGCTGGAAAAAATTCAAAAATAGTAAACAGTCCTTCCTTTTTCTCACCTTGCGGCTAAATGAGGATTAAAGTATGAATAATTTGAATTTAAGCACCCATTACTCATTTTAAAAAAAAGCCCAGGTAAAATGATCTCCTGGGCTTTCACAAATATATTAGGTGGGATCTTTTTGTTCGCTTTTTAAATAGCTTTGGTCTGGTCGCTAGAAACTAAAATCCTCCCCATGGATTTTGTTCAGCATTTTCAAGGTTGCCGATATGGCCGCAGCCTGCTGATCCGCCTCCAAACCTCTGGTTTTAAATTCTTTTTTACCATCGGACCAGGTAATAATGTTTTCTACCAGCGCATCAGTATTTCCCCCTGGTGGAATATGAATGCGATAATTAGTCAGAATAGGTAGGTTAATGCTCAGGCCTTCGTAGATTTTTCGAACGGCATTCATAAAGGCATCATATAAACCATCTCCTGTGGCGGTTTCTTCATATACTTTGCCATCGATTTCAATTTTTAACATCGTGACCGGGTGCATATTGTGAACCAGGGTACAGTAATAGTTTAATATCTTTACTTTGCCTTCCACTCCATTACCCAAAACATCGGATACAATATATGGCAAATCATCCTGGGTAATGATGGATTTTTTATCTCCTAATTCCACTACCCGGCGGGTTACCTTATTCATTTTTTCGGACGAAAGGCTGATGCCTAAATCCTCCAGATTTTTTTGAATGGAAGCCTTTCCGGAAGTTTTGCCCAGTGCATACTCCATTTTCCGGCCAAATCTCTCAGGCAGTAATTCGTTTTTATACAAATTCCCTTTGGCATCCCCGTCCGCATGCACCCCACAAGCCTGGGTAAATACATTTTTTCCGACTAAAGGCTGATTATGCGGGGTTTCAATACCACTAAAAACGGCGACCATCTGAGAAATTTTATTCAGTTTTTTTTCCTGAACATTACATTCAAAATCAAGGTGATCCCTTAAACCAATAATGGAAGCCAGGGGTGTATTTCCGGTACGTTCTCCAAGTCCGTTTACCGTGCAGTGCAGGCCATTAATACCATTTTGGATCGCCGCAAAAGTGTTGCCTACCGCTAAATCATAATCATTATGGCAATGAGAATCAAAATGAATTCCCGGAAAGCGGCTTTGCATAGCCGTTAAATATTCTGCCATTAATAGGGGATTTAAAATACCCAGGGTGTCCGGTAACATAAATCTTTTGATGGGTTCATGCCGCAATGCCTCCATCAATTCAAAAACATAGTCCGGGGAATTTTTCATTCCGTTCGACCAATCCTCAAGGTAAAGGTTAACAATCATATCGGCCTCTACCGCAGCTTTGACCTCCCGCTTTATATCTGCTATATGCTCGGAAATGGATTTTTTTAATTGATTTTTCAGGTGGTGAAGCGATCCTTTACAAAGTAAATTTATCACCCGGCCTCCAGCATTTTGAATCCAGTTCAGGGACTTTCCACCATCAATAAAACCTAGAATTTCTACTTGATCTGAATAGCCATTGTTGGCAGCCCATTCTGTAATTTTGGTGACCGCAATGGCTTCTCCTTCACTAATACGGGCGGAGGCAATTTCAATTCTATCCACCCCAACTTCTTCCAACAGCAATTTGGCGATAGTTAACTTTTCTCCCGGCGTATAGGCCACTCCGGACGTTTGTTCCCCATCTCGGAGGGTGGTGTCCAATATTTCTAGTTTCATGATTGAAAAAAGTGTAGGTAATTCTCTAAAATAAGGCGAAAAATAATAAAAAACGCTTAAAAAACCATCAAATCTATTTGATTGGGTTTAAAAGTGGAAATATTATTTGTTGAAGGAGTGACTGATATTGGCCGCTTTATTTACACTATCCTATAAGCCGAAATATTCACCGCTACATTATGTGGTCTGACTTAAGTGACTTAAGCCGAATTATTTACCGCTAGACTTAGTGAATTGCTTTAACTGACTTATTATCATCTCACTACATTTATATCTGCTGATTTTTGTATGGCCCAAATTGGGGTAAGCTTGCTTTCTCCTCATTCATCTGTTTCGTTGGAAAAAACTTGAAATAGGAAACTATTCCTTCATTTTTTCCGCCTTGCAGCTAAAAGAGGATTGAAGCATAAATAATCCGGCTTAAGGAAGGGCTTCGCTTCCATTCTTTTATGGGAAAATGAGCTTTTTGATAAGTACAAATGACGAAATTTTCGACCCAGGTGCTCTCTAGCTTTTAACACTAGCTTTTAATACTGGCTTTTAAAACAGGTGAATTTCCTAAAAGCTCTTTGTGCGACTGGAGAATAAAATTTTCTCCATCATAGGCGTATTGGCAACGGTATCGCCTGGCCATTCCGGATGTAACAAAAGCGATATCCACTTTGAATAGATCGGTAACTTCATAGGAGGATACCTCAATGATTTGATTTTGTAGGGGTTGTATTTTTTGAGTTTTTGGAAAGCATAAACCCTCTTGATGCTGAATTAAATCCATGTCTTTTTGAAGTTTATCTTCCTGTTGTAAATAAGCTTTGAATTTTTCAATCCGCTCGATATTTTCCAATGCAATGTATCGTTGCGATGCATAAATTCCTTTACCTTCCGTACTGTTTTGTGGTTTTGTTATTGAAAAGTCAGAGGCGTATCTTTTGGTTATTAATTCATACCAATAAGCTTCAGAATTTTCAACTATGCCTTTCATCTCCAATGAAAAATAATAATTGAAGGCGGCTATTTCTCCTTTTGAAAATTGGTTAATTCTTGGGATCAGGGGTAGGATTTGTTGATGAATGCTCGCATAAGCCTCCTCTATTTCTTGTTCCAAATTTTGAGGTTGGCTCATGAAAGCTTTTATTTCCTGTAATTTACAATCATCCTCAAGGGCTAATTCCCAATGCCAATAACTATTCCCGCCAAAGGAAGGATGTTGTTTATAAATGGTGGCAATTTTTTGGGACAAAAATTTCACTTCACCTAAAGTAGCAACTTCCAGGTTTTCGATTTCTTCGGATTTTTGAAATTCAGTCACCACTTGGTAATGACCGAACCAGCCAATAATGCTCATTAGCATACCTATGCAGCAGATGGTTAGGATGGTTTTGGGTAAAAAATCCATTAAGCAATAGTGGTGAAGGGGTTAAAAGGCTTCGCAAACATAATCAAATTTTAATAACCGGAGAAGTGTCTTTCAAAATGTAGATGATAAAAAATAGGAAAAAAGTCGATACAGCGTATTATCCTTGCGTTTTGTGGCTTTTTGAGATATGCTGCAATAAGCTTGAGGTTGAAGTCTTCTTAAATTTAGGTGTGCTATTTTATTATATAGCGGTAAAGAATGCATTTGATCTCGGGCGAATGTTTTCTAAATGCAGTTTTTACATTAGTTTTGGATCTTAAAGAATAGGCATTGCAACCCTGGAATTCTTTGCTGGCAAGGTTTTGGTGAATTATTCCAATTTGGGTCGCTAAAAAATGATATTGATATTTAGATTAATGAGTTTAATATTTTTGCTTTTTACCAGTTTGAATTTTTGGTCATTGGATCAAGAGGAATGGTTGGCTCCTTCACCGGAGGCAAAAAGAACCGTTTATGATTTAGCAGATGTCCCTGTTTTTTTGGATGCCTCTAATGAAATGACGATTAGCGATATTTTGGAAGGAGAGGATAATTTGATTTTCACAGATTATGAAAAATTCGCTAAGCGTCAGTTTAGAACCGGTATTAATTATTGGGCAAAATTAAATATTAAACTCCCTGATGATGTAGGAGTTGGACGCATTTTGGAAATGCACGATCATAATATTTATGAATTGGAATTTTATCAAGTTTTTCCTGATGGTTCCTATACCTCGGTTAAAGAGGGTTCCTCCATCAAATGGCATGATCGGGAAATGGGGTATAAAAATTTCACTTTTCCTTTGAATGCTTCCAATGGAGAAAACCAGGTTATTTTCGTAAAGATAAGTTCCCCCTATCAGGTGGATACCCATTTTGCGATTAAAACTTATGAAGGTTTTTTGGAAAGGGCCGTTTCAGAATATGTGTTTTTAGGAGGGTACTATGGAATTTTCTTTCTCTTATTTATTTATTGTCTGGCTTCTTTCATTGGCTTAAGGGAGCGTTTGTACCTTTTATTTTTAGGCTATATCATCATGCTCGGCATCTATTTTTCGAGTCGTGATGGGCTGGGTTTTCAATATTTTTGGCCTTCGTTCCCAATATTTAATGTCTATTCCTTAAATATGGCCAAGTATGTTGGAATCATCATTGGCGGGGCATTTTACCTTTACTTTTTTAAGGTGGAAGGGGTTGTTAAGAATTATTGGCGATTTTTTTGGATGGGTTCATTGATTTGGACCGTGATTTTCCTTGTCGCGAATTATGCGGAATCACTGGTAATATTGTCCTATATCTTTGATTGGGTTCCGCCCTTTATTCTGGTGTTATTCTCAATTGTTAACTTCAGGAGGTCGAATAGTGCTTTTAAAATTTTAGCGATCAGTATCTTTATTTTGGGAGCAAGTTTGTTGATTAATGAAGGGGTTGTTAACGGGATTATTCCCTTTAATTTCTATACTCATTATTTTTTCAGGGTTGCTTACCTATTCCACGTGATCATGATATTTGTGGCTTTAGGGGATCGTTTGAGGTTAGCCAAATTGGCCCAGAAGGAAGCTTTGATCAAGTTAAATCAGGAAGAGATGGATAAGGCGGCTGCCCTGGAGGAACTTAATCAGCAGCAACAGGAAAACATAAAATTGGCCAATAAGGTAAATGAAGAGCTAGAACAAAAGGTGGCCGAACGGACGACGGAGATTAAAGCAAAGCAGGATGAACTAGAATTGGCCAATGAGGAGTTGGCGAAGCAGGCTGAACAAATCCACCAAATGAATATCTTGCTTGACACCGATAACTATAAGTTGAAAAAGAAATGGAAAGAAGAGCGGAGTAATCGGGTAAAGGCCAAACGACTGGAGTATGAAGAGTTTTTGGAATTATTTCCGGATGAACTGGCCTGTTATCGTCATTTGGAGAACATTAAATGGAGCGAGGGATATGAATGTCTAAAATGTGGAAATGAAAAATTCTTTAAAGGCAGTCAGAAATTTGCCCGGAGGTGTACCAAGTGTGGTTATAATGAATCAATAACGACCAATACGGCTTTCCAGGGGGTTAAATTTTCGATTCAAAAAGCCTTTTACATTGCCTATGTGGTAAACTCAAAGTTTGACATTACCCAGGATAAATTGGCGAAGATTTTGGATTTGAGAATTGGAACCGTTAATGCTTTCAATAAAAAACTGCAGGAATATGAACGAAAGCATAAGAACGAAATGGAGTTTTTATAAGGGTGGAATTTTAAGCCAAAGGCCTGAAATGCTCATCATTTTCAATGGGCTTTACCATAATAAGCCAGGTCGGTCATTCAAAACATTTTAATTACTATTCGGTCTCTCCATTTTCATTTATTCCTGTTAAAAAAAGAAATAAAAGATCAAGTGGGGGTTCGATTCTGGTAAACCGACAAGCCTGCTGCCATTAATGCGTTTTGATCAATTGGAGTGCAAAGCGGAAAAAATGGTATAATAGAGGTGGAGGTAAATGCGCTCGAAAGCAACACTCATGATTTTTCGCCGAGTGATCAGGGCCGTACGCTTGAAGGGAAAAATATTGCTATGTGAAGTCATTACTACTGTTCAGAAAAGTAGCCCAACGCAAAACAAGCACTCCAATCACAAATAACCTTTAGTGGAATTGGATCTTTCTTATTTATGGTCTGTTGGTTATTTTGTGAAATAGCCGTGTCATTTTCCATTGAGGCGGTCCTGCCGGTACCTTTTGTACAAATAATCACTCTTGCCAAGGCCTTGCAGGCGGTAGGAGATTTTCAAGGTGAGTGGAAGGAGCAAATCTGGTAATCTGCTTTCTTGTTCTCGACCATCAATGAGATCAGTGCTTGAAATGCGAATACCAGCCTCTCCACTGATTTTCCAAATATCATTGATATTGTAGGTAATTCCTCCACCGAGGGGAAACATAATGGTTCCCACGGGTAAATTAATCGGGGCACCATCCTCCTTTCGGATAATTTCCTGTTCCCCATTGACCGTCCTTTTCGGGGTATAGGACATATAACCTATACCGGCGAAAAAATACAAACTAAAATAGCGCCTGCTTTTTAGATGTTGGAGATTATTGAAAATGTGTTGATTAAATCCCACCCAGGCATCCCATCCACTGGTGTTGACTTTAATCTCATTTGCCTGATTATTGATTTGACTTAATTGCAAATTGAAATAACTTCCATCCAGCCGAAGGTTGAACCGATTGGAAATATCATATTCCAATCCTACCCCTAAACGTGGATTCAAATAATTATTCTGGGCTGCAGGCTGATAAGGCTTTCCAAATTCTCCATAATAGGTGTTCAGGCCAACAGTAAGATTTATTTTAAATGGGCTGCGAGGGGAGGTATGATAAGCATACCCTTTTTTAGACATTCTACCACTTTGAGCATAAGCGAATTGCGTCAGGCATAAAAAAAGGAGGGAAAAGAAGCGAGAAAGCGTCATGTGTAAGTTTTGTATTTCATGAAGATAAAAACTCTGCCGACAAAAATAAATTTTATCCGTGAAGGAAGGGAAAATCTGATGAATGACCATATGTGGGAAATCGGCTGAAAATGTCTTTTATTCAAAACAAGTCGATTTTTAAGGAATCCGATACTTTTACTAAATGTATCTGTTTAGTAAGCCAAATGTTTGCCCGTTTTTTTAACCACCCGCTTATTTTGAGGACAGTTTTAAAGTTTTTCTCATGAGCAAATTCAATTTTTTATTTTTTCTAATCCTCGGCTTTTTAGGGGGGATCAAACCCCTTTGGGCATGTACCAATTTGATTGTAACAAAAGGGGCTTCCACTGATGGCTCGACCATGCTTTTTTATGCCAATGATGGGGAATATGTTCCCGTATTGCCCATTCATAAAGCCGGAACATGGAGCGAGTCAGATAGTCTGGAACTGATTTCATGGCCAAATGGTGTTCGATGTAATATTCATCAACCAAAAAATAGTTTTCATGCAGTAGGTTACCATATGAATGAATACCAGGTGGCCATTGGTGAAACGACCTTTGGGGGGCGTCATGAATTGCACAATAAGAAGGTGGCGCAAGAGTACTGGCATTTAATGGAGGAAGCAGTGCGTAGAGCCAAAACGGCGCGAGAAGCGGTGCAGGTCATTATTGATCTGGTTGCGCAATACGGCTATGGTTCCGAAGGAGAAAGTTTTAGTATTATTGATCCGAATGAAGCCTGGTTATTGGAGATGATTGGTCGTGGGGAAGGGGAAGATGGCGCTTTGTATGTGGCACAACGCATTCCTGATGGGACCGTGTTGGCGCATGCGAATCACAGTCGAATCGGTACCTTTCCTTTAGATGATCCCGAGAATTGTTTGTATTCAGCGGACATTATCGAGTTTGCGATTGAAAAAGGCTATTTTAACCCGAAAGCGGGCAAAGCTTTTGAATTTAATACCGCTTTTGATCCGGTGAATCCGGCCAAGCTGAGGTATTGTGAAAGTCGGGTGTGGAGCCTGTATAATCGTATAGCACCCTCCCTCCAATTATCTACCGATTATTGCCGTGGGGTTCAGGGAGCGCAGGCCTATCCGCTTTGGATTCAGCCTGATGAATCGCTTAGTCTGGAAGATGTAAAGCATCTGGTGCGCGACCACTATGAAGGAACCCCCTGGGATATGCGCAAAGGAGTAGCCGCGGGGCCATATGGTTCTCCAAATTATGCCCGACCCATGACCTGGGAAGTGGATGGGCAGGCTTGTTCCTGGGAGCGACCGATTTCCACACCCGTAACGGCTTATAGTTTTATTGCCCAAGCGAGAGGCCATCTGCCCAATGAAATAGGGGGAATTATGTGGTATGGTTTAGATAATAATTATATCAATGTTTATTTGCCGGTATATGTGGCATCAACCAGGATGCCGGAAGCATTTAATAATGGTGATATCAATAAATTTTCTTGGGAGTCTGCCTGGTGGGTTTTTAATTTTGTAGGAAACTATGTGAATTTACGTTATGAGGATATGATCCTGGATGTTCAAAAGGAACAGGGCAAATTGGAAACCGAATTATTGAAGTCGCAATTGGGCCTTGAAGCTCGGGCCCTAGTCTTAATTCAACAAAATAATCAGGAAGAAGCAATAGCAATGCTAACAGCCTATACTCAGGAGAAAGCGCAGCAGGTGATGGCTTCCTGGAAAGCCCTGGGAGAGTTTTTAATCATGAAGTATAACGATGGCTATGTAAAAGATCAGGAATTACGGATCAGACAGCAAAAAGGTCGCGAATCTTATTACCGTAATGCGCTGCAAAATGATCCGCAAAGAGCTTTACCTGTCTGGGAAGATCAGGAGGGGAACAAGGAGCCGCATAATTATTAAGGGGTTCTTTAAATCAGGCTGTTAAATATCAAAATTCAAAAAGCAATCTCAGGTTTGGGTGTGCTTCGGGTTTTTATTCAGGTAAAATCACCTGTGCGCTTCATTAATTTAACAGCCTGCTTTAAGGCGAATTATTCACTACTATATTTAATTCACCGCCTAAAAGGTTTGTTTGCAAGGGGTTGAGGTTGATTTTACTTATATTTTAATAGTCCAAATTTGGATAAGCTTGTTTTTTTCTCATTCATCTGCTTTTTGGGATAAACTCGAAATAGGGTACAATTACTTCATTTTTACAAGCATAAAGCCAAAGGAGAATCTGGGTTTGAATATTTTGGTGATTATAATTAATTGATAACAAGTATCTTTTGTTGGTAAGCCATTTTTATTTCAATTTTTATTGATGCTTCCCTTTTCTGATTTCGAAGCTAAAGGGTGCGTTTAATAATTCCATATTTATTTTGATTCCCGTTAACCCGAAGTATTCACCCCTAAATTAATTGCCTTAATCTAAGTGGCTTATAACCACATTGTTAATAGTTGTTTTCTTGCTTGATATTAGTTCGAATTGGGGTAAACTTGCTTTCTCCTTATTCAACGGTTTCGTTTGATAAAACTGTTAATAGAAAAATTTCCTTCATTTTTCCGCCTCGTGGCTAAACGAGCATTTAAGAATGTATAATCCGGCCTATGGAACGCTATGATTTTTCAGGAAATAGCAGGTATTTTAGAAAATATGCAGTAATTTTTGGACATTATTAAATTTGGTATGATGAGTATAGGTTATATATGGACCGCTCATTTAAAAAATATATGGAAGAAAACCTTCGGATTATTCGTAACTGTTTGGTGATTATTACAATTGTCTTAATCGCTGTGGTTCTTAGTAGCCTTTCCTCTCTTTTTATTCCGCTGGCAATGGCGTTGTTTTTGGGGATTTTGTTACAGCCTTTGATGGATCTTTTCAGTAAATGGAAATTCCCCACTTTTCTTTCCATTAGCCTGATATTGACAATGCTCATTTTATTAATGGGATCATTTGGAGCAGTGGTAGTGAATACCGGTCAGCAATTTGGACAGGAGAGGGCCAAATACTTTCGTCAAATTCGCGACAAGCTCGATAGTATTGTTGGGGGAATTGAGCGCTTTCCCGGGATTAATGAGCTGGATTTGAGTTCGATTTTTGAAGAAATTTCCAATCTGATTTCATTTGAAAAAATATGGAATAGTGCGGAAGTATTGTTGGGAGCAGTAGGGGATTTTGGTTCTTCCTTTGTGATGACGCTTCTATACCTGATGGCGCTTTTAGGGGGCTCCATTGAGTATCAAAATTATTTAAACAAATTGCAAAGCTCAGAGAAGGAACACAAGCATGATGATGGCGTATTTGCTAAGAACTTTGATCGTTTACAGAAATCTATTGTGACCTATATAAAAGTAAAGTCCGGAATTTCTTTGTGCACCGGGATTTGTGTGGGCTTGTTATCGTGGTTTTTTGGGGTAGACTTTGCGGTTTTTTGGGGATTTTTGGCTTTTGTGCTCAACTTCATTCCCTCAATTGGCTCCATAATCGCGACCATTCCACCGATTTTATTAGGGCTGGTTCAAATTGATTCCACTTTGAGCCTGGTGTTCTTTGCTTCCATCCTGATCGCCATTCAATTCTTTTTTGGAAATGTATTGGAGCCAAGAATGCAGGGAGAAAGTTTATCTTTAAACACCGTGACGGTGATATTTGGTCTGGTTTTATGGGGATACATATGGGGAATTACGGGTATGTTGCTATCAGTCCCTTTAATGGTGATTTTTAAAATGTTGATTTCAATGGTTCCGGGAACAAGTCTTTTGGTAAAATTGATGGAAGGTGGTGAAGAAGGACCTATCGTGGAAAAAATACCGGAGGACCTTTGACATTGAATCGGAGCGCGTGAAGATTTTAAATCAGGCGTACAGCCTGTGCGCTTAGCGCGTGTTGAAAAGCGCACCATCTGGCTGCAAAATCGAATTATTGGAAGCGATTCTCGATTATTTTGAAAAGGATACCATTGCTATTGTTGAGAAATTAGCCAAAATCGCTTTTGTTAGTATTCAAATTTTCGCTTTTTAGACACGCTCTCAGTCACTACCCTCAGTTAAAAGATAAGCATTATCAGGATCTTTTTTAATGAGGTTAATGAAATCCTGAATCAAATCATTGGCGATGGTGACGGATAAATGATAATGGACAATTTTCCATTCTCCATTTAATTTTTCCAATACAGCCGATCCGCGGCAAACGCCCATCCAGGTATATAATTTTTCATCCATCCATGCAGTTTTTTGGTCTTTACTGAAAAAGACGTGTTGATCGAATGGTTTGAAATCCCAGGCTTGTTTACGGTCAAAATAGGGCTGGGCAAATTCCTTAAAATCGGCTTTGGTCCAATGTTCTGATGCATCTGTTCCAATAAAGATGCTATTGGGACTCATTAGTTTGAAGTAGCCTTCACTATTGGCTTCCCTGGCATACTGATGCCAGCGATTCATTACCCTTATAATGTCATCTTGCTGTGCTAGCGTACTTAAGGAAGAAACGAGCAAGGCAAATAGTATATATAGTTTTCTCATAAGGATAAATTATTTATTTTGTTCAATATAAGCAAAAACTAAAAATTATGGGCAGCGCCATTTTTGATCAGGAAATCGATCGTTCCAATACCCGAACGGTAAAATATGAATTGCGAAAAGCTTATTTTGGCAAAGAGGATGTGGATCCGCTTTGGGTGGCTGATATGGATTTTGCTTGCCCCAAGGAGGTGCAGGAGGCGGTGATGAAGCGTGCTGCGCATCCTATTTATGGCTATCCCATCGCTGATGATGAATTTAAGAGGGCAATTGTGAATTGGAATTTAAACCGGCACCAATGGAAAATTGAAACCGATTGGATACATAATCTTCCGGGAGTCGTACCTGCTTTGGTGGTGGCCACTTTAGCTTTTTCAGTTCCTGAGGATGAAATCATTGTTCAACCTCCGGTGTATTTTCCTTTTTTCGATGTGGTGAAGGGGCTGAACAGGAAATTGGTTCAAAATCCTTTAACCCTCGAAAATGATCAATATCGTATGGATTTTCAGGATTTGGAAAGTAAAATTACAGCCCGAACGAAAATCATTTTTTTGTGTAATCCTCATAATCCCTCCGGGAAAATGTGGGATCAGAACAGTTTAAACCGTTTAGGGGAAATTTGCAAAAAGCATGATATTTTGGTGGTCTCTGATGAAATTCATGCTGATTTAACCCTTTGGGGAAACCAGCATGTGCCCACTGCCAGCGTGAGTGAAGTTTTAAAAGAAAGAACGATTACGGCCATGTCAGCGAGTAAATCTTTCAATTTAGCCGGTTTATCCTGTGCTTATACCGTCATTGCTAATGCTTCAATCAGGCATCAATTTTACAAAATGCTGGAGGCCACTCACCTTTTCATTGGAAATGTTTTTGGGATTGAGGCTACCATAGCGGCATATAAAGAGGGAGAGACTTGGCTAAATGATTTGACTGCTTATTTAGAGGGAACCATATTAGAGATGGAGGAATATGTGGAACGCGAAATACCAGATTTAAAGTTAATGAGACCCGAGGCAGGCTATTTGGTATGGTTTAACTTTGAGGCATTCGGAAATCCGGCCAGCATTCGGAGAGCCCTCATTGAGGCTGGGGTTGGGCTGAGTGTTGGCGCTTCCTTTGGGAAGGAGGGGATGGATTTTCAAAGAATGAATATTGCCTGTCCAAGGCATGTAGTGATGCGAAATATGAAGCGAATTAAGGAGACTTTATTGACAGGTAAACATTTATAAGTAAAAAAATACTATTTATATAAACTGTCCTATTTAAAATTGAAATATCTGCATATTTGTTAATCAATTTCTTTAACCGATTGGATATTCCTTTTTGCGGTGTAGCTATTAAAGAGTAGGTTAATGTTTGCTTGGGGCAATGCCCTTAGGGACATTTCCGCACGACTAAATCGATTGTAGGACTGAATAAAGTATCGTTGAAATGATAGTCAATGACCTCAAATTGCCAAAATTTTTTGCTCCGCTTAATCATGTTCAACTCATTAATTAATAAACCCCTTGGACCACTGATTTCAACAGTATCAATTCTGGAGTTGAGGTCTCCGGTGAAATTAATTACAATTCCCGGTCCGGATTCTCCTTTTCGGTTAAGTCGAATAGCGCTGGAATTGGATTGATGACTGATTTCACCTTTTAAGTTCTCATATTTTGTGATTATTTGATCGAGCAGCAATTTTACAGAACATCTGGATTGTTGATCTAGCATATATTGTTGTTGTTTGTTGCTTATATTACGTTTTTTGGGTCGCTGAAGTCTCTGTTTTTCGAAGTATTTTTTTTGGCTGTAAATAAGAAAAAATTATCATGATTTTGTATAAATATGTATTTCTTGCCTCAAATTTTGAAAAACTTTAATTAGTGTGTGTATTCTTTTATATTGCATGAGGCGTGCCATATTAAATTTCGAACTTATTTTTACTCTAAAGTTTAAATAGCTCATGTGTTTCCATGCTAATGTAAAAGCCTCCGCTCAACAGATTAGTGAGCGATTTGACCTACAAATACCCATGGGGCTTCATTTTCCCAAACTTTTTCATGTTTCCGGCTTTCGTTTCCCCAATTTGCCGGTAGCATTGTCGGAAGCGCCAACAAAATTAAACCTTGCTGCCTGGGGATTGATTCCCTCCTGGGTTAAATCGGCAGAGGATGCACGAGCGATAAGGTCAAAAACCTTAAATGCCCGATCAGAATCTATTTTTGAAAAAGCATCATTTCGGGATTCGGTAGGGCCACAGCGTTGTTTAATATTTGCTACAGGTTTTTTTGAATGGAAATTGGTCGGTAAAAAGAAGTTTCCTCACTTCATTTATTGTAAAGACCAATCCATTTTTGCTTTTGGTGGAATCTATCAGAAATCTCCCTTTTCCGAGGAGAATAATTTATCAGTGACTTTTTCCATCGTTACCACTCCTGCTAATGAGTTAATGGAAGATATTCACAACACCAAAAAAAGGATGCCCCTCATCTTGCCTTTTGATCAAACAAAAGCATGGTTAGACCAAAGCCTTTCCAATTCCAACATTCAGTCTATGATGAAACCATATGAAGGTAAAATGGGAGCTCATCCTGTAGCTTTGAATTTGAAATCTTCGGATGCGGCGGGTCCGGAAGTGATGAACCCAGTGAATTACCCTGAATTGAATTTTATTCAGGGGAGTTTATTTTAGGGGGCTCTTGCAACTTTTTTTGTTTGGATGGCAGTCGAGTACCCTGCTTTTTTTTCTGCCGTTTATTCATTTTGAAGGAGAGGTAGAGTAGTCCAAAACTGATATGGAGTCCAATAACCATTATCCACCAAGAGGTATAAAATCCAAAAAGTTTGATCGATTGCAAACCCAAATTATGGCCGAATAAATGAGCAAAGGAAAAAGCAATGGCATATAAAGCCATATATTCTCCTTGTTTTTTCCCTGCCGCCCTTTCCATGGCCACCGCATTAGAGAATGGAAACATGAGCATTTCTCCAATACTTAATAATGCCATACCTGCGGCTAGCCAGGCAAAATTGGGTCCAAATATTAATACCAGAAAACTACCGATCACCATGAAGCCTGAAATATTCATAATCAGTAGCTTGGAAAGCTTTTTATTCTTTTCCAGTGCGTTGACCAAAGGCATCTCCAAAATAAAAATTATTAATCCGTTCATGGACATTAATAGACCAATGGTTTTTTCACTAAAAAGGTGATTTTCTCTGTAAAATAAAGGGACCGTACTGAAATATTGAATGAAAATAATGCTGAATAATGCGAGTGAAAGCATAAAAACCAAATAGGGCTGATCCCGGTAAGGGGAAGCACTTCCCTGTTTTTCATATTTTGCATTACTTCTTACTTTTTTAGTTTGAAGAGCAATCCCAAAATACATGGCAGCCAGCATGCAACTGATACCGTCCACCCAAAATAAAGTCGAATATCCCCATTGACTGATCAGCAAGCCACCAGTTGCCGGGCCAATAGAAAAGCCTAAATTGATAGCCAGGCGGATTAAGGTGATGGATCTGGTTTTATTTTCCTTCCTGCTATAGGCATCTATGCCTACAAAAAGTGCCGGACGAATCAGGTCCGTTAAGAAACTCACCAAAAAGAATCCCAGGCACAGTGAGGGAAGGCTTTCCAGGTTTTTCAAGAAAATTAAGCCAATACCTCCTCCAAAAAGACTGAGGAGAATCACGGGGTAAAAGCCAATTTGGTCGGTCATTTTTCCTCCCACCAAAGACCCTAATACAGACCCTATTCCAAATGAGGTCATGATCCAGCCCACCTGCCCGTAAGTAAATCCCATTTTTTCGGTGAGGTATAAAGATAGAAAGGGGATAACCATGGCACCGGCACGGTTAATTAAGGAAACTCCAGCGAGTATCCAGATTTCTCTTTTTAATCCCTGAAAGGATAGTAAGTAGTGCTGAAAAAGGTGGGGCATGAAGTGGGATATCTTTTGCTTGTATACGGCAGTTGTTGACAGTGGTATAATAAATTATCTATAGGTTCTCCCTGCTTTGGCGTGTTAACCAAACTTCATGATGTAAGGTCGATTATCTTCCAAGTTCGAAAACACTAAAATTTAAGTCGGATTATTCAGTTTTAAATCCTTGTTTAGCTACAAGGCAGGTAAAAGTGACGACATAATTTACTTTTTCGAGTTTTTTCAGCGAAGCAGAGGAAGGAGGAGAGAATAAGCCTAATCAAATTGGGTACAGTTGAAAATTAGCAAAAATAAGCGTAAGGCGTTGATAACTAATTCACAGGAATAATCTTCCCATGTCAGCGTTGAGGAATTCAGGTTTCATCACTTTGGAGGATGTTTAAAAGCACATCATCCGGCTGCAAATTCGAATTATTGGAAGCGATTGGGATATTTTCTCAACTTTAGCGATGCTATTTTTTCAAAATAATCTTTTATCGCTGCTGCAATCATCAAATTTTCGCTGAGCATTTTGGTTTATAAACACCCTCTTACCTAAACAGGGGTACCATAATTTTGTGTGTAAATCAGCCGACCTTCCCTCGAATTAGTGGTATTCATTTTAGGTTGGGGCTGCATTTTTTACGATTTTTTAGGTAAGGAATTTGACAGAAGTGTTCAGAAGGCGGTTCAAATGCAAAAATAAAATGATTTAAAGGGAAGTCATTTGCTAAGGCGGAAAATTCAAGCCGCGTATGATATTGTTGTGAATTATTCTTTTTTCACCCTTTAGATCTTCGATATTTTCAGAACTTTCCCTGTTGTTATTCCGAATTAATAAATAGTTATATCCTTTAGCGCTTAAACCAAACTTATGATGGTCCGAATAATTAACCTCCTGAGCCTGTTCGTATTTATAGGCATTTTTTCTTGTAGCTCTGATGACGAAGGGGATAATAACCCCAGTCTGCCTGAAGATGAAGCACGCTATCAGGCCACTTTTACGATGAATTGGTCTGCGGACAATTATCCTACCGACTACCCCGGAGGAGCACATTTTTCTCCTTTAGTGGGTTGGTCCCATAACACTAATACCAATTTTTTCGCCATAGGAACACTGGCTTCCCCAGGCATAAAAAGCATGGCCGAAACCGGTGCGACCTCCACCCTGGAATCTGAAATAAATGATCGTATTGATTCAGGAGAAGGAAAGGAGTTGATTTTGGGAAGTGGCCTATCCTCTGGTACAGGAGAGATTACGGTTGAATTTACGATTTCAAAAAATTATCCCAACGTTACCTTGGCCACCATGATCGCACCTAGTCCGGATTGGTATGTGGCCGTGGTGAATCTTAATTTGGTGAACGCCGGGGAATTTATTGAAGACAGAACGGTAGTGGCTTATGCCTACGATGCCGGTACGGATGATGGGCTGAGCTATGGGTCTCCCAATGACGCGTCTGAACCTCCTTTGGCCATCGAATTAATTATTGATGCACCCTTGGGGAATGGAACTTCAGTAATTCCGGATATTGCTTTAGTCAATTTTAAAAAAATCAACTAACCAGCATAATGAGCCCGGTAACTGCCGCCACTGCCCCCGAAATGCTAACAATAAAAGCAGTAATGATTTTATTCGTTTTCATAATGTTTGAATTTGGTGGATTATATCGGGCTAAAATTTTGTCATTTTAAAGCCAATCTAATTTCTTTTTCAAAACGTTTTGCTGTTTTCGTTGTTGTCCTGGTTTTGACGAATGCATGTAATATCTTTTGTAATCCTCTCTTTTTTAATACAAAGCTTTAAGTCAGGATGTATTCAGAATATAGTTGCTTCAATATTTTGGCTAATTCCATATTAAATTGGGATAAAGGGGCTGCTGTAGTAAAGATCAATTCCATTTGTTCATAGTCCAATAACTTGTATTTTTGCGCCCTATGCGGAATTTTATGGATATGAATACCCTGAAAAAGGGTAATTTTGCTTTGGGAGTTAGGATTACTTTAGCGACAGTATTACCAGTATTTTGGGGCTTTTATTCCTCGGATTGGAACACCGCTGTGCCCATTACTTTGGGCGCGCTGGCGTTGGGACTATCGGATTCTCCTGGAATTTTTAAAGAGCGTATTTTAGGTCTGACGCTCAATATCTTTTTATTAGGAATTACCATTTTTATCACCGGTTTATTAAGTAGTTCCTTTTGGTTTTTGGTGATCTGGATGGTTTTCGGGGCATTTATTTGGGCAATGATGGCGGTATATGGCAACCGCTATGCTGTAATGGGAAACGCCATGTTAATAGGGGCGAGCTATATAATGTCCACAGGAAAAACGGTGGAGGGGACGGTATTCTGGACCCAATGGATGATCGCCGGTGCTACATTTTATTGGTTGATTTGTATTGTTTTGGGTAGATTTGGGCGTTATCGAGGAGCGGAGGAGAGTTTAAAGTCTGCTTTTGATACCCTTAGTTCCTTTGCATTGCTGCGGGCGAGCCAGTTAGGGAAGGAGCCGGCGCAGGATCAGGAAATTTTAGATCAAAGAATTAAAGTGATCAATGCCCTGAATCGTTGTCGAACGGAATTATTGGACCGAAGAAAAGGATTGAAGGGTGGAACAAAAAGAGGGCATAAACTCGGGTTGGTACTCTGGCATTTGGTAGACATTTTTGAGATGATGTCCGCTACCCATATTGACTTGAAAAAATTGCATACCACCTTTGTAGGCACAAAAATCATGAGTCAGCTTGAAGGGGTGATTTATGAATATGCGCAAAGCCTGCAACAATTGGGGGACCTCCTTCCGGCGGGCAAGGCTTTTTCTAAATATCAGGACAAGAATGAATGTCTGGATCATATTTTTGACGAAGTAAATCGACATAAACTCAACGATCTGGAGGAACTGGCGGTAGAGGAATTTGTGGCGACAAAAAATATTATTCGCAATCTTCGCGAAATAAATTGGCGTTTGGATCGCATTTGCAGGATTAGCACGGGTGATACTTCTTTGGAAAAAGAAGCTATTGATTTTAAGAAATTTGCTACAGATTCCGCTCCGCGTGATCGTTTTCTGGCGGAAATGAATATTCACTCTCCATTTTTTCGCCATGCTATTCGGTTGTCGGTAGCAGTGCTTTTCTGTATGGTATTGGGCCACTTTTTAGGGATGGAACAATTGTACTGGATGGTGTTGACCGTCATTGTGATAATGAAACCCAATTTTTCAGAGACCAAAAAACGAACCTTTGAGCGGTTTGCCGGTACGGTTCTTGGCTGTGGAATTGCTTCCCTCTTATTGACTATTTTTGAAGGGAATCCCATCGTATTGCTGCTTTGCCTGACTATTTTGTCAATGGGCTCCTTCATGTGGTTGGGAAAAAATTATGGTTTTGGCGTTTTGTTCCTGACTCCTTACGTTTTGATCCTTTTTTCCTTTGTAGATGAGCAAAGCTTTCATCTCATAGGAGTACGTTTCTGGGATACCTTGATAGCCTCTGTCATTGCCTTTGGGGTTAATTATCTGGTCCTGCCGAATTTTCAAAAATTGTCCATGTCCAGTCATGTTCAGGCCATGGTGGTTTCCATGAGAAAATATTTGGCTTCTTTTTCCAAAAGCTTTTTACAAGGGGAAACACAGGAGACTTACAAGCTTGATCGTAAGCAGGTGCAGTTGGCACAGAGCAAACTTAATGTGGCATTTCACCAAATGCTTACGGAGCCAAAATCAAAACAGCGCCGGATTGATGAAGTATATGCTTTGGTTATTCATACCGGAAACTTATTAGCTTCCATGAGTACGCTAGCGATTTATGCAGAAAAAATGAGCGGAAAATATAAGGATTTTGGAATGGAGAAAATCCGGAAAGCTATCCTGAGGGAATTTGACGATTGTCTGATGATCCTGCAAAACTGGACGGAATTAGAAGAAGATGAAGAGCAGCAGTGGGAGTTATTTGACCAAATGAAACAACAACTCGAACTTATCCAGGAGCAGCGTTTGAGTGAAATCCGATCTGGAAACTGGGATTCAGATAATCAACAGCGATTGGCTGATTTCCAATTGTTATTCGACCAGTGGGGTTCAGTTTACCGACAGGCACATGGATTAAAACAACTTTGCGCCAATTTTGTCAAAGCTGGATAAGCCTTTTATATCAGAAAGGAATCAAGATCATTTAAATTCGAGCCCTGTAGCGTTCACCCGAAATATATATTTAAATCTACGTTTAGTTGCAAAGCTGGAAAATGAAAACATTTTTCCGTTTTCATTTTTCACCGACTAAGGAGATAAAGGTGGGGAAGTAAGCTTAGTTAATCTGGGGCTAAATGAAAATCAGGGAGAGTGCCTTTGGTAAAAAAAAAGAACCCTCAATTGATGAATTGTATCTGCTGGTGCAGCATTCGGCTTAAGGCTAAAAAGGAGGCTGGGGGGAATAAGATTTAATGCAAGTAGTAAAGAAGACTTAAACGCAACCCCAGCCTCAGAACAAGTATATTTAATTTTTCAGGAAATATCAAACAATAAATGGCTTCTCATTAAAATGAAATATACCGCCAACATCAACCAAAGGCCCATCATATAATGCTTTCCATTCAATTCGGTGTTTTTCCAAAGCCTGCAATAATGGCTGATATATGGGGTATTTTTCCGGATTTCCCATGATATACAAAGTCTGATGAACGAAGCCCATAGTTCCCCCCAAAAAACCATAGGGGTAAGGTGGTAGAATGATTTCCTTGGGCGATTGAAGACAAACTTTTTTACTGCTAAGCGCTTTAGCAATACCGGCATCTGAGGTAATCCATAAATCCTTTACTTTTATCAGCGAGCAACGGCTATAGGCTTGTGGTAAAGGGAGGAAATTTTTGTCTGCCGTAAGTTTTAAAATGGCAGCGTCTGTAAAGCCGGCTTTGTGGGCAATTTCGGTGGTAGTTACCACACAATTATAAAGGGTAGTTTCCTCTAAACTTTCGCCAACCGGCCGCTCTCCTTTAATATAAGGGATATTCGCTTCAGTGAATTGTTGCAGGTACAGGGCAGGGATGTTTGGCGCTACAATTATAGTGTGTGCCAATGGGCAAATAAATACATCCGGATGTCCGGAAATTGCCTCATAGGTGATTCCCTTAGTGGAAAAAGGCAATACTTCCTCAATTTTTGCTAAGTTTGTTATGGCCTCTTGGGGCGCACGTGCATCCACGATGATCATGCTATGCTGTTAAATTTGATCTACAGTTTATGAAAAAATTTTTACTATTGGCTAGTTTTTTGATTCTTTTGCTCACCTTAGTGGTCATGCTTTCCACAGAACGAGCATCTGATAATGCCGCTTTCCATGCTGTAAATGCTCATGTGTATTCTGATCAAGAGCGTTTGGCCATCTTAAAATATTTTGATCAGATTGATATTCGGGACGATGGTACAGTGGTCGACAAAGAATCCGGAGGAGCCTATTTTTCCAAAACGGAGACGGATATTTATGTGGCGGCTTTCAGTCGTTATTGGTTGGAACAGGGCTTTGTGATGGAAAGCCGAAAAGGTACACAGGATGGCAATACTTATTTAGTACCTTTTTCTCATCCTTTAAAAGGTACACGCGCGATATTGGTCAAGCGAATTTTAATGGAGTATAAGATTAGAATTCAATAATATTGAACTGATTTTCTACATGCCCGTATTTTCCTTATTGGTAGAATAAGCGAATTTTTTTCCTGATGAATGGAAAAGTTTTGGTCTTTTGCCGAAAATTCTTCCTTTTATCCTTCATCCTTTTGGTTTGTCCCTCAGATTTTTACTAAATACTTTGTGATTTTTGACTTTTCTTAGTTTTACTTGCATCGATCGTAATTTTTCATTCGTCATGTTCTGGGCATAATACTATCTTTTGGGGAAACTTTGGTCGTTGATTAGGCAAGATGTCATCAGGCATTTGAGCTATAATCTAATTTTGACTATGAAAAATGTTTCTCAAGCTTTTGCCCTTATGCTGCTCTCTTTAAGCCTATATAGCTGTGAGGAAGGCTGGACAGAAATTGCCCCACCCACGACCGAGGATCTATTGACAGATAAAACACTGGTATTTCCCATTTCAAAAGGAACTTTTTCATTTTCTGATATTTGGAATACCATGCAGGATTCCACCTCAGGATTTGAATTGGAGGCAATAGAGGGGAATTATCAGCTATCCCAGGAATCTGATTTCAATTTTGAATCTATTATCGATTTCGAAAACGTTCAGTCAGAGCGTTCAGGATATTTCTCCGCCTTTGATTATGACGGTCGTAGTTTATATGCCGCTTACCGGCTTCCTTTGCTGTCGGAAGATCAGACCTATATTGAACAATTAGGGGAATTAGAATTTGCCGGAGGTCATTTATTTATCCGCCTGGACCATAAGGACTTCAAGGATTTGAAAGGACAAATTACCCTTGGATTTGATCAACCACTGGTAATTCCTTTTTCAGATTTTGGGGATGAGAATCAAATAAGCATTGAGCTGAAGGAACAGGTCATTTTCGGACAGGAGCAGGAATCAGGGATATATCTGCCTGTTAAAATGGAAGTTTTCGCCAATTTGCAAAGCATTCCGCATTTATTTCACCCCATTACGATCAGTCTCCATACACAAGAAATTCAGGTGGCAAATCTTCAGGCTCATTTTGGGAATTTTGAACGTTCTTTTGTCCAAAAGATCGAAAAGCCTGTTTTAGAAGAGGGAATTGCACTCGGAGCGGTTTCTCTTGCTTTGGAAATGGAAAATTCCTCTGAACTTCCACTGACTTTTGACCTTCTCCTCCAAAGCGAGGAAGGTAGTGTACAATGTTCCCCGGACGGCCCTGTTCAGCAAGGCAGCTGGCATGATTTATTAACACAGGAGAATTCGAATTTATTGCCGATCATCAATGGAGCAGGGGAGCAAATTGAGCTTATATGTAATTTGAAAGTCGAAGGACAGGGAGCGGGCTTACTATCTTTTTCCAGGAATGATCAGGTCAATATGGACATGGAAGTGGCCCTGCCGTTCTCGCTAAAGGTGGAAGACCTTTCCTATGAGTTTATACAGCCGCTGGAGAGCTTATCCTTAGAAGAATACAATTTAGATCGGGCGGTTATTTTATTCTCGGGATATAATTCCATCCCTTTAGGAGTGGAACTACAAATTGAGCTTTTAGATGAAGCCAAAAATGTAGTCGGAAAATTAAGTCCGGAGGATTTCTGGCTGGTGGAGCAGGAGCAAGATAGTGTTCGGGCATCGGTCTTAATTGAAAGCGAACAACTGCATTTATTACAGGACGCCAGTCAGATGGCATTTCGGATGGTGTTCAGTTCTTCTAAAATTCAGGATGATTTTGTTCAGCTACGAGACGATCAGTCAATGGAGATTAATATTGGTATGATCGCAGAAACCCACTAAAGCCCTTAATTATGAAATTTCTTAGTACCATTTTGGGGCTTTTTCTAAGCCTGAATACATTTGCTCAGTTTCAAAAGACGCTTTATCAGTTTGCGCCTAATGATCTCGTCGCTACTCATAATATTAACCCTGCTTTTCAACCGAAGGGTAGTTTTATTATAGGATTGCCCGTATTGAGTCAGACCTCAGTTAATCTTCAGTCTCCGGCACCCTTAGGACAAATATTCCCCATGCAGGGAGGTGTCCGCAATATTTCTCTGAGGAATAGTGTACAGCATTTACCAGATATTTCAGAGACTTACGTAATGAGTAATGTGAACCTGTTTACCCTGGGGGGAAGTATGGAGGATAATACTTTTCTGTTTTCATTGGACATTCGTGGTATGAGCCGGCAAAGAATGTCCCGGGATTTTGCAGAATTATTATTATTGGGCAATGCCTCTAACCTGCCCATTGATGAGATCATGGCGGGAAGTGCAGTTCCTAATCAACAGAAGTCATTGTTATTTGAAAGTCAAAATATGGCTTTTATGCAATTGGCTTTTAGTGATAGTCGGAAAATTTCAGATCGGCTTCGGTTAGGTTTCAGACTTAAATTACTTTGGGGAATGGGTTATCTTGAGACCTCCCCGATTCAAGGAGTGTATCAGTTTGATGGCCAGGATTTCTCCTCTACTCTCTCGTTAAATGATGCTGAAATTAATGCTTCCGGAGTAGTAGCCCCGATTAAGTTTCTGGAAAATTATAAAATTGAAAATAAACTGATGCAGGGGAATTTTGGGGCAGCATTAGATATTGGAACTCAGATCAAGATTTCTGAGCGTTGGGAAGTGAATGCCGTTGTGCAGGACATAGGTGCTATTGGCTGGACCTTGCATGGAAGTAAGGTGACTTTGGAAGGTGGGGATTATTTCATTGAGGGCCAAAGCCTGGATTTAAATCAGCCCGAAGCGAATGTTGGGCAAAGCGACTTTGACTTACAAACTTTTATACAAGAGGAAGTCAATATGGATACTATCGCCTCTCAGTCCTTCACAGAATGGTTGCCACAAACGGTTTACCTTGGAACCAGGTACCAGCTAGGGAATAAGCAGTGGGTTGGAATTACAGGAATGGGTTATTTTCGCAAAGGCCGAATGAATTATGCCTTGACGGGTTTCTATGATTTAAGGTTGGGTTCGATGATGTCTGCCATGGTATCTACTTCCTACAGTGAGTTACAGCAGCTTACTTTTGGTGGAGGACTCCGATTTAATTTAGGGCCTATGCAGTTATATGCGGTGACAGATGATATAGGGGGAATATTGTACCCATCAAAATTTCAATCTTCGGGCTTTACTTTAGGAGCTATGTTTACCTTTGGAAGAAAACAAAAGTTTAAAGCGCAGGAAGAGGAATTTGATTATGATGACATTTAATCTCCATTATTTAAGTTAAATCTTAGTGTAGCGGTAAGGGGCGGGAAAATGAAGGGTTAATTTTCTGTTTCGAGTTTTTTACAAGGTAATAGCTAAAGGAGGAAAACGCCGGTTTATCGCCCAAATGGGACTATTAAAAAGACAGTGAATGCATTCAAAAAATATAGATAAAGACGTTTTGAAAGTGACTTCTAAAATAAGGTGCTAACAATTCCATTGAAGTGTAGGATTTTTTCGGTTTATAGGTCCTTTTGATAAAACGAAATCAAAAGGAAAAACGCAATGCCAAATGGTGTTGCGTTTCTTTATTTTAAGTTAATTTTCAGGTAATGATTCCGGACCACAACTTGTCGATATTGGGGTAAATTAAATCAAAGACCCTTGACCACAAATTTAAAAGATCCCGGTGCTGTTTTGGAATGGTGTAATGCTGAAATTTTTGATATTGGAAGCTTACCAGCACATACCCTATATTTGCCATTTTTAAACCAGGATCAGGAATTTACTGCCAAAAATTCTCCCTTCTATTTTTGCCTGAATGGTAATTGGGATTTTCTTTTTCTGAAAAATCCATTGAAGGTGAATAAAGGCCATTTGTTTGGGACGATCGATCACAAATGGCATAAAATTAAAGTCCCTTCCCATTGGCAAATGCAGGGCTACGGACAACCTATTTATTCAAATGTACATCATCCTTTTCCGGTAGATCCTCCCAGAGTACCTTCAGAGGGGAATGAGTGTGGGGTGTATCGCCGGACCTTCGAGTGGACGAATACATTGCCTCGGAAAATCCTTCATTTTGCAGGGGTGCAGAGTGCTTTTTATGTTTGGCTTAATGAAAAATTCCTGGGTTATCGTCAGGATAGCATGACGCCATCTGAATTTGATGTATCGGAAATCATTAAAGAAGGGCAGAATAAACTGACCGTGCAGGTGATACGCTGGAGCGACGGGAGCTATTTGGAGGATCAGGATTGTTGGCGCTTGAGTGGAATTTTTCGAGATGTTTTCATTTACAGTAGTCCACGGGAATATTTATGGGATTGCCAACTGCAGACTAATCTTAATCTTAAAAAGGATCGGGGCATATTGAGGCTCAAGGGTAGTGTTGGAGGAAGTGGTAAGTGCCAGTTAAAAGTTGACCTTTATGCACCCGATGGGCAGCATATACTAACCGATAATATATCACTGATCTCACGAAGGAATCGTTTTAAATTTAAAGGGAAATATAAAGTACCGCAAGTCAAAAGTTGGAATGCAGAAAGCCCGAACCTTTATACTTTGATTTATGAATTAAACAGTGAACAGGGGCGTTTTTTTTATGGGGAACAGCTGGGTTTTCGGGAGGTCGAAATTAAAGCGGGGCAATTACTGCTGAATGGAAAAGCGATTATGATCAAAGGGGTGAACCGTCATGAGTTTCACCCCCAAAAAGGAAGGGCGATTGGTGAAGAGGACATGCGGAAAGATATTGCAATTATTAAAGCACAAAATTTCAATGCGGTTCGTTGCAGTCATTACCCCAATCAAAAACGATGGTATGAACTTTGCAATCAGGCCGGACTTTATGTGATGGATGAGGCCAATATTGAATCTCATTATCTGTGGCAATTTGAGAATGCTTCACCAGTCAAAATTCCCATGTGGGAAGCTCAAATCCTGAGCAGGGGAGAGCGGATGTTCCGGCGAACAAAGAATCACGCCTGCGTCATTTTTTGGTCTATGGGAAATGAATCCGGTGATGGACCTAATCTTCAAAAATTGTATAAATTATTAAAGCGTTTGGATGCTTCCAACCGCCCGGTACATTATGAATCCAAGGCCATTAAAGATTCCTTGGATATATTGGGTGGGGCCAATCTGGTTGAGAAATTTAGTCGGTTTTTTTCGGCCATTTGGTGGGGGCTCTCCGTCACCCAATATGACATTAATGCCTGTATGTACCCTACCATTCCGCATTTAAAATATTTGCTCTTCCGGGATCAAAAACGACCGTTGATTATTTGTGAGTATGCTCATGCGATGGGGAATTCCACCGGACATCTGGGCGAATATTGGGATTTGTTTCGAAGTCATCCCCAACTGCAGGGGGGATTTATCTGGGATTTTATGGACCAGGGATTACAACCTTTGGGGACAGCAGAAGGGACATATCATTATGGAGGTGATTTTGGGGAAGCCACCCATGATGGCGACTTTTGTCTCAACGGAATTGTTTTTCCTGATTACCGACTGAAACCAGCCTTGGAGGAAATTCGATATCTGCAGCAGGCCATCAGGATTTCTCTGTCTGGAGAAAATATTACCATTGAAAATGGTTTTGATTTTCGTGCTATTGAAGGGCTAAATATCAAAATGCGCTTGATATCGGCTAAAGGAGAGTATGCCTTACCTTCGATATCGCATAATCAGCTCCTTCCTCCACAAGGTCAAATCGTACTTGCTTTGCCCGGGGTAGGGGAAAGTGAAGCCTTGGGGATTAAGGTTTTTGCAATGGGGCAAGAGCGCTTGTTAGGAGAGGAAGTCATGCTATTGAAATCTGTCTCTCCACTTCCTGAGCGACACCTGATCAATCGAAAGGAAGCGTCCTTGTTATTAGAAGAAAAGGAGGAGCTGGTATCGATCAAAGGCAATAATTTCGAAATTCATTTTTCAAAAGCAAGCGGAAGCCTGAGCAGCTGGTGCGTAAATCAGGTGGAAATGCTTAATGCAGGCCCTGAACTTTCTTTATGGAGAGCCCCTACCTCCAATGATATTGGTTCCCCGCATAATCCGGACCCCCGAATTATTTGGCATGAGAAACGTTGGCGGAAACTGGAATTGAATAATTTGCAAAAGGCTTTTAAACGTTGTCGATTTGGTATGGATACGGATGGTTCAGTCTACTTCCATGCTTTTGGTCACTGGAAAAGCCGGAAAGCCAGTTTTGCCTATCATCAGCGCTATCGGATTTTTGCCTGTGGGAAGGTGGAGGTTGATTTTGCTGTAAAAACCAATAGCCCCTGGGAATTGAACTTACCTAAGGTGGGCAGTATGATGGAACTTCCCAAGGATTACCATACCATTAATTGGTATGGACACGGGCCGGAAGAAAATTATGTCGATCGACGGAGGGGTTCTTTTTTGGGGCATTATGAAAAATCCATTCCTTCGATGTACACGCCCTACCTCGTTCCACAAGAGTCGGGAAATCGGAGCGGTATACAATTCTGCGTATTAAAAAGAACAGATGGTCCAAGCTTAAAAATTGAAGGAGATGATCTTCAAATGAGTATTAATGAATTTGGAGTACAACAGCTTACGGAAGTTACTCATCATCATTTATTAGAAGCACATTCCTGTTGGTATTTAAATATCGATCTCAAGCAAAATGCTTTAGGCAGTGAAAGCTTTATTTATAATTATCTGGATAAATACCTGTTGAAAGGACGAAAATTCCGCTTTCGATATTATATGTCAGCTATTGACTAGGCATTCCGCTGCGCTGCTTTGCCTTTTTGATAAAAATTCAGACCTTTCGGAGGTAATTTCACCTTATTGGAATAAATAATACTTATGAAGAAAATTCAGTTAAATAATGGTGTTGAAATCCCGGTTTTAGGCTTGGGAACTTGGCAATCCAAGGAGGATGCGGTGAAGCAGGCGGTGATTCATGCGTTGAAAAATGGCTATGCTCATATTGATACTGCAGCAGTATATGAAAATGAGGAAGAAGTCGGAGCGGGAATATTGGAAAGTGGTGTAGCCAGAGAGGATATTTTTCTAACGTCTAAAGTTTGGAATGATGTCTCTACCTATGAAGGAACGATAGCCGCCTTTGAGAACTCTCTCGAAAAATTGAAAACCGACTATTTGGATTTATATTTGGTGCACTGGCCCGGCCCTTATGAGCGCTTTAAGGAGGTTTACCGTGCTATGGAGGATCTCTATAAGGCGGGTAAAATAAAAGCGATTGGGGTATCCAATTTCAACGTTCACCATCTAAATGAATTATTGGCAAATTGTACCATTAAGCCGGTAGTGAATCAGGTGGAGTGTCATGTGAAGTATCAAAACCAATTCCTGCAGTCTTTTTGTATGGAAAAAGGAATTTATCTTCAGGCTTATGCACCGATGATGAGTTGGAAGGTAGGTGATTTGGCTAAAATTGAGGAGGTAAAATCCCTGGCAGACAAATACTCCAAGAGTCCCTCTCAAATCGCTTTGCGTTATTTGATTCAAAGGGACATCATTGTATTACCTAAATCTGTAAATCCGGCCAGAATTGAGGAAAATTTAAATGTTTTCGATTTTGAGCTGACAACAGCGGAAATGGATCAGTTGCGATGGGTGAATGATGGTACTCGTCTTTTCATTGAACCGGATAATATAGATTTCGGATTTTATAAATAATTTAAAAATGCTACCTGTGACAGGGTAGCTTTTTTTTAGGTTCATCGTTTAACCCGAATTATTCACCGCTATATTTGCCAGTCAGTCGTAATCGATTCACTTCCAGTCTCTTAAGGTTTGTTTTCTTAAGTGATAATAGCCCGAATTTGGGCAAGCTTGCTTTCTCCTCATTCGTCTGTCTCGTTGGAAAAAACTCGAAATAGGAAACTATTCCTTTATTTTTTCCGCCTTACAGCTAAACGAGGATTAAAGCATGAATAATCCGGCTTAAGTAATCCCATCTGAACTTAGAGGGTGCTTTATAGCACACCATCCGGCTGCAAATTCGAATTATTGGAAGCATTTTTGGATAAATTTTCAACAATAGCGCTGCATTTCTCTCAAAATAATCTGGGATCGCTTCTGGAATAATCAAATTTTCGCTGCGAATTTTGACTTTTAAATACCCTCTTTTATTAGCGGTATATATTTCGGGTTAAAGCCACTTTATATCAAGAAGGTGGAAGAATGAAGGAAAGGGCTGTTTTCAAGTTTTTCTCAGAATCAGTTGAAACGGAAAGCAAACTCTGCTCAATTAGGGCTATTTTAAAAACACGTACAATTATAAAGTACTTAAAATGAGGTTATTGTATAACCTTCTCTTGGACGGGGAACTTAATTCGGTAAATAGTGCCAATCATCCATCTCCTACAACCGTGAAATTGGATAATTTTCTTACATGCTGTTTTATTCGATTTGTTACGTTTTTTTGAATTTCTTACTTCAGTAATTTTTGCCTTTCACTTTAACCTTTTGCTCATTCCTATTAATATGGCCTTTAAAACGGGAACTTCTGAGCTTGAAAACTATTTTTGCATGAATTTTCTATCAGAAGCAAATGTGTTTATTGTTCATTTTAAGATATAACTTATTTGTGTAAAATTTGCAATATTTAGTGTTGTAATTTTGAGTTAACCAAAAATTCAAACTTATGACATTTTATACTTTTAGAAGAAGTGTTTTGCTTCTTTGCTGTTTGTTATTTTTTACCTTGATGAAGGTGAGCGCTCAATCGATTAAACCTTCTGGTAAAATCGGATCATTTTTATCTCAAAAAATTGCCGCTAAAACGCCCTTGAAGAATGCTAATCTTCGGTCTGCCGGGCCTATGATACAAGCCGTGTTTGATGATTATATTCAGGAAGTGGATGGTTACATCGTAATAGATGCCTATCAAACCCAGGGATCGTCGGATTTAAAAAAGGATTTAGAAGCCTTGGGAGCCATTCATGTTCAGCAATTTGCGCATGTGGTTTCGGCAGCCATTCCAGTGGACAGGATTGCGGAACTGGAAGGCTTGCAAAGTCTTCGTTTTGCCAAGGCCAGTTTAATGCCACAAACCAACGTTGGCGCAGTCACAAGTCAGGGGGATGTCGCCCAACTATCCGATGAAGCCAGGGCCATATTTGGGGTAGATGGAACTGGGGTAAAAGTTGGAATACTTTCGGATAGTTATAACACCCTAGGCGGTGCCGCAGCAGGTGTTACTTCCGGTGATTTGCCAGGTACAGGTAATCCCCTGGGGTATACCACTCCGGTAGAAGTGATCGAGGAGTATTTCGATTTAGGGACGGATGAAGGAAGAGGGATGGCGGAAATTGTTCATGATGTGGCGCCTGGAGCCACTTTGGCCTTTAATACAGCTTTTGGTGGGCAGGCAGGTTTTGCCAATGGTATCATAAATTTGGCTAATGCCGGATGCGATGTGATTGTAGACGATGTTATTTATTATGGGGAGCCGATGTTTCAGGATGGTATTATAGCCCAGGCCGTGGATATCGTAAATGCTGCTGGTGTCAGCTATTTTAGCTCTGCGGGTAACCAGCTGGATAAATCATATGAATCTGAATTTCGTCCTACCGAACCCCTTGAGGCCTTTGATATCAGTGGATTTAAAATGGGGGAATATATCTTTCATGATTTTGATCCGGGAGAAGGGGTAGAAATATTTCAGGAGATTACATTTCCAGGAACTTTTCTTAGTTTTTTGCAATGGACTTCGCCCTCGATAGCAGTTTGTCCTGATTGCCCAGGAGCTGATGCGGATCTTGATTTTATTTTGTTCTTGGAAAAGGATCTTACTTCCGCTTATGCGCAATTGAGTGGTTGGAGTGATAATTTAGGTTTAGAGCCCGTTGAATTTTTGGGCGTTCAGGCCCCAACTAACATGAAGGCTTATATTGCCATTGGTAAGTTTAATATTCCCGGAACACCCAATCCGGAGTTTATCAAATATGTCAACTATAGGGATAATATTGTCACTACATTTAATGAGCCCTCGGCAACTTCTTATGGGCATGCCAATGCGACCGGTGCGGTATCTGTAGGAGCAGTACGCTATGATCGCACCCCTGAATTTGGAGTAGACAAACCACTTCGGGAAGTGTTTTCCAGCTCCGGAGGCATTGATATTTATTTTGATAAGCAAGGGAATCCTATTCGGGACCTTCGGTTAAAGCCTGAAATTTCGGCTGTTCAGGGGGGAAGTAATAGCTTTTTTGGCGGCTTCGATTATGAGGGAGATGGTTTCCCCAACTTCTTCGGGACTTCTTCTTCGGCTCCTCACGCCGCTGCCGTGGCGGCTTTAATGAAGCAATTAAGACCCGATATTCTGCCGGATGAGATTATCTCCGCCATGACCTCCACGGCCCTTGATATGGATCCAACCAACCCTAATACCCGCACTCCTCCAGCCTATGCGGATGAAAAATTTGATTTTGATACCGGCCATGGGTTATTATTAGCCTCTCATGCGCTGGGGGCTGTTGCCCCTAAACCTTCCATATTAAGCATGGATTTGGTAGAGGCCAGAAGTTTTGGGAAACTCGAAAAAATGGAAGATGGTGCCATCATTGATTTGGCAGCAATTCAGGGTCCCCTGAATATTGTAGCGCATGGCGTTGACGGTTTGAGTACGCTGGCTAGCGTGGAAACTAAAACTAAAGGGGCTATGATTCGCAGCTATAAAGATTTTAAGGTTCCCTATACGGCTTTTCCGTCCTTATATTCCTGGATCCCTTATCCTGGCAAATATAAAATTAAGGCGATACCCCATACCGGAAGGTTTGCCAATGGTGAGAAAGGGTATAAAAATATAGCCAATATTGAGGTGATCAATACCGCAAAGGTGGAGGGCTATTATTTGGTGGATGCCAATACCGGACTTGATATTGGTCCTTTGACTGAAGTGGTGGATTTGGCTACCTTACCCGTGGATAACTTTAACATCAGAGCGGAGGCTAGTGGTGAGGCCATTGAGATGGTGCGCATGCAAATGTCAGGAAAAAGATATGCTTATCAAATAGACCGAGAGGAGCCTTATTTATTGTATTCAGCCAATCGCTCTGTTCGTAACTGGCTACCGGGCACTTATAATATTGAAGCTACGGTAAATGTTTTGTCTATCAGCAGTCGTTATAAAGGAGAAATGGTGTCAGTTTCTTTTGAAGTAATAGACAGCCGCATTGGTGGGGCAGGGGATGGAAAACCAAATGTGACTTTATACCCCACCATTTCTGATGGAAACATTGTCATTAGCGTAAATGGGGAGCATGACCAATTGATGTTGAGCATTTATGACTTTTTCGGCAGCCAGGTTTATACTGTGGAATTGGAAGGGAATTCTAAATCCAATCATCAGTTAAAGGGGCTCAAGTCCGGTATTTACATTGCCAAAGTGTTTATAGAGGATGAAAATATGGAAACCATTCGTTTTATTATTCGATAAAAGTTTGCGTATGTTCTGATGATAATAAAAACGGCTGAATTCAATTGAACTCAGCCGTTTTCATATATTAATCCAAATTATCAATCCTTAAATCTTCTTTTCGCTGCTAAGTGGGAAAAATGAAAAATTTGCTTGTTTCTAGTGTTTTCCCGGGAAACAGCGGAAGGAGAAGATGCCTAGCTCACCCTAATCTGGGCTATCTGGAAATCGTAAAACTATCCAAACTTGCCTTTTTTGAGGGCTTCGGAAGATTCCATGAATGTAACATTGAATAATTCGGATTAAAAGCAATCTATTTAATGACTTCACCGTACGGGCCATATTCGGTTACCTCCCCAAATTGGTTCAGCTTTTCGCGAATAACATCACCTTTACCTACCACGATGATATTGGCGTTTTCAGGCTTAATGAATCTTTCCGCTGCTTTTTTGATATCTTCCAAAGTTACCGCTTCAATTTTTTGAATATAAGTGGTATAGTAGTCTGCAGGAAGATTATACAATTCCTTGCTGATCGCAAAAGAAGCTACTTGTCTTGAGCTTTCCAGTCCTCTGGCAAATGAACCAATATATTCAGCTTTAGCAGTAGCCAACTCTTTTTCAGAAACTTCCTTTTCGCGAATGGCTTTCATTTCGTTTAAAAATTGCACCACTGCAGAATCCGTTACCTCATTGCGAACTTTTGCACTAGCATTTACCGACCCAACAAAGCGGCTTCCACTGATGTTAGCGTATGCCCCATAGGTATAGCCATGCGTTTCACGTAGATTTTGGAACAAACGGCCATTGGAACCACCACCGAAAATCTTAATCATGAGGTTGGTGGCGATATAGTCTTTTTCAGTCGGGTTGAATTGAACCGGATAGCTGATTCGGATATCAGACTGCTGCGCCGCATCAAAGTTAGCAAAAGCTACTCTTGTTTTTTCCGGTGCCTGAGGCTGTACCAGTTCTTTAAAGGTATTTTCCCCTTTTTCCCATTTGCTGAAATATTTTTCCGCCAATGCTTTAGCATCTTTAAAGGTGATATCTCCAATGAAGGTTAAGTAAGCATTATTTGGGCTGTAGGAAGACTTATAGAAAGCTTCACAATCTGCAATGGTGATATTTTGTAAGGTCTCGGCCGTTTCTACCTCTCCATAAGGATGGTCAGTACCATATTTTGCTACGGCAGCAACATTTCCGGCAATAGAAGACTGACTAGTAGGCACTGAAGAAATATTGGCCAACATATTCTTTAGAATCTTGTCAAATTCCTCCTGCTCAAATTTAGCATTGATCACTACATCCGAAAGAATCTCAAATGTACTTTCAGTATTTCTGCTCAAAGCCGTAGCATAAGCACCATTCGCACCTGCTCCAATATAAGATCCCATTTGTTCAATGGTATTATTGATCTCATCTTTAGAACGGTTGGTCGTTCCGGTACCCATTAAAGATCCGGCTACCGCTGAAAGACCCGCTTTTTCACCTTCTAGTTGAGGCGTATTATACATCCCTAGGGAAAAAGTAACGGTTGGTAATTTGTGATCGGACACCACCAATACCTTCAGCCCATTTGGTAAAGTGAATCTTTTCGGCTTGCCTAACTTAATTTTTGCTGGTTTGTCCGCTACAGGTGCTTTTGTACGATCTACCTGCGCTGAACCTTGGTGACCCATCCAAGTAAAAGCCACCATCATTAATAAAAATATTTGCTTTTTCATTTTTAAATCTTTTGACTTTTAAGGGATTACTGTCCTTTTGGAAGATAATATAATACAACGCGATTACTCTTCTGGAAATACTTCTTCGCTACGCGGTTGATGTCTTCCAAGCTTACATTTCTAATTTCATCCAATTCTGTGTTAATGGCATTGGTGTTTCCTTTGAAGATGTAAGACTTAGCCAAAATTTGCGAGATCTCCTCTACTTTAGACAAGTCGTTGATGATAGCCGCTTCTGTGATATTTTGTGCTTTTTCCAACTCTTCAGCTTTAATTCCATTCGTTAAAGCCTCGTCAAATACAGCATTGATACCCGCTTCCAAATCCGCAGGATTTACCCCCATATTGGCAATACAGTAGGCAATGGCATTGGATTCATACTCCATATCCAAATTCATCAAGGCTGCATGAACGGCCATTTGCTTTTCGTCTACCAACGCTTTGTGTAAACGCGAAGACTGACCATCTGCCATGATACTCACGAATAAATCTACTGCCGCCTTGTCCTCTGCAGCGATACCCGGTGTACGGTAGCCCATGAAAACGCCAGGAAGGGTAATATTATCATAAACAATATCTCTAATCTCCGTCAGCTGCGCTGGCTCCTGAATAGTAGGGCGTACGATTTCGTGCTCACCCGTTGGGATATCACCAAAATAAGCTTCAATTTCTTTCTTAGCCTCTTTTGCATTGAAGTCACCCGCTAATACCAAAGTAGCATTGTTCGGTACATAATAGTGCTGGTAGAATTCCATGAACTCGTCCAAAGTGGCACGGTTCAAATCCTCAATAGAACCAATTGGCGTATGGCTGTAAGGGTGGAATTTATAGGTGCGTTCCATAAGCTGGTCAAGGAAGTTACCGTAAGGCTTTGCATATCGCATGGCCTTTTCTTCCTTTACAACTTTACGTTGCGTTTCTACTCCTACTTCCTGAATTTTTGCGTGCAACATACGCTCAGACTCAATCCATAAACCAAGCTTCCATTGGTGAGCAGGTATTTTATCGTAATAGAAAGTTAAATCAGAAGTGGTGTAAGCGTTATAAGTACCTCCTGCGGAAGAAATTAATTGGTCAAATTCACCTCTCTCAATATTCTCAGACCCTTCAAATAGCAAGTGCTCAAAGAAATGAGCAAAACCTGTTCGGTTTTCTACTTCATTTTTACCTCCAACGTGATAAGCCACAGAAACCTGAACGTTTGGTGTAGAATGATCTTCATATAAGATTACATGAAGCCCGTTTGGTAAGTCGTATTCTTCAAATTTAATATGTGTGCCTTGCCCGAAAACCTGTAAGGCTCCCAATAAGCATAAAGCGAAACTAAATACCCTTTTCATTTATATGGTTTATATTAAGAATGGATAAAATTATTCCTGATTTACGGTTCCAAATTTTTTGGAGATGCAAAGATAAACAATCAAGGTATTTCAGGGAGTGGATTTATTTTTTCGAACCCCTTTTTGGGTCAAATGGTCTATTTGCCTTTTAAATGGAATAGCAGGATTAGCCCCTTTAACCAATCTATTCTTTAGGTGAATTTCGTGAGGTTTTGGAGTATTACGGTTTTAATATTCCGAAAATAGGTAATCATTATATCAAATATTAAAATTTTTCCATAATGATTCTACATCAAAATTTAAACTAAGGAAAACTTTTTTCTCCGCCCATTTTGAATTTTATTATGCCGCCTGTCGTTTAGCCCGAAGGAAACCTGCTTCAAATGCCGCATAGCGGAAAGATGGAGAAAAGGAAGGATGAATTCCTTGTTTGGAGTTTTTGCCATCGAAGAAGTATAAGGAGGAGGAAGCACGCATACTCAAATTTGGAATATTAAAATAAGCGATCTTTTCAAACCAATGCTGGTATTTAGAAACTTATTGCAATTTTTAATGTCTTGGGAGGTATAATATGGCTTGGAAATTTGATCTCTTCAAAAAAGAAACCGCACCTTACCGCTGCTCAGGTCTTCCCCAGGTAGAAAATTTCATAAAAAATTACATCAATAATTTTCCATACACAATGTTATAACCAATGATAAAACTGCTCATATGCCATGTTTTGATACCTAAAAAGCACCATTATTAGCAAAAGTTGATTATTCGATTAATTTATTCTAGGATTTTATTATTTTTGAGTAAATTCCTTTCATGAAATCTTTAGGTGTTTTTCACCAGTGTCCGGTGATTCGTTTTAAAGAGCAGTATTAAGGAATAAAAGCGTAAAGCTTTCAGCGGAAATAACCAGACAGGTGACGAATTATGGGCAATGACAATTACTATCAGCCTTCACTAAAATTTGATGCAGGCTATTATTTTTCAGAATTGTATGAATCCATTACAAAAATGGAAGGAGTATGTAGGTTCATGGAAAAATCTCAAAATGAAATGGGACTGGATATACAGTCAGAAATGAATGATGTATATGCTATGGATTTCAAAGGGGTCAATGGGCTGGGACTTGAAATTATGGAGCGCGCATCAAAAAATTTAATGGAGGAATATTCTCTTTGTTATAGTATTTTAAATCAAACGATTGAGGCATTTGTAGATTACTGTCTTCGCAAAAAGCCTCAACTTTTGATTGAATTTGATTCGGAAAAGTTTAAGGTTCAGAATTTTTTGAAGGCAGTAGGGGACGGGAATGCTTCCAAACCCTCCCATATTTTGGACTCGGTGATCGCTGAATTTTTAGAAGAATTTGAGGAAGATCAGCTAAGTACTCGAATGTACAAGTGTTTTCGTTTATTTGGTGAAACGATCAAGCCCAGGGCACATGCCAGATTGCTTTCCACCCAAGCTTTATATAACCTTTGTTTGTTTGAGCCTCGTAAAGTAGCATTTGACCGAAAGGCGATCAAAGATTTTTCAAAGGTGATCCATACGCTGGAACTATTTATTAACCGACAATTATTGGATCGAAAAATCGGAGAGTTTGCTGCGTAGCTGAAGTTGAATACGCCATTAAAGGATGGGAAATCGGAACTTATCGAAGTTATAGATGATATTTTCCTATAATCAGACCGCCTTTAGTCCATATGCATCCGGGTATTGCTATCGAAATACAGTACATTATCAATGTGTTCGCCAGATATTACCCAACCTATTGACCTGGTATAGCATAGCTTTTGCTAAAACGGTTTTCGGTTAATAATAATTATTGAAAGAATATTATCGTTAACAGAAAATATTTTGACCGTTTTGACGGTTTTTTTTCTTCAGCTGATTTTTGTCATTCTATTACACTTTTAGTTTTATCAGTTTTGTAAGGAAATGCGATGGGTATTCTTAAAAGATCGATGGGAATGCCAATTACCCAAGAAAAAGGGAAGATATTTTAAGCGTTAACTTCCTTTTTCTTGTAGTGTAAGGTCAATGATATGACATAAATTAAGACTTGAGTAATCTCAAGTCTTTTTTTGTTTGGTCCGAATACTTCCGCTCGAAATGGCAACCATTTCGGTCTTTGTTGGTATCCAGGGCTGCAATGTTTATTTTAGCCGTTCATCAGGGATTGGAAAATAGATAAGTATCGGCCAATTTCTATTCCGTCCATTAAGCCATGGTGGACATTTATGGCTACCGACATCCATTTTTTTTCATTCTCTTCATACATTTTACCAAAGGATATTTTGGGAGCACTGTCAGTATGTTGAAATGAACGGGCATGGGTAAGCCCGGTGAATTTGGTCCAGGGGATTGAACTGTAGTGTATTACATCCTGTCGGGCAGTTTCGTCGCTCAGGTTTAATCCACTTGTTTTTTGTAATTCAGCAATTTCCAGCGATAGGTTTTTCGAGAATAACTCAAAGTTTGGTTGATATTGGCTAAATGAAAAGGCGAAGGTATCGTCTTTTCTTCCTATAGTGGCGGAGGCGTGAATTTCATCAAAAATGATCACCTCTCCCTCGATGATTCTATACCTAAAGGCCTCCAATTGGTTAGCCGCTTTTAACGATTGGTACAAATAATAGGCAAAGAATGAAATTTCGTTGTTTTTGCAGTAATGATAGGCATTAGTTACCTCAATTTCGGTTACGATTCCAAAAAATGGTTCGTCAAAATTGGAGAAAAATTCAAAATGTTCCTTGCGTTTCCAGGTCTTCAAATCTAGTTTTTTCATATTTGAAATTAGTAAAAAATAACATTTTTACGGCTGTAAATCGGTGATGGAAATGCATGATCTGGTTTAAGTTTTGAATATCAAGGCGTTAATGAGTTTTAAGCCTGTTTTTAAAACTCAAAATTCGCAGTGAAAATTTGATTATTGAGGAAACGATAGCCGATAATTTCTCTAAAATCGGCTTTAAAAATTCTAATCCGTAGCTGGATGGAGTGCCATTAAACGTGCTCTACGCTGCATTTGGTATTTTTTTCCTCCTAAATGCTGCTTGATCAATAAACCCTGAAGAGGTTAATTTTTAATTTTATCGATTAATAAGGGTTTTGCTTTTCTTTATGGCCTTACGCTGTACCAAAAGAGGATTTAAGCCGAATTATTCACAGCATGTTTTAGTGATTCTCCCTAAATATGAGCGTGTTTAAAAGCCAAAATTCGTAGCGAAAATTTGATTATTGCAGAAGCGATACCCGATTATTTTGATAGAATAGCATCGCTATTGTTGAGAAATTATCCAAAATTGCTTCCAGTAATTCTAATTTGCGGCCGGATGGTGCCCCGTTAAACATGCTCTAAGAGATTTGTTGTATTTGCTGATTTATTTACAGCTCAAATTTGCCCAAATGGCCTTCTGCTCCTTCATCTGCTTCCTTGGAAAAAAGGAAATAGGAAAATTCCTTCATTTTTCCCGCATTGCTGCTAATCGAAGAGTTAAGGGTGGATAATCCGGTTTAAGAGCTATTATTCTATATTAAAATAAAGGAAGAAATTGGTGGGCAATTGATTTCTAAAAATATAATATTTCATTATTTTCTGATTATAATCGCTGACTATTCGATGATATAGGTATATTATTGCCTGTCTATAGCCAATTAATATAAAATTGCCGATTATATTTGTACTGATAACAAATTAAACTTTAAGGATCATGAATCTCGATCGTATTTTTGAAAACAATAAAGAGTGGGTAGCGAAAAAATTGGAGGTTAATCAAGATTACTTTGAAGATCTTTCCAAAGGCCAACAGCCCGAAATACTATATATCGGATGCGCTGATAGCCGAGTTACTGCTGAGGAAATGATGGGAGCAGGTCCTGGTGATATTTTTGTTCATCGAAATATAGCCAATATGGTACCTAATACGGATTTGAGTTCTCAATCGGTAATCAATTATGCGGTGGCCCATTTAAAAGTAAAACATGTGGTAGTTTGCGGTCACTATTTTTGTGGAGGTGTAATGGCAGCGATGCAGGCGCAGGATTTAGGAGTATTAAACCCATGGTTGCGGAATATTCGTGATGTTTATCGTTTACACCAGCAGGAGTTAGACGCCATTGAGGACGAAACAGATCGCTATAAAAGATTGGTGGAGCTGAATGTGGAGGAACAATGTATTAATGTGATGAAAGTTGCGGATGTTCAACTGGCATATAATGCCGGCAAGTTAAAGGTTCATGGCTGGGTTTTTGATATCTCCACGGGGAAAATCATTGATTTGAAGTTGGATACCAAGAAATTAATGGAAAATATTAAAGCGATTTATGCTTTAAGCTAATCCAATAAGAAATATGATAATAAACTGCTCCTTTGCTGAGCAGTTTTTTTGTTTTACACCAAGTAATGCTGGTTTCATCATTATCCTGACAATATGAAGGGTTGAATGGAAGAGGATCATAGCATATTGGCCACATTAATGTTCCGCAAAATCTTATAAAATCCTCCATAGCATATACTACCCATCCATACAGCTGTTTTCCTAAAATTATAATTGGCCAAATTTGGAAGAATGTAATTACTCCTTATTCTTCTGATTCGGTAGGAAAACTCGAAATAGTAGATTCTCCTTCCTATGTTATTTCTACCTTACAGTTAAACGGCTATTTTTTATCAATATCTGATTTTATAGCAATGATGGAATTAAAATTCGTCGCTATTATTTGAAGCATTACAAAAGCGATAAAGGCTTATTGAGCACCTATTCAAGCTTATTACTGAAGATTGCATTAAGTTGCATCTCCAATTTCGAAATGGCCATCGCTTGGGGTAGTAAAAAAAAGCGGTCAAAATTTTTTCCGGAAATACAGCCTTTCGATATCAAGTTTTGCATCCATTTCTTTTTTGGTTAATTCCCAATTTTGACTTAAATAGAACCCTAAAGCTTGTTCATTTCCTGCGTAAGTTTCCAATTGGCCTTCTGAAAAACCATTTGCTTTAATATGTTGCTCTAAAAAATGAAGTAGGTGCTTTCCAAAACCTCTATGCTGAAAATCTTCATCAATGAGCATGAAATGAATAAGGTTATCTATACAAATGCCTAATCCAATTATTCTGTGCTCGTTTCTAAGGGTAAAACAATGTGCGAGATTTCTTTCGATCTCCTGATTGCTGGCGCCACTCGTAATATATTCCTCTACTATAGCAGGTGGAAGGAAGGACTTGTAAGTAGCGCTGATGGTTCTTTTTGTAATTTCAAAAAGTTGAGAGAGATCCGCAGCGGTGGCATTTTCAATAGTAAAGTTTTTCATAAGGAGGCCGTTTGTTACTAATGTAAGCAAGACCTCCCATTATAAAAAACAGAATTTCATTTAGCAGTTACAAAAAATAGCTTCCAGGGCGGAAAGTAGAAAGTACCAATTTATAGATGCACACGATAGCCGAGAATCGCCACAAAACTTCTTAGTAATCCATCCGGAATTACGTCCCGATTAATAAATGGTGAACCGGCAGTAAAGTAAATCTGGTGGTTGGTGTTCGGCTGAAATTGTAATTTGATATTGCCATTCAGCGTTAGCCCGTCACTTCCTTTAATGGAGGTAGCGCTTCCGACTCTTGGTGTATATTTATCTTCTCCCAGGTGAAAGATAGGCAGTAAGGAGGGTTCCAGAAGCCATTTTTTCTGCCCAAAAGGTAAACCATAAGATAATCTGATCAGAATATCTCCTTGTCGTTCCAATTTTCTGGAAGGAGGATATTGATCCGGATCTTCTAAATTAGAGTCTGCCGGATCAAAATCATTCTCATTTTCTCCACTAAGAGGTTGTTGATAAAGGATGCTTCCGTTAAATCCTTTGTAACCGAAATGGTAGCCCAATAATAGATCTAAAGTTCCCAGTGTCGGTTGAAACACCATGGGCAGCGCTTCATTATCAGCCCCTTGAAGATCAGTACTACCCAAGGGGATTTTGATTCCACCGGTGAGCCCGTGGCGAATCGTCGCCTCCTGCGGAAAATTATAATCTACGTTTAGAAATAGATCTCCTAAACCAAAGGTGCTTTCTACTTCTGAGCTGGCCGATTGGGCAGTAAGTTTGAGATTGATACTAAAATCCCTATTCAAACGCCGAATGTATTCAAAATAAGGGGTAATCACGCTAACCTCATGATCCGCGGCGCCATAGGCCACTCCAATCCCGATCATGTTTTTGGGCGCTTCCTGTTCGGCTTCTAAGTGAGCAAGCGTACAAATCCCCGCATCACTACATCCCTGGCTCAGTGCCGGTAGCGATAGTAATAAGCAAGGAATTAGGGTCAAAAATAGATTTCGCATTTTATTTTTAAAATATTATTTAACAAGGAGATTTGACGTCTTAGTTACGACGAATGAGTGCATTAGCTGTTGTTCTTTTTCTTCTAAAAATGCTAAAGTCAGTTGAAGCATGGGGATGGCCGCTTCTGCATGGCTTCGATCCTTAATGGTGACTAAACTAATTTCATTATGGAACTCTTGCATGGCTTCCAAATATTGATGACTGGTTTTAATATCAATAATTTCGTCTGCCTCAGAATGGAAAAGTAAAATGGGAAATTTAGCGCAAAAGCCGGGGATATTATTGGCCTTTAAAGCTTCACTCAAAAAGTCGTCTCTCCCTTCTTTCATGTTTTCTATTGCCATGGGATGGAGCCACATTGCAATGGAATCCGGCAGCCATTGATTAATTTGACTAATACTCTGACTACCATCCAGACGAGCAGGTAGTTCTTCTAAATATGGACTTAAGATATATTGCTCCAGTAAATTCTCCTCATAATGATTCAGGTAGCCGTAAAGTAAATAAGCCAAAAAGGCCGGACTTTCGTACTTTTTTTCCTGCAGAATTTGGGAAGCGAGCGCTGAAAGCCTGTAGCCACCAGCTCCGGCTATTACGGATTTAATGGTTAAATCCGATTGGTTTGGATACTGATAAGCGGTAGCCATCGCGGAATAGCCACCCTGGGAATAGCCACTGATATAAAGATTGCGCTGAAAGGGAATTTGCTCCTGTATCAGAAATTCCTGAACGGCTTTTATCATGTCTATGCCAGCTTGTGCGCTGCTTTCCATAATCATATAGGGGTGATCCAATGCGGCACTGGCCCCAAAGCCTATCAAATCCGGAACGAAGGTAATATAGCCGGCAGTGGATAATAATTCATATTGAGGGAAAAAAGATACACTTGGCGCATTTTCTTCGGCGATAATCGTTCCTCGGTGTACCAAAAGTAAGGCGGGATCCATAGCAGGGTTTTCCGGAATGCCCAATCTTCCGGAAAGAAGTACCTCCTTTCCTTTATATTGACTTTTATAAGTGATGCGATAGGAATTTAGTCCGTAAGTAATATATGGCCGTAATTCGCCATAACCAAGCGAGTCTACTGCATACCGTAGTGCATCTGCAGATAATCTGATGACGCTTTCACTACTGACCAGATGTTGCGGATCCTGAATGTAGGGCTCTTGTAAAGCGTTTCCCTTACAGGCCATGAGAAAAAGCAGGTAGAAAAAGCCTTTTTGGAAGGTGTCGGGCATAATAAGTAAATGTTTTTAATTTGTACTTTTTGGGAAAACTTTTAATAAATGCACTTGTTATGATGTTAGTTTAATTTTCAGCATTTAACCTAATCAATATGAAAGCAGTCATTCTAGCCGGTGGATTTGGAACCAGAATCAGTGAAGAAAGTGGCGTAAGGCCTAAGCCAATGGTAGAGATTGGTAGCCAGCCGATTCTCTGGCATATTTTGAAAATGTATTCCAAACACGGTATTAATGATTTTATTATTTGTTGTGGCTATAAAGGGTTCGTGATCAAGGAATTTTTCTCTAACTATATGCTGCATAAATCCAATGTGACTTTCAATCTGGCGCATAATACCATGCATATTCATGACAGTCAGTCAGAACCCTGGAAAGTGACTTTAGTTGATACCGGCCTGAATGTTATGACTGGGGGAAGGATAAAAAGAGTCCAAGAGTATATCGGCAATGAACCTTTTTGCTTAACCTATGGCGATGGGCTAAGTGATGTAAATATTTCACAATTAGTAGAATTCCATCGGCATGAGGGAGCGGCAGTTACCTTAACGGCAGTAAAACAACCCGGAAGATTTGGTGCCTTTAATCTTGATGCCGAAAGTAATAAAATTGGAAATTTTACTGAAAAGCCAAGCCATGAGGGGCGTGATGGCGCTTGGATCAATGGTGGATTTTTTGTGGTGAATCCTGAGGCCATTGATATCATTGAGGGCGATCAAACCGTTTGGGAAAAAGAACCACTGGAACATTTTGCCAACCAAGGAAAGCTTTCTGCCTTTAGACATGGCGGATTTTGGCACCCGATGGATACCCTGAGAGATAAAAACGTATTAGAGGAAATGTGGAATAATGGAACTGCTCCCTGGAAAACATGGTAAGAAACAGCATTATTTCAAATGATGATAAGTCGACTTCGGTCGGCTTTTTTATTTTCTGAGACTTCGGTTATTTTTTAATGTGGCGATGTTTTTTTGAAACGGAATCTCTAGTTGCCCTTTAGTTTTTCGATCGGCGAGGTTTAAGTTGGAGATGGATACTCCCATTAGCCGGATAGCTTCGAAGCTTTCTTCCTCCTCGTTGAACAGTTTAAAAACAGCTTCCTTTAGTTCCTGTTCATTTTTGAGGAAATTCAATAAAGTTTTGCTGCGGGTAATTTGTTTAAAATCATGAAATTTGATTTTTAGAGTGACCGTCTTTCCGGAGGCGCCGGCATTCAAGGCGCGTTTCCAAACCGTTTCTACGATTTGCAATAATTTTTCTTTTAATTGCTCTCCATCAATCAAATCTTCCTCAAAAGTATTTTCGGCCCCTATGGATTTCCTTACCCGGTCCGGAATTACAGGTCTGAAGTCTTCCCCTCTTACAATCCGATAATAATGAGCTCCCGCCCGTCCAAATTTGCGGACTAAATCTTTACGGCTGAAAGCCTTTAAATCCTTTCCGGTTTCAATGCCAAGCGCTTCCATTTTCTTCGCGGTCACTTTGCCTATGCCATGGAACTTTTTTACCGGTAGTGCTTCTAAAAAGGGAATGGCTTGTTGGGGTTTAATGATATAGATACCGTTGGGCTTATCCATATCAGAGGCGACTTTTGCCAAAAACTTGCAATAAGAAACGCCCGCAGAGGCAGTTAAGCCTGTTACTTCAAAAATTTCTTTTTTGATAGCCTCGGCAATTAATGTGGCTGATTTAGGACCTTTTAGTGGCTCGGTAACATCAAGGTAGGCCTCATCTAAAGAAAGCGGTTCCACTAAATCAGTATAGGAAAGAAATATTTTACGAATTTGTTGAGAAACGGATTTATATACCTCAAATCGAGGTCTTACAAAGGTAAGTTGAGGGCATTTTCGAGCTGCGATCACTGAGGGCATAGCGGAATGAACCCCAAATTTTCTGGCCTCATAACTTGCTGCTGCCACCACGCCTCTTTCTCTGGAACCACCTACAGCCACAGGTTTTCCACGGAGAGCAGGATGGTCTCGTTGTTCAATGGAAGCGAAAAAAGCATCCAGGTCAATATGAATAATTTTCTTTTGGATAGTGTTTGATGGATAAATCTACAAAACTTGTCGAAAAATACGTCATTTCATAAAGAAGCACAAGCCTACCAATTCTTGAATTCAATTTTTCGTTACGAATTTTACCTTTTAACCTGTTCTAAGACCATGTCTAAAAGCGCAACTTCCGGCTAAAACTCGAATTATTAGAAGTGATATTGGATAATTTCTCAACAATAGCGCCGCTATTCTCTTAAAAAATCGGGTATGGCCACTGCAATACTTCGACTTTTCACTTCGAATTTTGGTTTTTAAACCCACTCTAAGATCTGGTTTACAGCTTGATTTTTTAAAAGTTAAGCGGAACGGTAAGATCAATTACGGTGGTACAGCCCAGTGCATCTTCCACAGTGATTTGGTATTCATCCGCCAAGAGGCTTTGAAAGTTAGCAATGGCTTTTTGTTGAGGATCATTGCGGCGGATAAGCTTTACTTCGTATGGCGCTGTTCCACCGCTGATGTCTGTAATAATGATGGCGCCGTCATCACGATTAACCCCTGTACTTCCCAAAACCGCATAGGCTACCATTAATGGGGGCTCACAGTTTTGTGGAAAATTTTCCTGTTCGTCGCAGGCTAATAAGCCTAAAAAAAGGCATAACAAGCACCATTTCATTTTAAAAAAAAATATAATTGGTTCTTGTTGAGTAGCTGGCGAATGGAGTGATCTACGATTTGTAAGCGTCAGAAATTGAATCCTTTTCAACCAAAATGATATTATTTTCTTCTCTTTATACTGACGCATTGCTTAATTCTCCCAATGTTTCATATCTATTTTACATCTAAAACCCCATGGAGGCCTTTGGGTTTTTTAGGACATAAAAAAAGGAGAACCGTCCAAACGATTCTCCTTTTTATGATGTATTAGCGATTTAGCTTTAGAAAGTAACCTTTACGATAAAAACTACCTCAAATTTTCCTTTTTTGGCTTCATCAACTCCTTCTATTACCACTTGGTCTAAAACCCCCTGAAAAGGCACATCACTGATTTTCGGGTTATTCATTTGGCTTGCTAAAACTCTAGCCGCTTCTTCATTGAAGTCCAATAGATCATAATAACCACCGCCTTCTTGTTGGAATAATTCTTTGTTGAAATCACCCAATTTGATGAATTCACCAGCATCATATACCTGCAAGTAACCAGACTTTACTTCAGAGTCCTCTATCGGTTTTCCTGTCCATTTGATTCCCGCCCCGGTAATTTCGAAAGATTTATAATAACCTCTTGAACTTGAGTACCACAGGGAGTCATTTTCAATAGAAAAAAACATCGCCTGTTGCAGGCCTGTAAAATCATTGTCTATTGCGGTAGAATCTCCAAAATTAACCAAATTGACAGGAGCGGAAGAATAACCGCCATTTTCACCGGATAAACATGAGCTTAATCCTGCTACGACCAAGACGGCCATTAGAGGTAAAAATAATTTTTTCAACATAGTGTAACGATTTTTTATTCGCTTAAAAATTTGGGATAAAACAATTCTGTTTTCAGTTCAAAAAGTACTTTTGACAATTGTTGCACAAAGGTAATTTTTTCCACCAAAAATCTAAGTACCTTTTTAAATAAGAAGTGCCATAAACTAGCGCTATCCGCAAATATTAAACAAAAAACGCGCCTAAAATTTTTGAATGCGTTTTCGTCGGCAAAATACACCGATTTTGGGTCCAATAACCATGATGTTATCACTGATCCTCTAATTGTCAATTTGATGCAATAAATAGGGTTTTCAGTAAATGGGGTAGACAACCATCACGAAATATGGTTAAGCTTTCATGAAATATGTGTTTTTTATTCTCTTCCTTTTAATTTTTTCCCCTTCCTTGGGGCAGTTCAGTCAGACGGCCTACCAAATGGATCCCAATGTGCTGGTTTATGGGTTCAGTTTAAATCCTGCATTTAAGCCAGAAAGTTCCTGGATGATTGGAATGCCTGTTTTGAGCAATGATGAATTGCGCGTTAATGCCAATGTCAGCCTAGATGATGTTTTACTTTTTGAAGGGGGGACGATCGTATTTGATTTAGAGCACTTAATTCTTTCTAATTCCGACGATTTGGCAGGTGTGTTTCAGGCGCAAGTCGGCATGCTCAGTGTCGGACATCACTTTGGAGATCATTTTCTTTCTTTTTCAGCGGATGCAAGAGCATTTGGTTTGTTTCAATTAGATGGTGCCTTACTGGCCTCCCTTGCTCAAAATCTGGAATTGCCGGATGGACAATATCAATTCAGTCAGGTAGAGGCTAAAGGGGATGCTTTTATACAATTTGCAATAGGGGATGCCTTTACCCTCAATGAACGTTGGACAGTCGGGGCCCGATTAAAGTTTATGACCGGTATTGGCCATGTGGAATCTACCTCTTTAACGGGTGTGGCCTATGTTGACCGATCCACGGATTTTGCTTCCATCACTTTTGATCCCGGAAATATTCGCGCTGCGGGTTTTGATATTACTGATCAGGGAGCGGTAGGATTCAATAATAAGGGGAATTATGGCTTTGGTATTGACTTGGGCGCTGAGTTTAAAATCAATGATCAATGGACGGCCTCCACTTCTGTTATTGACTGGGGCGCATTACGCTGGAAAGGGAATGGGATTAGTTTGGGGATTTCCGAAACTTCCTATGAAACGCCGGGTACCACTTTGTCCAAAGAGGAGTATTATGCTACTTTAGAAGAGGGCTTAAAAGAAAGTGTTGTGAGCGATACCATTAGGGGACGTCAATTTTGGAGTGATTTACCCTTGCGTCATTTTCTGGGGATTAGTTACCAATGGCGACCCACGCATGGGTTCTCCGCTGTATTATTGAATAGTCGTTTTGAAAGTAGGTGGGATGCCGCATTAAGTTTGGGGTATAATTTTTCATTGGGAAAAGCCTTTTCTACCACCGTAACTTATACCGTCAGTGAGGGACGTGCAGATCAATTTGGCTTGGGACTTCGAACAGGGTTTGGTCCCGTACAGATTTTTGTAGCCGCAGATGATATTGTAGCCGTTTTTGATTATAAAAAAACACAAAAACAAGCGGTTAGTACCGGCATCTATTTCTTGTTTGGAGATCGATAGTTAATCTGGTTCGATAGTGTTTTAGCTATTCCCTATATCCCTGTTTAATTGTACTTTAAATTTCTCTTTGCTGCAAGGATGATGGCATTTTCCCTTTTGGAGTGTATATCAAAGAAGCAGCTGAATGAGGAAAATTAAGCTCATTCCCATCTGGGTGTATAAAATTCCACTCAAAATACCTGTATGTTTTGTGGCTGTGTCCTATGAGTTGGGCTAATAAATATAAGGCTGATTTGTTCAGGGAATTTCGCTTTACCATTTATATTTAAACAGGGTTTAATGTGAAGAACCTAGCTGAGAAAGTCCAATTTTGTGCTTTACAAACGGACTATTATCTTTGTTGGCTAAACGATTCATCATGGAGACCTATAAAAAGTATATTACTGAGGCCGGTTTTGAGGCTTTAAAAAGTGAGTTAGATCAACTGTGGTTGGAAGACCGGCCAGCAGTAGTGCAGGCTGTTTCGGAAGCCGCAGCTATGGGAGACCGTTCGGAAAATGCAGAGTATATTTATGGGCGTAAACGCCTCAGAGAAATCGACGGTAGAATTGCTTTTTTAAGAAAACGTCTTCGTTCTGTGGAGGTTAAAGAGGTCATGAAGCCGGTAGATCCCGGCAAAGTAGTTTTTGGGGCTTATCTGAAATTAGGCTTACCGAATGGGCAAAAGATGGTCTATCAACTGGTAGGCTCTGATGAGACTGATTTGAAAAATGGAAAAATAAGTGTGGTTTCTCCCATTGGGGATGCGCTTATGCATCAATATGAAGGGGATGAGGTAAAAGTGCAAACCCCTGGGGGCTTGAGGGTTTTTAAAATTGAAGCTGTTCAATACGAGCCATTTCAATAAATGAATAAACTACTCCAATCATTCCTGCCTGCACCTTGGTAGGTGCCTTCTCCTCAGTTTGGTGCTTGGAGTAGCTACCTTGCCAAGCGTTTTAACCCAATTATTGACTGCTAGATTTAGTAAAACCTGAACAAGAGATCCTATGATAGTTTCTTGGGCTTGATTTTCTAATCCCCCAAATTGGGTAAAGCGTGCTTGCTCCTCATTCATCTGCTTCTTTGGAAAAAACTGGAATAAGCAAAATTTCCTCATTTTGCCTGCCTTCCAGCTAAACGAGGATTCAAGCATAAATTTGGATCAAATGCATAAATATCATTTTGGGTAAGTTTTGGTTACTGCTATTAATGAGATTTAGCTTGAAAGACTTCCCTGGGATTTCTTATGCACTGTAATGGCACCTATTTATTTATGGTTGCTTTGCTATCCGGGCAGGTAATGATCCGAATTGGAATTAGTGCTCTTTTTTTTTTATTTCTGAGACAGGAGGAGTAAATGTGCAAAAACGAAATATGCTTCTTTAATTTTTCATTGCTTCATAATGGTTTAATCGTTGATTTATCCAGTTGATAGGAAGGGTGATAGGGTGGGAATGGTCTGTTTCCTTTAAGGTATTTTAAGCCATTAATAGGATAATATGGAAATTGGTCATGCCGAAAAATTAACCTCACAGAATTCCTTTTTAACGATTTGATTTTGGAGTAATGATCTTATCGATAGGGCGAATATTAGAGGAAATTCGATATTATACTCCCTTTGTGGTGCGATGGCGTTCTTACATGGGCCAAAAAAAAGCGGTAAGCTTTCGCCTACCACTTTTAATAAAACTACCTAATGTTTTTTATCTCATCTCTACCGGTACGTAGGAACGCTCCACTTCGCCAGTATAGATTTGGCGAGGTCTTCCGATAGGTTCTTTGTTTTCTCTCATTTCTTTCCATTGTGCAATCCAGCCCGGAAGTCGACCAATAGCGAACATTACCGGGAACATTAACGTTGGTATTCCGATTGCCTTCAGGATGATGCCGGAATAGAAATCTACATTTGGGAATAGTTTTCTTTCTACGAAATAAGGATCTTGCAAGGCCGTCTCTTCCAAACGTTTTGCAATATCTAAAGTAGGATCACTCACCCCTAGTTTAGCCAAAACAGCATCCGCGTCTTTTTTAATGATCTTCGCACGAGGATCAAAGTTTTTATACACTCGGTGTCCGAATCCCATCAGGCGGAATGGATCATCCTTATCCTTTGCTTTATTAATATACTTTTCAACATCGCCACCATCTGCCAGGATGTTGTCCAACATCTGAATTACGCCCTGGTTGGCACCCCCATGGAGTGGTCCCCAAAGTGCATTGATACCAGCCGCGACTGAAGCATAAATGCTGGCATGAGAAGAACCCACAATTCTAACTGTGGAGGCCGAACAATTTTGCTCATGATCGGCATGAAGAATTAACAGTTTCTCCAGCGCCCGAACTACAATAGGATCTATTTCATACTCTTTCAATCGGGTGGAGAACATCATATGAAGGAAATTCTCTACATAGCCCAGTCCAGTCTTAGGATAGTTATAGGCAATTCCTTTTGCATGGGTATAAGCCCAGGCGGTAAAGGTTGGGATTTTACCCAATAGTTTTTGAATGGATACATCCACTAACTCATTGGGGCGATGAGGATCCAAAGCCTCCGGATGAAAAGCATTCAGAGTCGTAGCCAGTGCCGATAACACGCCCATTGGGTGGGTGGAAGAAGGATAACCGTCAAGAATTTTGCGGTAATTTTCATGCACTAACTGGTAGCCAGCGATATTGGAGGTAAAGTTATTGAGTGTAGATTTAGAGGGTAGATTACCGTAGATTAATAAATTGGCCACTTCTAAAAAAGAGGATTTTTCACAAAGCTCTTCTATAGAATATCCTCGGTGTTTTAGAATTCCCTTTTCGCCATCTAAAAAAGTAACGGCGCTTTGGGTAGAACCGGTGTTTTTGAAGCCGTAATCTAAAGTAATATATCCTGTCTGGGAACGAAGGGAACTAATATCAATTCCCTTTTCATGCTGGGTACCTTCCACCACAGGAAATTTAAAAGTTTTACCTTCGAGGGTCAATTCTGCAAACGATGACATAGGTGGTCTTAATTTAAAAGTTAAAGTTTATAGCTTACTGCTACGGACGAAAAATGAATGAAAATAGAAAAGGGTTAAGTCCAGAGCAATTTTCACATTATTGTTTGATTATTCTTACTATCTAATTTAATATAAGATTTGAAAATTTATAGGAAAATGCCGAGCAATTTTTTACCAAAATGGGATTTTTTAACCAAAAAGGAGGGATTGTTTAAATTTTAGCGAAGAATATTTCCCCTGTTTTAAGAGAAAAATGGGCAGTTGAAAGAAAAAGTTAGGCCATTTTAGGAAGTAATTTGGGGATTAATTAAAATTTTCATTAATTAAAAAATCAAACTAGCCCCCATCATCATGACCAATTTCAATATTGATCTGGCTCAGCTTCAGGAATTAAGCCAGACGCTAGCGGTGCATCCACGTATTAATGCTGTCAAAGTGTTTTATCAGCAAGAAGTGCTTCATGTATATTATCATTTCAATGGAGACTATGTCGACTGGGAAATTTTTTCTGAGGTAAAGCAGATGGTGGAGGTTGTGATGGGAAATAATAGGGTAGCGCTTAAAATTAAGGGGCTTCCTAATGCGAGGTATAATCGACAAATGGTGGAGCAGGTAGTCTCCGCTTCCTGATTGAAGCGCAGATGGGGTAAAAAAAAGGGAATTGTACTGGAGAGGCTCAAAGGCTTCGCTTACAATTCCCTTTTTGGGATGGAGAGCATGTGTCAACCACAGCATTTAAAGAAGTTCAAACAGGTACGTGTTGAAAGCCGCCCTATCCAAGGGATAATTTGGATTAGGGGAGTTGATTTTGGAATAAATGCGAACTTAGCAAAGTTTTTGGCTCGCAATAACCGGCTATTGTTATGGCTAAAATTCAGCTTTTCATTGGGATTAGCATCTTTTTACGGGGTAAGAATTAGAATGAGGTAAATTAAGCCCATTTAATTCACCGCTAGATTTAGTGGTTGACTATAAATAATTTATGTCTAATGTTTGGTGATGGAATTCACTGATATTGGAATTGTCCCGAATAGAGCTATTCAAAACTTAGGTTAAACAAGGTAACGGATTGTTAGGAACCATGCACTGAGTGATATCAAGGCGAGGAACGCCTCAATAGGTTTATGGCTTAAGGTAGAATACCACGCCATGAACGTCAGTGACGCGGTCGCACTGATCAAGTAATTCTTTTTCATAATCGTCGAGCTCATGTTTGGCCTCACTTACGATAGGATCCATATTTTCATTTAAAATGACAATATGTTCATGTGGCGCTTTTACATGAATTTGATCATTGACCATAATTACCTTTGGTTCGGGTAAATCTAAAGTCTCAATGGTAGGCAAGTCCGGAGCAGAAGTTTCCATACTAAAGGGAACTATAATCAGGGGGATAGCAGCTAAGATGTTCATAATGATGGTCGTTTAGTATGCTATATTAAAGGCCAAGTCCATGCCACAATAAAAAAAAGCCCTCTAACATGGCTGGAGGGCCATTTGGTTATTTTATCTTGTTCGGTAGCGGACACTATTAACCATAAAGCGGACACTTTATGCAGGCATTGTCCGGTTTCCACTTTATTTGTGGGCAGAAACTCCTTTTAAGGTATTGTATGAGAAATCCCCGGTGAGGAATTAAATCATATGGAACATTAGGTGAAAAGATCGAAAATAGACCCTAAAGTACTGGATGATCCTTTAAAAAATTCGGTAAAACCACAGCGCTTACAGGTGATATGACTGAATTTTTTGTTCTGGACATCAAATATTTTGCTCCAAAAGCCGCCAGTGGTTCTAATTTCCCCTACTTCATATTCCCTGTGTCCGCATTTGGGACATTGATAATTAATTTTTGCCATCATTTTTTAGGTTAAAGATTTTCAATTTTATAGAGAACAATACCCATATCTTTGCTTTTAATTCACGCTCGAAAAGTTGTTATGTCATTGTTCCAGGCCTCCTTCTAATTCGCGAAGGATAAGTTTATCATTTTTTTCCTTCAACCATTGATAGGCCGTTTTACTTTTGATGCCATTCTGACAAAAAAGTAAAATAGGCTGATCTTCGGGTAAGGTATTTACGATTTCCGGTAATTCATGAAGCGGACACCATTGCGCATCCTTTATTGTGTGTTCCTCTCGCTCATAATCTTCTCTCAGGTCAATCATGACCCCTTTTGGATGTAGATCCTGCCAGTGATCAATTTGATTAACCGCTACTTTTTCCTCGGATTTTATTTCACAATATTCATCGGGAATCGGAGTCAATTGCTCTATTGCCTGATTGACCGGCTGAAGTTTGAACTGAATGGTTTGATGCTCCATTTGCAGCAAGTCTACCACTAATAATTTCCCGCTGAGAATGTTGCCCATTTCACCAATAATTTTCACTACTTCCATCACCTGATAAGAGGCAATCAATCCCGCGGTAGCACCAATAATCCCTGCGGTCGCACAGGTGGGAGCTTCCAGCGCGGAAGGAGGCTCTGGGAAAATGCAACGATAAGTGGGGCCACCCTTATAATTGAATACTGAAACTTGTCCCTGAAATTGATAGATAGCCCCCGATACCAAAGGACGCTTGGTGATCACGCAGGCGTCATTAATCAAATAGCGCGTTTTAAAGTTATCCGATCCATCCACAATGATGTCGTACTGTGGAAAAAGTTCAAGTATATTTTCTTCATTTAAATAAAAGGAATGAGCCACATAGCAGAGGTGCGGATTTTGTTCTTTGAGCCGCTCAATGGCGATAGTAATTTTGGGCTGACCGACCTCACGCTCTTTATAGAGGAACTGACGGTTGAGATTACTGATATCAATAGTATCAAACTCGACTATGCCAATGGTACCAATGCCCATTGCAGCCAAATAAGTAAGGATAGGAGAACCCAAACCTCCTGCACCTACCACAAGCACTTTGGCCTTTCTTAGTTTTTCCTGCCCTTCTTTTCCTAATTGTGGCAATATTGCCTGACGTTGATATCTTTTATGCATATGTATTTGCCCCTAAGGGAAAGGTTTTTTTACTTTTTATTGGCAGAGCGTCCCATAGAGTTTACTAATTTTTCCAGGAGAACTGCCGGGTAAATTTTATTATATCTAAATAACAAAGGATTTCTTGTAATTCCATGATTTCATCCTTTTTCTCCTCCGGAAGGAGGGGAGCCGAGCGATAATGGAAAGCGGCTCACTTAAGCCAAATTATTCACCGCTAAATTTTAGTGGATGGCCACCAAAACCCATCAATCAGCGCATTATGGTTAGTTTGTTGATTTTATAATAGCTCAAATTGGGTAGGTCTGCCTTCTCCTCCTTCATTTGCTTCTCAGGGAAAAACTCGAAATAGAAAAAATTCCTTCATTTTTCCAGTCAGCCCAACAAATGAGGATTTAAGATTAAATGATCTGTCTTAAATCTCCGAAAAATGACTTTTATACAGATTAATCCCGCTAAATTTTTCAATAATTACCGCTTGCTTAATTTTACTTTAATGATGATAAAGTGTTGTAAAACAGCTTGGTGGGAAATATTAAGCCCTTTTGTTTGTGTTTTAACTAGCTCGGCTTATCTATTTTAAGTTTTTCCTAATGCGGATTTTGGGAGTTTTCTGCCCTTTTAGGGATGTAACCAAAATCCAATTAGGCGATGAATTTTAAGATGAAAAACCCACTATCCAATATCGGTCTTTTGGTCGTGGTGGCTTCATTGACTGCCATGATTACTTCTTGTAACCCACAGGGACCGGAATATATTGATGAGCAGGATGTGACGCTTACGTATTATGATGCTGAATTTTATGCCAGCGGTAATGATTATCAGACATTTGAAATCTTATCTATAGGTTTAGTAACGGAGAAGGAAGATGAGTCTCTGTCTAAGGCAGATTCAGCGGCTATCGCAGAACGTTTATCCAGCGGTTTTACCGATATGGGTTATCGAATGGCCACCGAAGGTGAGCAGGCAGATTTTTATATCAATGCCGTTTTAGCGGAGCAAACAAACACCATGATAGGTGGCGCCTGGTGGTGGGGTTATCCTGGTTATTGGGGCGGATGGGGTTACCCATATCCTCCAATGTGGGGCGGTTGGTACCCATGGTGGGGCCCGGGTTATGCCTACCAGTATACCATCGGTTCTATGCTGATTGATAAAGTAGATGCGGAAAGCCACGAGGTATTTTCTGTAGAATATGAAAAGCGTTTGGCTGCCTTTGAAGAGGAGCATGGTGAGCCTGCCAATGATAAAGACAAGGTAGGCATTGTGGAAAAAATGGCCGAAGATGGATTCAAAGTTGATTTTAGATGGGAAGCCATTATTCAGGGTGTACTTTCAGGCAATAGCCAATACAATCAGGATCGCTTGGAGCGGGGCTTAAATGAGGCCTTCGAAATGAGCCCCTATATGAACAAAAGTAACGCACAAGACTAATCAAAAATAAGGCAATGAAAAGATTAAAAATATTTTTAGGATTGACTGCCCTAATGTTTTTGGCTGGTCAACAGGTACAGGCCCAATTTTACGATAAGGGCATGTTCACCCTGGGGTATAATATGGGTTTAACCACCGGTTCGGCTAATAATTTTATCGGCGAAGGAAGTTTTCGCAACTTTTCTGTGGAAGGAGCGGGCTTTGTGAAGGGAGGCTTCGCGATAGGAGCACGTATTGGCTATGATAATTTCTTTGAAGACTATGGACGAGGGACTTGGTCCAATGGCGAGGGAAGTGATATCACCGCCAATAAATATAATTACCTGAATACGATGAATTTGCAGGCGACCTTCTCCTACTATTTCAATAGAGGAGGGGTGATTCAACCTTATGTTGGAATGGGGATTGGTACCGCCTTTGTAGAAAAGAGAACAGAATATGGAATGATGTATGACGGGGCTTCCACTTCCAATAGTTGGAACTTCAGCATGACGCCGGAAGCGGGTGTTTATATTCCTTTCGGTGTAGAATCTGATTGGGGTGCAACCCTTCGGGTGCAGTATAATCACATTTTCTTTAATGACGTTGACGTCAATGGCATTAATTACCTGAATTTTGGAGTGGGTATTACCCATCGTTTTTAGGAATTAACTTTGTTGACCACGGCCCCTTCTTCGGATGGGGCTTTTTTTTTAGAGCAGGATTTTGCACCTTTCTAACCTGAAAGCATAATTATGAGTGAAGATTTAATCATCAAAAATTTTAGCGCGGTATTTGAAAAACCGCTTTTGGAGGAAGTGCTTCAAATCGGGGCTGTAAAATCTGTAAAAGCAGGTGAACTCATGATGGACATTGGGGATCACATTCGATCCATGCCCATTATTATTGACGGAACGGTGAAGATTGTACGGGAGGATGAGGAAGGAAATGAAGTATTTTTATACTATGTCAACCCCAAGGAAACTTGCGCCATGTCGCTCACTTGTTGTTTAGGAAATGCCACTTCCAGTATTCGGGCAACGGTGGAGGAAGATTGTAAAATTTTATTTTTACCCGTTCAGAAAATGGATGAATGGATGAAAAAATATGCTTCCTGGCGACAGTTTGTGATTGGGTCCTATCAAAACCGATTCGAGGAACTTTTGGGCGCGGTAGATTTATTGGCTTTTAAAAAAATGGATGAACGCTTAATGACTTATCTGCAGGAAAGGGTCAAGATTAAGAAATCCATGGAATTGCAAATTACCCATGGGGATATTGCCAGAGATTTAGGAACCTCCAGAGAGGTGATTAGTCGTCTTTTAAAAGCATTAGAAAAATCCGGTAAGATCAAATTAGGTCGGAATAGATTGGTTTTAATAGGCCAAAGTTTATTGGTGTAAATGCAATATAAAAGTAGGTAAGGAGATCAGCTAATCTCCTTTTTTTTTGAGCATGCTGCCCTTAATAAGAGGTACCCTAAACATGGGCCGCTTTAAGCATTATTAGGCTATTCACTGTGATTTTTTTTATGTTGGGCATAGATGCTACCTATTGCTTTTATCACCAACTTCAGGAAGTTTTTCGTCTAGCTGAATCATCCGTTTTATGAGAAATATCGCGATTTAAAAAATTAGGACTCCATTATTGCAACCAGCTAGCAAAACGATGACATAGCGCATGTTTAAAAGCACACCATTCGGCTGAAAATTCGAATGATGGAAGCGATTTCAGTTAATTTTTCCACAATAGCGAACCTATTCTCTTAAAAAAATAGGGGTATTGCTTCTAACAATAAATAAGGCTCCTGTTCACACTCCTAATCATGAATAATCCAGGGCAAATATCCTACGATTCCTAACCAGTATACTGTTTCAGTAGAAAATGCTAATTAAGTAGCATTATTTCAAGGATAGCTTCGGTTTTGCGGATATTGAACTGAAAACCATCCTGTTTAAAAACTATAGCCTGTTCATGCCGGTTCTGATGTAAGTACCAAAACCAATTTTCCAAGCATGAGTAATAAAATCACTGATATCGAAGGAATTGGACCGGCCTATTCCACCAAACTAGCGGAAGTTGGAATTCATACTGTGGAGGAACTTTTGAGTAAAGGGGCGAGCAGGGAAGGTAGAAACCACCTAGCCCAGGTTACCGGTTTAGATGAAAAACGAATTCTTAAATGGGTGAATATGGCAGATCTCTTTAGGATTAAAGGCATTGCCAGTCAATTTGCTGAATTGCTGAAAGCGTCAGGCGTTTCGACGGTAAAGGAATTGCAACATCGGCGAGCAGATCATTTAAGGGAAAAACTAATGGAGGTGAATGCAGAAAAAAATTTGACCAAAGCAATTCCATCCTTAAGTACTGTGGAGGATTTTATTGAGCAAGCGAAAAACTTAAGCCCGGTTATTAGTCATTAGTAAGTTATAATTATTTTCTTCCATAGCGGTACATATCACCAGAGTTCAGGAATCAAAATTTGAATTTCGCCGAAAATTAGACACCTAAGCTAACGACCGGATAACCCAACAAGCTTTAAATCAAAATATACTAAGTCATGAATCAATTAATGAACTTGTTGAGAGAGCCCTTATCGGTATTATTGTCAAATCAGGGTGGATTAGGGAATGAAGATGCTCAAACCGCCGCAGCTTTGGTCGGGGAAAATATTTTTAAAGGAATTAAGGAAGAGGTCTCCAATGGTAACCTCAATGACCTTTTGCAAATGTTGGCAGGAAATGAAACCATCACCGCAGAAAATCCTCAGATAAGTAAAATGATTAATGGTTTCAGTGAAAGTCTTATGAATAAATTAGGCTTGGACGGCGGGCAAGCAGCACACCTGGCCAATTTGGCAATTCCTTTTGCGTTAAATTTTATTTCAGAGCGCTTTAGGGATTCCGGTGGTAATCAGGACATGAAAGGTCTTGCCAATTTGATTGGGATGGATAGCGGTTCTTCCCGTATCATTGAACAGGCCAAAAATCTTTTTGGGGGCTTATTTGGAAAATAATTGGTTAGCAAAATATCGTACTGCTATCCCGAAGTGACATCTTTCCATGTGCATCTTTAAATCATCCTTTAAAAGTTTTAAAAGGCTGTATTTGCATATTAGTTTTGGATATGAAATTCAGTGTATTAATTCTTCTTTTAATAGGTATAAATTTCACTTCCTTCTCTCAACCAAAGAGTAAAAAGCTTGAGGCTTCTTCCTATCCGCATGTTTATTTGGAAAATGATCAAATCAGAATGAAGGTTTTCGTGCCGGATGCAGCGAATGGTTATTACCGCGCTACGCGGTTTGATTGGTCTGGAATTATTGGAAGTCTGGTGTACAAAGGGCAAGAATATTTCGGTGCATGGAAAAACGGGCATGACCCTTTTTACCATGAGGATGTACTGGGGCCGGCAGAAGTTTTTGGGAATTTGGGCTATGAGGAAGATTCCCCTAATTTTATCAGAATAGGAGTCGGGCTTTGTCAAAAGCCAAAAGGCGAAAAGGAATATCAATGGGATGCCACTTATAAAATTGTGGATGGAGGCAGCTGGTCGGTAGAATATCAAAAAGAAACCATTGTGTTTGTGCAGGAATTAGAGGTCAACAATGGTTTCGCTTATCGTTATCAAAAAGAAATTGGTATTCGTAAAAGCGGATTTTTTATTAAACATCAGCTTTGGAATACAGGGAAAAAAACGATAGCAACGGATCAGTTTAATCATCATTTTTTCTCTTTTCCTCCATTTAAAACAGGGGAGGCGTTCACCGTAATTTTTGATGAATCTCCCGAAGTTAAATCGGGATTTGAAGATAATCGTGTTTTGATTCAGGGGAATGTTCTTACTTTCAAAGAGGCTATTGAGGAGCCGGTATTTTTACCCTTGGAGCATTTGGGGCAAAACCATCAGCATGGATTTTCCATTCAACATCCTTTGAATGGCGGTGTGAAAGTGAAGGTAGACCAACCATTACAGCGCCTCACCCTATGGGCCAATGACCGAGCGATTAGTCCGGAGAATTTTATAGCCATTAATGTGCTTCCCTCAGAAAAAATGGAATGGACGGCGAGTTATGAATTTTTTTAACCCGGATTATACCTACTTAAATGCTCGTTTAGCTGTAAGGCGAAAAAAATGAAGCGTTAGTTTCCTGTTTTGAGTTTTTTCCAACGAAACAGATGAATGAGGAGAAAGCAAGCTTGCCCTAATCTGGGCGATTTCCATCCTAAAAAGATGACTCGTATTTACCTGACCATAAACTACTTGTGTTTATGATTGAGTTTGGTAGTTAATAATTTGGGTTAAGGAAAAAATATTGGAAAATAGTAGGGTCTTATATTTTGAAGAGTAACTTCATGGCGCTTTAATGCTATAGCTCGTTGATGATCCAAAGTATTTTCATGAATACAGCATAATAAAAACATCACCCTGTATTCATGAAAGGTTTCATCATGCCCCCTTCAATTATATGAATTGAGCTGAGAATTTAAACTGCATTATTCCTTCTTAAATCCTCCCTTAGTGGGTAGGCGGGAAAAATGAAAGAATTTTTCCTATTTCAAGTATTTTGCAATGCAGCAGTTGAAAGAGCAACATATAATTTCACTCAAATTGAGGTTGGAATGAATTTAACAAGAGTAAACTTAAAGGATTGAAATAGATTTATTTCGGGGATTGATTGCTAGTCCGAAGGTAAATAGATCGTTTTAATCATACTTAGCCGGGGAATGCTGGGCATTTTCCATACTGCCCACAATAAATTCCCGTAAATGATTGGTGGCTGCCTTCAGGTCCTCGAGTCTTAAATACATCATATGGCCGGAAGGATAAGTATGAAATTCAAAACGATCTTTCAATTTGCCGGATGGATCAATTTGCCACATCGTATATTTGGAATTAAAATAGGTAGTTGCACCATCATAATAACCCGTTTGAAATAAGACTTTCAAATAGGGATTTGCCGCCATTGCTTTGCGAAGATTATCCCGCGTATGGTTATTTTCTTTATTCCACGGATGAACCGGGCCGAATACATTATATTTTATATCCGTTTTAAAATTTAGTTTCTCTCGCATATAGTAGTTGATCGCTGGGGTAAAGGCATGTAACCAGGAAGTTATTTCCGGATTATATTCCGGGCTGGTGCCCATATCTTTTCGGTCTATTCCAAAATAACGGGAATCTAAACGACCAATCGTCATTCCTTTTTCATTTTTTAAAAGGGTCTTCCAGAAGAATCGGGTGGAGACGGCTAAATTTTGTTGAAGAATATCCCGCTTATCCAGGGAAGTATAGGTCGCAATTTTGCTGGATAAATCCTCCTTTTCCTGCTCACTTAGAAAACCACCTCTTGAAAGAGCAGGCATGAGTTGATTAACCGTAAAATCTTCCACCTCCGGAAGAATTTCCGATAGTTGTTTGCTTTGAAAATCCGGAGATAACTGTTGATGATACCATGCTGTGGCCGTAAAATAGGGAAGATTGAGCGCATCCGAAACTGGACTGTCGGCAGCATAGGATTTATAATCCGCAGGGGAGACCAATATCACTCCATTTAGATATACCCAATGTTTGGCTTGTAACTCATAGGCCAAACCGGAGACTCTCGTGCCCCCATAGCTTTCTCCAATGAGGTATTTGGGGGAAAGCCAACGATTATGACGCCCTATAAAGGTATTGAGCCAACTCCCCAAATATTGAATATCCGCATTAATGCCAAAAAAATCCTGTCGATTAACTTTTTCATCTTTTTTTGTGACGGTTCTGGAATAACCGGTGTTGACCGGATTGACATAAAGAATATCAGCCACATCTAATACAGAATACGGGTTTTCCCGAATTCCATAAGGTTGCACCGGATGCCCCTCCGCATCGATATTCAGTAAAACGGGTCCGGTATAGGCAATATGCATCCAAACAGAAGCGGAGCCGGGGCCGCCATTGAAACTGATTAAAAGGGGGCGTTCAGCTAAGTTTTGCTTAGCTTTCTTGTCCTCACTTAAATGATAATAGGTATAATGTAGAGTGGCTTTCACTTCTCCTTTTTCGTTCCAAAAGGGTTGCATACCGGTTTCTGCGGTGTATTGAAGGGGCCTTCCATTAAAAGTACCTTTATGGTAGGTAGTAATAACCGTATCCTGAGGAATTTCTAAAACCTGAGCCTTTAGGTTCTGACTAAAGAGAAGGAATACCGCTATAAGAAAATATTTTGTAAATGTCATAAATGGGTTAAGGTTAGTATTATTTTAAAATACAGAATTTTGAAAATATCTTCTATTAAGTAGGCTTAAATTCTTTTTGAAACTATTTAAAGTGCTCTTAATTAATTAGTTACAAATCCTTTATTTAACATAAGGTAAATTATAAACAACGAATTAATTAATAAATAATATAGTATTGTTTTTATAAATTATCAATAAAACTGCCTCACGAAATACTTAAGCGCAGAACAAAAAATGACTAATAAAATTCAACGAAAAACTTATTCAATACGGGAGAATGAAATAAATTAAAAGTAAAGTGTAATTCGCTAAATTATTCTTATTTTAGGGTAATAATATTTTTTGCGTTTTTTGATTAATTTTTCTTGGTATTTAGCCCATTGTACAAAGTGATATTTCAGGTTTTTAAAGAAATAGTATTGGAGTACAATAATCCAATACTATTGGGCTATACCATCTCAAACCTCTAATTCCTGTTATAATGCTTGTCATCATTAGTGATTTACATCTGGTTGATATTCCTAAAACCGATAATCCAACGGTTCAAAATATCCCACCCTATACTTTTAAAATATTTCGGGAACGCCTTCGGGAAATGGCTTATGAAGCGTCCTGGCGCACTGATGGTAGTTACCAACCCATTGCAGAAATGGATTTACTATTATTGGGAGATATTTTAGATATTATAAGATCCTCCAAATGGCTGAATAGCGATACCCTTCGCCCCTGGAGTGACCCTTATAGTCCGGAATTTATTGACCGCATTGCCGAAATCAATCAGGCCATTTTAAAAGAAAATAAAGAGGCGCTGGACATCCTAAAAGGGTTAAATTCCGGTGATTTGAAAAAAATGGTAACCCTCCCTCCTGCTGAATCAGATGGTCGTGTAGCAAAAGTAGGTTATGAGCCTGATGCTCCGGGGAGAGTACCGGTGAAGGTTAATATTCATTATATGGTAGGCAACCATGACTGGTTCTATCATTTGCCCGGAGTGGCTTACAATAATATTCGGCAATCTGTGATTTCCGCCATGGGACTTGTCAATTCTCCAAATGAAATTTTCCCACATGACCCAAAGGAATCCCCTCTACTTTATTCTGTCATGAAAAAACATCAGGTATTGGCCAGACATGGGGATATTTATGATGGGTTTAATTTTGAAGGAAATCGGAACGCCTCTTCTTTAGGGGATGCGATTGTGATTGATCTTTTAAATAAGTTTCCGAAACGGATCAAAAAACAAATACCGGATAGTCCGTATAAGAAGGAATTTTTGGCGGGTTTACAACAAATGGACAATGTAAGACCCTTGTTAATGATCCCCTCCTGGATTGACAGCCTTTTACAACAGCATTATCAGGTAAATACTACATTTGTTGATCAGGTTAAGGGAATTTGGAATAGTCTGGCCGATGAATTTTTAGACTTAGACTTTGTAAAAGAACGTGATAACGTCTGGAATCCGGTGGACAAAGTCGATCAACTACAAATCGTATTAAAACTGGCCGACAAGCTTTCATTTAGCACGATTTCAAAAGTGGTACAAATCATCAATAAAAGAAGTAAGCAAAAAGGAGAATCCTACGCTGATTATGCTTTAAAGGAAGAGGCCTACGCGGAAGCGTGGTCGTTCATTGTCTATGGCCATACTCACCATGCCGAAGTGGTCCCCCTTGGGCGTATCCGTAATAAAACCCAAATATATTTAAATTCAGGAAGCTGGAGAACCATTCATGAGTTGGCGAAAGACCAAAGCCATGGAAATGTATTCATCCCAAATAAAGAAATGACCTATTTGGCATTTTATGAAGGAACTGAAAGAGCGGGAAGAAAATTTGAGCGATGGACCGGTAATTTAGAAGAAGTAAGAAATAATAATTAATATTTTTTGATGGCTTATTTATCCAAACCCATTGGGGAGATTCAATCCGTATATGATGTGGTCATCATCGGATCCGGTTATGGGGGAAGTATTGCCGCTTCCCGCTTGGCCCGAGCAGGTCAAAAAGTTTGTCTTTTGGAACGAGGCAAAGAATTTGCTAAAGGCGATTTCCCTGCCAACACGAAGGAATCCCTAAAAGAAATGCAATTTGATTCCGCTCTTAAACCGGCACATAATACTTTAGGTTTATTCGACTTTAGAGTAAATAAGGAAATAAACGCATTAGTAGGTTGTGGTCTTGGAGGTACCTCGCTGATCAATGCCGGCGTTTCAGTTTTGGCAGAAGATCGTGTCTACCAACAAAAAGAATGGCCTTTAGCATTTCGACAAGATATTGAAAGTTTCAGGGAAGGGGTCGAATTAGCTAAAAAATATTTGGGTGCGAATGAATATCCGGATAATACGGAATTTCCCCCTTTACCGAAATATAAGGCGCTGGAACATGCAGCTACTGCTTTAAACGCGGAATGTTATAAAGTTCCCATCAATGTAAGTTTTAAGGAAGAGCAAAATGCTTTTGGCTTTCCTCAAAAAAAATGTAATGCTTGTGGAGATTGTGTAAGTGGTTGCAATGAGGAAGCCAAAAATACCACGGCTATGAATTACCTGCCGGACGCTGTTTCTCACGGGGCCGACATTTTCACCAGAATTAGTGTTCGGCATCTCGAAAAAAAAGAAGATTATTGGCTGATACACTATCAATACCAAGGCAGTGGTCAAGATCGTTTCGAGGCGAAGCCTTCTTTTCTACGCGCACAAAATGTAGTACTGGCTGCTGGCAGCCTGGGTACCACTGAAATCCTCTTACGCTCCCAAGCTAAAGGTCTTCCCTTATCCTCCCAAGTGGGCAATAGATTTAGTGGAAATGGGGATACCACCGGCTTTGGTTATAATACCGATCATAAAATTCAAGGGATTGGCATTGGAGTGCAGGCAAAAAAAGCAAAAAGTGCAAAAGCCGGTCCTTGTATTGTGGGAATGATGGATTTCCGTGAGCAATCCAGCTTACAGGATGGTATTATTGTAGAAGAAGGCGTCATTCCTAGTGCACTAACAACAGGTCTTCCTCTGGCTTTGTCAGGCCTTGCGGCCATCAGCGGAAAAGATCAGGATAAAAGTTGGCTGGCTTTCTTCAGGAAAAAATGGCTTCAGTTGTTAAGCTTTTTATTTCGTGCTAAGCATCAAAGCGCCATCCACAATACCATCACCTATTTGGTCAATACACATGATGATGCCCGAGGAAAAATACATCTTCAAAATGATCGCCTTCGAATTGATTGGCCTGAAGTTGGAAAGCAGGATGTTTTCACCAAAATTGACCAAAAATTAAAAGCGATCACCAAGACGCTTGGGGGGACCTTTATTCCTAATCCTTTATGGAATAAATTATTAGGGCATGATTTAATCACCGTCCACCCTTTGGGGGGATGTGTAATGGGAGATTCCGCCCAAACAGCCGTAGTCAATCACAAAGGGCAGGTTTTTAACGGTGAAAGCTCCAATGAAATTCATCAGGGATTATATATTTTCGATGGTTCGGTCATTCCCACGGCATTAGGTGCTAACCCCTTACTCACCATTGCGGGTTTAACCGAAAGAAACTGTAAAATTATGGCTCAGGAAAAAGGATGGGCTATTAATTATGCTGTGGACAAGCCTACTAATCCTAAGACACAGATCAAAAAAACAGGACTCCAGTTTACGGAAAAAATGACCGGCTACATTTCCGATCATTCTCAGCAAGAATTAGACTATCACGCTGCTTTTAAAGAAGGAAAAATAGCGAATCAGCCTTTTGACTTTGTTCTTACTATTATTTTTGAAGATATTAAAAAGTTGCTTACAAAGGGCAGTGGTAAAGCTAATATGATCGGAACTGTTGAATGTCCGCTTTTATCTCCCCATCCTATTTCCGTTAACAAAGGTGAATTCCGTTTATTGGAAAATGATCCTGAAATTGGAAACGGAAAATTAATGAAATATCAATTCAGTCTCCATAGCAAAGCGGGCATTGAATACCATATAAAGGGAACAAAGGATATTAAGAACGATTCCGGATTTGACATTTGGGAGGATACCACAACACTTTATGTTGATATTTTCAAGGGACAAGAAGCAATAGCTAAAGGGATACTGCATATCCAAATAAGTGACTTTGTAAGCCAACTCCGTACTATTAAAGTCAACAGGGCGAAAAATAAAGCACAGGAATTAAAATATAAATATTTATTTGGTAAACTGTTTGCTGGATCTTTATTTGATATTTATGGAGGTGTTTTGGCCGGGCAACATTATTTCAACCCTTATGCAGCTCCTCGAATAAAGCGTCCATTACGAACGAGTCCTCCCCAGCTTTTCCCCTTTACCACAGCGGATGGAAAAGATTTATTGTTAAGCAGATACCAGGGAGGTACTAAAGGCCCGGTGATCTTATCCCCGGGTCTGGGAGTGTCGAGTAAAATGTTCGCCATGGATACCCATGAAACTAATTTGGTGGAATATTTATTTGCTCACCAATTTGATGTTTGGCTATTCGACTATCGCACCAGTATTGATGTGGCCTGTTCTATGGAAAAATCCAATGCGGATGAAATTGCAAAATATGATTATCCTGCCGCCATCAAATTAGTCAAATCGGTTTCGGGAGCGGATTCCGTACAACTGGTAGCTCATTGCTTTGGGGCGGTATCCTGGACGATCGGCATGTTAGCCGGCTATATAAAAGATGTACGGGCAGCGGTCATTTCGCAGGTTTCCCTTCATATGGAAACGCCCAAACTTACTCAGCTCAAAACTTCCCTCCGACTTCCTACCCTTTTTGATAAAATGGGCATCGAAAGACTCAATGCCTATGTTGATTCGGATGCCCGATGGACGGACAAGTTATTTGATGATGCCCTTCGGCTTTATCCTATTGAAACGGAGGAAAAATGTAATAATCCGGTATGTCATCGTATCACCTTTATTTACGGACAACTTTTTGAGCATGATCAGCTAAATCATGAAACGCATGAAAATCTACATGAAATTTTTGGTTTGGTTAATATGGATGCCCTGAAGCATTTTGCTATGATGTGCAGGAAAGGCTATGCCACTGATGCGCAGGGGAATGATATTTACCGAGCAAATTTGCACAAATTAGCCCTTCCGATCACTTTTATTTCAGGAGAGGAAAATGATTGTTTTCTACCCGCCAGTACGGAAAAAACGTTCAACACATTACGCAAAGCCAATCATCCAGATTTATATAAACGTTATGTAATTCCAGATTATGGGCATATGGATTGTTTCTATGGAAAAAATGCGGTTCGGGATGTTTACCCTCATATTTTGGAACAATTAGAACAAAATGCTACCCTTAGCTAAATCAAAAAGATGGCAAACAGCCTTGGCCTCCACAATAAATCCATTTTTTAGTACTGATAAGGTTTAATTAATATGGGAGGCGCTGTTTTTGTCTGATCCTTTGTCTTCATTTCTTAGAAGGTGTTTAAAAGCTAAAATTCGCAGCGAAAATTTGAAGGATTGCAGAAGTGATACCCGATTATCTTGACGGAATAGCTCCGCTATTGTTGAAAAATTATCCAATTTCTTCCAATAATTCGAATTTGCTGCTGAATATTGTGCTTTTAAACAGACTTATAGTCCGGATCAATGATGTTTAAATCCTCGTTTAGCTGCAAGGCGGGAAAAATGATGGAATTTTTCCTATTTCATTTTTTACAAGAAAGCAGAGGAGAAAGCAAATTTGGGTCATTAAATCTGTAATTAGGGGTTTATTGATTTGATAATGGGTACATTAAGTTAATTCACTTGATTTATTGGTGAATAATTCGGACCAAAAAGAGAATTACAAAAAAAGCCGACATCATGCCGGCTTTTAGTTTTTTATTTTGGTGGTAGGTTTATAAATCACACCTTTAACTCTAAATTCAAAATAATGAAAATGATACTCGATAATTATAAAGCCGCTGTCGGACTTTAGCCTGAAATTAATCCCCTATTGCCCACCTTTATTTAACTTTAATTACTGGCTGCCATAAGGTTAGGTACCAATTGCTTCTTACGCGAAACTACTCCCGGTAACCATACATTATCATTCTCCAGTTTCACCTCAAAGGCACGCTCAAATAGATCGGTTGCGGTACCAAAAACAATTCCCTGCGAACCATTATTCAATATATCAGTCACTACGAATACAAACAGGTCGTAACCTTTATTTGCAATGGCCTCCTTAATGGCTTTTTCGTAGCTGTCTTTATTGTCCAAAATCCCTTTCACATCCACGGTATTAATTTGCGCAAGAGCCGTTTTGTATTCGCCCATTACAAATTCTTTCATATCCATATTGATGAGATCCTCTGGAGATTTATCACCCAACGAGGCGCCTGCAATCAACATTTCCATACCGTATTGTTCTGCATTTACTCCGGCAATTTTTGCCAGTTCAACAGCTGCATCAATGTCCTTTTGTGTACAGGTTGGGGATTTGAACAGTAAGGTATCAGAAATAATGGCACTTAACATCAAGCCCGCCATTGCAGGTTCAGGAAGTAATTCATTCTCCTTGTACATATCCATCAGGATAGTAGAAGAACACCCCACTCGCTCGGCACGGATCATTAAAGGTTCAATGGTAGAGAAATTCCCAAATTTATGGTGGTCCACAATTTCTAAAATCTCCGCTGTTTCAATGCCATCAATGGTCTGGGCCTTTTCATTATGATCTACCAAAATAACCTTCTGACGGTCAATATTCTGAAGATCTTTGTTTTTGATCGTTGCAAAAACATGGCCTTCTTCATCCAAAACCGGGAAGTTGGTTTGATCCGCTTCTTTCATTAATCCTTCCACATATTCCACAGAATCTGTCGTGCGGAACATATAGAATGGATTACGATTCATTACCGAATGAACACTTACCGACTGGCTGATCAATTTAAATACTTTGAAGAATCCATTGTTAACCTTCAACACCGGAATATCAAAACCGTTAAGGTCAGCCTCTTCTTCATAATTAATCGGACACCAAATAATTAAACCGATGTCCTGGCCTTTTACCTTGTCGATATTTTCTTTCAACAGCTCCAGAATAACGACATCTTTGCCTTCTCCATTATTCAAATTGTTCAAAGAAAGCAATTTCCCGGAGATTAAACCCTTAGGAAGGCTACCATTAATCAATTCACCTTGCACAGTTTCGGCTACATTTTCATAAGTAGTTTCAAACTGTTGGAAAATATTCATTGTACTCATCTCCAGATAAGCATTCGCAATATCGGAAACATGCAGCATGGTCTCAATTTTCCCACTTTCATCCACCACCGGCAGACTGGAAATATTGGCCTTGGTTAAAACTTCTAGGGCTTGTTTCAGGGTGAAGTTATCCTTGATCACCTCCGTGCATCCGGATTTGATATCCTTCAGTTGCGGACGTACTGAATCTTGAAAATCGGGGGCTTCAACTTTAAAATGGTCCAGCACAAAAGCAGTCTCTTTATTCACCTCACCAAGGCGAACAGCTTTCGCGTTAATGTCTAATTTTTGCTTCAGGGCAGCATATGCCAATGCGGAACACACGGTGTCAGTATCCGGATTCTTATGTCCGAAAACCAAAATTTGATCCTTCATCAAGTACTTTATTTTGAGCTAAGGGCAATGCGGGGGCAATCTCCCTTAACCTCTGTGATGTTTTGTTTTTCAAAATTAACGATCAAAGCTAAACAAATATTTTGGGAATGGACAATAATTTCGATTGGAACCCGCCTATTGCCAATTGAAAAGCCAATTCCTCAGGTAATATTTGAAGTATAGTAGAAGTAATAATGGATTATTTAAAGTGGAAAGATGCTCTTACATAATAACGCTTCCCCAAAACCATTATTGGAATTTGAAAATTAAAAATTTTGACTGATGGTTAGAGCCTGTCAAAAAGCCCATCTTCGGCGCAAGTACGATTATTGGATGTAATTTGGATAATTTCTCAATTATGGTGCTCCTATTCTCTCAAAATAATCGGGGTATAGCTTCTGCCCTACTTCAAATTTTGCTGCGTATTTTGGCTTTTATACCCGCTATTATGACTTTTTTAAAAAACTTTATAAGCATAAATTATTTAGGATAGTATTGTAAATCAAGGTGTTACTATTTCAGGTAAAATTATAGGGAAAAAAGCCCGGGTCATATTTTATTAAAAAGCCATAAATTAATACCTAAACACTATTGCCTAATCTTTATAAAGTCCATAAACTTCCAGCAACTCTGCTTTTTTCAGAATGAGATTCAATTGTGCTTCTAATACTTGCCGCTCACTTTGATAAACTTCGGCCTGTACTTTACGCCATTCTTTATTGGTGATCAGTTGATTTTCCAGTGCATCCCGCTTAATCCTTGCTTCCTCATGCCTGAAGTCCCTTGCTTTCTCGGCGACCATCAGCAATTCTTCAGCCAATTGTGATTCATCCTGAATTTGCAACAAACGGATTTGTTGTTCCTTCAATTTTTGATCCAGGCTTAAACCGGCCTGTTGCTGTTGCAGTTCCCTTATTTTCACTTCTTTATTTTTGGCGCCCCAGGAAAAAATGGTCCAATTAAGGTTAAGTCCGATTAGGCCATTAAACTCAGGCACCACAGGCAATCCTCCCACATAAATTCCCGATGCAAATAAGGTAAGATCAGGCAGATAGTCTAATTTTGATGCCTTAAGCCCCTGCTGCGCCATCTTTTCCAACCTTTGCGCCTGTTTCACATTTACATTGTTCCGGCTACTCAGTTCCATGGCATTCATGATGGAATCCATAAAATTGGCCGTTGGTTGCTTTAAAAGCACCATCGTATCCAAGGGCCAGTTGAGCAGTTGAGCCAGTTCCCGCCGCAAATGCTGTTCCTCAATTTCGGCCTTTTTGCCCTCGGAAGATTGCTGAAGAGTTTTTGCCTCGAGCCCCATTTGGTAGGCCTTCAATAATTGACCAGAATTTACCGCATCAGAAGCCTCCCGCCATTCCTCCTCTGCAGCCTTCAACTGCTGTTCGAGCTCCTTTTTTTTAGACTGGGCAATTAAAATTCCCAAATAAAGCTTGATGGTTCCAATGGAAATTCCGGAAATGGCCTCCTGGTATTGCAATTGACTTTCTAAATAATCCAACTCTGCTACTTTAACACCAGTTGATATTTTAAACAATTGTGTGATGGGTTGAAAAACACCGACTGACCCATATCCTGCAAATCGCCCCTCTTCCGGAATGGTCAATTCCGTATTTAGACCAATCGGAGGGATATTACCGATCAGAGGTAGATCGGTAATAGAGATTTCGGTATTGGTGGTTTTTTCTGAATGATACCAATAAAAAAAAGACCCATTGGCGCGAATCTGAGGCAGATATAGCTTTTTAGCCACGGCTACTTTCAGTGCCTTTTCCTGCATTTGTAGTTGAGCGGCATTAACCAAATCGTTTTGTTGATAGGCCAACTGAATCGTATTTTCCAGGCCAATCTGAGCTGTCTCCTGCCCCGGAGAAAGATGACTAAAACCCATTAAGAAGAGGATCATTACCACCTTGGTGGAGATAGGACCTGATGGCGCTTTTAACAATAAATAATAAAGAATGGGCACCACTATTAAGGTCATAAACATAGCGAAAACCAATCCAAATGCAATGCAGGTCGCCAATGGAGCCCACATTTCACTGCCTGAAAGAATCATCGGCACTACCCCTACCGCAGCAGCCATGGTGGTAAGGAAAATAGGTCGAATTCTACGCTCTCCGGCTAAAATGGCGGCTTCCTTTACACTATGCCCCTCCTCTACCAGCAAATTGGCATAGTCCACTAGAATAATGGAATTCCTGACAGTAACCCCTGCCAGGGAAGCCAGCCCGACAAAAGCGGTGAAGCCGAAGGGATAGCCCAGCAAAGCCAGGCCAATTAAAGCGCCCGGAATACAAAATGGAATAGCCACCAGCACCAAAAAAACTTCCTTCAGCTTTTTGAACTGAAAAAGTATAATGAGAAAGATGAGCACTACACTTAAGGAGACAGCCAAATACATTTCTGAGAAGGTTTCTATTTGATCTTCAAACTCGCCACCATATTCAATTTGATAAGCCGGCGGCAGGGGCAGTGCTTCTATTTGGGCTTTTACCGCAGCTAATTGTTCTGAAGGATACGCCTCCTGCTGATGGCGACAGAGAATCGTCAGGCATCGCCGGCCGTTGCGGTGTTTGATATTTGATCGCTGCCAGGAAGGGGATAAGGTGGCCACCTGATATAGCGGAAATTTTTGCTGAGTCAGAGGCGCCACTAAATAGGTTTCTTCTACCGCCCTGAAATTTTGCCGCCTATCCGAGGCCTCTCGTAATATAATATCGAGGCTCCTGTCTCCTTGATAATAATTGCTAACCTTTAAGCCGGATAAAGCGACCTGGAGAAATTTGCCAATGGTTGCATTGGTTACCCCCAATCGGTTGGCGATCCAATCTTTCTCCTCGATTTGAAGACTGAAAATGGGATTTTTAAAATCAGCCTCCACCCGATAAGCAGAAGGAAGTTGCGCAAATATATGCTTCACCTGTTGTCCTATACCCTCCAGGGTTTTCAGGTCATCTCCATAAATCCTGATTTCTACCGGGGCGTCGTGGGTCACTCCCTGTTGCATTTGTTTAGCCAATACCAGCCCTTCAGGAACCCATAAATCAATTTCCTTTTCCAAGGCTTTCACCCATTCGGCGGTAGCAGCTACAGAGGTCGTATTTACTAAAATTTGGGCATAATTGCTTTTGGGGAATTCCGGGGCAAAATTGTAATAAAACCGGGGTGCCGCCTGCCCCACAAAAGAGGTATAATTCACCAGCCGACTATCGGACTTAATCTTAGCTTCAATACGCTGACAAGCCTGGTTCGTACTTTCTAAATTCGTACCCTCCGGCATAAAAAGCTCGATCACAAATTGATCCCGTTCCGCAGCAGGAAACAGTTTTTGATGAATAAACAAAAATGCAATACCGCCCACCAGCAGAAATAAGACCGAAGCGAATAATGCCAAAGGAATATTTTTGAAACTTTTTAGTAAAACCGCGTTGTAGACTTCCTGCAACCGGTCCAGTAAACCTTTCTTTTCATTACCCCCCTCATGAATCCCCTTTTTTATGAAATGGTGGCAAAGCAGGGGCGTTAGGAACATGGCCACAAAATAGGAGCTGGAAATCGCAATGGCAACTGTGATGGGCAATGAAAATATAAACTCCCCAACATAGCCGGTGAGCATTACCAGGGGAAGAAAGGAACCAATTATTGTTAACGAGGCCGTTAATACGGGTATTTTTAGATCATTGGCAGCACGCCAGGCGGCCTCAAATGTGGAAAAACCCTCATCCAGTTTTTCAACATAATTATCTGCAATAACGACCGCATCGTCTACCAGCATGCCCAATACCACAATTAGGGAAGCCAGGGAAACCTGCTGTAACTCAATCCCAAAAGCCTGAAGCAGGGAGAAAGTGAGCGCCACGGTTACTGGAATAGCCACCGCACTGATGATGGCCACCCGAAATGGTAGAAGTAGGATAATGACCAAAACAACCGCGATAATGGCGATGAAAAATTCTTCAATGAATTTATCTACCGCATCTTCTACATTTTTAGGCTGATTTACAATGTAATCTATCTGGACGTCATCCGGTAATAATCTTTGCGCCTCAGCCAGGGCCTCTTCCACCTTTTCCCCAAAGGAGACAATATTGTTCCCCTCCAGCATTTCAACTGAAAGTAATAAGGCCGTTTGTCCGTTTACCCGAATATGGCTGGCAGCTTTTTCCTCTGCCAAATACACTTTCGCAATATCTTGTACCTGCACCGTTCCGCCTGATGGACTTAAACCAATAAGCTGATCCCGGACATTTTCCAATGACCGGAAAACCGATTTTTCATGCAAGGGTATTTTTTGACTACCTACCTCCAGTTGCCCCGCAGGATAGACATAATTGTCCCCCTTCAAACTTAAGAAGAGGCTATTCAGATTAAAGCCATATTGGCTCATTTTCTCTAAATCCACATCAATATAAACGGCCTCCCCTTGCTCCCCTACCCGGCTCATGCGGGAAACCTCCGGCACCATCCGTAAATGACTTTCAATTTTTTCAAGATAATTGGACAATTCAACCATATCCCGGCTTGCTGATCGCACGCCAAGAAGCAAGGCAATGGTTTCCCCAAAACCCGTTTCCACTACTGGACCTAAAACCGTAGGAGGGAGTTCAGCCTGTTTGAGCAAATTCAGTTGATGCTGCAAGGTGGACCAAAATTTATCGGGATCTGTCACATTCTTCTCCAATTCTACCACCACATACCCCATAGCGGGGCGGGCATTAGAAAAAGTCTTGCTTTTCCGAACTTCTTTAAAGGAAAATAACAGCTGCTCTATTTTATTGACTACCTGCTGTTCAACTTCCAGGCTTTCAGCGCCCGGGTAGGCGAAAACAACCAATCCTTGTCTGACATTAAACTGAGGATCCTCCCTTCGGGACATGTTTAACAAGGCAAATAAACCTCCACATAAAATCATGAAGGTGAGGCTGAGCGTTACCTGCCGATTAATGATAGCGGCTTTAATGAGACTCATGCGACAAAACATTTAGGGTGGCACCATCATGAAGTTTCCATTGGCCGGCAATAATGAGACTATCGCCCTCCTGCAACCCTTTTTCCACCACTAAACCTAAGCCTGAAAGTTCTTCCCCAACAATTCTTTGTCGAAAAGCTTTCCCTTTTTTGACTAAAAATACAAACCGATCCCCTTTTTCATCAGGGACAATATACTCCACAGGTACTACAATTTGCGGCGCTTGTTCGCCCTGACTGATCATAACCTGTGCGACCATGCCCGGCTTAATTCCCCTTTCTTTGGATTCAAGAGTTGCCTCCACCTTAAAGGTCCGACTTAAGGGATCCGCCGTAGGGAAAATTTTGTTTATCCTCGCCAAATAAAGGCTATCACTTCTATCGGGTACTTTATAATTGATGAGCATCCCCTGACGCAAATCTCCTATCCGGGCCTCAGGAACATTGAATTGAAGGCTTAATCCGGTAATTGGAATGATGGTCATAACCGGAATACCTTCTTTTACAGCCTCTCCCGAATTAAATAATACCCGCTTGACCATTCCAGGGTAAGGCGCGATGATTTCGGTATACTGAAGCTGATTTTTTTGGACCACCAAATTAGCCTCAGCCTCCGCTTTGAGCGTTTTAATTTTTTGAAAATCCGATTCCGTAAGCGATTGCCGATCATACATATTTTTTAATCGCTCATACTCACTATTGGCCTGATCCAATTTGCGCTTTGCTACCCGTAGCCCTTCTTTATATTCATCTTGCTTCAACAGGGCCAATCGCTGACCTTTTTCAAAATGATCGCCCGCAGACAGGGACAGTTCGTGAATTTTCCCCGGTACTAAAAAGGAAAGCCTTCGTTCACTTTCCACTTTTATTGCGCCACTCAGATTGATTTTTCGAAGCACCTTTTGCTTACTGATGATTGTAGTTTTTACCGCAATAGATTGCTGTTCCTTCACTTCAACAGGTTTGGAATTACAGCAAAATAAAAGGCTAAGAAGCGTAAAAAGTAGGGCGCGCATGCAGGTAGAGGTTAAAAACAGAAGTCGTATATCACTTTTTATTACAGTAAAAAGGTTAAATAGTTTCATTTAGACATAAAAAAAGCGAACCGAAGTCCGCCTTTTATGGCCAATCACACATTATTCAATTTTTCGAATAGAAAGCGCTGAGACTTTAGGGTAATCTTTTCCTTTCTCCCCCAGGTAAAAATGAATGTTAATCAAACCTTCAGTAACGGTCACAGGGTATTCTCTATTGATGGCGAAGAATTTTCCGGTACCATCAGCACGGGTATTGAGAGCATTGGCCACCTTCCAAATATCAAATTCCTTTTCCACATTCACCTCATTGATATCTATATCAAACCTCCTTTGGGCTCCGCCATTCCAGGCATTTTCGGAGAATAATAATTCTACTATATAATTTCCATCTTCCACCGCGAACTCATAAAAAAAGTCCTCTCCATATCTTTCCGTCACAAATAGTTCTCGCATAGAGGTATTATCAATGGCCTGATCCGGAAACCAAACGTGAACAATGCCATCCGAAAAATTATTATCCGGAGAGAAAATTTCATCAAAGTTGTTAGTAAATTCTGAATCACCTCCAGCATTAACATTTATAAATGGAATTCCTTGTTCCACATCCAATAAATGCCAATTTATAAATGCCTCATCCATGGTGGAGGAATCTCCGGCCATCATCGCCGTAACTTTGGATAAAACAGAATAACGCCTTTGGGGAAGATTGCCAAAATTACCACTTATTGCACCTGTTGCTCGATCCATCGACAGGCCCACAGGCAATACGTCTACGGACCACTCCACACCATCATTGGCATCGGATAAATTTAAATCGAGGGAGAAAGGATCTCCGGCGCGGACCTGAAGAATTTGTTGTGTAGGATCCACTATTTCCAATTGAACCGGGGCAGGAGTTGGACTTGGGTTTGGGTCATCCGATGAATCAGATCCACAGGAGGCGAAGAGCATTCCGCCGATAATTGCTAAGGGTAATAGTTTGTCGAATTTCATAATAATGTGTTTTTGGAAAAGGAAGATTCTTCGAACGCGTACCACAATGTTAATAGTAATCAAATTTGGATTCCGCATTTGCAAAATTTAAGAATTTGAAAATATGCGATTAGATACAATATTCGTAGAAATTGCCCTTTATAATTTGGCTATTTATAACAATAAAAGTCGCTCTCCTCCTATTAGTTAAGGAGTGAAAAATGATTTTTTATGAACATAAGATTTTGAGGATAAACAAGAATTAATGGGGAGAAAAATTAGGGGCTTGCTCCTTAGACCACATGAAATAAATGCGCATTCATCCGGGATAGATGATAATTGAGCCGCAGCATATACCAACGGTTTTTGTGTTCCAACATAAAGGTTTGATGACGATTTCTTTTGGGCTTTGATTTTCATTATCAATTATTGGAACAGGTTTGCTTTCAACTCATTCATCGGCTGCTTTGGAAAATCTCGAAATAGGTAACATTGGATTTAAGCATAAATTATCCTGCTTAATTATACCCCTTGATTTTCATATTTGGCTGGGAGTTATTGTGATTTCAATACCCTAAATTTTTTTGGCGCCCAAAAAGCTTTTGGCCTAAAATGACCTCCACTCGCTGGTATCCATTAGCGGATACCATTATTCAAAAAATCGATCCAAAAGCGTGTTTAAAAGTACAGCATCATACTGAAAAATCGAATTTTGAAAAATCAATTTTCGATAACTTCGCAACAATACCGATGCAATTCTCCCCAAATAATGCTTTATCGGCGCTGAAATATTTCAATATTTGCCACGAATTGTGGCTTTTAAAGATGCTGGAAATTATAATTTTTGGATATTCAATAATTTAATATTCAGTTTTTCTCCGGAATTTGGCTCATGGCATATTCCGAAAGGGCCGTAATGGTTAAGCTCGGATTAACCCCGGGATTGGTGGGGATAATAGAACCATCCAATACATAAAAATTAGGGTAGCCATGAACTTTAAAGTTGGCATCTACTACTCCCTGCTCTGCATGCTCTCCCATGGGGCACCCCCCTAAAATATGCGCAGTGGTCGGGATATTAAAAAACACTTCCGAAATACCATTTTGCGCAATTCCTCCGGCCTTTTGTTGATATTTATGCATCACTTCCTGACCAATGGGCAAAAAAGCTTCCACTCTTTTGCCCTTCTCTCGGCTAAACCGGAGCCCTTTGAAACGCCCCTTGCGCCATTCCATATTCAAAGTTTCCTCCAGAGACTGCATAATCAGTAAAATAATGGTTTTCTCCCCCCAATTTTTAAAGCCAAAGGTTGATTTAAGAAAATCTATAGGATGGGAAATGATGGCCCCTAATAATTTAAGTAAACGAAGGCCAATGCTTCCTCCTCCGGCGGCTAAAACCGCCAATCTGCCCATAAGCCCCGACTCATTATTATATTTAACAATTTCCACATGCGTATGAGGGTCTGCATTAAAAACGCTGGAAATGGAAACCCCATGATTCACCTTCTCCGGAATTTGGGTAATGCCACAAAGCATTTCCGAATTGGTCATGACATTACTGCCCAGCGTATCGCTTAAAAGGGGCAATGTTTTATATTGAATTTTCTGCTTGAAAAGCAAATCCAGTGTTCCGAGTACTCCCCCTGCAACGACAAGACCACCACTGGTATAAATGGCCTTATGTCCGCTCTTTAAACTTTGACAGCGAACGCTGTACTTCCCTTCCAAAAATTCAATTTTATCTGCCTTCCAGAGTGTCAATATTTCCACCCCGGCCTTTTCGGCAAAGTAAAGATAGTTTTTCGATAAGGTATTTTTCGCTCCATGCCGACAGCCCACCATACAGCCCGCACATTGCTTACAAGCTTGTCGTTTGGGCCCCTTTCCTTCAAAGTAAGGGTCCACATCTTCTCCCTGTTCTCCAAAATAGACCCCCACCTCTGTCCGCTTGAAAGAATCCAATGCGCCCATATCTGCCGCTACCTCCTGCAATATTTGATCTTCCCGGTGTAATTCAGGAACCGGTGTGGTGCCCAGCATCTGGCGGGCAGTATCATAAAAATGAGGAAGAATCTTGAGCCAGGGTTTAAAATGTCCCCAGCTAGGGTGGGTGAAAAATTGCTTTTCAGGCTGCATATGTGTATTGGCATAAACATTACTTCCGCCCCCTAATCCCACACCGGATAATATCAACACTTTTCGAAAAAAATTGATTTTTTGAAAACCAAACCACTTTAATGCAGGCATCCAAAGGAATTTCCAAAATTGCCAATCCGATTTTGGGTAATCCTGATCCTCAAATCTTTTACCTTTTTCAATCAATAAAACACGGTAGCCCTTTTCCGATAAGCGCATGGCAGAGACACTTCCTCCAAATCCGGAGCCAATGATGATATAGTCGTAGTGTTGCATATAATTTCAGATATTACTAACCAGCAATATTCAAGGCTTCCTTATTCTTATTCAGTTTCTCCAAGTTCGGACACCTATCCGAATATATGCTAAGGATGGAATGCCCTGGATTTGGCACTGCTTAACGCTCCTCATTATCAGATTTATTAAAACTTGAATAAAGCACGTGTTTAAATCCACACCATCCACCTGCATATTCGAATGATTGAAAGCAATTTTGGATAATTTCTCAATAATAAGGTTGCTATTCTATCAAAAACTCAGGTCTCGCCTCTGCATAAATTAAAATTTCGTTGCGAATCTTGACTTTTATGCACCCTCCAAGACTTTATGCCTTTCTTTTACTGCCTTGCAGCTATAAGTAGGCTTCCTTCGGGATAACACCCTTTAAAAATAGCAGTTATTGGGATAAAAAAAAATCCCTTGCGGCAACTCGCACCAGCTGCCACAAAGGATTACAAAAGAAAACCAAATTAACAGGACCGTGACGGCCCGAACCATTTCAATATGGAATTAAGCAACAGGTCGATACAACTGAATCGCTTGCTGGATAACTTCCCGGCAAGGAATGTAAACAACCTTCTTACCTTTTTGCGGATGCCCACCTAAATTGAAATTCTGATCATCAGTGAAGTATAAATAACTCTCACTACTCTCATCACAAAAATGCTCCGGATGATCATATTCTTCATAGGAAGTACGTAGATTATATTGATATTCTACCATTCCGCCTGACTTCTGGACTTCACTCCAGTTTATTCGTTTTTTAAAGCCTAGTACACTTTTTTCTATCCCTAAATCATCTATCCTGATTTTGGCATTTAAAATCCCAAACTCAAAAAATAGACTACCGATACAAACACCGGCCAAACACACCCAATACCAAATGGGCTGTGCTTCCACTGCGGACAAAATCACCAGCATCGAAATACTCGCGATCGCCAAATTAATTATGCGTTTTCCCTTTAGGGGAATGCTCACCTCAAAAACCTGCATAGTCAAACTGGATAGTTAAAAAAAATGGAATTTAATTCCTTCTGGACTTTTATCGAATATATTGCCATAATTAAAAATATCCATAAGTTTTTATGGCTATTTTTATGAATTCAGAAACAATCATAAAATTCAATGATAAATATCAGACACAATCAAATCAAAAATATCTTAATGTGGGAATTGCCCATTAAATTGAAATCCACAATAAAAATCGGAATCATGCGCAATAGGAACAGAAGGATTATTTAATGGTAATTTTTGCCAATTCGCAGCAGGGAATAATCGTTTCTGTTCGCCATTAATATGAAGCTCAACAGGCATTTGGAAATGCTCCACTACATTGATCCAGCGATAAAATAATACTTTCCCCCTTACTTCATATTCCAGTGTGGGAATCATGGTACTTCTTAAATATTGATCAAAGAAACCTGAAAGGTTTAAATTCAGATAGTTGCTGATAAATGCTTCCAATTGGGCAGAACTAATCGTTTGATGATAGTATTTATTATTCATCTCCCGTAACATATTCCGGAATACGGTGTCATCATTAACCCAAAGCCTTAAATTATGCACCAATAATGCCCCCTTTACATACATATCGCCAGAACCCATCTGGTTCATTCCATATTCCCCAATAACATTTTGATCATTCAGTACCCTTTTTCGAATTCCACGCATATATTCATTGCAGGCCTCCTTTCCCCAATAATAATCAACAAATAAAGCTTCGGAATAAGTGGTAAAACCTTCATGAATCCACATATCAGCAATGTCACTATTGGTGATATTATTGGCAAACCACTCATGTCCGGCCTCATGGACGATGATAAAATCGAATTTCAAACCCCATCCACTACCGGAAAGATCCCTTCCCAAATAGCCATTTGCATACTGATTGCCATAAGTCACTGAAGACTGATGTTCCATCCCCAGATAGGGTACTTCCACCAATTTAAATCCATCCTCATAGAAAGGATAAGGCCCAAACCAATGTTCAAAAGCGGCTAACATCCGGGGCACCTCCTGAAACTGCTTTTTTGCCTTTTCCAGATTTTCCGGCAATACATAATAGTTCAGGTCTAATTCCCCTTTTTCTCCCTGGTATTGTTCGGCAAAATGTACATACTTCGCCACATTCAAATTCACCCCATAATTATTGATAGGATTCTTCACCTGCCAATGGTAAGTCCATACACCTTGATCTTTTTTACGTGAAATCAACCTGCCATTGGAAACATCCATATAGCCTTTGGGCACACTGACATAAATGTCCATCCCCTTTACCTCATCTGCAGGGTAGTCTTTGCACGGCCACCAACTGCTGGCACCTTCTCCCTGACAGGCGGTTGCCATAAAAAGATTGCCCGATTTATCTTCGGACCAGACAAAGCCGCCATCCCAGGGGGCTTTTTTGGCTATTTTAGGCTTGCCCCTAAATTTCACCTGCAGTGTATAGGACTCCCCTGCAGAAAGCGTGGTAGGTAAAGTTACAAAATACGCTGGCGCTATTCTTTCAAAGGGCAATTCCTCCCCATTAAAAATAAAGGCCTCTGCCTTCATGGGCTCCTGCAAATCAATCTGCATTTTATGCCCTGCATCTATGGCCATAAAAGTGATGTCATTCGTTCCATAAATTCCTTTTCCCTCCACATCCACAGTCAATTTTAATGCATAATGTTGAGCGTCCCACCAGGCACGATAAGGTCCATTTTTTCCCAAAAGAGTATCGGCCTCCTGAAAGCCATGAGCCAATAAGGTGGTAGCGTATAAAAGAAAAAATAGGTAAAGAAAGGCTTTAAAATAATTAGTCATATTCGATATTAATTAGCCCGTTAAGATAATAAAAAAAGCTAAATCGGAATTCAAAATGAAAGAGCTCCCGAGAACTTTGCTCCAAAGCTCTAATTCACTATATCTAACAAAACGAAATTAAGCTGAATAATTACACCATTAAACCTCGATCAGCTGGCCGTAGGAAAAAAAGAAGGGATAGTAGCTTATTTAGAGCAAACTTGAAAGCACAAAATCCTGTTGCAAGTTCGAATCTGGTGTTGCTCAACAATTACGATACTATTCTAAACATAACCGGATAGCGCTTCTGTATTACTTTATGTTTTCGCTGCGAATTCTGCTAAAAAACAAACTCTTATCGTTAATATAAGCGAAAACAGGTGAATGAAGACAAAGTAAGCTCAACGGAATCCGGGATCTGAAAAAGTTAGCGTGATACAACTCAAAACTTTGGTGCCATACTCCTTCACCGGATTTATGGAATTTGGCGGGGAATCATTCCGATTTTTAAACCGCACCCTCAATTTATCAATAAATAACCCGAATTATTCACCGTTAAATTTAGTGACTCGCCTTAAATAACTTATTATCATTTCGTTTTTATCACGTTAACTGATTTTTTTTATAGCCCAAATTTGATCAAACTTGCTTTCTCCCCATTTTTCTGCTTCGTTGAAAAAAACTCGAAATAGGAAAAATTCCTTCATTTTTTCCGCTTGGCAGCTAAAGGAGGATTTAAGCATAAATAATCTAGGAGAAAACAGCCACACACGCTGCATCTTCATCTAGATCACCAATAACATAAATGGACAGGAAACGCTATTAAAAAAAAGGACCTGGATATTGTCCAGGTCCTTTTAAACCGTTTTAGAGGATATTCAAAAGCACTGCATCTGCGCATCTCAAGCCTGGCTTTTATTGCACCATTAACGACCTATTTTTAGGGAATTTTGCCATACAACTAGACATTTATTGATTTGGGGCTAATTTTCTGATCATGACTCAAGAAGTGATTTAGGATATACTCGCCCCAATTTTCTATTCTGTAACCAGCTTCTGCGATGCATTCGACTCCTTTTCGAAAAACGGAAATGGATCTGTACCTTTTACCATTGGCATAAGTTTTCAGACGAACATTTTTGTACTTTTTTAACCCATGAGCTATGGATACCGAATATGCAAAAACGACAATAGCCATCATTAACCGGCATCTATCTGCTCCCTGAACATTCATTTTTTCAAGGTCAAAACCATTGGTCTTCAAATGTCTGAAACATGTCTCTATTTGCCATCTCTTCCGATAGTCCTCAGCTACTTTATAGGCGTTTTTAGACAGATTTGTCAGAAGGAAAATCACAGGTTCCTTTTCCGCATCTTCGCTTTTCTTGATGACTATCCGGCAATTGTCTCCGGCTTCAAACTTCATTTTAGCGGACATCGTTTTACCTTTCACCTTACTATTGGTGACTTTTGAAATCATTTGCGCTTTCGTCATAGATTTTTCATCCCACTGATTCTTGAAGTTACATTCTTTTACCCGAAGCACATATTTAAAGCCGTTATCCTCAAGGTATTTGATGAATTTCTGTCCTGCGTATTCACGATCAGCCAAGAGAATTTTACCTTCAAGATTGAATAACTTTGACGCCTCTTCAAGCAACTGAATTCTTTCTTCCTGATTACTGATGCCCTTCTTTTCCAGATTCATGAAATAGATCGGCACCGCTACTCCATTATACAAAATGGCCAAGGTCATGAAATGAAAAGTGCGATCCCCTTGCTTTCAACTGGTGCCATCGACCATCAAAAAATCCCCACCTTTGTGCATATGCATGGCGGATAATTGCAATAGATCACTCCATAAATGGGTGTCAGAATATTCCGTAAATATGCGGGTTAAGCGTTTGTAATGGCCAGAGGCGGAAGTACTCTGATTTTCTAAAATACTACCGATGCAATCTTTCACTTTATTAAGACACACGGTTCCTTTTTGGATGATGCCTAAACTTAAAGCGAGTACATTTTTCCAGCAAGCTTTGCCCCATTTTGGAAATTGTTGCGTAAGTTTGTCGTGAAGCGAATCGAACATAGATCTTTGTTGGCGTTGGAACCCAAAGTTACTATTGTTGATTCGCTTTTTACGTTTTTAGGCAAAAATGTCTAGCTGTATGGAATTTTGCAACATATTTTACTTTTAAATCTTTACTTTTCCCTGCCGCCAATTTAAGTTCCCACTGTAACACCCCATTCTCAGGGTTCATTTTTGCCCCGGATTTGTCCAGTAATTCCACTTCAATTTCCGAAGACTGAGAAACAGGAATTTGATCTTTCAGATAAAGTGTAATGTCTTGCCTTTTATTATTTTTTACCGAGATATCCCAATCCCTTAATTCCTGCTTTCTGGCGTTAAACACTTTTTTAGTGGATTTCGGCGAAACGGCTTTCCTTTCTATAAATATGCTTTTGTCACGCCCCAGGGAAAACTCCAGGGTATCTTTTGCAAATTGTGTATCCAATACCGTCGTACCAATAAAAGTATGCTCAAAATAAAGGCTCGCCTCCCCTGGCATAAAATTATATTGTTCCCAATTGTACATTCTGGCGATCAAAAAGGCATTTGGATCTAATTTAGGGACCGCATGATATTGAAATTCCACGGGTAATTCATAAGTCACCATATCGACCGTTAACTTCGAGTTATCAGACTTCAGGGAATAGGGTTTCGTAAGTGTATATTCCAGATGAATACTTCTCTCCTGTGCACTATCTTCCATTTTTATATTGGACGCTTTAGCCTTTTTGCGTGAAGTTTCTGAGGATGATTTACGGATATTAATTCCACTCACAGCACCGGCCAATTGCCCTTGGGAAGGAGTCCCATACCCAACCACCACCACTTCCTCCAAGGCCTGTACATCTTCCATCATTTTAAAATCCATCCGCTCAGCATTGATCCTCCTTACATTGGGCTCATAACCGATAAACTTCACCTCCAGCTCCCTGGCATTTTGAGGTAGCGTTATTTGATAGTAACCATTGATATCAGAAATACTGCTAATAGTGCTACCTTTTACTCGGACACTCGCTCCGGGCAGCGGTTTATTATCTTGATCCCTGACAATACCAGAAACCTTGCTGATCTCCTTATTATATTGGGGTGCAGTTCTATTATAATCCAGAAAATAGGTTTTTAGTTCCGGTAGTTGATTCGATAATGAAGGATCACCGGAAGAAAGCGTCAGTTTAACTTTGGACCAGTCTACGCCGGTATTTTGCTGAATATTGGCCTTATAACGTAACTCAATAGGTTTTTCAATACTTTCGGCTTTAATATCATAAGTAGGAAACCAACTGGCGCCTTTTACGATATAATCCAGCTCCATCTGAATTTTCTGCGCTTTATCGGAATGCAGCCTTACCCATACTTCCCCGGAAATACTCCCGGAAGGACGACTCATTTAATCTAACTGCTTCAAAAGCAATTTACTTTCCTTCTTGAATTGTTCATATTTCTTCGAGCGACTTTCCTCCTCGAAAATAAGCGATTTCATTCTTTCTGAATAATAGGGCGCCACCGTTGAAAAACCCTCCGCGGTAATCCCCTGACTCCCGCCCATTTGCCTATTAGCCCGAAGAAAATCCAGTTCTTCCTTAATCACCTTCAAGTGGACTTCTTCCTCTCGCATTTGTTGTTGCAGGGCATGTCGTTTTTTCAGCAAGGCAGCCTCTTCCTGAGGGTTGGTTTTATCCGAAAGATAATTTTGAAAATGATTCACACTCTTGACGGATATTGCGCCCCTGGCTCTAAAGTTAAGCGTTTTCGCTTCAATGGTTTTACTGAGACCTGTCCATTTCAGGAGAATATCACCGGCAGGAAGTTCTTTACTTGCCTTCCGGAAGACTTGTGCATTTTCTACAAAAACGGTGACTTCCTGTATATTGGATTTCACCTCAATTTCCTTAGCATCTAGGGCATAAGAGGAAAGGAAAGCAAGCAAAATAGGCTAAAAAGGTATCTCATAGGAACTTATCAAAAAGTTTTATAATTCCTCTAAATAGTACTTTTAAATCAAAAAAAGTATTACTAAAATCAGTTTACATATTATATTTTCAAAAAAACATATAATCAATACTTTCCCACAAAGCAATATTGGCCTTTTCGTGCATTTATTTTCATATGCTCCCCTTTATGGCGAATTTTACAAGGAGTAAGTAGCGCTATCGGATGCATGGAAAAGGACCCAAATCTGTTATCGGATTTCATAAAATACCTAATTGTTACCGGATATGATTGCGGGAAGATATTTTGAAAATCAAATGGTGAACTCCTACTTTTTGATAGCCTTTACCACCTGTTTTCGCTTTTTCGCCAGCCCTGATGCAGGAATTAGCGTGCTTTAATAAAAGAATTTATTTCCGAACACTTAATTTTAAAAAATAATGAGTTTAACGGAGCTAATGTGGAAAGTAAGTCCCGAACCGCTATCTATGATTTGATTATATAATGTTTTATTTGCTTATTCATAGTTTACCAGAAAACTCACCTATGCAAAAGATTTACGCTCTTATATTGCTATTTATTACCACTCCGCTTATCGCACAAAAGGTAGAGCAGAAAATTGCCGATCAAATATGTGCCGAACTAAAAGGAGTAGAAAGCGCTGAAGAACTTGATCAACAATTTCAATTATTATTCGGACAGGCCAGCGTAAAAATTTTGCAAGAGGAAGAGGAACTTGAAAAAATGGCCTCGGTAAATAAAGTGCAACTTTTGGCCCAAAATGTACAGGAAATACTGATTAGCCGATGTTCCATTGTTCAGGATATCCTTTCGCCAAAAGCACCCTTGGGACAAAGTAGTCATCCTCAGGCGAAATTATTGTACGAAAAGGCGAATTTAGAAATGGAACTTGCTTCCTTTCAAAAAGCCATTCCACTTTTAAAAAAGGCGGTCAAACTGGATCCGGAATTTGCATGGGCATGGGATCATCTGGCCATTTGTTACCGCCGAATGAATAAATTTAAAAAAGCATCAAAGTACTACAAAAAGGCATTGGAAATTGACCCAAAGGGGATTATTTCCTTACAAAATTTAGCCGTTTGCTATCGCATGATGGATAAGCCTGAATATTCCATTTCCACTTATCAAAAAATCATTGATTATCATCCGGACAGTCCGGAAGGGTATTTTGGGGTTGCGTCCATGGCGCTTTTACAAGAAAAATGGGAAATGGCATTGGCTCATGCCTTACAAGCCCATAAAAGATATCCGGATCCCAACCACCCCTGGTTTCAGGATTGTCAAGATGTGATTCAAATGTCAGTAGCCCAATTAATAAAAAATAAAATGGATGATAAAGTACAAGAGCTTAGCGAATTGCATGAGGTCAAAATCGAAATACAAGAAAATGACAAGATAGAAAATGACCTTGAGTCCGATTAGTAGCCAGTGGCCATGCACCTTTTCGCCCAAGAATAGTGCATACATTTTCTCTTTCCGCTTTTTGGGCCTTGCATCAAAGCGAATTAACCTTTCTCTCTGAAGGCCTTTGGACTAAGCCCAAATTGCTTTTTAAAAGCGTTACTGAAATGAGCCTGGATCAAATAACCCAAGTCAGTCCCGATCTCCACCAGGTTTTTCCCGGAGTATTTTACCTGCCGGTGAGCTTCCTCCAGCCAGTGTAAATTGAAGAATTTCAAAACAAGCATGCCAAAACAAGTATTAAAAAAAACAGGGCCAGGAAAAAGACACCTTTACTTTCAAAGCAATCAGTATACCGGCTTATTGAAAAGCTTAACGATTGATCTGATCGAAGAATAAGGAAAATAATTTTTTAAATAGTTGTCCATATTAAACCTACATTGAATTTTCTGCTGAGGTTTTTTATACTATTTTCTGCAAATTAGCATTTAAATATTCGTATTTTAACTGAGCTTGTCAAATATGGTAGATACCCTACTTTTTTATTTCCGACAATACCGAAAGGCCATCATGATCCCTTCCCTCCTTTTTATCATTGCAGGACAATGCTGGCTGAATGTCACCACCTACCAAACGGCCTACCTCAAGGCCTTTTTGTTTAGTGGTTTTAACCTATTAATGTTGGCGATTACCTCATTTATGTGGGTGAGTGGTTATCATTATTTCAAGGCCCCCTCCTCCATCAAAAAGAAATTTCCTAACCTTTCTCCTGGAACGGATTCCCAATATGAGCATGATCAATACTTGCTGTTTTTTTGTATTTATGGTTGCCTCATAACGGTTCTGGCCTTGGCCGGCATTACTGGTAGATAAATACCTATTCATTATTCTGCCATTAACTTATTATCTTTTTCGATATTACTTTTTTTTTATACAGCCGAAAACGTCACCCTAAGTCCACGATTTTCGGCATAATTAACCTTCCAATGAATAGATTTTTTTTGATCCTCAGCATGCTCCTCCTGGGGTGCCCATTTCTAAACTACGGTCAGGATTCCTCCCTGATCGAATTGATTAAACAAGGTATTGCCTTTCACGATGAAGGGGAATACGAAAGAGCCATTGAATTTTATCAAAAAGCATTAAAGATAGACCCCGCCTCCAGCCTGGCTAATTACGAGCTCTCCCTAACCTATTTATCGCTGGAGGATTATAAAAAGGCAGAAAAATACAGTAAGAAAGTCATCAAAAGTAATGATGAATATGTATTACATGGCTATATGAATTACGGTACCGCTTTGGACATGCAGGGCAAAGCGCAAAAAGCCATCAAAGCGTATGAAAAGGGAATGCAGGATAATGATCACTATTTGCTTTCTTATAACCATGCGCTGACCTGTTACAATCAGGGAGAAATGAGCAAAGCAAAGCAATCCGCCATAAAAGCAATCAATAACAACCCTTCACATGCAAGCAGTCACCTGATCCTAAGTAAAATCATGGAAAAAAGTGGGGAACGCATCAAAGCCATGCTGCCGCTGTATTATTTCCTGCTTTTGGAACCTAATACAGATCGGGCTAAGGTCGAATACGGCACCCTTAACCGCCTGCTTAATTTCGGGGTGCAGCAAACTTCGGAGCAAAATATCAATATCAGCATTCCCATAAGGGAGCAATCTGAATTTTCCGCTGCCGAAATGATGATCAGCCTGACCGCTGCTACGAATATACAGGAGAAGAAGGAGGGCAAAACCCCACTGGAATTATTTTCAGCCAACAATGACCAAATTTTTAAAATTCTGGGAGAATTAAAAAAAGAACAGCAGGATTTCATGTGGTCCTTTTATGTTCCTTTCTTTCATGATTTGGCCAAGGAGGATTTAACGGAAATCTATAGCTATTATATTTCACTCAGCATAGGTGAGGAAATCTTCCAATGGATCGACGAACATCCGGATGACTTTAAAAAATTTGAAGAATGGTTTTCTAAATAAAATTTGATACAACCAGTCGCTCTTAGCAAAAACAATATACCCATTTTTTTTTATTAAATTTTCTCTCTGGTCTTAGCGTCTCTGCTAAGACCCAAAACCACAAGAGGGGCCGCCCATCAGCTTATCCTATTCTAACTCCATTCCGTCTCCTACCTCCAATGAATTCCAAGCTCCGACAAAGATGAAACCCTCACAAATTAAACTACTTCCAAACAACCCTCTGCTTCCTGTTTGAACAAGCTTGGGGGCATTACTAAAACTAATTATAACTAAAATGGAAATACAACAGAAGGAGCCGAAATCTTGGAATGGGTTCACTATTTACCCTTAGCAAAATACAATGCCGGTCCCATTTACCCTCTCCGGAATTTGCCTTATGCTAATTGCAGATGATAACCGTAAAGAAAGGATCAGCGGGATTGGTAAAGCCAAAAAATTGGACCTTTATGATTTTCCTGACTCCATTCACTTTTCTGGGGCCTGCGCAATGCGCACCGGGCTCTCGGCGGTCGCTTTTTCCGGCAGAAAAACCAAAAAAACTCCCAAAGACCAGTCAACCGGAAAAGAGCTCCACAACCGGCTACGCCTCCGCCTCCATCCCTGGCCCGGGGGTACCGTGCTTCGAATTTTATACATAAGGCTTCATAAGTTTCCAATTCCTTTTCTTCGGAGCAGTACGGCCAACAAAAAATTAGGCCTAATCGCTCACCGCCTACTATTTTTTACATATATTGATAAAAAAGTCGCCCTATATTATGATTCCCAAAATACTCAATCGGAAAAAAGTAAACCCCTCCACCCCGATATTTACCGGAAAAAAAATATTAGAAAAAACAAGTATTCAGCTATTCAAATATAACGACAAGGAATTGATTGAATATAAAGACTTTGACCTCCGGGATTTTTCCGGATTTCCGGAGGATGATCATTATTATTGGCTGAATATTCATGGGATACATGAGGTTGACAAAATAAAACAGATTGGGAACGCCTTGCATATACACGAATTATATATTCAGGATATTTTAGATGTATACCAAAGACCTAAAGTACAGGATTATAATGATTTTTGGTTTTTCAATCTAAAATCCACCCTGCCTTCAAAAGATTGGTCGCTGGAACAGGAACAATTAAGCTTTGTCTTAAATAAAAACGTCCTGATTTCATTTCAGGAAAGACAGGGAGATCATTTTCAGCATATCCGTGAGCGCCTTCATAAGCATCTCGGTATTGTCAGAGAACGGGGCGTTGACTATCTTTTATTTTTATTGATGGAGGCCATCATGGACAACTATTTTCAGGAAGTGGCCCGAATGGATGCCGAACTTGATCAAATAGGACGGCTGGATATCAGCAAAGACCCCTCCCCGGATATCATCAATACCATTGAAAAATTCCGGAACAAGATTCACCTGATCCGAAAAAACATCTCCCCATTTCGGGACTTTGTCGCCCGGCTGGAAAGAGAAAAATTCAAATCGATACTGGATAAAAACATCAAGTATTATTACGAAATTCAAGACAACTATCTTTCGTTGTCTGACAACTGTGAGCGGATGGAAATGAAATTAGAAAGTATTTCCAATTTATTCTTTTCCATACAGGGACACCGCATGAATCAGGTCATGAAAACCCTTACCATCGTGGCGACCATCTTTATTCCGCTTACTTTTATCGCCGGTATTTATGGAATGAATTTCTCCTATATGCCCGAATTAAATTTAAAATGGGGCTACTTTGGAATTTTAGGCTTGATGTTTTTCATGACCGTGGGCATGCTGTATTATTTCATACGCAAAAAATACTTTTAACCGATAACCAAAGGATAATAATGCCGCCGCTTTCATGCGGCCTCAACTTTACCAAAATTAATCCACACAAAGCCTGGTTTTAGTGTTCGCGCCAAGACCCCAAAAAACCAGAACTCCGTTCATCAACTTCATCTTTTCAAACTCCACTTAATCCAGACCAACACCCATCATTAGTACCCTCCTGAAAAGTTTAAAACCTTATAATTATTAACCCATCCATTCAAATGAATTCTAAGACTTATATTTGAATGAGATAGCGGACAACATGAAGTCCAACAATGACATTGGAGGCGATTTCTTTGGAAATAGTGAGAAAGGCTCAAAAATCATTTATTGGGTTAACTAATTACCCTTAGCAAAATACACCACGGTATCACTTCCCCCCTCTGGAATTTTTCAAATGATCATCATTGATCATTCAGGCAAAGTGGTACTTGATCACAGACTCGTGGGCAGCTGGGAATCGGACGATATGGATCGCTTTAGCCGAATTTGAAATGTCAAAAATGGACAATTTCCTTTACCCTAATTTCTTTGGAGGGATACAAAATTTACTTTTTGAGCACCAAAATTTAGCGAAGGTATACTATCTCCAAAAGGCAAATGAGACTGCTGCATATCTGAAATCAGACTGGCCTTATTTTCATTCGCAATTTTCAGCTCACGAGCCTACTGCTATGTTCTCCATACTTTGGAGTTTTCCATACTCGGATTAGATATATTCCCCAACCTTTCATTACACACTGACAGGGGAGGAAATTATGCCAATTGTAGGCTTTTTGTGATTTTTGATAAGCCTAATCTGGCTAAACCTACCCGCTCCTCTATCATCTGCTTCGTACAAAAAACTCGAAAGAGCACGCTATTCTTTCATTTATCCCACCTGATATTAAGCAGCTATTTTTCAGGCAAAGGGCGTGTTTAAAAGCCATAATTCGTCACGCAAATTTGAAGTATTGCAGAAGCGATACCCGATTATTTTGAGAGAATAGCAGCGCTATTATTGAGAAATTATCCAAAATCACTTCCAATAATTCGAATTTGGAGTCTGATGGTGCGGATTTAAACACGCTCTATAATACTCAGGCCTTGAAGGCTGCTCTCGTAAAAGTCTGATGCTGGACACCTTATTAGTGCTAGCCATTAGAAATATAGAACTTAGTGTATTTGAAAAAATGTGCATTATGTTAAGCAACTTCCTGAGAATGCATCCTCCTTTGTACGACCAATGATAATATACATTAATAAAATGAAGGTTTCCCTGCATTAAAATACTTTCAGCTATTAACTTCGCGCAAGAATTTTAGGTCATCATCTCATTTCAGCAGAATGTCACAAGCCCTTCCTCAGGATTTCTTCGGCTATTTTAATGCCTGTCATCAACTCAATCACCAAGGCAATAAAATAGAGAATATCTTTGCCAGCAAATATAAATACAACTGGTTCGTTAAAGAAAAGGAGGCATTGTTTGTGGACCGCTACCCTGTCTTTCCTTATGATTCCCGCTACGCAGAATCTTTGCAAAAAACATTGACACTGGAAGCCTTGGAAAAGGAGTTGTTCTATGGTCTATGTTATGTATTAAGCAAGCAGGAAAATAGTATAAGCAGGGACAACCGGCTTTGTGCCCCTTTAATTCTTTTCCCTGCCAGTATTTCCCTTACAGAAGAAGGATACTTTATATCAATTGATCGGGATAATCCGCAAGTCAATCGCAGTCTGCTTCACCAGTTCATCCTGAAAAATGAGAATATTTCAAAGGGGGAGATTGCGGAAAAAATACTGGCTTTAGTTCCGAAGCCTGATTTTCATGCAGACCTTAGACTTTTACTGGAGGAATACTTTCATAATATTCATTCCAGCGAGCTATTGCTATTTCCAAGAGTTTGGAATGAAGGTAAGATTCGAAAGTTTTTCAAAGAGCAAAATCCACAGGAAAATGAATTTACCCTCATTCCGGCAGCCGGTACCCTATTGGTCGAAAAATCTCAGAATGCGCTAAGAATCGGTTTTGATTTGGAGCAGATGATTCAAAAAAAGGCTTATAATAATTGTTTAAATGACCTTTTAACAAATCCCTCCACTAAGGCTACCACCGGTCCGTCCATTTACGACTTCCGACTAAATGTAGAGCAACAGCAGGCCTTAAAAAACAGCCAACAATTTCATAACTCCATTATCATTGGCCCTCCCGGAACGGGAAAAAGTTATACCATTACCGCCATAGTGGCCAATGCGATCATGAAAAACCAGTCTGTCCTGGTGGTTTCCAAATCTAAACATGCGGTTGAAGTAATTCGACAGATGATGATTTCTGATTATGATTTGAAAGACTATTTAATTCACACCTCGGGCCACCAATATAAATCCAGTTTAAAAGCTAAACTACGCAAATGTTTAAATGGCATTCATCAATCCCGGGGAAGCCATATCCATGCCACAAAACTGGAACAGCAATCTGCCACTTTGCAGCAACTTGAGGAAAAATTTGAGCGCATTACTGACCGAGAGCAAAAGTTGGGATCTTTAAGTTTTTCAGAAAAATTGTCTACTAAGGAAAAAATCCAAAAGTGGTGGTGGAGAAATAATTTTAGGAACCATACTGAAATATGGGAAATTTTAGAGGCCAGCGCTAAAGTTACTGCTCAATTAGAAAAGGATATTGGGCAATATTCAAAAGAAAAAATTCGACGCACCCAATCAGCCAATGTCAATAAATATCGAAAATCAATATCAGCATTCTATGATGCGATCGATAGCCAAAGCTTTACGGATTATAAAGAAAGGGTGGAAAAAATCGATCACCAAAAGATGCTTAAGATATTCCCGCTATGGCTTGCCCATTTAAATGAACTCAATGGTGTTTTACCTTTACAGCCCGATTTATTCGATTTAGTCATCATCGATGAAGCCACCCAATGCGATGTCGCTTCCGCTCTTCCTGCACTTTACAGGGCCAAAAAAGCGGTAGTGGTGGGCGACCCCTACCAGTTAAGACATTATTCTTTCATTTCTCAAATGCAACAATTTCAGCTTCGGGAGAAATTCAATATCCCCAATGAAAAAATCTATGATTTCCGGAATAGAAGTATTTTGGACTTATTCATTTCAAAAGCTCAACAACAAGAGCAGGTCAGCTTTCTGCGGGAACATTTTCGGTCTACTCCCTCTCTGATTAATTTCAGTAATGAGGCTTTTTATGAGGGCGCATTAAAAGTGATCAGGTCCACTCCGGAATTCAGCCAAAATGCGCAATGGGCCATCATCCGAACCGATGGCCATCGAAACGAAAAAGGAGTGAATGAAAAAGAAGCGGAAGCATTGATCCAGGAACTAAAAGCATTGGTGCAAAAATATCAAAATGAAAAACAGCCCCCTTCTTTCGGCATTATTTCACCATTTAACAGTCAGGTGGTCTTCCTCAATAAATTGCTTAAAAATAATTTTGAATTAGAAACCATAAAAAAGTTTCAAATATTTTGTGGAACGCCCTTTCACTTTCAGGGATCAGAGCGAGACATCATCCTTTTTTCTTTCGGCCTTTGCAATCAGAGCCATGCTGCGGCATTCCAGCATGCCGGAAAAGCGGAAGTCTTGAATGTGGGCATCACCCGAGCAAAATCATTTCAATATATATTTCAATCATTTGATCCACAATCTATTAAAGGAGAAAACTACATCAAGCCCTATATATCCTTTTTAAATAATTACAAATATCAACAGGAAGAAACCGAAGCACATGATGCCTTCCAATTAGAGGTAGCGACTGCCATCAGTAAAAACCAACTGGGAGAAGCCAAAATGGCTTATCCGCTAGCTGGAATGCTATTGGATATATTATGGATTAGCCCAAAACAGGCGGTCTTTATTGACTTAATAGGTTATCCTGGGGATTATCAAGGAGCCTTTTCAATGGAGCGTTATAAAACACTGGAAAGAAGTGGAATAAAAGTATTCCCACTTCAATATAGTTATTGGAACAAAAACAAGGCAGATGTCATTAGCCGATTACGGAAAACAATTACTCCATAATGACTGATGAAAATCAAAATTTAAAATAAAATTAATTCCAAAAGGAAAAATGATCAAACAGCGCTCAATTCGTCCTTTTTGATTAGATAATTTGAGGAGTGACTATTATAATTCCATATCAATAAACACAGCGTAATATGCACATAACATAGAAAACATTAGATGCGTCTATTCTTCTTACTTTGTTTGAATTCAAAATAAAAATATTGCAAAAACTTTAGCTGTTTTATACTAAAAATTATAAATCCCTCAACTTATTGCACGGACATTAAACGCCCCAATCCTTTCTTCATTTTTTGAATACCGAAGGGTAATTTCCATATCGCTTCCAAATAATATTAGCGATCTACTTTTGTGGCAAATAAGCAATAACGCTTAACACACCACATTTATTAGTAGAATGAATAAAGTTTACAATCTTATGTTGTTCATGACCTTGATGGTTATGGGGAATATGGCTTGGGCGCAAGAGTTAGGCCGCATTAGCGGGCGATTGACGGATGCGCAAAAAAATGAATTATCCTTTGCGCAGATCTATTTGAAAGACACCAAATTCAATACCGTTTCAGATATTTCCGGCAAGTTCTCTATGGGTGGTATTCCGGAAGGAAACTATACCTTAATTGCTCACTATATTGGTTATGAAGATACCGAATTAGCCTGTACGGTCACTGCCGGACAAACCACCACCCTGGAGGTGGCCATGGAAGAAAATGTCATGCAGCTGGATGGCGTAATGGTTTATGGCGACGCTTCCCGCGGTCAGGCCAAAGCATTGAATGAGCAAATGAACTCCATTTCTATTAAAAATGTGGTGTCCTCTGAGCAATTCGGGACCATGCCGGACAGAAATGGTGCGGAAGCGCTACAAAGAATTCCCGGTATTTCGATTGACCGTAACCGCGGTGAGGGGGCAGGGATCCAGATTCGAGGGATTTCTTCCGAATATAACCAAATGCAGGTCAATGGAACGCCAATGCCTGGTGGAGAAGATTCACGTGGAGGTTCACTGGATTTCCTTGCAGCAGATTTGATGGACAATATTGAAGTAAAGAAAACACTTACTCCGGATATGGACGGGGGTGCCATTGGTGGTGCGGTGAACTTTACCATGAAAGATGCACCGGAACAGTTGACCATTAAAGCGTCTACCTCCGGCGGTAAAAACTTCCACGTCGATGAGTATAATGCCGGACATGGATTAGGACTGCAGCAGCACAATATGTTTATTGGAAATCGTTTTTTCGATAACAAATTAGGGGTATTGGTGAATGGATCTTATTACCAAACCAACCGAGGTACCGAACTTAACCAATACCTGATTGATGATGCGGACTCCTTAACCCAAAAGCGTTACAATGATTATGACGTGCACCGGGTAAGATATGGTTATAGCGCCGCCACTGACTACCGCTTTAATGATAACCACGTCATTCGGGCAAGTTATAGCAGAAATCATTATCAGGATCACCGTATCCGCCGAAGAGCAGACTTTAACTTCCGCCGTTTGGATGAAGAGGGTGACCAAATAGATGGTGGAATGATCACTGATTACGACGAAGTAAGAGAAGTACAAAACCGATTGAAGCAAACCCAAATGGATGTATATCAAATCGGCGGAGAGCATAAATTCAATAACGGTTTGGAATTTGACTACAAATACAGCCATATCCGCACCGCTGTTACAGAGCCGGATGGTACCCAATACTATTTCGGAAGAGATTTGAACGTGAATGATATTGCGGGCCTAAATCCCTGGGATTTAATGGCTAAAACACCCATCGCAACAGATGTTCCATTGAGCATGGGCGGCGGTGTAGGCCAAAAACAGGGTGTTCGTATTGATGAAAGTTATAATCTTGAAACCGATAATTCTTTCGTAGCTAATGCCAAAATACCTTTTGATTTTATGGGAAGCAGAACCTTCCTTCAGGGGGGATACAAAATGTGGCATAAATCAAAAGATAAGACAGCTTATCGCCATACGGCAGACCCGACAGAAGATATCAATATTTATGTCCCGGACTTCTTTTATGAAGGCATAACTTTCCGTGATCAGGCATTTCATGATTTACCACTAGGAGAATTTAAAACGACTAATTCCGTACTGAATAATAATTATTATGCGGCGGAAATGATTAATGCCTCCTATTTAATGGCCGATCTTCCTTGGACATCCAAATTCAATACCTTAATTGGTGCACGATTTGAGCACACCACTAACCACTATATCTTTGATGAATATGACGATGGTGAATTTGTGCAAACATTGGATGATCGTTCGTCTTATATGAACATCCTGCCCTCCATTAATGCCGTCTATCGTTTTGACAGCAAAACCAGTTTAAAAGCAGCCGTAACGCAGGGCATCGCACGCCCTTCATTTACCAGCCTTATTCCACGAGAGGTCATTGATGAAGAAGGTCGTACAATGTCCATCTCCAATCCGGACCTGAAGCCTGCTACAGCGACCAACCTGGACATCATTTTCGAGAAATACACTTCCAATATGGGTTATTTCACCGCAGGTGCTTTTGCCAAATTCATTGACGGTCAAATCGTTTCGACCAAGGAATATCATATGGTAGACGGACTACCATGGGAGATCTCTAAACCAGTCAATGCGGATCAGGCCAGACTATTTGGTTTTGAAGTGGCTTATTCCAAAAAATTCATTGACTCCGGTACTCCGGTGATTCAGTGGATGTCCGTAATGGCCAACTACACTTTCACCTGGTCAGAGCAAACCATTATCCGTGACGGTAATTCCATCGACGATGACGGCAACCTGGTAGTGGGAGACCCGATCATCCGTAAGACACGCATGGGTAATTCTCCAAGAGATATATTCAACCTTGGCTTAACCTATGATAATCCAAACAATGGCTTAATGATCTCTTTATCCGGAAACTACCGTGCGCCACTGCTTATTGAAATGGCAGATCGTGAAGAAAGAGATGTCTATTTTTCTCAGCAGTTCCACTTAGATTTATCCGCTGCCTATACCTTCAATAATAACTTTACCGTCTTCACTCAGATGAACAACCTGACGAATCAGATGGAAAGAGAAGTATTTGGAAACCCTTATCAGGCAGGGCATATTTTGCACCAAACCGAACAGTACGGACCAACCATTACGGTGGGTGCTCGTTTTGAATTCTAATCTACCAATTATTATATGGGATCGGGAGGCAGTAAAGACTGTCTCCCATTTTAATTTATGAAAAAAATAATTTTAACAATAGCGACCATCGCTTTAGGAACCATAGCTGTAGCGCAAAGCAATACGGAATTAAAAAGATACCAGGCGCCTGAAGCAAGGCAGGCAGTAGCGGCGGATCAGGACCATTTTTATGTAGTGGATAATGCCCAAATTGTCAAACGCCAAAAAACAGATGGAGCTGAAGTGAGTCGCTGGAATGAAGAGGGCCTTCACCACATGAATTCTGCGGTGATTAAGGATGGCAAGTTATATTGCGCTCACTCCAATTATCCGGAAATCCCCATGCATTCCTCCATTGAAATATTTGATCCAAAGACGATGCAACATATCGATAGCCATAGCTTTGGCATTGAAAATGGTTCTTGTACCTGGATAGATTTTCATGAAGGCCACTATTATGTCATGTTTGCACATTATGCCAATGAGGGTAAAATGCAAACCAATCGAGACGTGAGCTGGACCCAATTAGTAAAATACGATACCGAATGGCGTCGCCTTGAAGGTTGGGTATTACCTCAGGCTTTAGTAGAGCGCGTCACTCCCTACTCTATTTCTGGTGGCATCTTTATGGAAAATGGAAAAATTCTCGCCACCCATCATCATCACGAGGAACTATACATTTTATCCTTTCCTAAAATGGGCTCCGAACTGGTTTGGGAAAAAACCATTCCCTCCCCTATTCGCGGTCAGGGAATTGCTTTTGATGAATCCGATCCCACCATACTCTGGGGCATCAATAAAAAGACCCGGGAGGTGATCAAAACCAAAATTAATTGGTAAACATGAAGCATGAGTATTACTCATGCTTTTTTAATATGCATTTTTATCTTTACTTCAAACAGTATTTTGAAAAATATCCGTTAATCAACGTGCAAACTCCATAAATTTAATAGATATTTGCATCCATCAAAGAATAAATAGACTAAGAGTGCTGATGAAAAAGTTATTATTCTCCTACCTGGGCGCAATGGCGGTAGGATCTTGTATGTTATTTTCTTCTTGTAGTTCCACTTCAAAATTTACCCAGGCCTACCGGGAAAAAATTGAAGCTGCTGGGGGTGATTTAAAAGATATTCAGTTTTATAATAACGAAAAGATTGTGCTACAATCTACCATCTCCTCTACCCAGATGGCCACCGCTAAGGGAAAAATTAAAATAAAAGAGGGTAAAATGGTGGAAACCATCACCATCCCGAAAAAAACTCCCGGTGTTTGCATTCAGGATAATGGCAATTGGGTTTTAATTTCATTCGATACTGATGATAGTCTAAATATTAGATTCTGGGGCGATAAAGCCAAAACCGCCTACAAAATAGCCGATCAGGAAGGTTGGTTGGTTTTTAAAGAAAAAGGCCTTCAGGAAATCAATTATGGCGAAAACCTTTATCAGGTTATGGAAGGCTCCAATGCAGATCTTATGATTAAGCCTGATGAAAAATCTTCTTCTCAAAAAGCCAGTAGAAAAGTAAAAGGTAGAAAATTAATGTAACAATTCAGGGGATGTGCTTCATCCCTTTTTGAATACCCCCTACCTCGCATTATGTTAAATGAATTCCCATTCCTGAAAAAGTGTTCCTTCTGACGTTAATTGTGTTAGTCAAAATCAGCAATAATGGCTTTATTGCACAAAAGACATCGGTATGAGCGAAGGAATAATACATATAAAATCCATCAGTGAATTGCATCAGATCATCCACTATGCACCGGCCAAACACCCTTTGATCACCATTCTGGATCCTTCCCAGGTGGAGATTACCAAGGAAATGGTGGGACAAAAATTCATGTATGATATGTATTATATCGGCCTGAAGGACCGCCGTTGTGGCATGCGCTATGGACGAAAACATTATGATTTTGCCGATGGAGTTTTGGTATTCACAGCACCTCAACAAGTGATGGCCGCCACTGTAGAAATGGGAAAAGTCGCAGGAGAAAGTGGTTGGATGCTGGTGTTCCATCCGGACCTGATCCGTAAATACCCACTCGGGCAAAATATTACCAAGTATAACTTTTTCCATTACGATAATCATGAAGCTCTGCACCTTTCCGATCAGGAAAGGAAAACCCTGACGGATTGTGTCACAAAAATACAGGAAGAAATTGATGGTCGGATAGATGCTCATTCCGAACAGGTATTGGTTAATAATCTCGACTTGATGTTGAGTTACTGCTCGCGTTATTATGACCGGCAATTCAACACGCGGGCGGCAGAAAATTCAGATGTAGTCTCCTCGGTAGAGCATATCCTAAATGATTATTTCGAGCAGGAAAAGATCGCGGAACTAGGGCAACCTACCATCCAATACTGTGCAGAACAAGTCAACCTTTCCCCTAATTATCTGAGTGATTTACTCAAAAAGGAAACGGGAAGAACCGCTAAAGATCACATTAATGATTTTATCATTGAGAAAGCCAAAACAATGCTCCTCAATAGTCGAGACTCTATCAGTGGAATCGCTTACACGCTCGGCTTTAACTACCCCCACTATTTCAGCAGACTCTTTAAAAGTAAAACAGGAATGACCCCTGCTCATTATCGGGATGGCGGCTTGATTTAGCAGAAACCCTCCTCGAAAAGGGCGAGCTTTTCCGCCCCTTATCTTCCCATATAAAAAATCTGCATTTTGCTCTCTAGATAAGTGAACAAACATAAGCTATTAAAGCGAACCCAATTTAATCGTAAAATCTATACTTAGCCTATTTCCCCATCGGGAAACCGTAGTGCAATATATTGGTCCCGATCCTCTGCACTGATTTCTCGAATAACTTTACAGGGATTCCCTGCAGCTACTACATTTTCGGGAAGACTTTTGGTCACCACAGCCCCTGCCCCGATCACCGTATTATCCCCTATCGTCACGCCGGGGCAGATCACCACATGACCACCTATCCACACATTATTTCCCACCTCAATTGCATCCCCATGCTCCCATTCAGCATTTCGTAAATCAGCATCAAGCGGATGGCCCGCGGTATAAATCCCGACATTCGGACCAATAAAAACATGATCCCCAAAAGTTACCGGAGCCACATCCAGAATCACCAAATTAAAATTGGCAAAAAAGTGTTTTCCTATGCGGATTTGATAGCCATAATCACAACGGAAAGGCGGTTCAATAAAGGGAATTTCAGATTCGGGATGCAATAAACTTTTTAATAAGTCTTTCCGTTTTTCTTCCTCCTCGGGCGAAGAGCCATTAAAGGCATGCACCACTTTCCTGGCTGCCAGACGATCAGCTACCAGTTCCCCATCACCTGCTTGATAAGCCAGTCCCTCTTTCATTCTGTTTTTCATATCCCCTTTCATCATTACCGATTTTTATTTCCTTTAGAGCGTGATTAAAAGCCTAAATTCCCAGCGAAAATTTAATTATTGCAGAAGCGACACCCAATTATTAGGAGAGAATAGCATCGCTATCGTTGAAAAATGAATCAAAAGCATTTCCAACAATTCGAATTTGCAGCCGGAGTTGTACTGATAAACACGCACTTATAATATAAACAGATTTAAACCGATTTATGCAACACCAGAGTCAATAAGACTTACGAGGCCTTATTTTCATCGCACGGAAGGTGCAATTCCTGATTATTTTTTCAACCTATTTTAGCCAAAATTGTGGTCTCCACCTTAACCCGCTTCATGGAAAAATAATGGCAAAAGACCACTATCTATTCTTTGTTATCGGCTTGTAACTAAAAGAAGATTTTTAGGTCGTTTAAAAATTTAAAATTCATAATGAAAAATCAATAGGGCGGAAATAGTCCCAATTCACTCCCATTAATTGGAATTAGCGGCTGGATAATACGGGTTTGATAACAAGGTTTTAAGCATGCCTATTTTAGCTACCTAAAGCCCATGGAGAAAAATACCTATCCAGTAACAGATTATCATTTGACTCAAAAAGTATAAATTCAAATGACTATATTAGTCCTTTAATCAATCCCCTTTTCATGGAGAACATCATCCTTATATTTACCACATTCACGGCCGGTCTGCTTTCCTTTAAATCAAAATTCCCTCCCTTGGTCGGTTTTCTAATCGCTGGTTTTATTCTTCATGCCCTGGGCTTTGAAAGCAATGAATATATCCAGTGGATGGCAGATACCGGAGTTACCATTCTTCTTTTCAGTATAGGCCTGAAACTGGACATTAAAATGTTAGTGGGAAAGCAGATTTGGTTAAGTGCACTATTGCATAATTTGGGCAGTACCCTTTATTTTTTCTTAGCCCTCTACGCACTTCAATTTTTCGGACTGCCCATTTTATCCGGAATGCAATACCATCAACTGGCATTAATTGCCTTCGCGCTTTCCTTCTCCAGTACCGTATTCGCCATCAAGGCACTGCAGGAAAAAGGAGGGATGAATGCCATTTATGGCATGCTAGCCATTGGCGTATTGGTGATGCAGGACATATTTGCAGTAATCTTCATGACCATTTCCTCGGGCAAAATGCCGGAAATATGGGCCCTAAGTCTTTTTGTGCTTCCACTGATCCGCCCCCTCCTATATAAAATAATGGATATGGTCGGACACGGAGAATTACTTGTATTATATGGCATCTTTCTCACTTTTGTTCTTGGTGCAGGATTATTTCAGTATGTGGGGCTAAAACCAGATTTAGGAGCATTAATATTAGGAATCCTCATGGCAGAGCATCAAAAGGCCTCAGAATTGTCGAAATCCCTATTCAATTTAAAAGAGCTATTATTGGTTTGCTTTTTCCTTCAAATTGGCTTATCTACAGCGCTTTCCCTGTCTGCCATAATCTTAGCATTTTTATTCATTCTACTACAGCCCATAAAAACAGTATTATACTATACACTTTTTGATTTATTTAAATTCAGAAAGCGAACATCGATATATGCTGCCATAACCCTCACGAATTATAGTGAATTCGGATTAATTGTTGGCGGACTTGGATTAAAACTAGGCTGGCTCCCTGCCGAGATATTAGTGGCCATCGCCCTGGCCGTGTCCATCTCCTTCCTTTTTGCTGCCCCACTGAACCAATACAACGATACTATTTATCTAACGATTAAAAACTTCCTCAAGGAAGGAGAATTATTTAATCAAATGGAAAGGCCCATTTCAATAGGGAATCCCGAAACGCTGATCGTCGGAATGGGACGAATTGGTACCGGTATATATGAGGAAATGAGTCAAAATCAAACGGTAGCGGGAATTGAAATCAATGAAAATTCCATTGAACGGCACAAAAGAAAAGGTAGAAAAGTACATCTGGGAGATGCTGTCAGTCAGGACTTCTGGCAAAGACTGGAAAATCTAAACCAAATTGGCACTGTGCTCCTGGCCATGCCCCATCATGATGCCAACACCCAAGCCACTATCCAACTAAGAAAAATAGGTTACACCGGCAAAATTGCCGCCATTGTAGAATATGAGGACCAAATCGAAAGCCTGCAAAAAGAAGGCGCCAATGCGGTATTTAATGTCTACAGGGAAGCAGGAAAGGGTTTTGCCCACCATGTGAAGGAGCAGTTTGGAGCCCTAAAATCATAGCAGACATAATAAACACTATAGCTGAAAAGCATAGTGATGCCTGCACACTTTGGATGAAAGAAAGATGTCATTACTTATCAGTACTTCAGAGATGTGAGGAATATATAGCCTCCAATTTGCCAGCACAAATAGACCGGTATTATTCACTTCCTAACAGAAAGGAAGGAGGCATTTCAACAGATTAACAATTTTTTTTCAGCAATGTGCCATCATGATGCATATACTCGGACAACCATCCAACTTAAAGCGGTTTAAACGCCAAAATTCGCAGCAAAAATTTGATTATTGCAGAAGCGTTAAAGGATTGTTGTGAGAGAATAGTAATGCTAGTGTTGCGGAATTATCCAAAATAGCTTCCAATAATTCAAATTTGCAGTCAGATGATGCGCTATTAAACATGCGCTTAGGTTTTAAAGGTAAAATTGCCGCCATCGTGGAATAGGAAGATCAGATCGAAAGCCTCAAAAAAGATGGGGCAGATCCGTTTTTAATGTCTATCAGGAAGTTGGAAAAGGTTTTGCACGACTTGCGTAGCAGCTGTTTGGGGCAAAAAATAACCATCAGAAACAGGTTTATTAGCCTTTCTATGCTGCAAGAGCAGGTATAAAATACCTATTTCAATAAATATTTATATCTTTGAGGTGAACTACCTTTAATATGAAAAATCAATCTTTACTTAGCATTTTAATAAGCGCAATGATGCTTATTACTTCCCTCACCATGGCACAGGAAAAAGACAAATTCGTTTCAGAATCTGAATATTTAAAAGATTTTCAATTAGCAGATGATATCTTAATTCCCTATCGCGTTGGGGATCTATTTGGATATTGCGATAAAGATAAAAACATCATCATTAGTCCTCAGTGGACGGATGCATTCCCTTTTAAGCAAGGAGTTGCAGCAGTAGCAAAGACTTTCGATGATGGGCAGTTTTATGCCCTCATAAATCGAAAAGGCGAATTACTGACGGACTATGACTATAAGGAAATCATGCCCTTTGATGAAAACGGACTGGGAAGGGTTTTCGGCAGATCTTTACAATGGGGAGCGTTAAATACCAAAGGAGAAGAGCAAATCCCAATCGGGTTCAGAACGCTTTATTATAAAAGCACCGGCGTTTACATCGCGGAGTATGAAGGTAAGTATGGCATCATTGATGAAAATGCCAAAACCCTCCTTCCTTTTGAATTTGATAAATTGTCTCTTTGCTATGATGGAGATTCTTATAGGGCGGTGAAAAATGGGAAAGTGGGGTATTTGGATAAAGATTTTAGCCCTATTACTGACTTTATTTATACGAGTATTGGACTAGACCCTGGTTTCAGGTCTGGTATGGCTGTCGTCAATCTGGATGGAAAAAATCTGGTGATTAATAACAAAGGAGAAACAATTTTTGATGGAAGTGAATACAAGGATTTAACTGTTGCAGGCGATGATTTAATCGTAGTATCTTTAGATATTTCAAAATCAGTAGACTGGATGGAATTTTATGAAAGCTCAGCTGGTTTATTTAAAATATCTACCAATGAAATGATTATTGACCCCAAAAAAATGAAATATGCAGGAATTGGTTCTCTTTATACCAAACCAGAATTATTTGATGTTTTTGGACTTAAAAGGGGATCAAAGCATGGTATAATAGATAGAAAAGGCAATATTCTATTGGATTCAGAATTTGATAGAATCTACATTACACAAAAAAATAATGGTGTGTTACAACTAATAAAAAAAATAGACCGATCAGTCGATGAATGTGAATTATATTTCATTGAAAATAATCAAAAGTCGACATTCATTCCAGGTAAATTATTTAGTTTTTCTTCAAAAAATAACATCCCTTTTCTAGTTATAAATCATAATAGCAATAACCTTCACGGAATCATTGACTTATTTGGAAAAACTGTCATAGAAAATAAATACCACAAATTACCCGTTGATACACAATTTTTTATTGAGGACGGTTTACTACAGGTATATAAAAATGATAAGCACTATTATGTTAGCTTCAACGGAAATGAATTTGTTCAATAAAAAAAGGCTGTCCATATAATGAGACAGCCTTTTTTTCCCTACTTGCATAAAAATGCTGACTATTAAAACACCCTTAATTAAACATCTCTCCCTCAAATAATTCGCACATCCTATCAGGAATATCAGATGTCGAAAAATTACGTGCTAATATTAGTCCGAGAAGAGATTCAAATTTGGATATAAAGGCATCCCTTACATCCACTTGATACATTAGACCACCATGAACATCACCAAATAATTTCACTTTGGCCCCAAAAGACAAATTGGCGCCAGCAGCAACACCCGCTCCTAATTTTGCATGGACAATCATGGATGGCAAAACGTTGCCGTAATTAAATAAATCTAACTCATTATTTTCCGGTTTAAGGAAAAACTTATTTAATTCTGAGGATTCTCCTTTATCCATCCATTGAATAAACTCCAAAAGAGCCGTTTCTGCGTTTTCACCGACAAATGGTAAAAACTTAACTTGAACAAATCGCTTTAAATCATTAATCACCGACTCCTCCAACTGACCAAAATCCAACTCAAACTCCAAATAAGCATCAAAATTATAAAAGTTTTCTTTATAGTCATTTTTCGTCAATGCCTGCTTCTCCTCCTGCTTTGCACGCGCAACATTGGCCTTAAAGCTTCCTGGCATCCAATTCAACAAATGAATACGCTTTTTATATTTGAGGTGACGGATCAAATCAAAGATTCGCTCAAAGTTCAGGCTACCAATATCCTTGATGGCATCTACCGGAGATTTCCCGCCTAATAATTCTGTCTCAGAGGCCGCTCCTTCATACAGGTCAAAATCACCGGTGACGGTATACAAAACCGTCTCATAGTCCTCTTTGCTGGAATCAAAAATAAACTTCATTCCAAAGCCTCTTTGAAAAATAGGACCCCATCTTCCCAAAATGGACAGATCTGCCTTTGCCATCGCCGCCACCCCTATTTCACAATTGACCGTCATGACTTCCTTCTCGGGAACCATTTGCCCCTCCTCCTCTTTCAATTTCCGTTCCCATTCCACTCCGGCAGAGAGATCTCCACTCAGGAGTACATCTACACCAATATTGGCACTTTTCTTTAAGATATCTTTGAAGGTCTGCTTACGGGTCTTTCCCTTTGAGGGCAAAATCATATCCACCCATCGACCTCCAAAATTGTCTGCCATTCGTTCATCGGCATGAGAACCCTTGGACACAAAAGCATCTGCCCCCTTCTCATTGGAAGCTTGCTTCAAACCCACACTTACATTCGCATTTCCCTGGGCATGGATACCCATCGCGAGCTTTTGTTTGGTCACATAATGCATGGGATTCAACTGAGATCCCGCAAAAGCATCTAAAAACAGGGTCGCCGCCTGTCCTACCATACTATTGTTCATTCCGGAAATCGCAAAAAGAGCGCTCAAAATACCCTCGTTATGAATTGGAAATTCAAACTCCGCCATCCCCAATCCATACCTTTTTACTTCTGCATTGGCCCCGGCTTGTGCGCCAAATGTTGTACCTCCTTTTTTGCCGGTAGAATTACCGATATGAAAACCCGCACTAATTCCCGTATCCAAACCAACGGCTATCTTGTCATATTTACGAAGGGCAATCGTATCCTTATTCTTTCGATAGAAAAAAGTTTCCATTTTTACATCTGCCCCTATGGGAATAGCAAAGGTCGCACCCACTTCTGCGCCATAATAAACGCCAAAACCCTCCGGCCACCATTCATCAACTTTTTCCCCAACAACACTACTGAAAGCATCAATTTGATTTTTTAACTCCTTACGGTAGGAACCTGAATTAACTTTATCCTTTAGGCTGTCAGCATAAATTTTGGTAGGAATCCAAATTAAATATCCTTCATTCAAATGAAAGCGATCGTAATTAATAGTCAGGGATTCTAATAAGTCAAATTGATCCCTCACCACTATCCCCCGGTTTTCAAGATTGGTAGGATTATTCACATACAAAAGGACATTGGCATAGAATCGTCTGTCCTCCTGATCATCCCCTGTCATGAAATACCGGTTCACCAATTGCTCCACACTTTCGCCCGCTTTAATTTTGTATAGCTTCGCGCCTGTCCCCGGCATCGGTGTGTTGGTCGCCAAATGTGTGACATTCACATACCCCTCCTGTTGGTCATGAATGACTTTCGCCCAATCATTAGGCATAACATCAACCACAAACACCTCATCCCCAAATTCCAGTGTTTTGATTTTCCCTTCTCCTTCTGATTGATAAAAACCGGTACCCGCACTCACTTTGACAGCCGACCGGTTATTGATGATCCGATAGGTTTTTACCTCTACCTCATTTAATAGCTGTGACACTAAATCTGCCTCCACATAGCCCCTTTGGAGTTCCCCTCCATAATTAAATTGCACCCAGGCCCAATCCTCGGTAATCCCTAATAGACTTACTTCGAATTCATTTTTCCCCATTTGATTCAGGTCGAAAATGACCGATCCCCCGGGCTGCCTTCTAAGTACATTTCTGGAGGGATTTTCTAACGACAAGAATATAAATTGCTTATACTCGGAAACATCATGCTCTGAGGAAACACGCTCGTAAGCCGCTTGATAAGCTGTTTGTTGATCCTCCTCAGAATGATAATCTAAATCTGGCCGGTCAAGAAATATATGAGACATACCTATGGGGTTATAAAAACAATGATTTACTTTTTCATTAATTCGTCGGAGACTCTTTTTATATCTCCAAGTCCGACCGAAAAATTATTCTTTCGAATCGCCTGCAAGGCGAGGGTTTGAATAATTTGGACAATCATGGCCGCGGTAAAAGGTTTGGTCGTGACCAGCATTTTGAAGTTAAGAGAAGCATCCGCTTTGAGCTGTTCAGGCCAAAGCATCTTCCACAATGCCAGTCCCTGTGCTGGTTTTGGAACTCCAAAATAAATACTGGATTGAAATCTCCTCGCAAAAGCCTCATCCAAATTGGCTTTCAAATTGGTGGCTAAAATAATGATGCCATTATAATTTTCGATAGCTTGTAAAAGATAGGCGATCAACTGATTATGATGCTGATCATTGCTGTTTTGAGCATCTTTAGCACGACTACCAAATAGCGCATCTCCTTCATCAAAAAAAAGAATATATCCTTTATCTTCAGATTTATTCAACAGCCGGGCAATATTTTCTTCGGTCTCCCCAATATATTTTGATATCACAGCAGAAAGATCTACCCGATAGACATCTCGCCCCAGTGCTTTGCCCAGGAGGGTCGCTGTTAAAGATTTTCCGGTACCGGAAGGACCATAAAAAATAGCACGATATCCCGCTTTTATATGTTTACCCAAGCCCCATTCCTCCGCTAGCGTTTCATGAAGATTGATCGCATCCCGCATTTCACTGATTTTCTCGGCAGTGGTGTCATTTAAAATCAAATCCTCCCACTCCATTTTGGTCTGCAATAAATGCGCTGGAAATTCCGGCGAATATTTTGGCTTTCGGATGGCATTGAACAGGAAACAGTCCACATAATCCGCATTTAACCGCAACTCACCATCAAATTGAGAACCCGTAGATTTAGATTTTACGATATCTAAAACCCCTTTTCGAAAAAAGAAATGTTCCGCTTCAAAATAACGACAAACCCTTAGCCGCCTGGATAAATCCGTCCCCGCAATCAATTGCAAGGCAGTTTCTGCGGTAGGTAATACCTGAGCCTTGGAGGCCGATTGAATCAATCGAAATTGGGCTAATTTCCCCTGATCGTCTAATAACTGATCCATAATATCCGGGCGGACATGAGGGGCTAAAGCCAAAATCATCACCAGTCGCTCCTCTGCAGACAAATGATGTTCCCTAATAAAATCAACATACAAACCCTCTCCCTCACAGGGCGTGGCTTCGAAGCCCAAATGGGGAAGTCCCGATTTTAAAGCCAACTTTCGTTGTGCAATACACCGTTCTAACCACGCTAATTCGCTGGTTATAAAATCCGTTGTTGTTGTCGTTACCATCTATCTACATTCAAAATTGTATGCCATTTTTTGCCTATGATTAAAATCATGGACAAAGAAAATTTTCCTAATGTCCTGTTCCTTTTTCTCTCTCTTCTCCGTTCGTTGTGTTACAGCGAGCCGTGCGAGCATCACTACGACCAACCACAACACTTTATAATTCCACGGACTAGGTCGTAGTCACCGCTGGAATTATTAAACTAAACCGTCAAACGCCGTGGGCGAAGACTACGACCTAGATTAACCTTTTTGCCCACGATTAAAATCATGGGCAAAGAAATCCTCTTCCCTGATCGTAGTGTTACAGCGAGCCGTGCGAGCATCACTGCGACCAACCACTACACTTTTTAATTCCACGGACTAGGTCGTTTCGCCGCTGGAATTTCCAAACTAAACCGTCAAATGCCGTGGGCGAAGACTACGACCAGTATTTTGTCTTATGCCTGGTCGTAGTGTTACAGTGAGCCGTGCGAGCATCACTACGACCAACCACTAAATTTTTTCATTCCATGGACTCGGTCGTAGTCGCCGCGAGACTTTCCCACTAAACCGTTGAGTTCCGCAAGCGAAGACTACGACCAGTGTTTTGTCATATGCCTGGTCGTAGTGTTTCAGCGAGCCGTGCGAGCATCACTACGACCAACCACTGAATTTTTTCATTCCATGGACTCGGTCGTAGTCGCCGCGAGACTTTCCCACTAAACCGTTGAGTTCCGCAAGCGAAGACTACGACCAGTGTTTTGTCATATGCCTGGTCGTAGTGTTACAGCGAGCCGTGCGAGCATCACTACGACCAACCACAACACTTTATAATTCCACGGACTAGGTCGTAGTCACCGCTGGAATTATTAAACTAAACCGCCAATCGCCGTGGGCGAAGACTACGACCAGTGTTTTGTCTTATGCCTGGTCGTAGTGTTACAGCGAGCCGTGCGAGCATCACTACGACCAACCACAACACTTTATAATTCCATGGACTCGGTCGTTTCGCCGCTGGAATTTCCAAACTAAACCGTCAAACACCGTGGGCGAAGACTACGACCAGTATTTTGTCTTATGCCTGGTCGTAGTGTTACAGCGAGCCGTGCGAGCATCACTACGACCAACCACTGAATTTTTTCATTCCATGGACTCGGTCGTAGTCGCCGCGAGACTTTCCCACTAAACCGTTGAGTTCCGCAAGCGAAGACTACGACCAGTATTTTGTCTTATGCCTGGTCGTAGTGTTACAGCGAGCCGTGCGAGCATCACTACGACCAACCACTACACTATATAATTCCATGGACTCGGTCGTAGTCGCCGCTGGACTGCCCTACTAAACAGCTGAGTTCCGCAAGCGAAGACTACGACCAGTGTTTAGCCATGCGAGCATCACTACGACCAACCACAACACTTTATAATTCCATGGCCTCGGTCGTAGTCACCGCTGGCCTGCCCTACTAAACAGCTGAGTTCCGCAAGCGAAGACTACGACCAGTGTTTAGATCACTACGACCAACCACTACACTATATAATTCCATGGACTCGGTCGTAGTCGCCGCTGGACTGCCCTACTAAACAGCTGAGTTCCGCAAGCGAAGACTACGACCAGTGTTTAGATCACTACGACCAACCACAACACTTTATAATCCCATGGACTTAGGTCGTTTCGCCGCTGGAATTTCCAAACTAAACCGTCAAACGCCGTGGGCGAAGACTACGACCAGTGTTTAGATCACTACGACCAACCACAACACTTTATAATCCAATGGACTCGGTCGTTTCACCGCTGGAATTTCCAAACTAAACCGTCAAACACCGTGGGCGAAGACTACGACCAGTGGTAACTTTCATACTAAACCGCCAAACGCCAAATACCAAAACTACGACCACCGTTTAGACCGTTGCTTTGGAAATATACAAAAAGCTACTTCAACACGCCCTCCTGATCCAGGGCATACACAGCCATTTTAGTATTGGCATTTTCATTTTTATTATCAAAGTTGATGGTCGCCAAAAAGCCGGGGCCACTGGAACGGTAAAATAATTTATTGGCTTTATCCTGCCAATCCGATCCATATTGTTGTTCCCAAATAAGCTCAAAAGAAGCATCAAACTTCTGAATCACGCAATCCGTATCGCGGGCGTCTACCACCGCACTGCTCAGGACAAAATAAAATCCCTGCGGATCCAATAATAAATCTGCGGCTGTGGAAGGATAATCTTGGGGCAATTCCGTTTTATGAGAATATTTTCCCTCCTCACTAAAATTCAAAATCACCTTTTGCGCCTCATTTCCTACGCCCTGCGTTGCCAGTACACGAATAAGGGCGCCTTCCCAGGAAATCGCCACAGCATTTAAGACCGGTTGATCACGCAGGGTTTGGCTCCATGCCACCAGACCATCCGTATTCAATTGCACAATACGAACGGTCAGCCTTCCCTCGGAGATCACATTTCCCAACACCTGATAACCATCGGCCACCTCTCGCATGCCAATAATTTGATCAAAAGGCTGCAATTGACTATACATATGTGTCCATTGCACCTCCTCTGCGCTATTCAACAACATATACAAGGAGCCCTCATGCGTCTCATTGGCATTACGAAAATTGCCTGCAATGAAGGTACCCCCATTGGCCGTTTGAATAACATTTTGTCCCCAGCTATCCGCGGTGGAAACCACCGGAAAGCCTGCCGCTTCCATCGCGCCGGAACTACTGTTCATTTGCCATAATGCCAGATGACTTTGACCACTATCATCCACCACTTTACCGGTGGCCAACATCTTTCCATCCACCAGGGTCCAGTTGGCCATCTCTTGCTGACTACTATCTCCCCAGATATAATCCCAGGTAGCGACCCCATACTGATCCAGCTTACTCCAGAAAATTTTATCCCCATCGGAGAGATTACCGGCCAAATAGATCTCCGAGGCCGCATTGGTCTGCAGGGCAACAGCTTCATCATGACCGTTATTGCCCAGTATCCGCATAAAGAAGGCTGATTCGGGAAGTTCCAACTGTTCCCCGCAGGCCATTAAAGCTAACAGAAGCGAGAAGGAAAGGGTATTAAATATTTTATTCATTTCCTGCAAATATTTTTCGTGCAATAGACTTCAATTATTTTTTGCCTGAATAACACGAATTAAACAAATGAAATTAATTACTATTTATTCAAAATACTGTGACTATCGTGGACGCTGGAAAAAAATAAATCCAGGCTATTTTTTTGATCAAGCCCTATTCGCTCCAATTAGCAAACGCTCCATCAGCAAAATAATACTGTAAAAATGACTGATCACTTAGAGCGTGTTTAAAGACAATATTCGCAGCGAAAATTTGATTATTGCAGCAGAGAAACGTAATTATTTGGATAAAATAGCAGCGCTAATGTTGAGAAATTATCCAAAATCACTCCCTTTAATTCGAATTTACCGCCGGAGAATACGCTTTTAAAAACGCGCTAAAACAACAAATGGCCAAAGAAGGCGATCGAAGAAAACTATCGTACCAACTTCGGCTTATAGACCGGAAGATAATAAGCAAATTTCAACCAAATATTATGTCGCCGATAATCCGAATCTAAATAACCATATTCGTAAATGAGTTTGGTATTATCATATCGGCCATCCGGATTATTTTCTAACAGCATTCCATAGGAAAAGCCCAGTTCTGCCGAGAGCCAACCATTTCCTAAAATATTCTTCTTTCTAAAACCAACACTGGCATCCAAAGAGGCATTGTGCATATTGCGCATACTGCCAATATCAATGCCCGCCTGTTCAATTTTTGAATTAATATTCCCTAACTGATCATCCCGGGAAGCATTCGCAGAATTAATAAAATTGAACATATAACTTCCCCCCGCTCTTAGAAAGACTTGCTGTTCGCGTGGCCCAAAAACGTACTGCAGGTGTAACGGCAGTAAAATACTGCTTTGGCTCTGGCTAAAATCAAGGGTAGAATACCCCTGATAATCTCCGCTGATATTAAATCTATCCTTCTGTTGATATAAAAACTGACTATATTGATAGCCCAAGCCGGAATGCAGCGCCCATTTTTCATTCAGATAATATTCAAAAGCCACTTGTACATTCAAGCCATAAAGCTGGGAAAACTCTCCTCTTTCCTGCTCCGAATCTGAGGATAAGCTATGAAACTGATCCCGCTGGATAAAACCGGACAAAAAGCCGGCCTCCACTCCCCAGACCAAAACCGGTCGGGTTCGAAAACGATTATAGATATGAATAAATTCCGGTGGATCAATAGCCGCGTTAATTTTATATTCCGGATTTAATGTTAAAAAACGCAACATATATTCCTCTGCCTTTTCCTGTTCATTATTATATAAACTGGAAAGACATAATAATTTATTCGCCTCAATTTCCTGGGCACCGGTAAAGCCCCCATTTTTCAGGCAGGGCGCCAACATCGGGGCGACCTTCTCCAATCGACCGGCATTAAACTCATTCCGGGCATCTAACAAGCGGTTGGCGCAATCCTTAGATTGCCCAAAAGCACTCCAACTGCTCCATAGCAATATGGGAACCAATAGCAGTCTTTTAATCATAGGTATACATTTTAGCGTATGCTAATATTTTAAAAACAATATGTAAATATCTTAAATAAATTCAATTTAAAAAACATAAAGGTCAAAAACGAAAAAGTGGCCCGGAAATAACTCCCGGGCCCAAAATCCATTTTACAACCGTAATCACTGACATCAGATGCGATCGCTAATGCGCAACCATCATCCGTTTTGAGGTCAGTACTTTTCCATCTTTCATTAACATCAGGACATAAACGCCATCCGCTAAATCTTCTATATCAAATTTTTGCGCTGCATGGGCCGGAAATTGGAAATCTCCATCCGCTACGCGAACACCCGCAGTCGTATACAAGGCCCAGCTATCTGCCTGTCCCTCCGATGGCCACTGTAAAACAAAACGACCATCGTTCGGATTAGGGAATAAACGCAAAGCCTTGGCCAACTCCTCTGCATCGGTTGGGGCTTCCGGAATCAGATAAGCCGGAATATCAAAAGTGGCCGCCTGGTAAATCTCATCCGTCTGCATGCCCTGCACCAATACCACCAGCTGCACCCCATCGGCATAAGCCCAGGCCACATCCGGAATCCAGTTCACCGAACCTTCCCAGCGACCATTCTGCTGCTCGGAGGCCAATTCGGCAAGGCTGACTTTCTGCCCGGTAGCATCAGGAAGCATCTGTCGAACGATCTGCTCATATCGCTCTCCTCCCGGCAATTGAAAATCTTTGGCTACCAATAAGGTATGCACCAATAAAAATTCCTCTTCTTCCTGAAAGCTCAAAGCGGTTTGCTCAAAGCCTAAATTGATTTGAAGCTGATTATTCGGAAGTAGTTCAAAATCACCTTCCTCTATTTCATCTATCACCACCCTGGCTTTTTGAAGCTTCCGCTGACTCACCGCCAGAGGTCCCCAGCTTTTGGACCACACTTCATCCTCATACCAGCGGCCATCCACCATCGCACGCTCCGGCTTCGGAATGCTATAATGCAATCCTCTGGCACTGGCAGGCTTCCAGGAATAATCCCACAAATTGTTTTCACTTTCATTCAAAAGCTGGAAAGGATATTGCAAAAGCACCATCTCTTCCGGCGATTGTTGCGCCGTCTGTTTAATGGCCTCCGTTTCTTCCTTACCGTACAAATCATGTATAAAATGCTCGGTCACCACCATATGATTTCGGGAAGAAATCGCTACATCCTCAATCACCACACCCGTGAATCCGGCTGATGCATCCACCTCCGCATTGGAGGCAAACCACAAACGGAAACGCACGCGGCCATCACCATCATCGGCCAATGCCGCCTGCTTCACTACGTCCAGTGGAATGCGGGCATACAGGTCTTCGGTAATGCCGGACCAGCCCTCCTTCTTATTATCTGCGGCCTGTGGCAAACTCAATACCGTCTGATGGCTAAACCAGTCAATACCAGCCTCTACCTCCCCGACCGTATACCAATTTTCACCTTCATCCGTCGTAAAGCGCAAAGACAATCCATCAACCCCGCTAGCACTATTCAACTGCATGTGAAGGGCCAACATCGGCAGATCCAAATTCGACAGGTCAAAAGTTGGACTTTCCACCCAGGAATTCTCCGCGGCATAATAGGTATGCTCCTGTGATCCATGGGAACCCATATTGGTTTGCCAACGCGCCTCCGCAATGCTCCAGGAACTTAAACTATCCGGCGTATCCCATTGGCCGGAGTGCAGCCAACCAACGTTACCTTCACTGAAATCGGTAAAGTAACCATTTTCACGTGTCGGACTGGAAAGTGGGAATATGGGGATGGTAAACTGCACGGTGTCCAGACAACCCACCACTTGAGACTTAACAATTAATCTCACATCATAAGTTCCCGCATCAAGATAGTTTGGATATTCGAACTCGTTATTATCGAAATAAGTAATAGTCTCTCCATTTCCAAAATCCCACTCCCAACTTTCTATTTTTCGTAGCATAGTGGTATTGGCAATTTCAGAAGCATCAATAAAAATAGTTGGGCTGGTTAAAGTCATATTTTTATATGAAAAATCAGCCACTGGATTAGCTCCTAATTCCACCGTTGTGGAGTAGCTCGTACTACAACCAAATTCCGATTCTGCAAGTAAAGTGACCTCATAAGCATTGGGAACCAAATAAGTATGTTTAGGCTCTTTGTAAGTTCCTGAGGTGTTAAACTCGGAACCTTCTCCCCCAACTTCATCCTCAATTCCTTTTCCAGCAGTATCATTATCGGCAAAATAACCACTTCCAAAATCCCAGCTATAGCGCACAATTTCACCCCCAAAGTCAACCCCATCATATTCTGGAATTTCAGATAAATTCTTGAATTCAAAAGGTTTATCATCATTTACACATAAGTAAGGAGAATCATTCACAAGCGTGAATTCCGTATGAGGAACGGCCTTAACTTTGACAGGTGTTTGAGTAGAAGCGTAACAACCATGTTCATCTTCTATGAAAAAAGTAACCTCAAAATGGCCCACCTCAGTGGTATAAAACTTTTTAGCTTCATTTCCGGGAGAAAGGAGGCCTTCGACTACAGTCCCCAGATGGTCTTTCACTTCATATTGAATATCCGCTAAATCACCCCAAGGTATTTCATTATTTAAATAGTCAGTAGCCATTGTATTTAATTCCACTGTACCATTCTCATCCAAACAATAATTATCGGTAATGTGATCCATCAGCGCTATAGGGCTTTGATAAATATTGAAATCAAATGTATGGATAACAGCACACTCACCGAAAGTAGCGTCAATGTTTTTAGTATGCGTCGTTATTTCCAATTCGTATTCCCCACCTCTGATCGGAGCTATCACCACACTATCATCTTCTATATAAACTAAATCATTAAATATTTCGCCCGTAACTTTCTCAATGATTTTAAAAGTATAATATCCAATATTGGCAGGCTGTTCCTCATCATTCAAAAATAAGGAGGGCGCCGTTTTCCATACCTCGGTATTGATACAAAGTTTTTTCAAAGACTCCCCACTTTCCTCATAATAGGGAAGTGTCACGACGATATTATCATATCGAAGAGAAGCTTCATTTGAATTAACCAAAGCCGATTCCCCAAAACCGGTTTCCTGAAAACTTACTTTAATATCGAACACTCCTTTTTCCGGTGGCGTCAAAACAGTACTCTCATTTAAAGGTATCCACTCGGAATTGGACGTTAAGCGATAAGAAAACAGGAAGGCTCCTTCAATTTCTGCCTTTTCATATGGATAATTCAAAGTAGTGATGTCCAATAAATCAATGGAAACCTCATCTGGACACATATAATGATCCGCTATTACTACTTCAGGAAGTCGATAAAAAATGAAACTTTCCGTTTGCCCATTATAGTCACAACTAAAGGTTTCCTGACTACCATCAGCCACCTGATCTCTTTGCAACTGCCATTGGATCCCGTAATAACCGGATTCCAAAATCTCATAGTTCGAGAAATGCAATTCATGCGTACCCACCCTATCGACTTCATTTCCGTCTAGAAAAATGATCGCCTCAAGAATATCATTAGCCATGAGGGTGAAGTCTACCGGTAAAAAATCATTCAAATTCACCATAGGTTCCTCCCCATAAGGAATATAGTAATCTTCTGCCTGAGGCTGAAGATTTATTTCCGGAGTGGAATTGATATTTACCGAAAGTACCGGATTATCCACACCATCACCACAGCCTCCAATATAACTCACTTCTAAAGCCTGAGATCCGGGAACCGTTGCCAATAAAAAGATATCATTACCGGGTCGATCCTCATCTCTTTCCCCACCGTTATAATACCAATTCACATCAAAAGCCGCATTTGGGACCTGGAAAGGCAAAGTTTCCTCTCCACGACAATAATTCAAAGTGATCGCATTGTCATCATCCGCACTATAAACACGTCCATCATATGCCAAGGTTGGCCTAAATGCACCCGCTGAAACAGAAATGATCATTTCATAGGTATCGGAACAGCCTCCCTGATCAAAGTCAATCTCCACCTGTACCTGATTCACCCCCTCACTAAAATCCAATTCAGAAAAATCAAGCTTATAAATGGTAGTATTCGAAGTATTTTCATCATCCGGATTAGCAATTGCAACTATTTCCCCATCAACAGTTGTCCGGATATCGGTAATATTCATGAATCTATTGAATACCCATAGTGGTTTCTGAGTACTGCAATAACCTGTTGGCAAGAATGAAAAATCGATATCCTGAGTTGCTCCAATTTTTAAATCCGTTTTTACACCGTCCAGCACAAAAGAAAAATCTAGGGAGTCCGCATAATTCAGGACATTTAACTTTACCGGTCTTCTGACAAAAGTTAAGGTATCTGATGGATTACTAGGTGGTACTCCAAAAAAGAAAAGATCCTCCGTCCCATCCAACCTACTTCTAACATAACCAAGTGTTCTTGACTCAAGAAGCACATCTAGTTGAATATCCACATAGTCTTTATAACGATAAGAAAGCTCAAATCCGTTTTTTCTAAAGCCCTCCTTTATTTCAGCTTGTATATCCCGGGTAGAAATCAGGCTGTTGATTCTGCTCCGTAAATTATTCATGGCGTGCGTTCTGGCCTTTTGCATATAAGAGGCACTGGCAGCCTGTCGATCATAATCCTGCATGACCCAATCCAGTATCTGGTCTGCATTCAGCGTGATCTGATCCGGCTGGGGAAGGGCATCCACCTCTTCCTTGATTAATTGGTATTCATCACTAGCGGAGTAACAAATAAAATTATTTGCATAAAGATCCGAAATAACACGCATGGTCACTGTAGCAGAGGCCGAACATCCTGTACTACTATTAACTGCAGTAAGCACCACCTCTACTAAATCACTTCCAGTCTCCCCATTCACCAGAGAGGGCCGGAAGTAAAAATCATCCTCTCTTTTCACCACACCTTCTCCATCTGCCAATAATAAAATGTCAGTACCAAAAGAAGGAGTTTCGGTTAAAAAGAACTCATCAAATAAAGGATATTCGGTATTATCGGTGTTATTAAACTGATGCTCCTCAATAGCATTAGCTTCCAAAGCTGGACTCTCATTAATCGTTAAGGGGTAAGGATTACCCACAAAACAAGATTTACCGTGGTCATCATTAATATCTAACCGATGAGCGATCCGCAATTGGTATTCCCCTGCATCTAAACTGGTGGTAATGGGAAAATCAGTGCTTTCGATATACTGCTCAGCCACAAAGTTATTTTCGTTATCCCAAATCTCTAACCAAAAATATTCATCACTACGATTCAATACATTAACCTGCACCGGTTCCCCTACACAGGAAGGGTTGGGGAAATAGTTGATATAGCAGTAAGGTCGGAAAAAAGAGATTTGATGAACATCGCTTACCGCGAGTTCTGATGTCCCATTTGTATCCCTTTGAAAAAGTTTAAAAATGCCCTGGCTTGGTACAACTTCCGCTGTACCGGTATATTTTATTGAAAGGCTTCCAATCTTAAAAGCCCCTCTTCCAGCACTTTCTCCCCCTCTATTGTGCCTTATTTCTAGCGTGCGATTATTATTAATATAAGCATAATCATTCCCTCCAGAGATATCGGTGCTCTGCCAATCACCATTATCTTTTTGAACCTCCAGACCTGGATCCACGTTCCGATTCGAAAATATATAACCATCAGGTAATTGGATCTGATAACTATTGGCCTTCATAAATGCTGTATTTGAAGCACCTTGCAACACCACATCCGAAATGGTATACTCATGACAACCTAAAATATTTAAATTCTGCCCAGCATCTATCGTATAGCTTGCATCAATGGCACGGAAAGTAAATGTGGTGGTAGTACTCTCATTCTTTCCGGTATAATTCACAGAAACATCTAATGTAACGTCAGCAGTGGTAGGCTTAAAGGGAAATCCAAATATTTTATTCGTGTTTTCATCAAAAAACAACCAATCAACGTTATCGATGGAGGCATCAACCGCAAATTCTGGAATAAGGTCTTGATTTGAAAAATCACAATCATTTTCAGCATCCAGATAAATTTCGAAATAATTTTGAATAATAAGGGTATGGTCTGACTCAGTGGTAATCTCAGGGGTATAGACATAATCCAATTGCCCTGCCGAGGATTGAGTTTGATCATTAGGCGCAACGACTTCCATAGAAAGCCCCTCCAGTACAGAGCCCTGCCCTTCACAAGTTCGGTAATATTCAATATCTTCAATCACCTCATTCATCTTTGCAACAGGTGCAGGATTTGTAGCGGTTAAGGTCCAATTATTACCATCTTGAGTAAGAGAAATTCCATATTCATTGGAGCCCGAATAAGTAAATTGATGGCCATTGGTGGTATTGAACTGACCATTGATATTTACCTTGCTAACCAAATGCCTGGAAGTGTCGGCGCTATAGGCTAAAAAATTAAATCCTTTAAAATGAGTCTCAGCACCCGTGGCATCAGTGGGTACTGCCTGGTTCATTCCGGTGGGTAAATCACTGAGGTTGTAGAGGTTCTGCCCGGACAGGTCTTCAACCGAAAAATACATCCACTCTTTTCCTAGTGAATTCCAATTAGAACCTTTTTTCTGTAAACCTTCAATCTCAATCGCGTACCTTTTTACTGGACTAGCACTTTCAGTAAAGAAAGCAACAAGCTCCCCTTGCATTTGAGGATAAAGCCACTCATCCCCAATTTGTAACGTTTGCCACCCAATGGTAATATCAAATAATTTTAAGGCTGTTTGCGCATTAGTAAACTCCGGAGAAAACGATAAAATGCGATATTTTTTATCGTCCCCACTGGGATTCCCGGAATAAGTAAAATCAAAAGGATCTTGAAAGGAAGCGGCCGCACCTTGGTGAACGGAGTGATAAGTGGGTGAATCCGCACCAATTGTAACCGTCAATTTTCCGGTAGAAGGATTGATAGTAACAACATCATCTCCGATGTAATCCACTTTCAAAGAGAATTCAAAAGAATCTCCTGGGTTTACATTTTCATTTAAGGTAGAAACGGAAATATTACCCTCCCTGATATCCCTTTCTAACCATTGTCCATCTGTTGTTATTTTTGACCAAGAATTATTGGTCCTTTTATATAAATCAATATCCGGTAAAGGGGCTAAGAGAGTATATTTGAAGCTATCAAGATATTCATTTTCTACCGGCTTCAATAAATTGCTATCAAAAATATGAACGTCATTTTCATTAATATTAACAATGCTATAATCCTTAATGATCTTCGCATTGCTCTGAAAAGAATATTGAGCAAAACAATGATCAAGTATAAAAAAACACAAGATAAGATTCAAAAATACTCTTTTTTTCATATCCCTACCTAATTAACCTTATAGAAAGAAAACTATTCGTAGATGTATCAATTTTGGCTTCATAATTATAAAAACCAAAATAGCTAAAGCCATCACTTTGCGATAAATAATGAAATCTGGAATGCAAATTATATCCCCCAATATAATCCAAAGAAACAATGAATAAACCACTTCCTTTTAAATTGAATCCATGGTCATTAGTCCAACTATCTTTATCGGAATATAAAGATTCGTCCCAATAAGTATTATTTGCTAAAGCTTCAAAAACATTGGTATAAATACCATCTGTGTCGATTCCACCAACATTTTCACATAACCTATACCAATTTTCCTGTGTTGGCATAGACCAAGAGTTATTATTCAAGGAGGATATAATATCAGCTTTTTCTTCATAAGTATACAAATGCCCAAAATCACGTACATAGTTGGGTATTTCGGTCGTCTCACCCTCTAGTTTATACTCTCTACCATTATCCTCAATATCTTTACTCTCCCATCTCAAATTCTCGGCCATCCAAACCTGGCAATTTTCACCTGCTGCATCACAGATTTGCACTGTGCTATAACGGTAGTCCGTTTGAAAATCAAACACTACAGAACCAAACTTACCGGTCGTTAGGGTAAAGTCAAGGCTTACTTTTTCTTCATCGCCTTCATATTCTTCATCTTCTACAGCGGCCTCAGCCAATAAGTCAAAATCGGTTAAATAGGCATCATTGAAATCATCTCTTAGAACGGCGGTTTCAAAACCATTGTCGGTTGCTGTCAAGGCATAAGTTTCATCGCCCATTTTCAGACTCAGGTCCCCCATGGTAGCGTACTTTTTATCCGCTTCTTTTTCCCAGCTCAATACCAACTGAACAGAATCGGCATGTAGGTAAAGGTGATCTGCCGTACTGTTCATTTCAGTAGATTGAAAACCATCTACCAGACTAACGGTCAATTCCGGTAAAAAAATTTCTTCCGGCTCTGGTTCTGGTCCTGGATCCGGCGTTCCCTCATCATCACTTCCACAGGAAGAAAACATCATCGCTGCGGCCATTAGCCCGGCTGCAAAAGGCTTTAATTCATGAAGTTTCATGGCATTAAAATTTAATTGTAAAACGGATTAATCAAATTGTCAAAATAGATTCATGGGATTAACATTTTGGAAAGGTCATTAAAACCTTTACCATTCATAATCCATTTCTCTTTTTTCCAATTCTCTATAGTGTTATTAATTATTTTTTTGTCTAATATTTTTTTGAATCGATTCGGTGCCTTTGGTCGCCGCCTAATCTCTGGTCTTTTGTTACAGCGAGCTCATCCCTGGTCTTTTGTTACAGCGAGCAGTGCGAGCATCACTAAGACCAACCACTGAAATTTCCATTCCGTGGACTCGGTCGTAGTCACCGCGGGGCTTTCCACGCTAAACTCCTGAGTTCCGCAAGCGAAGACTACGACCAGTGTTCCGTCTTATGTCTGGTCTTAGTGTTACAGCGAGCCGTGCGAGCATCACTAAGACCAACCACTGAATTTTTTCATTCTGTGCTCTCGGTCGTAGTCGCCGCGGGGCTTTCCCATTAAACCGCTGAGTTCCGCAAGCGAAGACTACGACCAGTGTTCCATCTTATGTCTGGTCTTAGTGTTACAGCGAGCCGTGCGAGCATCACTAAGACCATCCACTGAATTTTTTCATTCTGTGCTCTCGGTCGTAGTCGCCCCGGGGCTTTCCTCACTAAACCGTTGAGTTCCGCAAACGAAGACTACGACCAGTGTTCCATCTTATGTCTGGTCTTAGTGTTACAGCGAGCCGTGCGAGCATCACTAAGACCAACCACTGAATTTTTTCATTCTGTGCTCTCGGTCGTAGTCGCCGCGGGGCTTTCCTCACTAAACCGTTGAGTTCCGAAAACGAAGACTACGACCAGTGTTTGGACCCCTGTTTAGTCTACTATTCAAAAAATCATTCATTCAAATGTTCAATTTTTTTATGTTAAATATATTAAGTCTAAAAGTGACTCCCTACCGGCATAAGCCGATGCGGAGCTATATTTCCAAGCTGTCGCTTCATACACCAAACCCGCTTCAACCGGATTATTGTGAATATAATGCAAGCGACTATCTATTTTATCATTCGTATTCAATTCAATGGGATGATTATGTTGCTGCCAAAATTGATAATTCTTATTTCGACTATTCTTTTTTGCAGCTCTTTCCATCATCCACAAAAGCCATTCTCGTCGACTCTCTTGCGGGTGAAGTTGAATTTCTTTTAAAATCCTATTGCTGGTATATTTTTTAAAATCTCTTATTATCCCACTTAATGTCCCTTGTTCCTGCCATCCCCAAATAAAATGAACATGAGAAGGCATCACACAAAAAGCACCAATCTTCAGCCCCTTCTCTCTTTGACAATAACGAAGACTATCAATAAGTATTTGACTATAAATTTCCCGACTGAAAATATCTAGCCAATAAACCGTAGTAAAGGTAAGAAAGTAAAAATACTCATCATTTACTATTTGGTATTTTCTTCCCATAACTTAAAACTATAATTAAAGCATAAACTATAGATAATCCGTTTTACATTTTATGCCAAAATTAATTTGTTATTATTTTTCCTTTTCCTGCTTTTGATAGTACTACAAACAATTTAATCTGCCCTTAGGGTTAAAACTAGCCGTACGAGCATCAAAAGATCAACCACTGAATTTTTCTTTCCGTGGACTTGGTCGTAGTTGCTGCTGGACTTTCCAACTAAACTGCTGAGTTCCGCAAGCGAAGACTACGACCAGTGTTTAGTCTTAGGCCTGGTCTTAGTGTTACAGCGAGCCGTGCGAGCATCACTAAGACCAACCACAGAATTTTTTCATTCCGTGGACTCGGTCGTAGTCGCCGCGGGGCTTTCCACGCTAAACTGCTGAGTTCCGCAAGCGAAGACTACGACCAGTGGGGGGATATTAGGGTGTATTGGAAATCATCGAGTAAACTACCATTAATGTCACCATTATCTATATGTGTTATTTTCAAATAATCTTCTAAAACATGATTTATTTCAAACTGATCCTGTTTTTGTTCAGTTAGCGACACTACATACTGTGCTTTAACATTGGTACTAAATAAAACCAAAAATAAACCTAATATCCTCTTCATAAAAAATTACTTTTTAGATAATCTTATACAAAGCATATCATCTCCGTTACCCCAACTTGTTAACAACAAAAATTCGTCATCTACTCTAATATGCCGTTGAAATCCATCTGATGTAATAGCATGAAATCTTGCACTTTTATAGAAATTAAAAACACCTTCAGATTGACTAAATTTCATATATCTTCCCCCTGCTCTTAAACTTAAACCTGTTTTATTAGTCCAATCCTCCTTTTGATAATCATCATTCCAATATAGGGGGTCATTAAATTTTTCAAAAACATCAAAATATCTATCATCATTATCTCCCTGTCCTAGCTCACCTCCAACTAACTCACATAAAGAATACCACTTTTCTCCCTCAGGGATATTCCAATCATTTCCATTTAGTAATGAAATAATATCCCTTTTCTCCTGATAAGTATACAAATGCCCAAAATCACTGACATAATTTGGTATTGCGGTCGTCTCACCCTCTAGTTTATACTCTCTACCATTATCCTCAATATCTTTACTCTCCCATCTCAAATTCTCCGCCATCCAAACCTGGCAATTTTCACCTGCTGCATCACAGATTTGCACCGTGCTATAACGGTAGTCCGTTTGAAAATCAAACACTACAGAACCAAACTTACCGGTCGTTAGGGTAAAGTCAAGGCTTACTTTTTCTTCATCGCCTTCATATTCTTCATCTTCTACAGCGGCCTCAGCCAATAAGTCAAAATCGGTTAAATAGGCATCATTGAAATCATCTCTTAGAACGGCGGTTTCAAAACCATTGTCGGTTGCAGTCAAGGCATAGATTTCATCGCCCATTTTCAGACTCAGATCCCCCATGGTAGCGTACTTTTTATCCGCTTCTTTTTCCCAGCTCAATACCAACTGAACAGAATCGGCATGTAGGTAAAGGTGATCTGCCGTACTGTTCATTTCAGTAGATTGAAAACCATCTACCAGGCTAACGGTCAATTCCGGTAAAATAATCTCTTCCGGCTCTGGTCCCGGTCCTGGATCCGGCGTTCCCTCATCATCACTTCCACAGGAAGAAAACATCATCGCTGCGGCCATTAGCCCGGCTGCAAAAGGCTTTAATTCATGAAGTTTCATGGCATTAAAATTTAATTGTAAAACGGATTAATCAAATTGTCAAAATAGATTCATGAGATTAAGGTATGGGAAAGGCCATTAAAACCTTTACCGTTCATAATCCATTTCTCTTTTTTCCAATTCTCTATAGTGTTATTAATTATTTTTTTGTCTAATATTTATTTGAATCGATTCGGTGAATTTGGTCGCCGCCTAACCTCTGGTCTTTTGTTACAGCGAGCTCATCCCTGGTCTTAGTGTTACAGCGAGCCGTGCGAGCATCACTAAGACCAACCACTGAATTTTTCGGTTCCCTGGACTCGGTCGTAGTCGCCGCGGGGCTTTCCCACTAAAGTGCTGAGTTCCGCAAGCGAAGACTACGACCAGTGTTTAGACCCCTGTTTAGTCTTAGGCCTGGTCTTTTGTTACAGCGAGCCGTGCGAGCATCACTAAGACCAACCACTGAAATTTCCATTCCGTGGACTCGGTCGTAGTCACCGCGGGGCTTTCCTCACTAAACCGTTGAGTTCCGCAAGCGAAGACTACGACCAGTGTTCCATCTTATGTCTGGTCTTAGTGTTACAGCGAGCCATGCGAGCATCACTAAGACCAACCACTGAATTTTTTCATTCTGTGAACTCGGTCGTAGTCGCCGCGGGGCTTTCCCATTAAACCGCTGAGTTCCGCAAGCGAAGACTACGACCAGTGTTCCATCTTATGTCTGGTCTTAGTGTTACAGCGAGCCGTGCGAGCATCACTAAGACCAACCACTGAATTTTTTCATTCTGTGCTCTCGGTCGTAGTAGCCGCGGGGCTTTCCCATTAAACCGCCGAGTTCCGCATGCAAAGACTACGACCAGTGTTCCGTCTTATGTCTGGTCTTAGTGTTACAGGGAGCTGTGCGAGCATCACTAAGACCTACTACTACTAAGTTCCATGGACTCGGTCGTAGTCGCCGCGGGGCATTCCACACTAAATTGCTGAGTTCCGCAAACGAAGACTACGACCAGTGTTTAGACCCCTGTTTAGTCTACTATTCAAAAAATCATTCATTCAAATGTTCAATTTTTTTATGTTAAATATATTAAGTCTAAAAGTGACTCCCTACCGGCATAAGCCGATGCGGAGCTATATTTCCAAGCTGTCGCTTCATACACCAAACCCGCTTCAACCGGATTATTGTGAATATAATGCAAGCGACTATCTATTTTATCATTCGTATTCAATTCAATGGGATGATTATGTTGCTGCCAAAATTGATAATTCTTATTACGACTATTCTTTTTTGCGGCTCTTTCCCTCATCCACAAAAGCCATTCTCGTCGTCTCTCTTGCGGGTGAAGTTGAATTTCTTTTAAAATCCTATTGCTGGTATATTTTTTAAAATCCCTTATTATCCCACTTAATGTCCCTTGTTCCTGGCATCCCCAAATAAAATGAACATGAGAAGGCATCACACAAAAAGCACCAATCTTAAGCCCCTTCTCTCTTTGACAATAACGAAGACTATCAATAAGTATTTGACTATAAATTTCCCGACTGAAAATATCTAGCCAATAAACCGTAGTAAAGGTAAGAAAGTAAAAATACTCATCATTTACTATTTGGTATTTTCTTCCCATAACTTAAAACTATAATTAAAGCATAAACTATAGATAATCCGTTTTACATTTTATGCCAAAAATTAATTTGTTATTATTCTTCCTTTTCCTGCTTTTGATAGTACCTCAAACAATTTAATCTGCCCTTAGGGTTAAAACAAGCCGTACGAGCATTAAATGACCAAACCCAAATTTGTTTCATTTCGTGGACTCGGTCGCAGTTGCTGCTGGACTTTCCAACTAAACAGCTAAATATATGTCTGGTCTTAGTGTTACAGCGAGCCGTGCGAGCATCACTAAGACCTACTACCATTAAGTTCCATGGACTAGGTCGTAGTCGCCGCTGGACTTTCCACACTAAACAGCTGAGTTCTGCGAGCGAAGACTACGACCAGTGGGGTGAACGGTATGATAAGTGGGTGAAACCGCACCAATTGTAACCGTCAATCTTCCGGTAGAAGGATCGATAGTAACAACATCATCCCCGATGTAATCCACTTTCAAAGAAAATTCAAAAGAATCTCCTGGGTTTACATTTTCATTTAAGGTAGAAACGGAAATATTACCCTCCCTGATATCCCTTTCGAGCCATTGGCCATTTTGTAGTATTTTTGACCAAGAATTATTGGTCCTTTTATATAAATCAATATCCGGTAAAGGGGCTAAGAGAGTATATTGGAAACTGTCTAAATAATCTCCATCTATCGGATTAAAATTTGTTTCAACCTTTAACTGAGTTTGGGAAATCAAACTAATGGTATTTCGCTCAATGGAAAAAGATGATATGGAAAGTTCATATTGGCCGAAAGCCACAAAATTCCACCAAGTAAATATAGAAAACAATAATACTCTCTTAGTCATAACTCTAATTACTTAACTAATCTAATAAAATTTCTACCTGATGATAATGTGTAAACAAACTCAGTCTCGTAATCAGAAAATCTTATTATATAATCGCTATTACTATTTTCATAATTATAATGAAACCATGAATGGACTCCAAAAGCATTAATACCATTGTCTTGCTCTCGGTAAATACCACCACCCCTTACAGAAAATAAATATTGGTTCTCCCAATCATCCTGATCTTGATAAATAGAATCATCCCAAGTTCCCCCTTCACAAAGAGCATTAAAAATATTGGAATAAACGCCATTATCTTCGGATCCTCCAACATTAATAAATAGTGAACCCCAATTATCAAAAGTAGGTAAAGTCCAATCTGAAGAACTTAAAAGAGGTAGCAGTTCAGCCTTTTCATCAAAGCTATACATATGTCCAAATTGCTCCACATAGTTAGGGATTGCCTCTGTTTCTCCCATTAAATTATAAAGCCTTCTTCCAATACTGCCGTCTTTTCCTTCCCATCTCAAATTCTCGGCCATCCAAACCTGGCAATTTTCACCTGCTGCATCACAGATTTGCACTGTGCTATAACGGTAGTCCGTTTGAAAATCAAACACCACAGAACCAAACTTACCCGTAGTAATCGTAAAGTCAAGTGGCACCACAGCATCACCTTCCTCTTCATAGCTCGCATCCGTAATCTCTACGCTAGCAGAAGCTGTAATATCTTCCAAATACTGGTCATTGAACTCGGCCATTAGAAGGTCAGTAGTAAATTTCCCATCCACCTCATTCAGTGTGTATTCCTGATCGCCAATGGTCAGGCTCAATTCGTCTCCAACTTCATAGTAGTTAGTTTCATCCTCCAGCACCCAACTGAACTCTAAACGAGCAGAATCAGCATATAAATAAACATGCGTCAACTCCTGGTCAAAATCACCAGAACGCATATGCTCAGGGATAGCAACTGCTAAGGTCGGCACTACCTTTTCCTCATCCACCGGAGGAGGAGTTGGATTAACCGGCTCATCATCACTTCCACAGGAAGAAAACATCATCGCTGCGGCCATTAGCCCGGCTGCAAAAGGCTTTAATTCATGAAGTTTCATGGCATTAAAATTTAATTGTAAAACGGATTAATCAAATTGTCAAAATAGATTCATGGGATTAACATTTTGGAAAGGTCATTAAAACCTCTACCGTTGATAATCCATTTCTCTTTTCTACAATTCTCTATAGTGTTATTAATTCTTTATTTGTCTAATATTTTTTTGAATCGATTCGGTGAATTTGGTCGCCGCCTAATCTCTGGTCTTTTGTTACAGCGAGCTCATCCCTGGTCTTAGTGTTACAGCGAGCCGTGCGAGCATCACTAAGACCAACTACCACTAAGTCCCATGGACTCGGTCGTAGTCGCCGCGGGGCTTTCCACACTAAACTGCTGAGTTCCGCAAGCGAAGACTACGACCAGTGTTCCATCTTATGTCTGGTCTTAGTGTTACAGCGAGCCATGCGAGCATCACTAAGACCAACCACTGAATTTTTTCATTCTGTGCTCTCGGTCGTAGTCGCCGCGGGGCTTTCCACACTAAACTGCTGAGTTCCGCAAGCGAAGACTACGACCAGTGTTTAGTCTTAGGCCTGGTCTTAGTGTTACAGCGAGCCGTGCGAGCATCACTAAGACCAACCACTGAATTTTTCGGTTCCATGGACTCGGTCGTAGTCACCGCGGGGCTTTCCCATTAAACCGCTGAGTTCCGCAAACGAAGACTACGACCAGTGTTTAGACCCCTGTTTAGTCTTAGGCCTGGTCTTAGTGTTACAGCGAGCCGTGCGAGCATCACTAAGACCTACTACCACTAAGTTCCATGGACTCGGTCATAGTCGCTGCTGGACTTTCCACACCAAACCGCTGAGTTCCGCAAGCGAAGACTACGACCAGTGTTTAGACCCCTGTTTAGTCTACTATTCAAAAAATCATTCATCAAATGTTCAATATTTTTATGTTAAATATATTAAGTCTAAAAGTGACTCCCTACCGGCATAAGCCGATGCGGAGCTATATTTCCAAGCTGTCGCTTCATACACCAAACCCGCTTCAACCGGATTATTGTGAATATAATGCAAACGACTATCTATTTTATCATTCGTATTCAATTCAATTGGATGATTATGTTGCTGCCAAAATTGATAATTCTTATTACGACTATTCTTTTTTGCGGCTCTTTCCATCATCCACAAAAGCCATTCTCGTCGACTCTCTTGCGGGTGAAGTTGAATTTCTTTTAAAATCCTATTGCTGGTATATTTTTTAAAATCCCTTATTATCCCACTTAATGTCCCTTGTTCCTGGCATCCCCAAATAAAATGAACATGAGAAGGCATCACACAAAAAGCACCAATCTTAAGCCCCTTCTCTCTTTGACAATAACGAAGACTATTAATAAGTATTTGACTATAAATTTCCCGACTGAAAATATCTAGCCAATAAACCGTAGTAAAGGTAAGAAAGTAAAAATACTCATCATTTACTATTTGGTATTTTCTTCCCATAACTTAAAACTATAATTAAAGCATAAACTATAGATAATCCGTTTTACATTTTATGCCAAAAATTAA
>NZ_BQKE01000004.1:0-470181 GCF_036244895.1 Persicobacter diffluens
GGAATCCTCTTCTTTCTGTTCTGAAAGTTACCTCAAAATCGGAAGCCTTACCCACGTCACCGTTTACCGGATTATCCGGATCTTCGTCCAGCTGGTAATCCTTCACATCCAGTTTGCTTTTTGCATAATTTAATCCCTGACGCAACAGGTCATGGTAACGGTGTCCCTCCAGGGCCAATTCTCTTCTTCTTTCTTCCAGTATGCTTTCTTTACCATTAGCGAAGCTGTTCCAGATACTGGCATTGGCACGGCCACGGATATCATTGACCAGGCTTAGGGCTTTACCTACATTTCCGGCATCATAATACATTTCTGCGGCTAAAAGGTAGATGTCCGCCAAACGAATATAGTGGTAATTCTGACTGTAATTCGTGTTTGGACTAATCGCCGGCTGAATCTCCGTATGCGTCGAATATTTATTGGAATAAAGGCCAGTGTGTTGCCAACCAATCACCAAAGGAGCTCCTCCCTGTGAATCAATAATGGTTTGCGCATCAATAATAGTCGCCGGCAGGCGATCATCCTGGGGTTCAAAAATGTCCACCAGAGATCTTCTTACCGTACCGTTTGCCCAGCCAGGACCAAATAAGGATCCCGGAAAAGCATTGCCCAAGGCACTGATAGGGCCGGAAGCACGGCATTCCAGATTACCGGTCAGTCCGTTAGTGAAGGCCGGCCATGCTTCTCCATCCATGAAAGGTATTTCGAATAATACTTCCGGGTGATAATCCCCATCCACCGGATGGAAAATATCGGCATAATTCGTCGCCAAAGTTGCTGGCCCCTTTGTCATGATGTCCTCCGCCAAAGCAATGGCTTCTGTTCTGGTAAATTGTCCTCCTTCAGGCAATGGAAGGGCATCTTTCTGATAAAAGCCCGTGTAGAACATGAACATTTTGATCAGCTCCGCCGCGGCACCATACTTATGAACGCGCCCTCTTTCGATGGCTTCCGTGCTTTCGGCCATTAGCGGAATTGCCTTAAGAAAATCTTCTGTAGCCTGTGCATAAACCACATGCGGATCTTCCTGCTCAAAATCTCTGAAGTTATTCGCCCCGATTTGGCCGCTAGTGGTCAGGATGACATTTTCATACAAGCGAAGTAATTCAAAATAGTAATGTGCACGTAGGAAGTAGGCCTCTGCCTGAATATACTGGGCCGCACTTTCTTCTCCCGGCTTCACCTGAATGTTACTCCAGTTGTCCAGTAAATTATTTACGCGGGCAATACCACTGTAACTTCTTGCCCAAAAGGCCTCCGAACGCGCCGGATTTACATCCAGCAGATTGGCCTCCTGATAGGGGTTACCAGACTGAATGGTAATGGCGCCACCATTGGCATCATCAGACATGGTGGTACAGAAAAGTGACAAGGAATATAAAGGGAAACCCTTGGACGGGCTGATTCTGGTTCGGCGAATAGGCTCATAACAAGAGATCAGTGCCTGATGCGCCTCCTCTACAGAAGAATAATAGGTGTCAGAGGAGATACGATCGATAGGGTCAAGGTCGAGGAAGTTACACCCCCCCAATAATATTAAAAATAAAAAAAGCTTTTTCATCTTGGCAAAAAATTAAAATCCAACATTTACACCCAACAAAATAGTTCGGGCCTGCGGGTAACCGCCATTATCAACTCCGAACCGCATTAAATCATCATGCGCCAATTCCGGATCTGCCCCTGTGTAATTGGTGAAAGTCAACAGGTTCTGACCGGAAACATATACACGCAGGCGGGAAAGGTGCATTTTTTCTAATACATTCTTATTGAAGCTGTATCCGACCTGCAGGTTTTTCAATCTCATGTAGGAGCCGTTTTCCACATGCACCATGTCATTGATCTTGGAGAAGTTACCGTTAGGGTCTGCCAGACTCAATGCCGGATAGTCATTGGTGGAACCTTCGCCGGTCCAGTGCCCCAGCGCTCTGGTAGACATATTGGCATAAGCCTCATTGTTGTTTCTGATCAGGTTCACGATATCGTAACCCGCCTGTCCCTGGAAGAAAGCACTGAAATCCCATTGCTTATAATTCATATTCAGGGTGAAGCCGTAATTCCATTTTGGTACGGCATTGGAGATTTGCGTTCGGTCATCATCATCGATTTTTCCATCTCCATTAATGTCCACATAGCGGATATCACCTGGCTTGGCATTGGGCTGAATCAGTTCGCCTTCTGAATTTCGGTGGTCATTTACCTCATTTTCATTTTGGAAAATACCGTTCGTTTTATAGCCAAACATGAAAGGCATCGGATAGCCCACTTCCACACGGTTTTTACCCAGCATGGTACCATAAAGGTTGTTGGTTGGATCATTGAAATAGCCTTCCTGATTTTCCAAAGAAAGCATTTCATTTTTATTGTAAGATCCATTGGCAATGATGTCGAATTTGAAATCTCCCACTTCTTCCGTAAATCTCAAATCCAGTTCCACCCCTTTATTGGATACCGATCCGATGTTGGCCAATGGGGAAGAAACTCCAGCGAATGATGGAATCGGCATGTTAAACAACAAGTCACGGGTGATTTTGTCGTAGTATTCTGCGGTGAAGGTCAGTTTATTTCGGAAGAATCCTAAATCCAGACCAAAGTTCAGGGTTTCAGAAGTTTCCCATTTCAGGTCTGGGTTGGCCGCCTGTAAAGGGGCAAATCCTTGTACCATTAGATCATTGATCTGATACACTTCTGATCTTTGAATGGCCGAAATATAACCCCAGTCACCAATGCGGTCATTACCTACCTGACCCCAGGAAGCCCGAATTTTAGCTAGAGAGAATGTATTATAATCGAAATCAAAGAAATCTTCATTGCTTATATTCCAACCCACAGAAACTGAGGGGAAAGTACCGAAGCGATTATTTTCTCCAAAGCGTGTAGAACCATCCCGACGAACGGTAGCAGTGGCCATATAGCGCTCGTTATAGTTGTAACTTACCCTACCAAAGAAGGATAACATACGGTTTCGATTCAACATGGATTCCACCGTCATATTTTCCTTATCGCCGTTACTGGCCCAGGCAAAGTCCCAGTCATTCGGGTAAATACCAGCGGTATTGGTGCGGGAGTAATAATTATCTGAATTTAAAACTGTATTACCCGCGATGATAGAAAAATCATGCGCACCAATGGTCTTTTGATAGGACAACACATTCTCCCACTGCAGCTGTAAATTCTGACGGGTATTATTGATCAGGGAGTTTTTGTTGGCCGTATGGAAACTGGTCAAATAATAAATAGGGTTAAAGTTACGACTGAAACTATTGGTGGAATTGATTCCCAGGTCAGTTTTGAACTTCAAGCCCGGTAAGGCATTTTTCAGATCGAAATCAAGGTAGACATTACCGCGGATGATACGGGTATTATATTCATTAAAAGTCCTCGCCGCCATTCCAATGGGATTCGTTACCTGGTTGATGTTGTACTCACTCTGACCGTATGGATAGCCAGCATCATTCAATACGGAATTGGGATGATAGCTCGCGATTTTGGCAGGATCAGTCTCCACTACTGGTGTGATCGGATCATAGAGGTAAGACATGAATAAAGGCCCTCCCGCAGATTTTTCATTGACATTACTTCCATTATCAAAGACAACTGTCATGTTTTCACCGAAAGTAATCGTCTTGCTCAGCTTGTGGGTAGAGTTCAATCTGAAGTTATACCGATTATAAAAGGATTTGTCTCCCCCCATCACAATACCTTCCTGTCCAAAATAGGCCAAAGCCGCACTAAAAGAAGAAACATCGTTTCCTCCGGTGAATCCCACCGCATGGTTAGTGATCGGTGCGGTAACAAACAGTTCGTCCTGCCAGTTGGTGTCCACCGTATTTCCGGCAATCTGCGCATCGGTGAATTTCGGCTCATTACCATCCCAAATAGAAGCCGTGTTAATGGCATTCATGTATTGGTTGGCGTTCATCATATCGACCTGCTTCCAGGGACTTTGAAGTCCATAATAACCATCGTAAGTTACTTTCAGGTTCCCTTTGCTTCCTTGTTTGGTCGTGATTAAAACCACTCCATTTGCACCTCTGGCACCGTAAATTGCTGCAGAAGCGGCATCTTTCAACACCTCCATGGACTGGATGTCATTTGGAGAAAGGTAAGAGATGTCGGTTAATTGTAGTCCGTCCACAATGTAAAGCGGGTTCGAGTTACCGTTGGTACCAATTCCCCGGACCTTTACGTTGACGCCACCCCCGGGTGCACCGGAGTTCATCTGTACCATGACACCGGAAGTACGGCCCTGTAGTGCCTGGCTGGCGTCAGAAATTGGGGTAGCCTCGATCTCTTCGGGTTTCACACTGGCAATCGCTCCGGTTACCACGCTTTTCTTTTGTACACCATAACCAACCACTACCAGCTCTTCCAGTTCGGTGACTGAGGAGTTTAGCTGAACATGGATTTGGCTTTGGTTGCCTACTTTAATTTCCTGATCCTGATAGCCTACAAAGGAGAACATCAGGATGTCTTCCGGGCTTACCTGAATCTGATAGTTACCATTAAAATCGGTAATTACTCCTTTAGCGGTGCCTTTTATTTGGATGTTGACACCGGGAATGGGCTCCTGATCATCGCCAGTCACCACCCCGGAAACCACATTCTGCGCCATAAGTCCTAATGGTACACAAAGGTAAAACAGTACCAAAAGGAGTGTTTTGAGGGAAAAATTTTGCATAGTAATTTTGGTAAAAAATGAATCCTGATAAATGATGGTCGACCAAAATTTCGCTTATCATTAATTATTGATAGTCAGAATTAAAAAGTTTATTCATGCATAAAATGTAGTCACAAGTTACGGATAATGCGCTGCAGGGGTTAAGCTAATAATCACTCATAATGGGACTATCTTATCTTTGTTGAGTTGGTATGGGATAATGGCTTTCCCTTGATTCTGAAGGAAATTAAGATCATTCTATTTGGTTTATAGAGAATTGTGAATAGGAATTTCCAATCCGGGAAAGAGGTGTTAAGCCGGATTTATTTATTTTTCTATCCTCGTTTTGCTGCTGGGCGGGAAAATGAAGGAATAGTTTCTTATTTAAAATTTTCTAAAAAAACAGTTGATTGAGCATAAAGCAATCTTGTCTAAAATTGGGCTTTTCTAAATCAAAGAAGACGTATTGGAAATACCTGAGAATAAATTGCCTGTGCTTAGTCAATGAGTTTAGCCTTGAATAATTTAGCTTAAAATGAACCACCAAATATAGCCTTGAATAATTCAGCTTAGAGGGTGGTGAAAAGCCCAAATCGCTTCCAACAATTCGAATTTAAGCCGTTTGGAGCGCTTCTTAATTTGCGCTTAAATCGCCGTTTCACAATTGTTTGTAGGTTTTTGCGGTAAATGGAAAATAGTTGGATTGTCCGCAAAAGCCAGCACCCTTTCCACTATACGGCAAATTCATTAGGCAATTGGTATTAAGCTCTTTTTATCATTCACCAAAGCCTCTTTTAAAACAAAACTTTTTTCAGGTATAAGATTTTCCCTGATCTTTATTTCCAACATCAATAAGTAAAAAAGGGAGGAGATGTCTGCAGATTTGAATTGATTTTCAGGCTTTAATGCTCCATAAACAATAAATAGTATAATTTTTTTAATAAAATTGCACAATTTTTCGATTTTCAAAGCTTTATCCGCTGTCGTTAGTTAAACCACTGAATAACCAGTAAACTAATGCCATGAGAAAATTTACATTTCGAGGGTGGAGAAAGCATGTCCCCTGGCTGCTTTGCCTGCTCATTTTTCAGTTTCAAACCGGCCTGGCTCAAGCACAGCAAGTCATCAGTGGAAGTGTCATTTCTTCTACGGACCAGGAACCGATTATTGGTGCGAATGTGGTAGTGAAAGGAACCAGCCGAGGAACGGTAACCGATATTAATGGCGCCTTTTCCATGGAAATAGAGGAGGGTGATTTAATGTTGGAAGTATCCTATATCGGATTCAAAAACCAAACCGTGGAGATTGGGAACCAAACGGTTTTTGATATTTCTCTTCAGGAAAATGTAGAACAGCTCGATGAAATTGTGGTGGTCGGTTATGGGGTGCAGAAAAAGAAGGACCTCACCGGAGCCGTTTCCACTATTGATGCCGAAGCACTGACCTCGGTTCCCTCGGCCAATCCGACTGATGCGCTTCAGGGAAAAGTTTCCGGCGTACAGGTGGTGCAACAAGGGCAACCTGGTGCAGCGCCGGTAATTCGGATTCGTGGGGTAGGAACTACCGGGGATGCGAGTCCGCTCTACGTGGTGGATGGTATGTTGCTGGATGATATTTCTTATCTCTCGGCCAACGATATCAAATCCATGCAGGTGCTGAAGGATGCATCGGCCACTGCCATTTACGGTTCGAGGGGTGCCAATGGGGTAATCATCATTACCACCAAAGAAGGGGTGAAGGGTACGAGTAATGTTAATTATTCGGGCTATGTAGGCTTTCAGAATGTGCAGAAAAGGATCGATATGGTAAACGGCCAGCAATATGCCACCCTGGCTAATGAATCAGCGGTGAATACCGGATCGGAAATACCTTTTCCCGATTTGGAAGGACTGGCCAATACCGATTGGTTTGATGAAGTTTTAGAGGTGGCGCCCATGCAAAACCATCAGCTTTCCTTTAATGGGGGTTCAGAAAAGACCACCTATAATGTGAGCTTAAGTTATTTTGAGCAAAAAGGGGTAGTGAAAGGGTCGGAATATGATCGTTTGGCCTTAAGGATCAATAATACCTATCAGGTGGCGGACTGGTTTAAAGTAGGCCATAACCTTCAGTTCAGCTTTATTACAGAAGACCTTGTCCCGGGAAATGTATTGCAAAATGCTTATATGATGGCTCCCACGGACGTTCCCAAAAATGCCGATGGCAGCTTTGCCGCCTCTAGCACTAATGTGGCCAATCCGGCGGCGCAGTTGTTTTATGAAACCAATAATGAAACCCGCAGATTGTGGACAGTAGGAACGCTCTTTGGTGAAATTTCTTTTTTGAAAGATTTCAGATTCAAGACCAATGTGGGTTGGGAAATCAACGGAAGTAAAAACAGGAATTATGTGCCGGAATTTCTGGTCTCGCCCACACAGCAAAATCTCAATTCCAGGCTGACCATCACCAATAATTTATTCATCAGTTATTTGTGGGAAAATACCCTTAGTTACTATAAGGAAATTGGCGAAGATCATCTGATCAGTGCTGTAGCCGGGATTACCATACAGGATTTTCATAATGAGTCCCTGACCGGTACCCGACTAAATGTACCACCAGGTTCTGAGGATTTGTGGTATCTGGATGCCGGAGATCAGGCCGGGCAGACCAATGGGAATATTGCCAATCAGTCCAGCCTGCTGTCCTATCTGGCACGGGTAAATTATACCCTGATGGATAAATATCTCTTAACCGCCTCCATCCGGGTGGATGGGAGCTCCCGCTTTGGGGAGAATAATCGCTATGCCGCTTTCCCCTCCGTCGCATTAGGTTGGCGAATGTCCGAGGAATCGTTTTTTAAGGATAATATAGGCGCTGTTTCCAATTTTAAACTACGGGGTTCTTATGGACAAATCGGTAACGATAAAATCGGGGATTATGCCTCTCAGGCCACCATCTCGACCGGCTTTGATTATACCACCGGAGTACCGGCAGTCCGTCGACCCGGATCAACGGCAGTGGATTTGCCCAATCCGGATTTGAAATGGGAGACGGTTGAGCAATATAATATTGGTTTTGAAATAGGATTTGTGGAGCAGCGCCTGACGGCAGAATTTGATTATTATAACCGAACGTCCACTGATTTATTGGTAAGTGTTCCTGTGCCGGCCAATACCGGTTTTGATGCGCGACAAACGGTGAACATCGGAGAGGTAGTCAATGATGGTATTGACCTTTCGATTAATTGGGATGATACCAAAGGGGATTTTTCTTACCATGTTGGGGCTAATTTTTCTACCGTAAACAATGAGGTAACCCAAATCGGAAATGAAATCATTGATGGTTCCCTAAATTTTGGTGGTTACAATGTTTCTCTTACGCGTGTAGGAGAGCCGATAGGTTCTTTCTATGGATATGAGGTAGTTGGCGTCAATCAAACCACTGATGATCTTACACAGTTTGCCCAGGTACCCAATGCGGAAGTTGGGGATTTACGTTTCCGTGATATTAATGGAGATGATGTCATTAATGACGATGACCGGACCATTATCGGGAATCCTACCCCTACCATGGTTTTTGGTTTGAACTTCAGCTTTGACTTCAAGGGCTTCGATTTTGCAATGGACTGGGCCGGGCAGGCCGGAAATGATATTTACAATGGTAAAAAGCAAGTCCGTCCGGATATTGTCAATTATGAGACCAGCTTCCTGAATCGTTGGACGGGTCCCAATACCTCTAATTCAGAACCCAGGGTGACCAATTCCGGGGTGAATTATAATGTTTCAGATCGTTTTATCGAGGATGGTTCTTTCTTCCGACTGAATAATTTGAGTATTGGTTACACCATCAATCCTGATGTATCGGAGCGCTTTTATGTTAAGAAATTGCGCGTCTATGTTTCCGGAACCAACCTGTTGACCATCACGGATTATAGTGGCTTTAATCCCGAGATTATCTCCACCAGTCCTATTGCCAACGGGATTGACTTGGGTACTTATCCGGTGCCCTCTATTTATTCTCTGGGAATCGATGTCACCTTCTAATCCATTTGCCTTATGAACTCCATGATAAAAAATAAATTGTCAATCGGAATACCGGTGTTTTTCCTATTGATATTCAGTGCCTGCGAGGACTTTTTGGAGAAGAATCCGCAGGGCCAGCAGTCCCCGAATACCTTCTTTACCTCCGAAGAAAATGTAGAACGGGCCGTATTTGCCACCTACAATACATTATTGCGCTGGGAACTCTCCGCCTTTCCCTATTTAGGGTGTAATAGTATTATCTCCGATGATGCGGATAAAGGAAGTACCACCGAGGATGGTCCCTCCCAAATCGAAATGGATAATTTTACTTTTAATCCCTCCAATCCGGAAATTTTTGGCTGGTGGTCCGGTAATTATTTCGGGATCAATCGTGCCAATCAGGTGTTAGATAATATTGGAGCCGTGGAAATGTCAGAAGAAAGCCGTAATCGATTCACCGGGGAGATGGAATTTCTCCGAGGTTTCTTTCATTTCAACCTCGTGCGTTCTTTTGGGGGAGTCCCTATCCGGACCAGTGTCCCGAATATTGATGAATATTCTATTCCGCGCAATACTGAAGAGGAGGTGTATGAGCAGGTCACCACGGATTTGAGCAATGCCATTGAAAAATTACCCTTAAGAAGTGAACTGGGAGAGGAAGACCTCGGACGTGTAACTAAAGGTGCAGCCCAGGCGCTATTGGCCAAAGCTTATCTCTATCAACAAGATTATCAAAGTGCTTTTGACTTATTTCAGGAAGTCATTGCTTCCAATGAGTATGCTTTATTTGAGAGCTATGCGGATTTATTTACCCCTGCCGGCCATGCCAGTAAAGAAATCATATTTGAAATGTTCGCCACCGCGACCCCGGAAGGGGGAGTAGGCTCCCAGTACAATCAGGTTCAGGGAGTGAGAGGTGATTTGAACAGGGGCTGGGGTTTTAATATTCCTTCTGATGCACTGGAAGGTGCCTATGAGGCAGATGACCCAAGAAGAGAAGCTACTTTTTTGTATGCCGGTGAAATTACCCGTGATGGCTTTGAAGTGCCGGATGTGGATGGCATCGGAGCCTATAATCAGAAAGCTTATCGTGCAGAAAGTGAAATTGTTAATGATGTAGGCAATGGAGGAGGTCACCTGTACCATATTCGATATGCGGATGTGCTGTTGATGGCTGCTGAATGTGCAAATGAGTTGGGGAATTCCACGGTCGCTTTAACTTATTTGGAAGAGGTGAGAGCCCGTGCAAGAGGGGAGAATGCGGACATTCTTCCGGAAATAACGGAAACCGCTCAGGCGGCATTAAGAGAACTCATCTGGAAAGAAAGACAGGTGGAGTTTGGAATGGAAGGCATTCGGTATTTTGATTTGATCCGAATGGATGCCAAGCAACCCGGCTATGCGTCTGAACAGATGGCTATCCATGGGAAATCCAATTTTGACCCGGCGGTTCACTTTATTTTGCCGGTACCTCAGCAAGAAATTGAACGCACCAATGGTGTGTTGGAGCAACAACCACAATATTAAATGAGGAAGATGAAGTTTATTTTCAATATGGGCATTTTTGTGCTGCTGGCCTTCTGTGCCAGCGCCCAAAAATCCGCCACAGAGAGTGGCTGGAAAAGTTACACCAACGATCCGGCCACTATAGAAAAGGTAGATGATCTGATTCGTCAAATGACCCTGGAGGAGAAGATTGGGCAGATGACGCAGTTTGCCGGTCAGGGAGCAGTCACCGGTCCGGAAATTGGGGATGAGTTCAAAACTTATCTGGAAAAAGGAATGGTGGGCTCCATGTTCAATGTCTTTGGAGCGGAAGGTTTGCGACAGCTACAGGAGCAGGCGATGTCCAAATCAAGACTTAAAATTCCCATTCTCTTCGCCGCTGATGTAATTCATGGCTATGAGACCACCTTTCCCATGCCGCTGGCCGAGTCCTGCTCCTGGGACCTGGACTTGATGGAAAAAAGTGCCCGCATCGCTGCGGAAGAAGCTACTGCGGCGGGTATTTCCTGGACTTTCGCCCCCATGGTGGATGTGGGGCGTGATGCCCGCTGGGGCAGGGTAATGGAAGGCGCCGGAGAGGATGTATTCCTGGGGGAAGCCATCGCCAAGGCCCGCGTGAAAGGTTTTCAGGGGATCAATAGCTGGCAGGATTTTGCCAAGCCCAATACCATGTTGGCCTGTGCGAAGCACTTTGTGGCTTATGGAGCTGCCGAGGCAGGTCGTGATTACAATACGGTAGATGTTTCGCGACACACCTTATTTGAAACTTATTTCCCGCCCTTTGAAGCCTGTATAGTGTCCGGGGTCGCTACTTTTATGACTTCCTTTAATGAAATAGCGGGTGTTCCGGCTACGGGTAATAAATATTTATATACCGATATTTTAAGAGACCAATGGGATTTCCGGGGAATGGTGGTAACGGATTATACCGCCATCAATGAAATGATTGACCATGGCTATGCGGCTGATTTGCAGGAGGCCGCCTTGAAATCTGCTCAGGCTGGTATTGATATGGATATGAATGGTGCCGCTTTTGTGCAGCATTTAAAAACCTTATATGATCAGGGAAAAATATCGGAGGAACAGATTAATATTGCAGCTGCCCGGGTATTGGAAATGAAGGTAATGCTGGGACTTTTTGAAGACCCTTTTCGATATATGGATCCGGAGCGGGAGAAAGCAACAATCGGAAAGCCGGAATATTTGGAAGAAGCCCGAAAAGGCGCCCAAAGGTCTATTGTCTTGCTTAAAAATGAGGGAGATATTTTACCCCTTCAGAAGACCGACGGAGAAAAAATAGCACTGATCGGGCCCATGATTAAGGAAAGAAATAGCCTGAATGGAGAATGGGCTATCCGGGGAAATCGGGAAGAATCCGTAACGATATTTGAAGGCCTTCAGGAGAAATACCAGGACAGTGGGATGGAATTTTTGTATGCCAAGGGCTGTGATTTATTAAATGAGGAGAAAGAACAAGGCTTTGAAGAGGCGCTTAATATTGCCAAGCAGGCCGACAAAATCATTGTCGCCATGGGAGAGGACTTTAACTGGTCCGGAGAGGCGGCCAGCCGTACCAATATTCAGTTACCCGTCCCACAGCGAAAATTGTTGATGGAGCTGAAAAAAACCGGAAAGCCTATCATTTTGATAGTGCTCAATGGTCGTCCCCTGAATTTATCATGGGAGGATGAAAATCTGCAGGCCATCGTGGAGGCCTGGTATCCGGGTACCATGGCCGGGCATGCCATTGCGGATATTATTTCCGGAGATTATAATCCTTCGGCCAAACTGACGATGAGTTTTCCCAGAAATGTGGGGCAGTGCCCCATTTATTATAATGCGAAAAATACGGGTCGACCACTGGATCCCAATCAATGGGCAGATTACAAATCTTCCTACCTGGATGTGCCGAACAGTCCTTTATATGTTTTTGGACATGGTTTAAGTTATACTACTTTTGAGTATAGTGGTCTTTCTTTGAGCCGGAAAACCTTCAGCGCTGGAGGGGAAATTGAGGCTTCTATCACCATAAAAAACACGGGGAATCATGACGGAGAGGAAATTGTCCAACTCTATTTGCATGATCAAGCCGCCTCCGTCACTCGTCCGGTAAAGGAACTGAAAGGATTTGATAAAGTCTTTTTGAAAAAGGGAGAAAGCCGGACGGTCACTTTCACCATTGATGAATCCCTTATCAGTTTTTATAACAGTGACTTAAAATGGGGAAGTGAAGCCGGCAAATTCGATTTGTGGATAGGCAAGTCTTCTGCGGATGAAAGTCAGCATGTGGAGTTTGCTTTTGAATAAAGGAATATCCTTCCCCTTTATAGTTTTTATGGGATGAACCTAAGGAGGAAGAGCAAATCCCGATCATACCGCTCTGGCCGAGGAACTAAGCATTCTTAATTCCTCGCTCAGAGCGTTTTTTACAGCCAAATTCGTCAAGAAAGAATCTTTCAGCAGTGATCATCTCCAATTATTTGGAGTGAGCAGCAGCCTATTGTGAAATTAGCCAAAATCGATTCAATAATTTGCAGCCGGATTTTATGCTTTTATACATGCATTACCCAAAATTTGGCCTAAAAAACAGTAAATGCAATCATAATACCCTGAGGTAGAGGGGAATGTTGTTTTATTGTGGATCTTTTGATGAATAATTCAGATTAAACCATGCTCTAAAGCATTTTCTCAGTTTCATTTTTCCCCAACCCAAAAGATGAATAAGTAGAAATCTAGCTTCCCAAAATTGCGGGTATTAAAAATCAAAAAAACGTTCGTTGTGATTTGATTATAATTCATTTAAGTTACATCGATAGATAATTCAGGTAAAGATTACAATGGGAAAAAAATTCCCCCAAATGGGAGAATTTATCAGGAATTTAAAGTCAGACTTCCGAAAATCATGTTTCTGGAATGTACATCCCTTTGCCAATAGCAGGCTATTGGTGTTTTTGTGATGCCATTTAACTAAACTCCAATCATTTGGCCTTTCAAAGAATAGGCGATCGCCAAAACGTCTTTCTTAGCATCTTCACTAATGTTATTTTTGTCTAAGGCGGCCATGATATCATCCATTACGTCCATATATTCCGCTTTGGAGATATTCATGCCGGTATGCACAGTGACCATATCCCCGCCTTCGTAAGTCTGAGGCCCTCCGCTACCTGCGGCTAAGAAATGAATGAGATGTTTTCTTACCTCTGCAAAATGTTCAGGATTTTCTTTTAAAGGCATATATCGCGCCTTGATGCCGGGGTTGGCGAAATGCAAATCAATAATGTCATCAACGATAGTGGTAATCCCCTCAATTCCACCAAGTCGTTCATAAAGTGATTTTTCACTGCTCATGGCTTTTCATTTTATTGGAAAATAAAGAACAGTTAATGATCGGATTTAGACTTCTTGATTATTATTTGAAATAACGACCTTGTATTTTTAAAACAAGTGAAACCGCTCCATTTGTTTCATCATTTCCTCGCTATGTTTTAAAATTTAAAAATGCATTGTGCTTTGGCGGAGGTATGAGCATCATAATAGGTCTTTTCTCTAGAAATGTAGTGTATCCCCCAGTAGCGACTGCTGAGGCTGACTTTATTATTACTATATAGGATTAGTCGCAACCATTAACAACAGGGATAAAATAAATGAACCTTAATTTATTGGTTTTTTGTCCCCCCTTTCTTTTCCCGAGCTCCCCCTTATTTGTAATACTTGTTAGAGAGGAGTTTATTTTTAAATGAATTTTAAGCCGAAAGATGCCTGCTTCCATCTTCCTATCGCTGAAAGGCGGCCAAAATGGTTGAATTTCCTCGTTTCGGTTTTTTTACAAAGCATAAGTGTAAGGAGGGGAAAGTAAGCATATCGCATTTTGGGCTATTTAATAATTCCGGGAAAAAGATCGCTATAGCCTGAAGATAAACCCCTTGGGCTTATTTGGGGCTGGTGGCGAAAAAATTAGCTTCATTTTCCTGATAATGGCGCTTCCTGTCTCACAAATACAGGGTTTTAGCAATTAAATTTTTTAATATGAATACATTTGATTACTTGGTAATTGGACTTTTTTCCCTCATCGTACTAGCGGTGGGCTTGTTGTTTGCCCGGGAAAAGGACATGAAAAGCTTTTTTGCGGGCGGGGGATCTGTGCCCTGGGCGATGAGTGGTTTGTCCCTATTCATGGGATTTTTTAGTGCCGGGACTTTCGTGGTTTGGGGAGCTATCGCTTATGAATATGGTGCGGTAGCCATTGGAATACAATGGACCATGTGTGTGGCCGGCTTCCTGGTGGGAAAATTTATTGCCGGAAAATGGCATCAAACCGGAGCGCTGACTGCCGCCGAATATTTACGATACCGTTTTGGGGATAGCACGCAGAAATTGTTTACATACATATTTCTTTTTATGTCGCTGGCCTATACAGGAGCATTTTTATATCCGGTAGCGAAAATTATAAGTGTCTCGATGGATGTCTCTGTTTACCGGTGTATAGTGGTATTGGGCTTATTCATGATATTGTACACCACTTTGGGAGGCCTAAAGGCCGTGATGGTGACCGATGTTTTGCAATTTATCATTCTGACCTGTGCGATATTAGTGGTATTACCTCTTTCCTTTGAAGAAATTGGTGGGGTGCAAGCTTTATTTGGGAAAGCACCTGAAGGATTCTTTGCCATTACCAATGAAAAGTATAATCCGCTATTCCTCTTCTCCTTTGGCATTTATAACGCTATTTTCCTGGGGGGTAATTGGGCATATATACAACGATACACCTCAGTAGGGAATAGGAAAGCAGCTAAAAAAGTAGTTTATTTATTTGGGTGCTTGTATACCTTCTCGCCCGTTTTGTGGATGCTGCCTCCGATGTTATACAAATTGATAGACCCTAATCTTTCTGGTCTGGATATGGAAGGGGCCTATCTTTTGATATGTCAAAAGGTATTGCCTGCCGGTATGTTAGGCTTGATGATTGGTGGAATGTTGTACGCCACGGCGAGTTCGGTAAATGGAGCACTGAATATTTCGGCAGCCGTTATTACCAATGATATTGTTTTAAGAATTTTACCGCAACTAAAGGGCAAGCAGCTCATTCAAGTTGCTCGTTTGGCGACCATCCTGTGTGGTTGCTGCGCGATAGGGGTGGCTTTATTGGTGCCATTAGCAGGTGGAATTGTAAATGTGATTCTAAGTATAAGTGCTGTTACAGGGGTATCTCTTTATGGCCCCCCAATTTGGAGCTTATTCTCTAAACGCCTAAGTGGAAAGGGCTTTATTTCGATTACATCAGTGAGTTTGCTGATTAATATTAGTCTGAAATTTGCACCGGCCTTCATGAATTGGGGTGGTCTTAACCGTGCCGAGGAAATGCTTTTCGGAGTACTGATCCCTTTAGTCTTACTGACCACTAGTGAAATTTATTATTCTTTGGTGAAGTCAATTGCTGAAACTCGCGTGCCGGAAATAGCCATTAGAAGAGCGGAAGTGGAAGAAGCCGGTCAGACCAATGCCTTTAGCCTACGAGTAATGAGTTATTCCTTAACCGCAGTGGGCGTATTGTTGGCGAGCATAGCTTTACTGGCTTCTGCGGGAACAATGTACCTGTTGGTACTTTCGGTTTTAATTTTCGGACTATCCTATTTTGTCTGGACTAAAAGCAAAATAGAAGCTAAACAAAAAACTAAAGCGTTGGAGACTGCCTAACTGCTGAATATATTTTTTTAAAATTATGGAAATAGTAAATTTTGAGTCGGCAAGAGCGACGAAGGAAGTTAATATTAATGTTGATTTAGTGATTGTCGGAGGAGGGCTGGCCGGAACATGTGGGGCCATATCTGCAGCCCGACAGGGTTTGCAAGTGGTGTTGGTTCAGGACCGTCCGGTGTTGGGTGGCAACGCTTCCAGTGAAGTTCGTTTGTGGAGCCTGGGCGCTACTTCTCATATGGGAAATAATAATCGCTGGGCTCGTGAAGGTGGAGTGATCGGGGAGATCATGGAGGAGAACCTTTATCGTAACCGGGAAGGAAATCCCATTTTTTTCGATCATATTCTCTTGGATAAAGTTCAGGCAGAGGAAAATATTACTTTGTTGCTCAATACCGCAGCCTTTGCGGTAGACAAAGCGGGCGAAACGATTACTGAGGTATCGGCCTTCAATGCGCAGAATTCCACGGCTTATAAATTAAAAGGTAAGTACTTTATGGATGCTTCCGGGGATGGAATCGTCTCCTTTTTGGCGGGTGCGGCTTTTCGCATGGGAGCAGAGCGTGTGGAAGCGTTTGGAGAGAAAATGGCGCCGGATGTGGAGAAATACGGGGAGTTATTGGGGCATACTATATATTTCTATACCAAAGATACCGGCCGTCCTACAAAATACGTGGCGCCGGCACACGCATTGAAGGATATTACCAAATTACCAAAATTCGCCAAAATCCGTCCTGAGCATACCGGATGTAATTATTGGTGGATAGAGTATGGTGGCCGGTTGGACACCATTCACCAGACGGAAGAAATAAAGTACGAGCTCTGGAGAGTCGTTTATGGTATCTGGGATTATATAAAGAATTCCGGTAAATTCCCCGAAGCGGAAAACCTGACCCTGGAATGGGTAGGTACCGTACCAGGGAAGCGCGAGAGCCGTCGTTTTGAAGGTTTAACGATGCTGAAACAGCAGGATATTATCGAGCAGAGAACACATACGGATGCGGTTGCCTTTGGAGGATGGGCCCTGGATTTGCATCCCGCAGATGGGGTATATTCTCCCTTATCCAGTTGTTCTCAGTGGCATGGCAAAGGGGTTTATCAGATTCCATTGAGCATTAGCATCAGTAAAGATGTGAACAATCTGTTCTTTGGAGGCCGAATCGTTAGTGCGTCTCATGTGGCGTTTGGATCTACTCGTGTAATGGCGACTTGTGCCGTACAGGCAGAAGCGGTAGGCGTTGCCGCTGCCTATTGTATTAAACATAATTTATACCCAGCAAAAGCAATTAAAGGAAAAGCAATCCAGTCCATTCAGGAAACCTTATTGGCACAGAATGCCTACATTCCGGGCCTGAAACTGGAATCTGCTCAGGATTTAACTCAACAAGGAAACATTTCCGTTTCTTCCGCCTGGGAAATGCGAGCGTTACCGGCAGGTGCGGGTAAATTGGTACTCAATATGCCTACAGCACAGATTATCCCTTATACTTTAGGCGATAGTGTAAGCTTTAGTTTGCCTGTGGAGGCTTCTGAAGATACGGAATTGTTGGTGCGTTTGAGAGCCTCGAAAGTGGAGACCAATTTTACGCCGGAGGGAGAAATGGAATCGAAAACCATAAAACTGAAGAAAGGAAGGCAAGAAATTGAGGTGAAATTCGAGACTAAGATTCCGGCCACGGCCTATTATTTCATTAGTTTCGAAAGGAATCCCGCCGTTTCTCTAATAGAATCAGATCTTCGGGTAAGTGGTATTTTGTCTGTATTCAGAAAACAAAATATTGAAGTATCCAACTATGGAGCCCAGGAACCAACGGAAGATATTGGAGTGGATGCATTTGAATTCTGGACGCCGGAACGTCGCCCAAAAGGAAAAAACATTGCCATGACTTTTGAAAATGCCTTGCCGGTGGGTAGAGTGGAACAGTTGAAAAATGGCATTAACCGGCCAGTTTTAGGAACCAATGCATGGATAGCAGATCCAACCGAGGAAGAGCCGACATTGACAGTAAGCTGGAACCAAGCGGTTACTTTTCAGCATATTGATCTGGTATTTGATGCGGATTTTGACCATCCGATGGAATCCTCTCAGTTTGGCCATCCTGAGCAGGTGGTACCTTTCTGTGTGGAGGCCTTTAAGGTTTATGATGATCAGGAAAATTTATTATTTGAAAAATCTGATAATCGTAACTCCTGGAACCATATTGTTTTAGCTGCTCCGGTACGAACATCTGCCATCAGGGTGGTTTGTAAGCGTAAGGATCCGAATTTCCCGGTTTCCTTATTTGATATACGTTGTAGTTAATAAAGAATTAGAGCGCATGAAAATGCGCTTTTTTTTATATACGATTTTGAATTATACTGGATTATTCATACCAAAACCTCATTTGGTAGAAAGGCGGGAAAAATGAGAGAATTTTACTTATTTAGAACTTTGCCTTTTAGATCAGATAAATAAAAAGAATACCAGATTTCTCAAATTTGGGCTATTAAAAATCAGTAAATCCGATCGAAACTTGTTGATAATAGGGAGATTATTGTGATTACCCTCCTCTAGCGGTAAGTAATTTGAAATAGGAAGAACGGTAGCTTATGAGTGGAAGATTCCGATCGATTTCTAAGTTCCCAAACAGGTGCTATTTCCTGGTTTTGGGCATAAATTTAATGGTAATCGCTTTTTTCTTATAAGCTTAGCGCTTAGTAAGTCAAGAAAGAAGGAAAGCGAGCTCTAAATTTTTGAGCGCTCGCTTTCTCTTTTGCTATTGTGTTTCGAATAAAATAAGAGGGCGAATTTTCAATGATCCGTTCTACTCCACAACAAACACAATAGTTGTAAATATCCCTATAGCCAGTTAGTCCATTCCTGGTGGACTCAAAACCCACTATTGGTATGCTATCATATTTACATTTTATTAACAGTAGCCTCCTCCAGCCTTTTACGCACCACCTCTGAAGCCAATTGGTCTACATAATGTAGAAAATCCTCCATTGATGCTCCTTCGGAAATTCGTTGCCAATCTTTATGAATTAACATCTCCCGGCGTTTACATTCAATTTGGTAAGGCTGTTCCGCGATGAGCGTTGCCATTTTTGGAGTAAAGAAGCTATCTGTGAGCGATGCATTATTCCCATATACCTCAAAAGGCAAGTCTTTGGATTTAGGCATCAATTCAAAATCATATTGATTGGCCAGATGAAATAAATCACTGTTTTTCTGGGTGTAAAAGTCGGGCACTCCCCCTTTGGCAATATTGAAAATCAATGCGATAGTGGCAGAATTGGTTTCGGTAGAAAAATCGCCCACATTCACATATGAAATATCACAAATCATAAAACTGTAATGTTCTCTGGTTCCGAGGACAAAGTTTTTTGCTCTGCGCAGCCTCGTCAAAATGGAAAAGGCACTTAGATATGGCCGAACAAAAGAGGGGCTCAGGTGCGCTTCGAAGTCCAATCCATTTGCCATGGCCATTTTTTGAATAATGGTCGCCCGCTTCGAAAGGGCTGAAGGAATGGAAGTTTTTCGATATGGATTATTAATCAACCTTCTGGTGGATAGATGATGTTTGGACTGGAAATGATGGTTTTCAAAACCAGCTTTTATTAACTCTCCTCCTTCTTTGGTAAATTTATTTTGAATATTGTGAATATTATTCAGGAAGGTGTGATCAATGAAGTAAGCCTCACTAAAATCCAGTACAATTTTTTGATTCTTAGGCTGGGCATCGATAAGCGTTTTGAATTTCAAATAGTTGATAAAAGAAGCGACGCCGGAAAATTTAATCACCATGCCGTCTTCCGCAGCAGCCACCTGTGTTTTCAGGTCAAACATTTCTCTGACCTTTACGCCCTGAACAAGTTCTATCGCTATTTTTAGTGCAATTCCTGCAGCAACACCTACCAATAGATCCGTCAGGAGGGTTACTACTAAAGTGGTGAGAAACTGAGAGATTTGATCCAGGCCAACACTGTTGATCTTCTTAAATTCCGTAGGAGAAGCCAGCTTAAAACCTGTATAGACCAACATCGCTGCAAGTGCTGCATTGGGGATGATTTTGATTATGGCTGCTGCTAATAATACGAAGAGGAAAAGAAATAGCCCGTGGTAAAAATTACTCATTCGGCCTTTGGCACCCGCATTAATATTCGCTGAGCTTCTCACAATTTCCGATATCATGGGTAATCCGCCTATGAGGCCGGCAATGGTATTACCAATCCCTACGGCTACCAAATCCTGATTCAGGTTTGTTTCCCTTCCCTTTGGATCCAGAGCGTCCACTGCCTTGGCACTTAAAACCGATTCAATGCTGCCCACCAATGTAAACATGAGAATGTACTTGATCGAAGTATAGCTGAGCAATTGGGAGAAATCAGGGAAGGTGATACCACTCATAAAACTATCCGGAAGAACCACCAAAAATTGAGCAGGCTTGATTTCGTATTGTAATGCGCCTAAAGTATAGCTATGAGCCTGAGAGAGATTAAAGACAAAACCTAATGGAATCGCCATCAACAAGATCAATAGCGGTGCCGGTAATTTCTTGATAGTACTGTTTTTAATATAAGGATGTCCGAAAAGCAAGGCGAGACTCAGTAGCCCAATCACGGTGACTTTCGGATTAAGATGCAGGATGCTGTGCGGAATCTCCGCTAATAAGTCCCATGGAGATTTAGACTGAGGAACCACGCCCATGATGACGTGAATCTGTTTGCTGATAATGATCACGCCGATAGCCGCCAGCATTCCCCGGATTACAGAAATAGGAAACATATCTCCCATTTTTCCAAATTTCGCTATACCCATCAGAATTTGTAGTATGCCGGATACCACGATAACGGCAAGGGTAAGCTGGTAGCCCAAAAACGGGTCATTTCCACCAAGTTCTTCCACCGCACCAATGGCGATGGCGATTAAGCCCGCTGCCGGGCCTTTGATGGCTAATGGAGCTTTCGAAAGAAAGGTGACGATGAGTCCACCGATGATAGCCGTATAAATTCCGGCAATGGGGGGAAATCCACTGGCTTTTGAAATCCCCAAACAAAGGGGTAGGGCAATGAGGAAAACCAAGAAGCCAGAAATGAAATTAGATTTGGTAGATTTTTGAATCATTATGCGATTGGATTTTTAGAACTACGGGCAAAAATCCGAAACCATTGGGAATAATTTAGCATAATAACTATTGATAGGTTTTATGATCAACATTAAAAATTTTTATGTTTGGTAAATGGTTGGAAGCTTTGAATTTTAATAACTTCTTAACCTCGTTATAATCAGTCCTTTTGAGAAGGTTTCCCCACGAAAATGAATGTTTTACGCTCAGGAGTGGCTTTAAAACAATTAGCCAGTTTTTGTTATAATGCTGAATGGGGGCAGGAGGACAATTTTTACAGACAACAAACCACCTGAACCTATTTGTTGAATCAGGCAATTCATATGACGGGTTAAAATAATGGTTGATGAAATGTTTTGGACAAAGTGAATTAGTGCGGAAGTGTAATAAAGGAGGCGGTTTTTTGAATGGTAATCGCTTTGATCATTATAAAAAAGTAGGGGAGGATCGTTTAAAATGTCCAAATTATTGCAATAGACCCTTATTTTGGTAGAATACCCCCACCAGTGTTCCGCTTATATATTCACTTTTTGAAGCGTAGACTTAAAGATTTTTTTTGAAATGAAGTGGCTATCATAACCTTTTTTGTTGCTTTTATGTATCAGTTGTACTAAATCATTAAAGCAAGACCAACCACCAAATATGGTCTTGATTTATCCGATGATCAGGGCTGGGGGCATTTTTCCGTCAATGGAAATCTCTGGTTGAAAACGCTGCACTTTGATCAGGTAGCATCGGAGAGCGCGCTTTTCGAAAAGTTTATGTTTCTCCGGTATGTGCTCCAACACGGGCAAGTTTGCTCACTGGTCGCTATCACTTGCGTTCAGTAGTGAGTTGGGGCACCAAATGGCTGGAAAATATGCGAACGGAGGATTCACCCTGGCTTCTGAGACAATGCCCAAAAATGCTGTGGGCTCTGTTGTGGGGATTGGAGGAATGGTCGGCGCACTAACCGGGATGTCCATTGATTTCCTGATGGGAAGATACTTGGACTTGATGGGGAGCGGTGCTTATTTCTGGATGTTTCTCATCGCTGGCATGGCATATTTAGTGATTCTTTCCATCATTCACTTCATGATTCCTAATTTAGAACCTGCCAAATTTCAATAATTTATTTCCGTTTTAGGATCACACCAATCGCTTGTTGGTGTGATTGTTTTAATCTATTATTTAACATAAGCAAATTTATATAAAAATTTGTAGCGTCCTAAAATTACTTGACACCAATAATATAATTTATTGATTTCAAGAATTATGACTAAAGTACAAAAAGAAAAAAAATCCATTAGTGTTAAAGAAAAACGGACACTTGTTCAAAAATATTACGCCAAACTTGTTTCAAAACAAGAAATTTTGGATGATTACGGAATCAATGAGCGAACCCTTCGACGCTGGTGTTGGTGGTATGAAGAGTTAATCCAAAAAAAGTATAAAATTCGACCTAAGATGAAAAAAAGTGAATTACCGGATGATCCTAAGGCTTTGAAAAAACTGATTATGGAAATTCAGCGGGAAAAAGAAAATGCAGAGTTAAAGGCTGAGGCTATGGAGATTATTGTCGATATCGCCTCTGAATCAACAGGTATTAACTTTAAAAAAAAAGTTGGTGGGAAGCGGTCGACAAAATGAAGCAGCGGTATCCAGCTGTCGGATTAAATCGAATTACCGCTTGTTTTGGATATACCCGACAAGCCTGGTACCAGCATGAAGATGTCTTGATGTCTCATTATGAAATGGAAAAAGTTGTTGTTGAGCAGGTCAAGAGAAAGAGAAAAAAACTTAAATTGAGGAAGTTAGGCACAAGAAAACTTTATCATGTACTCAATGAAGAGCTTAAGGAATTAGGCATTTATATAGGCCGAGATAAATTATTTACCATTCTAAGAGAAAATAATTTATTGATAAAAAAGAAAAGGAACCGGGCGATCACCACCAATTCAAATCATCGTTTCAAAAAATATAAGAATCTAATTCAGGGAACCACACCCACCCGACCTGATGAGCAATACGCTGCAGATATCACCTACATAAAGTTGTTAGGCCCAGAGGATTTTTGTTATCTGCACTTGATTACGGATTTGTATTCTCACAAAATTGTTGGGTGGCATCTTTCCCGATCTCTTGCCGCTAAAGAAAGCAGAAAAGCCTTGAAAATGGCGCTTAAACAACGAAAAAACAAGAATTTACCTCTTATTCATCATTCAGATCGTGGGGTTCAATACTGTAGTAATAAATACGTACAGGATTTAAGAAATGCCGGTGTCAGCATAAGTATGACGGAAAGTTATGATCCTTATCAAAATGCTGCTGCCGAGCGCGTGAATGGCATATTAAAGGACGAATTGGACTTGGGTGCCCGATTTATGAGTTTTGAAGAGGCATTTGCCTGGACAAGCGATGCTATAGAGGTTTACAATTTCAACAGGCCTCACTTAAGTATCAACATGTTAACTCCGGATCAAGCCCATCAGATGAGTGGGCCAATAAAAAAATTATGGAAGAATTACTATCAATTAAAACTCAAGAATAGGGAAAGTAATAAACCTCTTGAGAAAAGAAGGAAGAAACGTTTTGATGGGGAGTTCATGCCAAGCAAATAGCAAATGCTATTTGCTGCATGGATGAGCTATCAAAATGACCCGCCGGGAGGCTCCACTCCTACTTGTATTATTCAAATAGTATAATTCTCTGGGGAGTATTATTACGTTGAAATGGTGTCAACGTATTCAGGACGTGACAGAAAAAATTACTACAGCAAGCCAATACAATCGATTGCTATCATAATTAAAAAAAAGGACGATCTCCCTTTTCTTAATTAAAGATACGTAGTATCAGTCTAAATTACCAAGAGATCAATCAATTTTTTTTTAAAAAATGCAATCGATTGCAATTAATATTGAGCTTATATTGATTCCAATGAGAAATATATACAATTCGAAAACTTCATTTCCTAAAATAGTGACGCGAATTACCCAAGGAGATACCTTAACACCAAAAGGGAAGGTATTCAGCCCTCAGGCATTCTACCTTCCTAAGAAATAAAGACAAATTTTTAAAAATACATATTTATTTATAGATCAATTATATTAATCCCATTTCCATCATCAGACCTTCCAGTTCTTCCATTTCAGGATCCGAAAGCCCAATAGGCTCGAAGCCGGCCTGCCAGCAGGAAAGTAAAAGTTTAGCGCCTTTATTCGCAACATCCAGATAATCAAAAGCCGCTTCCACATCCTCCCCTGTAGCCAGGGCACCATGCTTTTCCCATAAGATTACATCTCTTTTTTCAAGCCCTTTAATGGTAATATCCGCAAGTGCTTCCGTCCCGGATAATGCATATGGAGTACAATCCACACCTCTAGGAACAAATACCCGAACTTCCGGACACATTTTCCACAGACTGTGATTTAATTTTTCCTCCTCCTGAAAAATAGGATGGTGACTTAAAACGATCAGTTCATTAGGGTGGGTATGCACCACTGCTTTATGCGAAGGATTATTCACTTCGTTAAACAAATGAATTTTAATATGGGATATTAACTCAGAAGTAGGCTTAAAATTTTCTTTTTCTCCCCCCCAAATGATAGAATATCCATTGGCATCCGCATTGATGGCAATAATACAACCTACTTCTTCAATTCTATTGACCAAATGGCGTAAATGACAACCGGTACCGGAAACAAAAATCATCATATTTGCTGCCGCCTCAGGAAAGTTGAAATCAAAAACACGTCCCTCATTATAAGGACGTTCCTCCCCGAACAATTCCGTTAGGTTGATAGAAATATTCCCGGCATTTCTCTCCGCCCACTCTCTTTGCCAAAGGTAACCGGCAATTTCAGAGACTTTCGCAATTTCTTGTTTTACTTTATTTGGAAGATTTTTCATTTTTTTAAAATTTATATCGTATGATATTTTCAAACTTGTTGATGTGCTTTATAGCTTCGGTAACCATAAATGGCGATCATCACAAAGCATATAAAAGGAAGTAAAAAAGAAACATTTACAGCTGGTGCGGCACCCACGGTTCCCATATCAATTATGGTTCCCTGTAATGGAGGCATCAAGGCTCCACCCACGATGGCCATCACTAAACCGGCAGCGCCCAAAGTGGCATCTTCCCCAATACCCTCCAGCGCTATTCCGTAAATGGTCGGAAACATCAGGGACATAAAAGCAGAAGTAGCAACCAGGCAATACAAGCCTTTTAAATCCTGAAAGATTATAACGCCAGACATGGTACCTATCGCTCCGATGGCAAAAATCATCAGTAATCTTCTGGAATTGACATATTTCATCAGGAAGGTACTGAAAAACCTGCTCCCGAGGAATATCCCCATCGCCACAATATTATACCGCTGGGCTGTCGCCTTGTCAATCCCCAGATTATCCGCATACTGGATAATGAAGGTCCAGCACATAATTTGAGCCGCGACGTAAAACACCTGCGCTACTACACCTTCGCGATAATTACTATTGGCCAATAACCGTTTAAAAGAAGTCACGGGATCTATTTTATTGGCGTGCCCTGTTTGAGGCATTTTCACAATAGCGATAATGACAAACATCACGATAACCACGATACCGAGTGCTACATAAGGATTCCTGATGACCATTAAATCATGGGTTCGCATTACCGCTTTTGTGGATTCATCCAGAGAAGAGAAAATCAATTCTCCGGCAGCATTTCGCTGTTTATCAGATTCCAAAGAGGATAATACCAACTGAGATGCCACAAACATTCCCAGTAAAGAACCCATGGGATTGAACGCCTGCGCCAAATTTAATCGTCTGGTGGCGGTCTCTTCACTTCCCATGGAAAGGATAAAAGGATTGGAGGTCGTCTCTAAAAAAGCCAAACCGAAGGTCAGGATATAGAGGGAAACCAGAAAAAATCCAAAGATCTGATACTGAGCCGCGGGCCAAAACAACAAGGCTCCAATGGCATAGAGCGTTAAGCCTAAAAGAATGCCTTTTTTATAACTGTACTTTTGAACAAATATAGCAGCAGGAATAGCCATGGTAGCATATCCACCATAAAAGGCAAACTGCACCAGGGATGCTTTTGCATTGGAAATTTCCATTACCGTTTTAAATGCTGCTACCATTGGGTTGGTAATATCATTCGCAAACCCCCATAGTGCAAATAAACTGGTGATGAGCACAAAGGGAAGTAAATATTGCTTTTCTACAACTTTTGCCTGACTAGCCACAATACATTGAATTTGAAGTTGAAATCGGGGTCACCCCTTTTTTAAGAATAATATTTCCGTATTTCGCTAATTCGCCTGTTAGGACAATAGCGAAAGCATTCTGTGCTCTTTCGTAAAAAGCAAAACGGTCAATAAAGTCAATCTTGGTATTAAAAGAATTAGTCAAAGCAATACTTCTGCGGTACCGAAGCTCCACATTGGGGTCCAAACTATCCCCTTCAACCGCACTGGTCATCACCAAAGGAGCCTCCACGTATTGATCTAATTCAAAAAGGGGAAGAATAGCCGATAAAAGTTCTGGCACTTCAATACCATCCGCCCGGACGACCCTTTTTCCAAAGGTTTCAGAAGGAAAATGTGCATCTGCCAGCACGATTTCATCGCCATGCCCCATTCTATATAAAATAGACAATAATTCGGGGCTTAATTTTGGAGAAATTCCTTTTAACATATCTTTAACCTTAACCGTTAATTTCTTTTAGATTCTAAATAATTGAGGTATAATTGATCATATACTGCTCTGTTCCCGGAAGGATAGATCAACTGCGGATTATAGCTGATATGATTTCTGGCCTCTTCAGGAGAATCAAATACTCCTGCACCGGAAAAAACAAACATGGCTGCCCCTAAAACAGTAGTTTCTTTTTGATCAATAAGTTGGATTGGTGTATTACAAATATCCGCTCTTAATTGATTCCATAATTTATTTTTGGATCCACCTCCCACACAGATAATTCGTTCCGCCTCAAAACTACCCGCAGCCTCCAGTGCTTCCAATCCTTCTCTCAATCTAAAAGCAAGACTTTCCAAAAAAGCACGATATAACTGCCCCCTGTTGGAAGCTAAGGTCAACCCTTTTATGGTCCCGGCATTTACACTACTTCCATCATCATAAAAAGCAGAATCCACCGAAACTCCCCCTGCCCCTGGTAGCTCTAATTCTGCATCTTTAATCATTTCAGTATAGCGTTCGTCCCCCTTCAATTCGGGGTAAAAATATTTTGCAAACCATTCTAAAACCCCGGAACCCAGCCAATTTTGACCAATGTTATAAACTCCTGAAAGAGCATCTAACTCCGTGGTCAGGTTTTTCTTTAGCTCAGCTGCTGTAGCTGAGAAAGACTTACTTCGGGTCATTAATATTTCCCAGGTACCGGAGCTCAGTACCGGTTGATTCAATTCCGCACCGGAGCCAAAAATAGCAAACTGGGTATCATGCCCCGCTAAAAAAGCCGGAGTCCCCTCAGGAATACCTGTGAGAACTGATGCTAAAGGCAATACCTTTCCAGCGGCACTTCCGGGCTCTTCCACCTCCCCGAAAACCTTTTCATCCAAGCCTAAAGAATCCAGTAGTCCTTCCGAGAAATTTCGGGTATTTAAGTCGGCCATCATGGAGGTTCCCACCATGGTCGCCTCATTTTTAAACGCTCCTGTTAACTTACTAATTAACAGAGAAGGAATAAACAGATAACTATATGCCTTATCTAATACCTCAGATCGGTTTTCCTTAAACCAGATCATTTTATTGATGGTGTTAAAAGCATAAGGAAATACGCCTGATATTTCATACAATTCCTCCAATGGAATATATTGATCAATATTATCCATTATTGGAGCAGTACGCCCGCATTGCCAGGAAATTACAGGGTACAATAAACCTCCATGTTCGTCAACAAAAGTACCATCTACTCCAAAAGTAGTAACGGTAACACCGACAATTCGGTCCGTATCAATTTCATTGGTGACTAATGTAGACGCCTTACATAGCTTTCCCCATAATTTATCCAGGTCCCAAATCCGTCCTCCCTCATGTTCAGGATCTTCATCTGTTTCATTAGGCATACTGTGTGAAGACAATATTTCACCCTTTATATTAATGGCAATGACCCTCACATTAGTTGCTCCGCAATCTAAAACTATAGCAATATCTTTTTCCTTCATAGCTAAAATCTTAACCGGACCTTTTCTTCAAAACATCTCCAAAAAAATATCCCAGTAAGTTAAGTACTCACATTTAAAAACAAACCAAATAACTTATTCTCAGAGGTTGTCTTTTATATAGTCATGGATAAACAATGCGTTGATTCACTAAAAAATAATTGCTGCGAAAGGGCCCCCGCTCCTTTCGCAGCAGCAATCTCCTATAAGGAGTAATGCTCTAAAAGCAACCTACTGATAAACCAATAAAACGTATATATATTATACTAATTCCACTTATGTGGCTATAAAAAATATATTTATTTTGTCATCCCGTACAAAGGACCATAGGTAGTACAGGCACGATAGTCCGCACCTTCCTTATCTTCGCCGAAAGCAGACCATGCACTCGGACGGAACACTTGCTCCTCCTCCACATTGTGCATATTAACCGGAATTCTAAGCATGGCCGCCAGTGTGATCAAATCAGCACCAATATGGCCATAACTAATCGCCCCGTGATTCGCTCCCCAATTCGCCATAACAGAGTAGACATCTTTAAATGCGCCTTTTCCGTTCAGCTTAGGCACAAACCAGGTGGTGGGCCATGTTGGGTTGGTTCTTTCATCCAAAGTGAAATGAACATCCTCCGGCAACTCCACCGTCCAACCTTCCGCAATCTGCAATACCGGACCAATTCCTTTTACCATATTTATACGACACATGGTCACCGGCATTTCACCCTGAGTTTTAAACTGAGAAGAAAACCCTCCGCCTCGGAAATAATCTCTGATCGCCTGTGGCCATTCGGTTGCATCCAAACAATCCTGCACCTCCTTTTCTGAAATCTCCCAATAAGGTTTCATCGTTGGATTTCCGGCACCGTCTTTTTGCTGAGCGGTAGCATCCAGGGTCGTAGATCCGGAATTAATTAAATGAATCACGCCATCCTTAGCCAGACCACTCAATTCCTTACCGGTCACACGCTTAACAGCCTCAGGACTCCAATAAGTTCTTACATCAGAGAATATCTGAGAAGTATTGGTTAATAAATGTCCGAACAGCATGGAAACTGCATTCAGGCTATCATTCTCTGTTGCAAACACATAAGCCTGACGAATTCCATTCCAGTCAAAAGAAGAATTTAGAATGGCTTCGGTGAAATCTGCATTAGGCTGATAATCGGTCCACTGGCGCTGCCCCTGAAATCCACCCATGATGGCATTTCGACCCAAACCCTCTTCTCTGTAACCTCTGTCAATCAACTTCTGATTCCCGTTCATCATATCACGGCAAATCAACGTCATCTTCACCACCGTCTCCCACTCCAGTGCTTTTCTGGCAGCATCTACCTGATCTTCCGGTTTATTTCTATCCTCTCCTTCCTTGCAATTTTCTTTGGTCCATGCCAATGCTTTTTGAAATTCCTCCTCATCATAAATCCCCTCATCCATTCTCCTGAGAATTTCCACCGACTCCACAAATTCCGTTCTGACTCCCAGATAGTCCTGCAAAAAATTCGCATCCACCATGGATCCTGCAATCCCCATGGAGCTATAGCCGAGTGACAAATAGGATTTACCATTCATCTGAGCTACCGCAAGACCTGATTTCACAAAACGCAATAGCTTTTCCTGAACATCTTTAGGGATATTTGTATCGCCGGCATCCTGAACTTCTCTTCCATAAATACCAAAAGTCGGAAGACCTTTCTGCGAATAACCTGCTAGCGCGGCTGCCAGATACACTGCCCCCGGACGTTCTGTTCCATTAAAACCCCAAACCGCCTTCGGCATCAAAGGGTCGGTATCCATCACCTCTGTCCCATAACACCAGCATGGAGTAACGGTGAGTGAAATTCCCACCCCTTCTTTTTTAAACTTTTCGGCACACATTGCCGCCTCTGCGACCCCTCCGATACAAGTATCTGCAATGACACACTCCACTTGTTCACCACTTGGGAAACGTAATGTTTCTTCAATTAAAGCTGCAGCTGCTTTTGCCAGATCCATCACCTGAGTTTCCAGAGATTCTCGGACCCCGTTTTCTCTCCCATCAATTACCGGTCTGATTCCAACCTTAGGTAAACTTCCAATCAATCTGTTAGCCATATATGAAAAATTATGAGTTTAAAAAAATTACTATACACAAAGGTGTTATTTTTTAAAATTTCATAAAATGTCGGTTTTTTTCTTTTTTGTATCTGATTTAAACATAAAGGGGTGAATCAAGCACAAAAATGGCCCTGAAGGCTCTGAACAGGGGAATTCTGTTAACTAAAAAATAGAAAAAAATTAAATCCGAGCCTGTACAGGGGAAAATGTAACCGTAAGCTTGCTGCCGCCATACTACAAAGCAGAACCCACCAAAGTAAAGGAAGAAAACCAAGCTAAGATTAATCCGCCACTGATTTCCCATAATCTATACCGCCAGATGCTTGGGCACTGTAGTTTCCCTCCGCAACTAAACGGAAGGCTCCTCTCATCAGAAATGATCACATGAAGACATTGGGTGAAAAAACTGGAAGATTATTGCGCATAAATAATTCCCTCACTCCAAAAACGGTAATGCATGAACTTTCATAATCCGAATAATATACCACCTATTGTAATAAGTCCTAACAAGGTAGTTTTTTACAACGCTTTAAAATCGATAGAGATCGGTAGTTCAGTGCATAAAATTTAAGTCTGATAGATTTTTTCTGATCTAACCATTCTCGAAATCAGATTATGCAACATCGTTTCTTTTGTTTGTGAGCGATTTAACCAGAATTATTCATACTTAAATCCTTGTTTAGCTGTAAGGCGGAAAAAATGAAGGAATAGTTTCCTATTTCAAGTTTTTTCTTACGAAAAAGATGAATGAGCAGAAAGCAAGCTTGCCCGAATTTGGGATCCTATAATTCAAAGAAATGAGTTTTAAAAGACTGTAATTAAGTCGATTACAATTGGTTAAAGAATTTAGCGGTGAATAATTCGGGTTAATCGATAATTGAATTCACTTAAATACCGATCTACCTGCTTTTTACTCACCCATGAAAAGGTGGTTCAAACCCAAGATTTTAGCTGATGAATCATCGTGTGTAATGCTTTGAAATTCATTCCTTTTTTACTTTTAACCTGGGTCAATGAATAATTTTCAGCAATTGGATTATACCCTCTCTATACATCTGCTGTACCCTTTGCATTTTGTGTTATATGACGATCAAAAATTTGCCTCCACTCTTTATTGGAATAGTCTTTTATTCTCATTGAATACATCCGTTTTACTTTAAAATCTTCACTAAATTCAAGTGACAAACAATCTTTTTCCTCTTTGTATGATAGCTACGACCTATTTTTCCATTTCCCTTTCCTCCAATCACAAATTCGTCAACGTGGACAGTACCCTGCTTCGGATGTTGTTCACTTGATTCCATTGCCACCCGCACTTTGAGCATAAACATTCTCGCTTTTTTTCGGCAATTGAATACCTCTTAGCTAAATATCTGGCAGAAAACCTCTTAGTCGATGTATACATTTCGAAACAAATAAAAAATGTCTTTCTAATACCAAATTTAACTTTGTGAAAAAGTGTATTTGCCCTTGGTGATTCCGTATGGCTACATTTATTGAAGGTACGAGAGTGATTCTTCCGACCCTGACTTGCCCCATGGCCAGATTTTCTACAAGTATAACCATGGTACCATTTATGTGCCGCTAAATATTCCTGGCACTCTATGTCTGATTGAAATTTCGCTATAAAGGCAATAAGATCCTGTCCCTTGAAGATATTCATGATTGTATGGCTTTTATCGCTATAACAACCTATTTCAATAGGTATTTACCTACCGACCTAATTAAGCTTTTTTAAATTTCATCCGGAAAGCAATCGCAGTTACACCATTGTAGACCAAAAAAGTCTTATCCAAATGACTATGATCCGTAAAGCCAAATTCATAAGTAATCCCGGCCTGAAACAAATCCGTAAAACGCAACATATGGCTTTAAATATACTTATTCAAACTTAGCCCGGAATGCATTTTAAAATAAAGAGCGACGTATTTTTCGGCCATATTTAACCCTTTTTCCTTTTGCTGGAGAACGACAGGTAGAGTATCCACGTTTCCCTTAAGAATTATCGCCCCCTAAAAAACTGGAAACCCCTAAAGTAAATCATTGTTTTTCAAGCACTTTCTAAAGACCTTATCTGTGAAACATGAATGAAAAAATACGAAATAGTACTCCCTTTCTAAATACCGATTCAAAAAATCAACTGCATTTTTACTTGTAGAATTTCCGCTGATTTTTTTAATTAAAATCGTATTTGGGGTAATGGAAAGATTGGGATTTAAACTTTACCATAAAACCAGCGTCAAATTTCAATTCCAGGCACCAAATAACATTGATTATAAGATCAATACTTTTTTATATAATAGCCAGGGCTATCTTTTTGGAGAACATTAAACAAAGCCGATTAATTTAGCTCTATTTTTTTAATTATTATGGCAAGTACAAAAATCCCTGATAAGGGCGACCCATCGGATATTCAACAGGTATTCCCCACCTACAATTTACAATTACATTGTTGCCGGTATTGGTGGCTTCAAAATTGGGAGTTTAAGGAACTTTCTTTCCCCTATTGGAGAGTTTACCATAATAGTGACCATGGCGCTGTGGTCATGTTTAAAGGAGAAGAGTTCAGACTTAGCCCGGACAGGGTTATCCTGATTGCTCCGAATACTGCTTATGCTACCCGATTGTATGACCACAAAATCCCGGAAACCGGCTACTCCCTGAAGGGAGGCAGGTATAATAATGGTGGAATCAGTACGGAATCACAAATTCTTCACCTTTTTATTCACTTCAATATTGGTATGCCGTATGACAATATTGTTCCCGGGATTTATGATTTTAAACTAAGCCCATCCCTGAAAGAAAAATTACAAATCATCAAGCGTCATCTCAATTATGAACATACGCGCTTTAGTTTTAATGCCAGCCTCGCCATTCAATCTCTCATCAGTGAACTACTCACCGAGGTTCCGGAAGAAAAATGGAATTCTAAAACCAAAGATGTACGTATCCTTGAGGTGATCAATTATATAGAAAACAATATAAGCGATGAACTGACAAATCCGGTACTGGCGGAAACAGCCAAAATGGCCACCAATTCCTTCACCCGTTTATTCACGGATGAAATGGAGCAGTCTCCACAAAAATATATCAAAACAAAAAGAATTGACAAGGCCTGTATCCTGCTACATCACTCCGGATTATCCATAGATGAAATCGCCCTTCAAACCGGATTTTCGGATCGTTATCACTTTTCCAGAATATTTAAACAAGTAACCAATTACTCTCCGGCAAAATACCGGAAAGAATACGGAGTTTAACTACATTTTGGCCCCACCATAATGAAAAATTCAAATGGATATAAACTTTTCCTGAAACCTTCCTCTAGGCCTCCCACATTCATCGTTAATCCTAAAAGCGAATAAAAGCCAAAATTTGTAACGAAAATTTGATTATTGCTTCTAGAAACCCGCACCATGGGAAGGGCCACCACATTTAATTGACTAGGAATATCACTTCGAATTTCTATCAATAGCATGAATAGGTCTCAACACTTACCCAAGCCTATGGAAACGCGCACTTACTCAATAATTAGAATGCCCCCTTCCTCACCCATGAATTCAATCGTGGGTATAGAAGAGGCATGCTATTTAGGGAGTCAGTTCCTTGGGAATTTAGGTGATTGATGGTACATTTGGACAGGAGCAGGTTCCATTTTATTCTTTTCAACTTAATGACTATCAATTATTTTTTATATCAAGGCAATCGATTTAGCATTGCGTTTATACTCTATAGCTTCCTAAGGGGAACCTATGAAGAAAATTTAACAACCGCAGGACAAAAATATCATGACACCATCTTCATGACACTCCTTATTTTCCCATGCATATATTTGCTAACCATATTATTTGGAAGAAAAATAGTTACTTACAAACCGCATTATGTGCCAGTATTTTTATTAATGATCGCGATTTATGAAGCTTTCTTTATAAGGAATAATTTAATCGACCAAGTAAAAGGATGGCACACATTATTTTTATAAATGCTTTATTATATATTAGCAGTCATATACTAAACTACAGGATAAAAATCTTTGTCGAGATATTGAAAGTATGGAAATTATACTGAACAAATATTATGGTTGGAAAATAAGGTAGATTAATGGCTAAAACCATTATTGCCACTTAGACAATAGATTCAATGCTGTTGATGACCGATATTAAAAGATAACAACAAATAAACCCATTATGAAAAAATACATCTACATCATAGTAATTGGATTTATTTTAGACCAAGGTTATAATATGGTTTTACTAAACTTACATTTGGTAGGAAATAAAGAATGGGAAGCAACAACTGGATATTTCCATGCTTCCTCCAGAATTAGTTCTTTGCGGTATAAAATTGGCGAAAAATATTATGAGAGAGATATAAGATCTAGTAGATCCAGAGATGGTTTCTGGGTCATATATAAGAAGGACGACCCTCTTTATAGTGTTTATATGACGAAGGGAGAATTTACTCCTGTTGGTTCTAACCTCAGTTTTGAATTTACCTTTAAACATTCCCTATACCTAAACTCATGGGGTGTAAAAGGTAAAAAATTAAGCGAAAAAGAGTTCTACGAAGATTTAGTCAGGTATTGAGTATGGTCAAATAATAATTAAGGTTTCGTTTAAACAAAGGTATGATTTATACGAAAGGAGCTATTAAAGTATAGGTAGCCTCATTAACATTCCCACACAAAACTTCATAGATAATCACGCTACTAACCAAAGGGTAAACGCGAGACCATAGCATTATTGACGGAAGTAATTATGCATGAATGGATTACTCTACTATTAACACCATATTAGGCAGGCAACCATGGGCTAATCCTGAACAAGCCTGTGATCTAAAACTTTCATATACCATGAATTAATGGTATATTTCGTTAAAACACATTCAGTTTTGATAAATAATCAGTCCCTTGAAAAGATAATCTAAAAATGGCCTTAAATTCTCCGCCTAATGGTATCCTCTTAAATGATTTATTCCAACTATGAGAATGTATTTTTACTTATGCCTATTCATTCTATTTGGATGTAAACCTAAATTAAAAAATGTAGAAAATATCATCATAAATGGTTACGAGTCGAAGTTCCATTTTGAGTAACCCATTCCTGGCCGGGCCTACAAATACGACAATGATTCTATCGTTTTTTTAACCATTGATGGCACCCTTTCTTCCTATTGGAAACAATATCACTGTAAAGACACCTTGATAGTTGAAAAACATGAATACTATAGGGAAAGGGAGGACTTCATATTTACAACCAAAACGATTAAAAATAATAGTATACGTAGTGTGGTGTATTTTACAAAATACGGCGTAGAGCTTGGTGGCTTTGAATTCCATAACTTAGATCTAATTAGAAGTGACTTTAAAGGTGATCTTTTAGGGAAAAGAAAGGTAATCCCATCCTACGCAGTTAATTCCACGGATTCGGTAACGTATAATTTTGAAATAATAGACAAAATTGAAAATAATTTTGCCGTACTAATTTATCGTGATATGGAGTTCGATAACTATATGGATCCATCAGTAGAAGACGTATTATATCAAAATTATGATTACAATAATTCAATAAAAATAACATGGCCGAAAAACTATTTTAACGATGGTCATTTCCCGCTACACATGCGTATACTAGAATATAACGACGACAACCATTTAAAGGCGGATGTTATCTATAAAATTAACTTACATATTCCTGAACAGGATACTTTGGTATTAATTCATCCATAGAGCATTTATAAAGAAAATGGAAAATACCACAAATCACATCAATGGACATTCCATGAATCGCTAAGCGAGAAAACAGAAGACTTCCTTAGATCTACCATAGGCACTCCTCAAATTCCCCTAAAAGTGGCGATCCACGTTTGCCTTATACCTAAAAAAATCCACCAATTGAACTACCCTTCCTCACCCATGATTTTAATCGTGGGTGAGGAAAGTATTGCCTTGTGCAGTAACATCACCACTCGCAATCAAAGTCCGGCACTTTCAGCATGCCCGCTTCTACAGGATAGTCCTTCACACCTAGGCTGTCGAAAATCTAAAAAAAAAGCGATACCAGAAAAAAGGTTAAATTTGAGCTTTGAAAACAACATTCAACCTGACTGTTATCGCCTTGAAGACTAAAAATAAGAAACAAATAGCAAAAAATAAAAAGTCAATTAGACGTGCTTCCAAAAAACGCAGATCGGATAGGGCGAGAATAAAGAGACTTAAGAGAAAGGTAACTAACTTAAAGCAAGAGCTAAAAGAGGAAAAGTCCAAAAACAGACCTGCTTTTGGAGGGAAGAAACTGAAGTATCATAGCTATTGCACCTCCATCATCACTTTAGTGCTCATTTTATATAGCGAAACCAGCATGAGCCTGAGGGATATTGAATCGGTTCTTCGAGCCTTTATTATTCATATGCAAATTGAAGGCAGATTTCCTGACCATTCAACCATTGATTATTGGATTAAAAAAGCAGGAATGAGAGCCATAAAGCCCTTTTGTGAGAATGAGCCATGCGTATTGATTTATGATGAAAGTATTTCCTTTAATGGGAAGAAACTATTTTTAGTTTTAGCTGTGCCAACGTCGATTTCAGAAAAACAAAAACCACTATGTTTCGAGGATTGTCATTTGGTTTATTTGGGAGCAAAAAAAAGTTGGACGGGGGATGTTATTCATGAGGAATTAGCCCCTATTGTGGCCAAAATGGATGTTCAATATATTCTGAGCGACCAGGATTCCAATCTAATAAAAGCGACTGAATTACTGAATATTCCACAAGTATTTGACATAACTCATAAAGTAGCCGGAACACTAAAAAATTCATAAAACGGGTCAGTGTACTCAGGAAAGATTTAGCTTTTGGAGACTTTTCTCATTTGGCTACCCCGAAGGTAAGGCACCAAGACAGATTCCATCATTTTAGGGAATATTTAAAATGAGTGGATAAAGTATTGAACGAACGCGAAGATGTAGCCCAAAATGCAAAAGGGGCTACCAGGAAACTGTTAGATATTAAGGAACATGCGTCATTCATAGAGCATCTTAGAGTATTGAGTCCTGCGATAAAGGAGACCTTATCTATTGCGTGGGCGAAAGGAATTACCCCGCCTTTATTTCCAAATCAACTAAGCAACTCAATACTTTAAATGGTGACCTACCATCAAAGTTTGGCGATAAGATCCATCAATACTTAATTGATATGCGGCGAAAAATGAATGGTGACATTCCATTTTGTTGTAGCGCTATTAATGAAAGTGCCTTCGGAAAATACAATACTATGATAAGTAGTCATCCTCAAAAAATGTGCACAAACCATATGTTTACCATACCACTACTCTTTAGCAAAGAAGGTCAATTTTCTAAATTAGTTGCGGATTTTCCTACGGTAAGGGTAGCTGATGTTAAAAATTCGCATGCGGTCGAACAAGCTATGGAATTATGTAAAAATGCAGCTTAAATGGGTTTCACGGAAATCAAAGATTTTCGACAGCCTATGTGCCGCATCAGTATTCACATCCTTCGGCGCTACGGTGTGCATCAGGTTACCCGCACGATCGTAGTAGTAAAGCGTGAAATGGAAAGGCTCATTCGGCTGATAGGCTATTACCCCCCTATAGGGTTTAAAAGCAAAAAGTACAGTTAAATTATCCTCCGTTATTTTACCCGTAGAGGATATATAACAAAATAATATTTGGTTGAGCTTTATTGAAAATTATTCATGAGAATGTCCCTCAAAATAAGTATTCATTAAAATTGACTTTAGCGCAGACAAACAGCTCTACCTATAAGAATCCTCTTTTAATACTAAATAAAATATATCCTACTGCCGAACTGCCTTTTTCTCCTCCACATCCACGAACAACACCTGATTCGTGCCATGTTGCGGGAAAGCGAGGCGTTGTTGCTCAGTTGAAAAATCAGGATCGGTTGGGTGGCTCAAGCCCTTGATCAAAATGCTCGGATTAAAATCTTTGTCCACCTTAATCACTTCTCCCGAAGCCCAATCCGTAATGTAGTAATTTCCATTACCTTTGGTGATGCCTTCCAAATTACCCAATTCTATCAATTTATCAGACAGTGGCTCAATGGTCTTTTTCTTTAAGTCCACACGCAGTAAGTCCCCTTTTTTCGAAGTATCAAATCCTTTACCTGGTATCAGTTTCCCCCATGATGCTACCACCAAATAACCGTCTTCCATATAAAGGCCGTCCGGTGCTTCCAATCTTTCGGTTTTCAAAAACAGCTTCACTTTCTTTTTCTTTGGAATGATGCGGAAAATCTGATCGCCGAAGAAGTCCGACACATACAAATCCCCATTTTTTGCCAATACAATATCATTTAAAAATTCGCCTTCGGGAATCGGATAAAAGGCTACCTGTTTTCTTTGGGCAATATCAATCTGACGAACGCCATCACGATCGACAGCATACAAATATTGATCGTCGGAGATCATACCAGAGATAGCATCAAAGCCCTCCTCAAAACCAATCCAAACTGGATCAATCACTTTACCCGAAGCATCGAGGCGGGAAATCCAGCTATAACCGTCTCGATCCAAAGAGATTCCACCACCCAAATTGGAAACAAACCACTGCTTCGTTTTGGCATGCCACAACACCTGATCAGGTGCATCATATGCCTCAGCAGGTGGCGCATTCAATTGCTTCAACCACGACTGATATTGCACCATCGAGCCTTCCAAATATTGATCGGGCGCTTCTTTGATTTGATGATTGATAAAACCAACCGCGCCCTTATATTCAATTTCTTTAAGCGCTTTCAGCATCGGGTACAAATCAAAATTTCCACGATACAACGCCATGATCGTACTGTTCTCCAAAGTCATCGGTGTCGAACGATCCACCTGTCGATCACTGCCGGCAATCGTAACATAAGCCAAATGATCTTTCGCTTTTTTAATGATCTCCGGCAAACGCTCACCATTGCCTGAACGAATCTCATGACAGGAATGAATCACCATATTCACATTCGGACGATCCATTTCTTCAATGTAAGTCAATGCCTCTTCTGCCGTCGGGATATTGTCATCCGAATGCGGATAGATTGTCATCACCACATTTTTTTCTTGGCAGTAATCCGCTACTCTTTCCAACAAAGCCAAGGTTTCTTCATGAGGCATCATCACATCCCGACCGATGATAAACCAAAAAGCAGTCGAGGTGCCTGACACCTGATCCACGACCTGCTTCCAACCTTCACGAACCAACTCCGGATCATGATGATTATAACGAAAAAACACCGCCTGAATCGGGAAATCCGCATCCGCCTGATCAAAGTAAGGCGAAAGGTCAATCATCTGCTTGCGGTTATTGGCCATCAGCGCCACTCCTTGGTAGCCGTATTTTTTCAGCAGGGCTTTTTGTTCCTTCACGGGCAGCTTATTCAGCCCACCGAAGTTATAAACATACATTGGCCAGTCGGCTTGGAACCGCTGAGCCATGGTCATTATTGGTAACAGGAAGAGTAAAATGATGAGGTTGACTCTTTTCATAGTATGGTGTGTTTTACTTATTTCTTTATGGCATTGTGGATTTTCACACAACTCGATTCGTTATACTAACACAAAAAATTATTTTATTAGCTGTAAGGATGCATCTACGTGTGTATCCAAATCTTTTCAATATTTCTAATGATTTGGGCAGACACATAGGTCAGCCCGTACAGCGACCAAATAAAACTTCATGCTACAATATCAATTTATGATTGTGCAACAACCCCAGTTATTATCCTTTATTTAATAGCATACAAAAATCCGCCACTGCTCAGTACATAAGCACGATTCATATACAGCGCCGGTACCGATTCCTCCACCTTGTTCTCCATTCGGACCTTCCACAATAATTCTCCTTCTTTGGATAGACAATAAAAATAAGGATTCGCCGTCGCTCCACTGTAAATGCGATCATTGGAACCGATCACGGCACCAGTCAAGCCGCCCGCTCCATCGAATTCCCATAATTTCTGTCCATTTTCTTTATTCAGTGCATAGATCTTATTCTTCACCGGCACACCTCCCAAGCCCTTGCCGATCAGTTGGGAAATGTACACTTGTCCATCATGCACGGCGGGAGTAACGTTAAAAATCTCACCATCGAGCTGAGGTTTCCAAAGCACTTCCTTGGTCGTAGCATCCAAGCAACGGAAAGAAGCACCACCAACAGGGAGGAAAATCTTACCATTTTCACCGATGGGAGCCCCTGAATCTGAGCCTCCACTGAGTTGAAATTTCCACAGCAGGTCGCCATTCTCTTTATTGAATTTGTACAAATAATGATCCCATCCTCCGAAGTAAACTGCATCGCCCATCACCAATGGTTCACCGCAGGTCGATCGGTCGGTGCGGTATCGCCAGACAATGTTTCCATTTTCGGCATCGAGGCAATAGACATAACCATCAATACCAGGGGCGTAGATCTTTCCGTCGGATACATTTACTGATCCCCAAACCCAGCCGATATTCTGTTTCCAAAGCACCTTACCACTTTTGGCATCCAGGCAGTAAAATTCATCACTTCCTCCTTGTTGACCAATATAAATTTTTCCATGATCAATCACCGGAGCACCTGAAACTGCTCCCGAGAGTTCTGTTTTCCAAACGGCCTCACCACTCAGTGCATCAATGCCATAGACAAATCGTGAAGGCGTACCAACGAACACCATGCCCAAATCTGCTGTCGGTTTGGACTGATAATAGGCACCTGCAGCCAATTCATCGGTATGAATGCGTTCCTTTTCTTTATTATAAAAACTTTTCAGGAAATCAAACTGCCATAATTTTTCCAATTGCGGATTAAAAGCAAAGGCGGTAAAGTTGGCGTCATTCGCCACCAAAACACCATTGGCATAAGATAAATCAGCGAAAAATCGGTGATCTCCTACTTTAATTTTTTTTAGAATTTGGCCTTTTTTTGTCATTTCAAAAAGATGACCATCAAGGGTCATCACAAAGACCTCTTCGGCGACCAAAACGGGCTTCGAACGTATCCAATCTGATAATTTATTGGAGTACAAAATGCTCCCATTTTTCTTATTTAGAATATAAAAATATTCATCTGCACCTCCAAAATATATTTGGTCTTCGTCAAATTCAATTTTACTGAAATACCGGTGAACATCCACCTCAGCTGTACCAATCTCCCTTTTCCAAAGCAATGCTCCACTGTATTTATTCAGGGCATAAACCCAGCCTGCGTTATCCGAAAAATACAAGTTTACACCATCCGTACTCACTTCCTGATTAACGGCACCATTAGCCTGAAATTCCCAGGCAATACGCTTGGAGGAAGCAGGTACATAATTTCCTTCGATATTCAGCGCATATAAAGTTCCAGAAGTAGTGCCGACATACACCAATTTTTTATCAACGTGCGGATTGCAAAAGGTCGTTCCGATGTTGAAATCCCAATGTGTGTTTCCGTCGTAATCCTTACAGATGATGCGATTGAAGGCTTGCGCAACAGGTGGTTTTTCCTCAATATCATGTTGTGCATAAGGGAATAAAACATATTTTTCATTGGCATCAAAGGGAGCGTATCCTGCACGGTAATCAATATGTCCAACGGTAATTTCTTGTATAACCTTTCCCGATTTTTGATCAATCACCACAATATCCTTGGCATCTCCCTTTTTACCACGACTTCCCAGCTCTCGCATCAGGATTTTTCCATTAACTAATACAGGCGTACTGTTCAGTGCCGGCGTTCCATATAGTTGATCCACCCGCAGATTAGCTTTTTGTTTGGTTTCATGAATGACTTTACCCGTTTTCAAGTCGAGGGTAAAAAGCATATTTCGCATCCCAGGAGAACACAAATACACTTTATCCTCATCAATCAAAGCAGACGACTCCCAAGGCAATCCCACGGGGAATTTCCAATCCACCACACCCTGAGTAGGGCCAGGCGCACCTGAAAAACCCGTTCGTTGGGCATTGGCACGGTAGTTTGGCCATGGTGTTTGATCTGTTGATGATGTGTTTGCTCCCACCAATGCAACCAAGGTTGGGCTTACATCTTTTTCGGTCAGATGGTTTTGAATACTGTCCAAAATACCCAATCCCTTTTGCACTGTAACTGCATATCGCTTTTTATCATAATCAGACAACACCTTTTCCGCTCCTCCGGTAAAGACAGGGTTGTAGTTATCCACGGCGCGCAGACTGTCATCCACCACAACATAAGTATTGCCAAGGTCAGCTCCTTGTTGTTGTAAGGAAGTTGCCCACAGCTTCATCATCACACCCCGTTCATTATAATTGAATATATCTGTGGGAACCGAACGAAACTGCAAGCGCAACTGATCCAATTCAGCATTGCCCGAAGGGAGGAAATCTTTGGGTGCTTGAAAGGTTTCCTCCTTGGGTTGGGTGCAGGAGAAAGAAACCAGAAGGCTTAATATGAAGGTGAGAGGAAGAAATGGTTTCATGGTTTATTTAATTTGAAAAACGGACGCTTTTGTATTTTTGGGGCGTAGCGAAACGCTACGACCAGTTACCTTTTATTCAATACAATGCAAGAAACCGCCAGAGTTTAGGACATAGGCTTTACCATTGTAAAGTGCCGGAACCGACTCTTCGGTTTTGTTCTCCATACGCACTCGCCACAACAGATTGGTGGTTCCATCGCCATTTCCTTTCGGATCAACACAGAAGAAATATGGATTAACGGTAGAGCCAAAATACACCCGATCATTCGATCCGATGATGGCGCCATTCAATCCACCACCACCTTCGAAAGTCCAAAGTAACTGTCCGTTTTTTGCATCAACGGCAAAGATCTCCGCCCCTACCGGAACGCCACCTAAGCCTTGACCATTCAGTGTAGAAATATAAACCACCCCATCATGACAAGCCGGCGTTACGTTGAACATCTTCGCCTCCAATTTCGGTGTCCATAGGATCTTGTGATCTTTCGGGTCGATCGCTCGGAAAGTCCCTCCACCTACAGGCAAGAATACTTTTCCTTCACCAGCAACCGGTGAACCTGAGTCCAAACCACCATTGACCTGATATTTCCACTTCAATTTACCTGTTGCCTTATCGAACTTGTACAAGTAATGATCCCATGAACCAAAGAACACTTCATCACCCACCACCAAAGGCTCCGAACAGGTCGAACGCTCGGTACGGTGACGCCAAACAATGTGTCCACTTTCAGCATCCATACAATTCACGAAGCCATCTACGCCTGGCAGGAAAACCAAACCATCAGACACGGCGCATGATCCCCAAACCCATCCTACTTTTTGCGTCCAAAGGATCTTTCCGTCTTCGGCATCCAAACAATAAAATTCATCTTCGCCACCTTGCTGACCGACATAGATTTTTCCATTGTCATAAACCGGAGAACCGGAAATGGCTGCACCGATTTCAGTCTTCCACTGCTGCTCGCCCGTCTCAGCATCCAAGGCATAAATAAAGCGGGAGGGTGTGCCGATGAATAGTTTTCCTTCGGCAATGGTTGGCTTGGATTGGTAGTAAGCACCACCGGCCAATTGATCCATAAAAATACGGAAACCTTCTTCATCCGTAAAAGATTTCAAAGTACTGAATTGCCACTCTTTTTTGCCTTTTTCGCTGATACAGAAAGTATAAAGATCCGAATCATTGAACAAAAGGTGACCATCTGCCAAAGCCAAATCCGCATAAATAAAGTGCTCGCCGAAACGCTTCTCCCAATTGATCTTGAACTTATTTTTGTGAAGGTTTACTTGATAGATATGGCCATCCATGCTTGAGAAATAAGCATTTCGATTATCAGCTATTGGCGTTGCACGCATCCAATCATTGGCTTGGGCTTTGAATAAGGTTTCCCCGTTTTGAATGTCCAAAATCAACATCTGTTTATCCGCAGAACCAATAAATACTTTTCCACCATTGAGGTAAGGTGTCGTGAAATAACGGAATGCCTGTTGGTGATTTTGCCCGAAAGATTTCTTCCAAATCAATTGACCGCTCCTCTTATCCAAACAATAAACAAAACCATCATTGGAACCAAATATTACCTTTCGATCATTTACAGCTACTGCCTTATTGATACCAGCCCCAGCCTGAAATTCCCAGGCAATACGATCACTTGAAGCCGGACGAAACCATTGGTAAGTTTTTAAAGCATACAAGTTACCAAATTGGTTGGTAGCAAAGATCAATGAATCATCCAAAACCGGAGAAGAGAAGGTCGGACCAATGTTGAAGTCCCATTTCTTTTTACCTGTCTTTTTATCTTTGACCACAATGCGATTGAATGGCTGACAAACAGGAGGCTTCTCCTCAATATCATGAATACCATAGGGGAAAACCACTACTTTTTCATTAGCCTGAACGGGTGCATATCCCGCACGGTAATCCACATGTCCTGCCTCAATTTGCTTATCAATCTTTTCAGTTTTTAAATTCAGAAAAGCAATGTCCTTGGACTCCCCACGATTTCCACGGCTACCCATTTCACGCAAAATTACATGGTCTCCATCGATGATCGGCGTTGACGCCATCGCCGGACTGCTGTACAATTGATCCCCTTTTAACGAAGGCGTTTGTTTAAAAACCTTGAGCGGCTGACCCGTTTTCAAATCCACCTGCCACAAGAAATTTCGGATACCCGGTGAAGTCAAATAGACCACGCCTTCTTTGACTACCGGAGCAGCTTCCCAGGCCAAACCGACCGGAAAACGCCACTTCGTCGCTCCTTTGGTTGGGCCTTTGGCTCCCGTATAGCCTGTTCTACCCAAATTGCCACGATACTGCGCCCAGTCGATATTCGAATAGTTTGATGGTTTTACAGGATCTTCATGTTGGTTTCCCGAAGGAAATAAAACCGCTTGCGGATCATCCACCAAAGCATGCTGATAATTTTCAAGCACCTGATAGCCTTCTTTCAAAACCTCCCCTATTCCTGCAATATCTTTATCGGTATATGCCTGTGCATCGCCACCATGAAACATCGGGTTCCATTTTGAAATCGCTCGAAGTCGGGTATCAATGCTTGCATATTTTGGGAAAATATGAACGCCTTGCTGCTGAAGGGAAACTGCCCAAAGTTTCATCAAAATAGCACGGGAAGCATAGTTGCTTCTATCAGTAGGAAGGACTTGAATTTCACTTCTTACTTGATCCAATTCTTCATCTCCAGAGGCATATTTGGAGGTGAATTCTTGTGCATAGCTGAAGCTATGAAAAAGAATAATACATAAAAAAATAGATAGGCGTTTCATATGGATTGATTATGTTGATATCTGAAAATTGTTTTTAATCTATCAAAAGCGGATGCTTTTAAGTTTGGGGTCGTAGCGGGACACTACGACCAGTTGAAGGTATAAGAATTATTTAATCGCATGTAAATATCCATCCGAAGACATCACGTAGGCCATGCCGTCATAAAGTGCCGGCGTGGATTCTTCCACTTTGTTCCCCAAGTCATACATCCAAAGGGTTTGTGGACTGCCGTCCTCGGTGGGTTCGGGTTTGATCGCATAGAAGAAAGGATCTGAAACCGATGCGCAATACACCGTTCCGTCAGCTCCCACTACCGGCCCACTCAATCCACCACCAGGGTGCTCCCATAAGATATCGCCCGTATCAGCATCCATTCCATAAAGGATCGATTGCACACAGATACCGCCGAGCCCGACACCTCGCCAAGTGGAGGCGAATACTTTTCCATTGTGATAAGCGGGCGTTACATTGAAGGTCGCTCCCTGCTCGAAATATTCCCAAAGTACCTCACCCGACAAGGCATTCAAACAGCGGAATTTTGGTCCGCCGATTGGTAGATAAATGCGATCATCCTTGACAATCGGCACGCCGGAATCCGTTCCGCCATCCAAAGGGAATTTCCAGTTGATGTGTCCGGTCTTTTTGTTCATGGCATACAGATAATGATCCCAGCTTCCCCAGAAAACCTGATCCTTTTCCAACATCGGCTCACTGCAAATCGAACGATCCAATCGGTGTCGCCAAATCAAGACGCCTGTCTCGGCATCCATTGCATTGACATTGCCATCGATACTTGGGACATAGACCATTCCATCCGAAACATTAGGTGAGCCGAAGACCCAACCAATGTCCTGTGTCCATTCGGGCTTGCCTGTTTTGGCATCCACGCAGTAGAATTCATCCTCCCCACTGTGCACGCCAAAGTACAATTTACCTTGATCGTAAACCGGCGCACCACATTGTGAAGCACCTGCTTCGAATTTCCATAGTTCCTCACCCGTTTTGGCATCGACGGCATAGACAAATCGCATCGGTGTTCCGAAGTAAAGGACACCATCTACCACGGTAGGCTTGGACATGAACCTTGCGCCACCGGCAATCTGATCGATCAGAATTCTGTTGCCATTTTTTTCAAAACAGGCAATCTGACTTAGCTCCCACTTGAATTTACCTTTCAAATCATAACAGCGGGTTTTCAAATCCGTATCATTGACCAAAACATACTGATCGGTACTAACCAAATCTGCTAAAACGGCATGATCTCCCATCTTAATTTTATCCTTAATCTTGGCTTTATTTTTTAGGCTTATGTGGTAAAGAGAGCCTTTCATGGTAGCGACAAAAAGGTCGTTATTTTGAGCTGTGGGCTGTGCCCTTACCCAATCATCCATGCATAATTGCCCTTCAAGCTCTCCGTTTTTTTTATTAAAAATATATAATTCTTGATTTGCCCCACCTATGATTAATTTTCCTTGATGGACAAGTGGTTTGGAGAAATGTCGGAAAGCTCTTGGATTAGGATTTTTTACCTGAAACGACCAACGTTCAACGCCTGTATTTTTATCCAAAGCATAAACAAAACCCGCATTATCACCGAAGTAAACATTATGCTCATCATAGGCAATTTCTTCATTCACAGATCCTTTTGACCGAAACTGCCAAGCCAATCGCTTACTCGAAGCGGGGAATAATTTCAAGTCCGCACGCATACCATAAACGTACCCGATCTGATTGGCAACATAGACCTGATTACCATCCAAAACAGGTGGGCAGAAGGTATGACCGATATTAAAATCCCACAATTTATTACCAGTTTTTTGGTCACGGCAAATGATGCGATTAAATGACTGAGCAATAGCAGGAACAGCTTCAATATCCTGAACGCCATGCGGGAAAATAGCATACTTTTCATTGGCATCAAAAGCAGGCAATCCTACGCGGTAATCCACATGACCGGCTTCAACCTGCTTAATGGTTTCACCCGTTTTCTTATCTACATAAACCAAATCACGGCTTGGTCCTTTGTTGCCACGGCTACCACATTCACGATACATCACCACATCTTCCAATACCACCGGCGTGGACATATTGCTTGGTGTATTGTAGATCTGATCCATCATGATTTCGGCCGTCTGACGGTTAGTCCAAATCTTATCTCCTGTATGAATATCAACCGCATACAACGTTTCACGCATACCAGGGGAAGAAAGATAAACTACTTCACCTTCCACTACAGGCGCAGATTCCCACGGCAGTCCCACTGGAAACTTAAATGCCATTTCCCCTTGCTGAGGCCCCATGGCTCCGGTAAAACCACTTAGGCCGTTGTCTCCTTTGTAGTGTGTCCAATTGGGTGATTTTTCATTAGAAACATAAGCAGGACGATCGGATTTTTTCACTACTGGCGGGTGTTCTGCCAATCGTTCTTGGGACTGTTCCAAAGCCACAAAACCATCATCCACGATTTGGCAAAGCTTGACTTTTTGCTCATCGGTAAACTGCTGAGGTTTACCTTCATTCCAGAAAATAGTATTCCACCAAACGATCTTTCGGAGGCGTTTATCAATATCCAAATAACCCGTTAGGTCAGCGCCTTGCTGTTGCAAAAGCACCATCCACAATTTCATTTTGAAGCAACGCAAGCGGAAGTCTTCCCATTCTGTAGGCTGCTGACGAACTTCTTGACGCATACGATCAAGCTCTTGATCACCAGATGGAAATTTTATATCCTGCGCCTGTAAATTGACTGTCAGCAGAAGTAGAAAAAATAGGAATACTTTCGCTTTCATGTTGGTTTTGGTTGATGTTTGTTTGTGCATCTTATCGTAAGGACGTTGCATGCAACGTCCGCCCAATACAAAAAATTGGAAATAAGGTCAGGCACACAGGCCTGACCCTACCATAATAAAATTAAATCTGTGGACTCTTCCCCCAATTTGTATTCGGCTGATCACCCATTTCAAATTCCAATAAACCACCTTTGGCAATGTCCTGGTAATCGATAAATGGTGTCGGCAATTCCTTACCGTTCAGGCTTACTTTCTGAACATATTTGTTGGCTTGGCTATTGTTTACCGTCTTCACTTCGAAGGTTTTACCATTAGGCAAATTGTACTTGAAGTTTTTGAAAATCGGGCGTCCGATGGTGTAAGTGGTTTCGCCCGGACAGAATTGGTAAATACCCGAAGCGTTCAAAATAAACCAAGCTGACATCTGACCACAGTCCTCATTACCGGCAACGCCATTCGGATCATTGAAATAATAATGGTACATCACTGAATCCACCAAAGCCTGAGTTTTGTAAGGTTGACCCAAGTAGTTATAGAAGAAAGTCGTATGGTGCCCTGGCTCATTACCGTGGGCATACTGACCGATCATTCCGGAAATATCATTGGAACGGTGACCACCAGTGATCTCTGAACTCATCGTGAAGAATTGATCCAACTTAGCGATCGTTTTCTCCTGACCGCCCATTAGGGCTGTCAAACCTGCTACATCATGCGGCACAAACCACGTCCACTGCCAGGCATTTCCTTCGCAATAATCGTCTTTTCGGTGCTTGGAAGCCTGTGGATCAAAAGGTGTTCTCCAACTGCCATCACTCATCTTTCCACGCATAAAACCAGTCGAAGCATCGAAGTATTTTTTGTAGTGCTTTGAACGGTCAGCAAAATACTGCGCATCTTCTTTTTGTCCAATGCTGTTGGCGAATTCACCCAAAGCCCAATCGTTATAAGCAAACTCCATCGCCTTGGCAACAGATTCAATATCTTTATCGCCAGGAATATAGCCCAAAGTTTCGTTATAATATTTCCCAGGAGCCATCATTTTGTTGAGCACCTTTTTATTATGTGCCAAAATATTTGAAGAATCGTACATCGACGAGCGCTTCATCGCCTCCATTGCCAATTCCACGTCGAAGTTGCGATGGCCCTTGGCGTAAGCATCAGTGATCACTGAAATGGCATGTGCACCAATCATCGTTCCGGTGTAGTTGGCAGCCAATTCCCATTTAGGCAAGATGCCTCCTTCTTGGTATTTGCTCAAAAGGTTACGGATGTACTGTTCATTTTCTTCCGGAGCAATAATGGTCTGTAATGGGTGATAAGCACGGAAAGTGTCCCAAAGAGAGAAAACCGTGTGCATCTTTTCGCCTTCTTCCAACTGACCAATCGTCTTGTCCATTTTCAAATATCGACCATCCACATCAGAGAAAATATTTGGTTGAATAAGGGTGTGATACAAAGAGGTATAAAGAATTTTCTTTTGATCCACTTGCTCATCTTCTACCTCGATCACAGCCAAGGCATCGTTCCAAGTTTTTTCTGCCGAAGCCACAACTTGGTCAAATTCCCACTGCGCATTTTCAGTCATCAAGTTGTTCTTCGCTCCTTCAACATCAACCGCTGAGATACCTACTTTTGCCAACAATGGTTGATCCGCATTTTTGAAAGTAAGGATCGCTTTAGCACGCTTGGCGGTTAATTCTTCTTTAGCTTCAACTGCTACGGTATCTTTGAAAAATTGAATATCGAAATCTTGATTGAACTCAGCATAGAAATAGATCGTCTGATCTTTTGCCCAACCTTTGGTGTTTTTCTTTCCCTGTAAAGTATGTTTATTGACCACCTTAAATTCATTCACCTGATTTTTATTGTGTCTTTCTTGCAATACATGCGCAAGGTCAATGATCAATTTTGGAGTAGATCCTTTAGGATAAGTATAACGATGAAAACCTGTTCTTAAAGTAGCGGTCAATTCAGCATGAATCTGATCATCCAACAGCTGAACACTGTAATAGCCAGGTTTTGACGACTCCTGATCATGACTGAAACGGGAACGGTAACCCTTGTCCGGATCATTCTCTTCGCCTCGAACCAATGGTTTTCCACCAACAATCGGCATAAAAAGGACATCACCATAGTCGGCAATTCCTGTACCACTCAAGTGGGTATGACTGAATCCGATAATAGAATTATCGTCATAATGGTAACCACCACAAGCATCCCATCCGTCGGTTTTGGTATCTGGACTTAATTGTACCATTCCGTGAGGGAGGGTGGCACCCGGGAAGGTGTGTCCATGTCCGCCAGTCCCGACGAATGGATTGACCCATTGGGTGAAATTCTTGGTCTCGTCGGTGGTGGCTTCTTTAACCTCCACCCGACGGCAAGAGGTATTAAAAAAGGCGACTAAAAGGGTAAAATAAAAAAATAGTTTCATAGGTATGAATATTTGGAAATTGTCGTAGACTGGAGCCTACAACCAGTACATTATTTTAATTACTGAATTGCATGAATATAGCCATCAGATGACATTATATAGGCTTTCCCTTTGTATAGTGCTGGGGTTGATTCCTCCACTTTGTTACCCATCTGATACATCCACTTGACTTTGGTCGTTCCGTCTCCATTGCCATTGGCTTCAACACAATAAAAATATGGATCGGCAATGCTTGGGAAATAGACGTCCCCCTCCCCTCCGATAACCGGGCTGCTCAAGCCTGCGCCATTCTGCGTCCAGAGTAAATTGCCACTGTCAATATCTATGCAATAAACCACGGCCTCCACACAAACGCCGCCAAGTCCCAAACCGTGCCAGCAAGACATATATACCTTGCCATCATGCACCGCAGGCGTTATGTTAAATATGTTATTGCCGTCCTTGAATTCCCAAAGCAATTCGCCGGTTTTGGCATCAATGCATTTATTCTTAACAAAGATTTTTCCATCCTTGACAATCGCCACTCCCGAATCTGTTCCTGCTCCATTGAACTGCCAAATGATCTCACCCGTCTTTTTGTCGAAAGCCTTGAGGTAATCATCCCAACAACCGAAATATACACGTTCATCATCTACGGCAGGCTCACTACAAACTGACTTGCTGAATGGCTGACGCCAAACAATGTGACCCGTTTCAGCATCCAAAGCCCAGGCGTAACCATCGATGCCCGGCACGTAAACCATCCCATCGGAAACCGTTGCCGATCCCCAAACCCAGTCCACTTTTTGCGACCAAATCAAATCACCCGTTTTGGCATCGAGGCAATAAAATTCATCCTCTCCTCCTTGCTGACCAACATAAATTTTACCCTTATAGATGGTCGGCGCACCGGAGATGGATGCCCCGAGTTCAAACTTCCATTTTTCTTTACCTGTTTCGCTATCAACAGCATAAACAAAGCGCATCGGCGTACCGAAATAAATGGTATTATTCGAAGCCGTTGGTTTAGACTGATAATAGGCACCACCGGCAATCTGATCGGTCAAAATACGGTTACCGTCTTTCTCAAAAGATTCAATCAAACTCTTCTTCCAAATCGTTTTTCCCTTGGTAGAAATAGCATGCGCATACAAGTCGGTATCATTGACCAAAATAATATCATCCTTAATTGCTAAATCCGCCAAAATCGGATGGTGAGCGATATGCTTTTCGAAAAGGGTTTTTACTTTTCCTTTCTTGATTTCCAAGCCATAAAGCGTTCCTTTAAGCGTGGCAAAGAACACTTGATTTCCTTTGGCTACGGGCGCAGACTTGATCCAATCATCCGCTTTGAAATCCATAATTTCTTTCCCGCTTTCCAAGTCCAAACCGTACAAACGTCCATTCGCACCACCAATAAATACCTTATCATTCGCTACAAATGCTGTCGTGAAATGACTGAAGGCATGTGCTTCTTTGTCTTTTACTTCGAAGGACCAGATCAACTCACCTGTCATATTATTCAAACAGTAAACCTTACCATCATTGGCACCGAAAATCAGTCGGTCATTCAATACCAAAGGTTGTTTGTTGATCGCTCCGCCAGCACGGAACTGCCACTGTGGTTTTGGTCTGTAAAACTGCCGTTTGGTTGCATCCCAAGAATACATATATCCTTCTTGCGTACCGATATACACTCTTTTTTGGTGCAAAACAGGTTCAGCGAAGGTATACCCGACCATATAATCCCACATCACTTTGCCGGTTTTGATATTTTTCCCAATCACCCGATTGGCTGCCTGAGTTTTGGGTGGCGTATCATGAATATCCTGAATCCCGAAGGTGTAAACCACCATATCTTCATCGGCATCAAAAGGTGCATTTCCTGCACGGTAATCCACATGTCCGGCCAAGATTTCACGCTTAATTTTACCTGTATTTTTATCCACAACAACGATTTCCTTCGTTGGGCCGGAGTTGCCTCTAGCGCCCAACTCTCTAAACAATACTTTATCCTTCAACACTACCGGCGTACTCTGATTATTAGGAGCATGGTAGAGCTGATCGCCCATGATCTCAATAATTTGCTGTGTTTTCCAATGTTCTTTACCTGTCTTCAGATCCACACAAAACATATTGGTTCGCACGCCTGGAGATGACAAATAAACTCTGTCTCCTTCGATTTGTGGCTGTACTTCCCAAGCCAACCCGACAGGGAATTTCCACGCCATCTCGCCCTTTGTTGGTCCCATAGCGCCGGTGTATCCGCTTAGGTTTTTGTTACCTTTATAGGAAGTCCAAGGGATCTCTTTTTGGGTGGCAGCATCAATCGGCTGCTGAGCTGAAGTGAATGCCAAGGACGGTTGAGTCGATGCCTGCTTTTGGTATTTTTCCAACACCTGATACCCACGGCCAATGATATCACTTAGCTCTACAACCTGTGAAGCACTGAACTGCTGCGGCTCCCCGCCAAACCTTAAATTATTCCATCGGGTAACCTTATTCAGCGCATTGTCCACGGCCACATATTCCGGTAAGGGAACGCCCTGCTGTTGCAACATTGCCGCCCACAGTTTCATTTTGATTGCCCTGAACTTGAAGTTTTCCCGATCGGTCGGTTGATGAATGACCTCCAAACGCAACGAATCAAGCTCTGCGTCCCCACTACTGATGAATTGGTCGAAGGGATTGGCGTGGGCTTGAAAATATATGATAAAAAATAGTAAAAAATATATTGCTTTCTGCATATCCTTAAATTAAAGAAAGAGTGTTAAAATAACACTCTTTCCTATTGATTAATCTACCAAGTTACCCCTTGCTCAAAGCCATCTGGATCGTTCCACCAAGCCTTGTATTGGCTATACTCTCCATTGGTTCCTCCACCGTTCCAAGAAGCCACGAACTTCACGTGGTTAATGCCGCCACCATGAATTTCATCTTCTTCCGCAATAGGGAAAGCCGTTACTTTGAATGCCTTGTGAACATCACCGCTATCGCCACTTAAGTTGAAGAAATATTCTTGTCGGCGAATATCTTCATCACCATCCTGATTGACATTAATTGGTTTAGGCTGATATACCGTCATTTTATCCTCTGATGGTGAAAAGTTCAACATCAGCTTATTGACATAATCATGTCGATGATGATTTGCTTTAGGCTCCATCAACTCAGCATAGCCCGTATCGCCTTTCTCCTGATAACCATCCAAGTACAACTCAAAATCACCATCTTTTTCAACATAAACCTTATGCAGCACTTTATCAGATTGAACAATCACGTCGTAAATTACTTTCTTGCCTTTTACTTCATAAGCGTTAGAGGCCGCTTTGTTTCCATCTACCTTTTTGAAAGTAACCACATTCTTATCCGTTGGTGTGAAATAAGGCTGATAGTTGTTATAAATTCCGATCATAGGAACGATCTCTGGAGCAAAGGTCTTTCCTGCTGAGGTTTGATCAATCGTTAGTTTGACCGACTTCATCTGACCATAGGCCTCCAACACCCTGAAGGGTAATAAATTCGCATTCCAATCCATTGGATTTTCAGCCTCGCCCAACAGCAAAGCCCCTCCACTTAAATTCTCATCGTAGGAAGCAGAATAGGAGGCTCCGAGCATGTTGTCCTCTCTCCTATTCAAAATAATACCTTCGCCTTTATCTTTGAAAGTGTGCTCAAGATCAAACTTGGTGTTTTGCACGCCAATTTTCAAATCAGCGGTTTTGTCAAAAGTAACGGTCATATCAGGTGTTTCGAAATCTATGGACTGATCCAAATAATCCATTGTCCCTTGATTTCCATCGGCTGTTTGCACCAAACGTATGATATCCTTTCCACTACCATTTTCGCTTTCCTTCATGCTGATATAATGTGTATGCACACTGTCTCCCAACATGATTTTTCTTGCGAGGTAAGTATCCTTTAAGGAAGCATCCTCCAAATTAAAATTGGAAAGTGAATAAGAAAAATTTACTTCAGAGCTATCCGCATTATACATTAATTCCACATTATCTGGTACGCGAAGGTATTCAACCAACATACCAGCATGGGTAACCACCTTGCTGATGTCCTCGCCAATGCTTTCCCCTTCGGGCGTAATTGAATTATTATACAAAGTCATTGCTCTGTCATTCAGTGTATTTCTCGGTCCTACCGCATCTATATAGAATGACATATCAAGCATTGCTTTCAGCTCCGCTACACTCGCTGATGTAGATGTTGAGCTATTATTATATATTAAACGGTTATTATCAAACTGTTCCTGGCATGAGAACATTGAAAATAAACCTAATGCAATGATTAACTTTTTCATATTAGTTTACTTTAAACTGTTCTCTAAGAATCTTAAGATATTTATCCCCATAACTTTGTGCAGGCTCGATCTGCTTATCGGAGTTCCAGTTGTTGAAGCTATCCAAAATAACCATTCGATTGCCTGGTGCACTTCTTTTGGCGATGTTACAATTGGTAATGAACCATTGCTCATCTTTTGGGAAATCATAAGTCTTAGAGGTAGGGTTTAATATTTTACCCGTAAAAGAAGGAGAGAACTGCGGGATATAATCCAGGTTAATCTCATTCAAAGCCTGCTGTGAATAAATCAAAGCCTGATCGGTGTATTGATGAAACATCACATAGCGATCATAAGAAGCCTGGTCCACCAACACATAAGAAGTATGCGTTACTGCATCAAAAGCATCTTGGAAACGGAAATGATAACGCAAAGGCGGTGTCCATTGCCATTGCTCACCAATCAGATACAATTCATACCCTTCACCAAAATTGGCCAGTGTTTCACGAAGTTGCTGGATCAGGGTAATATTATCGTGGGCAAAAAGCTCATGTGCACCACTGACATATACTACCACTTTACCATCCAATTTCTGATAATTTTCCTTATCAAAAAAGTAGGTCATCTTTTCAAAATCTTTGATAAAGGTTTCCACTGCCATGTCCACATCCTCAATGCGGTTGGCATCAGAAAGCCCCAATCCACTGAAATTATAGTTGAGTGCAAAATTAATCTCCATCGAATTTTCAGCTTCCATCAATCGTTCGATAGTGGTACTGTCGGCCTTAAAGGCGGATGGAATGGCCGCCGAACGGAGATTCAGTAAGAAATAATCAATCCCACCATCATTCGCCCAACTGACATGCTGCTTAAATACGGCCGGATCTACTGAATTATAGTAACCTAAGGAAGGCACTTCCTTCACACCCGAGGCCCATGAAAACTGTTGATAATGCGCCCCTACCACATAATCAAATTCCGGTGGGGTATTCGGGATTTCGTAATTCAAAAAATGGTCATCCGCTGTCGGTACATCCTGCACACAAGAAAACAACAGGAATGACAAAAAAGCTATAAAAATACTATTGATATATTTCATAATCAGATCAATTTAAAATCTCATATTCAACCCCTGCAGCCTCAAGGTCCTCCACATCTGAACCATAGAAAGCATGGGCAAACTCCCAACTCCAAGATGCCGGGAATGCAGACCAGTCGGGTACATTCTCCTTGCTTTTGTTAATCTTCAATGGTGTAAGCATTCCATCTTCACCCTGCGCAGCAATCATTTCTTGATATGCTCGCCCGTTCAATTGACGCTCGCTTGAACCATACACCAATCGATCAGGGTAATCCAGGTGAAAAACACCCAAATTCTTATGAGGTTGAAGGTGTGGTGAGAGCGTCATTACGCGTGTCCTTTTTTGCAGACACCAAGCATCATGCCCTTGGTTGAAGTCAGCAATCCATCGCTGGGTAATGATTTTTTCCAAAGGATCTTTCGAAATATCACTATTGACAATGCCAGAGAAGTGATGATCTCCTGTGCCATCTGTATTCCAAGCAATTCCGTCTTGCAGCAAATACGCTTCTACACCACCAACATTGTGTTGACTGAAAGAAAACTCAATTCCCTGAGTGTAATACTCACGTGCAGAGAGCGTAGCATTAAATCCTCGAACGACAGCCTCTGCTTTTAAGAAGGCTACCTGAGCCGCTGTAACCAAAGGAAAAGCCATGTCCATTTTCATGAATTCGTCATTGAATTCAGCATAATTGTCACGATCCATACCTTGAAGTGGATTGAGGTTAGGATTCAAATCCCACTCCGGCAATACATACTGACGTGCCAAAGGCTCCCCTACATAATCAAGGGTGTATTTTACAGGAACGTCCTCACCCAATGCTTGAGAATAAAGGGTATCAACAAATTCAAAACCTACTTCTGCTGGTTTGGCGAATGCCTGCAATCGTGGGTCGTTATACGATTTCATGAACAACATGAAGTGATGATTGATGCGAGGCTGTTGGAAAATATTATTCTCAAAAACCGCCTTCTTGTACATCGGCGACCAGTTTTCCTCTATCACCCCAAAATGAAGCACGGCATTCTCTGAGTTGTCGCCGATCAGTAGCTGCTCATTCATCAAGCTGGCCTCAATATGCTCCCTTGCCAATTCAGGAAATGCCTCAACAATCCTCATGGCAATCTTCAACCGCAGGCTTTGCGCAAACTTGATCCATTTGGTGTTATCACCACCATACATCGGATCATTGTTTAATTTATCCCCTCCGATATTCTCCTCCATTACTCTAATATTATGATCCAGTGAAGACAAAATATTGGTATACACCTTTTCCTCAGAGTCGAAGGTATTATAGATGCCGTCCTTCACATCGTCCGGCACATTAAGCGCATCAGAATAAGGAAGGTGGCCATAAGTCGAAACCATGATTGAGTACACATAGGCCTCCCACACATTGGCAATCGCCACACGGTTGACGTGCGTTGGGTCGTCTTTGTGAATCTTTTTGATCTCATCAATATTCTTCAGGACATTCACATACCATCTTGACCACCAGTTGTCGGTGGTGGTACTGACAAAGAAAAAGGTTGGAAAATCTCCCATCATTCCACCGGAATAATGGGCATAATTTACAAATGCGTTGGCGTTCATGTCCCCACCGATCAAATCAAGGGTATGCTTTACCACGCCGGGAAAAAGATATTCCGCGGTGGTATTATCAAAAACAAATTCATTTTTGTTGATGTCATCAAAGTTACTCGTACAGGCAAAAAGGCCAACAGTAACGAGCAGGACTTTAACTATGGGTTGGATTAATTTTTTCATAAGGGATCAATTAAAAGGCCATGTTAATATTGAAACCATAAGAGGCAGAAGGTAGCATAGACGCATACTCCAAACCGATATTCGAGCCCAATTCAGGGTCAATACCTTTAGGCGTATTTTGGTAAAGAATCGCTACATTTCTACCCACTGCCGATACACGAATCCTTTTGAAAGGGCCAATAATTTTTGTCGGTAAGTTATAACCAATAGAAATCTCACGCAGCTTGATGTAGGATCCGTCGAAGGTCGCTCTTGATCCATTGAAGCGTGTTTGTTGCGCCCATTGTTGCGAAGTCAAGTATCGGTCGTTTGGCTTTCCAGTTGCCACCCAAACGCCCTGTCCGTCGCCTGTTGCATCAACAAATTCATAAAGTGTACCCTCAAGTAAAGCACCTTTATCTCGGGTATCGATATAATCATTGCCATATAATCCTTTACCTCGACGTTCGTCCAGATTTTCGCCCAAAATACGTTGAGAGAACAATTGGTCATCGCGCCCTTCGAGTGTCCAGGCCGCTACACCATATTGTCCCTGACGTTGGAATGTTTGTGAGAAGATCTCTCCACCCCAAGCGACATCCACCAAGAAGCTTAATGTAAATCCTTTGTATTCAAAGCGGTTATTCACCCCACCGATCCAGTCTTTTTGCACATTTCCCAAAATCTGATCCGTATTCTGCACGTAGAATCCAGTTTCGGCATTGATCAGGTTAGTGCCTGTTACAGGATCCTGCAACGGTTTATTTCCTCGAATGACCCCAAATGGCATGCCTGGTTCAGCAAATACGCGGGTTTCGAAGACAGTACCCAACTGCTGACGATCAAGGGTACCGAGGGTATTGACATAAGTTCGGTTATTTGACCAGTTGATATCAGAAGTCCATTTGAAATTCTTACGCTTGATCCAGTCTACCCCCAAGAACACCTCCCAACCTTTGTTGGTCAAAGATCCTGAGTTGAATGTTCCTCTTGCATAACCCGTAGAAGAAGGCAAGTCCATGTCCACAATCTGGTCAATCGATTCTGAATTATAATAGGTAACATTCAGGTTGATGATATTGAACAATTTGGTTTCCAAACCAAACTCAACCGATCGAGTTGTTTCTGGCAACAAGTTAGGGTTCTGGCGGCTCGCCGTGTTCGATGTCCATGGAAGGCCGTTGTAGATACCTCCATAAGTATGGAAATTATGCACACGGAAAGGACGGGTACCATTTCCTACCTCGGCCCAAGAAGCTCTGAGTTTACCATAGTTCAGGATGCGCTGCGTTCCAAGGAGCTCCGAAAAGATAAATGAGGTACCTACTGAAGGATAGAAGAAACTATTGTTTTTCGAAGGCAAAGTAGAAGACCAGTCATTTCTGATCGTACCATCCACGAATAATGTTCCTTTATACCCAAAAGAAGCAGAACCGAAAACAGAATTAATAATCGACTCCCCTGACCCTTGATAAGATCGGGCAATACCGGCATTGTTTTCTACCGAAGGCAAACCAGGCATCAACAACTGGTCAATGTCTGTACCAGCAGATTTGTTATCATAAATGAATGAGTTGGCTCCGGCAGTGGCATTGATACTGAACTTATTGTCTATGCGCTTATTATAAACGGCCAAACCTTCAAAGTTCCAGTTGTAGATATCATTAGAGAAATGAGAATAGCGCCCGTCAGGATCATAAGCTGCACCATACTGGATGAACTTAAACCCTTTTCTAAGGAATACATCCCCACTGGCTTTGGCAGTCAATTGAAGACCATCGATCAATTTATAACGTAACAATACATTCGACAAAATACGATTTGAAATATCACCATTCTTGTTCTCATTCAAGTCCCAATAAGGGTTTGAAAACCATGGGTTACCGTTAGGACGGAATAAATTACCATTCTCATCTTTATAAGGGTTCAAATTGCTTTTACCCATGTTTGGCATCATGTGAATGTAAGAGAAGGCTGGGTTCATCAGTGAACCGTTTGGATAGACACGATTTCTAACCTCAGCCAAAGCATACATCAAACTCGCATCGACAGAAAGTTTTTTGGTCAATTTCATCGTTCCGCGCAAAGAAAGATTATGTCGTGATAACTCTTCTTGCCCTTTCATCATCCATTCTGAAGAGGTATTGGTGTAAGACAAACGAATGGTCGCTTTATCTGTGGCCCCTTCGATACTAACAGAGTTGGAAGCCGTCAATCCTGTTTGGTACAGGTCACGAACGTTATTGGTCTGTGGTAAATATCGTCCTTGCTCACCATTAAGGTCAATTACCTCAAAGCCGAGCATTGGAGAGCCATAGCCCCACTGACTATTTCCCGGAATAGGCAAGCCTGTTTCCTTGTCAATATCCTGGGTCCCGCGGATCAATACATTATTAATCCCGGCACCATAAACATATTGGTAATCCGGCCACTGATTCACCTGTTGCCACATGAAGTTGGAGTTTACTGTTACACCCAAACCATTTTTAGTTTCCCCCTTTTTGGTGGTAATGATGATTACCCCATTGGCTGCACGAGAACCATAAAGCGCTGAGGCGTTCGCCCCTTTCAGTACCTGAATATCTTCAATATCATCCGGGTTGATCTGAGATAAAGGATCTCCTAAATCTACCTGCTCATTTCCTTCTTCTTGCCACATGCCTGTGCTCTGGTTCTGGCTTTCATTCTCAATCGGAATACCATTGACAATATATAATGGTGCATTAGAACCGGTCAAAGAAGCCACCCCACGAATAACCACATTGGTAGAACCGTTGGGGGTTTGCGATCCGGTGATTTGCACCCCGGCAGCTTTACCGGCAAGGGTGGAAATAAAGTTGGTCGAACGAGCTTCCTTCATCTCCTCAGCGCTAACGCCCTGTTGAGCATACACCAAAGATTTGGACTCCCGCTTCACCCCAAGGGCGGTAACCACCACTTCCGACAATTCGGTAACATTGGTGGTCAATTGCACATTGATCTTCGACTGATTCCCCACCTTGATCTCCTGCGCATCATAGCCCACAAAAGAAAAGACAAGGATATTATCAGCTTTCTGCGGCAGGCTTAAAGAATATTCTCCTGTCATTCCCACGATCGTTCCGATCGTGGATCCTTTCAATTGAACAGTCGCTCCGATAAGAGGCTGTCCATCCGTGTCGGTTACCTGTCCCTTAACAGCAACCTCCTGCGCCATTGCGGGTATACTAAGGCAAAAAAGTAAGCACCCGATAAAAAATTGATATATATGTTTCATAGTAGTAGGTTAATTACCAGGTTCCTTCTTTATTCTGTGGATAGTTTTTCCAAAAGCCCGAGCTTCCTCCATCATTGAGTTCGGCATCCATCCAATTGTTAAGATCTGAAGGTACCAAGTCATAAAACTCCTTATCAATCGCTCCTTCAGCTTTTTGATAACTTGAAAAATCCACATCAAAATCCGGAGCAGCATTCTTGAACGTTCGCAATTCCACATGCCCACTACCACGTTTGGTTAAAAATGTAAATGATCCTTGATCCCCATTCATCGAATAGGCGAAGCGCTTAGGATTAGTCTGCTCAGGGAACACCCCGTCAGTGGCGACGTCCACATAGCCATTATTTACTTCCCTACCTTGCATTCCAAAATAAAGTGGCTTCCATCCTCCTCCTTCTATTGGTTTAGTAAATACCTGGTGTACATAATCAGTATAGGTAGAAGATATTTGATACCCTACCATTTCGCCCAAGGCGGTATTTTCCCAGGTATAAACCAAACACCATTCATCACCTACAATATTGGTATGCGTAGTGTCAGCTTCTGCTGGTGGGTTGAAATAATAGTTAATTACGTTCAACGTTCCGGTCATGAAGTTTACATTACCCCAGACAACTCCCATCGTACCATCATTTTGATTTTTTTGCATCTCAACAGCTGCTACATGTGCCTTGCTTAAGTGCTCCCCAATAAAGGCCATTCTTACAGGTGTAAAGTCTTCTGGTGGTGGAGGTGTGGGCCATACCCCATCGTAATCAACATCCTCACCATTTTCCTTATAGGCGACCAACTTTCCGCCCGTACCCAGTACATTGATATCAAAGGCATATCTTTTTTTGGAATCTTCCTTTATGACCACATCATGTACGCCATCATAAGCGGAAGTAACCTCCTGCTGTTTATAGGCAACCTGAACACGACCAGAGACCGGCTCAGGCACATAGCCTATTTGGTAATGAAGATTATTCCGAGAGTCCTGCGACCACTTGATCGTATCTGTTCCGAAAACAATCTCACCCATTTTATTTTTGGCTTCCTTGGTCTCTTTTCCGGATAAAATCAAGCCTCCCTCAACACTGTAAACATCATGATAAAACACCTCGGCATTGGAAGACACCTGATAGGCTACGTTTTGAAATTCACCCTCTCCAACATCTACCGAAAATTGATATATAAACACTGGTCCCTCTGTTGGTCGGTCCCCCATTTTTTCTACTGATGTCATTACTTCACCAGTAGGATTCAAATATTTACTCGCCCTTTCAATGACTGCATTCCCCTCCTTGAGCTCAAGAATCATTTGCTGGGTAGCTTCATCGTCAATAGGACTCATCACTTCAATCTTCTCTTGAAGTTTAGCGGGCTCTTTCAAAATGGTCCTCAGGGTCATGCCGGCATTCGGATTAGGCTCCAGAGGCTGCACCTCCTCTTCCTGACAGGCAAACAATACAAAACAGGCCATGATTAGCGATAAAGGCCATAAAAATTTTCGCATAATTAGGTAGGTATAGGTTTAAAAAATTGTTGGTCATGCAAGCATTACTTACACGTGTTAAGTAAATCTAATAATTTTTTGTCCTGCCACAAATAATTCCAGGAACTTTTATGTGAAATTTTGAATTCATTAAGCCTTTTTATTATAAAAAATACTTAAAAAGCAATCAAATGCCCATTTTAAAAAAATAATAAAATTACATCTCCCCCCACCAGCCTACCTCACTACATGCTTTAAGAGCGCGATTAAATCCGCACCATCCGACTGCAAATTCGATTTTTGGAAGCAATTTTGGATAATTACTCAACACTAGCGCTACTATTCTCTCTAAATAATCGGGTATCACTTCTGTCATACTTCAAATTTTTCTTACGAATTTTCGCTTATAAACACGTTCATAGTATAGTTTAAATACGCATAACCCTTTGAATTCCCCCAAAAAAGGGTATATTTAACACGTGTAAATATTTTTATATGAGAACGCTACTTACCTTGACCTTCCTAATGGTACTGTCGGTTGGCTATGGACAAAAAAGACAGACCAACTTTTCTTATTTCAAACTCTGCATCGTCAATGACAAGGACGAAGTACTGCTGGTAGAATACAAAGGCATCTGGGAACCGATTGGAAGGCGGTACAACGAGCCCCGAACGATTAGGGAAACCCTGAACCATATGGCTGAAGAGGTGGGGTTAGAAATCAACCACCACCACCTTGGTGCTATGGTGAATCAATATTATAATGGAGGAAAGTACCCAATTATCTTTAATTTCTGGCGGGCAGACTATGTCAAAGGCACCCCAAAGGTTCCAGCGGACTGTACTGATATTAAATGGGTGCCCATCAAAGAGGCTCTGAAACTGGTTCCTTTTGAAAGTATGGTGATGGTGATGGAACAATACCTGGTCAAGGACAAGACCAAAGTCTGGTGTGCATCCATTGATGTAAACAATCAGGAATGGCCACATAGCTATGTTACGAATATACGGGAGGATTTTTATCCTTTGTAAATATTACTTGTCACTGCTGTAAAGATGTGACTTGTGACGTTTCACCTATTGTTGATCCACAGAAAGGGAGATTTGTCCTCCCAAAATCTTTGTCATTTTACCACAGCTGAAGCATTAGGCCAACAATGAAAAACCTGCTAAGTGCATGCTGGTACGGATTTCATGATACAACTCTTCTGAAATCAAAGTTCGTTGGCCCTCGTCACGACATAAAACTGCGGAATCTCAGACAAAAAATATTGACTAGGACCTAAGCCGGATGAATCATGCATAAATCCTCATTTAACTGCAAGGCGGGAAAAATTTAGGAATATTTCCCTATTCCTTTTTTTTCCAAGGAAGCAGATGAATGAAGAGAAAGGAAGCTTGCCCAATTTTGGGCTATTAACAAATCAATAAACATAATCTTAAAGAATTAGAGATAAACCATTTAAGGTGATTTGCCAATTTAGCTGTGAATAATTCGGACTAATGAAATAGGTCTTTACAGGGTGGCGGCTATCACGAGCCAGACACGCGCGATAGGAGGGTGATTTTCAATATGCGTAAGGTCTCAAAACCAAGCACAACAAAAAAGCGCAAACCAATGCCTGCGCTCTTTTACCTTTCCTATTCGCTTAACTCGAATGATGCATGCTCTAACCCTCGTTTATTTGCAAAGCCGGAAATGAAGGAATTTTTCCTGTTTCGAATTTTGCCCAACGAAGCAGATGAATGAGGAGAAAGCAAGCTTACCCCAATATGGGCTATAAAAAATCGAAGAAAAATATATACAATCCGCTGATGACAAGTAGATTGATATGGCTTAATGAATTGAGCGGTAAATTCGGGTTAAACCAGCTCCCTTTCTTTTAAATCTTCCTCCATTTTGACTTGCTTATTTTTACTCAAAGCTATTTGATTCACGATGATGATATATAATAAACTTGCTGCAAAAATCGACATTGATACGATATGCCCATAAAGGTCGGTGAGTACCCCCAATATCGGTGGTACGATCGCGCCCCCGACGATCCCCATCACCATCAGCCCAGAGATAGGATCCGATAATGAAGGTTTGGCCTTGAGGATTTCTGAGAAGACTATCGGGAAAATCGGGCTGATGCCCAATCCGAAAGCGAATATACCAACCTGCACCAGCAACACTGTTGGGGCAAACATCATCAAAACCAAGCCCGACAAGGCGAGGATCAGGTTTAAAGCCAAAAACAACCGGTCATTGACAAATTTCAATACTATCCCTGCGATCATACGACCAAACATGGCAGAAAAAAAATACAGGCTGATCGTCAGCCCTGCTTCTTCTTTGGCTACCTGAAAATTATCCACCAGAAAAGAGGTGATCTTTGCATACATACCGACATCGAGTCCCACACATAAAAAGATACAGGCGAAAGCAATGAAGACCTGCTTGTCCTTGAGCAAACGTAAGCTATCTCCTACAGAAAAGGTGATTTTCTCTCCTGCAATGATATTAGGTGTTGCAGACAACCACACCCCATTTAACAAAGCCAAGGCACCATAAAGGGGGAATAACAATCGCCAATTTCCAAACTGAGCCGCCATAAAAGCCACCAAAACAGGACCCAGCAATGAGGCGGTAGATTTCAACACCTGGCCCACCGAAAGAAAGGAGGACAGCTTGTCGTTGGACACCACCTGCATCATAAGCGGGTTGGTGGATACCTGAATTAGGGTATTGCCCAGCCCGACCAGGGTGAAAGTGATCAACATCACCGGATAGGAATAGGGCAACAAAGGCACCAACATCCCGGCAATGGTCACTAGCATCCCGAGCTGTAACATGCGTCGTTTTCCCATCTTAAACTGCGCCATCCCTGCCGGGACAGCCAACAGAAAAAACCAGATAAATACCATTGAAGGCAAGAGTTGCGCTTCGGTTTCGGAAAGGTTAAAGTCCATTTTAACAAAACCGACTGATATACCGACAATGTCCACAAATCCAGTTACAAAAAAGGCAAACAATACCGGAAATAGTCCGCGAAAAAGTGATGTTGAGTTGGGTTTCATCTTTAAAAAAATTAATACTTTAAAATCTTATATACTTTTTGACCAATGTTTAATAAATAAAGTCCTGCAGGTTGTGAACGCATATCTATTTCCTTTGATCCAATGGATTCGAATAAAATTTGACCATTGAGGTTCTTTAGCACTATCCTTTTCCCTGTCGAATTATTCAGGAAGAGTGTTCCGCTGACGGGATTAGGATATACGGCCACGATCGTTTGATGAGTTTCCAATATCCGCTGGTTAGGAGTGGTAGGCACCAGCTCCCAATGGGTTTTCTCTCCCGTATAATTTCTGTCCTCGCCCAAAAAATTGTTGTTCTGCCAAAGGTTTCTGTCGTTGCCCGCCGACTTCACCCAATAATAGGTCTTGCCATTGGCTTCCGCCGCCTGCTCTATTTTCCACTGGGTGAATCCACCCGTCCACGTACCATATTGCATAAAAACAAGATAGTCATTTCGGTTTTCATCGTTGTTGGTCCATAACCGATTACCAGAACCTATATTTTGTACAAAATACTGTCCATCAACTCCGGACTCAATGATTTCCCACTTTACAAATTCGCTATTGTCACTCGCCCCCACCATACTCACCGTCGACCCGATACTGCTATTGCCAGTGGCATTACTGGTAGGTCGAAGCCTTCTGCCCGATTGCCTATTGACCAAAATGTAGGTGCCAGGCGTGAATCCCGAAGGTGGTGGAGTACTCCCATTACCTTCATAAACCGGCCAGGCAGTATAATCCCAGGAGGCATTCGCCCAGTCTCGAAGGTCATTGAAATTATCTTCAGAAATTTCAGTCCCATCCTTTAACAAATACAATAAAGTGTAAATCGCATCAATTTCTACCGCATCATTGGCATCCTCGCAGCCTCCACAACTTCGTCGGTCATAAAAAACACAACTGCCTCCGTTGGTGACACCATTGACCGGATTGGTGTTTCTATTTTCAAGGTGGTAGTCTGTCCGTTCACAAGTATTGACTGCCGTTCGGGGCCATTGATTGTCATTAAAACCACTCAATCGATTGGTGGTCGCCGCCCAAAACTCATTACGGATACGGTATCGAAGATCAGCATCCAAAGCATCAAAAGTGGTCGTTATTGCCTTGCCCGTACCGTACAATCGCCAGGGCGAAAGCTCACGCATGTTCCACCCAGGATAATATTGATTTAACTGGTTGGGCGCATATCCATTATTGCGCTGTTCAGCGGTTTTGAGATAATTCTGAAAAAAGCGAATAGGTTCATATCGGCCACTTCGCTCCCCAAGTCGGTGAATATGCTGTAAATTATAGGCAAAATCGTTGGGCTCCACCTGCCCTCCCCTGCGGTGTCCGGGCGTAAGGGTCAATTGTACCTGATACCAGAGCGATGACAAATAAATGCTTTTAGTCTGTTTCAGACTTGTATTATCGGATAAAAAATAGGAGTTCCCACGCTTACCGGAAATGATATGTGCCGCATTCTGAAATACCGCCCACTGCCGTGTCGGCCACTGCTGATGCTCCTCTTCTGCATTGGGAATGTTACCAAAATCATTGATCTGATGCAGGTTATATTGATGAATGACATCAAAATGCTTGACCGCAAACCAATGTGCCAGACTCCGCTTTTTGTCTTCTACCGCCTGCGTACTTGAATTATCTGCCCACCAAGGCGAACGTGGTGTGGAGATGCTATAATCATTACGCAAAATTTTATGTATCTCACGCGCAAAAATCCCGGTAGCCTCAAAAACGCCATTGTTGTTGTAGGCACCACTGACCCCATTCTTACTGTTCAGGTTATTGATTTTGGTAGAAGTATTGACGGCGTTTCGCAGGTTAAAGAAAGCATTCTCAATATGCTGATATTCATTATTGGGCAGGATATCTTTGGGGTGAACGGTGGGTAGCCATTCATTCCAGTCTGGAAACTGTACGGCGATGCGCTGAGTTCGGATATTGGTGTTGCCCTCATAATTATCAATGACATTTTGGATTTGGGAAGATGTTGGGCCTGTACTACCAAAAAGGTCCTGCAGTAATACCTCCTCATCCTCGCCAACAGCTTCCAATCCCTGCCCTGCAGGCCATTCGAATTTGTTGTCATCAGCATTGGGTCCGGGCTGAAAAGGTGGTTGCCATGGGCGCCCATTTTTGGATTGCTGAAAACTCAAATCCCGGATATATTGGGCGATTTGCTCGCCCTGCTCATGCTCCAAACCATGAAAAGTGGCGCGGGCAATAATGGATTCATTGGAGTAATTAAAATATTTGAGATCATAACCGTTATAGGCATGACAGTCCGAACAGCTCGCCTGAATTGTAGAACCATTGGCATCAATCAACGAAGGAGCACCATTCTTACCAAACCAAAGGTCCTCACCATCCGAGCGCATACTCGCCTGATTGGATTGCCCATCAAAAGGCCCTACCCAATTCGAGGGGTCGGTATCCATCAATTCATTTTTAATCTGATTGATTTCACTTTTATTATTGGATTTCCATAAAGCCAATTCAACGATTCGGAAGCCACTTTCTTCTGTTCCGCCGATATAATCATACCAAAATTCAATATCGTGACGCGCATTACTTTGAAAGCCCGTTACTGCCGTTGCGAAGCGAACAGTCCCGAAGCCACCACCCAGGCCTCCATAGGCCTGATCAATCGGGAATTGCCCGTAGTTGGGGTTAGCGTCTTGCCATCCCGTCCAACTGTTGGGCGAACTGCCATTGTAAGACCGCACTCTGTATTTGAGGGCGGTGGCAGTGTTGAGGTTGTTTATCCGAAGGTAAAGCCATCCTGCGGACCCCGAAAAATTCTTGGTATCGATCCGCACCACCTTGGTTTCTCGCCAGGCGGTATTGGCTTCATTTCTTACCCTGAATACTTCTATGGGGATGTTTATTTGGGGTTGTGCCCACAGTTGCATAAATGGCAACAGGCATAATAAGAGGATTAATTTGAGGTGTTTTTGGGGGGTAAGTTTCATTTGAAAAAAATTATTTGGGGGAATAGTTATAGGATAAGCCTACAAAATCCGATTGGCTGTTATCCTTTTTTAAGTAGGTTACCACAGATTACTTCTTTCTTGAAGATTCCTGAGGTTATACAAATGCTCGATCTGTAAAAATAATGGGGACAGTCTCATACGTGTGCTTATAATTTCCACTGCCAAATAGAATTTGATGGCACCTACTGTCAAAGCTTTCATGGCTCATTTGCCCGAGGTGATCTTTACAACCACCTCGGGTTAAAAGCATAGATTGTCAATTATCCATCGTCACGCGACACCGTCCTACCAAAAAAATCTATTGTTTAATCACTTTATGGGATTGTCCTTGGATATGCACTAAATACAGTCCTGCGGGGAAACTACTCATATCAAGTCGGTCAGTAATTCCCGCGCTTAGTAAGATCCCATCAGTTGAGAACAACTGATAAGCCTGAGGTTGCGCAAAATATAACAAATGCTCAACAGGATTTGGGAAAAAGAGCACTTGGTTTTCAGTGGTTTGCAGAACTCGGTTATTTTCCAACAAATCCCAATACCAAAGGAGTTTATCATCATTGGTAAAATTAACCTCTTTGATAAAAGAACCGTCCTCATTATTTTCCGGCGAAATATATTTATTCGAAGCTACATTCACAAGACGGAAATACGTTTGATCCACCTGCTCAATTTTCCATCTTGTTTTATTGCCTGTCCATTCTATTGGTTTAAGCAACAAAAAGCCGTTATCTCCATTTGGCGCCCATAATTTTTGTTCTTGCGCTTTGTTAATCAAATAAAATGTTTCATCATCAATAGCTTCCCCACTCCATTGCATATAGTCCCCAACCCATGAAAGCTGACCATTATATATTTTGGCATCCGTTGTCGTTTCTTGAGGTCGAATACCTTTAGCAGTCGCCTTATTTCTGATAATAAAATACCCTTGCGGGAAAGGATCATTTGGGGCAGGGGGAGTAGGATTCGTTCCGTTAGGTTCGATGGGGATTTGTGACTGAAGTGGGTTCACCTCCAACACCATCTTACGAATTTCACGGGTAAGTTGTAAGTACCAGTCTGCTGGATACGTTTTCCCTTCCCACTGATCGGTATTGTAATGCAGGAATTTCCAGTCGTTTGTAAATTGAGCTTTATCTGGAACCTGCTGTTCATTCACCGCACATTTATAGATCGCCGTCCCTTCGTCCACCTCATCAAAATTGGCAATCATCAAATTCTGAGCCCCCGCTTCCAAAAACTTGTAGGCCTGGCGCCAATAAAAAGTACCCCCATTTCTTGGAGTTACATTATAAGCCCCATTGATATTGTACCAGCTGAAACCAGGGAAAATCAACGGTAAATAGCCCACCTGTTTCCCCTGACCATGCATTTCATTAATTCGCACCATATCAGGAATCAATACATTGTTCGTCCAATTATCAACGGCCGTATTGTTTTGATAGCGATTCACCAGCCAGGGTTGAATCATATCATAGGATTCATATACCTCCTGCCATTCATTAGAGGTAAAAGCATCTCCCCCTCCTACATGCCATTTCGACGGTACACCTCCAATGATATAGGCACTGTATTTTTCCCGGTAATCGGGGTGGGTAGGATCTGTAAACCTACGAATGGTATTTTTCGCCTCAGCAGCCGTAATACCCGACGGACGATTCTTAAACCCAATCCCATAAATTCTTATTACCGGCTTATTGTTTTTAAAAAGGTACTTGTTACTGCTAATCCAGTTTTTATTATCGACCACATCCTTCCAATCATTCCACATTTCATTCAAATAATCCTTAGTGTCCGCATTCGAAGCATTAGGATTGGTGGTTAAATTATAAAACAGGGCGATTTTAAGATCCGGTGCGGCAATAGAAGGGTTCTCCGCAGCGGTTACCATATTGTCCATCACCCGATCACGGAAAGCTTTAAAATTGGCATTATTAGCCAGAGGCTCAAGAAACCTTCCGACAAAAAAGGCCTGTAAACCGTATTCGGACATCCATTTGACATGGGTATTAGCGGTGGATTGATCTGCATTGGAATACAAATAAATGTCACTACCATCATTAAATTTCAGATCCGTTTTTTTGCGGTCAGGAAAATCATCGGCATTCACTTGCGGCCAAAGATCCTGCGTAGGGTGACTCTGGTCGTTATTGTTTTCAAACCAATGATTCCAGCGATTTAAATGTCCGTCATTGGGCGTACCGAACCATCCTTGATACCCGACGGTAATACGGCCTCCACCCAACAAAACATTTTGATCCACCTGAATGGAGGTTGTCAATTCGTTACCATTAGACAATCGCCACTGAACCGACTGATTCCCGGTCGTCTTGGAAGCAAGTACGACGAATTGAATAACCTTTTTTTGCCCGCCACTAACATTTTCCGTCGAACGGGTGGTGTAGTTGGTGCTTTGCCAATTGGTTTGCTCCTGAAATTTGAATTCCATATTTCCTGAGTTGGCAAAGGAACTACCCGAAGGAACCATGATTTCGAGTTCAACGGAAAAAGGAGTGCCTGAATAAACCTTGGAAGGGTAGTTTGCACTTTCCGGGGTCTGTGCATACATAGATGACCACCCCAAAAAAAGGGTCGCCATTAGCGTTAAAAATTTCTGCATAGGTTATTGTTTTAAAAATTTATAATCCCTACTGCCTTGCTCACTAAATAATCTCAAAAAATAAATGCCTGAAGGTAATGAATCCACCATGATGCCATTGCCTATTCGATAACAATTGGTCATCTGCCGACCTTCATTATTAAATATAACAAAATTTTCCAAACTTTTAGTACTCGTGTAAGTAAGTTGTAAAAAATCTTCCACAGGATTAGGAAAAAGCCTGATAACACCCCTATCTGCTGCGAGCGGTGGCTGTGGAGGATTGGTCTGCTCCACCTTGTCCCATACCACTTTACCATTTGAATCATCGGTAATTACTGTACCATCCGGCTGTGGTACTCTTTTGATCACCCCGTTGATCTCTGCTCCTTCAATGTCCGGACCGAAATAAAGATACTTCCCGGCCGTATCGGGCACCCCGAAAATATTGGCTCCTTTTTTCAGGCGAAATCGTGGCGCAGTCATTTTGAGCTTTCCTCCAGTTTGCTTCACCCCATAATCGTCATTGGTCGAATGCGTAGTGAAGTTAATTTGCTGAAAGGTAAAATCACCCGATTGCATGTCTATTCCGATTGCTGGTCCCGGCTTGTATCCCCACATCAGGGTATTGAAAAATTTAGCTTTCCCCTCAACATTCGGCCCCATGACCATATAGTGGCAAGGGTTGGGTGAAGACATGGCCACCAGCTGATAATTGATAAAAGTGGCATCGCCGATATTGTCGAAGTATAGGGAAGTTTCGCTTTCATCCGTTCCATGCGCCACAAAAGTACCGCTTGCTCCTTTCCCCGTGGGCTTGCCAGTAATAAAACGTTGTCCTATTTTGGAGCCAAAAACAAAGGTATGTAAGGTTTGCTCATTTTCGGTATAACCAAAGATAAAGGCCTCCAGGCTCTGAATGATGGCATCCCGATCCTGTTCCCAATTTTGCGGACGGTTAGGGTATTCCGAATTCGACCAATAATGACCGATAAAATGAACATTCTTGACAAAGCCATCGCCAAAATTATTATCTACATACAATCCACGGCGCAAGACGCAACCTGCAAGGAAATCTACATGATGCCCCGTACTTTCATATGAGCCCAAATCCACACCGTTATAGGCATTGACCAAAGTAATATCTTTGATCCACACATCAGGGCCAAGATTGGCGATGGCATACGGATAAGGGGTGAAAACACCATCGTTCCAAACCTGATCTCGGTGCCAGATGGTGAAGCCCCGAACCGCCGAATTGGCCTCCAATTCGATAAAGGCCCCAGCCCTTTCGTCTCCATGCCCGTGAATGGTATAAAGCTCACTGCCTTTCATCGGCTTGCCACCATTGATATCCAAAGTATGGTGCGGAACATCAAACACTCCACGCAACTCCACGCCCGTAGGCACGCGAATCTGTCCATTCAATAGATACTGACCTACCGGAACGAAAACCGTACCTCCACCATTTTGCTTAGCTGCATCTAATGCCCTTGTAAAGGCTAAAGTATTGTCGAATTCACCATCTCCTACTGCCCCATAAGCCAAGACATTGAACAGATCCATCTTCGCCGGGCGGTATTTTTGGTCATGGTATTGATAAATGCCTGCATCGAGCTCTTCCGCATCAAAAACTCCAAGGGCAATTTGCGGCTGCACATTGTTGGTCGTTTGATCCTTAATATCTATATTTTCTGCCAAGCCCATTACCTGAACACTTTGCAGCTCATCGCCCAAATAGAGGTTATTTTTTGCTTTTTCGAATGTACAGGAAATCATTGAAAGGTGACCTGCTTGCCCATAAATGTCATAGGCTGCTTGTTGGCTCAAATCAAAATGACTATTAATCAGTGAAAGCGTACCCTGTGCTCCATTGGTTTTAATACCGTACTTTAAATTTCCAAAAAATGAAAGATTACTCAGTTGAGTCACGGTTTCGAAGTCGGAGGCGGTTGCTATACCAATAGAGTTTTCGTATTTGGAACTGATTTCTGCATCAGTAACAAACCAGCCCTGATAATTATTGTCGCCAATCTGCATGCCGATCATATTATCGATCAGCTGAAGTTTATAAAACCCACCATTGGGCCCTTTATTTTCATGTTTGATATAAGAGCGAGCCGTACGCACTCCGATCTTACACCCTTCCACCACCCAATTGAACATCCATGTCCAGGCATAGTGGCGGATATCCGCGCCGATGGTATTGTTGCGCATGTATTCTCTCAAATTATTTTGATCCGTGGAAGATTTTGGAGCTCCCGATAATTTTGAATGCTCCCAGACAGTCGGTGAAATCACAATATTTTGCATACGCGCGCAATCGTATGTCTGATCCCTCTCCAATCCCATTTTCAATGGCGTGATGTAAACATCCTTGAGCGTCAGGAACTGATTCGGGCGGGGACCGAGCTTGATGCCTTTCCATACATTCACCAAAGTAACATTCTCGAGCGTGGCATTATTCATAAAATGCTGACGGATTGTCCATGGATATGGCACCGGATTTTTGAATGATTGCTCCGGATACCAAATACCCAAATCGATTAAGCCCGTCGATCGATCCATCAAAATTGCCGCATCATCCCCATCGGGATGTCCTTCAGTATTTTTTCCCCAACGAATAGACAAAAGCGTCCCCTGATCGGCTCCATTTTCCAATGGATTTTGCCAATCGCCACGCAGGGTTACCCCAGATTTAAGCACCAATTGTTTATTCAATTGATAAACGCCTGCAGGCATATAAATCACTCCACCACCGTGGGTATGCATTTCATCAATCAACCGCTGTAGAACAGGTTGATCATCTGTAAAACCGTCACCCTGCGCCCCACGTTCTTTGGCATTGATGCGGGCAATGACCAAATCCTGTTGTTCGAATTTAGGCTGGTAGACCTTCTCTTCCCCTACGGGTTCATTGGGCTGATCCTTTTTTTTTACCGTAATAGGGTAGTAGGCCGCTTGCGAAGGGTCGGAAATTCCTGCCGCCCACTCGAACACATGTTCGTTCAAAAAGTCCCCACGATCGCTATCCCACACCCCAATGTTAAGATCAAATCCCTCATTAGGAAATGCTTCAAAAACAAGCGACCAGGGAATGGCAACCTCACACCATAATTTTTGATCCGCAGCGATTCGATTGAAGGCAATTTGTGAAGCGATATTTTGACCATTCAACAGGTCATGAACCACCGGCTGATTATTATTCCCCACATTGAAACCCAATTTGACCTCAGTCCCTTCTTTCTTCAAATTGACCTGAAACAAATCCCCTAATAAATTCCCCTCAGGTGAAGAAGAATGATAGCTTTGATCATCCCCCCAAATCCAATACACCAACAAGGCATCGTTATCATAGCCCAAACGAATATTCGCCTGCCCATCGGTAGCTCCTGCGTACGCCCCGGTATAATCTGTTAAGATGAATTCACCCGGCAATGCGAAATTGAAATATGGCTGTTGAACCCAATCACTGATGTCCCCATCTATTTTGATGTTTTCGAGATAAGGTAAGTCTATTGGATCTTGGGCAATGGTAGTCAAAGGTAATATTGACCAAAATAGAAAAATGTAAAGTAATTTTTTCATGGGGTGGAATAGGTGTTGTTGATTTAAAAATGGGTGGCTTGGTCGTGAATATTACAACCCACCATCTGCAAAAGGCACTCGCTCTGATTTCTCTCCCCAACGCGTAGGCTTATTGCTCATCACATACTCCAATTTACCACCTTTCACGATATCCTCATGGCGGATAAATACATTTGGATATTTCTTGCCGTTGAGCTTTACGGATTTGATGTAGATATTCTCGGGAGCATAATTTTCCACCGAAATATCGAAGGTTTTGCTCTCTGATACTTTGATCGAGGCGGATTCCATTAATGGCGAACCAAACACATAAACCCCTCCTGCTGGATTTACCGGATAGAAGCCCATTGCACTGAAAACATACCAGGCCGACATCTGCCCGGCATCCTCATTACCGATATAGCCATCGGGTGCATTTTTGTAAAATTCCTGATCAATGCGGTGAATCAGCTTTTGGGTTTTGGAGGGCTTGCCCACATGTCCATAAAGGTAAGCCACATGGTGACAGGGCTCATTGCCATGCGCATAATCGCCGATCAAACCTGAGACATCCTCGACGGCACTTTCTCCTTGATAAGGCAAGGTAAACAGTTCGTCCAAGCGAGCCTCCAATTGTTTTTCTCCACCCATCAGTTCAGCTAAACCATAAACATCATGCGGAACAAAGAATAAATATTGCCAGGCATTTCCTTCGGTATAATCCCGGTCGTGGAAATCCTCACGGTGGTATGCCCTTGGTTCAAAAGGTTCCCGAAATTCCCCATTATTGAGGCGCGCTCTGAAAAACTGCCATTCCATATCCCAAACATTGCGGTAGTTCTGTGCACGCTGACGATATTTTTCCGCCACCTCTTCCTTGCCCATTTTCTTCGCCGCCAAAGCCAAGGCCCAGTCGTCATAGGCATGCTCCAGGGTTACGCTTACCCCCGTTCTGACCACATCATTGGGGTGGTATCCCTTTTCGATATAATATTTTTGACCGTAATAAGCCGGATAAATCGCACGCCCGGCTGTGCTGTCCACACCAGGATTTTCCGCTGAAGCCACCATACTTTCTAATAATCGGTCGTCCTGACCTGTATAAAGTCCTTTATAATAAGCATCCGCCAAAACAGGGATCGCATGTAAACCAATCATACAGGTATTTTCATTTTGATACAATGACCACATGGGCAACATCTTTTCGGGATTTTCCTGCTGAAAAGCCGTCATGGTTTTCATGATGTCATCGGTGCGTTCGGGCTGCGTCAGGGTCAAAAGCGGATGGGTCGCACGGAAGGTATCCCACAGGCTGAACATGGTATAATGTTCGAAATCATGCCCCTGATGCACCTCCTGATCCATACCCCGATATTCCCCATTCACATCCTGGTTCAAGGTTGGATGGATGAAATTATGATACAGTGCGGTATAGAATTTCGCTACCCGATCCTTGTTTCCGGTGACCGTTATTTTGGATAACTCTTGCTCCCATTTTCGCTCAGCTTGCTTTTTCACCCGATCAAAATCCCAATCCGGAATTTCTTTTTCAAGGTTCTCCAAGGCATTGCGCGCCGAAACCGATGATACGGCAATTTTTACATAAATAGCTTCCTGATCTTCTGTTTTGAAATTAAAAACCGCCTTTAGTTTATCGCTTACCCGGTGATTAAGGTCCTTGAAAAAATGCTTTTTGGTAAAGCCGTATTTATTGGCATCATAAATCAACTTGGATTCATAAGGTTTGGAAAACCGCATGGCAAAATACAGTTGGCGATGGTTTGCCCAAATCCCGTTCGTCAGACGATAACCTGTAACGGTTTGTTGATCTTGGATACTGATCGAAGCATGTTTTACTGATCCTGGGTTACCGTTAATGTGGTGCATTAAGTCGATTAACAGGTGAGCCGAATCCGTTTTAGGAAAGGTCAATTTATAAAAGCCCGTTCTTTCCGTGGCGGTAACCTCCACATTCACATCATAGTCCTGTAAGCGCACCTGATAATAGCCAGGATGTGCCTGCTCGTCTTCATGAGAGAAACGGCTCCGGTAACCATCGTCAATAATATCGGGCTTGCCTGCATTGATATGGATTTTACCAACCGTCGGCTGAATCAGAAAATCCCCCGCCTCCGTCAATCCTGTTCCCGAAAGGTGAATCTGTGAAAAGCCCAAAATGGATTTTGCATCATAATGATAACCGCCTGCCGCGTCCCAGCCACGCTGCGCCCAGTCGGGACCTGCAGCTACGGCACCAAAAGGTACCATCGCATGTGGGAAAGTGTGGCCGTGGCCCCCTGTTCCTATAAAGAGGTTGGTTTGTTCGATAATGCTTTGCCCCAGTGATGGCAGAGACAAAAGGAAGCAGATGATATAGATGGATGTTTTTTTCATGGTTTTATTCTTTTGATTAGCAAGCGAACGCTTGCGGTATTTTGGGTCGTAGCGGGACGCTACGACCAGAATAGGGTATTTTTAGTCTATCACGAGAGGGACTCTCGCGATAGCTTTGGATCAATTTCTATTTCACAGCATGTAAATAACCATTTTTACTGAGAGCAAAAACCTTGTTTCCATAGACTGCCGGAACATTCTCCAACATTTCACCGCCCATATTGTATCGCCAAAGGAGCTCACCAGTTTTTCGGTTTCGGCTCGTCAAAAATACATCGGCGGAAGACCCTCCGATCACTTGATCTCCTGCAATCACGGGAGCAGTCAAACCTCCCATACCATCGGCTGTCCATAGTTGCTCATGGGTTTGATCATCAAAAGCATAAATGGCGGAGCGCATTGGTAATTTGGTAACCCCTCGTACGATCGAACCATACAGAACGCCGTCGTGTGCCGCCACAGTTGCGTTCTGCAGGTAGCCGCGTGGTGCATTCCACTCCCAAGTGATTTGCCCTGTTTTAATATCAATGGCGGCGATTCTTGAACCAAATTTCTGAACGTACAATTTGCCTTTCCAAAGCGTTGGAGCCGCAGAATCTGGCAAACCTCCCCAGTCGTGGAAGCCTGTTTTGGTGCGCCATCTTACTTTTCCTGTTTGTTGGTCAAAAGCATAATAGAAGCCCGACCAAGAGCCTGTGTAAACCGTGTTTTCATCCACAACAGGCACAGAATAAACGCCCGCAGGGTAACCGTGTGTAAATGGCGTATCCTTGGGTAAGGTTGCTTTGATCGTGCCCTTACCCGTGTAAAAAGACCATAACTTTTGACCCGTATCAGCATTCACACCGAAGAAATCACCATCCGTATTCCCAAAAAATAATTTTCCGTCTTTGTAGGCCGGAGCAACCCATACCCGAGCATATTCTTTATTTCTCCAAACCACATCGCCCGTTTTGGCATCGAGGGCAAACACTTCACCAGGGTGATTGTAGCCATAATGTTCGGTATTGGCACCTAAGTAACCAAAGAACACCTTACCTTCAGCAACCATAGGCGCGATCGAAATGGTGCTGCCCACCTCGAATTTCCAAATTTCTTTTCCAGTCTCTACATCGACCGCATTGACAAAACCATCCGGCCCACCAATATAGGCGATGCCATCAGCAACAACCGGCGAGCCCAGTAAGCCCCCCGCCCAATCAGCCATGTGGAAGTTCCCGTCTTCCCATTGCCCTTCGACAATGCCTTTTTTCCAAACAGTATTACCCGTTTCAGGAGAAATCGCTTGCAAAACCCATTGCTGATTGGCGGTATAGATATACTTCTTCCCCGCGACCAAATCCGCTGTTATCGGATGCGTACTTACTTGCTTTTTCCATTTTAGATTCAGACCTGCATTGGCAAGGTTAAAGCGATACATCTTTCCCGAATAATCTACCACATAAAGATCTCCATCAAATACCTGAGGTTGTGCCCTTACCCAATCACCCACCTTGGTTTCATGCAATTGCTTGCCCGTCTTTTGATCCAATAAAAAAACCTGAGCAGCGGCCGTCCCGACCACCAATTTGTCCCCCAACAAAAGTGGCTGGCTAAAAAACTGATCCGCGTGCTCAAGTCGTGAAATGGATGTAAATGTCCATACAATCTCTCCAGTTGACAGATTGATTTTATATAATTTATCTGTGGCACCAGGAATAAAAGCCTCCTTTTTATTTACACTGATCTTCCCAACAATTCCCTGTTCAAACTTTTGTTTCCACTTAAGTTTTCCATTTAAATCATAACAAAATAGGTGCCCTGAACGGTCACCAATCAATAGGTTATCCTCACTAATCAATGGCTTTGTGCCATAGTATGCGCTGTTTTTGATCACCTTTAAATCACCACCTGTCAGCTGATTAGCAAACACTAATTGATTTCCTTTTCGGACATATGCAAAAGGAACAATCTTCGTTGTATCACCTGCAAAAGGCTTCCCAGTTGCTTTGTCCAAAACCTTAATTGATTCAGGACTATAATCAGTACGAACAGTGATATGCTTATCCCCCAAAACAGGTGCCCAACGGGAGCCATGAACCTCGTAAAAGTTCTCTCCGTACTGCCTTGCTTTCCATATTGTTTCTCCTGTATTTTCATCCAGACACATCGCCATTACATCAATCGCGGGCGTGGAAAAATACAATTTACCATCCTTCAAAACAGGGGAAGCATTGGAGTAATAACCTTTGGCAAATCGCCAGACGGCTTTGCCTTCTGTTGCGCCCTGATCAGGGCTGTATCCCGTATGATGCCCATCGGTACCATTGTAAAAATTCCAATTGGTTTTTTGTCCCTTGAAAGACTGGAGTCTACCCTGTTTTTCAGTGATTTTTATATCCTGAGACTGCAAAAGCGATAAAGCACCAAAAGCACTATCGACCAATGCTGGAGCCTTTGGGTTGTCATTTTTAACCTTCAATAATTGATCAGCAAGCGGTTGTAAATCAGAAAGATCATAACCTTTTCGCCACATCAGTCGCCACCAGCGGTAAAGCGCCGCCCGGTGGGCTTTAACATTATTGATGGTAGTAGGCTTGGTTTGAATTTTTTCAAAGGTCAGGTCAATATCATCGATTCCACTGAGGTTTTGAGCAGTGGAAGCCGATCGAAGGCTGATAATTTTCTTCGCAGGAACCTCAAGGGTTGTTGTTTTGGCATAAGGATCTGACAAAAGTCCTTCCGCACCCGACCACTTTAAAAATTGGTTTCCTGAAGGAATGTTGGCCTTCAGCGTAATTTGCTCTCCTGCATCATAATAGCCCAACAACTGACCATCAACCTCTACTTTGGTTTGGTTAGAGTGACAGGAGATGCAAAAGATGAGGATAAAAAAAAGGAGTAGGTTTTTCATGGTATTGGGGAAGGTAAAAAAATTTGAAATTCCCTCAAGAAATTTTATTCTGTTGGGTACGGGCGAACCCACGTGTTCGCCCATATTATCCTTAACCAATGGTATAGGTCAGACCCATGTGTGTGACCCTACCAAAACGGAATATGGTTAGGGGCTAACAATTGAAATACAAATCGTGAGAGACTCCACTGAGATAGGTGGATAAATTTCAGCCCAAGCAAACCGCCTGAACCAAAAGGCATCATCCTATTTTATATCATCAAAATATCGATAATAGCCATTGTTGGAAATGCTTTTCGCCAAAACTGCCAACTCTACCAGATGGTAATCCCCCCACATGGAAGACTCTCCTGCAGCGGCTTTACCTTCCTGTGGTTTATAGTCCCAACCATTTGGCTCATGATAAATCGTATGCAACAGTAGACCCTGATGGTTCACATCCGTGGAGGTATATTCATTTGTTAAAAGCGTCTTGAGCGTAGTCAAACCAGCCTGCGTATATTTCTTGCTCAACTGTGGATCATCGGCGAGCAATAATCTACCCAAACGCAGCATTCCCTGTGCACCAATCGCTGAAGCGGAACTATCGACAGGTTCGAAATCATTGTATGGCTCTGCATCACGATTTCTCCAATCACTCAAAAGGAACAGCTTTGGCGCTCCCGTATCCCAATAGGTAATGCCGTTGGCTGCGGAGTTTTCAATATAAAAATCACAGGTAGCCTGTGCGGCTTTCATCAGGCTGCTGCGAACGGTTACATAGTCTTTGACCGCCAATTTATGTGCATCAATAAACTCGATAAACTCGGTAAATCCTACCATCGCCCAAGCCAGGCCACGTGTCCAGGTGGTGAAGCCTGAAAAGCCCTGTTGTGCATTCGGACAGCGGTAATTACCATCATTGGTATTGAAAATCCCTTCGTGAGAAACACGACCACGCTCATCATAGGAATCCCTGCCCTCACCGTAATAAACAAGGTATTTGGCTGAGATCATCGCATGTTGTACGGCACGGTTGAGCAAGTCTACCTGCTGATCATTTTCCTCCAGCATACGATGCCCCAATTGATGACCCAACAATAAAATTCTCGCCGTGCGGATGGTATCGATGAACAGGGAATGTGGGCCGTTGAAAGAATATAAGTATCCGCCTTCGGGAATTGAAGTCCATCGTTTTGCCTGCACCGATGCCGACATTTTCAAAGCCAGTCGATAGAATTCCTTCTCCCAGTCGGAGGCCTCGAATTTGCCCTGATTCGATAGGCGAAGCAGATTGCCATAGGTGGAAATATTGTTGAAACCGTGGTCATGTACCCCAAAATGTGAAAGATGGTGTGCCATCTCGTTCAGGGTTTTTTCCTTTCCAATGCGTAGCAATTCTTCATCGCCTGTTAGCTCAAAGCCCAAGATGGAAATACCATATTGGAATCCCTGCGTCCACTCGGTCCAGCCGCGGGTAGTGTATTTGCCGTCCACCGTAAAGACAGGTGATCCTTTCTTGGAATCATAGTTGGCATTCAGGGCTTTGGCTTTTATTTTTATTATTTCAGAAAGCTGATCTATGCCTTCCGCTAATTGATCGAAGGTTAATGTTTGGTTTATTTTCATAATTATCAGGATTCATTGGCAATCTGTACCGCCAATACATCAAAAATCACATCTACCCCATCGGTTCGGCGGTGTGGGTTTTGCAAAGCGGATTTCGCAATACTATAGGTTGCTCCTTTGATTTCAAGCAAGCCATTCAAAAAAGCATCTGTTTGCTCCTGCTCCTCCACAATTTTGGTTACCAGTCCCAAACGGTAAGCCTCCTGCGCATCCACATATTCGGAGCCAAGCACCAAGCGTTTGGCCAACGGTTCACCGAAAAGATTACGCAGTCGCGTCATTCCTCCCCAGCCAGGCAACCAACCATTTTTCACTTCGGGCGATGCCAAGAGCGCATTCGGTGTTGCCAAGCGAAAATCACAGGCCAAAGCCAATTCCAGACCTCCACCCATCGCATAGCCATTGACCAGGGCCACGGTCGGCATGCTTAACGCCTCGATTTCATTATTCACCTCATTGCCCAGGCGAATCCACTCTTTGACTTTTTCTCCTGTGAGTGCCTGAAATTCCTTGATGTTTGCTCCCGAAGAGAAAGCTCTTTCACCTGCTCCTGTGATAAGCAGCAATTTGATTTCCTCGTCAACTTTTGCTTGTTGAACTGCTTTTTGCAATCCAATCAGCATCTCAAATCCCATGCAGTTCATTTTCTGTGGGAAGTTGAGCGTAACTTTGAGGATGCCGTTATTTTTTTCTGTTAAAATCATAAATATATCATTTGGTATCGACAGGGCGCTCCCTGTTTTGGTTGCTGCAAGGCATGCCCTGTTTTGATTATCGCAGGGCATGTCCTGCGGCTTCGGATCATTAAACCAATTCCCCCTGTTTGAATTTTTCTTTTAACCCTAAGGATTCACCGTTATAAATGCTGATCGGACAAACCTTCAGGTCATCGGCGATCTCGGGCATGAAATCCATCATCGCCAAAACGTCTTTTTCCAAATCCACACCAGGGGCAATTTCAATCAACTTTAACCCTTTATCGGTCAATTCAAAAACGGCGCGCTCGGTCACATAAAACACCTGCTGCCCATTCTCCCTTGCAAATTCTCCCGAAAAAGTAACCTGCTCCACTTGTTGCACAAATTTCTTCGCCTTACCCGCAAAGGTTACATTTACGCCTTGATCGGTAATTTCCTGTGTGCCTTTCACAGCGAATGAGCCTGTAAAAACCACCTTTTTGGCATTTTGGGAAATATCAATAAATCCTCCACAGCCTGTCAATACATTGCCAAATCGGGAAGAATTGACATTTCCTTTTTGATCAATTTGTGCGAAGCCAAGGAAAGCAATATCCAATCCGCCACCCTGAAAGAAATCAAATTGATAGCCATCATCCACAATAGAAGAAGGATTGTACATCGCCCCGAAATTCAATCCCGTAGTCGGAATTCCTGCAGAAGCGCCCTGCTCGATCATGAAGGTTAAATCTTCGCAAACGCCCTCTTCATTGGCTACGATAGGTACTGCATCCGACATGCCATAGCCCAAATTCACAAAGGCATTGGGTTCCAACTCCATCGAAGCTCGACGCATGATGACTTTTTTCAAGCCCTCCAAACCAAGTTCATCACTTTGATACGTCACATCGCGCTTCACCAAAGCTTCCTCAAAACCTGAGATAAAAGTCATCTCCTGCTCAGGTTCCACCACCACATAATCAATAAAATTACCAGGCACCTTCACATGCCCAGGGTCACAATGCCCTTCCTTCACCTGCTTCACCTGCGCAATCACAATTCCACCATTGGTTTTGGCTGCCTGTGCAATGGACATCATGGCAAAAAAACCTACTTCCTGTTCCATGGTCAAATTCCCCTCACAGTCAATCGATGTTCCACGAATGAAAGCCACATCAATTTTAAATGAAGGATAGAACAAATAATCCTGTCCGTCGATAGGCATCAAACGTACTAAATCATCTTTTGCCTGTTCATTCACTTTGCCTCCTTCCAAGCGTGGATCAACAAAAGTTTTCAATCCAACACGTGTAAGTAATCCAGGTTTACGAGAAGCCGAGGCGCGCATCAAGTGGCTCAACACACCCTGCGGAAGGTTATAGCCTTCGATTTTCCCCGCTTTGGCAAGGACGGTCATCTTTGGTGCATTGCCCCAAAAACCTCCGACATCCCTTTTGATCAATCCCTCTCGGGCAATATGATTCAATCCACGACAGTCATTATCCCCGATACCACAAGGGTGAATGGAGGTGATATTTTTTGGAGCACCTGTCCGCTCATATCTTTCCCCCAATGCCTGCAACAAACGATCGGGCACCGCATGTCCTGCGCCAGCACCTCCAACCGCCAAAGTATCTCCGTCTTTTATGTATCCGACCGCCTGGTCGCTATCAATAATCTTAAACATGATGAGTCAATTTTTTGGTTAAAATTTATTCGCCAGTGGTCCAGTTACCTGCCGTTGGATTGGCTTTTATTAAAATGGATTTGGTTTCCAAATATTCCTCCACGCTGTTCACGCCCAGTTCACGCCCAAGCCCACTTTGCTTCATGCCACCAAAAGGCACTTCAGGAAAGCCCGTCATCCAGTTATTTACCCAGACCGTACCCGCCTTGATTTTTCGGCTTGCCGTCATGGCGATGTTGAGGTCCTTCGTCCAGATGCCCGAAGACAAACCAAACTCCGTGCTGTTGGCAATATCCACCGCTTCCTGATTTTCCTTGAAAGTAATGATGGACAATACGGGACCGAAGATTTCCTCCTTGGCGATACTCATCTCGGGTGTTACGTCCGTGAAGATGGTCGGCTCTATAAATATGCCTTCAGGCGTATCCAACTTCTTCCCCCCTAAGGCCAAGGTTGCTCCCTGACTTTTGCCCTCTTCGATATAATGCATGATTTTATCGCACTGCTGAGGGTTAATGATCGCTCCCATCTTAACGCTTGGATCCAATGGATCACCGAACTTCATCTTTTTAGCGTGTGCCACCACTTTTTCTATAAAAGCATCTTTTAATGATTCATGAATGATGATCCGCGAACCACTATTACAACATTCGCCCATATTGAAGAAAATACCGAAGACTACCGCATCAACCAACACATCCAAATCAGCATCAGCAAAAACCACCTGAGGATTCTTGCCTCCCAGCTCCAGCTCCACCTTTTTCAAGGTATCGGCCGCCGCTTTGGTGATCATTCTGCCGACCTGCGTAGAACCGGTAAAAGTGATCATGTCCACATCAGGATGAGAAGAAAGCGTCGTCCCCACGGGATCTCCATAGCCTGCCAAAACATTCACTACACCATCGGGTACACCCGCCTGCTGACAGATTTCACCGAGCAATAAAGTGGTTCCAGGCGTCATTTCCGAAGGCTTGATCACCGCCGTACAACCCGCAGCCAAAGCGAAAGGCAATTTTTGGGAGATGATCAACAGCGGGAAGTTCCATGGCGTAATCATACCCACAACCCCAACAGCTTCTTTGATCGTCATCACCGTCATCTCAGCTCCCAAATTGGTATTGGCTCCCCCCTGAATATGTCGGCACATGGTAGCGGCAAAATCCCACAGGCCCGCGGCCCACTCCATTTCGTCCACCGCCTGGCTGATCGGCTTACCACTTTCCAAGCATTCAATCAAAGCTAACTCGTCTGCCCGATCCCGGATTCCCTGAGCTATATTGGCAATGATCTTGGATCGGTCAATACCGGATAGGTCTGCCCACTGTCCATGATCAAATGTTTCACGAGCTACCTTGATGGCGGCAACGGTATCCTGTTCTGAAGAAAAAGGGTATTGGCCGACGGTCTGTTGATGCCCAGGACTTTGACGGCTAAAAGTCGCTTGCTCTTTGGCATCCACCCACTGCCCATTCACCCAGTTTTTAAAAATCCGCGCCTGTTTTGGCAATTGGAAGGTCTTATTCATGATGTTGGTTCAATATTTTCAAAAATCCACCTACTTTAGAGCATGATTAAAAGCACACCATCCGGCTGCAAATTTTGGCTTTTAAACACGCGCTTAGGTAGGTATATCGTGATCAAAAAAGTATTTCAGTTAAATCAGAAGTTAAAAAAAACAGTAATCAGCTAACCCAAAGGCTATAACTTTCCAATAATTTTTACCATGTAAGTAAAAAGTGTCCTTAACTTACTTTTGATAAAATATTAGGAAACCATCTCCAAAACTATGCTTAACGGGGTTTTAAACTTGAATTACCCTTTATAATTAATCGTTTTCCACTGATTTTAAACCAATATACAAATAAAATTTACACGTGTAAGTAATAATTCAGATTTTTTTGCTACTTTGTATTAGGTTTTATTGCAAGCCCACCCTAACATTAAGATGGAAAAGAAAAAAATTAATCAGCAATATATCGCCGACCTTGTCGGTGTTTCCCGTGTAACGGTAACCAAGGCCATGCAAAACCATGAGGACATTGCCTTGGAGACGCGTAAAAAAATCCAGCAGGTTGCTGCCGATGTTGGCTATGTCCCCAGTACGATTGGGCGCAGCTTGGTGAATAAAAGCACAAAAACTATTGGGATCATTTTCCCAAAGATCAACCACTCCTTTTTCAGTTCGGTTACCGAGCAAATGTATGCCACTGCCGAAGAGTTGGGCTACCGAGTGATTTTGATGGTTTCGTTTGAAAATAAAGAACGTGAACAGGAAGCAATCCGGACGCTGATCAGTATGCAGGTCGACGGTATTATTATAGATACTGCGGTAAAGGATCTTGACAATAAGGCTTTCGATATTATTGAAAAAAATCAAGTTCCTTACATCTTCTTTGACCGCAAGATTATCGGTGCAAATAATGCTGGCATTTACTTCCAAGATTATGATCTGAGCTTTCAGCTTACGACCGAACTGATCAATAAAGGCTATCAGAAAATGCTTTATATTGCGGGCTCACAAAATGTAAACATTGGTAAGATGCGTGTTAACGGGTTCAAGGATGGTATGGAAAGCCGAAACTTGAAATTCAGTGAGAAGATGATTCTCAATAGTTCATTTACGGAGGAAAGTGGCTATGATACTTTTTCAAAATACATCGAAAGCAATCAACCTTTACCTGAAGTTGTTTTATGTGTCAATGACTCCACTGCACTTGGAGTTTACCGGGCGTGTGAGGAAAATAATATATCCATTCCCGAGCAACTATCAGTTGTCGGTTTTGGGGATACAGAGGTGGCGCGCCTGACCCGTCCAAAATTATCCACGGTTCGTCTGAACTCTATGGAAGCAGCCAAAAAGACGGTAAGAAACCTCATTTATTTGATCAAGAACCCCAAAGGAAAGATACAGGATGAGTTTTTCTCGGGAACGGTGATTTTCAGGGAAAGTGTTGCCGAAAAAGTCTATTAATCTAGTTTCAATATTACTTTTGAAATAAAAAAACCGCTCAATGAGCGGTTTTTTTATTGTTGAGGAATCCGAGCGTGTTTAAAAGCTCTATTCGGCTACAAATTCAAATTATTGGAAGCGATTTTAGCTACGATTTTTGGTTTTTTAACACGCGTTTAGAAATTAGATTTTATATTGGAGTTCCATTTCACCTTGCCTTTACTTTCATCTACAATGGCTTCAGGGAATTTCGAAGGGGTATTGGTAAATACACCGTACACTTCCGCCTTTTCTATATTTGGACCAAAACGGTAGTATTTACCGGTTTGGAATTTACCATTTTGTCCCATTGGCGCATCGGATTTCAATCGAAAACGAGGAGCGATCATCAACAACTTACCTCCATTCATATCCACACCAAAATGGCCTTCATCCGCATGATTGGTGAAGTTCATTTGCTCGAAAGTAAAGTCGCCTGACTTCATTTCTATACCTGTATTGGGTCCGGGGTTAAAGCCCCACACCAAGGTATTGACAAATATTGCTTTTCCTTTCACCTGATCACCGATCTTAATATAGTTTTTCTCATGAGGAGAAGTCATGGACACAAGTTGATAATTATGAAAAATGGCTTGATCTCCAATATCATCAAAGGCTAAAGAAATTTGGGACTCATCCGTACCATGCGCGACAAACAGACCGTTGGCCGCCTGCCCGTTTTTCCCTTTGGCAAAGCGCTGCCCAACCTTGGATCCGAACACAAAGGTATGCAAAGTATGCTCCTCTTTGGTTTCTCCATAGGTAAAAGCTTCCAGCCTTTCAATTATCAATTCCCTGTCGTGCTTCCAGTCTTTTGGTTTGCCATCATAAGGTGAATTGGACCAAAAGTGCCCAATAAAATGTACGTTCTTGATTTGTCCCAAGCCCTTATTTTGATCGACCCACAGGCCCTTGTTCAACACACAACCTGCAACAAAATCCACTTTATGCCCTGTGCTTTCATGGGTGCCTAAATCAATACCATTATAGCTATTTACAAAGGTGATATCTTTCATCCACACATTGGGACCAAGCCCCTGCAGGGTCCATGCAAATGGGGTAAACCCTTCCCCTTTCACCTTCTGCTGTGGATACCAAATCCGAAATCCACGTACCGACGAATTAGCCTCGAGCTGTATCAAGCCTGGCCCATCAGGTTCATTTTTTCCATAAAAAGCATGGACTTCAGACCCTGCCACGCCCCATGCCTTCCCTTTGGCATATTGGTTCAAAGGGTGGTGAGGCACATCAAAACTACCCCGCAGCTCAACACCGGAAGGTACCACTACAGCATCAGTTAGCACAAATTTACCAGAAGGGATAAACACGGTCCCTCCCCCTTTTTTCTTGGCCGCCTTTAATGCTCTTTGGAATGCTTTGGTACAATCTTTTTGCCCATCGCCCAAAGCTCCGTAGTCCGTTACATCTAACACCCTATCCGTAGCAGGCATGAAGCGTTCATCCAAATATTTGAGTTCCTTAGCGGGAGATTTATAGGAGATGAAATCATGATTAATCGACACTTTATGCTGATTTTTCGCCTGATTAATGATCTGTGGCTGGTTGGCAAAATCGTTGGAAAGCAACTGTGCCTGAATGGTATTGGGTCCAAGGAATATATGCTCTGAATCTCCTTTAAACTGACATTGGGCGACCTCAATATTACCCGATTTCACCTCAACATCATGCCCACCGTCTCTATGCCCCCTGAACTCACAATTAACAAAAGTTGCGGTACCTACTTTACCCAAATGAATTACCGGATGCTTTAGATTATTATCAAAAGTAACTTCATTAAACTGAGCAATAGTCGCAAAATCATTCTTAAACTGAATGCCAATGGCATTAGGTAAAGAAGACGAAATAAACGCATCAGAAACAGCCCAGCCCTGATAATTATTGTCCCCAATTAACATCCCAATTTGGTTGTTGATCAGCTTCAGCTTGATGAAGCCACCATTAGGTCCTTTGTTGTTTTTCTTTACATAAGATCGATCCGTTCTAATCCCGACTTTACAATCTTCAATTACCCAGTCATACATCCAAGTCCACGCATAATGCCCAATATGCGCACCTATCACATTTTGACGAAGGTACTGTTTGAATTTTCCGATCTCCTGTGTGGTCTTCGGCCGGTTGGGCGTTGGAGAATCAATCCAGTATTTAGAAGAAATTCTGACTTTATGCATGCGGGCACAATCATAAACCTGATCTCTTTCAAAACCCATATTGAGCGCAGTCATGTATAAATCTTTGACGGTCAAAAACTGATTTGGACGGGGCCCGAGTTTGATACCATTCCAAACGTTAATCATCGTTACATTCTCCAAAGTAGCGAAATTGCCAAATGGCTGTTTAATGGTCCATGGGTAGGGAACAGGATTTTCAAACTTTTGTAGTGGATACCATATCGCCACATTGGAGAGCCCCGATGACCTGCCCATCAAGAAAGCTGCGTCATCACCTGTAGGTGCCCCTTTGGTATTATGCCCCCACTCGATCATAAAAGTGGTCCCAAGCCCTTTTTTGTGCTCATCCTCCGGATCTCGCCAATCTCCACGAAGAGTAACGCCTGGACGCAAAACCAATTGCTTGGTCAATCGATATCCTCCACGGGGCAAGAAAATCGTTCCACCACCAAGATTGTGCATCTTATCAATCACTTTTTGCAACGGGGTGGTAACGTCGGTAACACCATTGCCTAAAACCCCATGATCCGCGGCATTAACCATCGCAATTACCTTTTCCTGTGTAGGGTAATAGGTTTCATAGACTTTCGGCGTAGGCTTGAAATCTATATTTTGAGCTAAAGATAAAAAAGGAAGCTGCCACAAGAAGAGCAGCATTAAACGGTTGAGTTTCATAAGTGTAGCAGTAAATGAAAAATAAGGGAGCTGCTGCATCATAATTTGGTGGAATACCACCAAATTTTATTTGGTTACTGTACAAGCTGAACTAGGTATCTGATTCATTATTTGATTGCATTGGATCCTCAGATTGGTACATCCATACAGTTCACAAAATAGTCTTTTGGGTTAGATTAAAAACATAGTCATGCAACACTCCCATAAAAAATAGTTGACCAGGACCTATTTGCCCACCTTCACATTGTAACGAAATTCATCCACCTTTTTCAGGTATCTGTCAATGTAAGCCTGATTCAATTCATCGGAATCTTTATATTTCACACGAAGTTCATCCAACTGAGCTTTCAGGTCTTTTACCACCTGCGCATAATCCGGATTATCATACTGATTGGTCATTTCCTGTGGGTCTTTTTCGCGGTCATACAGTTCCCACTCATCCACATCATAATAGAAATGAATCAATTTATATTTTTCGGTAATGATCGCATAGTGCCGCTTAACCATATGGATCGAAGGATATTCATAATAATGATAATACACTGCATCGCGGTCCCACCCTTCATCATTGCCGGTCAGCAATGGCATCAAGCTTTCCCCCTGCATATCTGTTGGTTGTTCGATGCCTGCCGCATCAAGGAAGGTTTGTGCAAAATCAAGGTTCTGAACCATTTCATTACGAACAGTACCCGCTTTGATTTGCTCAGGCCAACGCATCAATAATGGTGTTTTAAAAGACTCATTGTAAGCGAAACGTTTATCGAACCATCCATGTTCCCCCAAATAAAACCCTTGATCCGAAGTATACACCACTAAAGTATTTTCTGTCAAACCCTTTTCATCCAGGTAATCCAAAACCCGTCCGACATTTTCATCAACGGCAGCAATCGTACCCAAATAATCCTGCATATAGCGCTGATATCGCCATTTCATCTTTTCCTCGCGCGTCATGTCTGGAAAATTCTTTTTGAACTCCTCGTTCATCGGCTTGTAAACTTTATCCCAGTTTGCTTTTTGCGCTTCGGTCATGCGCTTGCGTTCCCTTTCAAAAGCTTTATGATCCCATCCCGAAGCATCGGGAATTCCCAACTCATCCATTACCTCCGGGTAAATTTTTGAATCCCCTGCCCAGTTCATATGGTCGAGGATGTTCATTTCTGCGGTATGCGCTGCTGTTCCGCGACCTGAATAATCATCAAACAAGGTGGCTGGTTCAGGAAATTGCTTATTTGCATATTCAGCAATATGACGTTCTGCTGGCAACCACTCACGGTGTGGGGCTTTGTGCAAATACATTAACATAAATGGTTTGTCCTCTTCTCGTTCTTTGTCGAGCCAGTTCAGGGTCATATCCGTAATGATATCGGTAACATAACCAGGAAAATCCTTCTTGCCTTCATTTTTGGTAATGAAAGTCGGGTTGTAATAAGCACCCTGTCCTGGCAAAATTTTAAATTCATCGAAGCCCTTAGGATTATTACCAAAATGCAATTTACCAAACATCGCCGTCTGGTAACCCGCTTGTTGAAATAACTGAGGAAACGTTACGTTTGATTTATCAAAAGGAAAGTGATTGTCCGTTTTCCCGTTGATATGGGAGTGCTTGCCTGTCAAGGTTACTGCTCGTGAAGGCGCACAAATAGAATTAGTTACGCAGGCATTATCAAATCTCATCCCCTCATTGGCGATACGGTCAATGTTAGGGGTATTAATCAAATGATCCTGATAAGCACTAATGGCTTGGTAGGCGTGATCATCTGACATGATGAACAAAATATTAGGTTGTTTAGGACTCTCTTTGCCAGGGCCTTTATTACAAGACCAAAAAGTACAAGCCATCAATACCAAAAAGTAGTAAGCGTTGATTCTCATTGTAAGTAAAAAAATTAAGGTTGAATATTACACGTGTAATATACTGTAATAATTGATTCTCCCCAATAAAAAGAGGAGAAATCAACAGTAAAATTAATTTTTCACAAAACTGGCTGTTTTATGAAAAGGAAAATAAACGGTTTGAGAAATTAGAATTTTGTCCTCGATGTGGCAATTCCGGTTCGTATTGTGCCACTTTTGATGTGAAATTAAAACGTATTGACACCCTCTAGCGGACATATTGCCCCCAGAACTAAAGTAAAGAAACAGGAACTACGATTTTTATATGAGGCCTGCGCCACAGCGCACCGGGCTTTCGGCGGTCGCTTTTTCCGATATCACATAAACCGCAAAATTCCCCTACGCCTGCCACCGGAAAAGAGCTCCACAACCGGCTACGCCTCCACCTCTATCCCTGGCCCGGGGGTTCCGTCCTTCGATATCCAAGTAGTAATCCCAGGACATTCAACCACAGCCGAGAATGATCGATCATCCCTGTCAGTTAGAAAAAAACCTCCTCCTTTTTAGATTGGTTGGAGTCGAGCGTTTAGCAACGAATGCCCAGAATGACTTTACTTGGACGCCACCTCCTCTTGTTGGGCAAACACATGTGTTGATCCTACACACAAAAAAATATATTTTAAACTTTTGTGCCATGGGATTAAAAAAAACCACACCTCAGAAAAAGGTGTGGTTGTTGTGAACGTCGTGATTGAAATAAAAATGTTATTCCACGATATATCCCAAATTATGGTAATCAATCAGTTCGATTTGGCGATTGAAGAAAAAGCCTGATTTACGATCAATAATATCTGCCTTGGTCTTTCGGTGTGACGGGTAATCGCCAGTGGCTTTCATCCACTCGTCGAGCTTCAGGTACAACTCATATGCGATGCCATTATAGCCTGGTTCCATGATCAAATTATGGGTTTCGTTTGGGTCATCCTTCAGATTGAAGAGCTCTATCTGACAACGTGGATACTCAAACAACGCTTTCTGATCCTCGGTCAGTGTACCTTCTTTTTTCATTTTAAGAAGATCAAACCAAGTGTCAGAGATATAATAATCCCCCGTGATCGGGTACATTCTGTCGGCATAGCCATTGAAAATCAGTTTATAGTCTCCCGACCGAACGCAGCGTGCATGAGCGTCGGTATCATGCCAGTTTCTTTCCGCAAAGATATATTCCGCACCTTGTTGCTGTTTTCCTTCGAGCAAGGGTAAAAAAGATAATCCATAGCTGTCAACGGGCTTTTTATAATCAACCATGTCCAAAATAGTGGGCATTAAGTTCACCAAACTTACCATTTCGTCGATCTGCTGACCACCCTTGAATTGTTCTTTCCATTCCACTATGAAAGGTGTTTGAATACCGAAATCATACAGCGACGCTTTTCCTCTTGGAAACGGCATGCCATTATCACTGATGTATATGTAGATCGTGTTTTTATCATGACCATACTTTGTCATCAATTGCTTCATCCCATCGACATTTTGATCCAATCGGTGAATTTCGTCATAGTACTGAGCGATGTCTTTTCGGGTAGCGGGGGTGTCCACAAAATATGGGGCTACCACCACACTATCCGGCTGATGTACTTCCGCCGCGCCATCCAGTCCCCCGTATTTTCGGTGTGGATCCTTGAAGCCCACCCAACTAAATATCGGCTGATCATCGGGCGCATTTTTCAGCATTTCCTCAAAAATTTCCAAGGCGTTCACATCATGCCCAGGCCCACGGTAATCAAACTGTTTATCGCCATTTGGTCCAAGGTGGCTTTTCATCAAAAGGCTGGTGAAATAGCCCATCTCATTGAGATAGGAAGGCAAAAGCTTGACTGCCTCGGGTAGTGGTGCGTGCAAATCTTCTGTACCGATCGTATGAGCAAACTTTCCTGAAAGTAGGCTTGTTCGGGACGGGCTACATTGCGCCGTTGTCAAAAAAGCTTTGTTCATCAAGATCCCATCTGCAGCCATCTTATCGAGGTTTGGCGTCTTGATATGGGGATTGCCATAGGCACCCAAATCCATCCCTGCGTCGTCGGCAATAAACACAATCACGTTGGGTAACTTACGGTTCTTAGCCGTAAGTGTCCCACAAATAATAAGTAAGCTAAGACTTAAAAATATTTTATTCAACAGATTATTGATCATGATCTAATTATTTTTTGGCTGAAGAGGAAGGATTCAACATATACCATGCTAAACCTTCGTATGCATCGATAGTCTGATTCCCAACTTTAAATTGATGCTTTTTCTTCAGGTTCATGTGAATGCTGGATACCGTCTGATCGGCTAATTTGATTTCATAATATCCCTGTTGTTTCAGATAATTTAGCTGACAGTTATAAGCCTCCAAACTGCCCTGCTCATTTTCAAAAACATATGCTTTATCCAAGGCAATTTCAGCCATACACTTGAAGTGTTCATGCACATCGTTATCATTAGAGTTGCCGAAAAACCAATCACTGACCATGTTCACATAGCCCTCGCCCATGGTGTAGGTATCATGCGAATAATCAAAGGCATTGTAATGTTGGCCAGGTACATTCAAAGGATTTGCCCCTTCAATGTTTCTGTTCATCTGCGTAACCTTCACATAAGGATTCACCATGAAGCCCCAGTGTAAGTTACCTTCAAGGTCGATGCTCTGCACACCCGAATTTAGTCCATTGAAGGTATTTTGCAGATACTTCTGCTCTCCCGTCAGCAAATAAGCATAATACTGCGCATAGGTGGTCCATGCTGACCAACCGTGTGGGCTGTTGATGAAATTATTGGCCATCAGCACGTCATACTGAGCTTCCCAGAAGCGCATCGAGCCCATTCGCATACGCGCATCTGGGATCATCAACTGCTCAAGGCATCGATGCTGATCAAGCAAATCAAGGGCTGCCTTTTTGTACTTTTCCCGTTTTTTTCCTTCAGGGAACATCAATGCGAATTGTCCAAGCTGTGCTGCCGAACAAGAGATCATGCCATCCTCGAAGGTTTGCTCACCTTCGGTCTGAATATTGGCTCCATTAGCCGCCAATTCATCCATCGACCGAGTTACGGACTTGAAAATCCTTTTGTAATCTGCGGCATAGGCTGCTTTGCCCTCCAACTCTTCGAGCAGCTCCATCAAACTTTTGGCAATATAGATCACGCTGGTGTAGTGTGTCGATCGTGCACGATAAGCACCATCTTTGGATTGACTTGCCAAAAGAAAATCTGCATATTTCACCGCCGCATCAAGATCTTTCGGGTCGTTGAACAGTTGATAGCGATCAACCAACACCCCAACGATCGTACTGACATTTTGAATGCGGAAGCCGTGCTTTTTAGGCTCAAATTTCAGTGTATCGAAAATGATTGGGTAGATGGCATGAAATTGCTCATCCGCTTTTTGCACTGAAGGATGATTTGGAAAATGCTTTCCTCCAGCATAAGTGGAATAAAACCCGTACCAGCTTTCACAATGGGTCATGGATGCTTTTTGTGGATAATCCAATACTGCAGTCATTGCCTGCTGCATGTACCAGCTGTACGGCTTGCGCACATAATATAAAGCCTCGGTGGTTTTCCCTGCCTCATTTATAACAATGATCTGATATGCCCCCGCCTCATCGGTCCTTTCAAAGCTGAATTGTCCATGACCTTTCAATTCGGTTGTATTTCCCGAAGGATCGATGATATTCACCTCCGAACACGCTCCTTTCACCTCAAAATTCATGGTTGTGCCAGCAATGCCCGCCGTGATAGGCAAATCGATTACAGGCGCTTCGGTCAGTTCCTGTACATTTTGCTGAAGGTCATTTAGTGATTTTACCTCATCAAGATAAATATGGAAAACCTTTTCCTGCCCAGCTTCGATTTGGTACAGATGCTGAGGGTGACGGCTTGGCAATGGCAAAGCATTGATCAAATCAAGGTTAATCGATGCAATGCGGTGCCCGAAAAACCAGTACGGTGGTTGCCCCCATTTTTTGGTATATTCATGGCTCCATGAGGCGATTGGATCAGGACTGTTGATGCTTAAAATCTTGCCTTCCGGCGACATCAAATACCCCCAAAAGTGCGTTTTTTCCGCTCTTAAAAGCGTTGGGAATGTTTTTTTGTTCCAATAAGGGAAATGATCCATATAAGTGTCCACGCCCATTCTCAGCCCTGCCGTTGTTGGTTGAAATGCCGTTGGTCGGTTGGACTTGATGCGCGCCGTGATCATTGGTCTGCCTTTATCCTCCGAAAATGAGATACCGAAATCAACGTGGTCGTAAGACGTTACCCACTCGCCATCATTATACTCAGGTTGTGGCATCTCAACTTCCTTACCGTTTATTTTCAGGTACCATGATGGCCCGACAAAGTCCTTTTGATTGAAAGCGAATTCATGTCCTGAATCGCGGAATGTCAATCTTTGAATATAGCCATCAGGATGAATATCCATTACCCATCTATCAGTATTGAGCTCACCACCGACTTGTTGAGCTTGTATTTGTGTTGATGTTACACAAAAAAAAATCAATAAAAATATATTTCTAATCATCGTATCAAAAACAATAAATTTTATGTCATGGGATTAAAAAAACCACACCTCCGAAAAGGTGTGGTCGTGGTTGATCATTGTGCTTTCACACAAGCATCATATCCCCCAATATGATGCCCCCATCCCAAATAAACTATCTATCTTATGCTTATTCTTTTTCAATTTTTGACGCTCAGCATCTTGCAGTTTTTGTTGCTCTTCGGCTGATAATTTCTCGAAAGCGTTTGGATCAATTCCACCCGATTCAATTCCTTTGGTGCTGTAATAAGGCGTGTTGATGTAAACCTCTTCCTTGCCCAAAACGCGCATGTCATTGTGTGATTTCAAGTAATTTACCAATTCATTATTCAGGTTTTGGAACTGCTCTTGGAAGGCAGCCTCAGCAGCCAAGTTTTTCAATTGGAAAGGATCTTCTTTCACATTATACAATTCATATTCTGAACGCAAACCGAAACTCAGATCGAAGAAATGACTTTGTCCTTCACGGTTTTTATAAGACATCAAAATGTCTTTTGATAGCCCATTATCCACATCCCCGAAAGCATAATTATTAAACGCTACACTTCCGTCCTCAATACCTGCAGGCAAGCGCTGTGGTTCCATGTTCCAAATCAAGAGCATGTCCCCTTTGCGGATCGCACGGCTTGGATAGGTTTTGCCATCGGCATAACTCCACGCATGACGCTCACGGTAGGTAATGATCGAACGGTTTTTAGCCGCTACCTGATTGGTTGCTTTTTCAAAGTAAGGCATCAGTGTTTTACCGGTCATTTCTTTTGGAATTTCCAAGCCAGCTGCCTGCATTACCGTTGGTGCCACATCAATTTGACTGATCAAATCGGAGATGCTCTTTCCAGGAATAATTTTATTTTTCCAAACAGCGATGAATGGCATGTGAGTACCAGCTTCATACAAATTTGACTTCGCTCTTGGGAAGGGCATCCCGTTGTCTGCCGTTACGATGATCAAGGTATTGTCATATTCCCCAATTTCTTTCAGGTGATTGACGATCTTCCCGATTTGGGTATCAAACCACTGAATTTCGAACAGGTAATCCAACACATCTAAACGCATACCTTCGTCCTGAGGATAGAAGTCCGGAAGCTTCACTTTCGAGGTCTGCATCCCTGCCTTTTCACCAATACCACGAACGTACCCACGGTGAGGCTCTTTAGACCCATACCAGAAACAGAAAGGCTGATCTTGTTTTTTTCCTTTTAGGAAAGTCTTGAAGTTGGCGATATAATCGATATCACAAATTGATCCTTCATTGCCCAACTCCACGAAAGGCAAAAATTTCGAATCGTTGAACTCTTCACCTGCCGGATTATGCTTGCGATTGGTCGCATGTAACTTGCCTGGCGCCCAACCTTTTCCTGTGAACCCTACTTTGTAGCCTGCCTCTTCAAGGTAGTCTGTGTAGGTCTTGAATTTGTCAGGCAAATATCCCCACAAAACAGCTCCTTGCTCCAATTCAAAGCCATTTCTTCCCGTTAGGAATGCAGCACGTGATGCTGTACAGGATGGGGTAGAACAATAGGCATTTTCGAATACCATACCCTCTTTGGCGAGTGCGTCAATGTTAGGCGTACTCACGGCTTCGTTGCCCATGAAACTCATATCCACCCAAGACATATCATCACTGATGGCAATTAAAATATTGGGTTTCTTGTCTGCTTTTACTTCTTCATTCGTGTTGCTGACTCTGTTGCAAGCCAGCCAAGCAAAAAATGAAAATGCGATAATAAAATATCTGCTCTTGTTCATCATATCTAAAAAAATTATTGTTCTGCAATCATTTCATTGGAAGTCGATGGGCTAATCACCGCCACGAAACCTCCGCCTTTGACCATCTTAATTTTCATCAATTCTGGTAACTTATCCAACTTGATTTCCTGGCAGTCGGTAGGTTGATCTTCTGAAGTCGAAGCATCTTCCCACAGGCTTATTTTATAAGCTACACCTTTCTTCAAAAAGTCAAATTTAAGCTCAACCTCCTTGGCTTCATTGCCAACCATTCCCCCGATGTACCAATCCTTTCCTGATCGCCTTGCCAACACAATCGACTCTCCTATTTTTCCGGACAAAAACTTAGTTTCGTCCCAAGTGGCAGGTACCTGTGCAATAAAGTCTAAACCTTTCTGGTTTTCAAACGCCTTAGGACCATCCGCTACGGTTTGGAATGGACTTTCAAACACCACAAACATTGCCAACTGATGTGCTCTTGTTCCCAAAACCAATGGCGCATGGAAACGGGCTTCGAAATTTTCCTCTTTCACCTGACGGAATCCACCAGGCGTATAATCCATCGGGCCAATGATCTGACGGATATAGGGTGCGGTAACGGCATGCTCAGGACCAGCTTGCTCGTCCCATTTGTAATATTCCAAGCCCAAAACTGCCTCACGAGTAACCAGGTTCGGGTAAGTACGGCGGATACCTGTTGGCTTGTAGCAACCATGCAAGTTCACCATCAATTCATTATCAGCAGCGGCTTGAAGAATCTCATGATAGAAGTCCACCATTTCGGCATCGTCTCTTTTCATGAAATCCATTTTGATTCCTTTGATGCCCCATTTTTTGTACAATGGCAAAGCTTCTTTGTACTGCTTGCTCATGTTTTTCCAGTTCACCCAAAGGTGTAAACCTACGCCACAATCGGTTGCATACTGAACCAACTCAGGCATATCCAATGAATCGGTGGTTTGCAGAATTGATAAAGTGGTATCCATCTCATCACCATACCAAAAGGAATCGATCAGCATGTATTCCAAATTATTCTTGGCAGCAAAATCAATGTATGCCTTCATCGTCTCCTGGTTTTTACCTGGATTCTCAACATCCACTTCATAGTCATTCCACCAGTCCCAGGCGCCTTTTCCAGCCTGAATCCAATCTGTTTTTTCAATCACTAAAGGTTCACAAAGGTTGGTGATCAGGTCGCTGTTAATGAAATTTGAAAAATCGTCAGCAATCATCACCACGCGCCATGGCGTCGTAATTTGCTTTGTATTTTTCAACAAAACGTCTGTACCCGGAAGCGGCGTATTGATGCTTGAGAAACCACTGGCCTCAGGCTTTAGGTACCAATGCGGATAAGATTTCACATTTGCCTCGGTAATGATCCCCACATGGTTTTTGGTTTCAAAGGCCAAGGGGGTATGCACAAAGCTACTGTCAGTGAAGTCCGACAACTGCTTGTGATGAAACTTAAATTCATACGAATGGGTAAATGGTTTCTCCATCACACCGCGGTCGCTTCCTGCCCACAATTTCAAATCATCGGTCGGTAGCTCAATGGTTGTTGTTTCTTCCATCAAATCGACCGCCTCAGCAAATTGGGTACTTAATCTAAATGCTACACCTTCTCGGTAAGCTCGAAGGTAGATTTCAGTCTGCTGGTTTTGTTCGTTTTCGACTGTCAGTACCCCTTCCACACAATGGTTTAGGGCCTCTTTATGTTTACCCACAACCAGCGGATAGCTTTCATTGATTTCATGTTTTTGAAAATCAACAATATTACCTGCGACAACCTGTCCATTAGAGGTTTTCAGTCCCAAAGCCGATGGATATACCAAGGTATCCTTTTGTGCCAACACGAAATATTTGATGGCATCATCTTGTTGAATGACCCCAATCGACAATTGATCATCGGGGCTATTGACTTGATATTGTTGTTCACCGCAGGCGCTCATTCCGATGGCGCAGGCGGTGATTATAGATAAAAAAATAGATCTCATTACAGGTTGATATTTTTTAAGTCAATTAGATTTTCTCCTGGTTTAATTTTTTGTATTGCCTCATAGGTTGGGAATTTCACCTCCCCAAAATGATGGCTGATGATTTTTCCGTAAAGGCGATTATTTTCAAAAACAAAGCCCTTGCATAGAATCGGCACATCACTCGAAAGGAAATCACGATCGTTGATCTGGATGTTCAGATGCCCATTCTTTTGGGTTAGGTTAAAAGATTTTCCTGCAACCAAAAGGTCTTCAATAGAAAAATCATCTTCATTCAAATTCCCAAAACGATAGCCATCATCCGTTTTTACAACCTTGTTTTCCAACCACATGAAATTGAACAAGCTCGCCCAGCTCTGGAATTTCTGTCCATCGCCCCAACCGCTACGGCAATCGTAATTCTCCTGGCTAGTCTGCTTCTCCTTCAGGTTACGCATGTACATGGTCATGCTTTTTTCTGCCAGTGCTGTAGCCAATGAATCGTATCCATATTTTACCAGTCCATCAAAAATAAGGTAGTTAGTCGGAGGCCAGATTGACCCTCTCCAATATTGCTGATCTGGAAAGCGAGGGTCATTCTTACTCACGGTCGGCAAAACATATTCTCCCCAAAATAAATCGGGGTTCATCAGATCTTTCACAATCGCATCGGCTTGCTCCTGCGAAGCCACTCCCGAAAACAGGGGATAAAAATGCTCCGGTCCATAAGTTTGACTCCATTGCCCATCCCAATAACGGTCTTTATATCTTTGATCTTTCTGATCCCAAAGTTGGGCATTGATCAATTCGGTCAAGCGTTGTTTTTCCTCTTCATAATCTGAAGAATCAGCCATACCGATTACTTTGGCGATCTTGGCCATATGATCGTTCATGCTCACCATCTGACAGTTCAGGTCAATGGCGTTCATGTTCATGGTCCAAGTCTGATACGAATAACTGGCCGAATCAAATCGCGGGCTGTCATCAGCACCACTTTCATACATAGCCATTTTCAGTTTTGTTTTTGCCTTATCTGCATCTGCTCCCCACTCAAAAAGGCCGTCTTTGTTGCCATCACGACGCGGGTTGCCATTGGTATTTTTCGCATACCACCAGTCGTACCATTTTTTCAGTTTTGGGTATCCGTCTTTCAACAGGCTGACATCATGGGTTCGCTGATACATTTTCCACACGACCCAGGGACCGATTGGCGGTTGCGAATGATCAAGGCTGCCACTGTCGCCACAACGGTAATTCGGCATGTTGCCATTTTCGTATTGTGCCCAGTACAAGGCGTCCAAGTTTTCTTTTGCCAGAACAGGATTATCAATCGACAAACTCAGTGAATTGAAAAAAGCATCCCACTCAAAGATGGCCCAACCGCCCCAATCCCAGGTTCTTCCTGCTGGTACATAGGTTTTGCCCGCATCAGGGATATAGGCACGCATCCAGTTGAGGTTATCAATCAGTGCATCTGCAACATTACCATGAGCAGTGCTCACGCGCACGCGGTTTTCGATGGTCTTGGCTTCCAATTTTTGAAAAAGCTGATCAAATTGCTCCCAGCCCAATCCACTGTTGTTATTCAGTTTGAATTTTAGGCTATTGATATTGCTATATAATAAATAAAGATAAGATCCGTTGATTTGCTTGCTTTGTGCATATCCTTTTTCAATGAATTCCCGCACCTGTTCTTCTTTCAAAGGCACAGAAGAGGAAACTATTTTGGTAGGTTGCTGATCAAAAAGCAAATGGAAGGTATTGGTCTTGAGTTGATTTTTTTCGAAATGCAAAATTCCTTTTTGCTCGAAAGGAAGATAACATTCGACAATCAATCCGTGATGGTCTGCATGGTCATTGACCAACTGCCCGTAAAGGTCTTCGCTGTTGGTTTTTCCCCATTGTAAGTGCCAGGTCGCTTGTTTTTGTTGCCATTGCAGGCTGGCATAATCGTTATTGGAGGACTTTAGCCCTACTTTTTTAATATGATGATAAATGCTGTCGCCGTTGTTGGCGTAACTTACGGGCGCATCCAATGCTTTACCTGCAAAATAAGAAAACTCCCCTTCAGATAAATAGTAAGAATTGAACCGGAAGGCGGCAACTTGTTTCGATTTCTGATCTAACATCACCAAACCATTCCATGAACCGTGGTCGAAGGCATCTATCAACAATGACCGTTGCTCTGCACCATTATTGACACTGCAGGCGGTGGTCAGGACTACAAAAAATATAAAGATTGATCGAAACATATTCAATAAAAAAGGTACTGCCCTTGGCAGAATATTTCCTCAGACAGTACCTAAATTAGTTAATAAAAAGGATTAGTTCGCCGCTTTCACACAACGACAGTTACCTGTCATCGTTGGGTTAGTCCCCTGGTAGTTGTAAGTACCTGTGTTGTCAAAGAACATTTGGTTACCGTTACCGTTACCGCCGATGTTCATGAAGTTACCACCGGGTGTAGTTTTGGCAGGATCCGTTCCTTCCATATATCCAGCCCAGATGTTTTTTGCTCCATTCGCAGAAACCCAATACCCGTTGTCCGCAATTTTATCATTTTTCTCTTTCTGACCCACGAAGAATGCAGGATCGTTCAATTGAAGAATTGGAGACAATTCGTTAGCCACACCTGTCCAAGCATAACCAGACCAGGCTGTTTCGCTTTCTGGTACCCAAGTACAAGTTTTCTCCCAAGTACCGCCTACATTGCTTTTTACTGGGAAAGTCCAACCTTCAGGACACAATTTATCCGCTGCAGACAAGGTGTAAGAGCGAGTCGTTACTTCATGCAGCTCGCCTTCGATGTCAGTGAAAGTGATATTCACATCGAATACTTTCTGGTCAATTGTTTCAAAAGTATTGCCAGCGTTAACGACTACTTCATTATCTACTGTTACTTCACCATTTTCCAAGGTTACGTTGATCACTTCTGGAGCAGGCAAAGAGGTACCATCACGGTCAGTCAAAGCCGTAACGTCAGTTGTTGTCCAGTAATAACCTTCGTAAAGCGCCGTTTTGTAAACGTTACCGTCCATATCGACCATTGTTACTTCCATAGAAAGGTCTTCGATCTCAACGGTTTCCATTACTTCCTGACCGATAGCATCCATAACCTTAACGGTGTAGTTACCCGCCTCAAGGTTTGAAAGCTCTTCCATTGTTTTCTCCTCATCATTCAGGTAATAGGCATAAGGAGTTACCCCACCTTCTACCTTTAACATGATTTTACCAGGAGCATCCGCCGTTACAGGAACAGCTTTCACTTCTGTCAAAACAACTTCTGTTGGCTCGGCAGCAACGGTAATGGTGATCGTCTCTTCTGTCATCTGATCAGCACCATCTTTAGCCATGATTGTGATGGTTGCCGTTCCTTCCATTTCAGGAGTGAATTTTAGATCAGCAGTTGCTGAAGTTTCATTTAATCCCTCAATATTAGCGACTTCCACTTCTCCGCCATCAGCGGTAGCTGCGATAGAAGCTACTTTCCCTTGTGCATTTACCTGAATATCAAAAGTAGATTCGAAACCTTTGAATGCTTCACCATCTTCTGCTACGATTACAGGTTTAGGAAATACTTGTGCATTGTCTTCTGTCTCCGAACAAGAAGACAAGAAAGCTACTGATAGCACCAAGGCCATCATTGTTGAAAAAATTCTCTGGGTTGACATATGTAAAATAAAAGTTTAAAAATTATGGGTTTTATTTTGTTGGTATTTCTATTTAAAAGACAATAGGAGGCCAGGCGACAGCTAAATCGCAGTCGTCATTGACAGACTATCACGAGAGAAGGCGCTCGCGATAGTTCCAATTATTCCTTCCTTGTGTAATTAATTATATCCTTGATTTTGCTTCAGGATACCGCCAGCGGCCACAATCTCATTCGGTGGAATAGGCAAATATTCCATATAAGGCTTATACCCTCTTGGGCTCAATCGTTCCACATCATCTCCCCAGCGTTTCAAGTCAAAAAATCTTGTCCCTTCAAAGCAAAATTCTACGCGGCGCTCATGCTTGATGGCTTCCATCAAATCTTTGCCACTATCGGCCATATATTGCTCAACCGTTGGAAAAGTATCCGATCCGAAAGCGCGCTGACGTACACGGTTGATCAACATTTTTGCTTCTCCCTCCTGTCCTGTCATTGCTAGCGCTTCGGCATACATCAACAACACATCGGCATAACGGATCAAAATTCTGTTGTCTTCATAACCGGCAACATCATAATAACCAGGGTAGTAAACCATTCCTTTACGGATCGAAACGCCATTGCGGTTGTCAGGATTTTTTCTGTTTTCCGAAACATCATATGTTGTTTCGAATGGTCGATAATCCGACTCTCCCAAAGGTTTTACCAAAAGGGTATCACCTTCCTGGTACATCCACGCTCCTTTTCTTGGATCACCATCCTCAAATTCCGTTACCAGGTTAAGCGTTGGCCAGGTGTTTTCCCAACCATTGATTTGTGCTGGTGCAAAATATTGTGTCTTTAGAGATCCTGTTCCGGAATTAGGGAAATCTTTTGTCCAGGCATTGGAAGCGTTCTCATATATGTAAGCCAATTCAAAAACAGACTCCTCATTGTATTGATTCTGATTACTGATAATCTCATCCAGGTCATTCACCAATCCATATCCGTACTTCCCTTCATTCTGTACAATTTCCGCAAAAGCCGTTTTTGCTTCTTCGTACTTCCCTTCATACAAAAAGGCCTTTCCCATTAGTGCAATAGCAGCACCCCGATCAGCTCTTGCGGTGATGTCATTATCTGCCAAGTGCTCTTTGGCAAAGTTCAGATCTGGGTAAATGATCTCCTCATAAACCTGCTCAGGCGTCGATTGTGGAAGGATATAATCCTCTGTCAATAAGATCAAAGGCTCGGTATAAATCGGCACCATGCCCCAGGTGTTCGCCAGATTGAAATAAGCCAATGCACGAAGGAACCTTGCTTCCGCCTCAACTTTCAATTTTTGATCTTCCGAAGGATATTCGATATCCTTTATATAATACAAAACAACATTGGCTCTGAAGATAGCTTCAAAAAACCACTGCCATGATTGATCATAAGCGGCATTGGGCTGCTTGGCCGCCTGAATGATAAAGCGGTTGAATGGCAATTCCGACACCGTTTCCTGGTCATCGTCCATTACATCTGTAGTGGTATGCACAGCTACTTTATATGCCCCCTGGCTGAAAGAACCATATACACCGGCCATCGCCAATTCTATATCCCGTGGGTTTTTGAAAAATACCCCGTTAGTAATTTCATTTTCAGGAATCCGCTCCAAAAAAGTATCTGGATTACAGGCCGAAGAAAACATCAAGGCCACTGTAATTGCTAAAAAATATAATCTTTTCATTGTCCTAAATTTTAGAAGCCAAGGTTGAAACCAATCTGGAATGTTCTGACCATCGGATAGCGTCCTTTATCCACCCCTCTTGAAAGTGTCGGGCCACTTGCATCATTAAAAGAATCCGCACCTACCATTGGATCAAGTCCTGAGTATTTGGTAAATACCAAGGGGTTCTCCGCCAAAACAAACAGTTGCAGGGTTGATAATTTCCATCTTTCGATCAATTGCTGTGGGAAATTGTAAGATAGTCTTGCCGTCTGAATTCGGAAGAAGTCCCCGTCTTCAATCCATCTGCTGGAAAAGCGACGGTCATTACCGTTGGTATCGTCCGCCCGAATAATCGGGTAAGTGTTTGTTGATCCTTCACCCGTCCATGATTTGTGGATGGTGGTCATCTTGTTGGAATACAACTCACGACTGTTTACCGATTCCAAACCAGCTCTTACGGTGTTGAGGTTTTGGTAGCCGAACAATCCAGATCCGATCACCGACAAATCGAAGTTTTTATAATTGATGGAGAAGTTGATCCCCAATGACATATCAGGAATGGGGCTACCGATGGTCTTTCTATCTTCTTCATTGATCACCCCATCACCGTTGAGGTCCTTGAAGCGAACATCTCCCGGGCGGGCTCCTTTTTGGTATTCAATGCCCTCACTTGTCTGATTATTCAAATCATCAATCTCTGTTTGGTTTTGGAAGATCCCCTCCTGTACATATCCATAGAAAGCACCAATATTTCCGCCTTCAACGGTTCGGGTAGCACCCCAGTAAGCAGCAGAGGCAAAACTATCACCACCCACCAAAAACTCCTGATTATTCAAAGAGGTCACTTCATTGCTGTAAAAAGAAACCGAAGAACCAAAATTGAATCCTACTTCACCAAAGTTATTGTTGTAGTTCAGGGCCAACTCTAATCCGGAGTTGCGAATCGCTCCACCATTAGCAGTAAACGACTGGGAAATACCACTGATGAATACAGGAGCCATCTGGATCAAAATATCCTCAGAGTTCTTGACATAATAATCTCCCGTAAAGTTCAAGCGACCTTCCATAAAGGAGACATCCACACCCACATTAAGCGTCTTCACCGTCTCCCACTTCAAAGACTGCCCTTTACTGATGTTGGTGATTGCTGCTCCATTCACAATGCTTTCACCAGGCCCACCGTAAACAGCTTTTGGCTGCAGGTTGATCGTTGAATATTGCTCAAAGTTATTTCCAAACTCACTATTACCCAACGTACCATATCCTAAGCGTAATTTAAAATCATCAATCACATTTTTTGGTACTGGGAAGAAGTGCTCGTCAGAGACACGCCATGCAGCGGATACTCCAGGAAAAGTACCAAACTTGTTTGCTGGAGCAAATCTCGATGAACCATCGCGACGAACAGTCAAGGTCAGGTAATATTTGCTATCAAAATTATATAACACACGTCCGAAAGTGGATAAAAAAGTGAAGGCATCATAATCCTCAAGCGCCTGCACTTCTGTGGCATTATCCAAGGAAGGTGCTCCAAGGTAATCATCATACACGGCTACATTTCGGGTTCTTCTTAATTCATTTTCCTGAGCGGTATATCCCAAAATCCCCTCAACAGAGTGCATTCCGAAAGTGTTTTTGTAGTTCAATGTATTTTCCCAAACCCACTGTGTGGAGAATGTTTTGGTCAGATCTTTTCTCGTATTGCTTCTCGTATCAGCAGATTTGTTTTGGTCTAATTCAGGTAAAAAGTTGGAAACGCGGCCACTGTTGATAATCGAAGAGAAGGACGATTTGAAGTTTAATCCTTCAAACAAATCCAACTGCCCGTAAACATTGGTCAGGATGTTGTTATTGAAATGATCGTAATCCCTGACTTCCAGCATCGCCAATGGGTTGGAGAATGTATCCGCACCCGTAATGGCTGTTTGTGGTGAGCCATAACCTTGTGCATTCAAAGGATCATAGATCGGCATCAATGGAGAAGCAAAACTGGTGCTTTTCACCGGAGAACCCACTCCTGGGTTACGACTTGCGCGGGTGAATGCCATCGACTCCCCGATTTTAAGGCGACCTTTTTTCCAGTCAGAGTTCACACGCATGGTGATACGCTCATAACCTGTTGTCTTTACAATACCTGTTTGATCCAAATATCCTGCTGAAATAGCATAATTTCCGTGCTCACTACCGCCGCTAAACTGAGCCGTGGTCTCAACCGTCGGGGCGGTTTGATATACAGCTGATTGCCAGTCAGTATTGACCAAAGTAGGGTTATTGATAAAATCGGGCAAATCTTTTCCTGTAATTCCCTGAGAGGCAAATACTGTACGCTTATAGTCACGGTACTCATTTGCATTCAATAAATCCAATTGGCTGTATGCCTGCTGAACACCATAGGTAGTTTTGATACTTACCTTTGGCTCTCCTTTTTTACCTCTTTTAGTAGTGATCAAAACGACCCCGTTCATTGCACGAGAACCATAAATCGCCGCAGCAGAAGCATCTTTAAGAATCGTGAAACTTTCAATATCATTAGGGTTGATGTTCGACATGTTGGCATCGAAATTCGGCACCCCATCAATAATGTATAACGGATTGGAGTTACCCACTGTCCCGACACCACGAATGTTCACGTTGATGCCTGCTCCTGGGCTTGAAGATGCACTGGTAACAATCACCCCAGTTGATTTGGACTGGATGTTATTCAACACATTGGAAGTTGCCATTTCAAGATCCTCAGCTCCAATGATATCAACTGCTGAAGAAACATCCTTACGCTCCTGTGTACCATAACCAATTACCACCACCTCATCCATCTGAACAACATCCGCCTCAAGGATAACATTCAACTGGCTTTGATTACCGACAGTGATTTCCTGAGGTTTGTAACCTACATAGGAGAAAACCAACACATCCGATGGTTGAGCTTCAACGCTAAAATTACCCGTTACATCAGAAATTGCTCCCTGAGTAGTCCCTTTAATGACCACTGAAACGCCAATCAATTCAGCACCGTCAGTGTCCACGATTTTTCCCTTTACCCGAACCTTTTGGGCCGCCGCTACAGGTTTACGAGGAGCTTGGCTTTTTCCTTTTTTTGGTTTTAAGGTAACAAGTTTGTCAGTAATTACATATTCGATGTTTAACTGATTCGATAAAAATCTCATCACCTCACTGACCTCAGTGAAAGATTTATTGATCTCAACCTTTTGCTTGGGGTTAATCTGGGACTGGTCAAAAGCGAAATAATAATCCGTTTTACCCTCTAAATAATTGATTACCTCCTCTATTGTGCGTTTCCCCTGGAGGTTAATATTGTCAAGTTGATAGCTTTCCGCAAAAAGTTTGGGTGTAAGCATCACCCACAAGCATAAAAAAAGTGTGCTTGCAGTTCGCAAAAAAATACGGTTCATAGGTAGTAAATTATATCTCTATAATAATTTTATCTGTACTTTTATGGTATTTTATACCATATAAAAATGATAATGACGATAACGATTTAGTAATGTCATTACCTTTAAAACTCGCTCTAACAATCCATTTTGCAGAGGGGTTTCCTTTGATTTCAATATCGACATTATACCAGTCGGCAATTTTCTCCACGGCCTGTTTGAATGGCAATTGGTTGATCACCAATATATTGTTTCTCCAGGCGTCGGTAAGTTCGTCGATATTTGAAGTTGTGAATTTCTGTGTCTTATCTGAGTAAGCTATTTTATCGTTCGGTTTCATATTGATCTGCTGGTCAAAGCCGTCTTTCACCAACACTTTACCTTCCATCAAACCGACAATCACTTTATTTTTATCCGAAAAATTAACGTTGAACTCTGTACCATGAGCCGTAACATCCAAGCCACCTGCTTTAACAATGAATGGTCGTTTAGGATTCGCATTCACCTTAAAAAAAGCTTCTCCTTTCAAATAGACAATGCGTTCAGGCGTCTCAAATTCTTCGGGGAAGGTCAGTTCACTATTGACATTCAATGTAACCACTGAGCTATCTGGCAATACAATCGTTCGTTGTTCTCCTCGATGTGTAGTAACGGCCAGGGTTTCAATTTGATCAGGTGAAACGAACTGAATAACTCCAACACTTATAAAAATAAACATCAAAATTGCAGCAACCGCATAATACCATTTCGGATTCATTTTGACCTCCTTCGCAGCTGGCTCATTAACCGAAACAGGGGCTTGCTCATCAGCTTCGGCTTTCATCTCCTCAGCCTGCACTGCCTTGATTTTATTCAAAACACCTTCCTGATCATAACCCGTATCCATGGCGATACCTGAGATCAAGGCCCAATGATCCTTCATAATGCGATCAGCTGCCGCTTCATTCACTGGATCACTCAACCACTCCATTACCATCAGGTACTCTTCGTAGCTACACTTCCCAGTATAAAAATTTATTAACAGGTCGGGCCTTTCTCTTAAATCCATAATCGTCAATTTACATCAATAGTACGACCGCCTCGTTACTTCCCCCTAAGCGGCTCGTTAAAAAATTTATTTTTTTGATTCTTTTTGTTTCCGTTCAAAGAAACATCCTGAATCAACAGCTCCTGCTCATCTACGAAGGCAAGGGTAATTCGCTCATTCTCACCTGCATCAAAGGTGAACTTTTTATCATTGCTTTGACCTAATAACTGGCCTTTATCAGAAAAAATAAAAAGGCTTTTAAAGGGGTTTTTACCCGAAATAACCTGCCCCTCCAGTATTACTTGAAGTTTTTTGACATTTTTGGTCATCAACGGATCTCCTTTTAATGATGGAGTCGTTGGACTTTCCTCGCATCCAATATGAATACCTTTGGCACGGTAATGCCCCAACTGGTCAAAGGTAATCGCTTTGGTGAATATTTGCCACCTCTCAGCCCCTATTTCCTGATAACCAAGTGAAACTCCTTGTTTACTATGTTCAATTTCAAATCCTTTTCCTTCTTTATAGACCCATCGAACGGTTCCTGATGACGGACGTTCGCGGTTAGGCCACATTTCTTGATAGATCTCTGGCTCTGGTGTAGCGCCAAGATCAACATTTTCCTGCTCCCATCTATCCAACGCCTTCCGCATTCGGTCGGCAACGGCTTGATATTTTGGATCATCAATCAGATTGTGAACCTCATCGGGATCTTCGGTAAAGTCAAAAAGTTGCTCGGCAGGTTTGGTGGGATTGAACCACTGCATTTGTATATCATTGAGCGTTCCCGCTTCCTTCATTTCAAGCATCTCGCGCATCATTGGAATATTCTTGCGATAGGCGACATCCATGTACCACTGCTTTTCAGGATAATAATTTTTGATATAAACAAATTGCTTGTCTCTTACCGCTCTTGAACGATCATATTGTTTATCCATGCGGTCGCGTGCAGCAAAAAGGTAAGTGGGTTCTTCCTCTTTGTTCTGACCAAGGAATATCCTTCCATCCATATATTTTTTTGGGGCTATTCCTGCGATATCCAAAACGGTTGGCGCCAAGTCCAAGAAGCTTACCAAATCATCGTTGGTTGTTCCTGCACCGTGCTGATCAGGGTAACGAACGATGAAAGGAACTTGAAGTCCTCCATTGTTGATCTCTCTTTTTTGTCTGGGCAATGGACCACCGTGATCGCTGTAAAAGAAGATGATGGTATTGTCCATTAAGCCATCCGCTTCAAGCTGAGCAAGTAACTTGCCTACTTCTTGATCCATTTCGAAGATATTGGCATAATTCCTTGCAATGTCATTACGAACCGTTTTGGTATCAGGGAAATAGGCAGGCACACGCACTTTTTCTGCAGGAATGATAAGCTCATGATCCGCATTTTTCCACAACATGCTTTCATGAGTGGTCATGATATTGAAAACAGAAAAGAAGGGCTGTCCCTCTTGTCGGTGGCGCCAATGCGCTTGTTTTCCATTTTCATCCCAGGCGGTGAATGGTGCTTTGAATTGATAATCTGTTTTATAATTATTGGTACAGAAATATCCTTCTTTTCGTAGATATTCAGTAAAGCAGTGGATATCATCTGGAGCAACAACTTCGTAGGGGTCTATTCCTTCAGGCGTAAACCAATTCACACGCATATTGTGTGCTCCGATTTTAGTTGGATAAACGCCTGTGATGATCGCCGCACGACTTGGTGAGCATACACCTGCCACCGAGCAGGCATTATCAAAACGTATTCCTTCGGATGCCAGGTGGTCGATATTGGGGGTTATCGCTATCGAATCCCCATATGCCCCGACATTACAGGAAATATCCTCACAAGTAATCCACAAGATATTTGGTTTATTTTCTTGAGAAAAAACAAGTTGGGGAAATAGAAATAGTATAAATAAAATAAGTTTATTCGTATGCATAATAAATGTATTTTTAATATATACGAATAAACCAAATCGATCCCCTACTGTAATTTGTGTTTTGGTAAATTATAAAGATCTTTTAAGCGATTTTTTATATGCTTTAACGAAAGCGTGATCTGATTTTCCACCGTTTTCTCGGAAATTTCAAGTTTTTGGGAAATCTCGCGATTGTTCAGGTGTTCGTATCGGCTCATTTTATAGATACTCTTTCTTTTGGCGGGCATTTCTTCCTCAATATCTTTGAGTAAGTCCTGCAATTCAGACATCACCACGTCATTATAAGTGGTGCTTTCCTTCATATTTTTGTAGCTGGCAAACTCCTGATATTTCCTTTCACTTGATTCTTTTTTGAAACCATCTAAAATCAGGTTTTTGGTCATCGTGAATAAAAAGCTCTTGAAGTTTTTCTCTGGATCGAGCTGCGCACGATTTTTCCAGACCTTCAGGAAAATATCCTGCAAAAGGTTCTCGGCCTTGGATGCATTCTTCACATAGGAAAGCGCAAAGTAATACACCTGCTTGTTGTAAATCGCAAACAAGCGGTCAAAAGCTTTCGAATCGCCATTCTTTAGGTTCAACACCAGTTCACTTTCGGGTAGTAATTGTGCCATTTACAAAAATATAGATCAAAAAATACATTAGTGGTACGATCAAAAAAAGGCTTCCCCCCAAGGGAAACCTAAAATAATGAATATTTTTTAAAAATATGACGAAAGTCCTGCTTAAGAGCATGTTTAAAAGCGCACCATCCGGCTGCAAATTCGAATTATTGGAAGCGAGTTAGGATTATTTCTCAACAATAGCGATGCTATTCTCTCAAAATAATCCTGTATCGCTTCTGCAATACTTCAAATTTTCACTAGAATTTTGGCTTTTAAAAACGCTCTAAGACACCGCAAAGCCTTTGATTAGATTTATTTATTTCACTGCTCAATTTCTTCCTTAATGTAGATTTCAGACTGCTTAGCTTGGCCTTCCTTCTCTGATGGTAATCGATCAAACCAACTGTATTTCAAAATAATAGACAAAACCCCTGCAATACCAAGGGCTATCCCCATGGCCGTCCACTGCATCAAAACCAAGTAGATAGGAAAAATCGTTAGGGCGGTTTGCCAAATCACACCAATGATGACATTGCTCATATCGCGTTTGAAATCATCATTCTTTTGAAGAGAAATTCCCTTGGACTTTGCCATTTGTCGAACAGGTTTCCAGAAACCCCATGGTCTGACCTTCTGATAAAAATCGATAAGCACCGAAGCTTCCGTTGAAGGAAACATATACGTTCCGATCAAACAGCCTACAAAAGAAATTCCAAGCAAAACTGGGAAGAAATAGAGCATCAGAATCGCTTCTGGAAGCTCTGGGAAAAAGCCTGGCAATATCAAAGGGAAAATCAAGGCAGGAATGATACCACCGATCATTCCGAAGAAATAACCATAGCCATTGAATCTCCACCAGTACCATTTCAACACATTGGCGGCGATGTATCCTCCCCAAAGGCCCGATACCAACCACTGCAAAACACTATTGATATCTTTGACAAAAATTCCAAAGAAGACACTGATCCCGACGATCAATAATCCTGACATATAGTTCAGAAAGGCGATCTTTTTCGGTTTTGGATCATGTTCAACATATTTCACATAAATGTCATTGACAATATAAGCCTGCGCAGCGTTCAACGTTCCCGCAAAGGTACTCATGAAAGCTGCCAAAAGGCCCGCCAACAAAAGTCCCATCAGACCAGTCGGCACAAAAAGACTGATCGCAGAAGGCAACAACTGCTCGAAATCCACCGCTCCATTGACCATCAGGTTCAGATCATCGAAGTACAAAATACCCAAGACTGCAATACCTGTAATCATCAGGTAGCGGGTAGGCAAAAGAATCACCGAAACCAAACCGCTCATCAAAGCACCTTCTCTTGGGGACTTGGTAGAGAGGATTTTCTGCATGTCGAAATTCGGTGCAGGTCCAGCGGCACTAACCAGGAACCCCTTACACAGCATCATCATAAAGATGATGGAGAACAATTCATAGCCATCACTTTTGATTTTCTCCTGTACCGCAGGGATCAGCGGTCGCCAATCCATCTCGAGGTTCCAACTAAAAAACGGAGACCACCAGCTATCGGGCACCAATAAACTACTGTCCATCAGCTTATTCATGGCGATTAATGCAATGACAATTCCAGACACTGTCATGATCAGGTACTGAATCACATCTGTCCATACAATCGACAGCATTCCCCCAGCAAGTGCATAGAAAATCGCAAAAATTGTCAATGAGATGCCATAAAAATGAGGCACATAGGCAGGCGCTACATCAAAAGGAACATAAGGACTCACTACCGACCATGGGATAAACAATTCGACAAATTTCCCAAGTCCGACAAAGCCATATGCCATAAAACCCAAACAGTTAATGATGGCAAAAATAACGACAATCAGGTGGGATAATTCTGCCCCACGATCTATTCCAAAGCGGCTTTTTATCCATTCTGCCCCAGTGGTCGCGTTGGATCTCCTCAACCAGATCGAGAGGTAAACCATCAAAAACACTTGATTGAATACTGGCCACAACCACGGTAACCAAACACTTTTCAGGCCATAAATAAACAGGATGGAAACCATCCACATGGTTCCTGAAATATCGAACATGCCCGAGGCATTCGACAGGGCAAGCATGTACCATGGCACACTGTTTCCTCCCAAAAGGTAACTTTCTTTACTGGCTTTGGCTCTTTTGTTGAGCACCAGCCCGATCACCACCGTGGAGAGCAAATACACCACGATGATGAATAGGTCTAACTGTTGGATCGCCATGATTAATGGTTGATTTTTTGAGAGAATGGAAGGGAAAGAATGCTGTGTGCTGGTAAAATTACCTTATGATTTTTCCCGTCAATGTCCAGTTTGAGGTATTGATCCTGATCCGTTGTGTTTCCTCCAACAATTGTAATTGCCCCATCTGGATTCTGGAATGCCAACACCTTCAAATCCTTGTTTGCATCTACAGAAAGCATATGTGCACCCTTCTGAATAAGGTGAGAAAAATGTTTCATAATAAAATATTCAGGATTGTAGGTAACAGCTTGCGTATATCGATCAATGGAGATCATGCTGTTTTGTCGCCACATCCATGTACTCAAACCGAGATCATCCAAAATCATATTCCAATACATATAGCTGTTGGCCCCTTGCTTGAAAGAAGTATATAAAAGATCAAAAGTATGCTCTGCCGTAAACCAGTTATTCAATCCATTATTACATTCGGACTCTGTTTGCATAATCTCGAATTTGGGGTAGTTCTTTTTAATATACTCAATGCTTTCAATACCATCCCACTGTACGCCAACACCTTGCGCTTTTGAGTTCTTCATTAACACGTCCACATATTCCACTGAATCCATATTCAAAGTACCGTAAAGTACACTAACTTCTGGATGGTCATTAGACAAGGTAGGAATCAAATAATCTTCTGTAAAGCGGTGCAAGTCCTGTGGTGTCCAAACACAGCTCGGAAAAAACTGATTCGCCTGTACTTCATTTTGTGGCTGAACGGAATAGATCTCAATCCCTTCCTGCTGATAAGCACTGATAAATTTGGAGAAATAGTTGGCATAAGTTGTCAAATAACGATCCTCCATGATGAATCGGTTATTAGCATAGACTTCCTCCATATTATCACCATATAAAGGTCCCCAATGCATGTTCGTTGCTCGTCCACCATAATGACGGTTGTGCTTCATCCACATTGGTGGCGACCAAGGTGATGCCCAAACCTGCAATTCAGGTGCATATTTTTTGGCGAATTTGATATATGGAATTAGATTTTTCTTGTCTTCTTCTATATTGAAATGTTTCAACTCAAAATCCCCATTTACTTCATCAAAGCTGTACCATCTTACTGAAAAGTCATTGGCACCCAAAGGCATTCGGCAAAGGTTAAAAGCAGTTCCTTCATCCGAGAACAAATCGGCCATAACCTGCTGTTGTTCTTGCTCAGGTAATAGGGTTAATGCTTTATATCCCAAGGCATTGAATGAGCCACCAAAACCATAAATTTCCTGCAAAGGATGGTTAATATTTACCTTTACTTTTTCAACTTTAGCACCTTTTGGGAATTTCACCTTCTTGGAAGGTTCCGTATGCCATTGCTGACTTTCATTGGTAATTATTCTTTCTTGTGCTTTAGCATAAAATATGCTGCAAAAAGAGATTATAAAAAATAGATATCGCATATTCAAAAATGATTATTTTTTGAATGTAATACGATCGAACAGGGACTTACTCCCAAAGGGATTTGATAAATTATGTAAATAAAAATGGTCGTAGCGAGACGCTACGACCAAGATTATTTCAAATTTATACTTTTGTACCTGACGGTACTTACGTTGCATGCAACATCCGTACATTATTATCTTTAAATCAAACCAACACGGTTTCATTTTGCTGAATCAATGCAATGCGCTGTGCTACACTATCTGAGCTGAAGTAAGGATCTTCAGGCGTGTTCAAGCAATAATCCACCAACTGATCGACCGACGAAGTCGCCACATGAATGCGGGTATCCGAAGAAGCATAGTAGATAAATATTTTACCTTCCTGCTCAATCCATCCATTAACAAACAAAACGTTGCCCACATCACCTACTCTCTCGCCACCTTCAGGTGCCATGAAGTAGCCACCCGGGCGGGCAATAACTTTGGTCAGGTCCTCCAAATCGGTCATGAACATGTACAGTACATAGCGCAAACCTGCCGCTGTATTTCGAACACCATGTGCCAAGTGCAACCACCCTTTGTCTGTTTTGATCGGTGCAGGTCCCTGCCCATTTTTTACTTCCTTGATGGTATGGTATTTTTTTGGATCAAGGATGATTTCTTCCTTCACTTCCGCATTTTCCATGTTTTCAGTAAGCCCAAAGCCGATACCACCGCCTTTACCAGTATCGATAAATCCATCCTGTGGACGGGTGTAGAGTGCATATTTTCCATCCACGAATTCAGGATGCAGTACCACATTTCGCTGCTGCCCCGAATAGGTAATCAAGTCAGGCAAGCGCTCCCAGCTTTTCAAATCTTTGGAACGGATGATACCGCAAGCGGCTACTGCTGAAGACTCATCGCCAGCCTTGGCATCAGGATCTTTTCTTTCAACACAGAAGGTTCCGTAAATATAGCCATCCTGATGTTGGGTCAGGCGCATATCATACACATTCACATCACGGTCTTCCAATTGAGGAATGGCGATGGGCAATCCTTCAACCTCAAACTGATCAACCCCCGTTTGGCTTGATGCCAACACAAAAAAGCTTTTTCTGTCATAGCCTTCCACTCGCATCATCAGGTAGAATTTTCCTTCGAAAAAGATCGCACCAGGATTGAAGACGGCATTGATGCCGAGTCTTTTTGCCAAATGCGGATTCGAGGATTCATTCAAATCATAGATCCACTGCGGTGGGAAATGCGCAGGAGTGAATACTTCATTTTGGTAACGTTGAACGTATCCTTCAGTGCCGTTGTCGGGCTGATTTTGCTTGGACACCAATTGTTGGTGATTTACTAAAAGTTGATTGACTTTATCTTGAAACATGGTGATTTTATTTTTTAATTTTTTGTTATGTGCAAGCGGATGCTTGCATTAATGTGGGTCGTAGACAGGAGCCTACGACCAGTAATTTAATTACCGAACAATCATCATTTTTTGGGTATGCACCTTTGTGCCAAATGCTACCTGCAGGATGTAAAGCCCATTGGCAACGCCTTGAAGGTGCATTTCTGAAGCATTGAATACCTGCTTTACCGTTTGGCCCTGAAGGTCGATCAATGCTGCATGATCAACTGATTTGACACCCGAAAAAAAAATTTCGGAGGTGGCTGGGTTGGGGTAAACCGCTAAGTGTCTCAATGGTTCATTGTCCAACACACGGTCGGTAATGGTTATATCATATACTTCACTGCTAACTGCAGAGGCCGTCAGTACATTGGTGATTACCTCCATTTTCAGTTGATGCTCGCCTACTTCCAAACCTTTCAACTCAAACTCGATCGGCAACACCTCTTTTTGTGCTACCAACTGATCATCCAAATATAGCTTTGCTTCCTTAATGCCTGTGGTGGTATTTAAATTCCCGACAACGATCAAGGTAGTATCCTGATGGATTTCCTCCTCAATATCTTCTGAAAAAGAAAGCTCCAAGGCTACTGCATCTACCACTTCTACCGTTACAGCTTCTTCCTTTGTTGAAATTTGCTCATTGGCAAAATCTACCTCCATGTAAATTTCATGGGCTCCTTTTTCTGTAAATGAAAATTCAGCAAAACCTTGAGCGATCTCCACAGCTGTCAATGTTTTCGCCAATTCACCGTTGATGAACACCCGTACGGCAATAGGCTGTTGTTGCTTGTTTTTGGTCAAATAATGAAGCTGAATTCCTTTATTGATCTCGATCACCTGATGCATCATTGGAGCAGTCAAAACCACCCTTTGCGTAGCATTGCGATCCACTGTTTCCTTGTTCGGCACCAAGAAACCGTATGCCATTGCCGCAGGGGCAATGTTCTGCCAAATCGTATATTCGTTCGTTACGATGGTGTATCGGTTCGGGAACCAACATTCGTGGCTTGGCCACAAGTAGCGCTCTGGATAGATGTTTTTATAGTTAAAGCCAGGCTGATTCACACTGTTTTCACCCGATTTCATCCACTGTCCCCACGTGTGATAACCGTAAGGTACAATGCCAGGAACAGGCTCCTCCTGATCATCATAGAAGCTGTCCAAGTGGAATACTTCAGTAACAGGATCGGCACCAAGGCCCGTGACGTATGTTTTGTTCACCGCATTTCCACCCAAGAAATAATCGGCTGTGGTGCGGGCATAATCCAAATATTCTTGCTGTCCTGTGGTGGCATAGGCGAAGTTCAACAACGTATTGTACGGCGTTGTTCCGTGCCCTACTGCATGGTAAGTATTTTTATCAAAAGAGGCCAAACGTGAAGCACGCTGCGATCCCGTGGTTACCAATTCATCAGCCAAATCAAAAATGAAATGATGCACCGTTTGGTTCAATTCCTCATCCTTGTTTTCATGATCTGCCATCAAATAGCCCAACAATCCCATATGGTATCCTTTGGTTCCTTCATCTCTTGCCCGAGCTTCATAATCAGCTTTAAAGTGTTGCTGAAAGTAATCCAACCCAGTATAATAATACATCCATGCGGCAGCACGTAAACGACGGTCTTTCAACTTGCTATAATCGCCTTCTCTCCAGTTATTTTCTGCCCACTGATACGCTTCCGCGGCTTCATTGTAGTAACTCTGACTGCTGAAAGTGTTGCCTGACAACTCCAAAGCTGCTGCAATCTGAACCATCGCTGCCGCATAAGTATAGGAGGACATTGGGTCTTCGGCATAGGTAAACCATTGCATGTTCGGGTCGCTGCTATCTTTTACCGATCCGTAGCTGCTCGGGTGATCGTTCGCTTCTACCCCACCAATAATACCACCAGTAGGTCCCTTGCATCGGCGGAACAAGTCAATTCCCCAAATCGCTTCATCAATAATATCAGGAATGCCATTGCCACTTTCGGGAATATTCAAATCGCCATCAACAAATTTCTCCGGCGCCAATAAATAATGCAAAGCGAACAAGCTGCTCACAATCATGTGTCGAGCCTGACGGTCATAATCCGCCGCATCCATCCATGCGCCCCAAGCCTCAGGCATCTCCACATTGGTTTTATTCTCCACCAAATCCTTGAACCAGCTGTTATGTCCCTTGCGAATATCCATAAAACGGAAATTCGAATAATGTACCTTGAAGTTATCAACCCCCGGCATGTGATCCACACCTTTGGTCCATTGGGTATGCTCTGTTGTGCGCGCAGGACCACTTCGGTGATGGTAAAGACCACGAGTCGTTACATAATAAGCTTCCTCATAAGCATTGGCTTTGATATGAAAAGGGTAAGATCGTCCAATCCCTTCTACCTGCAACACATAGTCACCAGCCGTGCTGAAGTCAGAGAAATTACACTCATAAACATCCGCCCGAGAGAACAATTTCCCATCTTCGAAAACACGACTGTCAGCCTGTTCAACATTATCCGTTGCCTGCTGAAGCGTGGTGCGTAATTGTACTTGCCCCGTAAAAACGACCGAGCCCGATTGTGCATCCACCAAGTGAAAATTTGATCCTGCATAATCAGAAAAATCAACCATCGCCTGATCTCCCATCCACTGATAAATGTAACCTACCTTAAAATTGGCATCTGGCACGAACCCCTGTTGGGTAATGTGAATGGATGATGATAATTGATCATTGGCAAAAGTCAGATCAAAGGTATGCTCATCCTCTACCAAATTTTCCTCTATCATCAATTGATAATCCTGCCCTGTCACCAAAGGCTGCTCAAATTGAAGATAAAGCGTATGATGATAAATTGGCGTATGTCCTTTCCAGGTCGCGCGATGAATTTTGGATTTTCTGCCAATCACCGATGGAGAATATACCTGATCGTCAGAAAGATTCTTCAGTTGGTAGTTTTCAAGCAAAACAGCCTGATCAACATTAAGGGGCGTTTGGTGGACTTTATCTTGACCAAACCAACTGCCCTCGCCAGCGTACTCGACATAGCCATCAACAAATTCTACTTTGATGATTTTGTAGGTTACAAAAGTGATGTTCGACACCTTGCTCGCCCACGATATGGAGCTGATCAGCAAAAGGCTGAAACATAGACTAAAAAATCTCATAGGTTTATGTTTAATATGTTTCTTGATTGATTATCCATGGAATAAATTCCATGTCTTTTACAAAAAGCCCCGTCAGGGCTGATGTGCCGAAGGTACATTTTCATTAGCCTCGGGTATTTTACCCGTGGAGAATGAAAAAGTATATTATCCCTACATCAGGCACCTTTATCACCCTCAAGCACAACCCTCACCTGATGCTTGCCCTTCAGTTTTTTTGGAATAAAATAAACTTTCTCATCATCAAGGAAAACAGACTTCACCTTTTGACCTTTGCCTTGAAGGCGAATATTCAGTTCGGCCTCAGCAAATCGCAATCCCTCCAACTCGATGAAGCTGCGGTCCAAGCATTGATTTGGTTTAAAATACAGCCCATTTTCTTTCACGGTCAGACCGAAAATATCAAACAGAAATAATCGCAAATAGCCCGTTGCTGTCCACGTTTGTTCGTGTGTAGATTCCCACTCACGGATCCAACCCTTTTTGAAACCATCTTCCTGCAAACCACCATAAGGCAATCCCGTGTCAGGATGATAGATCTCACGGCATTCGCCATCACGGATAAAACACTTAGCCATGATATTTATATTGTCGATGAATAAATCCTCTTGTGCATTATGTAAAGCAGCGCTTCCCCAAAAACCAAGGATGTGCCCCCATACGGTTCCGGCATGTCGGCTGTAATGCCCTTCTTGATTGTATCGATCATAGGAAGGGTAAACACAAGGGAGGCCAAAAGTGGTCAGTTGAATATTTTCAAAAATTGCCTGACGCTGTTTTTGGGTTGGAATATCAGTGAGTAACAACATCGAAATACCCAAGCCTTCCTGACGGTCATTCACGCCCCAAGGATCAATATAATAATTAAAGGTTTGCTTCTGCTTGTTCCAAAACTGCTGCTGAATGGCTTTTTTCAATGCTTTGGCTTTCTTCTGGTAGCCATCGTTAGGCAGGTCTTTTTCCTTGGCCAAAGTCGCCAGGGTCTGATATACCTGATAATACATTACGTTGGTAGAAAGCACCATCATCGGTAAGCCCCCACCTTCGCTCTTTAGTTTGGGGTTATGTTCCACCCACTTGGTAATGGTACAGTTCCATTCAGTACCTGTGTATTCACCCGTATCCGTGTAGCGGGCATCGTAGGCTGAAACGCCGTCTCCATAAATGGCGCCCCCTCGGAAAAGTCCTTTTTCCTGATCAAGTTCAAGGCTTTCTTTTTGTTTCAAAGTACGGGTAATCACTGGCCATGCACGGCTCAAAAACTCCTCATCCTGCGAAGCCCGGTAGTAGGCTTCGGCACCGAGTGCCCAGATCATATTGTCCCAATATTGCCCACCGATCAGGGTATCGTTTTGAGAGGAATGCTCACAAACCGCCCACAGGGTTCTTTTGATGGCCTCTGGCCGCCAAAAGCTTGTTCCGTTGATAGTATTGATCGAAATATCGCGGGTCCAGGGTTGGTCATAATCAGCACCGGCCTCGAGTAAAGGCGCTTCGCTCATACGATCGGTCAGTCGTGTTTTTCCCTTTCTGAGGTTGTTGTTCAGATCTTTCATGGCAATATCAAAACCCATGACCAGACTGTCATTTTCAATATTGGTTTTGATTTTGAAGGTATTTTGAGCCAGCAACAGGCTTGCCCAAAGACATAAAATACAAGTAAAAAAATACCTCATGGTGTATATAGTGATGTCAATAAATATGAAACCATACGATCAACAGGCGATTGTCCCCCATTGGGCTTGGGGGAAAAAAGGGAAAAATTCGTATCATTAACGATCAACTAATAATCATGATGAAACGATTTTTTTATATACTAATGGGTTTTGCGATGGCTTGCTGCCAGCCCAACACCACCAAACAAGCGACCCAAAGAAACGAAGCTGCCTATGTGGTTTTCAATCAGAAAGACACCACCATGGCCTATGTTACATCAGACACCACCGCCCTTGAAATCATTTCTCCGGCAGGAAATACATTATTATACACCTTTAACCCTTTTGTGCCGAGCAATAAATTTGTTCCCTACAAAGGTGCATTGACATTAGGTGAAAACCGCATTGTTTCTTTTGTGGAAGTCAACGCAAAACAGGATACCTCGGAAATTAAACGAGCCTATTTCACCAAGTTCGTAAGACCTGTGAAATTGGCGCACGGAGTATTGAAAACTACTTTTATGCAAGAGGAAGGAGCTTCGAAGCTCAAGGAAAGTACGCCAGTAGCTACAAAACATTTGTTTGAGAAAAGTCAGGAAGAGGTCTACACCAAGGTAAAGGGATTGATTTATATTCCTGCGGCGGGAGATTATCGTTTTACTTTGGGGCACAGCAAAGATGCTTCTTTGTTTGTGATTGATAACCCTTTATTGGAAGCAAACGGAGATGCAATGGATAGCACGATTTATATGCAGCCAGGCTTTTTCCCGATGGAGATTTATTATACTTCCGATCTGGCGCAAACGCCGAAGGTGGGCATTCATTCCAAATATATTGAATATGATCAGATCCCAGATGGTTTGTTTGTTTACAAAGTAACCGACCCGAGTGGGAATGAAATCAATATTTAATATTGTAGGTGCAGGGCATGCCCTGCACCCACTATATTGTTCATTATTATCGTTTAATCATTTTAATCATCTGCTGATTCATTCCATCAGTCAATTGAATAAAATAAAGCTGACCACCAGCAAGCGAAGCAGTATTGATCTTGAAGTTGCCTTGCTTTGATTCCCCTTCCAACATTAATCGACCTGTTAGGCTGAAAATCTTAAATCGAACAGTTTCATTTGTATGGTCATCTTGCCATTTTACCTGCAACTGATCCGAAAACGGATTTGGAAATACGGTACCTGACGATTGCTTGACAGGTGCATTCAATACTCGACAATTCGAACATTTACCCACCACCTTCAGATTCGGCGCATTCGAAGCATTTCCATCATTGGACCAATATTGTCCATAACCCGAAGTAGCCGTAATCGCTGATACCTTGAAAGCCATTTGTGTGCTGATTTTCTCCTGAGAGATACTAACGGTCGCCCATTCTCCATCCGTTGGCATATCAAAAACACCAATTACATCTGCTGTACCTTCGCTGAAAGTATTCCAAGTTACAGTTGAGGGATCAAAAGTATTTTCAATCAGGCTCAACTGATGCTCACCCGCTTTCTGTACTTTGGATTTGATCTGAAAATCCACCGCTACCACTTGCTCGAAATCACTCAAATCGAATTGTAATAAAGCCACACGCTCTGCCGGTTCCGGATACTGATCCGCAGGCTTGTATTGCACCCGCAATTCCTTTGCTGAGGAGAAGTTTTGACCTCCCTGCTGTAAATCAATATAAGTATCACCTGTCGGACGAACAGAAAACTCCTGTAACGTCCCATACACTTGAATACCTTCCGAAGCCTCTGACTCCTGACCTTCCGCATTGACTGCTTTTACAAAATAAATAAAATCCTGTCCTTGGGTGATTTCACCCGACCAGTTATTTTCAGTCACAGGGGTAGCATTTTCTAAAACAGGTGTTCCGTCAGCTCCTACTTTTTTATAGATATTAAACTTTAAAGAAGCATCCTCAAGTGCTGACCATTGAAGGTTCACCGTGGTCAGATCCTGCTGAGCCGTCAGGTTTTGTGGAATGGGCAACAATTCCTCCTGCTCTACGGTCTGTACCAAAATCGCATTGATTTTTCCTGAACGCTCCACACCCGAAACGGCAATGTCCAAGGTGCCATCGGCTACGGTTACCAGTTCAGTGATATCATGTGCGGTCTGATAACCTGCCACGGCAAACAAGTCCAGATTGGTCATTACTCGATTGCCTTCCACGTCCACATTGAAAATTCGTTTGCCTGCTTCCTGCCATCCCAGTTCGGCCATTTTGAAAGTCAGTTGGTACGTACCATTTTCCACCGGGATTTGATAACTGAAATTCTCGCCTACCCTTTCCGTCTGATAAATCGCATCTTCTTCCGTTCCGGCAATATCAGTTGAAACCTCATAACTGCTTCCCCCTGTAAATAAATCATCCGCCAAAAATAAGTAGCCCTGGGCATCCTGATGATTTCCACCACCACAGTTCAGTCCAATCACATAATCACCTTCACTGACGCTACCACTGAAAAGGGTCAAAACCTCGGTGGCTTTTTTTGCGCCCGCCTTGTCGTAAACTTCCGCGATAAAGGTATTTTTTCCCAAAGACAAATCCACCTCATAGGTATAGTCAGGGCCATCCCGATCGGTATGCAACCATTGCCAGTTGCCTGACCAGAAAATTACCCGATCAATATCCTCGGCACCATTGTTATCTGCCACGGCTACCGACAAAGTAACCGTATCGCCCAATGGAAATTCTGTGCTGTCCGCAGGTGAAAGCCAGCTGATCGTAGGCCTGGCATTGATCAAAATCTGTGTGCTTGAGACATGCTCCAACCCTAATTGATCGTTGATGGTCAATACTGCCGTATAGGTTCCATAATCTGCATAGGTGTGTTCAACCACCGCCGCATTGCCTGTGGTGCCATCACCAAAATCCCAATGAAAGCTCATCTGCCCACCATTTGGGTTTTCAGAGTTTGAAGCATCAAAACGCACTTTATGGTCATTTCCTTCCTCTGGGAAAGAATATTCTATCTTTCCCACGGGCTTAAAAGTAACCACTGGAGGAAGATTAGCGCCCACATTTGCTCGAACGATTCCTCGTCCACCCGTGGCAATAAACACTTCACCAAAAGTCTGACGGCTCGCACTCATGTGGTTCAGAATCATTCCAAAATTATACTCATCGTCATCGCAACGGCGCCACTGCTGCCCATCATCCAATGACATGAACAAGCCCTGATCGCCATCCACACTTGCAATGGTATAAATCACCATCGGATCACCATCGTTCTGTGGTTTACCTACGGCAACAGATTTTGGGTTAGATAATCCCCCCATCTTCGTCCAAGTGTCGCCACCGTCCAAACTTCTGAACAAGCCATCTTGTGGCAAACTGATCCACAATTCTCCCGCCTTTTCATCCACAGATACCAAGTGCACCCATTGCGCCCAATATTTATTAGGCTTACCCCAGATGTTTTCATGGTTTGGGAACTGATAAACCGCCTCGAAATTAGCCCCGCCATCAGTAGAACGGTACAGGGTTGATTTTCTTTTATGAAAGAAATAAAAAGTATTCGCTTGCACCTTATCCGCCACGATGATGTGGTCATGCACCCACCAATTATCAATCGGCCCAGGGTTAAAGCTGATATTTGTTTCCTGCCAGTTTGCTCCCCGATCTTTAGTAAAATATAGGGGAACGGTTTGTGGTTCAACTTCCCAGGCATTGTAAGCAGGTACAATGACCATATTATCCAACGACTGCGCTGACACCGCTGCCTTTCCGAGCGTGATAGGGCTTACAATAGGGTTTGTCGTGGTTTTGGTCCATGTTTCCCCACTGTTTTCAGACCAGTAAATTTCACCGCCAGAGGTCTTGGAAGTCAATAGACGCATCATGTGTTCAGGCGTTGAAGCAACATAATCCAAGGCTGTTGATGCCCAGTCTGAAGGCTGAAGCGGTTGTGTCGGAAATTCATTCAGGTCGTGGTGAGCAAAACCATCCGCATCGGCTGCTCCGCTGAAAAGCGAAACGGCATTCGGTGCCGGTGGCGTCAGGGTAGTCATCATCACCAGCTCCTCAACACCTTTTACCTTGGCGGTCCATAGGATATTCTCTTTTTCCTCCCATACATTTTCCGTATGCCAGATTCCAAAACCATCTGCCATCCAAATTTGGTTGTCATCGGTGATGTCAAAGAAAATACTGCTCGGTCCGGTAGCAAAGAAATGGTCTTTCCACCACTGCGGCTGTATTTTTTTATCACTCGATGGTGTTGGGTTAAATTTCTCCCACACTGGTGTGGCATCATTGGCGCTAACGGTTCGGTACATGGCCTGATTCGATCGGTTTTTCCCTTCCGCTACGATGATCTTGTTGTCGTCGTCCATCGAGATGGCAATCGCCCCGTACGGACGGCTCGCCATATTGGTGTTCGGTGATTTATCTACCCACACATTGTTTTGGTAATGATAAACACGGCCACCGCCCTGTTGTTGCGGGTCACTGCCAATTGGGTAGGCCGACGACACCCACAATTCCTGAGAAGCATTTAGAAACATTCTTCGTGGTGTCTCCGGGCTGTTTGGCATCTTCTCGAAAGTCTGTCCGCCATCGGTACTTTTGTAAACACCTTCTTCGTAAGCACCAACATAGATCGTTCCGCTGACTGTTTTTCCATCGATAGTTGTTGATGTACTTTCATCAAAAACAATATTCCGCACCCCAACGATCTTTGCCGAGGCAGCTGAGTTCTTGGTGCCATGAGGAATATCTGCTTGCTGTTGCCAGCTCTCTCCACCATCACGACTGATCCACAGGCCAGCCTCTTTTGTTCCGGCAAAGATAATGTCTTCATTCAGCGGGTCTACTGCCAGGCGTTCACCGATATAGCGGACATCGCGCTGATTACTTTCAAAAGCTTTTTCCACCGGAAAATTCAAGGGAGTCCAGTGCCCTCCCTGATCCGTTGATTTCAAAATATCATTTGGGTCCACCGCGTCAATGGCATTACCAACGGCAATAAAGATCAAGTCAGGATTGGTCTTTGCCAAGGCAATGGCATCTACATTATTGTAGGCCACCTGATCGACGGTCAGACCGTTCATCAGCTGAATCCATTCTTGCTGGGCATGATCAAAGCGATAACAGCCCCCCACATCGGTACGGGCATAAAGCAAAGAGGCATCGGTTGGGTGCTGAAAGATTCCAGTAATGTATCCACCACCACCAATGGTTACAGAAGAAAATTCAAAGGGGTCATTTTGGGCATTGGTCGTGTGCTGTAAAAAAAATAGACACGAAAATAATAGCGCCCAGAACGTTCCTGGTCTAAGTTTACACATAGGTATTCAGTTTAATTTAAAAAATATATGAGTAGTACGCGCAGCCTACCTATTTCCCCTATAATAGTCCTCATATTTTCAGGAGGTTCTTACCAAAGCCGGATTACATATGCTTAAACCTGTCCTATTGTATTACCCTTAGTCGTGGTCTGCTTTGTTTATTTTCCAACTTTTTCAAGTTTCATTTATGCCATCAGCTTCTTGGGCTCAGTCCGAATTTCTTGGCACAGCAACTACCCGAACACTTTCGTAATTCTGAAATTCAGATAGGGTAAATCAGAAACACCCCCTTTAGTCTTTCAGGAAATGTTACAATTTAGCATTAAAGAATTCCGGTGCCGCATTAGAGTTTAGCAACTTGAAATAATTCACAATCTTTTCAGAGCTTTCATAAAAAATAGCCTTCAATGATTCAAAGGGTTTGAAGCCACTCTTTTCCGTCTTTCCATGCCATTGTGCCATTTTTGTCTAGGCGACTCCAGGAGTTATTTTTTGCTCAAATATAGCTCTCAGCCCCATGTGCAAATCGTATGCCTTTTTGATATCAGGGTATTCGGTGAACAAAATTTCAGCTCTTTTTTTGGGGGAAGCTATCCATTTGCTACTGACTTTAAACTAGGCTGTCGAAAATCCTTTAATGTGAGGAAAACACCACCTGTTCTGATCACGCCAGAGCCATTTATCAGGAAGAAAATCAGTCCGAAATATTCGACAGCCTAACTTTAAACAACAAGTACCGTGCTCGGACAAGCAGTTGTTTTTTTGTATTACCATTGGAGTAGAGCTGTGCGTGGTGTTTTCTCCCCTGTTCATGAGCTTCTTTTATGACATTCCTATTCAATAGCCTCCCAACGATGAATTATTCGGATCTTTTGCACTGCCTCTGAGACTAATTGCTGAATGTGAAATCGATCCAATGTGGTGTCTGCATTTGCAAAACACCTTTGAATAATCAGATCATACTCGGAGACAGATAAGCGGTAATCTCTTTATCCCTATCTCGCAATGACTTGGGAATCTGTCGGATTTCATGAATGATTTTTTCGGATTTAGTCCCTTTTATGATGGCTACAATGCTTCTTTTTCGCCCTTTGGCAGATAGAAGAATGGCATAGAGGTCACAATTACTGAGACAGGGTTTATCAATTCCCATATAAGCCAAAATATTTTTCGAAATTACGACGCCTTCCTCTCCTTATTTCTTATCCTCTTTGTCCTAGGATCGGAATTCGCTTAAATTTTGTTTATAAGAATGGCTGAAATTCTTGGCTGACACCCCATGTGATGAAGCTCCAGGCTGGCAAAGGTGATAGAATGATTATCGATTAAGTCCTCTTAAAAAAGCTGCGAATTCCGGAATTATTCGACTTCCTTTAGCTATTACGCTCCCATTCCTACTCACCTTTTTATTATTTCCTTTCTCTGCCCATCATCAATGACGAATACTTAGCTAAACTTTCTATCTACGAATGGGAAAGTCCTAAATCTTACGGGCATCATTGAAGCCTCTAGCCCAGAGTTCAAGCCCCTCATACTCTTTTTGATTTATTACTTTTTTATCCAAGAAAATGATGATGCTTCCATCTTCCTCTCCAAAATTGAGAATATCAAAAAACTCCCAAATGCCTTCCGGCAAAAGTAAACTCACTAACCACTTGTTAAAATCCATTTCACTCATGTCGCAATTTGTACCTTTATACAGAAATGACCATAAATTCGGTGTGATCCGTTTTTTAGGCCCTCATCTGTCCAAAATTGGCTAAGATAGCTCTCCCCTCAGTCATCTGCTTGTTTGAAGGAAAATGCACCAGAAAACTATTGCTTTTATTTGCTGCCATGCAATAAGACGGAATTTTAACATACATCCTTATGATTAAAATCCCCTACCCCTTCAGAACCCCTTCCTCCCGGTCAAAGACGTCACACCCCCCCTAACTAATATCAATCACACCCATTTCTATCAATTTGAGAGTGAATCGCCAATTTTTCTTTCCAAAAACAAACTATTTATCACAAAACTATTTGTTTTGACAATTTTTATTTCCAGATTGCTATCAAATTGATAGCAACATGAGCCTAAACGAAAAAATCAGGGATCTGCTTTTGCAGCGCAAGGAAGTTTTAAAAATGAAACACCTTGCAAAAATAGCCAACATCAATGAAACTACTTTAAGTAAGTTCACCAATAATCAGAGGGATTTAAGCGAAGAACAGATTGAATCCATCATAGGCTATCTGGAGGAGTTTTATAACTTCGACCGAAATGAAGTTGAAGATCGGGCAAAAATAATTGCTATTTATAACAATAAAGGTGGCGTGGGCAAAACAACCATATGTCATAATATTGCCGCCTTTTTCAATATTTTAGGCAGTCGGGTTTTATTAATAGATGCGGATCCACAGGGTAATCTTACTGATTCCGTTCTTGGAGAGGAACCACATGAGGCCTACGAAACAGGGGAAATCAAAGATCTGTATTATGCCTGTGAGTCCAAAGCGATGGATCTGGAGGGAAAAACCAATCATGATCCTGTTCATGTAGAAGATATCCTTATTCCGATTTATCCGGAGTTGGAGGGTCAACGTTTCGATATCGTCCCCACTTTTGATAAACTGGAACGACTACAAAGCAGCTTTCCGGATATCATTTTTGATCAAAGCCGGAATCTTTTCATTGAAACCCTAAAGCCAATTTTGGGGAACTATGATTATATATTTATCGATGGTGCACCGGACAAAGGAATTTTAGGTCGACTGGCATTAGGTGCTGCTGACCATGTGATCATTCCGGTTTGGCCCAACCAACGATCAGTAAAGGGAATTAAAAACCTTTACAATATGTTACCTGCACAAAAGCGAACGGATAATTACAATTTGGGGACGGTGATGAATTCCATTTTTACCACCTTCAAATTTTTCAGAGATGAAATGGATGCTTTCCGGAGCAATATGAGCGAAACCTTGCCGGTATTTGATCAAAGCATCCGAATGAATCTTCATATTGCACAAGCCAGTTTATTAAGGGTCGACATTTTCCGATTTGAAAAATTCTACCGTAATGAGGGAAAGAACGTTTCCAATGGTTATGCTGACTTCCTTCAATTTGCCTATGAATTAATGATCAGGTTAAACCTCATAGATGAATCCTACCCCTATAAAGACTTTAAATCTGATTTTAAAGAGCTCTTACAAAATGACCCTGTTAAGCCAATTTATGTAGACGAATACGAAGAGAGTGAATTATAGCCCCCATGAAAAATATAAACAGATTAACCAGCGCAGTCAATAATAAACGTTCTCAACAGACCGTCAAGAATATTAAACCTATTCAAGACAAACAGCAGGAATCGTTTAAAGAAAAAATCAAACTTCATCCTGTATTAAAAGAATGGGGTATTGAATTAAATACTTCGGAACGGAGTCATTTAAAAAATGCCATCGTCAAAGCAAAGAAGGTCTTAGATCCCCTATTACTTGCGGAAATTGAAGGGGAAGTATATTTAGTGGATGGGCATAACCGATATGAAATCATACAAGAATTAGATCTTCCGGCTGCAGCATGGGAGGTTGCTTTACTGCCTTGGGTAAAAAGTATTCAGGATGCGGTAGATTATATGATGGAATTACAGCAAGGCCGTCGAAACTGGACCAAACAGGATCTAAGTTTTATCCGTGGGCAGGCCTATGCGCATAAAAAAGATGCTAAAGCCATCGCGAAGCAATATAAGGTAGGGGAGGCAACAATATTTAGAGACTTCAACTTTTTCAAGGGAATATCCAAAGCACCAAATGACATTCGGGTAGCTTACCTTCATAGTCATGAATTCGCAGATGACTTGTCCTGGTTAAGTCATGTTGGAATGGGACATTGGCAAAAGCTTGGTCAACAAGAACAGATGGAGTATGAGGAGTTTTTTGATAACCTACTCAATAAGCCTCAGAAAGAAAAAAACAAAAGTACGGTTAACCAGACGGAGAAATTAATTGCTACCGTAAGCAAGTTTGAAAAACAATTCAAAAAGGAATTCGAAAAGATTGAGCATATCGACTTCCAAAATGATAGCGAGAAAGGGGAGTTTGAAGAAAAAATAAGGCAATTGCAGGAATATCTCTCCTCATTGAAAACAAAAATACGGTAAAGAACCCGTGATTTTAACATAAAAAAGCAAAAGTACGGTCAAAACAACCGTACTTTTGTTTTTTGTACCCACTAAAACAAGTCCCTTTTTATAAACCGAAATCAAATCACCGTACTTTCGTTTTATTTCGGCGGAATTTTTTCCTTCTAAAAACTCAAATGTACGGTAGTTAGGTGTTAAATATCCTTAAAAAAGCAAAAATACGGTTCAACTTGACTTTTAAAACATATAATTAAGCCATTATTCTAAATCAAAATCAATTTTAGATTATTATCTATATTATATATTAAATATTAGGCCAGGCTAAATGACTCATTTTCAAGCAATCAATTCGAACTATTAAAACGAAAGTACGGCCTGAGAGAACAGAAGTACGGTTTAGGAAAGCAATTGTACGGTTTTTTAAAACAAAAGTACGGCCTACCGAAAACCATAGTACGGTTATTTAAACAAATATACGGTACCGTACTTTTGTTTTATTCTATGGAAAATGCTCAATCCTGTGTAAAAAAAACAAAAGTACGGTTTTAAAAAACGAAAATACGGTTATATTTGATGGAGAATAATTTTTTCATCGATGAGGATCAGTAAGGAAGTCATTCCATTAAATGCTAAAGTCCAGAAGCACAACGACTTAATTAAAGGGAAGCATAATTCCCTTTCTGCCATGCAAAATAAGATGATACTTTTTGCGGCAATAAACACCGTCAGGGCGTTGAAAGGGGAACAGGAGTTCGAGTTTGAAGATCCTCTGGGGGATGGAAAAGGGAAGTTTATTCGTCTGGATACCCGATTTGTGGCGGGAGTAAAATCTACCTCTGAGATTTCCGGTCAGCAAATGAAGAATATGCGAATTCAACTGGGCGATTTAGCCTCTACTACGATTTCTCTGTTTCAGGAAGGTACTGAAAACCGGATGTTTGGGCGTCAATTTCCCATCGCGGTGGATACCTTGGGAGAAATCGAAAGAGATGGTAATCTAAAGGAAGTCAGGGGAGATGGGGGCCTATATATTCAGCTCCATGACCATATCATTGACCAGTTTAAGATCGCCTACGAAGAAGGAAACTTTACACAGTATATGCTGAAGAATGTTTATTTCCTTTCCAAAGGTCATTCCTGGGCTTTGTATGAGCTATGTCGATTGGAACTGAACCAGAAAAGAGCCGCCGAACTGAAGGTGAAGTGGAATGTAAGTGTTTTGGCTGACCGCATATGCAGTAATAAATACCGCAAAAAGGATGGGACGCTGTGGTATAGTCAGTTCAAAACCAGGGTATTACTTCCTTCGATAGACGATATTAACATTGATGATAATTGCGATATTTTCATAGAGTTGATGCAAGAGGTAAAGTCTGGAAGATCCGTTACAGATGTGGTATTACATTTTGGAAATTTGGATAAAAAACAAAATGACGGTAAAAAAGAATCCTCAAGTAGCGGTCCTGCCTTTATTCCCTTCAATACTGAAATTGAAGCCCTTTTGGCGCGGATTTTTGATAAATCCAATATTGGTCTCAAAACGATCCGGAATTATATCAAAAAAGATCTGGCGAGTGGGATTACCAATGAGCAGGTTTGCCTGTTTTTAAGCGAGCTGGAGGCCCGAAAGGATAAAATTAAGGGTAAGGCTGCTTATTATCATAAAATGGTCGCTAAGGAGGAGTTAAACCGTAAAAAAGGGCAGGTTAACCTGACTTTTGGTGCTGTAGAAAATAAAGCGCAGGAATCTTTCCAAAAAGAGAACAATCGACTGAAACAAGTGAAGCAGGAGCGGGCAGATGATGCTAAGTTTACTGAAATGGTAAGGAGTTGCTTTCAGCAGGAATTGGATGCCGTACTTTTGTTTTACTTAGACCAGACCGGACGTGAGTTCTTGGGGCAGTTTGAAGATTATTTAAAAACAGTGTCTCCTTTTAAGAGAAAGCAGCTGGAAGGAAAGCAATTTGGGGATGAGGCTTATGATCGTCAGTATGCCAGGTATTTGGCGACTAGCAGCAGTAATCCTTACCATCAGGAACTGATGCATTGTTCCTTAGATGCGGATAAAATTCTTGATTTATTCCGTCGGTATGATCGGGACGTCATTATTGCAAAGATTGAGGAGAGCCTTCAATTAGAATCTTGAGTTTATTGAGAGATTATTAGTTGACTCCATATTTTATCCGAAGTAGGTATACTTTCTTACTTTTGATTATTTACAACCAAAGAAAAGGTCTCAATACGTTGAAAATTAGCCTCTGGCCTTCTGGGTAAATTTAGGGGGCATCATTCGGCAATAATTCAAGAGGTATGATGTGATTTGAAATATTACTGAAGTGATCCGCTCATATTAGGGGCGGATATTTAAGTACCAATAGATCATCAGCAATTATTTGTTCCATTTGGAGGGTTATGAGTAGTTGAAATAGGGCGGTTTCACCACCGTACTTTTGTTTTAAAACAAAAGTACGGTGGTGTTGCTATTTTTAAGCGCTCATTGTCTATGCTTTGATTTACTGTCAATAAAATTGGAGTTGTATTCAATGAAAAATCACATAAAAACCTAGTAGTCAGCATGTTGCGATATTTCACTATCAAAATGATAGTGATTTGAGAGCTGTTTTTAATAAATACCGTATTTTTGTTTTCCGATTTTTTCGTGAATTGGAAGGATTGTTTTTGATGGAGGTTCAAGCTTTTCATTTTTTTCCTGGTACAAACGGAAAAAAAATCAAGGCTGTAAACCATTCAAGAGGGACAGTGAAATGGTTACTGGAATCAACGAGGCCTTATCCTTATTTGATTAATGTTGTAATCTTCTGCATGGGCTGTGGTGGAAATAATACGGTAATGTCTTTTAGAGCATGTTAAAAAGCACCCTATCCGGCTGCAAATTCGAATTATTGGAATTGATTTAGGAAAATTTCTCAACCATAGCGATGCTATCCTCTCAAAATAATCCTTTATCGCTTCTGCAATAATCAAATTTTCGCTGCGAATTTTGGCTTTTAAATACCCTCTTATTTCGCCAAACCTCTGATTTTTGTAACCACCAAGGGTCATGGGTAAAAGATTTTATCCGAATTATTCACCGCCAAATTCAGGTTGACGCAATACAGCTTTAAATGACTATACGTTTTTGGTGGATTTGCTAATTTTTTTATAGTCAAATTTAAGCAAGCTTGCTTTTCCCTCATTTATCTGCTTCGTTTGTAAAAAAACTTTCAATAGGGGACTTCTCCATCATTTTTCCCGTCTTGCAGCTAAACGAGGATTTAAGCCGGAATAATGCTGCTTAATGTGATATCGGTGCTCAAGCTCCCGGACCGTTCAAGTAAGAAATTGAATAATTGGAATGATAGTTATTCATGGTGAAAAAAGATTTGATCACCATGAATATAGCTTCTCTTTTTAGTTGAAATATTACGATTACATTAAACTTATTGAAAGAGGACTTAATTGAAACCAATCAAATGTAGCCGTATTTTTGCTTTTTTTCCCTTCTGATCCTGCATACATGCCGATATAGACACCATTAAATTTTTGAGCTATTTCATCTGTTAATATACGATAGTCCTGAGCAGCTCCAATGGGTTTTAGCGTTTCTGAAGTATCGCCATATTTAAACTGCACTTCTAAGCCGGTGACCTCACATGCTAAAACGATTTTTGAATGCTTATAAGGAACCGAGGCAATAATTTCTGGGGTGATGGGTCCTTGATTATTTTTTTGAAAAACCCTGACCAAGCTTATCGCATCTTTTCCTTTTAAAAGTTGGTATTGATTTCCATTTCGGCGATATATCACTAAGCCTGCTTTTTCATTTTCTTTTTGCGTTTTAAAATTTATCGCCGTGCTGGCAGTATATTGAAAATCTTTGGTTCTGCGGGCTATATAAGCAGGGTTAACAAATTCAGTTAATTGTTCAGCACGTAAATCTAATACCAATTTTTTATCTTTGATTCGATACCAATCCGTAGTAGGGGTTCTCAGGAAATTCCATTCCAGTCCTAAGGATACCTTTTCAAACTTATCTTTCTCCGGGATTTTTGGCACCGGAGTCCAGGGTAATGCTGGTCTTTCCTGTTCTTGAAGCAGTAGCCCTTTACCTGGATTAAATACGGGGGTGATCCCGCTTTCCTGCTTCGTCATCTTCACCTTCGCCAAAAAGGTTTCCCGCGCCAGGGGAGTATAGCCACTGAAATTTCTTTTTGCGAGCATTACACTCCACCATGCGCCATCGACGGTTTGTATTAAATCAGCATGTCCGGTTTGCCCAATCGGATGGCTTTTCGCTAAATGCCGATGCGTGATCACCGGGTTGGCATGATTCGGAATATAGGGCCCCCAAAGGTTTTTGCTATTGAAAACAGTGACCGCATGATATTCTCCCGTACCTCCTTCTCCAATTAACAAAAGGTATTCTCCATCAATTTTGTAAAGATGAGGACCTTCCGCCCAGCGGGCATTTGTCGCATGCCCATGGGTCAATTGTTTTTTGTCTCCTAATAATTTTCCGGTATCCGGATTGATTTCTTGCATCCAAATGCCATTTTTTCCAGGCCAATTTTTCCCACCATTGTCGATAATCCCGGCACCAGTGTAATAACAGCGGCCATCGTCATCCCAAAATAGGGAAGGGTCAATGCCTGGAGCATCGGCTATCCAAATCGGATCACTCCAGGGGCCGGCCGGGTCTTTTGCTTTTATAATAAAATTCCCCTTTTGCCCTACCATGGTTGTGATGATGTAGAACGTACCTTCATGGTAGCGAATCGTAGGGGCAAAAATGCCATTCGAGTTTCGTAGACCGGCTTCATAGACGATTTGGTCTGGACGGTGCAATCCATGTCCAATTTTTTCCCAATTCACCAGGTCTTTGCTTTGATGGATCGGTAATCCGGGCCACCATTCAAAACTGGAATTCACCATATAAAAGGTATCGCTGACACGGCAGATGGAGGGATCCGGATAAAAGCCGGAAAGTATGGGATTGGAGAAAGTTTCTGGGGCAGATTGGGCCCAGACCCATTGCGTGAGCAGTACAAAAAAAGTAAGCGCAAGTAGCTTTCGTTTCATGATTAAAAAATTATTTCAGGTAAATACACAAGTCGGAAACCCAATAAATATGATGAGTTCAGTCAGCAATTTTAAACGTTCTAAGGTAAAGGAATCGCTCCAAGAAAAGGGTTTTATCATGAAAGGATAGGGGGGAGGAAAAATAAAGCTTTCCATCTTTATTATTTTAGAAGTCGACATCAATGGGTAAGGCCCGCTTCAATGGTTTTACGGAGAGGAATATTTTTCGTGCCGGCCTGCATATTGTTTTTACTAATTTCGATCTTTAAATCCACTACAGGAAAGGGCAGATCAATTTAACCGGAGGATTGATGCTTTAATCCTCCTTTAGCTGTAAGGCGGGAAAAATGAAGGGATTTTTCCTATACTAGTTTTTTCCAAATAAGTAGATAAATGAGGAGAAAGCTTGCCTAAATTTGGGTTATATAAAAATGGGTCACCCTAGATATAGTGATTAGATATTAAGGCAGTTTTGTTGGGTACTAAATTTAGCGGTGAATAGGAGCGTGTTTAAAAGCACACCATCCGGCTGCAAATTCGAATTATTGGAAGCGATTTTGGATAATTTCTCAACAATAGCGATGCTATTCTCTCAAAATAATCGGGTATCGTTTCTGCAATAATCAAATTTTCGCTGTGAATTTTCGCTTTTAAACGCGCTCTAATTCGGATTAAGCCCGCCCTACCTCTCCTCCTGCTTTGGCGATAGCGACCGTAATTTAATGGTAGGGATTTTCTCATTTTATTTTTTCTCCGCTTCCATCAGGCCTCACTATTTTTCGCCTTTCAAAATTTCGGCTACTCCAAAACCGATTTTACTATCATTTTGATAGTGGTGAGGCTTTTTTAGGTGGCAAAACTTTCTGATGGGTTTTAATTATCCCTAACCAGTGGAAATGAGTTCCATTGGCCTGAAAGTATGGTGAATTGCTGTCAGCGCTTTCCACAGAGATAGCTTTTCCATATCCCGGCGGGCAAAACCATTGGGTATTATTGGATGATCTATTGATAGATGAAAATTTGGAGATTTATAACAGTCTAAAAGTCATTAACAAAAAATTAAAATAAAATAATTTAAAGGTTAATAATATATTCTTTTAAAATTAAAAAAGTATTGATTGTAAATAATATTATTCAATTTGGGATACATAAATAGGGTGCATTTTGAACCGATCCTAAACAATAAAAATTTCAAATAGGTAATACATGTTTTTTAAAGTTAAAAACGCTTTTTATGTGATTTTGGTAAGTAACTGTAATCGAGGTCTTAAGAGATTTATGTAACCCACTTTTAACTTGTAAATTCTAAAAATTATGAGATTAAATGACAAATTTTGTTTTTGATAATTCATCCCCCTTCTTCTATATTTGTCATGCAGCTGCAACATTTTTTATCACATTAATTTTTAGTCATGGAATACTTTTTTACTCCATTGACGAGACGTATTGGATTATCAGGATGCCTGTTTTGGTTGTCTTGTCTTTTATTTAATCCAGCGCTCGCTCAAGAATTATCCGTAACTGGTAAAGTGGTTGCACCTGATGGTGATGGCATCGTTGGGGTGAACGTATTGGAAAAGGGAACTTCCAATGGAACAATCACCGATTTCGAAGGGAATTTTGCTTTTAAAGTGAGCAGTGCTGAAAGTGCTATTGTTTTTTCCTTTGTGGGTTTTAAGCCTCAGGAAGTTGCAGTAGGTACTCAGACACAGTTCGATATTATTCTGGAAGAGGATGTAGAAACCCTGGAAGAGTTGGTCGTGGTAGGTTATGGGGTCCAGAAGAAAAGCGTGGTAACCGGAGCCATTGCCTCCATTAAATCGGAAGAAATTTCCCAAACGCCAGTGGCTACCGTTGATCAGGCCTTACAGGGGCGTACTGCCGGGGTAAACGTCACCACTAATTCCGGTGCGCCGGGTGGAGCGATTTCCGTTAAAATCCGTGGTATTGGTAGTAATGGGGATTCTCAGCCACTCTACATTGTGGATGGGATGCAGGTAGGAAGTTTGGATTTTCTGAATCCGAATGACATTGCCTCTATGGAAGTATTGAAAGATGCGGCTTCTGCGGCTATTTATGGATCCAGAGCGGCGAACGGGGTAGTTTTGGTGACCACCAAGAAAGGCTCTTCCGGCAAGCTACAGGTTTCTTATGATGGCTATATCGGGATGCAGAGTCCCTGGAAAAAAGTCTCTACCCTGAATGCGAAGGAGTATATGACCTTGCATAATGAGGCGGCTTATAATGATGGCGCTACCTCTCCGATTTTTAATCCATCTTCTTTTGGAAGTTATGCTGATACTGATTGGCAGGATGAGGTTTTCCGTAATAATGCCCCTATCATGAACCATGCGGTGAGTTTGAGTGGTGGTAACGAGGTCTCTACCTTTGCCATTTCTCTGGGATATTTTGGACAGCAAGGTATTGTTGGAAACGCTGATAATTCAAATTTCGATCGGATCACTTTCCGCTTAAATTCGGAACATAAGCTTTCCAAACGAGTAACCTTCGGACAAAACCTGACCATTGCGGCCAAATCATCAGCGGGAATTTCTGAACAAAACGATTTCGGTGGCATTTTAAATTCTACCTTCTTGCACGACCCAATTACTCCGGCCGTTATACAGGATGCAGAAACTGCTGCTATTTATGCGGGATTACCTTATAATCCGGTGATGAATAGTAATGGACAGTATTATGGAATCTCTGATCAGGGTTTGAGGGAGGTTGCCAACCCAATGGCCATGCTTGAAAATTCTCACAATGCCCATAACGACCGTAATATCATTGGTAATGCTTATTTGACGGTAGACCTTTTACCTGGCTTAAAGTTTAAAACTGATTTAGGGCTGGATTTATATAATTCATTTTCACGAGGGTATAACCCGATGCAGTATATGAATGTGGTGAATATGAACCGTAATAGTTCAGCATGGCAGGAGATGAACGACAACGTTGGTTTTCAGTGGGAGAATGTCCTGAGCTACCAAAAGACGATTAACGGACACGATTTCTCAGCGATCCTGGGGAATACCATTCAGGAATATACCGGCAAGGGTACCTGGGGGTCCAGAAATGACATCAGTCCTGACGGTTGGTACTATGGATGGTTAGAAAATGGCGCCAATGATGACACTCAAAAGTCCAATGGTTGGTTTTGGAGAAACCGATTAGCCTCTTTCTTTAGCCGTGTAAACTATTCCTACAAGGATAAATATATGGTGCAGGCCACTATTCGTCGCGATGGGTCTTCCCGTTTTGGTGACAATAATAAATTCGGGGCTTTCCCTTCTGTTTCTGGAGGCTGGACCATTTCTAATGAAGACTTCTTTGCTCCTGTAGCGGGATTGAACTTCCTGAAGTTGCGCGCTTCCTGGGGACAGGTGGGTAACCAGAGTATCGGAGATTTCGGCTATCTTTCTTTGGCCAACCGTGCCAATGGATATCCGGTCAATGGTAATATTATTAATGGTATCGCGATTAATCGAATGGCTAATCCGGATTTGAAATGGGAAACTTCTGAGCAGGCCAATGTGGGACTGGACTTTGGATTCCTGGAGGATAAAATCCAGATGACGGCAGAATATTATTCCAAAACCACTCGCGATCTGTTAGGAGTTAGACCCATGCCGGATTATTTAGGAATGGAAAGTCCTTTGTTCAATATGGGAACAGTGCAGAACCAGGGGGTGGAATTTAACCTGACCTATGCCAAAAAAACCGGAGACTTCACTTATGATATTACGGGTAACTTCTCGTACAACAAAAACCGCGTATTGGAAGTAGCCAACCAAAATGGCTATATCGATGGGGATGCACCTCACGTGCATACGGGGAATATGAGAATGGCGGAAGGTTATGCACTGCCATTTTTCTACGGCTATAAAACCGCCGGTATTTTCCAGAATCAGGAGCAGATTGACAATCACGTGAATGCGGAGGGAAAGCAGATTCAGCCGGATGCCAAGCCAGGGGATATCATCTTTGTGGATATGAACGGGGACGGAGTGATCACAGAGGAAGACCGCACCAATATCGGAAATCCTGTGCCGGACTGGAACTTTGGTTTGACCTTCAATGCCAACTATAAGAATTTTGACTTCAGTATTTTCTTTCAGGGTGCAGCTGGCTTTGATATTGCCAATATTATGCGTCGGGGGGATTTGGATATGCAAAATTACGGAGGAGCAACCCTGGGCCGTTGGACAGGCGAAGGCTCTACCAATTCCTATCCAAGAATGACCCATGAAGATCAGAATAGAAATTATACGCGTCTGAATGATATGGTGCATTTGGAAAGAGGAGATTATTTAAGGGTTAAAAATATTCAGCTGGGGTATACGCTACCTACGGAAATTTCTGAAAAGGCTGGTTTGAGCCGCGCTAGAATTTATGCTTCCGTACAGAATGCTTTCACCTTCACCGGTTATAGTGGATATGATCCTGAATTGGCGAGTTTTGATATTTTTAATTATGGTATGGACCGGGGCGGTTACCCTCAGTCAAGAATTATCATGATGGGTGTTAATCTTAATTTTTAATCTTTTTTGACATGAATATTAAGTCCCTATTTTTTGCTTTAGTTGTTGGAAGCCTTTTCCTGGGCGGATGTCAGAATTGGCTAGATTTTGACCCAACCAATGCACAGACTGAAGATACTTTTTATAAGAATCGCAGCGATGCCTATATGGCTTTGATCGCTATTTATGAGCCATTGCGATCAGATTATACGCATTCCTACCATCCACTGGCAATGGTTTCGGATATCCTGTCGGATGATATGTATGCCGGTGGTGGTTCCGCCAGTGATATGTTGACCTGGCAGAATATGGCCCGTTTTCGTGCCATTGCAGATGAGGATACCCCTCGTGCCATGTGGAAAAAGAACTACCGTGGAATTTCACGCGCCAATATGTTAATCTCTAAATATGAGGGGATTGATTTTATGGAGAGTGAAGTGAAGGATCGTGATAACTTCCTGGGCGAGGCGACTTTTCTGAGAGGGCATTACTACTATGAATTGTTGCGTTTCTATGAGAACATCCCTTTAATTCTGGAGCCTATAAGCGGGGAAGACTGGCAGGGGATGCAACAGGCGGATCCGGCATCTGTCTATGCTCAAGTAGCACAGGATATGTTGGACGGCATCGAGCTGATGTCAGAAAGCACGCCGGAGAATGGTCGTTTGAGCCAGTACGCAGCAAAAGCAGAGTTAGTTAAGGTATTTTTATTTTATACTGGTTTTTATAATCAATCGACTTTGCCAGTGGCTGATGGTAGTAGTTTTTCAAGAGCGGATGCCTTGGCAATGGCGGAAGATATCCTGAATAATTCCGGGGCAACATTGATGCAGAATTTCGCGGAATTGTTCAGTATCGAAGGAGATTTTTGCAAGGAAGTGTTGTTTGAAATTCCTTTTGTGGACAATGGTAGCGGTGACTGGCATGATGCAAAAATGGGTAATATGCAATGCCATATGTCGGGTCCGAGAGGTTATAATAGTGTCAATTTGTTAAAAGGCGGCTGGGGATTTGGTATTCCGACCAAGGATTTGGCCCGTTCCTTTTCTCATGAGGATCAACGTCGTACAGCGACATTGCTTTCTGCCCAGGAGTTGATGGATGCCGAGGGAGCAGGGTCATTTGAAGCCAGCTACACCAATACCGGTTATTTTGCTTTCAAATACTCAACTCATGCTGATCGCGAGCCAATTTCCGGTTCTGTTGAATTGAACTGGGCTCAGAACTATCACTATATCCGTTTGGCAGATGTATATCTGATGGCGGCCGAATTACAGTTGGCGGAAGGGAATGCAGGTAAAGCGATGGAATATGTGAATATTATTCGGGAGCGTGCAGGACTGGCTGGCCTGACATCGATAAGCCAGGAGGATATTTTGCAGGAAAGAAGACTGGAGCTGGCATTAGAAGGACATCGTTATTTTGATTTGTTGCGCCAGGGCCTGGATTATGCTTCCAATAAAATTTCAGTCACTAGCTATAATATGGAAACCAATGAGGACGAGCCTGCGATGGGAGATGTAGGAATGGAATCTAATTATTTGGTGAATTTTGATAGGACGAAAAAAGGATTCTTCCCGATTCCACGATATGAATTGGATTTGAATCCTGAATTCAATCAAAACGCAGGTTACTAATTTTTTGATTTTTAATATTATTAAGATGAATATAAGATTTTTTTCTTGCCTGTTATTGTTGGTGAGCATCCTCTCTTGTTCTCCTTATGAGCCCTCAAAAGAAGATTTGGGGACTCCTCCTTCCAGTGATGAGGTGACTTTTACCCTGGATGTGAATCCGGAATCAGATAATATCTATACTTTTCAAAGTACTCACCCGGCAGCATTTGTGAGTGTTTGGGATTTAGGAAATGGAGTGAAAACCCAGGGCCAGCAAGTGGAAGGGATCTATCCCTTGAAAGGGAATTATGAAATTGCTTTAACCATCGTTACGGCAGCCGGAGAAGCGACAACTACTTTCTCTGTTGATATTGATGAAGATGATTATTCTTTGTTGGATCGGAAGGATTATAATAATTTGACCGGAGGCGTAGACTATGAAAATGGAAAACAGTGGGTTATCAATAAGTCCGTGGTCGGGCATTTGGGAATTGGTCCGGGGGATGCAGACAGCCCGATTTGGTGGGGCATCGCTCTTGATGATGACCGTAGCGGATGTGGTTTGTATACCGATGTTTATACTTTCAATATTTTCGGTTTTGGCTATGAGCATTTTACGGATGGTCGGGTTTATGTGAATGCCGGCTACAGCAGTGATTTCCCGGGAGCAGAAGACTTTTATCCGGAAGGATCGGAGGATCCGGCGGAAATGTTTGCCCCTTATGATGGCTATGCAGGTGGCTGGAGCATTGAAGACCGGGCTGATGGAAAATATTTGGTATTGAATAGTTCCAATGACAAAGCCTGGATTGGATTCTATGTTCGTTCAAATCGGGAATACAAAGTGCATGAATTAACGGAGGATCAATTGTCGATCTCTTCTTTGGCCGAGGATGGTAACCGTTGGTTCCATATTTTGAAGCCTGTAGAGGCAGAATAAACTCGAATTTTTAGACTGACAGCGGGTATGGGCTGGCTTCCATCCCTGCTATAAGAAGAACAGCCAGTTTGTTTGGCTGGCTGTTCTTACCTTTTTGTTTACCCCCTGAATTAAAGGATGATGAAGATGAATAAGTTTCGTAATTGTTGGTTAATGCTTTGTGCCTTGGCGGTATTTTCCTGTCAGCCACAGGCCAAGGTTGAAAAGAAATTGGCTGGAGTGGGAATTCCCATGCAGCAGGATATTGAGCAGAAAATTCAAAAACATTTAAGTCAGTTGACCCTGGAAGAAAAGGTAGGGCAAATGACGCAAATTACGGTGGATGTTATTACCAAGGGAGAGAACGCCTTTGTTTCTGACGAACCAATGGAACTGGATGCCCAATTGGTATTGGAGGCCATTCAAAAATATAAAGTGGGTTCAGTATTGAACACCGCAAACAATAGAGCACGAACTACCCAAAAGTGGAATGAAGTGATAGGGCACCTGCAAAAGGTATCCATGGAAGAGATCGGCATTCCGATGATTTATGGGGTGGATGCCATTCACGGAACCACCTATACTGCCGGGGCTACTTTTTTCCCACAGCAGATTGGCCAGGGAGCTACCTGGAATCCGGAGCTGGTACGTAAGGGCGCCGAGGTTTGTGCCTATGAAACTCGTGCAGGTGGTATTCCATGGAACTTTTCCCCGGTATTGGATATGGGTAGAGATGCGCGTTGGGCGCGAATGTGGGAAACTTTCGGAGAAGACGTTTATCTGAATACGCAGTTGGGCCTTGAGATTATCAAGGGCTATCAGGGCGACGATAATGATATTTCCAAGCAGGGCCGTGTGGCAGCATGTTTGAAGCACTTTTTGGGTTATTCTTCTGCTTCTGGAAAAGACAGAACGCCGGCTTATATTCCGGAAAGAGAGCTGAGAGAAATTTATTTGCCGACTTTCCAGGCAGCAGTGGATCAGGGCGCCTATACGGTGATGGTGAACTCCGGTTTGATCAATGGGATTCCGGTACACGCGAATTATAAGCTATTGACCACCCTTTTGAAGGGAGAAATGGGATTTGATGGACTAGTAGTGACGGACTGGGCTGATATTGAAAATATTCATAACCGTGATAAGGTGGCTGATAGTCACAAAGAGGCGGTGAAAATGGCCATCAATGCGGGTATTGATATGGCGATGGTGCCTTATAACTATGATTTCACCACTAATTTGATTGAATTGGTGAAAGAGGGGGAAGTATCGATGGAAAGAATTGATGATGCGGTGGCACGTATTCTTCGCGTGAAATATGCCTTAGGATTATTTGAAAACCCTATGGACAAGCAGGAAGATTATCCAAAATTCGCCAGCAAGGAATTTGAAAATGCGGCTTTGGAAACAGCTCGCGAGTCGATCACTTTGTTAAAAAATAAAGATGCGGTATTGCCTTTGAAAAAGGGGACCAAAGTGTTGGTGACTGGCCCTAACGCACACAGTATGCGTACTTTAAATGGCGGATGGACTTATTCCTGGCAGGGAGAGAAAGTAAAAGAATTTGCAGACGGCTACCAAACTATTCTTTCTGCTATTCAGCAAGTGAATGGTACACAAAATGTGGTTTATCAACCATCCGTTATTTATCCGGAAGAGGGGAATTATGATGTGGACGAAGTGGTGGATATGAAAAAGACCATCCGTGCAGCACAGGCTGCTGAGGTGATTGTCCTTTGTCTGGGTGAAAATACTTATACGGAGAAGCCAGGCGATTTGCATGATGTCAATATTTCCAAAAATCAGCAGGAACTGGCAGCAGCAATGGCCAAAACCGGTAAGCCGGTAGTGTTGGTATTGAATGAAGGCCGTCCGCGCCTGATCAGTGGATTTGAGTCCAAAATGGACGCAGTGGTACAAACTTATTTGCCGGGTAACTTTGGTGGGCAGGCCCTGGCTGAAGTCTTGTTCGGAGCGGTGAATCCTAGTGGTAAACTGCCTTATACTTACCCAAAATATGCCAATAGCTTGTTGACTTACGATCATAAGCATGCGGAGAACCAGGAGAAAATGGAAGGCCTTTATGATTATGAGTCTTTCATGGAAATTCAATATCCATTTGGTCATGGTCTGAGTTACACCACCTTTACCTACAGTGATTTGAAAGTTAATAAAACCAATATCAAAGCGGATGAAACGCTTGAGGTGAGTGTAAAGGTCAAAAATACCGGAAGCCGTGCAGGGAAAGAAGTTGTACAGCTGTATATTTCTGATCATTATGCGACTATCGCACCTTCTGTGAAGAAGTTGAAAAGATTTGAGAAGATTATGCTTGAGCCAGAGGAAGAGAAAACGGTGGCTTTCCAATTAACCGCTAAAGACCTTGCTTTCGTAGGGATGGAAAATGAGTGGATTTCTGAAAGAGGAAGCTTCAGTGTTTTGATTGAAAACCAAAAGGTGGATTTCAACCTGACGGAAGGGAAAACTTTCGGCGCGACAGCATCATTGGCACTATAATATTTAGAGGGTGAATATTCACCCTCTCTTTCGTTTGTTAGAGCGTGTTTAAAAGTAGCCTGTCGAATAGGTTAAAAAATGGTGCATTTACCTTTATGAAAACAGCCATAGGAGCTCTCCGTGCGGGGTGTAATTTCAGAACCATGAATATTTTCGACAGCCTAGTTTAAAAGCCAAAATTCGTAGCGAGAATTTGATGATTGCAAAAGCGATACCCGATTATTTCGAAAGAATAGCAGCGCTATTGTTGAAAAATTATCCAAATCGCTTCTAATAATTCGAATTTGCAGCTGGATGATGCGCAGTAAACCCGCTTTTAGGATAGATAAAAATTGAATTTCCCTATGGAGCTCAATGGGGGAAGGCGCTTCAAGTTTTCGAAAGCTTTCCTTTTTCTCTCCAAAATTAAAAATAGATTTGTTTTGGTGCATTTTCATAAAATTCCTTCCTTTCATTAATTTCAAAAGGAAATCCACCCAAAACTATGGAATGGTTTTTCAGGACTATTCACTCTTTAAAATTATGGTTTTTTAAGAGCTTTAGATTTTTTAAATGTGACTGGCCCTTAGTGGGTTAAGGTTTTCTGATATGTCGGTTTTGATTTTAGTGGCATCTTTCTTTTTCCCGAAGGCTGATCGGAAGATGACTTATCTCTGAAAAACGCACGCAAATTCACGCCTTTTTTACTCATGCGAAGAGGCGTGTGGTTAATGATTGAAAGGAAAAGGGATGTAGGGGGATTTGAACCCGACTCTTCTTGGTAGATGAAAAAGAAGTAAAAAGTGATATAGTACAAAAGAAGTATAAGAATTTTTTTACAAACAATATGACGATTTTTAAAAATACCCTCCTGGCGATCATCGGGATGCTCGCTTTGGTAAATGTGGGGTTCGCACAGTCTCCCCTGATCCAAAATGTTTACAATCGGGAAGCTTTGTCCCTAAATGGAGATTGGAACTATATTGTAGATCCTTATGAGAACGGTTATTATGATTACCGTCGTATTCCATTTGATAAATACTTCAATCCGGCGAACCCGGGTTCAGGGGCATACTTTGCCAATGTTAAACCTGCTCACAAAACCGATCGTGTGGAGTATGATTTTGATTTAGCAGATAAAATCAAGGTGCCGGGTAGCTGGTCGGTAGAAAAAGAACCGTTGCACTGGTACGAAGGAACGGTTTGGTATCAAAAGGATTTTATCTTTGAGCCTACTGCCGGAGAGAAAAGCATCTTGCATTTTGGGGCAGTAAATTATGAGGCTGAGGTATATGTAAACGGCATCAAGGTAGGTACTCACGTGGGTGGTTTTACTCCTTTTAACTTTGATGTGACAGAACAATTGAAAGCTGGTGATAATTTCGTTGTGGTAAAGGTAGACAATACCCGTAAAAAAGATGCAGTGCCGACCATCAATACCGACTGGTGGAACCATGGAGGAATTACGCGCGAGGTGAAGTTGATTCAGGTGCCGGAGGTATTTGTGGCGGATTATTCCATACAACTTAGCAAAACGCAAAATAATCTGATTGAAGGTTCGGTTCAATTATCTGAAAAGGCGGCAGGACAAAGTGTCCATATTGCTATTCCGGAGTTAAAAATTAACAAGGAACTGACCACGAATGCAGAGGGAAAGGCTGAATTTGCCATTAAAGCAAAGAAAATCACCAAATGGCATGTAGATAAGCCTTATTTGTATGATGTAAACCTTTCGGCAGGTCAGGATGTGGTGTCGGATCGTATCGGATTCAGAACGATTGAAGTACAGGGAAGTGATATTTTATTAAATGGCGAAAAGCTGTACCTGAGAGGGATTTGCATGCATGAAGAAAACCCGATTGAAGGTCGTCGTAATTATAGTCTGGAGGATGCCCGTATGATGTTTCAGTGGTCCAAAGATCTGAATGCCAACTTTGTAAGATTAGCACACTATCCGCATAATGAAAATATGCCACGCCTGGCGGATGAATTGGGGATTTTATTGTGGGAAGAGATTCCGGTATACTGGACGATTGATTGGACCAATGAAGAAACCCTGGCCAATGCCAAAGGACAATTAACGGAAATGGTACAGCGTGACCGTAACCGTGCTTCGGTGATTATCTGGAGTATGGCAAATGAAACGCCGGTTTCTGAAGAAAGAAATCAGTTTTTGAAGGCCTTGGTAGAGACTACTCGCTCCCTGGACAATAGCCGATTGATCTCCGCAGCGATGGAGGTTCATGGGGAAGAAGATGGTACCAAAATGATCAGCGATCCTTTTGGGGAGTATGTGGACATCATGAGCTTTAACCAGTACCATGGATGGTATGGTGGAGACATTGAGGATTTTCCAAATCTTAAGTGGGCCGTTAAATACAATAAGCCGGTGGTGGTCAGTGAGTGGGGTGCAGGTGCGAAATACGGTTACCGTGCTGATGATCAGACCATTTGGTCGGAGGACTACCAGGCGTATTTTTACCAGAAAACATTAGAAGGAATTAATAATATTCCAAATCTTGCTGGTTTCACTCCATGGATTTTAGCGGACTTCCGTTCGCCAAGAAGACCTTTGGCTAATATTCAGGATATGTGGAACCGTAAGGGCTTGATCTCTGAGGGAGGATTTAAAAAGCAGGCCTTTTTTGTATTGAAAGATTATTATGACCAAAAAGAAGCGAAGGGTAATCTTTAATTTAGGATTCCCTCAGCGCGGGTATTAGCCAGCCTAAGTCCGGCCAAGTCGAAGTAAATTTGAATAAAGGAATTGATTTTGCCTTATTTTTCATGAGTAGTAATGCCTTTTGCTCCAAATAAGAGGCATCCATTTCATCATTGTTCAATTATCACAATCGACTACAGGCGTGTTTTATCCGCTCTTTGAGCCGTATTTTTGTTTTAATTGAGCATGTTTGTCCATCCTTTAAATAAAGAGATTGGCAAACATGCTTTTTTTCTGGTTGATCGGCTCATTTGAGTCTGTGATTTTGTAATTTGTGAAAGATTTAACCCGGATTATTCCTGCTTAAATCCTCGTTTAGCTGTAAGGCCGGAAAAATGAAGGAATTTTTCCTATTTCGAGTTTTTTCCAACGAAACAGATGAATGAGGAGAAAGCAAGCTTGCCCAAAATTGGGCGATTATAAATCAAAGAAAATAAATTATAATAAACTGAAATTAAGCTACATGCGATCAGTTATTAAATTTAGCGGTGAATAATTCTGGTTAAGCCCCAAAAGATTGTATCGACAATCATTAACCTACCTCCATTTTAAATTGAATATATCGCTTATTTTTTGAGTATTGTGAGGTTAGTTGTGTCTTTTTTCCTTTGCTATTTGTGCCTATTTTTGAAGGGTTTTTCAGCGCAAACAAATATTTTTTACCCTTTGCAAAAGGTATCCTATTTTGTTGATGAGCAGAATAAACTGGAAAGAAATCAAATACTAAAATTGGAGCGGGAAGGGGCTTTCGAGTTTTTTAAGGAGGAAGTGGCACATACGGAAAAAAAAGGAGCTAATTACTGGATCAAAGTGCCCGTTCCTAATGCCTGGCTCTCCGATGAATCTCATATGCTGGAATTAATTGACCCGCACCTTAATGAAATTGAGGCCTGGTTGATTTATCCGGGAGACACCCTGCATTTTCCGGCTGCAGGTTATACCCGCCTATTTGATGACCGGCTCATCAAGCATAAAAATTTTCTTTACGATATTCCTCCTTCTTTTGCTCAGAAGGATCAATTGTTTTTTCTTTTTCGGCTGAAGTCACAGCATAAGGATGCCATTATTTTTAAGTTTCGCTCTCTGGCTTTTAACATTCAATATGCTGTTGGGGAGTACTCGGCTTTGGCATTTTTCTATGGAGCCCTGAGCTTGTTGATTATTTTCCATTTACTTTCCTTTTTTAAAATGAGGGAAAGGAATCACCTGTATTTGTGTTATTATTTACTTTCCTGCTTTTTTATTGCCACTGCAGAAGACGGATTGGGCTTTCAGTTTTTGTGGCCCAAACAGCCCTGGATCAATGAAATCCTCAGAAATTGGGGAGTGGCGGTTTATATGTTTTTCCTGGTAAAGTATTTAATTCATTTATTATCTCTGGAACAAATTATCACATTCTGGAAAATGGTATGGTATGCCCTCTACCTTAGTGCCATTGTCTATTTATCCTCCAATACGAATTATCACCTTTTGCCCGGATTATTTTATATGCTTCCGGTAACGGTGCTTTTTGGGATATCAATTTACCGATCTTTGGATCGGGATTTTGTAGTGGTATTGATTACTATTGGTTGTTTCTTGTCCCTTTTCGGAATTCTCCCTAAGGTCAACTTTTTAAGATATGATGCCATTTGGGTGGTTTATTATTTCAATTTTGTGGTTTTTCTTCAGGCCTTAATCTTTACTGTGGCCATGGTTTATGAATATCAAAAATTAAAGGAAGCCAAGGATCGTTCTCAATTGGAATTGATTGAAGGACTGAAAAAGCAAAATGAAGTAGTAGAAAAAAAGGTTAAACAGAGAACCGCTGAAATCGCCCAGCAAAATTTGGTGATCAGTCAAAAAAATGAAGAGCTGGCCATGGCTTATCGGGATTTGACGGACAAATCCCAGGAATTGGAGGTTTTGAACACCCAACTGAACCAGAAAAATGTGTCCCTGCAACAGAATGTTCAATTGTTAACGGAAGCGCATTTAGAAAACAAGGTGGTGTCTTTTGCCGATTTTTTAACTTATTTCCCCGATGAAAATAGTTGTTTATTATTCTTGGGTGAGAAAAAGTGGGCCAATGGTTATAAATGTAAGAAGTGTGGAAATGGCCAATATCACAATGGACAAAAAACCGGGGCCAAACGTTGCAGTAAATGTGGTTATGATGAAGCCACAACCGCCGAGACCATCTTTCATCGGTTGCATTTCTCTGTGTTGAAAGGATTTTATTTAGTTTTTTATTTACATCATAGTAATCAAAAACCTAATATATCTCAAATGGCCAAAGAGCTGAATTTATCCGTCAATACTTGCTGGCGATTTACCAATAAGGTTTTGCAAAGGAGGGAGCAATTTCCACAGGCCAAAAGTTGGGAGGGGCTTATATTCGACAATTCAGGCCTTGCTGAAGAGGCCTGAGCGCGTGTTACAAGCCAAAATTCGTGACGAAAATTTGATTGTTGCAGAAGCGATACCCGATTATTTTGAGCGAATAGCCTCGTTATTGTTGAGATATTATCCAAAATCACTTCCAATAATTCGAATTGGCAGCCAGATGGTGTGTTATTTAACACGCTCGAATCTATATATTTTGTAAATAGGAAGTGGGTATAGTAGGGATTAAGTGGTAAACCTTCTTTATATTTTTTCTCAAAAACTGGTTGTTGGTAAACCAATTTTTATTAAATTTGATTAGAGGGTGTTTACAAGCCAAAATTCGCAGCGAAAATTTGATTATTGGAGAAGCGATACCCGATTATTTTGAGAGAATAGCTTCGCTATTGTTGAGAAATTATCCAAAATCACTTCTAATAATTCGAATTGGCAGCCGGATGGTGCGCTTTTTATACTCACTCTTAATGAGGATGAAGGCTAATCGACGTAATTTTTTATCATTCCTATTTTTTTATGTATTCGAACATTTTCCCCGCAAATGTTAAGCAAAACATTTCATACCTGAATACAAGCAGTCATTTAGGTATTCCGATTTATTTGTTGGTCACTCAACATTTAGTTTTTCTGGTATTTACCTTTGAATCCAATGGGCCTTTTGCAGTTTTTCATTTCATGATTGGAATGGTTTTCTTGCTGTATTATTGGAGGAAACAGGAAATTAGCCCGCAGTTTTGGCGATTCACTTTATTGAGCGATGGAGGCGTTTACGGTATTTTATGGGCCTTTGAGATGATTAACAGGCATTCTCTGTCGGTTCATACCATTATAGCTTTATCGGTATTATGGAGTGGGCTGGCCTTGACGGAAATGCCTTCTGCAGCCGAAATTTTACGGCAGAATAAAAGCCTGAGAGGCGGTAGGTTGGTGGGTTTACTGGCTATGGTTTTTTCCTTATGGGGACTGGTTTCCGGAGATATTAAATTAGAAGCACATTGGGGAATTATAGCTTTTCAGTGTGTAGCATTTATAACGATTTTTATAATCGAACACATCAAAGTGAAGAATGAGGTCATTGCTTTTGAAACTTTGGATGCCCATAATACAACGGTTGCACTGGAAAAGGAAGAAAAGGAAAAGCAATATCAGCTTCAGTTGGAAACCATTCAGGCCCAACAACATAAAAATGAGGAGCGCCAATGGGTGATGGAAGGCTTATCAGCCCTGGAGGAAAGCTTAAGGAAGGACCTTACTTTTGAAGTTAAACTGGAGGAGGCATTAAAACATTTGATTCAACAGCTTCAAGCTGTACAGGGGGCGATCTATATTGGGGATCAGGAGAAGCAAGTTCTTGAAATGAAAGCTTGCTATGCTTATGAACGAAAGAAATTTTTACATAAAACCATTGCCTTTGGAGAGGGGCTGGTCGGGCAGTGTTACCTGGAAAAGTTGCCGATCTACCTGACTGATATTCCCGGTGATTACTTAACCATTACATCCGGATTGGGACATGCCCAGCCCAAAGAGGTGATCATTGTCCCGGTAATTTTAAATGAAATCGTGGTGGCCATCATGGAAATTGCTTCCTTTAACGTTATTGAAGGTGCTGCCCGTGAATTTCTGGACAATTGCGGGAATGTGCTGGCCGGTTTTATTTCCAATGAAAAAACGAATTTGCAGATTCGGGCACTTTTGGCGGCTTCTAATGATGCCCGAAAGGCCATGGAAGTGCAGGAAGAAGAACTTCGGCAGAATATGGAGGAATTGAGTAGTACCCATGAGCAAATGGTGCGGATGCAGGAGGAGCAGCAAAAGCAGCAAGACCAAATGATGGAAGAAATCCGTCAGCGCAATGAGGTATTCCTAAAAATTCTGAATCAAATTCCCGGCCGTATATTCCTGAAGGATCACGAGCATAAGTTTGTTTTGGCTAATGATGCAGTATGTAACTTGCATGGGTATACGGAAAAGGAATTGCGCGATAAGACGGAAATTGATGTCGTCGGTCCGGAGTTAGGTAATAAAGTGATTAAAATGGATAGCGCTATTTTGGAAGAGGGTAAAATGAAAACCTATCAGAAAGTGGAGCATCATCATGGAAAAGAATATCATTTCCAATCCACCAAAATGCCTTTCTTTATTGATTATTTGGGAACTACTGGTTTGCTCTGTATTCAATCAGATATTTCAGAATTAAATGAACTTAGACAGTATAAAGCAGAAAGTCTGGCTGAGTCAGCGCTTTCTGTTAAGGAAGGCACTTAATTCTTACGCCAAGCCAAATTGTTCACCGCTGAATTTATTTATCCACTACCGGACTATACCATCAATTAATTACTGTTGTTTTCTTTGATTTTAATAGTCCAAATTTGGCTTATTTAGCTTGCTTGTCCTTTATCTGCTACCTTGGAAAAAACGCCAAATAGGGAACTATTTCTGCTTTTTTCCCGCCTAGTGGCTAAAGGAGGATTGAGAGCGTATTAAAAAATACACTATTCGGCAGCAAATTCGAATTATTGGAAGTGATTTTGGGTAATTTCTCAATGATAGCGGTACAATGCTTTCAAAATAATCGGGTATCGCTTACGTAATATTCAAATTTTCGCTGTGAGTTTTGGCTTTTTAAACACGCTCTTGAGCATGCATAATTCGGGTTAAATTTGTTTTTTGATCCAATCATTTGATTTATGCTTTCATAATCGATTCTTAATTGCTAAATTGGTCAACCAAAGACCAAAAAACTTTTAGACACTCCTAATATGTTGAAGAGAATATTATTTTTTTTATCTTTTTTGATATTTCCATTCTTCGTCCGAGCTGATTGGCAGCCTTCCGGCTTAGTGATAAAAGCAGAAACCTTTGCTCGCCTGCAAAAGGAATATAAGCAGTACCCATTAATGGAAACTGCGGTTTCCAAAATGAAAGCCCGGGTAGATGCGGCCCTGGAGGAGGACATCGATGTCCCTGTTCCCAAAGATCCGGCAGGAGGTTATACACATGAGCAACACAAACGGAATTATATCGCCATGTATGAGGCCGGTATCATTTATCAAATTACCGGAGAAAACCTGTATGCCGAATATGTGAAAGAAATGTTGATGACTTATGCGCAAATGTTTCCGACCCTTGGGCTTCACCCGGTAGAAAAATCCTATGCACCGGGAAAACTTTTCTGGCAATGTCTGAATGATGATAATTGGGTGGTTTTCAGTATACAGGCTTATAGTTTTATTCAGGATTTTTTGACTAAGGAGGATCGCCAGTGGATGGAGCAGCAATTATGGAGGCCCTATGCCAAATTTCTAATGGATGAAAATCTAAAGGTTTTTAACAGGGTTCATAATCATGGACTTTGGGACGTGGCGGCGGTAGGGATGATCGGTTACGCCCTGGGAGATGAGGCGCTCGTCAAATACAGTTTGTTCGGCAAATTTGAGGAGTTGGAAGAGGATCCGGAAAAGGCTGCAGCAGGATTTTACGCCAATGTCAATGAGCTATTTTCTCCCACAGGATATTATACGGAAGGGCCTTATTATCATCGGTATGCGATCACACCATTTTTAGTTTTTGCACAGGTTATTCATAATAATGAACCGGAAAGAAATATTTTTCAATATCGCGACGGACTTTTGTTGAAGGCGGTTAAAGCTTTGGTTCAATTGTCTGATGATGAGGGGAGATTCCTTCCTTATAATGACGCGATCAAAGAAATGAGTATTAAAGCACCGGCAGCAGTTGAGGCAGTTGATCTGGCCTATGAACATGAGCAAAGTGTGCATTTACTCGCAGCTGCAAATTTGCAGGGCGAAGTGAAGATCAGTCTTGGAGGTTTAATAATTGCGCAGGAATTGGCAGAAGGGGCATCTCACCGAACTGCAGTGAAAAAATCCGCGGTCCTGACAGATGGTCCTGCAGGAGATAAAGGTGGAATTGCCTTTTTATATCCGGAGCAGTCTGAAAATAATGGCTTGTTAACACTCAAATTTACCCAACACGGACTTTCACATGGTCATTTTGATAAATTGAGCCTGTTGTTCAGATATCAGGGCCATGATATTTTACAGGATTATGGAGCGGTGCGCTTTGTAAATGTTAAGGCGAAGGAAGGTGGTCGTTATTTGCCTGAGAATAAAAACTTTGCCCACCAGTCGGCTTGTCATAATACATTAATTGTGGATGGGAAATCTCATTTTAACGGAGATTTTAGGTTGTCTTCGCAAAAGTTTGGGGAATTGCTTCAGTTTGATACCGCCCATCAGGATTATCAGGTGGTAACGGCCAGGCAGCAGGATTTGTATCAGGGAGTGGATATGTACCGGACGATTATACAGATTGAAGATGAAAAACTAAATGATCCTCTTTATATTGATATTGTAAAGGCAGAAAGTGAAGAAGTGCATGAATATCAGTTGGCTTATCAATACAAAGGGCAGATAATGAGTAAACAGTTAGAAACATATGAGGCGGCGAAATCCTGGAAAGCGATGGGAGCGAATCATGGTTTTCAATATATTTGGGAGGTTGGAAAGGGTCATGCGGTATCTCAAGACAGCCGATTGACTTTCCTGAATGGAAGTAAGTTCTTCAGTCTTCGTACCCATGTGGATCAACCGACCGAAATCACTTTAGGCCGCTATGGTGCGAATGATCCTGAAAACAATTTGAGAACGGAACCTGCTTATTTTTTAAAGAAAAGCGGACAGGATATTTGGTTTGTTTCTACCATAGAGCCTCATGGTTTTATTCGTTCTGCAACCGATGAATTGGTGGCTGACACGGAGAGTCAAATTCTAAAAATTTCCAGGGAAGTACAGGAAAATGACATTCAGTTGATAGAGCTTCATCACGATAATGGAAATATTTATCAGGTATTGGTGGCCTCGGATTTTTCCTTAGCAGACCACCGCAGTAAGTTAAATGGCCGCGAGGTGGAATGGGAAGGCCCAATTTATGTCAATATTTATAGTTCGGGAATATAAAAATGTCTAAGGCTTCCACATATCGTTTTTTTCTACTCCATCAACGCCCTTTGTGGTATGGCTTCAGCCAGTTCTTTTTTTCTACGATGGGTCAGGCGTTTTTCCTTAGCTTGTTCGTGGCCCACTTTATGGAAAAAACCGGTTTGTCGGCGCTTCAGCTGAACGTGCTCTATACGCTGGCCTCCTTGAGCAGTGCCGTATTATTGGTATTTGTGGGGCCATTGATGGACCGGCTGGATTTACGGAAATTTAGTTGGGGAGCGGGTATTGGCGGAGGCCTGGCTTGTTTGATGATGGCGCATTTGTCCAATGGATGGATGTATTATCTGGGGATATTTGGCTTACGGTTTTTTGGTCAGGGCTTTCTTCCTTTGATTGGCATGACGGCTATGGGGAAATATTTTGAAGCAGATCGGGGTAAGGCCCTTTCCTTCACGATGTTTGGGATGTCAGTAGCGGAAATGTTGGTACCGGCCTTGGTTTTGGCGATTTTAGGCATGGGACAATGGGCAAACTTGTGGTATGGACTTGGATTTTTCGAAGCGCTGTTTTTTCCTTTGTTATGTTGGCTGTTGGTAGGGAAGGATGATAAGTTTTTAAATTTTAAACAAAATGGCAGTAGCAAAAATGGGCCTGCTTTTATTCAAACTTTGGTAAGAAGGCCGGTTTTCTGGATATATTCTTTGGTTTTTGTGCTGTCCCCCATGTTGAATGCAGGTTTCCTTCTGAATAGCAAGCAATTTCTGGACTATAAAAATTGGTCCATGGAGTTTTTTGCCTTCGCTTTTGTGTTTTTTGGGATTGGCAGAATTGCAGGTGCGTTGGTGGGTGGTCCGCTGGTGGACCGGCTCACGGCTCGAAAACTGGCCGTTTGGGTATTGTTGCCATCGCTGACCTTGTTTCCCTTAATACTGATTCCGGAACAGTGGGTGCTATTGGTTTTCCTGTTTAGTCTCGGTGCAAATTTAAGTTTTGCAAATGTGGTGGGCACCTCCTTTTGGGCAGAAGTTTTTGGCCCTGAAAATGTGGGGACATGCCGCAGTTTAACTTCCACCATGATGGTGCTGGTCACGGCAGTGGCCCCTACCATTTTTGCAGTGGGTTATCAATACGGCATTGCCTTTTTTTTGGCAGGTTTCGGTTTGTTTTTACCCGTGATCAGTATTTTGGCTGGTATTTTTGGATCTCGGGGAAATTCGTCCACAGTGAATTTGATGACGAAGGATTAGGAGCGGTTGGAAGTTAAAATAGCGGAGGGATTATAAAATGATTAAATTCAAACTAAAAAGAATGGTGACGCAATCCCCCTTTTCGCGCTCTTAAGGTCCTGAAAAGTAGTGGGTTGGCTTGTTTTTTAGGATGCCGACAGGATAAAAATAAAATGTTTTCTAATAATTGATGAAAACATCATGAATAAAAGAAAATTAATCGTATATTTGGTTAACCAATTACCAATAAGGCTTTCGGCTCAGGTATGGCTAACTTTTTTTAGAATTCATTTTTTAGAATTTTTTCTGATATGAAATACCTTTTTTTAGTAGTATTTTTAGCTTTTAACCTCAATTTATTCGGGGCAGTGGATAGTGGTGGAATCATTACTTCTGCGGATGAGTTAAAGGAACGAATTAAGCAAGCCTCTCCCGGCGACACCCTGAGGATGGCTTCCGGAGAATGGAAAGATTTAAGACTGTCATTTACAGGCAAGGGGAAGGCTGAAGCCCCCATTGTTCTAATGGGGGCAGCTCATGGAGGAACCGTTTTATGTGGAAATTCTTCTCTTGAAATCGCCGGAGAATATCTGGTGGTGAAGGGGCTTCAGTTCAGGGATGGCTATGCTAAAGGTCGTGTAGCGGTTAAATTTAAGAAAGGGGATCAGGTGGCAAAATATTGCCGGTTGACGGAGGTGGTGATAGATCATTACAATCCGGACGATCGTTTCGAAAAAACTTCATGGATAGAATTATACGGGCAAAAAAATGAAATTGACCACTGTTATTTTGGTGGGAAATTAAATGCCGGTGTATTAATGGCGGTGAAATTGAATAATGTGGAGTCCCGTGAGAATTACCACCATATTCATCATAATTATTTTGGCGAGCGCCCTAAATTGGGCTCTAATGGAGGTGAAACACTACGAGTGGGGGTTTCAACCTATTGTGAGAAGTCTTCTAACACGATTATAGAGCAAAATTATTTTGAACATTGCTCCGGTGAAGTGGAGATCGTTTCGATTAAGTCTTCGGATAATGTGGTGAAGAATAATGTGTTTTTGGGTTGTGAAGGCGTGTTAGCTTTACGCCATGGAGATCGGAATCAGGTTATCGGAAATTATTTCTTAGGAGAAGGTAAAGGCAATGCCGGCGGGGTGCGTGTGATTAATGGCGGGCATACGATTAAGGATAATTATTTCCAGGATTTAGGGGGGAAACGTTTCTTCGGAGCCTTGCCTATCATGAATGGGGTACCGAATTCTCTGGCCAACCGTTATATTCGGGCGCATGATGTTACGGTAGAAAATAATAAGTTTTTTAATTGTTCGCATATTGAATTGTGTGTGGGTTCTGATCGGGAGCGTACCCAGACGCCTGATCACATTACCATTAAAAATAACCTTTTTGTAAATCCCGAAAAGGCAGAAATTTTAACCGTTTTAGATGATATATCCGGTTTTACTTTTAAAGGGAACGAATATATTAATAACGGATCGACCTATAAACAACACGGCTTTAAGCCAGCGAAAGCGCAATATACATTGGGGGAGAAAGGGTTGTATACCAGTAAGACATTTAAACCTGAATTGCCAGTGGTTAAAGGGCAGGCAGGGCCGGACTGGTATACCCCTTTATCTAAAAAAGCGCAAATTTCGAATCAAGTATTGAAAGCTGATAATTTTAAGTCCTTAAATAGTGCGATAGAACAGGCGGAAGTTGGAGCGACCATTGCAATTACTTCCGCCGAAATTTCTTTCGAAGAGGTTATTCGTATCACTAAACCGTTAAGAATTATTTCTGAAAATGGGCAGGAAGTTAAAATGTTCTTTAAGGAAAATCCGAAGCAGGCTTCCTTTTTTGCCATAGAAAACGGTGGAAGTTTACTGTTGGATGGCTTTGCCTTTAACGGAAGGTCGGAAGTGGGGATTTCAAAAGCGGCACTCCGGACTTCGAAGGATCCAATGATTCAGCATTATCGACTGGAGGTTAAAAATTGTACTTTCAAAAATTTCGATGCTGCAGATTATTGTGTATTCCGGGCGTTTGAAGGAACTTTCGCGGATGAATTGATTTTTGAAAACTCGCATTTTGAAAATATCTCCGGGATTGCCCTGAATATTAACGGGCAGACTGATAATATGGGCAGATACAGTGCCGAGGAAGTGCTGGTAAAAGGTTGTACTTTCAAAAAGGTGATGACCGGTGCCATGGAAATTACCCGAAGAGGAAATGATGAATCCACCACCGGACCATTGGTATTGGTACAGGATTGTGATTTCGTGGATGTCGGAAATAAAGAATTGGGGAGTGTGATCATGCTCTGGGGTGTTCAACACCTGACTGTGGATAATTTATTTTTCTACAATTCCGGTCGCTCAGGACGTATTATTCGATTTGAAGACCCGCTTTGGGCTGTGAGTACCATTGATAATATTTTATCGATAAGCTCCGGAAGAATTGAGTCCTACTACCCTCGTCGTGGGGAAAATATTAAGGAGATTACCGAAGATACCTCCTTAGAAAAGGCTTATGAGTTGAAGCAGGCTGAAAAAAAAGGCGCCGTCGCTTCCAAAAATATATAGGGTTTTAAATTTTTTTAATGATTACTGAAATGGAAAAGGTACAAAGTAAAGAGTTTTTTGTAGACAGCGAGAACGAGTGGGAAGTTTTGGGTGGTGGTATCTCTCGTAAGATTATGGGCTATGATGAGACCATTATGGCCGTGAAGGTGCTTTTTGAAAAAGGCGCTTTGGGGACGCCTCATCAGCATGTTCATGCGCAAATTACTTACGTCGTGGAAGGTACTTTTGAATTGACTATCGGCGACCAGGTGAAAGTTTTGAAGGGAGGCGACTCTTTCTATATTCCTTCAAATGTGATGCATTCCTGCCTGTGCCTGGAAGATGGAATGTTAATTGATACTTTTTCTCCGGTACGCGAGGATTTTCTGGATGGTTCCAAACCGGCTTATTTGGGCGGTGGTAAATAAATAGCGCCATGATTGAAGTTAAGGAAAAAGCCGAAGCCCGGAAGGCGGGTTTTAAACTAAAAAATTTACGCTGGTGGATCATTGGCCTGATTGCCCTGGCAACGGTGATTAACTATATTGACCGTTCGGCCCTGGCCATGATGTGGCCGGATGTCTCCAGAGATCTGGGGTTGACCAAAAATGATTACGCCCTGATCCTGAATGTATTCATGGTGGCTTATGCATTGGGACAATCCTTTTCAGGTAAAATATTTGATAAGGTCGGCACCCGACTCGGCTACGTGATTTCCATCGGAATCTGGTCCGTTTCATCTTTCTGTCATGCCTTTGCCCGCAGCCTTTTCAGCTTTTCGTTTTTGAGAGCGACTTTGGGTTTTGGAGAAGCGGGGAACTGGCCCGGTGCCGCCAAAAGCAATGCAGAATGGTTCCCGGTAAAAGAACGAGCTTTTGCACAGGGTTTATTCAATGCCGGCGCTTCTTTAGGAGCAGTGGTGGCGCCTCCTTTCATTGCAGCACTTTGGGTGGCTTTTGGCTGGGAGATCACCTTCATGATCGTCGGATCTCTTGGAATGTTGTGGGTGTTGCCCTGGTTGATTGTCAATAAGGGAGAGCCTAAAAACCATCCCTGGTTGACGCAGGAAGAAAAAGAATACATTAAAAACGGGCAGTCCAAGGCAGATAATGATGATTGTGCCAAAGCCCTTCCCTTATCTGAAATTCTTAAGAAAAAGGAATCATGGGCCGTATTGGTGTCCCGCTTTTTCCTGGAACCGATCTGGTGGTTGTTTGTGGGCTGGATGCCGATTTACCTGGCAGATACTTATGGTTTTGATGTCAAAGAAATCGGGGCTTTTGCCTGGGTGCCATATGTTGGCGCTGCTTTGGGCTCTATCGTCGGAGGTTATTACAGTGGGAATTTAATCAAAAACGGCAGCTCCACGGATCGTGCCCGGAAGCAAACCATTTCCATTGGTGGGGTCATCATGTTGTCCGGTTTGATCGCGACTATTACCCTGGCCGATACGCCTGAGATTTTTGTAGGAATTGTAGCGCTGGTACTTTTCGGTTTTCAGTTCGCTATTGGAAATGTCCAAACGATTCCTTCCGACTTATTGTCCGGTAAATCAGTAGGATCCCTGGCAGGATTTGGAGGAACAATCGGAGTATTGTCGGTTGTGCTGATGAACTTCCTGGTGCCTCAAATCGCGGAAATCTCCTATAACTACATCTTTATGATGATTGCAGTATTTGTTCCTTTGGGAATAGGATCCATCTTTTTGTTTGCCAGGAAGATTAAATCCATAGAGGAATAATACATAAATAACCGAATTGATTTTATCAGAATATTATATAAACACTCATAAATAATTTAATTATGAACTTGACTGGAAAAGTTGCCATCGTTACTGGTGGTGCACGGGATATCGGAAAAGCTATTTCTTTGCAAATGGCCGCCGCAGGAGCAAAAGTAGTGGTGAACTATTATGCAGCAGAAGAGGGTGCCGAGGAAAATGCCCAGCAAACATTAGCAGAAATCAAAGGAAATGGTGGTGAGGGGATTCTTGTTCCCGGTGATTTGACCAAATCTGATGATGCGGAAATTATCGTTACCAAAGCAGTGGAAGCTTTTGGTGAGCGTATCGATATTTTGGTTAATGTTGCGGGCGGTATTATCGGTCGTAAAAAGATTGAAGAGCAGGATGAGAACTGGTATAACCTGTTGATGGACTTGAATATGAAGTCCGTATGGTTAATGACCAAAGCGGTTCGTCCTTACCTGGGTGAAGGTGGTTCGATTATCAACTTCGCTTCGCAGGCAGGTCGTGACGGAGCAGGCCCTGGTGCATCTCTTTACGGTACTTCCAAAGGAGCTGTGATGACTTTCACACGTGCCATGGCCAAAGAATTAGGCCCGATTGGTGTTCGTGTAAATGCGCTTTGTCCGGGGATGATTGCTACAAAATTCCATGATGATCACACTGCTGATCAGGTACGTGTAAATGTAGCGAATTCTACACCATTGCGCCGCGAAGGCCGTGCAGAAGAAGTAGCGGATTTGGTGGTTTACCTGGCTTCCGATAAGTCTTCTTTCATCACTGGAAACAATATTGACATTAACGGAGGTCTGGCGTTTTCTTAAGCCCTTCCTTTAGAGCGTGTTAAAAACTTCAATTTGATAAGGAGTAATATTAAATACGGTATCGATCCTTTGGATCCCTTATTGAAAAATTGAGTTTGGTCATGCTCCATAAAAGAGATTAATGAAATACCTACTGCACTTAAAAAATTGTTGTTGTGTAATGTTAGTGCAGAGCCGGTAGGAAATTATTCTTTAGAGCTTGTTTAAAAGCCAAAACTCCCAGCGAAAATTTCATTATTGCAGAAGCGATACCAGATTATTTTTGAGAGAATAGCATTGTTATTGTTGAGCAATGATGCAAAATCGCTTTCAGTAATTCGAATTGGCAGCCAGATGTTGTGCTTTTAAATACGCTCTTACTCAACATATTTTGTTAGCCTTACCCTAATCCGGTAAATCTAACAGAAAGATAAGCTACCTCTTTTGTTTTGGCTGTAGGAGGCCCGATCCTTTCCTAATCAGGGGGTTGATTACAAGGAGCCCGGGGCTTTTCAGTCTTAACATTCAGAGGTAGTTTTTCTAAAATTATTACTTCGTGTAAGTTTAGTTTGTTTTGTTTTTTTTGATACATACCTGCTCAGCTCAGGTATGTTAATTTTGAGTTTTTTGCTTTCTGATATGAAGAATTATAAGGCATTATTATTGATTTTTCTTGTAGGTTTTTTCTTAGCCCCTACACTAAAAGCCCAACAGAAACTGATGGTGGTCAACCCCGGATTTGAGTCCGGACTGAATGGCTGGGACCTTAGCGGTAAGGTTTCCAAATCGGATGTGGCTTTTGAAGGTGGAAAGTCTGCTAAAATGGAAAGCAAGGGCGCGGAAGTGGCGCAGTTTATTCGGGTAGCACCACGGCAGGATTATGAATTACAGATCGCTGCTAAAGGAAAAGGTACCCTCTTTGTACGGATAAAAGGAAAAGAAATCACCCGTGTGGTCAATGAAAAAGATTTCAGCCTGATAAGCATTCCTTTTTCCAGTGGCAAAGCGAAAAATATTATTATTGGAGGGCGTTCAGACGGACAACAGTTTCGCGTGGATGCCGCCTCAGTACAACAAACTTCTTCAGAAACGGAAGTGAGTGTTCCGCAGCCGGTAGTGATTAATGGGGGATTTGAATCCAAATTCACCGGTTGGGAATTGCATGGAAAAGTATCCAAGTCAGATGTGGCTTTTTCAGGAAATAAAGCAGCGAAAATCGACGACAAAGCCTCTTTTGACCAATACATCCGCATTACTCCGGGGCAGACCTACACCCTTCAGGTGGCGGTAAAGGGCAAGGGAGAAGTTTTTGCGAAGGTGAAGTGTCAGGAGTTTAAACAGGAATTTGAAAATAAAGAATATGAACTGATAACCCTTGATTTCGAAAGTGGCAAAAGCAAATCAGTGGTGATTGGGGGCCGTTATACCAAAGGGCAGGGACGTTTCGATGCCTTTTCCTTAAAAGTAGCCGGTTTGGAGTTGGATGAAAATCATCAATATCCGTCGGCCATTATTCCGGATTTAAACCGTTGGAAGGTCACCCTTCCTGTGGATGCCAAGGGAGAAGATAATTCCCGGGTCTGGGATTTAGATGCGCGTAAGAAGACCCCTCTGGAAGTGGTAGGGGCTGATATCATGGATTTTGAATATCGTCCGTATTTTTATGCGAAGAATGGCGAGGTGTATTTCCGTGGTCATTGTGATGGCGTGACGACCAAAGGGTCCAAATATCCAAGAGCAGAGTTGAGACAATTAGTGGGCGGAGGAAATAATTACTGGTCCATGGAGGATCACCAGTATCTGGAGACAGAGTTAAGGGTGATTCATGTGCCGGACGGAAAGCAGGAAGTTTGTATTACGCAAATTCATGGACCGGAGGATGAGCCATTACGTGTACAGTATCGCCATGGTAAGGGAGTATTTATTATTTGGAATGAAGATAATAAAGATACCGAGAATACGGTACCGGTAAAATTAGGAGAAAGAGTTAAAATTTCAGTATCGGTAGCGAAGGGATATATCACTTGTCATATCGAAAACTTAGATCAGCAGAAAGATTATAAAAAGGTTTGGAAATCCATGGATGCCACAGGATATTTTAAGGTGGGTTGCTACACGCAGGCCTCCAAATTCCAAAGCCAGATCAATAAGAAATTCACGGATGAGCCTAAAGGTTCCTATGGAGAGGTAGCGGTAAAATATATTAAGCTGGAAGAAACTTATCCTCAATAATATTATGGGAAAAATAATTGCTTTCGGAGAAATGCTCATGTGTTTATCCTCACAGGGGCATTCCCGCCTGAAACAAACCAAAAGTCTGGATATTGATTTCGGTGGGGCAGAAGCGAATGTGGCCGTATCACTGGCACAGTTCGGGGAGAAAGTCAGCTTTGTGACCCGATTACCTGAAAATGATATGGCAGATCGGGCCATGATGTCCCTGAAAAGCTTTGGCGTGGAAGTGGATCATGTGCAATGGGGCGGTGATCGCCTGGGTTTGTATTATTTTGAAAATGGGGCGGTGTATCGCGGGAGTAAAGTGATCTACGATCGGACCAACTCCTCTATGTATACGATAAAGCCAGGGGAAATTAATTGGCAGGAAGTTTTTAAAGGAGCCAGCTGGTTTCACTGGACCGGTATTACGCCCGCATTGTCGGAGAATGCTTATCTGGTGACGCTGGAGGCTTTGCAGGCTGCCCGTGAAATGGGTTTAACCATATCCGGTGATTATAATTATAGAAATAATCTTTGGCAGTGGGGGAAAAGTGCAGAAGAGGTCATGCCGGAGCTTTTAAGCTATTGTGATATCATGTCCGGGGTGCATCCGGATGTAGATGTGGTGCAGGAAAAAGTGGGGGATGAACAATTCCGGCTAGCCGGCAATGAGATGATGGCGCGCTACCCGCATTGCAAATTGGTAGTGTTTACTTCGCGGGGGAGTGTTTCGGCCTCTCATAATACCTGGCAGGGGATATTGTATGATGGGATTGAGGTTTTTCGAAGTGCCGCCTATAATTTAACGCACATCGTGGACCGGGTAGGGACCGGAGATTCCTTTATGGCCGCCCTGATTTATGGTTTACGCAACTATGAAAGTAAACAGGAGGCGGTGGAATTTGCCACTGCAGCTTCTACCATCAAACACTTCATTTTGGGGGATCAGAATGTATGTACTGTGGCAGAAGCGGAAGCCCTGATGAAGGGTAATAAGAATGGACTAATCAGTAGATAAATAAATAAATATATAAATAAAAATATTATGGCTAAAGTAGTCACTTTCGGAGAAATCATGTTGCGTTTGGCAACACCAGGTTATTTGCGTTTTCACCAGGCTGCTGAATTTGAAGCCACTTATGGTGGTGGCGAATCCAATGTAGCGGTTTCCTTAGCGAATTATGGTATGAATGCGGAATTCGTAACGCGTTTACCTAAAAATGATATCGGTGATGCGGCAATTAAGCGTTTACGTTCTTATAATGTAGGGGTAGATAACGTGGTATTGGGTGGTGACCGTGTGGGGATTTACTTTTTGGAAACGGGTGCTGTTGCCCGTGGTTCAAAAGTAGTTTACGACCGTGCCAATTCTGCTATCGCGGAGATCACTCCTGGCATGGTAGATTGGAAAAAAGTGTTTGCTGATGCGAGCTGGCTCCATTGGACCGGCATTACGCCTGCTTTATCTCAGGGTGCCGCGGATGCCTTAAAAGAAGCCTTAGTTGTCGCGCAGGAAATGGGCGTTACGGTTTCTTGTGACCTGAACTATCGTGCAAAATTGTGGAAGTACGGTAAGGCTTGTCATGAGGTGATGCCTGATTTGGTAGCCTTGACGGACGTGGTTTTAGGTAATGAGGAAGATGCTGAAATGGCCCTTCACATTTCTCCTGACGGTGTGGATGTAACCGGTGGTCACGTGGAAGGCGAGGCTTATTTGTCGGTATCCAAAAAGATCATGGAGCAGTTTCCGAAGGTAAAGAAAGTGATCACTACTTTGCGCGGTTCTATCAACGCCAATCATAACACCTGGGAAGGGGTACTTTATGATGGTCAAACGTTATTCAAGTCTTCTCGCAAATATGATATCACCCATATTGTGGACCGTGTTGGCGGAGGAGATTCTTTCATGGGCGGATTGATTTTCGGTCTGAATGCCTATCCGGAAGATGATCAGAAGGCGCTGGATTTTGCAGTGGCGGCTTCCTGCTTAAAGCATACCATTAAGGGAGATTTTAACCTGGTGACCGTGGACGAGGTAGAGAAGCTGATGGGCGGAGATGCTTCTGGCCGTGTGGCACGTTAGTGCTTATCTATAAGCCAACATCCGCAGTGAAAATTTAACCCGGATTATTCATGCTTTAAGCCTCGTTTAGCTGTAAGGCGGAAAAAATGAAGGAATAGTTTCCTATTTCGAGTTTTTTCCAACGAAACAGATGAATGAGGAGAAAGCAAGCTTGCCCCAATTTGGGCTATTATTAATCAAAGAAAATAAGTTTTAAAGAACTGAAAATAAGTTACTTGTGATCAATTAATGAATATAGCGGTGAATAATTCGGGTTAATTATTGCAGCAGCGATGCCCGATTATTTTGAGAGAATAGCAGCGCTATTGTTGAGAAATTATCCAAAATCGCTTCCAATAATTCGAATTTGCAGCCGGTTGGTGTGCTTATAAATATGCTTTTAATCAGACATCAAAAGGTGTTCAATGCCTATTTGCACTGCAAGTTCAGGCTTTGAACATGCTTTTAAAGATAGTTTATATTTGACTCGTATTTCAGAGAAAGCATCATCTTGGTGCTTTCTTATTTTTTCAAATTTTACAGTTATGGCCAGATTTCAAAAATATCAGGTAGTCGCAAAAATGGCAGAAGTGGGAATGATTCCGGTTTTCTATCATGCAGACTTAGAAATAAATAAACAAATTTTAAAAGCCACCTATGAAGGTGGTGCGCGGGTTTTTGAGTTTACTAACCGCGGGGATTTCGCCCACGAGATTTTCGGGCAATTGGTAAAATGGGCGGCGGAGGAATGCCCGGGAATGATGCTGGGCGTGGGTTCGGTCATTGATCCTGCTACCACAGCTTTGTATTTGCAATTGGGCGCCAACTTCATTGTTTCCCCGGTTATGAATCCGGAAATGGCGAAAATATGTAATCGCCGGAAAGTGGCCTGGTCACCAGGCTGTGGTTCCTTGTCTGAGATTTCTCAGGCCGAAGAATTAGGGGCGGATGTGGTGAAAATTTTCCCCGGACAGCAAGTCGGTGGACCGGAATTCGTCAAGGCGGTGAAAGGGCCATTTTCCTGGTCGAGCATCATGCCGACAGGTGGCGTGAAGCCGGAAAGAGAAAACCTAACCGCTTGGTTTAATGCAGGGGTGTTTTGTGTGGGAATGGGCTCTCAGCTGATGATTAAATCTTCAGATGGTGGTTTTGATTATACGGCAATTAAAGAAAAAACAGCAGAAGCAATTGCGATCATTCGTGAGTTGAAAAGCAATTAATTGAATGATAGGGAAATGATATAGAAAGATCTCTTTGGTTCAGAGCGTGTTTAAAAGCCAAAATTCGCAGGGAAAATTTGATTATCGCAGAAGTGATGTCGGATTGTTTTGAGAGAATAGCAGCGCTATTGTTGAGAAAAGATCCAAAATCACTTCCAATAATTAGAATTTGTAGCCGGATGGTGTGCTTTTAAACACGCTCTTAGTTCATTTAAGAAGTAAAGCTGAGGAGGTCTTTTTTGGCTTTGATTGAATTTCTTTTAGGCTGTTAATAAAAATTAGCGTTTCTGGTAAAAAAGCTTTTGGCTTATAGCGCATTTTTAAATTTTTTTATATTTTTGGTATACCAATTACCAACAACCATAAAAAAGGTTTAATAGATCAGGGATGATTTAATTTTTGGCAATATCATTTTTTTGGGCGGTATTTCAATAGCGTTAAAGCCTGCACTCCATGCTTTTTCATGCGATTTTCAGACATTTTTTTGAAAAAGCGATTGGCTGTTTTGGTTTTAACTCAAACGAATGACCGACCGGTCAATGAACCAGAATAAATATTTTTTAAAATCCTAAGTTAGATACAATGAGGATAATTTTAAACAAGTATGGCTTCATGTTACTCCTGATGATGCTGGTGGGAATTTCCGCTTTTGCGCAGAGCACCGTTAACGGACGGGTGACATTTAAAGAAGACGGGGAGCCGGTGCCGGGGGTGAACATTATAATCAAGGGATCCACCACTGGTACGATTACCGACTTCGAAGGAAACTACACCATTAATGCGTCGCAGAATGACATTTTGGTTTTCCGTTTTGTGGGGATGACAGAGGTGGAAGAGTATGTGGGAACCAGAAGCCGCATAAATGTGGAGTTGGATTCAGATATTGAGGAATTGAAGGAAGTGGTGGTTGTAGGTTATGGTACACAGAAAAAATCCCATTTGACAGGTGCCATTGCGAAAGTAAAAAATGAAAAGCTGGATCAGCTGCCGGCGGCGCGTATTGACGATGCGCTGATAGGGCAGGTTTCCGGGGTAAATATTCAGATGACCGATCCGGAGGCAGGATCAGCCCCAACCATTCAGGTGCGTGGGGTAGGTTCTATTGCGGCGGGTTCGTCACCGGCGATTGTAGTGGATGGTGTGTTGGTGGATTCGGATTATATGGCTGCCCTGGATATGAATGATGTGGAATCCATTGAAGTCTTGAAGGATGCTTCTTCTGCGGCTATTTTTGGTTCCCGCGGTGGTAATGGGGTGATCATGATTACCACTAAGTCCGGACAATCCGGCGAGACGAAATACACGTTTAATTCTTTTTATGGCCGTAAATGGGTAAATAAAAGAGATGATTTCCGTCCGACAGTGGCAGAGAATAAAGCCACAGCAGAGGCTTACCGCGAGGAGATAGAATTAAATTATCCAAACTTTGCCGATGATCCGATTCTGAGCAATGTTTATAATAAAGCCAATACCACCATTCGCCGGATGGACCATATGCTGGAAATTTGTCAGGGCGAAGAGCGGGATTGGCAGGATGAAGTTTTTACAGGCGGCAATATTCAGTCTTATTCCTTAAGTGCGGCTGGTGGATCCGACAATACTAATTTTCATATTTCGGGCGCTTATCTGAATGATCAGGGAGTACTGTTACAGGATGAGTATACCAAAATGAACCTGCGCTTTAAGTTAAAAACCAAATTATCCAAAAAGCTGGAGTTGGGCCTTAACTTTAACCCTACCCGTGAGCATAAGCAGGTGTTCCCAACCACAACGCATGAATCTTTGAGACAATCCACCTGGTTGCCCATTGTTCATGATGAGCATACCATTCAATATGTGGACCGCGAAAACTTCCCTTATGTGGCAGTGGGGGATTATACCCAGGAATCTCACTTTAATAATTATCCGGATCCGAATAATCCGGGCAGTACTTTGCCCAATGTGAGTGTGACCAATAACTCCAATCCGTATGCGAATATAGTGGAGCGGGATTATCAGGAAAAAACAACGCGCGTGTATGCGAATACTTATTTGAAATATAAAATTATGAAGGGGCTGAGCTTCAGAACTTCCTTGGTAGCGAATTATAGAAATCGTATAAGAGATTATTATATCGGTACCAAGGCAACTAGAAACGGTGCCTCCGATGCCCGTCTGCAGTACAGAACTTATGATGATTTTGCCTGGATCAATGATAACTATTTTACTTATGACCGTTCCTTCAACGGTGGGCATGATATCAATGTAGTAGTCGGGATGTCTTTTGAGCAGCGTTCCTATGAATTTACCGAAACGATTGGTACTGGTTTCACTAACGACGCCGTGAAAACTATGAATGCCGCTTCTTCTATTGCCTATGGAAATCAGGTGAAATCCATCGAGACCCTGCATTCGGTTTTTTCCAGATTTAATTATGCCTATATGGATAAGTATCTGGTATCCTTCTCCATGCGTACCGATGGTAGTTCAAAATTCGGTGCCAATTATAAATACGGTATTTTCCCTGCTGGTTCGGTGGGTTGGAGAATGACCGAGGAGCCATTTATGAGAGGCCTGAACTGGATTTCAGTGATGAAGCCAAGATTCTCTTATGGTATTACGGGGAATAATTCGGGGATCGGATATTATGAAGCGCTGGAGCGGATGAGTCCTGTAGGGGCGGTCATCGGAGGCAATGTTTCCTCCGGCTATGCACCGGCCAATATTGCCCAGCCGGATTTACGTTGGGAGCAGCAGGTAGAAATTAACCCCGGTTTGGATTTCGGTTTCTTCGGGAACAGAGTTTTTGGAGCGGTGGAATGGTATAGAAGAACGTCCTCAGATTTATTGCTGGAACAGCAAATTCCATCCGTTACCGGTTTCGACAGAAGAACGGTCAACCTGGGTCAGGTACAAAATCAGGGTTTTGAATTCGAATTGAGTGGAAAGCCTATTGTAACCAATAAATTCAAGTGGACCATTACGGCCAATGCCTCTACCAATGAAAACAAACTGGTGAACTTCGGTGGGGTGGACAGCCTGATTTCGATCGTGGATGATAAGCGTGCTGCCAACTGGATTGCCGTGCAGGGATTACCGATTTCCTCTTTCTACGGCTTTAAAGTGGATCACTCCAAAGGAGATAATGGAAAAGTACCTTTTGAATACCTGAATGAAGGTTTTTGGCCAATCGGGGCTACCTCCAGATATGCCTATGTACAGGATCTGAACGGTGACGGCGTAATTGATGATAATGACCGGACTGTTTTGGGCTCGCCTTATCCAACTTTCCTTTGGGCCGTTACCAATACCTTTAATATCGGAAGATTTGATGTTTCCTTCATGTTCCAGGGATCGCACGGAGGTATGGTGAGAAATATCGATCCGCAATATTATGAGTATCAGAATATGTACGGACAGGAACCTAACGCTTACTTCCCACAAGAAGAATGGGATCAGGTTCAGGAAAGAATTTTCACGGATGACTTCATCCAGGATGCTTCTTTCATTGCCTTGAGAAACTTCAATGTCGGGTATATGCTGCCTACACGTTGGGTGGAGCAAATCGGCCTGAAATCTGCCCGCGTATATTGTTCCGGTTCGAATTTAGTGTACATCATGTCGGACAGTTACACTTCCTTCAATCCGGAGGGTATTCGCGACGAGGGACCATTGAACTATGGTTATCAGCGGGGAGCAGCCCCAATGCCACGTTCCATTACAGTAGGTCTTAACGTTGAATTCTAATTTTTTCAATATTATGAAATCAGTTATAAGAATTTTCTTGCTGGCCTTCATGGCTGGTTGTATGGTGGCCTGTGATGCCTTTCTGTCGGAATATCCGGAGTCTGAGGTGGGAGTAGATAACTATTTCCGTAATGATGATGAAGTAGAGACCGGAGTAATCGGGATTTATGATGCCTTGCAGGATGTAGTGCAATATGAATATGCGATACTGGAAATGCGGACCGATAATTCTTCTACCCGAAGCGGGGTGGGGGATTGGTCGCAGTTTCAGACCCTGAATATCACGCCATATAATTCCGTAGTGGCGAACTATTGGAAAAGTTGTTATGCCACGATTTACCGCGCTAATCTGGTTTTGGCAAATATGCACAATGTAGTAGACCCTAATAAAAAGTTGCAGTTTGAGGCGGAAGCGCGCTTTGTAAGAGCTTATATGCACTTTAATCTGGTCAGACTTTTTGGTCGTGTACCGCTGGCAGACCGCATTATTTTTGAAGGGGATCTGGAAGGATACGGGCAGGCAGAGCCGGAATTGGTTTATGCTTTGATTGAAAGTGATTTACGTTATGCGGCTGAAAATTTACCTGGCCGGGACATTATTCCGCTGGGCAGGGTAAATCAGGAGTCAGCGCAGACCTTATTGGCTAAATACCTGCTTCAGGATCAGCAATATGCCGAAGCTAAGGCTTTGCTGGAGAGCGTAATTGCCGGGGGGAATTTCAGACTGGATAGTAATTATCATAATATTTTCTATCAGAGTCTGGGGGATGAAATCATGTTCCCGATTGCCTTTGAAGATGATAATTCAGAAAACTCTCAGGAATATTCCTACTATTTCCTTTATGAGCAGGGCTCCCATAATTATGCCACTGATAATATGATCGCCCTTTATGAGGCCACGCCGGGACTGAATGGCGAGGATTTACGTTATACCACCAATGTGATTGATCAGCGTGGGGAAAGAAAAGGTTGTGGTAAATTCATCAGTAGTTCCTCCAATATCAGAATGTCGGGTAATGATTATATTCTTCTTCGTTATTCGGATGTATTGTTATTGTATGTGGAAGCATTTTTGGGAGATAACTTCCAGACTGATGATGCCACTTGTCTGGAGTATGTGAACCTGATCCGGGGCCGGGCAGGATTAGCACCTGTAGCCAACATTTCAAAACCATCATTGGCAGTGGAGCGTCGTAAGGAATTTTTATATGAAAATCAGCGTTGGTTTGATTTGATCAGAACCGGTGATCTGGAAATGACCATCAGCAACTTTATGCGGGACGAAGGATTGAATTATAATTCCAGATTTCTGTTGTTGCCCATTCCGCAACGCGAGATTGATACCAGCCGCGGCATGTTAAAACAAAACCCGGGTTATTAATCCGGATTATGCAGGCTTCCTGCTTAACCATTGATACTTAATTCCGTAGGGAATGCATTTTCCATATTGTTGTGAAGAGTGGGATTAATTCCCACTCCTTTTTCCAAATAGAAGCTGGTATGGCGGTACGTGTTTTCTTCTTTTTTTCATTATTGTTGATGGCCTGTGTGGGTCATGAGCCCAATTTGGCCATTCCCTCGCTTCCGGATCTTGAACTTCCGGATGCTGATGAGGAAGATGCTGAAGAGGACGAGAACGAACGCATTAATCTGTTTATTGTGGATGCAGGTCTGGAACAAACAGATTTCCCGGACTGGCAATCTCAAGAGGTGAATAACAGTAGCATTACCTATTCCGGAAAGAATGCGGTGAAATTTGCTCGGGAAGGGGCATATATTTCGCAGGAAATTGCCATTAGTCCGAATGAAACCTACGTATTGCAGGTTTATCTGAAAGGAAGCGGGCAACTTTGGGCAGAAGTGGGTGGACAGTATTATACTATAGAAGGTAATTTTACTTCATATACTTTACTTTCCCTTCACTTTTCTGTGGGTGATTTTGATGCGATTACCATTGGGGGAAGTTGGTTTGAAACAGAAGGCCGCATGGATGATTTCAGCATTGATTATGCCGATGAAGTAGAGGAGGAAATTCCTGTAGAGGATGTTTTCCCTACAGATATTATCCCTTCCCTGACCCAATGGAAAATAAGCCTGCCTGTAGATGAAAACGGTAACGATAGCCGTGATGCTGCTCATGTAGAGGAGAGAAATAACCAGGCTTTTGAAATTAAAGACGATCATTTGATTGATTATCAATACGACCCGTATTTCACTGTTCAAGATGGGGAGGTGGCTTTTATGGCGCATTGTGCCGGAGCAACTACCCGGGGGTCCAAATATCCGCGTTCAGAATTACGCCAACGCGTTGGGGGTGGGGATAATTATTGGTCCGTTCATCAATATCAATACCTGAAAACACAACTAAGGGTGGTGCACCTGCCTGAAGTTAAACCGGAAGTGTGTATGGTTCAGATTCATGGCCCGGAAGATGAACCCTTACGGGTGCAATATTCTGAGCGAAAGCATGGATTACACATTATCTGGAATGAAACCAATAAAGAGGAAACTGAATTGGCCTATACATTAGGCGAGCTGTTGGAGGTGGAAGTGACGGTAGCGCATGGTTCAATCACCTGCCGGATTGAGAATTTAGACAGAGGGGAAAGCTGGAGCAAGACTTATCTGTCGGAGGATCAGACCGGTTATTTTAAGGTGGGATGCTATACCCAATCTTCCATTTTTTTAAGTGAATTCAACAGTAGTTTCACCGAAAATGAACCATTAACGGCTTACGGACAGGTGAATGTCCGCAGCATTGAATTAAAAGAAACATATTAATTTTTTAAATACTTCTGGAAATTTATACGATTTTATAATGAGAAAATTAAGTCATATTTTTTTAATGGCCTTAATGGTACTCGGCTATCTGCCGCTGGCTTTGGCCCAGCAGACCGATACTCCCCATGAGGCGGACCAGTTCGGTGTTTACCAAATTCAGGCGAGTCAGTATGCGGTATCTAATGCAGGTACGGACTTGTTTGTGGGAGAAGAATGGTTAGTGGCCACTGATCCGGTAGTAGGAGATTACGTTTATCTGGATGACACATCAGATGAAAATCGTAATGAAACTTCTGCGGATCGATACAAAAGTCCTTCTTTGGTATTCAAAATTGATATGCCGGAAGCACAAAAAGGCTTTGTATGGGCATTAATCAATGAAGGGGGCAAAGACAAGGGGCGGATCTATGTCAATATGAATGGATTGGATTTGGATAAGCGTGCCGAAGGTGATTATGGTAGTGCAGCAAAGTCCAGAATTTCCGAAGAAATGGCCGGGCAGTGGCAGTGGATTCTGTGTAATAATCAAGCCAATGACGATGTGGTCAAGGCGGGTGTGAATGAAATTGAAATTTTCAAGGCACGTCCGGATATCAAGATTGCAAAATTGGCCTTTACCCCTCAGCAGGATATCAATATGATCATTAATAGCCCTGAGGTGAAGGTGGTGGGTAATGATGGTACGCAGCTTACTTTGGACCTGGGTACCCCTTCTCTAACAGGGGAATTGTATGATTTCAACGAAAGTATTTATCCGACGAAGGAATATGCTTACCGGGTGCAAGTGGGGGAAGCGGAAGCGGTAGAAGTAACGGAGCAACAGTTTACGATTCCGGTATCGGATTTGGCCGCAGCGACGACTGTTTCCGTAGCGCTGAGCCATGAATTCAGAAAGAATAGTAGTAGTAATATGCAAACCTATTCCATTCCAACTTTGCTAAGCGTGGATGCCAACAGCCAACCGGAGGACGGAAATGGGTCGGATGTACCACACGAAGCGGATGCCAATGGGATTTATTTGTTTCAGGCGAATCAGTATGCTGAATTGAAAGAAGGAAGCGATGCCTTTACAGGAGAAAACTGGTTGGTCGGCAATGATGCTGAAATGGGGGCTATTCTTTATTTGGAAAATACCACTTCGGATAATCGAAATGAAACTTCTTCAGAGCGTTATATAAGTCCAACTGTAGTATTTGAAATCAATATGCCGGAAGCGCAAACCGGTTATGTCTGGGCGCTGGTTAATGAAGGTTCCAAAGATGCCGGTCGGATTTACGTGAATTTCAATGATTTGGATTTAGACAAGCGGGCAGAAGGGGAATATGGTTCCGCTGCACGATCCAGAATTTCTGATGCCATGAAAGGGGAGTGGCAGTGGATGTTATGTAATAATCAGGCGAAGAGTGAAATTGTAAAGCAGGGTGTAAATAAGATCGAAATTTTTAAGGCACGTCCTAATATTAAGATCGCAAAAATTGCCTTTACGCCTTCACAGGATATCAATATGATTATTGATGCTCCTGAGGTGAAGGTAGTGGAGAATAATGGCACCAGCTTAAAATTAGATTTGGGGGAACCTACGCTAACTGGAGATTTGTATAATAGTTCAGATGTTATTTATGCTACCAAGGATTTCGGTTATCGGGTTCAGTTGGGGGAAAATGAGGCTGTGGAAGTGACAGATCGTTTCTTTGAAATTCCATTGACCGATATTGCAGATCCTACTGATGTTGCTGTGGAAGTATCACATGAGTTTAAAGCGAATAGTTCTTCGGAGCATTTGACTTATTCCATCCCTACGGTAATTACAGTTGATCAAAACAGCCTGCCTGATGGTGAGGTCGATACGGAAGCGCCAACCATTCCCGGGAACTTAAGCTCCTCAGAAGTGGCATCCAATTCCCTGACCCTTTCCTGGGAGGCTTCAACAGATAATGTGGCCGTTGCAGGTTATAAAATTACCCGAGACGGAACAGAATTACCGAATGATGTGACGGAGGGAACCAGTGTGACCATTGGCGGTTTGGATCCGGAGACGGAGTACACTTTTACCGTTAGGGCCTACGATGCTGCGGGCAATCATTCCGCAGAGTCTGAGGCGCATGTAGTGACTACCGCCAGCCTTGGAGGAGACGGAGATGACCTGCCGGGCACCATTCATATGGCCGATGGAGATGAAATTTTTGAATTCGCTGCCGCAGAATATGCCGCGAATATCGGCGGTAAAGGGCAATATGATGGCGAAAGATGGTTGATCGGGACCGATCCTGAAATGGGCCGCTATATGTATCTGGCCAATACGGATACTACCACCAATGCGAATAAGGTTTCGGTGGAAAGATTTGACAGTCCGATGTTGCGTTACAATATTTCCATGCCGGAAGCCAGCAGATTTTATATCTGGGCCCTGGTGAATGAGGGCGATGTAAAATCTGGAACGGTTTACGGTTCTGTTAATCAGATTGATATTGATAAGCGTAACTTGGATACGCCAAATGATCCTACTAATCCGGATTATTACGGTGCAGCTTTCGGTTCTCGAATTTCTGAAGAAATGGTAGGCGAATGGCAGTGGGTTTTGATTGGCTATGAAATCAGAACTACCATGTTGAATGCCGGTATCAATGAATTGGATCTTTTCAAAGCTTATCCGAATATCAAAATTGCTAAAATTGCCCTGGTTCCGGAACAGCGTATGTTCCCAGTGATCAGTCGTCCGAAGGTACGCATTCAGGAAAATGACGGCAGCCAGGTCATTGTCAGCTGGGAAGAGCCGGAAGTGATTGGTGATTTTTATGATACCGATTATACTATATTTCCTGATCGGAATTTTAGTGTACGATTAAAATTGGAGGGAGAAGATGAAGTGGTACTGGATCATGCGCAAGGCAATACTTATGCGATTCCTTACGCCAGCCTCAGTACGGCGAAGGAATTGAAAATCGAGATCGGTCACCTGTTCCGACGTACCAGTTCTGAGTCGGTATTGTTCTATTCCTTTCCTTCTCGGATTTCAGTAAGTCAGGATTCACAACCGGATTTTGAGGCTCCCTCAATCCCAACGGATCTAAAGTCCATCGATACGCAGGGGACGAGCGTGGCATTAAGCTGGACCGCCTCTACCGATAATGTGGGCGTTTTAGGATATCATATTTATCAGGATGGCTTTATTATTCAGACGGTTAGTGCTACTTCCTATAAAGTGAGTGGTTTGAATACCTCAACCAACTATACCTTTGCCGTTTCCGCTTTTGATGCGGCGGGTAATGAGTCGGAACTATCGGAGAGTATTTCGGTAACCACCCGGGATAAGGATGATGAAGTGAGTGATCGGCCTTCAGTGGTAGAGGATTTAATTGCGAGTCAGATTTCCCTGAATTCCTTTACCCTTAACTGGCGTCCGTCAAATTCCCTGAATGGGATCACCGCTTATTATGTGTTTATCAGAGAAGTGGGCGGAGGAAATTTTGAGTTGGCTGCTCACCTGAATGGCGCCACTTTCTCCTATGGATTCCTGGACTTAAGTTCAGATCAGGAGTATGAGCTCATGGTACTGGCAGAGGATGGTGCCGGTTATGTATCGGAAGACTCTGAAATATTATTGGTGAAAACTGAAAAGGCGCCATTATCAACGACCGATGAGGCACAGTTTATGGTTTATCCAAATCCTTCAAGGGGACAGGTTTCGGTGAAATTTTTCAATGAGCATGCCGTTCAGTATACGGTGATCACCATGGAAGGGCGTCAGTTGATGTCTGCTCCGATAGAAGAGCAAAAACTAAATCTGGACTTGCCTGCAGGTATTTATATTTTGAATATTAATTTCAGTAATAATATTAGTCAATCACAAAGATTAGTGATTTATTAAGAATAGTTTTAAAATCGAGGGGCTCTGCTCCTCTATTCTTTTAATTTATTGCTTTTTTATATATTGAATATTAAATTTCTCTATATGAAATTTTTTAATTTTTAGCATATGATTTTTGATACCATAAAAGTAGAGAAGCCTGCCGATGTTATTATTCGACAGATCCGGGAGTTAATTGAAGGGGGGACTTTGAATGCAGGAGATGTATTGCCTCCCGAGCGCAGGTTGAGCGAGCAGTTTGGCGTGGGAAGAAGTTATGTGAGGGATGCCATCAAAAAGTTGGAGTTTTATGGGGTGCTGAAAACTTTGCCTCAAAGCGGGACCGTCGTGGCCGGTTTGGGAATAGACGCTATGCGGGGCGTGATTGCCAATATATTGGAGTTGCATGATACTGACTTTCATTCGCTGGTAGAAACCAGGGCGATGTTAGAGTATAATGCGGTTCATTTGGCGGCTAAGCGAAGAACCGAATCTGACCTGATTAACATTCGTGAGGCACTAGCCAAGCATGAAGCGGCGGTTTTGGAAAAGAAAAAAAATACTTCCGAACTGGATTTTCTTTTTCATCTGGCGATTTGTGAGGCAGCGCATAATGCGACCTTAAAAAGCCTGATGATGGTGATCATGCCGGATGTCATTGATTTCTTTGATGCGGAGGCCGTATGTTCTACCAGCAGTAAACTTAAATCCATTGAGGAGCATAAGCAAGTCTTGAAATATATTGAAGAAGGGGATTCTAAATCTGCACGTAAGGCCATGGAGGTGCATATGGCGATGGTGATAGAATTTTCGGAAAAAAAGCTGAGCAATAAGCGGTAATTTATGGCGATCAGAATTAAGGGCCTTCAGGATAGTGATCTTGCAGGCCTTTTTTTTGTTTTAACCCTAATTATCACAGCTAGATTTAGTGATCCGATACCATATTATCAATTTGTTATACTCGGATGGTCTAATTTTTTTATTTAATCCAATTTGGACAAGCTTGCTTTCTCCTCATTCATCTGTTTCGTTGGAAAAAACTGGAAATAGGATATTATCCATTCCTTTTACCCATCTTGCAGCTAAATGAGGATGTAGACGTGTTTAATAGCCAAAATTCGCATCGAAAACTTGATTATTGCAGAAGCGATATCCGATTACTTTAAGAGAATAGCAGCGCTATTGTTGAGAAATGTTCCTGGCATGAATAATCCGGCTAAGGGCGCATGAAGCTTTAGGCTAATTGCCCATTTTTTTGAATGGTTTTTATAAAATTTTTCTCGACCTCTCATCCCATTTTGTGGTGCACTTTTTCCGGTCAAATTAAGGGAGTCTGTGTGGAAGGTGATGATCAATTATTAATGGGGAATATTCGCTCCACTATTTTATTAAAAATTCAAGTATTGATTTTATTTTTTGCTAATAAATCAATTGATTGAACAAGGCATTGCGTAAATGGTAATTTTTGTAGATCGTCCTATTTCTGCTAAAATGTTTTAGGACCTAAATTTTGGAGTTTTTATGGGTGGTGGTTAGGAAAAGCTGAGGGCGAGGTTAAATAAAATTTAGATGGTAGATGAAAAATTCTCAAAAAACATTTGGTTTTTGGGCTTTGGTTCACCAATTTTAATGCAACAACCCCCTGCGTTACTATTTATTTGTTGTATTTTTAACTTTTCAATCATTTTTTAATGAAAAACAACCCGACAAAATTAACGCTATTCCTGCTCCTGTTTTTTGCCTTTACGGCCAGGTTTGCCTTTGCGCAATCTATCACTATTTCAGGAACAGTCACCGATGAGGCCGCTATGGCTTTGCCCGGTGTATCCATATTAATTGCAGGAACCTCCTCCGGAACCATTACCGGACCAGACGGAAACTACACTATTGAGGTGCCCGGAACAGACCATACTTTAACTTTCAGTTATGTAGGGTACAAAGCGCAGTCTGTATTGGTGGGAAATCAAACTATCATCGATGTGGCGCTGAAGACTAACGATGTCCTGCTGGAACAGATCGTCGTGACCGGTTACGGCGCCCAAAAAAAATCTCACCTTACCGGCGCCATTGCCAAGCTGGAAAATACCAATCTGGAAGAGATTCCGGTGAATCGCGTGGACCAGGCCCTTTATGGTAAACTGGCCGGTTTACAAATTCAAACTACCGATGGGGATGCCGGTGCTACCCCGTATATTCAGATTCGTGGTCAGGCGACCATTAATGCGGGCAACGGTCCCCTGATTGTAGTGGATGGCTTCCCTATTCCGGATGATCTTTCTGCCGTGGATATGAACGATGTGGAATCCATTGAAGTATTGAAAGATGCCGCCTCGGCAGCGATTTATGGTTCCCGTGGGGCTAACGGGGTCATTCTGATTACTACGAAAAGCGGCTCAAAAGGGAAAATGAAAGTGACCTTTACGGCCAGCACCAATGTTAAAAGCCCTGCGCTTTCTTATGATTTGGATAATCCGAATTCCTGGGCGGATTATGCTTTATCCAAAGCCAATTTATCCGAGGATGATCGGGAGAAAATTCTGCTTGCTCAGGATATTGGCTATAATTATGATGCCATGGATGTAATGACCAGGGCCGGTTTTTCACAAAACTACCAGGTAAACCTGAGTGGTGGCAGTGAGAAAACTAATTATTATATCTCCTCACAGATCCTGGATGATCAGGGGGTGGTAGACGGCAATGATTTTACGAAATATTCTTTAAGAGTAAAGGTGGATACGAAACTGAATGATAAATTTAAGGTGGGCGTGAACATGAACGCTTCCTATCAGGACCGTGACCGTATTGAAGTGCGCATGCACGATGTGGCCAGAAGTGCTTCCTGGTTGCCCATTTATCATAATGAAAAAACTTCGGCCATGACCGGTATGCCGGTGGGTTCTCTGGCAATGGAGAATGATTTCAGTACCTCCGCCAATGATTTTTATGCCGCTCAGGGTTATCCGCATTTGCGGAATACCAGTAATGTGAGTGGTTATGCGAAATTGCATGGTCGTGATCTGAATGAGGTGACCATCCGTGGTTTTGCCAATGCTTACCTTTCCTATCAGATCACGGATGATCTGAATTTTAAAACTTCTGCCGGAGCTTATTACAATAATTTTGAGCGTAACTTCTTCCAGACTTCCTGGGGACACCGCAATGGAACTCCTGAGGCCACTTATGTGGGGCAGAATACCTATAATTTGTTGAATGAGAATATCCTTTCTTATAACAAAAACATCGGTGATCATGAGATTTCTGCCATTGCCGGCTTCACTGCGCAGATCAACCGCAAGACCAGTATCGGCATGGAGGCCAACGGCTTCCTGAATGATAAAGTGCGGGTGTTCTCGGCGGCTTCTAATGTTTGGCTGGCAGCAGATGATACTTATGAGACGGGGGATAATCTGGTTTCTGCTTTAGCAAGGGTGAACTATGCTTATAAAAGTAAATACTTATTATCGGTAAGTTCCCGATGGGATGGCAGCAGCCGTTTCGGTAGTAATAACCGCTGGGGATATTTTCCGGCAGTGAGTGTGGGTTGGAGAATGATGGAAGAGCCATTTATGCAACCGATCCGGGATGTAGTGAGTGAATTAAAGCTGAGCTCTTCCTATGGTGCGACAGGAAATAATGCCATCGGGGATTACCTGCACACCGGTAATATGTCGACTCAGAATTACGTTACCGGGGGCGATAATATTGTCCCGGGCTATACGCTGGAGAATAAGGGAAATGCTGATCTGGGATGGGAGCGAACCTTTGAGTACAATGCTTCGGTGGATTTGGGCTTGTTTGAGAACAGAATTTATCTGGGGGCACAGTATTATAATTCGGTGACGGATCAGTTGCTGTTGGAAATGGACATTCCGGCTATGTCCGGTTTTGAGCGTCTGTGGGTGAACCATGGTAAAGTGCGGAACAGCGGGGTGGAGCTGGAGCTGACCACTCGTAATATTGAAAAAGATCACTTCAGCTGGTCCACCACCATGACGTTCTCCAAAACCAAAAATGAGGTCTTGAATTTCGGGGAGCATGAGTCTTTCCAGTCTACAGTGGAATCCAAACGTCCTTCACATTTCCTGACGCAGGTAGGTTCTCCGATTTCTCAGTTTTATGGGTACCGGGTGAAGCGCGAATTATCAGATGAGGAATTCGGACTTTATTGGCCCATAGGCGTTCAGGCGAATAATGTTTATGTTCAGGATTTGAACGGAGACGGCGTGATTGATGAAAATGATATGGAAGTTTTGGGTAAGGCCAATCCGGATTTTGTCTGGGGATTCACCAATAATATCCGATACAAGCGTTTTGATCTGACTTTCACCTTTCAGGGTTCTCACGGGGCTTCTGTTTTTAATATTGATGACCATTATCTGCAAACACACTGGGCGGGTACCAACAGCAATATTGGTCTGGAGGATCCCGATGGTCTGACACAAAGAAAAACGGAGACGGACTGGCATGTTCAGGATGCCTCTTATGTGGCCTTGCGTGACCTGACCCTGGGCTATACCATCCCTGTAAAAGGAGAACGCATCCGTATTTTCCGCGTATTCTTCGCCAGCAGTAATCTGTTGTATCTGACCTCCGGCGAATATACGGGTCTGAATCCTGAGGGAATCAACGCCAATACGGAGTCTGCCTATACTTACGGTTATCAAAGAGGGCCAATGCCATTGGCGAAAAGCTTTTCTTTAGGCCTGAAACTGGAATTTTAATCTTTGACTTTTTAACCTGAATACCATGAAATTAAAATATATATTTTTCAGCTTCCTGCTGATGGGAGGCCTGACGGCTTGTTCAGATTTTCTGGAATTGACCCCTCCGAATTCCATAGGTGAAAATAATTTCTTCGAAAGCCCGGAGGAAGTAGAATCTGCCGTAATGGGGGTTTACAGTAATTTACAGGACCTGACAGATATCGCCTGGTCCATAGAGGGAATAGTGGATGACAATGCCTATCCGGGAAATGAGGGTTTTTATGCCGAAATGAATACCTTTTCTTTTGATCCCTTTACCGGCCTGTTTTACGAATACTGGAGATTATCTTATGCGGCCATCAGTAATGCCAATTTGGTGCTGGCCAATATGGATGCCGTAGCGGATGAAACTTTAAAAGAGCAGTTGCAGGCAGAAGTATTATTCCTGAGGGCCTATATTTATCATCAGTTGGTACAGCTGTACGGAAGCGCTCCGCTGATTCTGACGCCCATCAGCCATGATGATTACGGGGCCATGCGCAATACGCCTGTAGCCGATGTATATGCCCAAATCATTGCTGATCTGAAACTGGCCGTGAATCAATTGCCAGCCAGTCGCCCTTCAGAAGATGCCGGAAGGGTTACTCAATGGGCCGCCAAAGGGATTTTGGCCAAGGCTTACCTTTCCGGTGGGAATAAGCTGGATGCCCAAAGCACACTGAAAGATATTATTGATAACGGAGGCTTTGGTTTGATGGAGCACTATGCTGAAATTTTTAGTGTGGAAATGAACAAGGAAATTCTTTTTGCCGTTCGCTACAGTGCCTCCGACAATGAACACCAGACTTTCTCCTATACCTTCAGCCCTAAAGGCGAATTCGGAGGGGTAATGGCCACGGAGAATTTACTGAACAGCTATGAGCCGGGTGATATCCGGAAAGACATCAGCTCCGGTGATGATGGCGGTCAGCGTATCATTAATAAATACCAGTCGATTGGTATTTCCACAGAGCAATCCGGCGTGGACTGGGTGGCCCTGCGCTATGCTGATATCCTGTTGCTTTATGCTGAACTGGCCAATGAAAGCAATCCTCTGGATACCGATGCCATCAGTTATCTTAACCTTGTGCGTGGTCGTGCCAGCCTGCCGGAGCTGACTTTTAGTACGCAGCAGGAACTGGCTGATGCCATCGCTCAGGAAAGACGAGTGGAGCTGGCTTTCGAAAATCATCGCTGGTTCGACCTGAAACGTTATGGTAATGCGGTGGAAACCATCGATGCCTATCTGAAAGAGGCCGAATTGCCGAGTAATATCAAGGCTCATCACTTATTATTTCCATTCCCTAACCGCGAGATCAATCTGGCCGAAGGGAGCCTGATGCAGAATGATGGCTATTAAAGTATCTTGACTGCACATTTAAGATCGGTATCTGCAGCATTCATATGCAAGCGCTTTCTATGAGGAACCGATCCTGAAATGCGGGAATATTTATACGTAATAAACCTAATCTATAATAGTTCGCCCCTCCGGAAGGAGGGGCTTTTTTTATTTATTATAATTTTTATCATTGAATGGGCTTGTGTTATGGCGAGCGCTGTGAGCACCATTAAGCACCTAAATGCCGGCGTGCTGGCCGCGGTTGCTTCGTGAAATTAGCACTAAACGATGAAGTTTTGACGGTGAGGTTTGACAAGTAGGAGGAGATGGTAAGCCGGTTTTCTGGTTTTTCTGATTTAATAAGTTTTTTCAATTCCCAAATAGTCAATCAATCCAAAAATTAAGTCGTTGAAAATCACGCCTAATATGGTAGTTATTGCAATACTTACCAAAATGATTTTTGAAAAATATAGTAATTTATAATTCCCACTATTTTCTGTCGCAATTTGAATAGCAAATGGGATGAATATCATGAATATTGGAATTCTAAATGCAGGACTAAGCCCCCAGGCACTGCCTTCCATAATATAACTTAAACAAATCAGCCCGAAGATGGTACCGGCGAATAAAAGACCAAATATTAATTCTTTTATTGTAATTTGACTCCTTTTTAGCTGTTTGAATGTTTTTGCAATTGATATTATTCCAAGTATTAATGCTAACAGTAAAATAGGTATGATAATTATTCCCATATTTTTAATTTAACTTTTTAATCCGCTCTGGTCCTTTGTGTTACATCGAACCCAAGCTCTGAATTCCATGGATTTTGTCCTTGTCGCTTCGCAAATTTAGCACTAAACTATGAAGTTCAGATGTTGAGGACTGACAAAAAGTGGAGGGAGAATAAGGGCCAGTTCGAAAAGCTGCCAGTTTGCTCATAAGTATGACGAAGGATGATTCCAAATATTCTATCACTGGCCTCTGGGCTATAGTTTCTTGAAACGCTCTGTATGTCAAGAGCCTATGAATGGAGAGGTTTACCAAGGGGTCTGTGAGAAGTCAGGCGTGGAATTTCCCTGGCTCACTCGACTGTAGCACTTTTTTTTATTCCACTATTATATTTTGATATAGTATCTATATAATGGATTTCCATATAGATAAATCATGAAGATCCATATTGTTGGAATTATAAGTAGTAAAATAATATTTACAATTCTAAATTTCAGTTGTTTTTCAAACTTAAACATAACCATAATTGAAGCAATGGCGATTACAAATAATGAAATCAGAGAAAAAAGAAGAATAACTGCATCAGTTTCTGCATCATTATTTCCTTCATTAGTTTGTAGTAAAAAATAGTAAAGGGTAATTATTTGCAAACCCCAAATTAAAGAGGGGTAAATAAACCTAATTAGTTTATTTTTCATGATATGTATTTGTTTAATAAGTTTTAGTTTAATTATTTAGGATGTGCTACAACGGCTCGTATAAGAGTAGTAGCGGACTTCAAGGCGGTTTCTTGTCAATTTACTAAGTAGCCAAAGCTGCACACTATCTAAATAGTCAAATCGGCAGATTTGGCGGGGCTGATTAGAACCTCTAACGCCCAAAAACCCACGAAAACCGCTATTACTTTTATACATTGCGTCTGCCCAACATGGGCACCATTATTCTATTCGAATATAGAATAATATTCTAGAGGCTGCAAGTCCCTTATGCGCGGGAGTAAAGCCCCGAAGCATTAGTATGCGCAAGGCTTCGGCCTGAGCCTAGCTGCAGGGTGTTTTATTGTCAGGTCAGCACATACACTTGAAAGGAATGACCCTCAGATTCCAAGCATTCATGCATATCAACCGCCTTTAAAAGTTGCTTCTTTAACCCCAAACCTTGTCGGCGATCGTTCTCTTCCAAAAGAGATTCAATTCTTGCGATGATTTTATCTGTCAGCTTCGAATTAGTTCGATTAGAGGAGCATACTTTGGATGTTTTGCTAAACTCGCTCTCAGGGCACTTTGAAGATCGTTGTGTTGAGGCCGTAACTCTTCAAATTCCTTAAGATATTTTCTTACGGTCCTTCTACCAACCTTCAATTCCTTTACAATAGTGCGCTGGTTTTGATGATCCCTGTATTTCCTTAGCAGAATTTCTTGATTTGTGTTCATAGATACCATTTTGTAATCTATTTCAATTTCGAATTAGATTGATGAAGTGGTACCCTTTTCAATTAGAAGGAGGTATTATTTTCATTGGAGGTTACACTATGATGCTACGGGCAACCGGGTATCTAAACAACATCATGGACAAAGCAGCATCTACATCCGCGGTCGCTGAGCCTGTCGAAGTGAGAAGCTTCCGGTAACCATGGCGGTTTATGATCAGGCAGGGGTACTGAAAGAAATGCCGATTACGGTAGTCAGCGGATTGAGGATCAATGACCAAATTTTATTCCACTATTTATAAACTAGGGGTTAAAACCTGCAGCTATCACCAAATGTACCCTCGGCACAGCTGTCCTGAAAGGACTTATTGTAGTAGACATGGAATTTATTCCATGGTTGATGAGGGGGATCAATTGGGAGAATGGTTGTGTGGTATCCTTTGAAATGATGAGTGGGTCGTAGACCAGAGCCTACGGCCAGAATAAGGTGAAAAAATAATCTGTGGAAATCTGTGTCATCTGTGGACAATAAAGAATAATCGATATCCGATTTAAGATGTTCGATTTTCGATGGGCGAGGGGTATCCGTGGAGAATAAACAAGCCGTGAGACATAATGACTGATGCCTTTACAGGACAAGCTGTATACAAAAAGAAACGGATCGCAGACCATAGCCTACGACCCGTAAATAGTATATTATTAGTGCGCCACTTCCTTTTGGCTCAGGCGGTAAGCCTTGAACTGCGCTTTGCTTTGTTCCATATCTGGTACGGTAGCGAGATAGTTGTCCAATAATGATTTGACTTCTTCTGCCTTGGCGGTCTCAATGCTTTTCAGGTCTTTGTGCTCACCAGGGTCGTTCTCAATATTATACAAAAAGAATTCCCCAGCCTTGTTCATTGTGCCTTTGTAGTTGCCCGACAATACCGCTTTTTGATAGTCATTTTCCGACCAAAAAACGGGTGTCTCCCTTTTCACAGCTTTTCCTGAAAAAGCAGTTTTGAGGTCATGACCGTCGTAATTTGCCTCAGGCAAATCTATGCCACAAATTGATGCGACCGTTGGCAACCAATCCACGCCCACGAAGGTCGTTTCTGTATCTACTTTCCCTTTAGGGGCATTTTTTGGCCACTTAACAATCAACGGCACGCGGATTCCACCATCATGCACACTTAATTTTCGGTCACGGTAATCGCCCGAAGAACCTACATTGTTCAACAGCGTCGGCATTTTTTTATAACGCTCCACCACGCTTTCTTCTTCCACCTGAAAGGTCAGAGGCCCAGGACCATTATCACTTGAGAATACGATCATGGTATTTTCTTCCAAGCCATTTTCTTTCAGAAAGGTCATCAGTCGGCCAACAGCCTTATCCAATGCAGTCAGATCCGCACAATAGGCCTGCATACTTTTGTTGATGTCGCCGTGTTGTCCAACAAACTCCAAAAATTCGCGCTGCCATGGATTTTTGAAATCCTCCAGATTCACTTTCAGGTTTTTGTACACCGACAGTTGCTCCGGCGTTGGGTCGATATAGGAGTGCGTTGGTGCTACCCACAAATTGACATAAAAAGGTTTGTTGTCCTTCTCGATGGATTGCTTTTGGATAAAGTCCATCGTCAGGTCCACATATTTATCCGTGGATTTAGCCCGAAAATACGGATCCTTGCGCTCCTCCTTACTCCAGGTCGGTCCGCCGCTTAGGATAGTCAAATGCTCATCGATCCCGAAATCACTCGGTGAATTCGAATATTTTTTCCCGATGTTCATGTGCCATTTACCGAAGTGAGCTGTCGCATATCCTGCCTCTTTCAGCATTTTGGTCACACTCGGTTGCTCAGGCATCAGGTTGCGGGTGCCGTAAAATTCCCGGGAAGGATATTGACCCCGCATCAATCCATAACGGCTCGGCGCACACCAGGAAGCAGACATATAGGCTTTGGTAAATCGGACCCCGTCAATTGCGAGTTGGTCAATATTAGGTGTTTGGGCATAGGGGTGACCCGTACATCCCAAATCCCCTGCACCGAGGTCATCGGTGAGAATAAAAATAATATTGGGTTTTTCAGCTTCTGCCGTTGCTTTTTGGGTAGGCGGCTGGCAGCGAATCAATAATCCGACAATTAATGCAATCAGCAGGGTAATTTTTGCCGCCCAAGGCCACCAGTTTTTTATTTTAAAAAATGTATTCATCATTGAAAAATTAATCATTAATAAGCATTTATCTTTCTTCTCGATGCTTCTATTTGTAGATATTTATCAATAAAAAACTGATCATTGGCATCTGAATCACCATAGGATTTTCTCAGCTCTTCAAGTTGCTCATGCATATCTTTTTTTACCGAAGCATAAGCAGGATCCTGATAAACATTGGTTGTTTCCTCGGGGTCTTTCTCCAGATTATATAATTCCCATTCATCAATATCATAATAAAAATGAATCAGTTTGTAACGTTGGGTGCGGATACCATAATGACGTTTCACACGGTGAATAGCGGGATAGCCGTAGTAGGTATAATACAGCGCATCACGCCACTATTGTTTGGGGTTTTCGAATAAGGAAACCAATGATTTACCCTGTATATCATCAGGCACATCAACATTGGCCATCTCCAAAAAGGTAGGTGCAAAATCAATGTTCTGAACCAGTTGATCTACTTTAGATTTAGCAGGGATCATTTTAGGGTAACGCATCAGGATCGGGGTGCGGAAAGATTCTTCATACATAAAACGCTTGTCAAACCAGCCGTTTTCACCCAGGTAGAACCCTTGATCCGACGTATAAACCACGATGGTATTGTCTGCCAGCCCCTGTTCGTCCAAATAATCCAATACTCTTCCTACCTGATCATCCACGGATTTAATCACCTTCAGATAATCCTTGATATATCGGTTGTATTTCCAGATCGCCAACTCTTTCCCACTTAATTTGTCCTGATGGAATTGCTCATTCAATGGGCCATAGTGTGCCACCCACTCCTCGCGTTGTTCGGGCGTAAAGCGGTCCAACTCCTCAGAAAAACGCGTCGGACTGCCATTGGGAGCGTGCAACAACTTGAAATCATGTCCCCAGTCCATATGCTTTTCAATCATCATTTCAGCAGACTTCGCCGCCTGCCCACGGTTTTGTGTAGGGTTGAAAAAGCTTGCAGGAGGCATAAAAGTAGTGTCCTTATAAAGGTCGTGGTATTTGGGTTCGGGATGCCAGTTGCGGTGCGGCGCCTTATGGTGATACAACATACAGAAAGGCTTTTTCTTGTCCCTTGTTTTATCCAGCCAGTTCAGGGCCTTGTCCGTGATGATCTTGGTTACATAGCCCGTATGTCTTACCGTATCCCCATTATGGATCAAATCAGGATTATAGTAATGTCCCTGATCGTGCAACACGTCCGAATAATCAAAACCCTGCGGTTGCCCATCGAGGTGAATCTTTCCAATCAGGGCGGTTTCATAACCATTGGCCTGCAGACTTTTGGCAAAATTGTCCTGATCCCAGTCGAAGGCTTGCATGTTATCAATTTTACCATTGACAAAGCTGTGCTTTCCCGTCAGCATGGCTGCACGGGAGGGCGCACAAATACTGTTGGTAACAAATCCTTTGGTGAAAAGGGCTCCTTCATTGGCAATACGGTCAATGTTGGGGGTTTGAATAAGTGATGCTTTTCCATAGGCCGAAATGGCTTTCAGCGCATGGTCATCACTCATAATAAAAAGAATATTGGGGCGGGTATCGGTGGTGGATTGCCGTATTTCTTTACATGAAACGTTGAGAAATCCACAGATCAAAACCCAAAAATAGAATCGTTGCATGATGCCTGATTTTGTGTAAAAAATAATAGGTGAAGCTAAGGTAAAAGTTGTTCTGGGGTTGAAATTATGGTATCAAATTGTACTCTATACTTAAAAAAGTATGCATCATTTTTCTTTATAGCTATTGTAAATCAATCTTTTAGCGGATTGAGAATATGTTCACAGCAACTGAGATTGAGATCACATCATTTTGCTGAAGGTCTGCTTAAATTTAGATATCATTTTTTAACCAAAGCTGTCCAATGAATACTTTTTTTACATACCAAAAAATAGGAGTCTTCCTATTGCTTTTAATAAGCTTTAACCTGCAGGCTCAGACGCCAACACATCACTACCTTTTCGATGGGAACTTAACAGAGTCCATCACCAACAAAGTAGGAAAGATCGGCAACAGCGAGGCCGTTCTTTTAGGCACAGCCTCGGTTGTTGGCCGAAATGCGCTTGATTTTAATGGAGTCGATGAGGCGACCGCAGGTGCTTTTATTCCCAATAACGGCAAATTCACCTCAGGCTTCACTCAAAGAAGTTTCGCCATTTGGATTTATTCAAGAGACAATAGTGAAGCACGTCAGATCTTTGAGGAGGGCGGCGTTAGCAAAGGAGCGGGCCTTTTTGTCAAAGAAAACCAGTTGACTGTCCGATTCAAAGAGGGCGGGGCCATTGGTGAATTAAGCATTGATTATGGTGAGGATTTCGAATCTTCCTGGCATCATTTGGCTTGGTCATATGACGCGGGTGAAGTGAAGATTTATCTTGACGGTGAGCTTCAGGTAACAGAGGATGTTGGCGTACCTGCCATTACCAATCACAATAACCCTCCTTCTTTGGGAGGGATCAATTCCACGCAAACGCCAAACGGATTTGGTGGCAAATACTTCGACGGAATGCTGGACGATTTCAGAATGTATGATAAATATGTCTTGACTCAGGAGGATGTAACAGCGATGGCTGCCTTTCCAACAACTGAGGTTGAAAATAAAGGAATTGCTTCCAGTATAGAATTGGTGGACGGCTTGGTGGGCACTACGGGTCAATTGACTGCTCATAAATTCCCTTCTGTTGTTTTTGACAACGCTCAGCTGACTTTCAACTCAGACGGCGAAAGCATTATTATCATCGATGCCGATGGTCAATATGAAATAGTCGGTTCGGGCAAAACGCAGGTAACCATTTCTGATCCAGAGGGGATTGTAGAAGATGTGATGGTTCCTGTTTTCGGTTATGTGGAATCGGATTTTTATGTCAGTGATGTAAAACTCTCACAAACCACCTATGTGATTAACCACGGACAAAATACCAAAGTCAAATGGATGGTTTATCCTGAGATCGCAGACAATAAGGCGGTTACCTTCAGCAGTTCAGATGAAAACATCTTTACCGTTGATGCCGAAGGAAACATCATGATCACCGAAGGTGCTCAGTTGGGAGACATGGCGACTTTGACGATCACCGCAACAGATGATCGTGCCAATCCAGGAAACCCTTTTACTCATACTGCAAACGTAAAGGTGAGCGATTTGGTCTTGCATTATACTTTTGATGAGCAGGATGGAAATCACATTTTTAGTAGCAATGGTGCTGGAAAGGCAGGCATTCGCGATGGTGAGGTAATGGATCTGGCGACGGAGGAAGGGCTTTTTGGTAGTGCCTTTAAATTTGAACCTGAGGATCCGGAAAACGGTCCAACGGTTACACTTTCGGAGCAGATCGTGCAGGGCTTCCCATACTCTGTTACTTTATGGACCAAGATCACCAATTCGGATGGCTTGTCCTATATCTATTCGCTGAACGACAGTACCAATACGGATTATACAGGTATTGGGGTAACCAAAATGGGCGATGCAGCAGATAAGAAAGGAAAAGTATTTTCTTTTATTCGCTGGAATGGAGGAGACAAACGAGTGGATGCAGGAACCAACATTCAGGATCAGTGGGCACATGTGGCCATCATTTTTCAGAGTGATTCTGTTCGACAATTATTTGTCAATGGAAAAAGGTATGTTTCGGATAGCACCAAAGCACCGAATTTCAGGATGGACAATCAGCGTTTGACTATCGGAAGTGGCCGTCGCGGAGATTTTGATGGACAACGTTTTTCAGGTTATTTAGATGATTTCAGATTGTACAATGTTGCGCTTACTCCTGAAGAGGTTGAGGCGCAGAAACCTGACTTTGTTTCTTTTGAAGTGATAGAGGCGATCAGCCTGAAGGATGCTGAAACGTATGCGGTTGAGCCAGTGCTTTACCCCAAATGGTCCAAAGGAACGGAGAAGATTAATTATACCTCTACGGATGAAGAAATCGCTACGGTCGATGCCCAAGGGGTAATAACTGCCATCGGAAGTGGGGAGTGTACGGTACTTGCGACCGTTGAGGGGCAGCCTGAATTGACGCAAGAGATCACTGTCTCAGTGAATATAGAAGTGGAATCCGTTACGATCGATGCACCGACAGGAACGATTGAAATGGGGCAAACTTATGCTGTAGAAACAACCATACTACCTGCCAATGCCATTGATAAATCATTGACTTATAACAGTTCAGATGAAACGGTTGCTACCGTATCAGCAGAAGGAATCATCACGCCTGTTGCTGTGGGAACGGTGGAAATTACCGCAACAGCTGTCAATGGAATCGAAGGAAAAGTAAACCTTGAAATTATTCAGACAGCCGAGTCCATTGCCATCAGTGGTGAAACGGCAGACTTGTATTTTGGTCAGACCACTCAATTAATGGCGACGGTTTTACCCGAAAATGCGGTGGACAAATCTGTTAGCTGGATGAGTTCAGATGAGGCCATGGCAACTGTTAGCACCGAAGGATTGGTTACTGCCCTAAGTGCGGGAACAGTAACCATCACAGCCACAACGGCCAATGGATTGTCAGATGAAGTAAGCATTACCATCCTTGATCTTGCTGATGAGTTGTCGATCAGCCCTGAAATGCCGACGCTCTATGTCGGTGGTGAGCAGGAATTTACCATCAACGGATTACCCGAAGGAGCGACCGCTGTTTGGAGTGCTTCGAATGAAAGCATCGCCACAATCGATGCGATGGGAACAGCCACTGCCCTTGCTCAAGGCGAAACGGAGGTAAAAGCCACGGTAACCTACATGGAACATACCTACGAAGTGATGACCAGCCTAACGGTCAAGGTGATGTTGGAGCAGATTGAAGTTGCGCCTTTGTCGGAAACCATTGAAGTGGGAGAGACTTTGCAACTGACCGCAAGCTATTCGCCTGTAGAAGCAGATGCACCGACTTATGAGTGGAGCTCTGCCGACGACAATATCGCCACAGTAGATGCAAAAGGGATGGTTACTGCTGTCGCTGTTGGTACGGTAAAAATCATGGTCAAAGCTGAAGGTACCGAATTGATGGCAGAGATGGATTTGACCATTGTTCAGTTACCTGAAAGCATAGTGATTGAAGCTGTTGAATCTCCACTAAAGGTAGGGGAATCGGTGCAGTTGGTCGCGACCGTTTTACCTGAGGATGCGATTGAGAAGCAACTCACTTGGAGCAGTTCGGATGAAAAAATTGCCGAAGTTACGGCAGGCGGTTTAGTAAATGCTTTTGGCGTGGGATCAGTAACGATCACCGCTGAAACGCAGAATGGAACGGAAGCCGAAATTACTTTGTTGGTGGAGCAGGCCTTATCGGCCGAACAAAATCAGCAATTGGTATATCCAAATCCTGCTGATAGCTACCTGTTTATCAAAGGAATAGATAGCGGATCGGTTACCTTCATCAATGTGTTGGGTAATCAGATTCGCTTGCAAGTACAACAGGGACAGGTGGATGTTTCCTCACTGATTCATGGGGTGTATATATTGAGATTTGAAATTGAAGGGGTAACATATATAGAACGTTTGATTATCAAATAGTTGATTATTGACATAGAGGCGTTATTTTTAACGTCTCTATGCTTTTTTACCTGATATCGACCTTATTTTTATTTAGCTTATGAGAACGAATTACTTTTTATTGTTGGTGATCGCTACCTGTTTTGGAGCCTGCAAGCAGGTGCCACAAAAACAAGAAGTCAGCAAACCCAATGTGCTGTTTTTGTTTTGTGATGATTTGAATGACATTGTGATGGACAGTAATTCACAGGTCATCAGCCCGAATATTGATCGCCTGATGGCGCAGGGCACCACCTTTACCAATGCCCATGCCAACGCACCGCTGTGTGCTCCGAGCCGAGCGAGTTTGCTCTCGGGTTTATCTCCTCAGACCTCTGGCTACTTCGGCGCAAGACAATATGACTGGCGGGAGTTACCGACCCTGGCCGAGTCCAAAACTTTTATGGAGCATTTCAAGGACAACGGCTATAAGGTCATGGGTACAGGAAAAATATTCCATCATAAGCATGCCGATACCACCGTTTGGATCAATGAGGGAAAATACGAACACGGACATAATTTCAGCTTTGGACCATTCCCATGGGACGGCAAAAGAAATATCAATGGCTGGGGAATCACTCACCCTGACTTCCCGACGCTTCATACCGATGCCCTTTGTACGTCCTTGGAAAATGTGCCGAATATTCCCGCCGATCCTGCCAATGGAATTCCTGGCCACAACGGATGGAGACTTTGGTATAAGGACTATAAATACAACAGCGAAGATGATCGTGATCCGATGCCCGATGAGCTCAATGCCCAATATGCGGTGGCAGAATTGTCAAAAAGACATGATAAGCCTTTTATGCTTTGTGTAGGCTTCAATAAACCGCACGCGCCCTATATTGCGCCTCAGAAATATTTTGATATGTATCCACTCGAAGATATCAAAATAGAATATGCACCGATCAATGACACTACTGACTGCGCCAAAATTCTGGTGAGAGATACCGACTATGGAACATTGGATCATGGCTACAAAAATTACCGTGCCGTACAGAGCCTCGGACCAGATGGTTTGAAGAAATGGACGCAGGCATATTTGGCTTGTATCACTTATGTGGATGATCAGATCGGAAAAATCCTCGATGCGTTGGAGGAAAGTCCTTATAAAGACAACACTATTGTCTTTTTGTCTTCGGACCATGGCTATCACATGGGACAAAAGCAGTGGTTGTTCAAAAATACGCTTTGGCGCAAAGGAACACACATCCCCTATATTTTTGCAGGAATGGATATTCCTAAGGGAAAAAAGGTGGATGCCGCCGTTTCATTGCTTGATTTTTACCCTACCATTACTGATTTGTGTGGGGTATCGGATAAGCCCAACCAATCGGGTAGCCAACTTGCTTTGGACGGGGTTTCTTTGAAGGATTACCTGTATGGTCAGCGGAATGAAATGGCCGAAAAAATGGCCACCATCTTTGTTGCTTCCTTCAGTAAGCGAGAGGATCGTGCCGTTGTAGGGGATTATCGAAACCATCACACAGCCATTGTTTCTGATCAGTACCGATACATCCGATGCCTGAACGGAGAAGAAGAATTGTATGATTTTATAGCCGATCCGAAAGAAGAAACCAACATTGCCGCTTTGCCAAAATATGAAAAAGTGATGGTGAAAATGAGAAAGGCATACGATAAGATCGGTCAGAAAAAACAGGCAAGTTAAATGAAAAGACTAAGCATAGTTTTAGGGTTGTTTGCACTGATGTCTTGTGGCGAAGTTCAAAAACAGCCGATGAATGTTTTGTTCATCGCCGTGGATGACCTTCGTCCCGAGCTCGGTTGCTATGGGGCCGAACACATTCAGTCGCCCAATATCGACGCATTGGCCACCGAAGGGACGGTATTCAATCGTGCATTTTGTAATGTACCCGTTTGTGGGGCATCAAGGGCATCTTTACTCTCGGGGCTTCGTCCGACACAAAGCCGTTTCAAGGTTTATAATACCCGAAAAGATGAACAGGCGGGAGCGTTTCCCTCAATTCCTGCTCACCTGAAGCAAAACGGCTATCAGACCATTTCTTTGGGAAAAGTTTATCATATTCAGAATGATGATTCCCTGGCTTGGGACAAGATTTGGAGAAATAACAAACCCCACAACAATCGGGATTATGCGCTTGCACCTAATATTGCGCAAGCCAAAACCAATAAAAGGCATCAGAGTGTCTGTTCAGAAATCCGACCAGACGATGGTGAATTATATAATGACGAAATCCTTTCGAAGCAGGCAATCGCCACATTGGATCAACTGAACGAGGGTGATCAACCCTTCTTTTTGGCTGTGGGGTTCTGGAAACCACACCTGCCTTTTAATGCGCCCAAGCGTTTTTGGGATTTGTACGATCCTAATGAGATTGATTTGCCCGAAGGAGGATTTAACCCTGAAACGGCTCCCGAGCAAGCTTTTCATAATTTCGGGGAATTGAGAAATTACAAAGATATTCCAGGCGGTAAGCATCCGCTGCCAGATTCTTTGGCAAGGCACCTGATTCATGGCTATTATGCTTGTGTATCCTTCGTTGACGCACAGATCGGTCAGGTGCTGGATCACCTTAAAGCCACTGGAATGGACAAAAATACGATGGTCGTTTTGTGGGGAGATCATGGATGGAACCTGCGCGATCATGGCTTATGGTGTAAGCACAGTAACTTTACGAGCTCTACCCGTAGCAGTCTGATCATCAACCTGCCCGAAAAACAGATTCAATATTCGGATCAGATCGTTGAATTCGTGGACATTTACCCCACACTGACAGAATTGCTTGCCCTTCCGAAGCCGAAGCACCTGCAGGGGGATTCCTTTGCGCGCGGGCTGACGGACGAAGACTGGCAATCCGATGGTGTTGCGATTTCCAACTGGGAAAAGGGGATCAGTTTGATCAACAAGGAATATGTCTATACTTCGTGGATAGATGAAAATGGTCAAACAGCAGCACAGATGCTTTATGATGCAAATAAAGATGCAAAGGAGCAAAACAATCTTGCCCCAACCGCTGATCCCGAATTAATTCAATCGTTGCAGGAGCAAATCAAGCAACATTTGAATACCGATTATTTTGACAGACTTTATACAGAAGCACAACCTTAGCATGAAATTTTTTAATTTATTCTTTTTGATCAGCCTGAGTTTTTCGATTGCGGTGGCGCAGAAAAACACGGCTTTTGTGGATCCATTTATTGGGACAGAGGGCGAAGGACATACTTTTCCTGGCGCAAGTTTCCCTTTCGGAATGGTGAAGTTGGGACCCGACTGCGAGGGGCATTCCAATTCAGGTTATATCTCCAACGGAAAAATAGAAGGTTTCTCACATACCCACGTTTCTGGAACGGGCGGAGGAGCCAAATACGGAAATATTTTGGTTCGTCCGTTTATCGGCAAATCTACTGATCGGGTTTCGGCTACCGCTTTTTCGGATGAAGTAGCGGAAGCAGGATATTATGCTACTACTTTGGATCAGGATAAAATTCGGGCGGAGATGACCGTTACTGAAAATGCTGGCATTCACCAATATACTTTCCCCAAATCCAACCAATCGAAAATATTGATTGATGCAGGGCATCATTTATTTTTTGGTGATCAATGGGGCGAAGCACAACAGTTTGTCGATTCAGAAATTGAAGTGATTGGTAATAATGCCGTGGCGGGCTATTCTACCGTAAGGCATGGATGGAATTTTGGCGGTGCTTATACTGTTTATTTTTATGCCGAATTGTCAAAGCCATTCATAGGATTCACTACCTATAAATCTGGAAAGGAATCCAACAAAAAAGTACAATTTGCGAGCAAGGAAAAAACACAGGCTTGTCTTTCATTTCAAACAAAAGAAGGCGAGCAGATTCAGCTGAGAGTTGGTATCTCTTTTCTCAGCACAGCAAGAGCAAAACACAACCTGAAAAGCAGTTTGGGAGAATTGAATTTCGAACAGGTGAAGGCCAATGCCTTCAATCAATGGGAAAATATCCTTTCCAAAATAAATATTGAAACCAAATCCGAAGCGGAGAAAACCGTATTCTACACTTCGCTTTATCATTCCTACCTGATGCCTGTCTGTCGAGAGGATGAAAACCCTAAATGGAAAAGCGAGGTCAAAAACTATGATGACTTCTATGCCCTATGGGATACCTATCGTACTTCCCACCCGTTGATGACCATCCTGACACCCAACCGACAGGTGGAGATGATCAATTCATTGCTTGACATTTACAAACATGAAGGCTACCTGCCTGATGCCCGAAGTGGAAACGACAATGGCCGTACGCAAGGCGGATCGACCGCCGACATTGTCATCGCCGATGCCTTTGTGAAAGGATTGAAGGGGATTGACTATGAATTGGCCTTGGAAGCAATGATCAAAAACGCAGAGGTTTCCCCTGGCGGTGACGAACGAAAAGAAGGACGTGGTGGCCTGTCGGATTACAATACCCTGGGTTATGTTTCGACGGATTTTGAACGCTCAGGATCCCGAACCATTGAGTACAGCTTGTGTGATTATAGCATTGCTACCTTGGCCAAGGGATTGGGGAAGAATGACCTTTACCAGAAGTACCTTCATCGAGCATCCAACTGGGAAAACCTCTGGGATGAAAATTATGATTCCGAAGGATACAAGGGATTCATCATGCCACGTAAATCGAATGGGGAATGGCACAGCGATTTCATCTTGGTTAATCGTGAAGCAGATGGAGGCGACACCATTCGGTTCAATGAGTTTACTACTGGATATTGGGAGGCATTTCTATATGAAAGTAGCTCGTGGGAGTATTCGCTCGCTATTCCACATGATGTTAAGACCCTTATCAAAAAATGTGGCGGAGAGGAAATACTGGAAAAAAGGTTGGATACTTTCTTTGAAAAAGACTATTTCCTGGTAAGCAATGAACCTGGTTTTTTTACGCCGTTTCTCTATACCTATATGGGGAAACATCACCGAACGGTCGATGTGGTGAAAGGAATTCTCGATCAAGAATATACCACCGCCAGAAATGGTATTCCTGGCAATGATGACAGTGGGGCGATGGGTGCGTGGTTTGTGTTCAATGCCATGGGTTTTTACCCCAATGCAGGGCAGGACATCTACCTGATCAGCAGCCCTAAATATCCATCCACCACAATTGAATTAGGGGAGGGAAAGACATTTACCGTTACCAAGGATCATCCCGAGCGTACCTATGTAAAAAGTGCCAAGCTCAATGGAAAACCACTCAACCGTGCATTCCTTTATCACAAAGAAATCATCGATGGTGGTCTGCTGGAATTATCCATGAGCAAAAAACCGACCCAATGGGGGGCTGAACAACTTCCTCCCTCATTGCCGAAAACCAATCTTTAAAGGTCCTTGATTTTTTATTGTCCACAGATTAATGGGATTAATAGGATTTTTTAAATGATGAATAAATATTACAGGTTTATTTCGAGTAAATAGAGGAATTAGATATTCTCAATAACCTATTCGATGAGCCATATCTAATCTCATAAATCCCATTAATCTGTGGATAAATTATCGTTCTGTCTCTAAGGGGTACAACAGTAGTGTCCCCACTACGACCCAAAACACAGGAAACGTCCTCGCTCCAAATAACTTTTAATTTAATCTGCCATGCGTTTTATATTTTTATTTTTTTGCATGCTTGTGCTTTCCGCCAAAGCCGAGAAAGTCAGCCTCAGTATCCGCCCAACGATCATGATTGAGCGGTCTGATGCCGAAACAATTTATCAGTACATCAAACAGCATCCGCAAGCTAAATGGGCATTCGATCAGGAAGTCCTTATAGCCAAGAAGGTTTTATCACTTTCTCCTCAACCCGTGAAGGCTATTTATTATGAAGGAAAAGTAGATCATGATCCCAAACGGGTGGCATGTAAAAAGAAGCTGAAGGATGCTGAAAAAATGCAATCGTTGCTCTATGCTTTTTTGGCCACCAAAGATCCACGTTTTCTTTCCAAATCAAAAGAGTATATCCTTGCCTGGGCAAAGGAATTTGAGCCTACGGGCAATCCGATCAATGAAAATAAGCTGACGCCCTTTCTGACCTCCTACTATTTCTTTCGGTCGGATTTTAAGGCGGACGAACAAAAAATCATTGATGCCTGGGTGTTGAAATTGGGGACGCTCAACAGTCAGTTCGGGAAAAAAGAAATGGGCAACTGGAAATCCAAGCGCCTGAAAATTTCTGCTATGGCAGGGACCATTTTAGGGAATAAAACGCTTCTGACCTACGCTAATGAAGGTATTCAGGAGTACATCGATAAAAACCTGTATGCTGATGGACGCTCTTTCGACATGGTTTATCGCGATGCGATGAGTTATCATTGTGGGGGCATGAAGCCTTTGCTATCCACGCTGTTGTGCCTGCCTGAGCAAAAAAATTATTGGTACAACTATCAGAATGCCGATGGGGGTTCAGTGAAAAAATCAGTACGATATATCTTGCCTTATGCCCGTAAGGAAAAGGTTTATCCGCAATGGGTTAATTCCAAGGTGAAATTTGACCGTATCCGATACGAAAAAGGCGATCAGCATTACAAGCCTGGCACCCCGTGGCGACCTGAAAAGGGCATGTCCGTGTTTGAATATGCCCAATTTTTTGAACCTGAATTCAAGGATATTATTTTAAATTTGAAAGTACCCTCTACGGAACTTTCTGTTGAAAGTATTTTGGCTGAAGTGATGCGAAAAAATAGTTAATTTAATGAAGATAATCATCAACCTATTGATTTTGTGCTTGATAAATATTTCTGTATTTGCATCAAGCACCGTTTATACCCACCGCAAAAATATTGAATTAAAAGCATGGAAATTTTATAAAGGAAATATCAATCAAGCGAAACAAACTGATTATGTGGATCATGATTGGGAAATGGTTCAGGTACCACATACCTATTCGATGGAAGCCCTGACGGAAGTGGGTTATTACCGTGGGCCTGCATGGTACCGGAAAGCGCTTCAGGTACCATCATCCATGAAAGGGGAAAGGATTTTTATTCGCTTCGAAGGCGTTGGCAACAAAGCGGAAGTTTTTGTGAATGGGAAAAAAATTGGTGTCCATAAAGGAGGCTACAGTGCTTTTTGCTTCGAACTGACGGACCATCTTTCGGGACAGGGTACAGATCAGCTTGCTGTAAAAGTAACCAATGCACCCAACTTTAAATTTCTGCCGGTAACCGACAACCTCTTTAATATTTATGGCGGTATTTATCGCCCTGTTACCGTCTTTTCCACGCCTAAATCAAACATCTCACCGCTTTATCACGCAACTTCTGGCGTGTTTGTCAATCAGCTTGAGGTAAATCAAAAAACAGCGGAGATAGAACTGTCTGCTCATCTTCAGCTTGGGGACGATCATGCTAAAACTGTTCTTTGTCAAGTGTTTGATCCATCAGGAAAAAAGGTGTTCGACCAAAACCTGCCTTTGCCTGAAAATCAAAGGGAGTATATTCTGAAAGAAAAAATTTCGATCGACGCTCCAAAGCTATGGCACGGAAAACGATCACCGAAACAATATCGGGTAGTGGTCAAATTGCCAAATGGTGATCAGGTAAGCGAGCAATTTGGCCTGCGGACCTTTGCCGTTGATGCGGAAAAAGGCTTTTTCCTTAATGGCGAACCTTACCGATTGTACGGAGTAGCGATGCATCAGGAGTGGCGGGATGTGGGGCCTGCATTAACTATGGATCACCATCAAAAAGACATGGAATTGGTTCAGGAAATTGGGGCATCGGCTTTGCGCCTTTCTCATTATCAGCATTCGGAAATCACCTACGAGCAGGCGGATGAAGCAGGTTTGGTGGTTTGGGCAGAAATTCCATTTGTTCATGATTACAGCGGACGAGAAAGGGATAATGCGCACCAACAACTAACCGAGCTGATCCTGCAAAATTACAATCACCCAAGTATCTGTTTCTGGGGAATATGGAATGAAGTACGTGCCTATGACAGCCCTGAGGAAGCCTGTGTTCCTTTGACCAAATCATTGAATTCATTGGCCCATGAATTGGATCCTTCCCGCCTGACGACCTCAGCAAGTGACCGTGGGATGGTATCGAATATGGGCAATATCACCGATTTACAGGCATGGAACAAGTATTTCGGGTGGTACTATGGAGAATTTGAAGACATGGCTACCTTTTTGGATGAATCACATCATGACTTTCCTGACCGACCGATTGGCATCAGTGAGTATGGTATCGGAGGGAATGTGATGCATCAACAGGCGGACATGCTTGAAAAACCTTCGGGACGTTACTTTCCCGAAATGGTACAAACCCAATACCACGAATTGACATGGAAAATACTCAAGGACCGACCTTTCGTATGGGCGAGTTTTGTGTGGAATATGTTTGACTTTTCGGTGGCAGGCTGGAATCGGGGAGGTACTCCTTTTCTGAACCACAAAGGATTGGTAAGCTATGACCGCAAAACCAAAAAAGATGCTTTCTATTTCTATAAAGCCAACTGGTCGGACGAACCTGTGCTGTATATCGAAGGGCGACGAAACGATCAACGCGCACAGGCAGAAACAGAAATGAAAGTGTTTACTAATGCTGAAAAAGTAACTTTTTACCTCAATGGCAAAAAGATAAGCCATCAGAAAAACATGAACCCAATGCATACGCTTGTTTTCAATGAAATTCACTTAAACAGCGGAAAAAATGAACTGACCGTCGAAGCCAAAATAGATGGCAAACGGTTGAAGGATACGGTATATTGGCATTACCAAGCATCAGCTAAATAAGATAGATTATTCTCTAAGTTGAGCCACCTGAATTTTTTCGGGTGGCTTTTTTCTTAAAAAGCACAAGCCACTTTTTTTCCATCGAAAGCAATGCCCATAGCAAAGATCTCCGTATGACCAGCCTCCTGAAGATCATGCACATATTGCTTTTCCTTGATTTGATCCAGGGCATTTTGTGCAAGTTCTTCCAAAGTCCCTTTGGTATCAAGATTCTTCTTTTTGAACTCCAAAATCCACGCTTTGGGATCGTTTGGATCTTTAGGGCAAATCATCAGATCAGACCGCCCGAAGCCTGTTTCCCGATTGGATTTAACATGATAATCTCCACTCAAATGAGCCATCAGCCCAAGCATGAAGGCATGATATACTTTCTCGGGCGAATCACCATTTTTACCGATATCGAAAAAGCTGAATGAGTTCAACAAATACCGCTGAAGTGCATCGGCAAAAGTTTTGTATTGCTGATTGAGCAAAGCCTCGAGCAAAGTATTGTCTGACACCTGATCACTCGCTTTCAGGTAACGCTTCAACGTCTGTTTGTACATGCTCTTGATCTCCTTGTTCGGAATCTGAAGATGATACAGTCGCTCTTCCTCTTTCTGCACTTTACCTGCTGTTGTCAAATATCCACTGAACAACAATAGGCCGAATACCGTCGATGCTTTCCCTTTGTACAGGTCCTCGAAGACAGTGAACTCATCAATAGATGTTTCAACTGATTTTCCTTCCAGCAAGTCAAATAAAAGAGTTTGGGTAACCTTATCTGCTTTTGGTAAAATCCTTTGAATCAGTTCATTTGAAGAGGTATTTACCCAATAGGGACTAAGCTCTCCATCTCTGAAAATGAAATTCAGAATGGACCATGGATTGTAAATGCGTGCCACTTTTCCGAAAGTATAGCCATTATACCAATCATCGACCTGACTGCGATCCCCAGAAAAACCTGTGTCATTTAGTACTTTGGAAACCTCCATTTCCGTTAACCCAAACTGACTGGAAAACTGCTCATCCAGAATGGAAAAGGTTGCTATATTATTCAGACCAGAAAAGATATTCTCCTTCGCCACTCGCAGGATTCCCGTAATTACTCCCTTGGTCAAATGTTCATTATCCTTGAAGCCTGCTGAGAGAAAATTACGCATAAAATCCAGCATCTCAGCAAGGTAGTCATTTTCGTAAGAGGCATGGATTGGCGCATCGTATTCATCAATTAAAATAATCGGTGCTATGCCATGGTGCCGATGTAAAAATTCTGTGATGGATTGTAGAAATTGTTGTAGCTGTACCTTTCGGCCCTCACCCAAAATGATCTTTTTCAAATATGCTTTGTCAAACTCATCCAATTCATCAGAAGACAAAAGGTAACTGAAATTTTTCTTTAAATATTGCCCCAATTGCTCTTGAAGGGCCTCCAGCATATCGTCAAATGAGCGTTGCTTCAATTCCTTAAAAGTCAGAAAAATAACAGGATACTTTCCCTGATGCGCCCAAGCAGGCGAATTCTCAATGGCCAAGCCTTTGAACAAATCTTTATTTTCTTCCGCATGGTCTATATCAAAAAAGTAATACAGCATACTCATATTGAGCGTCTTCCCAAATCGGCGTGGACGCGGGAACAGATAGGCTTGTGCCCCTCCGCTCATCAGTTCCTCGATGAACAATGACTTGTCAATATAATAATTGTCCTCCAGGCGAATTTGGCGAAAATCAGAACGACCAATGGGTAATTTTTTCATAGACTGCTTCGGTGCTGTATCAAACAAAGATACAAAAAGTAGGGGATTTGGGAAGGGATATTATTGGAGGGGATTGACCATAAAAAAAGCGAACCCAGATTGAGCTCGCATCGAAAGGATTTATCGGAAAATTTTTGATTTTTTATAGCGGTATAATCTGTATCGCCGAGCCTCCGCTTTTACACAGATCAAGCTCCAAACGATCTGCTGAACTCAAGTCATCAATCGTTTTAATTTGATAGGCTTTAGGATTTTTATCATAATCCGTTTCTGGTCCATCGCCATAGATGACCGCACGATATTTTTTGTCTTTCTCTAAAAAGTCTAACTCAACTTTCAGCTTTCGTGGATGCTCATCGGTGATTGCTCCGACGTACCAGTCATTTTCGTGTCTTCTGCCGATAACGGCAAAATCACCAATCTTTCCATCAATCACACGGCTTTCATTCCATTTTGACGGCAGGTCCTGAAAGAACTTGAAACAGGGATGCCCTTCATAATTTTCAATCAAATCAGAAGCCATCTGCTGTGGGCTGTAAAGCACCACCCACAAAGCCATTTGCTTCGCCAAAGTGGTATTCACGCGCGTAATGGCAAAAGTATCTTTTGGGTGCCAACGCTGTTTTTGTCCATCATAAGTAATATTGAAGATGCCTGGCGTATAATCCATCGGTCCGGCTATGATGCGGGTAAAGGGCAAAACCGTCGTGTGCTCCGGGGTAATTTTTTTACTCCAGCCATTGTATTCCATTCCCCGAGCGCCCTCACGGGTCATCATATTGGGGTAGGTGCGTTCCAATCCCGTTGGCTTAATGGGCTCATGGGCATTGATCATGATTTTATTTTCTGCTCCTTTCTTCACCACCTCCAAATAATGACGGACCATGAATTGTCCATGCTTGGGTTGCCCTTCGGGAATGATCCCTCCCGCATAACCTGTTTTCAAGGCATGCATATCAAAATGAACCAACTGTTTCAGGGCCGTATCCAGCTTTTGCTCATACATCGGGATATTTCCACCCGTTTCGTGGTGTCCGATCAGTTGCACATTTTTCTTTTGGGCATAGTCAGCCACTTCTTCAAAATCGAAATCATCATAGGGTGTAACGAAGTCAAAGAAATTTCCTTTCCCCCAATTCTCCCATCCTTTGTTCCATCCCTCAAATAATACGCCTTCAATATTATGCTTAGCAGCAAAATCAATGTAGGCTTTGGCATTCTTAGTATTTGCGCCATGTCTTTCTCCTTCGGTCCAGGTATAATAACCCGTGTGCATTCCCCACCAGATGCCAATGTATTTAAAGGGGTGAATCCAGCTCGTGTCTTTTATTTTCGAAGGCTCATTCAGGTTCAAAATCATTGACGAAGCCACCAAGCCATTGAGGTCATCGGCTAAAATAATGGTTCGCCACGGGCTTTGCATCGGGCTTTGCGTCTTAACCAAGGTCCCGTCAGGCCACGGACACAAATGTGCTTTGTAGGTATTGTTTCCTACATTTTTAAGTCGCATATCCGAATAATCAACCAGAGCGGCTTCATGCAAAACAATCAGACCGTTTTCCCCTTCAATGGTAATGGGCGTATTGGCAGAATCAAGGGCGGTGGTTAATGTTTTTTGATAAGGTCGCTCGTAGGTATTGGCATTTCCTTCGGTCCACCAAACGGTATCTTCTTTCGCGAGTGCGAAAGTCGTCAGTTCGTCGATCAAATGAAGGCTGGTTTTGGTCTTCTGCGCTGGAATCTGATAACGGAAAGCTAGCCCGTCATTAAATGCCCTAAAGATCACATTCATTTTAAACCCCTGGGCATTTTCTAAATTCAAAATCATTTCGTTATGATGATCCTCGAATTCATCAAATTGCCCCCAAACAGGTTGCCATTTTTCCTGATGATTATTTTTTGTACTGTTGATCAATTGATACGGTCCATTGGCAATCTCTTCTTTAAATATCAGTCCAAGTTGAGAAGGGGCCATGATGGCTTTTTGATTTTTTTTGACAGTATACTGGAAAGCATCGGGATCAAAATTAAGGTTGATGTGCCCATCAGGTGATTGTAAGTTTAGGTCAAGTTTTTGCGCTGGTTGACAGGCCCAAAACAGACAACAAATAAAAAACAGTGGAAGTGCGGTTCGCATATTAAAAAGTATTCTAAAAATAATAACAGCAGTTGAATGTAATAAAAGTAAGGAAAAGGGCAGCCTCAACTTATTCTTGGGGTCTCATTTTATTGTAGTTCTGTTTTTGAGAATATAGCGATAAGTGTTTCGTGTTATTTGTTTGAACTTTAAGTAATTGATAGTGCACCATCTATTTTTTTAACCCAAAAATTAATTTTTATGAAAAATTTATTCCTACAATCGGGCCTCCTGCTGCTCTTTATTTGCTTACCGGTTTCACTGTCTGCACAAGTCATTAAGTGTAATGATTTTTTAGATAATGTTGGGGTCAGTGGGGCAAATAACTGGACTGACTTTGATGCTCAAAATGTTGACGTTCCCTATTTTTATCAAAAAGCATCTGAGCTTGGCGCCCGATTCTTTCGGACAGGTAAATGGTTAGGATATGACCCCGCACCCTATGGGCTAAAAGTTTCTTTTGTATCAGGCTACAGCGGAACCTTTCGAAACACCTCCAACCTTGCTTCGAACCTCAATCTGGCAAGAAATTATGGTTCCTCACTGATGGTCATTGAAGGGCCCAATGAACCTAATCCCAATACAGAAAGCACGGAAATTTTTGAATGGCAAAAAGTCTTATACCCAGCCGTGAAAAATGATACGGATTTCAATGGGGTCTTGGTAGCAGGCCCGTCTCTGGCGCATTCCTATGGTTACACCAAATTGGACAACTTGACCAACTACTCGGATTTGGGAAATACCCACCCTTATACCTGGGAAATCTCTGAGCTCCACCCCCGACTTGATGAGTGGCTCGACCGTTGTGATCTGATTCATAATGGGCAGGTGAAGATGGCAACCGAAATGGGGACACACAATGACCTGAGTACGGGTGGTGTTTCTCCGGAAGCGGACGCCATTTACATTGCCCGTAGCTACCTTTATCTCTATAAAATGGGCTTCCGGTACATTGCCAATTTCCGCTTTGCGGATGAAAACAGCACTCACGAAGGAGGTAAACACTGGGGAATGATAGACTGGAACCTCAACGAAACACCGCAGTACAAATCCCTGAAAAATCTGATTGCCCTAATGCAGGACAATAGCTCTAATTTCAGTACTCGGGATTTGGATTACAGCATAAGTGGCGCTGGTCTGGACGTGGTGGAAGAAATGGTATTTCAGCACAGCGATGGCCGATATTTTATTGTCTTGTGGCAGGCGGTGGACAGCTTCAATGATGCCACGGGGCAATTGACCAACCCACCAAGCAAAGGGGCAACGATTACCTTCAATCAACCTATAAAGAAGATCAGAACCTTCAAGCCAACTAACCCATCTACCCTGGCCAATGGACTGAATCCGTTGAAAACTTATGACAACGAGCAGAGCGTTTCTTTGCAGGTCAATGATCATATTTTGGTGGTAGAAGTTACGCCTTCGGGTTTCTTGCTTGAAGAAGGAACTTATGCCTTGAAGAACATTGACAGCCAACGCTACCTTTCTATGCCTTCGGGCTCGGCAGGTCAGGCTGTTACGCTGGGAAATATGAACAGCAATAATACTGATCACCAATGGCAGTTCACCAAATCCGAGGAGGACGGTTATTATTTTATCAAAAACCAACAGCGAAACCTGTGGATTCGTCCCGACAATAAAAGCGCTACCCTGGGAGAAAAAGTAGAATCCCATAATGGTACGGGCGATGGCACCAAATGGAAATTAATCCCCCTTAGTGGCCATTCGGATCGCTTCCTGCTGGAAAGCAAAGTGGGGGCAGGGGTAAGGATGAAGAACGAAGACTGCCTCAAAACATCCGGCACCCGCATCGTTACCCACAATGGTACGGGCAATTGCGTGCAGTGGGAGATCAGCAGTTTGGGCAACGCCCGACGAATGGCTGCATCGGAGAGTGGGAGCGTGATCTATCCCAACCCCGTGAAAGATGGCGTGATTTATTTCAGTGGGGAAGGAGATCAGCATTACCGACTACTTGACAGTACAGGGAGATTAATTTTGAGCGGGGAAGGTACACAGATCAATGTCGAAGGCGTATCGGCAGGGGTGTACCTTGTTCAGTTGGATGCAGGCACCTACAAAGTCATTATTGAGTAAATGATTATAGCGTTTGCGCCTATGGAGATAGCCACTGGAGATTCTGGTGGCTATTTTTATATCATCAATTATAAATTTTTTACGATGAAAAGACATCTCCTATTTTTATTGCTGTTCATCAGCTCGTTCGCATACGCACAAAAAGAAATGCCCCGCTCCAATTTTGATTTCATGGAGTCGATCGGTATCTGCACGCATTTTTCCTACAACAGTCAGCCTTATGTTCAGCGGTTCGACACCCTTTCCCAACTGCTCGGCGACCTGGGTATCCGCTATATTCGTGACCGTGCCGTAGCCGATACCGACCTGGGAAGAAAAAACATCATGCACCTCTACGATACCTATGGTATCAAAACCATTGCCGTTTTTCCATGGCACAAACCCTTTAAGTCGTTTGAAGAGGTTAGCGAAAAAATCGATGGGCTTGCACCTTACCTCGATGCCATCGTAGCGATAGAAGGCGCCAACGAAAACGATGCCCAGGCCAAAGGCCCCAACGAGCCTGCCAACTGGGCGGATGATACCCAAAAGCACCAAAAGTTTTTGTTCAACAAAATAAAGCAACATCCCAACCAACGCATCGCCAATATGCCCGTGATTGCGCCCTCGCCGACTTTCCCCAACCGAGTGGTGTGGATGGGCCCGATGACTGATAAATCCGATCATTACAACATTCATTCCTATCACGGAACAAACAAACCCGAAGCCGAGGACAGTAACTTGAGAAAGTACATGGTCAAAGTAAATGAGGCCAACCCCAATGACCCTCACGCCAATCAAAATGTATGGGCTACCGAGGCGGGCTATCACAACGAAATTGGCTATGTCGCCAAAAATCCAAATGGTATTCATGAGCAGTCAGAGGCGTATTATCTGCCACGATTGCTCTGTCATTACTTCAACTTTGGCATCAAACGCACCTATATTTATGAGTTGGTCGATCATGCGGACCACAACCCCAATGGCGGACAGGATGATTTTGGTATTGTACGCTATGACATGAGCAAAACACCGACCTATCTGGCGCTGCAGAATATGATTAAAATTCTTGATGAAAAAGAGCAAACCAACGCACTGACTGCTTTGGATTATTCAATAGACGGAGCCGATGGCGATACCTACCACACGCTTTTACAGAAAAAAGACGGCACGCATTATTTGTTGATCTGGAATGCAGGCACCAATTATGATTTCGACAGTCGCAGTTTTGTTGAAGGAAAGCACAAAAAGATCAGTATCCAATTCAATGGTAAATCAAAGGACATCAACCTGTACAATCCATTGGTTTCAGACCAACCATCGGATACCAAAACACAAAGTAAATCCTACAAACTCACCCTCAAAGACCACATTCAGATCCTGGAAATCAAACCATCGGAAGTGAACCTGTAAGCCTGACATATTCGGTAAAATGTGAGGAGTGATCAGTGCCTCGTGCCTGGGATTACATCAACGATCAGTCACCGATCACAAGTCACCAGCCACCCTTTATGGTGTCATCTTGTGTTTTTTACTCATAGGAATTTCACAGCCAAAACATGACCAGATGCGTTGCAATTTACCTTTAATCTCGTCCATTTGAGCAGATTTTCACAGCCAAAAGGAATATACTTATAAGGTAGCTGATGCTGATTGGCTACCTTCAATCAAAGATTTTTTTTACCTGTCAACCCATACTTTTAATAGTTTATGAAAACTCGTTTATTACTGTTATTATTTTTTATAAGCAGTCTTTCTGCCATTGCCCAACAGGCGGTTACGCCCCGTACAGGCTTCGATTTTGTGGAAAGCATTGGTATCTGTACCCACTTTTCTTTTCGGGGTCAGCCTTACGTTGATCGCTTTGATACCGTAGCCCATGTGTTGGGTAATTCGGGTATCCGTTATATTCGTGACCGTGCCATCTCTGATAATCAACAGGGCAAGGATCATGTGGAATATTTGTACAATACTTATGGTATTAAAACCGTGGCCGTTTTTCCATGGAGAAGCCCATACAAAAGCTTTGACGAGGTGGATAACAAGCTGAACAGCCTGGTAGATTATTCGGACATGATCATTGCCATCGAAGGAGCCAATGAAGCCGACCACAGTGCCAAGGACTACAATGTCCCTGAAGGATGGACAGACGATTTGCAGGAAAATCATACCTATCTGTATAATGCCGTAAAAAACCATGAGGCAACAGAGATCAACAGCAAACCTGTATTGGCACCTTCCCCAACCTTCCCGAATCGCGTACCTTGGATGGGGCCGATGAATGATAAGTCTGATCATTATAATATTCACTCCTACCACGGGACGCGTTACCCCGAGTATGCCGATAGCCATTTCTTTAATTATTTCATTAAAACAGCCGAGGCCAATCCCGATGATCCGAATACGGCTGATAATATGTGGTCCACAGAGTCTGGTTTCCACAACGAAATTGGTTATCAGCACAGTAATCCAAATGGCGTTCATGAAGAGTCTGAAGGCTATTACCTGCCACGAATGTTGGCTCATTATTTTAATAATGGTATTCAGCGTACGTTCATTTACGAGCTGATGGATCACAAATCACCTGATCCTCGTGACGCTCAGGATGACTTCGGAATCGTTCGCTTCGATATGAGCTACACGCCTGCCTATATCGCCGTGCGCAACCTGATCAAGATTATCGAAGAGGACGAGCAACATACCAATATCACGCCATTGGATATTGAAATTGAAGGGGCAGATGATGATACTTATACCACTTTACTCCAGAAATCAGATGGTACTTATTATTTGATGATCTGGAATGCAGGTGATAACTATGATTTCGATACCCGCTCGTTTGTGACAAGTAGTGAGCGTGCCGTGAAAGTGAAATTTGCGAGCGCTCAGCCACGCATCAATCTCTACAATCCAAGAGTATCCTCAGGGGCGATTGCTTCCACAGAAAATGTTACCGAATATGACCTGATGCTCAAAGATTATATCCAGATCCTGGAGATTGGTAATGTTACACCAAATCTGGCACCAACAGCAAGCTTTACGATGACGCCTGAAAGTGGTGTGGCCCCATTGAATGTTACCTTCGATGCAAGTGCATCCGCAGATCCTGACGGAACAATCACCAACTACCACTGGAGTTTTGGCGATGGGGAAAATGCCACAGGAATGAACCCTAAACATACTTTCACCACCGAAGGGGATTCTGCTACTTTCGTGATTACCCTGACCGTTACCGATGATCAGGGAGCCGATGCGATTTACACCGACACCCTTTCGATGGTGAATTATAAACATCCTTTCTTTGATAAAATCTCTTTACCGGGCGAGGTGCTATTGCACAATTTTGACATCGGTGGAGAAAGCCATGCCTACCACGACAGCGACGACGTCAATACAGGTGGGGAGTATCGAATGAATGAAGGGGTGGATATTGCTAAAATAACCGAAGAGGATCGAAACATCTATTATATCACCGATATTGAATCGGATGAGTGGTTGTCTTATTCTATTCAGGTAGCCTCTGCCCAAACGGTTACGGTTTATGCCACCGTCGCCTCAGATAATGCGAATGGTAAGTTGGCCATTGAAATCAATGGAGAGGAAGTTTTCTCTGATATCGCCGTGAAAAATACAGGGGGAATGACCACTTTTGAGGAAATCGAAATTGGGGAGCTGGCCATAGACGGAGAGATGGCAGAGTTGAATGTTCATTTTCAGACAGGAGGCTTTAACATTCAAAGCCTTCGATTTGATGGTGTGGTGGAACCGATGATGTATTGGCCATTGAATGAGTCAGGTGATGACTTGGTGGGAGAAAATCACATCGCATTCAAGGGGGATGAACTTTACAGCGAAGAGGCCAAAGAAGGGTCCCACTCCGCCTTGTTGAATGGCGAAAGCTGGATGGATATCAGCGATGACCGCCTGATTGACGAAACCAGCGTCCGTTCAGTAGCCATGTGGTTTAAGGCAGACAGCACCTCAGGCACACAATTGTTGTTCGATGAAGGGGGATGGGAAAAAGGTTTTGGCCTCCAGATAAAAAACAACAGCTTGCAGGCCATGGCCAAAAATGGATCTGAAAGAGCGACCATCAATACCAACTTCAGTTCCACCGATTGGAATCTTGTCGCTTTCGTTTACGGTAACAAAAAATTCAGCCTCTACCTCAATGGAGTGGAAATGAATACCGTAGATGCACCTGAAGTTGTAGGAAGACATAACAATGGTGCGGGTTTGGGTGCCCGTAATGGAGGCGATTGTTTTGGTAATGGTTTTGAAACAGGGCACCGTTTTACAGGACTGATAGATGATGTTTATATTTATCAAAAGGTGCTTTCTAAGGAAAAAATATTTGAGCTGGCAGGCATTAAGCAAGTGTACCCTGAGGGCATCATGATCAGCGATGAAACACTGACACTCAAAGTAGGGGACCGTCAGGATCTCGAGGCGGAAGTTTTTCCTTCGGATGCCAATGAAAAAGGATTTTATTATGAAAGCTCTGATCCTGAGGTAGTGGCCGTAAATTATGTGTCGGGATTGGTGCGTGCGGTCGCTCCTGGTACTGCCGAGATTTATGTTAAAACAAGCTTCGGCTATTTCACAGATGTTTGTACCGTTACGGTGGAGGAAGATCGAGTTACTTCGGTTGATCAGGCGAGGATAAAGGTGTTCCCAAATCCCGCCTCATCAGTGATCAACCTTAATACAGACCAGACTTTACCTTTCAAGATTTTGAGTATCAGCGGTGTTGAAGTCTGGACAGGCACGACAACACCTTCTCAGGGTATTGATATTCAATCTTTATCGAGCGGTATGTATCTGTTGCAAATAGCGACGAACCATGGTATAGAGTCGATTAAGTTCATAAAGAAATAATTTTAGCACACTGTTCAACTTCAGCCATACACCCTAACCGGTGTGTGGTTTTTTTCAACTCAAAATATGCAAAAGCTTCTTTACCTGTTGCTCATGGCGGTCTTGCCAATGGGCTGCCAAAACAAAAAGCAAAACAGTCCCGAGCGGCCGAATGTCATTTTGATTTACCTCGACGATTTGGGAATTGGTGATTTATCTTGTTATGGCAGCAAACAGTTGCAAACACCCAACATCGATCAGCTTGCACAGGAAGGCCTGATGTTCACCAATGCTTATGCGTCAAGTGCCACCTGTACGCCTTCAAGATATGCCCTGATGACAGGAATGTACCCCTGGAAAAAGAAGGCTCATGTGATCAATGGAGATGCACCGATGCTCATCGCTACCGACGCCCCGACTCTTCCCAAAACATTCAAGAAAGCGGGTTACCGAACCGCTGTGGTAGGAAAGTGGCACCTGGGTCTCGGCAATGGAAACATAGACTGGAACCAAACCATCAGTCCCAATCCGAACGATCTCGGATTTGATTATTCCTATATCATGGCAGCGACTAATGACCGCGTCCCCACGGTTTATGTAAAAAATGGGAAGGTAGATAATTTGGACCCGAAAGATCCTATTGCGGTGAATTATAAAGAAAATTTCGAGGGAGAACCCACTGCACTGACCCATCCTGAAATGTTGCGTCTGAAATGGTCACACGGCCATAACCAAAGCATCGTCAATGGAGTGCCACGCATCGGCTTTGTCAAAGGAGGGAAAAGTGCCCATTGGGTCGATGAAAACATGACCAATGACTTCCTCGCTGAAGCCCAACACTTTATTCAAAAAAGCAATCAGAGCCAACAACCCTTCTTTTTATATTATGCCATGCATCAGCCGCATGTTCCTCGCTTGCCCCATCCAAAATTCAAAGGAAAAAGTGGTCTGGGAGCCCGAGGGGATGTTATTTTGGAAGCTGATGACGCCATTGGCCGTCTGATGAGTTTTCTGAAAGAGCAAAAAATTGCGGATAATACCCTGATCATTTTCAGTAGCGACAACGGCCCTGTGCTGAGCGATGGCTATGCCGATCATGCCATTGCCGACAACGGAACCCATCGCCCATGGGGTAAATACCGAGGTGGAAAATACAGCCTGTTCAATGCCGGGACGAACGTTCCATTCATCGTTTGGGCACCCAAGATGGTCAAAAAAGGAACCTCAGACGCCCTTATTTGTCAGATGGATTTGATTAATACCTTTAACGAATGTCTACATTTAGCTGTCGATCAACACCTTGATGCACAGCCTTTGACCAATACGTTATTCGGTTTGAATGAAAAAGGGCGAAGTCATTTAATGCTTGAGGCCAATGCTCGACTATGGCTCAGAAAAGGGGATTGGGCCTATATTCCACCTCAAAAAGGCGTAGCAATCAACCCTGACATCATGATTCCATTGGGTCGATCCGTAGATGAACAATTGTATAATTTACAAGCTGATACGCAAGAACAGGTAAACCTTGCCGACACAGAACAGCAGCAGCTGATTCAGCTTAAGAAAGTATTCAAGGAGGAATTGCAAGGCGAAGAACCCATGTTTTTATATATGACCCAATAGGCAATTTAATCTCGGATAATTCCGAAGAAATCACTAATATTAAATGGAACTTGCAGGGCAAAGTAGCGCAGGTATCCAAGGCCAGTGGAATCGCCACCTACGCCTATGATGCAGCGGGCAACCGTGTATCTAAACTACATGATGAACAAAGTAGCATCTACATCCGTGGTCGCTGAGCCTGTCGAAGTGTGACGCTTCCGCCAATACCATGGCGGTCTATGACCAGTCGGGTGCGCTGAAAGAAATGCCGATTTACGGCAGTCAGCGCATTGGAATGATCAAGGCACTGGATACCGATGGGCAATTCACCCACGGTAACCGACAGTATGAGTACAGTAACCATTTGGGGAATGTACTTGCCGTCTCTTCCGATAAAATGGTCAAAGCCGGTGGGGAAGGCGATCTGATTTCCGCTTCCAATTACTATCCTTTTGGGTTGAGGATTGGGGATCGGAGTATGAGGACGGCGGATTATCGATATGGCTTTAACGGTAAAGAAGACGACCGAAATTTCTCCAATAGCCAACTGATTCAGGATTATGGATTCAGGTTGTATAATCCAGCGATAGGGAAGTTCTTGAGTGTGGATCCGTTGACGAAGGAATTTCCTTGGTATACGCCATATCAGTTTGCGGGGAACATGCCTATTTGGGCAGTGGATTTGGATGGATTGGAAGAGCGGATAGTAATCACCCGTCATTTGGATGATGGATCTACCAAGTTATCTACTTATCAATATGGAGACAAAGGATTTTCTGAAATAAAGAATGCGATGTGGCAATATACTACTGCAGAAAATAAGGATGCTTTTTGGACTGAAGGTTGGAACAGTTATACCATGGGAATGGGCTACGGAGGTTACGATAACCAATATAATGGACCTTCTAAGGGCGCTTTGTATGTTGATTCTTATCAGAATGGAGATCAAAGTACAATCTCTTACAATCCACATTGGCGGGATAATTCAAATCCTGATTTTATGTATTCTGCCTTGAAGCTATGGGATTCCCCTGCTATGAGAGCATATACAGGAGATGGATTATACTATGAAGTTGGTGCTGATATGTATTCTGGAGCAGGTGCTTCAGGCTCGTTAGGGCTGTTTATCCCATTACATGGCCCTGATTTTGGCAAAATAGCACTTTATGCTGATGGTGGTGTGGGAGTAGGACTGGATCCAGCTTCAGTGAGTATAGGGAAAGGTAAGGCTTTTTATTCAGGTGAAGCGAGAAATTTCAAGATCAATAAACAGTTTGCAGGAAATAGGTATTCTGGAAGTTTAGGTGTTGAATTTATCGGGGAAGTTTCTCTAAATGGCAGTCTATCTGTTGCTGATGATTTTAATCAAAAAATGGCTACTGCTGGAGTGTCTATTGGCTTATCAGTTCCTATTTCTCCAATTACAGGAGGAGTTAATTATGGCAAGACAACAACTAAAACGATAACTATTTTTGATAACCCAGCATATGATGAAGAGTAACAAGAAATATTTTAGATCAATTTTAATAATTTTATTATTTATTCCACCTTTATTTTACATTGTTAATTGGATTGAGGGGAGTAGATATGAAAATCTAAGAAGGTATCGATTAATTATTTTAAAAAACTCGGTTGATATTATAATTAAAGAAAATTCATTTGATAAAGGTTGGAGTAAGGTAATAGGCGCAAAACAGGATAGTTTATTGTTCAATGGAGCTGACAACTTATCTTATTCCAAAAGAGGAATGGACTATGAGTTTGGTATATTTATTCAAAAAGGAGACCGAATAGTTAAACACTCAAATAGTGACACACTATACGTGATTCGAAATAAGGAAAAATATTATTTTATTGCCGATTATAAAACTCCATTAGACTCAAACGCCATTAATAAGGATTTAATAATTAAGTAGTTAAATTAACAAATGCCAGGCCAGTGGAAACGCCGCTTACGCCTATGATGCCACGGGCAACCGGGTATCTAAACAACATAATGGACAAAGTAGCATCTACATCCGTGGTCGCTGAGCCTGTCGAAGTGGGATGCCTCTGGCAATACTATGGCGGTTTATGACAAAGCGGGTGTACTGAAAGAAATGCCGATTTATGGTAGTCAGCGCATTGGAATGATCAAGGCGCTGGATACCGAAGGAGAATTCACCCACGGTAACCGACAATACGAGTACAGTAACCATTTGGGGAATGTACTTGCCGTCTCTTCCGATAAAATGGTCAAAGCCGGTGGGGAAGGCGATCTGATTTCCGCCTCCAATTACTATCCTTTTGGGTTGCCGATGGGTGATCAATGGTCATTATGTCCTACGGGTTAAAACCCGCAGCTATTACCAAATGTACCTTCGGCACAGCAGTCCTGTAAGGCCTTTTTGTAATAGACATGGAATTCATTCCATGTTTAATGAGGTGGGGTGAGTTGTGGAAATGGTTGTGTGGTGGCTCATAAATTGAAAAATGGGTCGTAGACAGGAGCCTACGACCAGAATAAGCCTGTGGCGGATTATTGAAATGGGCTATCACGAGAGGGACTCTCGCGATAGATTGAATAGAATAACGTGAAAAAATAATCTGTGGAAATCTGTGTCATCTGTGGACAATAGAAAACTATCAATATCCGATTTGTGAGTTCAATTTTCGATGGGTGAGGGCTTCAACCCATTTCAATGGTTTTTTATATTGATAGGCCAAGGCTTTATCCTTGGTAAAAAAAATAATTGGTCGTAGACCGAAGCCTACGACCAGAAATAATACGCCTTTACAAGATCGATAAATGTAATCAACGCGTTGGCTTCATTGTACTCACCGCACAGCTCCCTACAATTTCAAACTGTCCGACGAGTTGTTGCTTTCCATCAAAAATCTCGATGCTTGCCTTCCCCTCATTGATCTTTTTCTGAAGGTCGGCATCATAAATTCCCATATTGTCCGTTGAGATTTCGAAAGCGATTTCCTGCGTGTGTTTGCCTTTCAGCTCCACTTTTACAATCTGCACCAGCTTTTTAATCGATCTGTCAGGCGCATTTTCGCTGCTAAAGTAGACTTGGTATTTTTTTGTCAGGGGTTCGTTTCCTGTGTTTTTAACATAAAAAGTACCCTTTAGATTTTCGCCTGCAGTTAGCTTTGCAGGAAGCTCAAGCTTGCTCAGCTCGGTGGTGGAAAAATCAAGTCCGGCACCAAAGCGGTACAATGGTTTGCCTGAGAAATATCTATAGGTACGCTCTTGCATGCTGTAATCATTCATCGCAGGCATCTGATCAAGGTTTTGATAAAAAGTAACCGGCAGGCGGCCCTGTGGTTGGTATTTCCCCAACAGTAAATTTGCCAGGGCATCACCTGTTCGTTCGCCAGGGTAGAAGGCCTGAATGACTGCCTCTGCTTTTTGGTTGATCTCTGTGAATGCGATGGCGCTACCAGAAAAGTTTACATAAATGATCGGTTTGTTGAGTTGGTACAACTCATCAAATAGTTGCTGTTGCACCTGCGGTAAGTCAATGGAGGTGCGGTCTCCCTTATAAAACCCTTCGAGGTCAATGTCCATTTCCTTGCCTTCCTCTCCTTCGAGCCTCGGTGAAATCCCCCCACAGAAAACGATCACCTCAGCCTTTTTGGCAATTGCTATGGCTTCCTTTTGATAATCAAAATCGGTCTGCACCCATGTCCATTCTGCCTGCGGACAAATACTGTTTTTGTACCAGGCGGGCTTGGTTTGGTAGCTGATCGATATTTCATATTGCTCGCCTTTTTTCAGATCAACGATGCTGTGTATTTTTTTGCCCTTGATTTTAGTTTCTACATTTCCTCCGAAACGGTATTGCCCACTGCGCTGAGGAATCAAAATGCCCTCCCACTTGACGGAAAACTGTTCTTGTATTTGCTGATTCAAAGGTGTTTTTTCCCAGGTGAAATTTATTTGTCGATCCACTTGGGTGAAGGATTGTTCCGCTTTTTTGGGGTTAAAATAAGTCGCCTTGAGCCCAGCTTTCAGTTTGCCTCTTTTTGTTTTATGAAAGAGCACTTCAGCGGGTACCACATCGTAATGACCATATTTATCGGCAGTCAGTGCGGAGCCTTTCGAAAAGGAAATTTGATTTTCACCAAAAGCTTTTTTCAGGCCAATCAATGGGGTAGAAGGAGCAATCGGCAGACCATTGTAATTCCCGAACAGTACGTCAATATTATCTGCATTTGGGCCGATCAGGGCTATCTTTTGCGAAGGGTCAAGGGGCAAAATGCCATTGTTTTTCATCAGCACCAATGCATTTTGCGAAGCCTCAAGGTTGATCTGCTGATGGCGCTTACTACCCACTACTTCATGTGGGTTTTGTGCATACTTTTGTTGATCCTCCGTATCAAATAGCCCCAATTTAAAGCGTGCCGTGAACAACCTTTTCACCGACCGGTCAATATCGCTTTCACTGATTATTCCCTTAGCTACGGCCTCCTCAATATGATCCTCCATGAATTGTTTTGACTCCTCACAGTTCAGGTCTGTACCTGCCGAAAGCGACCAACCCAATGCCTGCGAGGGCTGATCCACCACCTGATGTGTTCCTTCCTTATAAAAATCAGAAATCGCCCCGCAGTCAGAAACCACATAGCCAGTAAATCCCATTTGCTTGCGCAAAATTTCCTCCAGCAAATAATAAGATCCACAACAGGGCTGATCACGGAAGCGGTTGTAGGCGCACATCACCGACTGCACATTGGCATCTTTGACGACCGTCCCGAAGGCAGGCAGGTAGGTGTTGTACAGGTCAATATTGTTGGTGTAAAAATTATCGGAATGCCGACTGAATTCGGGTCCGCTATGAACTGCAAAATGCTTGATGGTCGCCACTGCCTTGAGGTGGTCGGGATCATCACCCTGCAAACCTTTGACAAATTGAGTCGCCAGCAAGCCGGTCAGGAATGGGTCCTCACCATAGGTTTCCTGTCCGCGTCCCCATCTCGGATCCCTGAAAATATTGATATTCGGCGACCAATAGGTAAGGCCTGTATAAATGGAACGGACATCGTTGCGGACAAAATGATGGTGCTTGGCACGGCCTTCGTCCGAAATGGCAGTGCCAACTTTGTAAATCATTTCCTGATCAAAGGAAGCCGCGAGGCCGATCGCCTGCGGAAAAACAGTCGCTTTTCCTGCTCGTGCCACCCCATGCAGACATTCATTCCAGTAATTGTAAGCAGGTACTTGCAGACGGGGAATCGCAGGGGCAGCACTGAAGAGTTGCCTCAGCTTTTCTTTCAGACTCATCCGCGAAACGAGGTCATCGACGCGTTGCTCGGTAGTCAATGTGGTATTGAGGTAATCAGGGGAGTACTGCCCGTTTTGAGCATATAGCACAAGGCTATTTATCATAATGCAAATCGGCAATATGCTCCAAAATTTTATAAATCGTCTCATTTGCTATCTATTAAAAAAGTTAATCAATGATGGCTGAGAACCCACCGTTCTCGATCATTTCTACTGTTAGCTCTCCCGTCAAAGATTGATTGTTGACGAACTGAAAGTCCTCTGCCCATCGGTCAGCATTGATGCCGTCTTTGAGTATTTGCGCTGTTTTGTTTTGCAGGAAATCTGCCTTGAATGTTTTGCTGTAATTTCCTTTGGCGCACATTCCGCCGACGAACCATTGTTCTCCTTTTCTTCTTGCCATCACCACATACTCTCCAAATTTGGCATCGAGCACTCGTGTTTCATCCCAAGTAGTGGGAACCTGCGTAATGAAGTCGGTACATTCCTGCGCACGTTCATAGTTGGATGGGGTATCACATAGCATGTTCACTGCCGATTCATAAACCACATACATGGCCGCCTGATGAGCCCGAGTGCCTTGTCCGCCAGCGCGGATATCATTGGAAGGACAAAACTCGGTAGGGTGGAAGTTGCGCATAGCGCCAGGGGTGTAGTCCATCGGTCCGGCAGTCATTCTGATAAATGGCAAGCGCAGGTTATGCTCAGGTGTTACCCACGTTTTGGATTTTGAGTATTCCAGTCCAAGCACGCCTTCGTGCGAAACGATGTTGGGATACTTTCGCTGAAGGCCGGCAGGTTTGTAGGAACCATGAAAATCCACCAACAGTTGATTATCCCAGCAGGCTTTGGCTACCTCTTCATAAAAATTGACCATGTCCTGATCGGCGCGGTTCATAAAGTCCACCTTGATGCCGGCAACGCCCCATTTTCGATACAATGGTAAAACCTCCATTTGTTTTTCCAGCGTCATCCATGATGCCCAGAGGATCAGATCAACCTTTTTTTCTTTCCCGTAAGCAATGATTTTTTTCAGGTCAAGCGATTGGGCAGGTTTGGAAATATCGGTTGTGGAGATCGACCATCCTTCATCCAAGAGTAAGTAAGGAATGCCATTCTTTGAGGCGAAATCAATATAATACAAATAGGTTTGCGTATTGATGCCCGCCTCGAAATCCACGCCATAGAGGTTCCATCCGTTCCACCATTCCCAGGAAACCTGCCCAGGCTTTACCCAGTCGGTTTGATCACTGACAGGCTTTGGTCCTAAATGATAAGGCAAAGTGGTGGTGAGCAGGTCTGCATCTTTTCCGATGACGAAGATCCTCCAAGGGAAATTTCGCTTGGTATTCGTTTCGGCAATATAGGTCTCGGTGCTCTTGACCACGCTTCGGCGATCGCCACTATAAACTACCTGTTTCGGTTTTTTGGGGAAACAGATCTCAAGTGTATTGGGAGCGTCTGATTTTCGGACAAACATATTGGGATAGTCCAGAACATCCGTATCCGTCAAAAGGACTTGCGTATTTTGGGGTGTAGTAACCAACATGGGCAGGAAGTTGACCTCATACTCGCTGAAGTTTTTGATGTCATGTGGTTTGTAAGGTTTCTCGTATGCTGAGGCGAAATCATCCTTGATATTGGTGCTCCAAACGGTACTTTTTTCAGGATATTGGATTTTCAGGCCTTCATTTACACCCATCACCTTATCCCTGCTTCCTTTAAATCGATAAGCCAAACCATCATTGTACAAACGTAGCTGAAGTTGTACGTCATTAAAGGAAAAGTTGGCTGAGGTATAGGGCTGATTAATCTGACTGAACTTCAAGGGAACTGCTGCTTCGAACTGATCGGTTCCATTGCCTAAAACAGGTTTGACTTTTCCACGGACCTGTTTTTTGCCATCGAGTGCTATTTGAGGATCCGACAGGCTGACCACTTTTTCCCCTTCGTAGAAGACCTCAATTTTCAGCGTTTTTTGATGAGTTATTTCTGCAGATAATTTCCCGTTGGGCGCATTTATTTTCTGAGCAAAAACGGAAAAAGGCAACAGCAAAAGCCAAAGAAAAAATAAAGGTGATCGTTTCATGTTCTTGAATTCATTTATAAAAAAATAACAAGCTTAAGGTATTCAAGTGCTTTATATTCAATTGTTATGATGGTCGAAAAACATGAAAATGATACCCGATTTACATGATATGATACCCCATTGCAAGTGGTGAAAGATGGGCGTGCACGAGCGACAGGCTTTGAGAAAATGCCATTATTTCTTTTGGAAGAAATACTGTACTTTCATTTTATCAAAAATGAACCCTTATGAGAATTTTAGCTTTTATCCTGGTTTTTATTTTTTTAGCAATGCCAATTAGTAGGGCGCAAAATCGTCCGAATGTGTTATTTATACTGGTAGATGATTTGGGTTATCATGACCTGTCTTTTACCGGAAGTTCATGCTATGAAACTCCGAATATCGATCAACTCGCTTCTGCTTCCGTTAATTTCACACAGGGCTATGCCAATTGCCAAGTGTGCAGTCCGTCACGTGCAAGTATCATGACCGGAAAATTTCCGGCACGTCATGGCATAACGGAATGGATCGGCGCGAAGGAGGGAGAAGCATGGCGCACCGAGGGCAGACATACCAAACGGTTGCCCGCGACCTATGCCAAAGGCTTAAGCACCTCAGAGTTCACTATTGCTGAGGCTTTCAGGGAAGAAGGCTACACTACTTTCTTCGCAGGGAAATGGCATATCGGAGATCATGGTTCCTTGCCTGAAGATCATGGTTTTGACATCAACAAAGGAGGTTATGAAAGCGGTAGCCCAAAGGGTGGTTATTTTTCTCCTTTTAAAAACCCTGCTTTGGAAGACCATCAGGCGGGGGAAAACCTTAGTTTTCGTCTGGCCAAAGAAACAGGTGATTTTATTCAGAATCAGGCGGATATAGGAAAGCCTTTTTTCGCTTTTTTGAGTTTTTATGCCGTTCACAGCCCTATACAGACTGATCGGGACACATGGGCTAAATATAGAAATAAGATTGAACAAAAAGGGGTAAGTCCCAAAGGGTTTGAAATGGGGGAGCGAAAACCTATTCGACTGCATCAGGATAATCCGGTGTATGCCGGACTGGTGGAGCATATGGATCAGGCTGTTGGACATGTTTTGAAAGCCCTGGAAGAAAGTGGCACCTCTGATAATACGATCGTTGTGTTTACTTCTGATAATGGTGGAGTGGTTGCTGGAGATTCGTTTTCAACCTCCAATGCTCCGCTTCGGGCCGGAAAAGGGTTCGAGTTTGAAGGAGGAATCCGGGTACCCTTTTTTATTAAATTACCCAATAGGGAATTTGCCCAATTGAAGGTGAATTATCCGGTGATTGGGTCCGATTTTTACCCTACGCTTTTAGCTTTGACCGGAGGGAAAAAGTATCCTTCCCAATATCTTGACGGTAAGGATTTAAGCCCCTTGTTCAATGGTGGAAATGTGGAGGAAAGGCCCTTGATCTGGCATTATCCGCATTATAGTAACCAGGGTGGAGCACCAGCAAGTATGATCCGTTTGGGCAACTGGAAGTTGATCTATGATTATGACCATGAAAAAAGCAGTCTCTATCATTTGGCAAATGATGTAGGCGAACAATTTGACCTGAGTGCAGCTTATCCGGAAAAAAGGGAGGCCTTACTCGTAATGATGAAGGAGTATTTGGATGCGGTAGGTGCTCAGGAACCTCCCATAGATCAGCAGTATGATGCCAAAAAGGAAGAGGCTTATCTAAAAAAATTAGAGCTGCGCTTATTGCCTAAGGTGGAGGAAATCCGAAAGGAACAGCAGCGTATTGATTATGAGCCTAATGCAGATTGGTGGGGAAGTATGCTGACTTACGATTAGCATATATTCCGTTAGTTTAAGCCGAATTAAACAACAGTAGATTTGGTAACTCACCTTAAGAAATTTAATTTCAATAAGGTTGTTCTTGCTGAATTATGAATAGTCCAAATTTGGGCAAGCTTGCTTTCTCCTTATGCATCTGCTTTGTTGGGAAAAAATGAAATAGGGAACTATTCCTTCACTTATCCTGCCTTGTAGCTAAAAAGCACACGATCCGGCTTCAAATTCGAATTTTGGCTTTTAAGCATGCTCCAAAGGAGGATTCAGGCTTGAATAATCCGGCTTAAAATGATCTATCTACTGATCGATACTTGTCTGAGTAATTTTTTATTATCTTGAATATATATTTTTTATTTTTTCTTATGAACCAACGCTACCTACTACTATTTCTTTTATTGAGCTATACCTCCGTTTGGGCACAGCCCAAATTTCAGCAAATCAAAGCCAATGATCCTGCCTTTGATGCATGGGTTAAAACGATCATAAAGGATGATCAGGGGTTTATTTGGTATGGCACTAATGTCGGCCTCAAACGCTATGATGGTTATGAAATCCACACCTTCTCCAATGATCCCCAGGACTCCCTATCCATTCATTCCAATAGCATTGAGTGTTTATTGGAAACAAATTCCAAGAAAATATTAATTGGTACTTCCGGGCAGGGGCTTGATGTCTATGATCCTGTTTATGGTACTTTCACTAATTTTCAGCAAACAGCACATTCCGAAAGTTTATCCCACAATTGGGTGAGTAGCCTGTACCAGGACAGCAAAGGGAGAATTTGGGTCGGTACCTTTAATGGCTTAAGTCTTTTTGATTTGAATACCGGAAAGTTTAAGCGATTTTTACATAATAATAAGACAAAGGTTGGTGGGAAAATATCGGCCATTTTAAGTATTTCAGAAGATATGCATGGCAACCTATGGATGACCTCTCATAGTGGTATGTTGATGTTTAATCCTGAAAAAGAGAGCTTTTTTACCTACAATAAAACAAATACTACTTTAAAGACTGATAGCCTCAAGGTGGTTCATGTGGATCAGCGCAACAACCTGTGGGTGGGCGCTTTTAAAGGTCAACTGTCCAAGGGAATGATATCTTACTATTCTGATACCATTGTGGTGGAGTTCGATCATTTCGGACTAAAAGACGGTTTGAGCGATCATCGGATCAATACTTTGATCTCAGATCGAAAAAATAACCTGTGGATTGGTACTGAAAAAGGGCTCAGTCATCTTGATGAACGATCGGGAGTTTTCCAGAACTATCAGTATGACCCCTTGGATCAGAATTCATTACAGAGCAATATTGTAGATTACCTGATGAAGGATGATGAGGGCTTGCTTTGGATTGGCACCCGTGATAATGGCCTGTGTATGTTGCCCACTTATCAGAAAAATTTCTATGAGAATTTCCCCTATATTAATCAATCCCCTGACCCCAAGACTCATTTCGTCAAGTCGCTTTTTGAACATCCTTCGGGTGATCTTTATGTGGGGGTGGACAATGGCTTGATTATTTATGATAAAAAACTTGAACTGAAGCACCATTATCAGCATAATGGGAAGTCTAATTTACCTGCGGGTGGTGTAACCGGGCTTGTGGTGGACAGCCTTTCCCGTATTTGGGTCAGTAGTTGGGGGGGAGGACTGTCCTTGTTCCAAAATGGAAATTTCACTACCATCAATATGCAGAGCGGTGAAAAAGCGCATCAACAGCTATCCTCCGTGGATATCAAGGTCATGCGTAAAGCCAAAGACGGTGGTTTATGGCTAGGAATGTACAAAGGAAATCTGGACTATTTTAATCCATATGATAAATGTTTCGAGCATTATATGGTCTATGATAAAGATAGTCTGACCGGACTTGAGGTCGATGATATGGCCGTGGATGCTGATGATAATATTTATGTTTCTTCTTCCCCTAATGGTGGATTGATAAAATTCAATCGGCAGGAAAAAACGATCGAACGTTTCTACACGGATTTTTCCGGTTCCGGCCTGACAACGGATAAAATCTATTGTATAGATATTGTTGATCAGGATTTAATTTGGCTTGGGACAAACAAAGGGCTGATCGCCTTTAACCCGGTGTCAAAAAAGTTTAAACAAATTTCTGGTTCTGGCGGATTGCCTATTAGTCCGGTGAAGAATATCGTTCGCGATAGAAAGGGGAATTTATGGCTCAGTACTCCCCGCCAGTTAATCCGATATGGCATAAAAGATCAGTCGATTGTTTTTTATGATGAGACAGACGGAGCGATGGTCGGAGGCCATGATGGTATTCGGTTTAGGAGAAATGAATTGATTTTGGGTAGTAAAAAGGGGCTGTTCCGATTCAACCCGTTTAGGATTCCCATTAATAACACCCCTCCTCCGATAGCGTTCACGCAGTTGTATGTTAAAAATCACAAGGTGGATAAAAATTCAAATAGTGATATTTTACATAAACTCATTTCGTCGACCGATTCCATTGCACTAAAATCAGATCAGTCCAATTTTGCTGTTCAGTTTAGCGCTCTGAATTTTATGCAGCCTGAAAAAAATCAGTATGCTTATCGGCTTATTGGCTTTGAGGAAGATTATAATTATATCAATAATCAAAAAATCGCCAATTACACCAATCTTCCTGCCGGTAAATATGAATTGCATGTTATGGCAAGTAATAATTATGGGGTTTGGAACAGAGAAGGTAAGCGACTCAAAGTAACGATTTTACCACCTTGGTACCGTACACCTTTCGCTTTCCTTTGCTACTTTGTTTTGATCACCTTTATTATAGGGCTCATCGTGTATGTGGCTTCTATGCGTCAGAAATTATTGCACAGGGTTCAGATTCAAAACCTGCATATTGATAACCAGGACAAACTGAATAAGAAGGATCAGGAGTTGCAATCCACACGAATTCAGTTTTTTACCAATATTTCCCATGATTTCAGAACACCATTGACGCTGATTCTCGGGCCGATCGTGGACCTGATGAATAATTATAAGGAGGATAAAGAGGCACAGTTCAACCTGCAGCTGGTGTACAAAAATGCGCAGCGCCTTTTGCGACTAACCACTCAGATCATGGATTTCTCTAAAATTGAGAATGGATTTATGCATATGCAAATCCGTCCGTGCAATGTTGAGGAGGTCGTTACCAATATTTATAAAAACTGGACGATAGAGGCTCAGAAGCAAAACAAGAAGGTGGATTTACAGATTGCCCCTGCCGACTATCAGGGAACACTTGATGTAGATAAGGTTGAGAAGGTTTTGTATAACCTTGTTTCCAATGCCATCAAAAATGTGGATGTTCAGGGCGTGGTGAAATTGCGCCTATCCTTGGTCGAATCGAAGCATAAAGCGGTAAGGATTGAGATTGAGGATAACGGCAAGGGTATTAGCCCCGAGAAACTGGAGCTTATTTTCGACAGATTTTACCATGATAAATCTACGGCCGGTAATGGCATCGGATTGTATATTGTCAAATCATTGGTTGAGCTGCATAAGGGAGAAATTACGGTCAGCTCACAACCTGGCGAGCAGACGATTTTTACGGTGGATCTTCCTATAGACCTGCCTGTTTCACAGGAACAGAAAGAAGAAGAAGTCGGTCAGTCGGGTATTCCTGCGGAGATGCTCTCGGCTCAGGAAGTATCGGAGGATGACAATACCCTTTATGAGGACAAACACCTGGACAATGAACTCAACCTGCCGACGGTATTGATCATTGAGGATGAAGCCGATATGCGGGATTATTTGGTTCATATTTTCTCAGATTACAAAGTTTTAACGGCTGAAGATGGGCAAAAAGGCTATGAACTGGCTACTGAGCATGTGCCTGATTTCATTTTGAGTGATGTGATGATGCCTGTGTGTGACGGGATTGAGCTCACCAAAAAGCTAAAGGCTGATACCACCACTTCCCATATTCCGATCATTCTGGTTTCGGCAAAAACCAATAAGGACAACGTGCATCAGGCCCTCGAACTGGGAGCCGAAGACTATGTCATCAAGCCGTTCCAAAGTGCGGAACTGCAGTTGAAAGTCAAAAATATCATTGATAACCGACAGCAGTATGCTCAAAAACTGGTTGGTAACCAAAAGGATAAACTCAAGCCATTGCACCGAAATAAGGCGGATGAAAAATTCATCAATGCCTTAAATCAGGTGATCAAGGACAATATGTCCAACAATGAGTTCAACAACACATTGATTTGTCGTGAACTGGGTCTGAGTCGTGCGCAATTGTATCGTAAGGTCAAGGCGCTGACCAACAGGAGTGTGCATGAATATATCAGAATTGAGCGATTGAATTATGCCGCCGAACTTTTAAGAAGTCAGGAAAGTAATGTGACCGAAGTGATGTATGCTGTAGGTTTTAATAGTCATAGTTACTTCACCAAATGTTTCCGGGAGCACTTTAAAATTACACCATCAGATTATATTCATCAGAAGCAATCCTAAGCGCGCGATACAAACTGCATCATCCGATGGCAAATTAGAAAAATGGGAAGCGGTTTTGGATAATTTTCAACAATAGCGCTGCTATTCTTTTAAAATAATCCTTAATCGCTTCTGCATTCATCAAATTTTCGCTGCGAATTTTGGCTTTAAATTCGCTCTCAATCCTTGTTTTGCTGCAAGGTGGGAAAAAGAAGCAATCATTTTCTATTTCAATTTTTTTCCAACAAAGTAGGGGAAAGAGGAGAAAGCAAGCTAAGCCAAATTTGGGCTTTTCAAAAATCAACAGCACCCATCTTTATCAACTTACGCATAACGCCTAGTAGAAATTTACAAAGTCTGGGGGATGAAAAATTCGTGAAAAGCAGAGAAATTAACAGTGGGATGCTAAGAGGTCTATGGTAGTTGATGGTGAGTCCCATTTGTGATTTTCGAGCGTGTAAACAGCTGTCTTGAATTCATTTTTGCCTCTACCTAACTGTTTTTGCTTGAATTTTATTGTAAAAATAGTTCCATAATACAATGTAAAATCCTGTAAATCAAATAAATAAGGATGTGGATCCAATTTTACAACTACTGAGTATAGATTATTAATGTTCCTATTAATTTTTTATCAGATTGCTTCCATCAAATTAAGAATTCACAAAGCAGAAGTTTATGGCTGAGCTGATAAATGATATTGAAGCAGAGAAAACCAATAAAAAAGTAAAGCAATCGGTGGTTCTTTTAGGAATACTGGCGGCTATTGCAATTTTTTTACTTATGAGTCTAATTTTTATACTTACAACTTAACTTTTATGAAAAACATCAACTTGTTTTCCAGAAGGTTGAAGGGGATTTTTACATTATTATTTTTTCTATTTATTAATAATGTCCTTTTAGCCCAATCGTCCCTCACTATAAGTGGGTTAGTAACAGACAAGAATAAAGAGCCATTGCCAGGGGTTAATGTGGTAATTAAAGGCACCAATGATGGTACCATAACGGGCTTTGATGGAAAGTTTACTTTTTCCACTAAATCTGTTACCCCAACATCATCACTGGTGTTTTCCTTCGTAGGGTACAAAAATACGGAAGTGAAAATCGGTAACCAAAGCGAGTTTCAGATCACGATGATGGAGAGCGTGAAAGAATTGGATGAGATTGTGGTGGTGGGTTTTGGTGAAGAAAAGAAAAGTGATATTACCGGAGCAGTGGCCACCATCGCCGCTGACGATATTCAGAATATCTCCTCACCAACGATAGGCAATGCGCTTCAGGGCCGTGCGGCAGGGGTAAATGTTACCAAAAGCAGTGGAGCGCCTGGTTCGGGAGCAACGATTCGTATTCGAGGTATCACCTCCTTGAATAGTACTGCGCCATTGGTTGTTGTGGACGGTGTGCGTACCGGAACCAGCCTGGAGCAGGCCGTAAATATTGAGGACATTGAGTCAATCAGTGTATTGAAGGATGCTGCTGCCGGTGCGATTTATGGTAAGGATGCTGCTAACGGGGTAATCATCGTAACGACCAAGCGAGGAACAAAAGCGCAATCAACGGTTCGTTACCATACTTATTTCAGTGTGGATGAGGTGTTTAATTTCCCGGAACTTTTGGACGCCAACCAATATTCTTCGGCTTTTATTCAGGGACATATCAATGACGGCTTGTCCGATAAGCAAATTGAGCAACGCTACCCTTATTATTTACAGGAGTTTGACCAGTCCACCAATTGGGCCAATGAAATGTTACGCCCGGGAAGTACGAACAACCATTCCTTGTCTTTTCAGGGAAGTGCCAATAACATCAACTACTACATCTCGGGTAACTACATTGACCAGAAAGGGGTAGTGATCAATTCGGATTATAAAAAATATAATTTCCGTGTCAATACCGATGCGCAAGTGAAACCGTGGTTGAAGGTGGGGCAAACCTTTACTTATGCTTTTACGGACAGAACACCATTGGACAGCAGAGAACGAGGAAATCAGATTTACAAAATGATTTTCCGTGCGAACCCAACGATCCCGGTATATGACGAGACCAATACCGCCGGTGGTGGATATGGCTATGACCCAACAGGGGAAACCCAGTGGGCAGGAGCGAACCCTGTAGCTAAATTAAATCTTTACGATGGTAACGATCGCAATAATTTCATGTATGCTTTGGGATATGCAGAGATCAGCCCGATCGAAAACCTGATCTGGAGAACCAATGTAGCGGGGCGTTTCAACTGGGATCGGTCAGAAGATCTTTATCATCCATACTATCATAATCCAAGTAATTTTGATCCCAATAATAAATATTATCTGAACCAGTCACAGTCTAATAAATATGATATTATCAGTTACCTGGGCTATAGTTTTCAGGTAAATAAGCATAATGTTTCTGCCCGTGTGGGTGGGGAGTATTCTTATGGAAATAATGAGTCAATCAGTATTCGTACGACAAATTTGATTGATACTGATATTAAGAATGGTACGGTCGATATTGATCCTGATGCCAGACAATATGGTCATAGCAAAGGACATTTCGGTCAAATCGGATATTTCGGTCGCGTGAATTATAATTTTGATGAAAAATACCTGTTCCAGGCCAATGTTCGTTTAGATTATTCTGATAAGTTTGGGCCTAACCAAAGCAGTGGAGTGTTCCCTTCTTTTTCCGCAGGTTGGCATATCAACAAAGAGTCTTTCATGCAAAAAGACTGGATCGATGAGTTAAAACTTCGTGCTGGTTGGGGTATTTTAGGTTCAGATAATATTGCTCGGTATTTGTTTGCCACTAACTATGATAATTACGGCTACAGCTCGATGTACGGTCAGCTGTTTGAAGGAAGCCGGGTAAAAAACCCGCCAAATAAAAGTATCAAATGGGAGGAAAACAAACAACTCAACCTTGGAGTCGACTTCTCCTTTCTGGAAGGGAAAATCTTCGGTTCGGTGGAATACTATGATAAAATCTCTTCGGATATCCTGATTCCTCAGCAATTGCCACCTTCAAGTGGGTTCGGAAGCCTGACCGCCAACCTGGCGGAGACCAGAAATACCGGTTATGATATTTCGATCAATTACCGCAACCGCATCAGTGATTTCAAATACAAATTCGGTGTGAATGTCAATCACAATGCCAATGAGGTCTTGAGATTGGCGGGAACGGAATTGACAGGTTCCAATGATGGAATGGTGGTTTCTCGGACTGCTGTAGGGCACCCACAGGCTTCCTTCTATGGATTCCAAACCGGAGGATTGATTACCTCGCAGGAACAGTTGGATATGCTCAACAACAATGCGCCAGAAGGATATTATATCTCTCCAAATACCAAAGTAGGAGATATTTTCTTCCTGGATATCGCTTCTTTGGATGAAAATGGAAATATAGTGATGGTACCTGATGGTAAGGTTACAGATGAAGACCAGACATACCTGGGTAATCCATGGCCAAAATTCACTTACGGGATCAATATGAATGGTGAGTATAAAGGATTTGACCTGACCTTGTTCTGGACCGCACAAACAGGCGTGGATTTATTTAATTACAATAAGGTGTACACCGATCGCCTAAATGGGGATTACAATGGTTCCACAAAGGTATTGGATGCCTTCAGCGAGGATAACCCGAATGCAACCGTACCTGCGCTTACGTTCAACGATTTGAATGGTAATTTCTCCAGACCTTCCCAATATTTCTTGGAGGATGGATCTTTCCTCAGATTGAAGAACGTGGTTTTGGGTTACAACCTGCCCAAAAGCGTGCTCAGTACCCTACACCTGAAAAGCATGAGATTGTATTTGAATGCGTCCAACTTATTGACTTTCACCAAATATTCCGGTGTTGATCCTGAGTTTGCAAGCGGAAACAACCGCCTTCAAGGGGTGGACAGCTTTAGCAACTACCCACAGTTCAGATCCTTTACGGCAGGGGTTCAAGTTACTTTCTAGAGCATGTTTAAAAGCCAAAATCGCTTCTAATAAATCGTTTACAGCCTGATGGTGTGCTTTTAACATTCGCTATGGGCGACAGGGATAGGTAAGCCGTTGGGCAACAAAATGACCACGGCGGCTTACCCATCTGCTTGATCATAAACCAATTTTTTAATGAATATCAACTCACTATGAAAACAAAATTAATCCTTTCAATGATGGCCTTCGTGCTTTTGGGCTTCCATGCAAATGCACAGTTTTTTGATGACACCAAAGGAGGAAACGACCGTACCTATCAGGCGGGTATGCTTCCTGAAGGTGCAGAAATCGTGATCGATGGAATGATGTCTGATAAGGCATGGTCTGCACAGGAGGTGGTCTTTGCTCAGCAGGATACGTTCTTGATCAACCCCAACAACTCCGCTTTGGAATACCCATCATCTCCTTTTGATATTGTATCTCAGTACAAGGCGGTTTGGGATAATGACTTCTTGTATCTTTTCTTTAACATCACTGATGATGTGGTATTGGGACTGATCGATCCAAATATCTCCTGGCACTCGGATCATGTGGAATTGTATTTCAATGTTGATCCTGAATCTACTGATTTTGCTGATAATACTTCTTCACAGTTGCGTTTTAACTTCTCAGTAACAGAGCCTGAGGAAACTTTTGATGCACCTGCAAAAGGGTTTGTTTTGACCGATGATGCCAATACCGAAGGGTTGGAGTATGCTTGGAAAGCTACAGACGATGGTTATGATATGGAAATCAAAATGCCTTGGTCTGCCGTAGTGCCTGATCCATCAGTAGTAGCGCACCCATTTGAGGTCTTTGAAGGATCTGAAATCCGTTTCGAAGCACAAACAGCTGATGCGGACGATTCAACCCGTATGGCAGGAAATAACCCACGTTACCGCGAGCATATCGCTGCATGGAACTCACGTGATCACCGATCACATTCAGATCCATTCACTTTTGGAACCATGCGCCTGGCGGGAGAGATCACTATTGTCGACAAACCATTGAACAATGATGAGCAATATACCGTGGCTGTTTATCCAAATTCAGCAAGTGAATATATCAATATTGATGTAGTGAATGCTGAGAATGCACAGGTTTCGATTGTAAACATGGCAGGGGTACAGGTCAAGCAATTGGCTTTGGCTAACCTGAAAAATCAGATTGATATCAGTGATTTGGGCAGAGGGGTATATCAATTTATAATTTATAGTAATGGGGTGCGAGAAGCGCACACTGTACTGGTAGATTAAGACGAAAATAGAAGCTCTCCGCGCATTTCCACTGTTCAACCTGTGGAGAGCTTTTATACCTTATTTTTCGATCTTGCGCTATTGGTGATCAAATAACCTTTATTGAACTATTAATGAAGAAGGTCAGTAACTTTTTTATATTTTTTCTTTGTACCCATTTTGCGCTGGCTCAGCCGTTGGAGTTGATTCATCAGGTGAATCCATTCATCGGAACGGGAGGGCATGGCCACACTTACCCTGGCGCAACACTGCCATTTGGGATGGTACAACTAAGTCCTGATACAGGAATTGAGGGCTGGGACTGGTCAAGCGGATATCACTATTCTGACGCTTCGATCATGGGATTCAGTCATACACACCTTTCAGGCACTGGACTGGGGGATTTGGGCGACGTACTGTTGATGCCCACCATCGGAGAAGTCAAGGTAGTGGCAGGCGATAAGGATCAACCAGATCAAGGCTACCGAAGCCGTTTTTCTCATGATAATGAAAATGCACATCCAGGGTACTACCAGGTATTTTTGGACGATTACCAAATCAATGCTGAACTAACAGCTACTTTGCGGACTGGTGTACACCGATATACTTTTCCTCAAAGTAATGAAAGCAACATTATCATCGACCTCAAGCACGGCATCCGTGACAAGGCCACCAAGGCTTCACTGGAGGTGCAGGGAAGCAACAGGATTGTTGGCTACCGTAAATCAACAGGCTGGGCAGATTTGCAAAGTGTTTATTTTGTGATTGAATTCAGCAAGCCTTTTGAGAAATTCGGCACCGCCATCGATGATCATTTCTTCTGGGGAGTGAATAATCCGAGAAACGGGCATGTGGGAACAGCAAATGTGAAAGGAGCCGTCCGCTTTTCAACCCAAAAGAACGAGCAGATTACGGTCAAGGTCGGCATCTCTCCAGTAAGCATTGACAATGCCATAGAGAATCTGAATGCCGAAGCCAAAGGCAAAACATTTGATCAGGTGAAGGGTCGTGCGGAAAGACTTTGGGAGGATCAACTGAGTAAACTAACCGTTACAGGAAACTCAGATGAAGCCAAAATATTTTACTCAGCGGTCTATCATTCCATGTTGGCACCCAATGTCAATTCGGATGTTAATGGACAATATATCGGACCAAAGGATCAGCAACAGCAGGTAAAGGACCAGCCTTATTTCTCTACTTTCTCCCTTTGGGATACCTACCGCGCAACGCATCCTTTGTTTAATCTTGTGGAGCCCAAAGCTTCCTCAGAGATGATCAATAGTATGCTGATGCACTATCAGCAGTGGGGTTATTTACCCATTTGGTCATTGTGGGGTCAGGAGACGCACGTGATGATCGGTAACCATGCGATTTCGGTTATTGCCGAAGCATTCCAAAAAGATATTCCAGGCATTGACTGGAAGCTGGCGTATGAAGCCGTGAAAGCCTCTTCGAGCATGGATCATTATCACAGTCCTTTCAGTCTGATTGATCAGTATGGCTATGTGCCAAATGATTACAGGGAAAATGTTTCCATTACCCTCGAAATTGCTTACAACGACTGGTGTGTGGCGCAAATGGCCAAGGCAATGGGGCATCAGCAGGATTACGAATACTTTATCAAGCGAAGCAAAAGCTATGAAAATATTTATGATCACGAAGTCGGCTTCGTTCGATCAAAAAACAGAAAAGGGGAATGGCGGGAGAACTTTGACCCCGAAGCCCTGACCCGTATTGGTGATTTCACCGAAGGCAACGCCTATCAGTATTCATGGTTTGTGCCGCATGATGTCAAGGGATTGCAATCCATGGTCGGTGGGGCATCACAGATGGAGACCAAGCTTGATGCACTCTTTCAGACTGAGCGCACCGATGCAGGAAGCGTAGCCGATGTTACAGGTTTTATTGGTCAGTATGCCCACGGCAACGAGCCCAGCCACCATATTGCCTATCTGTACAATACGGTCGGAGCGTATGATAAAACCCAAAGATACCTCAACCAGATTTGCAACACCATGTACCGCAATGCGCCCGATGGTTTGTCAGGTAATGAGGACTGCGGACAGATGTCGAGTTGGTATGTGTTCTCCGCTTTGGGATTTTATCCCGTAAACCCAGCTGAGGGACTGTATTATCTGGGGGTTCCACGCTTTAATCAGGCGACTGTAAAATTACCGAACGGGAAAACATTTGAGGTCATTTCAGACAAAAAAGACGCCGACGATTTTTATGTGAAGCGGGTTAGTTTGAATGGAAAAGTATTGGATAGACTTTATCTGACACATCAGGAAGTCAGTGAGGGAGGAGTGCTTGAATTCAAAATGTGCAAAAAGCCCAAAAAATCCGCCTACAAGGAAATGGCGATGTTTCAATAGGTTATTCAATTTTTAAGATATGATGAAGGTATTTAAATTTAAGTGGCTGTTATTCTTGCTGCTGACGGCTTGCTCATGCACGCAGGCGGGGGATCTTACCGAAATGGAAGACGAGGATGCAGGCGAAAATCCCGAAGAAGAGCAAGTGGTGAAACGCCCCAATATTTTGCTTGTGGTCGCTGATGACCTGGGCTATGAAGTGGGATGTTATGGCGATCAGCAGGCCCGCACGCCCAATATCGATGCTTTTGCGCAAGAGGCTACCTTATTTGAAAATGCTTTCATCAGTCAGGCATCCTGCAGCCCTTCGCGTTCAAGTATCCTGACTGGCCTGTTCCCGCACCAAAATGGGCAGGTAGGCTTGTCGCATCTGGGTTTTCAGATGAATGAAAAGTATTTGTCCATCCCAACTTACCTCAAAGGCGAAGGCTATGCCACGGGTATCCTTGGTAAACTGCATATTGAGCCTGTGGATGCCTTTGATTTTGACTTTATGTGTGGTGGTTTTGATACCCCATACAAAGGGGAGGAAAGTAATTTCACCAAGACCCCAAGAAAGCTGATCACCCAGTCGGGAAAGGAAAAGTTTGAGGTAGAGAAATTCAGCCGTATGGTGGTGGATATGGTAGATTCTGCCGCCTCATTTATTGGCTCTGCTGAGGAAAAACCTTTCTTTTTGATGATGAATATCCTGGATCCACACCGTCCGTTTTTTAATCAGGTGGATGGCTTTCCAGCGCAAATGATCAGTCATGGGGAAGTGGAACTTTATCCATGGATGAAAGGAGTTACCAATATAGAAGGGCGTAAAAAAGAGATTGCTGCCTTTTTGAATGGTACACAACGTACCGACGAAATGCTGGGCCGAATGGTCCAAAAGTTGAAAGACGATGGGCAGTATGACAACACCTTGATCATCTTCATTGGTGACCATGGCGCTCCTTTTGACCGTGCCAAAGGGTCCAATTATGAAGCAGGGGTACGCGTTCCGATGATTGTGAAATTCCCTGATCAGAAGGCACCAAGCCGTTATGTGGGCTACACCTCATCCACCGATATTTTCCCGACGATACTGGAATTGATGAACAAAGGACCCAAAATGGATTTGCCTGGCAGTTCATTTGTTACAGACCGAGCTGACCAACAAATGGCGTTTACCGAATGGGAAGCCCACCTGGGTAAAGAAATCGATCCGAGACGTGCTATTTCCACACCAAAATATAAATTAATACATCACCTTTTCGCTGACTTCCTAAGAAAGCAAAAGGGGCATCCAGATTATAATTATTATAAGAGCATGACACAGTTTGAATTGTATGACCTGGAGAATGATCCTTATGAGAAGAACAATTTATACATCAAGCCGCAGTACTTACCTGTAGTGGATAGTTTAAATGTTTATATTGAGGAATGGCGACAACGTACCAACGACCCTTATTTAAAACAGGAACGTCAGCAGGAGTTTATGGATAAAATTACTGGAGAAGGCGGTGCCTGATAGCGTTGTTTTTTAATGATATTTTTTTGAAGATAGGATCCTGATTATGAGATATTTTTCAATCATTTTTTTTGCAAGCCTGTTGTTAATCTCCTGTGGTGGAAAACACTCAACCGTCGGGCTGCAGGAAGTAACCATAATGGATGAGCAGCAATACCAGTTGGTGCTATACACCCCACGTGTGGCCAATGTGGTACCGCTGGATCAGCAGCAAAATGCCTTTGTGGGTATTAAAAATAAAACGGGGCAACCATTGAATATAGACCTCAACTGGCAGTTTTGGGAGTTTGACAGTGATACCGCTCGATACCGTACCATTACTGCTGTTGAACCACAACAGGAAACTTATCTTGACTTCCCTGATCATGTTTTTGAAAGAAAAGGACTCAAAGCATTCAAGGTGGAGCATCATGGGGCAAACGGTCATTTTTCCTTTGCCCTGATGGATCCAATGGGAAATGACTATCAGAGTGATTTCCGATTTGGCGTCGCGGGGGTTCGTTACAACAACCTCGATCAGCTGCATTGGATCGGTGATGCCATGGCTCAAATTGGCGTGCAGTATAATCGAAAATTTATCTATTGGGAAAAAGTTCAGCCAGACTCCTTAACATGGGATTTTTCTTCTGTGGATGAACCGCTTAAAATCATGCAGGACAAAGGCATCCACCGAGAACTGTTGATGAGTGGAACAGCGCACTGGGCGATGAAGCCCGGTTATGAAAATATCAAGATCAAAAAGTACGCACCACCCCGTTTGGAGCCTTGGAGGAAATATGTTGCCACGGTAGCTGAACGCTATAAGAATGATATTCAGTATTATGAGATATGGAATGAGCCTGATTTTGGCTTTTTTCAGGGAAATACCGAAGATTATGTAAACACGCTTAAGGTAGCTTATGAGGAAATCAAGAAGGTGGACTCCAATCTAACCGTTCTCACAGGTGGATTTGCTCATGTGTTGCCACGGCCAAAATTTGTGAAGTTCCGTGGGGATTTGCACAAAGATGCGATCCGTCTTGGGCAGGATTATTTCGATGTACATGCCGTGCATATTCATGGTGATTACGACCGCTTTAAGCCCTATGTGGATGGGAAATTAGCGGATATCCGTAAGCCGTTGAAAAAACAACAGCCGCTTTGGTTCAATGAAACAGGGGTTACTGCCCATCAGGTGGGAGAAGTGGAGCAGGCGAGAAATGTCTATAAAAAGATCAACCTGATCATGGCAAGAAATGCCCTGGGGGTTTGTTGGTTCAGCCCACAGAATAATATCCGACACAGTGATGGTGCAGAGCGCAATTATGGGTTAATCAGTGAAAATAATTCGCCAAAATCTGCCTATGTAGCCTATAATGAGTTTGTCCGACAGATGCATCAGGTCACTTATCTGAAAGACATCGATCTGGGGCAGGGCATTGAAGCTTTCCTCTATCAAAAACCTGGGGGCTATATCCTCAATGCCTGGCGACAGGAAAAAAGTACCGCCGATCAGCTGCATGAATTTTCAGTAAGTGAAGGCACGTCGGTAAAGTACGTGGACCTGATGGGCAATGAGAAATCCCTGCCCGTGAGGGAAGGAAAAGTGGTTGTTCCAGTAACCTATAAGTGTGGTTATGTGCTTTTTGAGGATGCCGAGATGGCACCTGCTTATTCCAAGAAATTTTTTGCGTTGGAGGGTTCAGCCTTCGCGGATGCAAAAGACAAAATCACCATGCCTGTAAAGCTGGAAGCAAGCATCAAAAGCATCAAATCAAGCCAGGACAAAGAGACGATAGCCATTGAAAATGAATTGCTTTCAACCGTTTCCAAGGCCAATCATTTATTGCTCGATGTCGATTATGGCGACGCAAGCGAAACACTAAATATCCCTGTTATCCGACCTGTATTGGTAGAAAATAAAGCAACGTATTCAGCAAGTCCAAACATTGTGGTTGATACGTATGAACATGTGAAAAATCGCTATGAAAATGATCCCAATACTGCTCATCTGATCTGGAAAGGCAAAGCAGACCTGAGTGCTGTTTCGTATTTGGCAATTAACAAGGATTATCTGTTGGTGAAAATTGTGGTTGAGGATGATATACATTTACAACCCTATAATAATCGCCTGATTTATAAAGGAGATGGTATTCAGTTAGGGCTGAGAACCAAAGAAATGAATGGCGTTTGGGAAATTGGACTGGCGCATCAAAAATCGGAAAAGCCTACCTGTATGATCTTCGATAAGCCTGTAGGCTTTGCAAAGAAAGGACTGCTGGATAAAATGATTTATACCACTGCCCGACAGGGATCAACCACTACTTATGAATTGAAATTACCTAAGGAAGCCTTCGGTTTGGGGAAAATCGATCAGCAGGGATTTTATTTCAACTTTATTGTTAATGACAACGATGAGGGAGAACGCGAAGGCTATATTCAATTAGCTGAAGGCCTTGGAGGTAAAAAGAGTTATGAAGATTATAAATACATCATTTTTGAATAAGGTTTCGATGGCAAGAGTAGTTTTTTTTATCTGTTTTTTTTGTATAACGGCTATTGGTTTTTCCCAAAGTCAAACACCTGACTGGGTAGCCAACAAGCCCATTTATGAGGTAGATATTTCCAAAGTAACCAAAGAAGGAACATTTGAGGCTTTCCGTAAGCAGATCCCTCAAATCAAGGCACTTGGTGTAGGTATTATCTGGTTGCAGCCCATCAATAAACGAGGGGAGTTTGTGGTCGATCATGAATATATTCGAAGAAATGGCGGTGTAAAATTTCCTATTCCCGAATCAGCCAAAATTTATGGAAGAAATGGCTGTTATTCCGTAGGAAACCATTTGGAGTTGGATCCAAATTACGGAACGGAAAAAGACTTTCAAAAGCTGGTCGATGCCATTCACAAAGCAGGTATGTACGTGATCGTGGATTTTGTAGCCAATCACACCAGCTGGGATCATCCGCTGTTAAAGCAGAAGGAACAATATTACTGCCAGATCAAGAAAGATACTTATGCCTTTACCGCCCCATGGAAGGGTATTGCTCAGCTTGATTTTTCTCAAAAAGCCGTATGGGAATACATGTACAAAGCGATGGACAAGATGGTAGCGACCTATGGTATTGATGGGTTCAGAACCGATGTGGGTGACCGCATTCCTTCAGATTTCTGGAATTGGATGAAGCCTAAATTAACGAATTCATCTCAGTTGTATTTCTTGGCCGAAGGCGACAGCCCAGCAGTTTATCCAAGTCATGATGCAACCTACGACTGGTATTTGCAGCCTGCCTTCTGGTCGGTAATTCATGGCAAAAGAAATGTGGATGCCATCTACAAGATTTTGGAATACGAACAAGCCCATTATCCCGAAGGTGCGCTTCGAATGCGACATGCAACCAATCATGATACGCGTTATTCGAAGGTTGCCTACCCAAGCATGAACCGTTATTTTGATCGTTTCGCTTTTGATAAAAGTTGGTACAGCCAATTGCCACTGAAGGATAAATTTGGCCGTGGACTCGAAGCCTTCATGGTGCTTTGTGCCACTTTGCCAAACAGTCAGCCGATGATTTTGGCAGGGCAGGAGTACAATGACCTGCACATTCCTGAGCCCGTGCCCTATGGATATAGGGAGGTTAAACCTTTTTATAGCGATCTCTTTAATACGTTGGCAAATAATGATATTTTAGTGGATGGTAGTTTTGAGGCGAAGGAAGTCGCAGGGTTTGCCAAAATGCTGGTTTTTGACAGAGAATTGGACGGCAATAAGATCACCGTTTGTATCAACCTTGCTCAAGAGGCAGTTAGTCTGCCAAATTTTGCCCTCGGGATCGAAGTCGGAGCGCAGGATATTTTCACGGGCGAAAGTCATTCCTATTCGGGGGTAATTTTCGAGCCGATGGGTTATCAAATTTTTTTAACGGAACAGAAAGGGAATTAAAATGATCAGATATTTTTTGTGGATTTGCCTTGTAGCTTTTGTTGGGTGTCAGCAACAACATGCCAATCAGTTTTTTTCACCAGACCAAACCACCAAGGTGGAAGTTGCCCAAAACGATCAGGGTAGATTACAACTGAAAATTACCGACACGGCATCGAAAAACAGCATTGAGCTTTCAAACCTGGGCATAGACTCACCGCTCAAGGCTGGTAACCTAAACCTCGATATCAAAGAAGTGGTCAAGGATAAATGGCAGTCGTTTCATGGTTTTGCTGACGAGATCGACGATGATTACCAACCCGCATCTTTGGAAATCATGGAGGGGGAAAAGGTAATTGCACAACTTCAATTTCGATTGTTCAATCATGCGCTCGCTTACCGCTTTGTAGACCTTCCTGCGAACACCAATCAAATTACCGAACAGACTACTATTGGTCTTCCTGAAGGAGCACAATGTTATGCCTACAACTTCGAACAGGCACCCAAAGGGCCATTTGAATTATCGGAAGAGGAAGCAAAGGAAATATACCTGCCCTTGTTGATCAAAACCGAAAATCAGGGATATTTCGCTATTCAGGAAGGAAATATTGACAGTCATGCACCTATTAGATTGCGAGGAAAGACGAACAATCAATTGGCTTTTCAGGCACAGGAAACTGCGAATAAAAATGCAACCAATACTTCCTGGAGAATTATTCAGGTAGGAAATGATTTGAAAAGCATGCTTTCCAATCAGGTGGTGCAGAATGTAAACCCTCAAACGCAAATTTCGGATCTTTCATGGATCAAGCCAGGCAAAAGTCTGTGGGATTGGCGTGTTTGGGGATACCGCGCTCCTGATGGTTTTGAATATGGTCTCAACACACCTTCGCATAAGCGAATGATTGATTTTGCGGCTGAGAATAATGTGCAGTATTTGTTGTTGGATGCCGACTGGTATGGCTTTGAGTTCGGTGATGATTCCGACCCAACCACCTCCCGCCCAGAAATCAATATTGAAGAAGAGATGGCCTATGCCAAGGAAAAAGGGGTTGGATTAATTCTTTATCTCAACGACAAAGGCGCGCGCCTTTTTGGATTGGAGCGTGTGCTCAAACAGTTCTCCGACTGGGGAGCGGTGGGTATCAAATATGGATTCATGAGAGGTACCGAAGCGGAAAAAGTAAAGAAAACCAAAGAGGTGATTGAACTTTGTGCCAAGCATAAATTAATGGTGATTTTCCATGACAAGATGATTCCCAACAATGGGGATGAGCGCACATGGCCCAACCTGATGTCCAAGGAATTTGGTTATGCACAGGCTGATGCCCATCGGGTAGGTGGCCCAAGCATTTATGTCAATACGGCTTTGGTCAATCAGATGTCTGGTCCTTTGGATTTGACCAACGGCTGGTTTGATCTCAACAATGCACAGTCAAGACCCAAGGTGTATGATCCTATCCCATCGACCATCACGGCAGAGCTGGCGAAGCTGATCATCACACGAACAGGATGGATGATCCTTCCTGATGCCCCAGAAGCCTATTTGCAAAAGCCAGAATTGTGGGAGCTGATTGCGCAGTTTCCTGCCCAGTTCGACAATTATCATTTTGTGGATGGTGCCTTGGATGAATATGTTTCCGTGGCCCGTCGATCGGGCGAAGACTGGTTTTTGGGCGCCATCACGACCGAAAAAGGACGCAAGGTTCAACTAAATACCGACTTTTTGGAAGCAGGCACAACCTATGAGGCCAAGTTGTATTTGGATGCTGAAGATAGTGATTTCCAAAGCAATAAAGAGGCCTACACCATTGATCAGAAAACAATCAAAGGTGGGGAAGCGCTTAATATTTCCATGGCTCCTGGCGGTGGTGTAGCGGTCTATTTTAAGAAATTATCCTGATCATTTTTCATTTAATATAAGGCTCAGCGTACTTAATCTGACGATCGAAAATCAGAAATTATGCATAGGGTTTCAGGCTTGTGAGGAGTATATATTATAGCTGCTCATCAAAAATAAACTTCTGTGACAAGACAGCTTTGATGAACAGTGTAGATCATTATTTATAGCATAGTCGGATGCGAACTCTGAGTAACATATCATTAAACCTATGAAAAATTTATTTTTATTATTATCGTTTTATTTTTTGACCTCTGCTGTTCAGGCTCAAGCTCCCTGGGCTACAGCTGCTTTGGATAAATCAGCCGAAAAGTACAAAAAGCTGTTGACCCTTTCTGAAGAAAAAGGAAGGCTTCCTCGCAGTGCTGAAGCGGATAATTCCATCCGTTGGACAAGGGAAAACCATATCGATTGGACGGAAGGTTTTTTCCCTGGAACACTTTGGCTGTTGTACGAAATGACAGGCGATGAGACTTTCAAAACGGGAGCCGAGAACATGCAAGCTTTGTACAAAAGCCATAAGGACAATACCACCACCCACGATGTCGGTTTTATCTTTGACAGCTCCTATGGACGTGGGTTTGAGATTACCGAAAATCCTGAATACCAAAAGGTGGTGATGGATGCCTCCAAAGCGTTGGCTTCGAGATTTGATCCCAAGGTGGGAGCGATTCGTAGCTGGAGCTGGGGCGGATGGAAATTTCCTGTGATCATTGACAACATGCTGAACCTTGAATTGCTGATGCGCGCCACGCAGATCAGTGGTGACAGCAGCTATTGGAACATGGCAATTACACATGCCAACACCACGATGAAGAATCATTTTCGAAAGGATTTCAGCTGTTATCATGTGGTGGATTACTTTCCTGAGGATGGGTCGATCCGCATCAAAAAAACGCATCAGGGCTATGCTAACGAAAGTGCTTGGTCTCGAGGACAATCATGGGCATTGTATGGCTATACGATGATGTACCGATACACCAAGGATAAGCGATACCTTGATTTTGCCGAGAATCTGGCGAAATATAACTTCAAGAAATGGCCCAAAGACTTGGTGCCCGTATGGGATTATGACAGTCCGAAATCCTTGGTACATATCAAGGATGCCTCAGCTGCCGCGGTCTTTTGTTCTGGCCTTTTTGACCTTTATCAACAAACGGGAAAATCCAAATATTTGAAAAAAGCTGTAGCACAGCTCAAGAGTTTATCTTCTGAGGAGTACTTTGTGGAAGAGGGCACTTATGGCAACTTTTTGATTCACCAATGTGCGGGCAATATTCCTAAGGAAGATGAGGTAGAAGTTGGACTGAACTATGGAGACTATTATTATGCTGAAGCTTTGAAAAGATACCTGACCATCAATCAAAACCCATGAGATATTTTTTAGTAAGCCTGTGTTTTTTGCTGGTTTTTCAAGCTGCCGCCAAAGATATCGTACGCCCACAACGAACGCTGTTTTTCAGTGAGTCGGACTGGCAAGGGGTAAAACAACGGGTCAAGGGCAATAGCGAATTAGTACAATTTCTGAATCAGTATATTTTTGATCAAGCCGATCAGCTGCTTACCGAAAAACCGACCGAAAGAATTATCCTCGGCCGTCGGATGTTGCACAGCAGTAGAAAGGCAGAGCGCCGAATCATTTTTTTGGCTTATGCTTATCGACTGTCTGGCAAAGATCAATATCTGAGTCGGGCGATCGAGGAGATGGAGCAGGTGATTGCTTTTGAAAGCTGGAACCCTTCGCATTTTTTGGATGTGGCAGAGATGGTTACCGGCCTGTCGGTTGGGATGGCATGGCTGGAGAAAGACCTGCCTGCAGATGTGTCGAATCGGGTAAAAAAAGCCATCGTTGAGAAAGGACTCCGCGCCTCTTTTGAGGGAGATCCAAAAGACCGACACTGGGTCAAAGCACACAACAACTGGAATCAGGTTTGTCATGGTAGCCTTTATCTGGGTGCACAGGTTTGTAAATCCGATTACCCAACCATCAGTGAGAAAGTAATTAAGCGGGCTGAGGAATATATTCAGTTACCCATGTCCACCTATTTGCCCAATGGAAATTACGCCGAGGGCCCCAACTACTGGAATTTCGGAACGATCTATAATGTCTTGTTTTTGAATGCTTTTGAGCATATCAACGGACAGCCTTATCATTGCGAAGGCAGGAAAGCCTTTAAAAAAACAGGGGAATTCTACCTGAATGCTTTCAGCAATTCGGGCATGGCCTTCAACTATTCGGACAATCCACTGAACAGGACTTTGGCTCCTTCCCAATTCTATCTGGCCAAGATGACGAATCAACCCTCTTTGCTTTATGGGGAAATGGAGTGGTTTGACCGACATAAGCAGGCGAAAGGGCTGGAGTTGGTGCAAGAGAATGACGATCGATTTTGGCCTTTCATTTTGTTTTGGATGGAACAGTCCAAGGTATTAACTGTGCCCTCACAGAGAATGTATCATGGAAAGGGGAAAACACCGATTGTAGTATATCGATCAAGCTGGGAGGAAAAAAACAGTGTGTGGTTGGGCATAAAAGCAGGCTCGCCAAAGGTTTCCCATGCACATATGGATGCGGGCAGTTTTATTTTTGAAAAAGACGGTATTCGCTGGGCGCATGATTTGGGCAGACAACAATACCATAGCCTTGAAAAACACGGACTCAAGATTTGGGGTAAAAAGCAGGATTCTGACCGATGGAAGGTTTTCCGTTTGAATAACTTTGCCCACAATACCCTGACCATTGACGGAAAATTACATAAAGCCGATGGCCGTGCTGATTTTTCTAAGGTAAAAGAAAATAGAAAGGGCCTTGAGGCAAGCCTCGACCTGAGTGGTTTTTTCGTTGATCAGCAGGTGAAAGTAACGCGTTCCTTTATCGTTGAAGATGGGCAAAAAGCCTTGCAGGTGATTGATGATTTCCGTGGCAACGATCAAGCGCATCAAATCGAATGGGCAATGGTTACCGACGCAGAAATTTCCTTTAATGGCGCCGAAGTGATTTTGTCCAAAGCAGGCAAATCCGTTCGCCTGACCAATAACCAACAACTGTTTTACAGGGTATCGGATTTATCCAAAGAAGGCCTTGCCCCCTATGATGAACCGAATGTTGGCTTTAAAAAAATCACCTTGACTTATGCACTTAAGGAAGGGGAAATGTTACAGTTAATCAACAGTATTCAATAAATTAAACGACTACTGACGATCTATTTTTGATATTTGTAAAAGATCCGATTGTCAGCTTGTTGTGATGATATTTGATACGTTATTAATAACAGATGATAATCCATTGATAGCTTTTTGGGTGTTGAGTGAATACTGTTAATTGTTGAGATCATTTTAAAAAGCATTTTAAAAAATATACACCATATTCGTTTAAGAAAATTTTTTATCACATCTACTTTATTTTTTATGAACTTCAAAAAATTACTGATAGGTTGTTTTGTTACCCTAATCGGAATAGGGGCATGTCAATCAGACTTGGATCAGTACAGAGTTGACCCAAGTAATATGACCGATGAACAGTTCTGGGCTGAAGGTAAAACCTCCAATGGTTTGCGGGTTTTAAGTACTATATATACCAATGTTGTGGGTTGGAGAATGTACGGCAGAAGATTCTCTACTACCTTCCCTGTTTTGGTAAATGATGCCGAAGTTTATCAAAGTGGGCAACCACATTGGTTTCAGTTTGAAAGCCATACCTACCTGCCTTCAAATAAGGAAGTTGTCGGACTTTGGCAAGATCTATACAAAACGGTAAGTTATTGTAATGATTTGATCAATCACCACGACGCAATGACACCAACGGATGAATTTCCTCAGGAGGTCATCAATGACTGGGTAGGACAGGCTCACTTCATGAGAGCACTTTGTTATTACCATCTGTTGAATTTGTGGTCTGAGGATTATCCTTCAAGAAACCCTGAGGCAAGAGGTGTTCCGATTCTGACCAAGGTACCTGAGAACTATGATGAGTATTTTGCAGCTCGTGCGTCAGTAAGTGAAGGCTATATGCAAATGGAGCAGGACTTCCTTAAATCAATCGAGCTGATGATTGATTCACCGAAAAATACAGGCAATCAGGTAGGGATGGTGAATCGTTATGCGAGTTACGGATTTCTGGCGCAGGTTTATTTGGGCTGGGGAAAATATGATGAAGCGATTGAAGCTTTGAAGATGATCGTCGACAGCGGTATTTATGAATTGAACCCTGTGATCAGCATGGCCTATGATGGTGACCATGAGTATTCAAAAGAAGCCATCATGGAATGGGAATACAACGACACAGGATTTGGTTTGCATGCCTTTAACAGTACTTACAGTCTGGTACCATTGTACTTTTTGTCTATCTCACCGCATGGTGCAAGAGCTAACTTCAAAGTGCCGAACACCGTGATGGAGCGTTTTGGCGATGACCCACGTATGCCATATTCGGTTTTGCAGGCAGGCGAGGAAGTGCCTTTGCTTTCAGGAGGAACAGGTGTGGTCAATGACAACCATACCCGTAAATTTGTTTCGACCACTGAGCCTTTCAAGCATTCTCAGCAGGAATCCTCTACAGTCAATATTTGTGCATTACGTCTGTCTCATGTTTACATGATGTTGGCGGAAGCTTATAACGCAAAAGGCCAGGATGGGCTGGCACAGGAGTATCTGAATAAAATCCGTCGCAGAGCTTACGGGCAGGATCCTGACACCCCAGATCCATCAATTGACCTGAATTTGTCAGGCAATGAGCTGAGAGATGAAATCCGTGAAGATTCATGGCGTGAGTTCTATCATGAATTCAATCGCTGGTATGACATCAACCGTTGGGGAATCACCAAGCAGGAATTGGAGAAAATGGCGCCTGAAGGTTCTGATTTCGTTTATTACGATCATATGAAATACTGGCCTTTGCCACCTAAAGAAATTGAAAATAACCATAACCTAAAGCAAAATGCTGGATATTAAGAGGTTGCTCAACCATCTTAGTGCATTATGTTTTACTTTGTTCCTTGCGCCTACTTGGGGGGTGGCGCAAGGACCTCTTTCTCCCTTGGATATTGATGTTAAACAGCCACCGATGGGCTGGAACAGCTGGAATCGATTTGGTTGCGATGTGAGCGAGCAGATGATCAGGGAAATGGCCGATGCAATGGTCGAAAGTGGTATGCAGGATGCGGGTTATGAATACATTGTTATTGATGATTGCTGGCAGATCGGCAGGGATGATCAGGGAAATATCGTTTGTGATCCCGAACGTTTCCCTTCTGGAATGAAAGCACTCGGAGATTATATCCACGCGAAAGGACTTAAATTTGGGATTTACTCCTGTGCAGGTGCCAAAACCTGTGCGAATCGCCCAGGATCAAGAGGCTATCAGTTTCAGGATGCCAAAAAATATGCGGAGTGGGGAGTTGATTTCCTTAAATATGACTGGTGCGCCAATAAGGGGCAAAACGCTCAGGCGGCCTATCTGACCATGCGCGATGCATTGGATGCCACAGGCAGGCCGATGGTTTTGAGCATTTGCGAATGGGGTTATAGCGAACCTTGGAAGTGGGGAAAGGGAATCGGGCAGCTTTGGCGCGTAACGAATGACATTCAGGATTGTTGGGATTGTGAATTTGAATGGGAAGGTGTTGGTGTGATAAACATCATTGACCAAATGGCTGATCTTCGAGCTTACAGCCAAGAGGGCGCCTACAACGACCCAGACATGCTGGAAGTAGGCAACGGAGGGATGAACCACGAACAATACAAATCGCACTTTGCCATGTGGTGTATGCTCAATGCGCCTTTGTTCGCAGGTAACGATTTGCGTTCGATGGATAAAAAGACGCAGGAGATTTTATTGAATAAGGAGCTGATCGCCTTGACCAAAGACGATAACAATCAGCAGGCCTTTCGAGCGATCCACAGTCAGCAATATGATTTGTGGGTAAAATCAATGACTGATCATCAATATGCCTTTGCGTTTATGAACCGCACGGCTGAGGCGGTCGATATTCACTATGACTGGCAGAAATACATCATCGCCGATAAAGCCTTTGGCTGGCATCAGGTGAAGATCAAACCCACAGCAAAAATTCGGGATTTGTGGCTGCACAAGACCGTGGGCAGTTGTAACGAGCCGATGGACTATCAGCTGAAGCCCTTCGAAACCTTAGTTGTTTTAGTAAGTGATGAAGAAAGTTTTTGAGATAATAGTTTTATTAGTAGGTATATTTTTATGGAATAATTTGAGGGCGCAATCCACTGGGATTGCGTCTGTTGATTTAAGCCGTTCCTCCTACAAACAACAGCCTACCAACGAAAAAAATAAAGCACAGCGCTTGCAGGATTTAAGGGCCTATGTGCGGTATTTAAGCTATTTGGGCGTGGACCTCAACCCAGGACGCCAATACTTTTCCGACCATCTGTCATCCCCTGATCTTCAAAAGATCGAATCCGAAGCGATGGATCATCAGTTTGAAGTCCTTGATCGGCTGTTCCTCGATTATCATTATCATATACCCCAACTGAAAAACAAACTTCATCAAAACCCAGAAATAAGCTCCGTCGAAACCTATACCAATTGGGGGAATCTCAGAGGTGATCAGGGACAAACAGGATTTACCCTTCAGCAAGGGCCATTAAAAGGGCAGCTTAAATGGAAGTTTCCACTGAATCACGCTCAAAAAAGCAAAGCCATTTACGAAAATGGACGCATCTATGTGGGCACTGAAGGAGTAACCAACAGGGCGTTGTGTCTGGATGCCAAAACAGGGCAGGTAATTTGGAATAGTGCCCATTCTTCCAATCAAAATCAGTACAAAACAGCACGAGCTTCAAGTAGTCCTGTTCTTCAGGGGAATAAATTATTCATACGCGAAACGGGAAGTATGGGCAACGGAGGGCCTGCAAAGGAATTGTTGGTCATCGATAAAAACAATGGGCATTTGGTGGAAGAAATTTATGCCGGACATGTAGATTATCGGGTGGGGAATGCGCCTTTTGATCTAAAAGGAAAGGTGGCGGTGTTTGCGCATAGTCAGCAGGAAATTGGGGCATCTGAGGCTACAGAGGCGGGTGGTGCACAGGTTTTTGACTCCCTTGTGGCAGTTGATATAGAAAACAAGCAACGACTTTGGGCCAAAAAAATCGGCACTTTTTTCAGCGAGCCACAAATTCAAGACAATCGTGTTTTGGTAGGTAATGAAAAGGGGCAGGTGCGTTGTTATGCCCTCAATGATGGTCGTTTGGTGTGGCAGTTTGAAGCACAGACTTCCGTGCGATCGAAAATACAATATTACCAAAAGCAGTATTTTTTCAGCGATGCAGAGGGGCGGATTTATGGGCTCGACTGCAAAGGAGCAGTAAAATGGACCAAACAATTGCCCATGGATGCCAAGGCATTTTACCCTTTATCCAATCTCGCTTTTGAGGGACAGTCCGTTTATGTTGGCAGCTCATTTAAAGCGTGTTTCAAACTGTCGGTGATCAACGGAGATATTCACTGGAGCAATCATACCGATGACTGGATAAGGACTGCTCCTATGGTTTTGGAAACTCATGTTTTTGTGGCAGATCTGTCTGGAAATGTCCTGTCTTTGGATAAAGAAGATGGACGTGAAAGCTGGAAAAATAAGGTGAGTACACATGGGTTTTTGGGAGAATTTGAAAACAGTGAAGATGCTTTGATGATCATCGACGGGCAACACCGTTTGTTTTCCATCAACCCAAAAGATGGCGAAATCCAATGGGCGCATTCCCTTCTATTGACAGGGAAATATCAGGGGCAGGAAGTCCTCGCCGACTTGGTTGCGGGTGGTCCCGACTTTCAGTCTTCGGCCGTGGTGGCTGATCGTATTGCCTACGTCGGTGGACCACAATTTTTATATGCCTTTGATTTGAAACAGGGAAAGCTTCTATGGAGATATGAAACAGCAGGGCAGATATGCGGCACACCTGCCTATCATCAGGGGCGTCTTTTTTTTGGTCAGCAGGGGGGTACTGATCAATTTTATTGCCTTGACGCCCAAACAGGAAAAGTGCTCTGGCAGACCAGAACGGGTTGGGTCTGGGCTTCCCCGAATGTAGATGACAAAAATGTTTATCTCAGCTCCGTCGAGGGTCGTTTTATTTGTCTCGACCAAGAAAATGGGGCAAAGCACTGGGAATACAACAGCCAATCCGGTGCCTATCCATCGCCAGCCATTGAAGGCCAACGGATCGTCTTCGGTAGCTGGAATGGGAAGTATTATTGTTTTGATAAATCTTCAGGACAAATGCAGTGGGAATACCATATTTCAGGGCATCCCGACTCTGGCTCAGCCATGATCTGTGATGGAACTTTCTATGGGCAAGGTTTCATCAGTGATCAGTTTCATGCCATAGACATGAAAACCGGAAAGATAAAATGGGGCATCAGTATTGGCAGCGAATGGTGCAATGCCTCCCCAACCACCGATGGTAAATTTCTGTTTTACAGCATCTATCGCCCATGGCTGCATCAGGCACCTTTCCCTTCCCATACCTTTTGTGTGGATGCCCAAAGCGGAAAACAACGGTACAAATTGCCTTTTGCCGGAGGACTTACCGCCCCTGTGATCTGTCAGGACCGCGTTTTCAGTGCGTCTACTACTGACCCCTACCTTCGGGCATGGAACAAAGCCGATGGCGAAATTTTATGGCAATATAAAATGGGAGGCAGAGCAGAAGAAGCCTGCCTGACGATCTCCGGTAATCATGCGTTGATCCCCTGCACAGATGGTTTTTTGTATGTTTTTGATTAACCCCACCAATATTTTCTTCCCCGAATCTTCATTTGATAGAATCATTGGGTTGATTTTGTTGGAACGGTTTTACGATTAAGCGTATTGTGGCTATTCCGTTTCGATTTGGGTTTTTCATCAATTTTGGGGACGGTAAATCATCCAACTTGTGATAGAATGATCTTCTTTCTCAAGAGATTAAAGCTCGCTCTCCCATACATTTGACGCTTAATTGTTTTGATTCGATTAACATGTCCTTTCAACGGCTCCATTACTCCAATGCATGCTAATACCATTCTTTACAGCATCAATATCTTGTGACAAACCATTCGCAAATGACCTTAATCCAACAAGTTTGTATTTTGACTTTTTGACAAACTCAATCCATCTATCAATATTACCCTTTCCTCTTGAGAGCATTTTTTTAAAAATACGTACCAGTCTACGAACTATCTGTAAATCAGTCATATTCTCTAATAGAGTTTCCATATACTTCCTATCATACTCATCATTAATCGACTGTAATGAGTATCCCGTTAATTTTAACAAAACTCTTGTGCTCAGAGGTTTATTGAATTGTATCTTTTCTTTTTGTATCTGAACATGCCCCAATGTTGATATATCATATTTTTCCTTTATCATATTTATATTATGATACGCTTGTGTCTGCCCCCCTGTGTAGCCTAATTCTTTAATTTCAGTGATTATATCTTTTATTAGATATCCTTTTTCTTTCAGTTTTGCGACAATATGATCGGTAAAGGGATCTATCTTCGTGGATCTTTGACTGCTTCTCCGAGGTAGTGAATCATATTGAAAGTATGATCGCACCCGTCGACGAGATATTTTTAAATCGCGTGCTATCTTACTGATTGTGAAGCCTTGTTCTTGTAACTCCTTTACTTTTCTAAAAATAATCAATTTGTGGCTTGAACAGTTTAATGTTTCTTCATCATCAATTCACTCTGGGGCTGATTCCTTCCCCATATCAGTAGATTCGTTTGGTTCTACGACTGTAAGTTCTTTGTTTTTGCCCTGTATCAGGCTGTTTATTCTGGAGTTGATACTTTTAAAATACTTATCCAATGATTCCGTTAAATTCATCAACAAGTGGAAACGATCGGCTACTTGTCTGGCATTAGGACATATTTCATTAATCGCTGATGAATAGGAACTTGCTCGATCTCTTATGACGATCTCAACATCTTTGTGATTGTTAAGCCAATCCTTTAAATCACTACCATCCCTTGACGGTAGAAGGTCAATAGGTTGAGATGTTTCCATATCGACCAAAACAGTACCATAAGAATGACCTTTTCTAAATGCCCAGTCATCAACTCCAAAAACGCGTGGTTGCTTAATTTCAGGGAGTTTTTGAGCATGAGCAATTCTGGTAATCGTTGAAGTGCTGACCCCGATATTCAGCTTCTTTGTCATTAAGCTTCCAAGTCTACCTGTCAGTTCGATAGACAATGATGCAAATATATCCAGTACCCTCTTTGTTTTTCGCGAATATCTCATAACTGCAGGTGTTTGCTCTGAAAATACTTTGCGATAACAACTATCATTTTTGCACTTGAACTTTCTGGTTTTCAAAATAATGGCGGTTCTTAATTCAAATACAGATAAGTCAGTAATCGTTCTTTCATATTGCCCATGAACTGATAAACTATATCTCTTACAAACAGGGCATTGTGAACGACTTCCTCTCACGGATGCCGATAACTGTAATTGGGTATCGTTTAATTCAATTTTTGAAATATTTATTTCAGAAATACCAATGATCTGCTTGATATTCATAGATGTTTTATCGTCAATTAAAAAAGGCCATAAAACTATCTAAATAACGCCACTTAACTGTTGTTCTCTATACAAATTAGGTGTAGTTAAACATCCCAACATCCTCAAACCGTCCCCAAAATTGATGAAGAGCCCAGTCAGACCGAAATAGCCAATATATCTTCATAGATGATTCATTTTTTAAATAAATACTTTCCAAATGTCCAGAAAAGTAAGGATAATAGAAACCACAGCTAGCAATATCGAAGGTAAACTCCTATTTTGTTCTTTTTCTCTAATTGTGGAAATTATCCCAATTATTAAACCACTGAAACCAATTAGCGGATAGTAAAACCTTTTTAAATTCGTAAACCCAAACAGTGCTTGGGTTTTCCCGTCAGCACTCAAATACTCCATGGCCATAGTGTAATTTATTTGGCTCAGTCTGAATTTCGAGGCGTAGGTTTTCATTGCATTACAAGAGATGTTTAACCGGTCAATAATCCCAGTAAAAACACTCACATGTGATAATGGAAAGGAGTTCGCATGCCATGAAAAACTAGAGACTACATTGGGCTGTCCAGTGTACTTTGCTGACCCTTATGCGAGCTGGCAGAGGGGAACAAATGAAAACACTAATGGGTTAATTCGACAGTTTTTTCCAAAGGGAAAGTGTTTAAATGAAACGACCCTTGAACATGTAAATCACGTTGAGAATTTACTAAATACAAGGCCTCGGAAGGTGTTAAATTATTACTCTACCGAGGAAAAACTACATAATCAACTAATCCCAATTATTGGGAGCCGAAAATGTTGCATTTGAAGTTAGAATTCAAGATCCAAATGAATTTTGGTGATGCCACCTTCTTCACTAAGGTTAACAATATCGAAAAACTCCAAAATACCCTCGGGTAAAAATATATTAAGTTCTGGCTTATTAATCTCCATTTCACTCATGCGGCAATTTGCACATTTTTACCAAAATGCCCCAAATTTCGGAGTGACCCGGAATTTTCCCTTTTTCAAGTTTTTTCCAATGAAGCTGGCGGCTCATACTTGGGGTAAATGGTGTAATGCCTTATAGGACTTGTTATTCGGGAGGTATGTGTGGTGTTTGTTAACGAGTGATGATTTGTTAAGGGTGAAATGTAACCCTGTAAGGCTAATTTCTTGTGTAAATATCCAAAGTACGATTGATTAGCTAAGTCTCTCACCTTTAGGGTTATTAACAAATAGACTACTACAATTTATCAAATGGTCACGATAAAAAAATCAATTTTCCCTAGTTTTGAATTGTTGTCGCGGAAATCTGTTCCCCTTTATAATGGGATAGTCTTTTGTTAAAATTGGCTAAAAGGTGAGGTAAAGGAATTTTGAGGCTGGACGCTGAATTTATTATCTTTACCGTTTTAGGTGATTTTTGATATGCACAATTTTTCGGGCAGATAAAGTGCTGTGGGGAAGTTTTACCCTCCTCGGTTTTATTTTTTTGATAATATTTTTTTAGAAACTTTTTACTAAATGATAAACCATTAATTCTACGGCGGGGGCCTGTTGAAATGATACGGTTCAGGACCCCTGGCATTTTTCAACCCAATTATTAATAATTTGACTTCAAATTTATTTTTTAACATGAGAAAATTCAACAAGTATGTGGGGATCCTGGTGATGAACTGCAAGCATTTTCGATTATTAATTTTGATAATCCTACTGCTCTTTCAGACCGGTTTAACGCAGGCCCAAAATGTGCTAAAGGGCAAAGTTATTATGTCCTCGGATAGTAGCCCACTTCCCGGCGCAAATGTATTTATTAAGGGCACTACAAGTGGAACCCTGACTGATTTCGAAGGCAACTTTGAGATTGCAGTAGAAAAGGGAAAGGTCATTATGGTTTCTTTTATTGGATTCCAACAAAAGGAATTTACCTATAATGGAGAGTCCACCCTTACGATTTCCCTAAAGGAGGATGTTTCCGAATTGGAGGAGGTAGTTGTAGTAGGGTACGGAGTACAGCAAAAGAAATTGCTTACCGGAGCTACGGGCCAGGTCAAGGGGGATAAAGTGGCGCAGTTAAGTACCGCCAATGTTTTAGATGGTATGCAGGGGCAGACGCCCGGGGTTACAATTTCGGCTTCTTCCGGCCAACCAGGGGAATCTATGAAAGTGAATATTCGTGGGGTGGGGACTATTGGTAATGCCGACCCGCTTTATATAGTGGATGGTGTTCAGACTTCCGATATCTCTTATTTGAATGCGGCGGATATTGAATCTATTGATGTGCTGAAAGATGCCGCATCTGCGGCTATTTATGGTTCTCAAGCCGCCAATGGGGTGATTTTGGTATCCACCAAGCAGGGGAAAAGCGGGAAAATGAACATCACCTTTGATACCTATTATGGCATTCAGCGTCCCGCAGGCAGTGTGGGTTTATTAAACTCCCGGGAGTACGCGACCATTATGAATGAGGCAGCGGTTAATTCTGGAGGTAAACCATATTTCAGTCAGCAAGAAGTCAATGCAATGGGGGAGGGCACCAGCTGGATAGACGAAATGACCTATAATAATGCCGTTACGCAAAACTATGCATTGGGCCTTAGTGGTGGTTCGGAAAAGTCGACCTACTCCATGTCTTTATCTTATACCGGGCAGGAGGGAATTATCGGCGGCCCTGAGGTTTCCGATTACCAACGATATTCTTTACGTATAAATTCCGATCATAAGATCCTGGATAATTATGCCCGAATTGGAGAGAATATCACTTTCTCTAATACCACCCGTAAAGGGGTTGCGGTAGGAAATCAGTATAATAATTCCCTGAGAGGGGCATTTAATACCAGTCCATTTTTGCCGATGTATGATGATAATGGAGATTATCTAATTAACAAAGGAAATGCAGGTATCATGTATCAGGGGCAGGAATGGACCCCATGGTATGTGGGGGAAGCGAACCCCTATGCCGACATGATGTACAATAATATCGGTGAGAATACCGACGCCAAATTATTGGGGAATGTATATTTGGAAATCAGCCCCATCCAAAATTTAAAATTCACTTCCCGCATGGGATTTGATTACACCTTTAATCAAAACAGACATTTTAGTCCTGAATATGAATTGTCGATTTATAGTTTCCGGGCTGTTAATTCGGTTTCGCAGGGGCAAAGCCAGGGATTGGCCTATACCTGGGATAATTTTGCGACTTATGCGCTTGATTTAAACAAACATCATTTCGATTTCATGGCGGGTATGTCAGCTTATTCCAGCACCGGTAAATCCATGTATGCTTCCAACTCTGATGTGTTTTTTGAAGATTGGGACCGGGTGTGGCTGGATAATGCCCTGAATCAGGAATACAGTATGCTTAAGCTGTCCGGAAGCCCTTGGGATGAGGCAAAACTGTTATCCTACTATGGTCGGATGAATTATAACTATGATGGTAAATATATGCTAAATGCCACTGTGCGGGCTGATGGTTCCTCTCGTTTTGAGAAAGGGAATCAGTGGGGCGTGTTCCCGTCAGTATCTGCCGGTTGGGTTTTAAGCCAGGAAAATTTTATGGCTAATACTTCCAGCTGGTTAGATTTCGCCAAGCTTCGTGCTTCCTGGGGACAAGTGGGTAACCAGAACATTACCGCATGGCAATACCTGTCACCGATTAATATCAAAAATGGTAATTATTATTTCGGATCTGACTGGGCAAATTCTTCCGGGAATGCAGTAGGTGCTTTTCCGGAAAGATTACGTAGTGAGAATTTGAGATGGGAGATTTCTGAACAAACCAACATCGGGCTTGATGCTCATTTTTGGGGAGGGAAGTTAATGACCACGCTGGACTGGTATGATAAGGTTACCAAAGACTGGTTGTTGGAAAAGCCCGGTTATGCTACCGATGGAGCAGATGCCCCATTCTTCAATGGTGGATCGGTGAGAAACCGGGGTATTGAAATTGGGGTGAATTGGCAGGATCAGATCGGGGAGGTGAAATATGCCATAGGCGCCAATGTGGCCAAAAATGAGAATGTGGTCTTAGAGGTGCCTACCGAAGATGGTATTGTTCATGGTTTGAATAATATGTTATATGATAATGCCGGAGAGTTTTACCATCGGGCGCGTTCCGGTTTTCCTATTGGTTACTTCTGGGGGTGGGAAACCGATGGCATCTTTCAGAATCAATCAGAAATTGATGCGCATGTGAATAGCGAAGGCAAGCGTATTCAGCCCAATGCCCAGCCCGGAGATGTTCGTTACAAAGACTTGAATGGGGACGGGATCATAGATGATGACGATAAGGTAATGGTGGGTGATCCAAACCCGGATTATACCTTCAGTTTTAACTTTAGTGTGGAGTATAAAGGTTTTGATTTGTCGGTATTGGCTTATGGAGTAGCGGGCAATCAGATTGTGCAGTCTTATCGAAATCACGCCAACGCTTACGCCAACTATACCACTGAAATTTTGGACCGATGGCATGGGGAGGGGACTTCGAACAGTATCCCGCGGGTCACCGAAACCAATGTCAATTATCAATTCTCAGATCTTATGGTAAAGGATGGCGACTTCCTGCGCATTAACAATATCACCATTGGATATGATTTGAGCAGACTGCTCCGAGAGGGCATGTTCCATAAATTGAGAGTCTATGCTACCGTGCAAAATCCTTTTGTTTTTACCAAGTATAATGGGATGGATCCTGAAGTAGGCTATGGTCTCGAAAACGGCTCTGCCGGTGTTGATTTAGGTTTTTATCCAAGACCCACTACCTATATGTTAGGGGCAAATATTAATTTTTAAATGATCTTTCCGATGAAGAATTTTTTAATTTATCTGTTTGTGGGAAGTATGTGCCTTTCCGCTTGTAGTAACTTTCTGGATAGTGAGCCCATCTGGCCTTCGGATGAAAATTTTTACAGAACCAGACAAGATGCCGAAATGGCATTAGTGGGTTGTTACGATGGCCTGCAGCTGATCTATAATGCAGGCGTGGGGACTCCATTGGTTACCGAAATTTTGTCTGACAATGCCTTTGGAGGTACCGGTAATGGTGATAATTATGAATATCAAATGCTGGATGAATTTGACCTTCAGCGTTCGCCGGGTCATCTGAACACTTTTGATGAAAACTGGAAGGCCTATTATAAAGCCATATATCGGGTGAATACCCTGCTCACCAAAATGGATCAGATTGACTGGGGTACAGAGGAGGATGCAGAATTGGCCAGATTAAGCATTGAGGCGCAGGCCCGTTTTATTCGTGCTTATTGTTATTTCGATATGGTTCGCCTATGGGAAAGAGTACCTTTATTGCTGGAGCCTCAAAATGGAAATATTCCGCAGTCTTCCTATCAGGAGATTTATACCGCGGTGGTAGAGGATCTGATGTTTACCGCAGCGAACGGCATGGAAGAAATTAGTGCTGGCCGGGCGAATAAGTGGGTGGCGAAATCCTTCCTGGCAAGAGTTTATCTTTACTATACCGGCTATTATGGGGAAGATATTTTAAATGGCAAAGTAAGTCAGCAGGAGGTGTTGAATGGACTGGAAGAGGTGATCAGCAGTGGGAATTATAATTTGTTGGCCGACTTTAAAGACCTGTGGATAGTTGCCGCAACAGAAGTGAGCGGTGAAGGGGATAATGCCAAATTAGAGACCACCTATGCCGGGAAGGATAATGAAGAAACCATTTTTGCAATCAAATACAATGTGACTTCTGACTGGGAGGGGAACACTGACGGGAACCATTGGTTAGTCATGCTGGGGATGCGTGGCCAAAATTTCAGTCCTTATGGTTCCGGCTGGGGAGCGATGACGGTAAACCCTCAGCTGTATAATCTATACTCTAATGAGGATAGCAGAAAATCAGCTTCCATCATCGCCTTCAAAGAAGAAGGTTTGGAGTATAATACTGATGATCAACGGGAATATACGGGTTATGCCAACAAAAAATACCTCCCGATGTGTAATCCTGATGGCTCGGATGTCATTAATGACCATGGAGGTTCTGACTTTATGATTCACCAGTTTCAGGACTATGTGGCCATGCGCTATTCGGATGTGCTACTGATGGCGGCTGAATTGGGAAGTACAAATGCACAGACCTATATGGATCAGGTGCGGGGCCGTGCCGGAGTAGCCGCTGTAGGCGTCAGCCCGGAAAGTATTCAGCGTGAACGCCGTCTGGAGTTTGCCTTCGAAGGAATTCGTTACTGGGATTTATTACGCCAGGGGGTGGAAACCGCTGCTACCGCTATTGATCAGGAGCTGACCGTCATCAGTGGTGGAAATGAAGAAACCAAAAAGATAAAGGCAGAAAATATTCTCAGTAAGAGAGGTTTGCAGATGATCCCCCAAAACCAGATTACCAGATCTGCCGGGGTGATGACTCAAAATCCGGGATGGAATTAATGCTCAACCGAAAATTTAAAGCTATGAAAAATTATAGATTTGGATATTTTATAATCCTGGCTGCCCTCCTGCTTTTTGGAAGTTGTAAGCCCGATCAGTATGAATTAGGAAGTCTGTTGCAAAAGGAGGATTTGGTCTTTACGGTTACGCCTCATGAGGAGGAACCGAATATGATTATCCTGAATAGTAATAATCCCGGTGCGGCCCCTTTTTGGGAGACTCCTTTGGGCCGATCCACTAAGCCCAATGATACGGTGAAAATTGCTTTCCCGGGAAGCTATGAGTTTCAGTTTTCGGCCATGTGCGGTGGGGGAATCGTCAAGGCTGATCCCCTAACGATTGAAATTGATGAACCCAATTTTGATTACATAAAAGACCCGATGTGGGTCCTGCTATCCGGAGGAGTAGGTCATGAGAAAACCTGGTACCTGGATTTGGATGCCGAGGGAGTGAGTCGATATTTCTTAGGTCCATTATATTTCGCGGGTATGGATATGACTTATGATTATGAATGTAAGGAAGATGGTGAGGATTGCTGGTCCTGGGACCCTGATTATGCCGGGAATAGTTGGCTAATGGAACAGGCAGACTTTGGCTCCATGACCTTTAGTCTTCGTGGTAGCGCCGATGTGCAGGTGACGCACCTGACATTGGGTGGAGTGGTTGAAAATGGAAGCTATAACCTGGATTCGGATACTAAACAATTAATGATGTATGATGCGGGAATTTTACATGATCCCGGACGGGATGGCGAAGTTTCCAATTGGGGTAATATTCGCATTATGAGTATCACTGAGGATGCTATGCAATTAGCGGTGCATCGTAATTTGTCAGATGAAGGGGATGCCTTATTGGTTTATAATTTCATTTCTCAAAAATACTATGATGAGTGGATTCCTGAGGAAACGGGCGATCCGGATATTGAGGTGGACCTTGGAGGAGGTAATGCTGATGATGCACTGGCCACCACAAAAACCAAAGTTTGGGCGCTGGATGCTGAATCTCCCTTTGACTGGGCAACGCTGACTGGGGAATTGATGAATGATTGGCAAAATGTGGGAAGCTACCCGGACTGGGCGGGTTACCGTGCAGAACATCAGGACTTTGTCGGGAATTGTACTATAAAATACTTCGGCACCGGAGATGTGATCTTTACCGATGGCGATGGAACAATTACCGCCGGAACCTATTCCACTGACAATACGACCAATATTATCACTTTTGAAAGCGCCAGACCTTCTTTTGCCATCGGTGACTGGCAGGTCGCCACTACCACCGAAGAAAATCAGTGGCGAATTGTGAAAACGGTAACGGTGGATGGAGAGGTAACCGAAATGTGGATGGGAAGCCGTGATCCTGAAGCACCACAATATACCGTATTCCATTTTGTAGCACAGGAATTATAGCAAGCCGGTGTGTTTTTAGGTTTTTGTTAGGTGAATATTTTTGAGCAAAGACACACCCATAGATTGTAATCAGGCGCTGTGCCTAGTATGGCGCCTGATTTAAAAATTTATTAATTGAGGATTTTTATGAAGAATTGGGTTTTAATTTTAGGGTTTTTATGGACGGTTTTTTCCTGTGGCGGGCAGCAGGCTGCTTTTAAGCAGGAGAAAAACCAGATTACTTTTGACATCCAGTCTGCCAGTGTCAATAAGTTAAGACTATCCCTCATCACTGAGGATATTGTCAAAGTAGAGGCGACCAAAAATGCGGATTTTGATGCGCAGGAGAGTTTAATAGAAATTAACCACGGAGCGGATTTTTCGGATTATTCCGTAAAGGAAGCTGCGGATGGTTGGGAAGTAAAAACGAAAACATTAATCGTTAAAGTAAGCACAAGTGGAGAAGTCGCTTATTTTAATGCAGATGGCACAGCCATTATCAGCGAAAAGGCCAGAAATTTTGAGCCTATGCAGGTAGATGGGGTCAGCGCCTATGAGTTGCGTCAGCAATTTAATTCTCCAAAACAGGAAGCACTTTATGGTTTAGGGCAGCATCAGGCTGATGAAATGAATTATAAAGGCAAAAATGAGGAATTGTTTCAATACAACACTAAGGTTTCCATTCCTTTCGTGATGTCTACACAAAAGTATGGAGTGTTATGGGATAATTATTCCTTGACGCGTTTCGGAGATCCTCGTCCTTATGCAGAAATTGATCAGTTTAAATTATTTGATAAAGAAGGAAAAGAAGGTGGACTAACCGCCACTTACGGGGATTTAAAGAAAAAGGATCACGTGTATGCGGTACGTTCTGAATCAACTATTGATTACGAGAATTTAGAGACGGTAGAAAAATTTCCTGCTGGTGTAAATTTTGACCAGGCCATCATTACCTGGGAAGGAGAGTTGGAAGCAGACCAGAGTGGGGAGTTCAAATTCCTTTGTTATTACGCTGGTTATACTAAATTATGGATCGACGGTGAATTGCAATTCCATAAATGGCGTACGGCCTGGAACCCCTCCGTGGCTAAATTTTCTGTAGATATGGAAAAAGGCAAGCGTCGCCATATCAAATTGGAGTGGTTGCCGGATGGTGGTATTTCCTATATCGGCTTAAAAGCGCTTTCTCCTGTAGATCAGCAGGAACAGCAAGATCTTTCTTTCTATTCGGAAATGGGCCAGGATATTCGCTATTATTTTATGAAGGGCGACAATATGGATGAGGTGATCAGCCATTACCGTACCGTTACCGGAAAAGCACAAGTGATGCCGAAATGGTCGATGGGCTTCTGGCAGAGCCGTGAGCGCTACAAAACGCAGGAGGAATTGCTGGAGGCACTTCGCGAATTCCGTAAGCGTCAGATTCCAATCGATAATATTGTTTTGGACTGGTCTTACTGGCCACAGGATGCCTGGGGTTCTCACGATTTTGATTTGGATCGTTTCCCGGACATTAGTGCCATGACCGACGAAATTCACAAAAATCATGCACGTGTGATGATTTCCGTTTGGCCTAAGTTTTATGAGACTACCGAGAATTTTAAAGCCTTTGATCAAAATGGCTGGATGTATCGCCGAGCAATCGATGATCAGGTGAAAGACTGGATTGCACATGGTTATGTAGGTTCTTTCTATGATGCCTATGCAGAAGGCGCCCGTAAATTATTCTGGAAGCAAATTCAGGATAAATTATATACCAAAGGTTTTGATGCCTGGTGGATGGATGCCTCTGAGCCGGATATTTTATCTAATGCCAGTATGCAGTACCGTAAGGATTTGATGAATCCTACCGCCTTGGGGCCATCTACTCAATATTTCAACGCCTTCGCACTGATGAATGCCAAAGGAATTTATGAAGGACAACGCGAAGTCAATAATGATGACCGGGTGTTCATCTTGACCCGTTCCGGTTTTGCCGGTTTGCAAAATTATGGTGCTGTGACCTGGTCCGGGGACATCGGTACCCGCTGGGAAGATATGAAAGCACAAATTTCTGCAGGTATTAACTTTGCCATGTCCGGTTTGCCTTATTGGACGATGGACGTGGGTGGATTCTGTGTAGAGAAGCGTTATGAAGTGGCCAAAGAAGGCAGTGAAGACTTGAAAGAATGGAGAGAATTAAACGCACGTTGGTTCCAGTTTGGTACATTTGTGCCTTTGTTCCGCGTGCATGGGCAGTACCCATTTCGTGAGGTGTATAACATTGCCCCGGAATCTCATCCAGCTTATAAGACTATCCTGAATTATAACAAATTGCGTTACCGCCTTATGCCTTATATCTATTCTTTGGCAGGTTGGACTTACACTAAGGACTACACCATCATGCGTGGTTTGGCAATGGATTTCACCGAGGATACGAATGTTTACAATATTGGTGATCAGTATATGTTTGGGCCTTCCATCATGGTGGCTCCGGTGCATGAATATAAGACACGTGCACGTGAGGTATATTTCCCACAAGCGGCCGGTTGGTACGATGCCTATACCGGAAAAAAATATGGTGCTGGTCAGGCGGAAAACATTGATGCACCTTATGAGAAGATGCCACTGTTTGTGAAAGCAGGTTCGATTTTACCTGTAGGTCCTGAGATTCAGTACACAGATGAAAAGCCCGAAGCGCCAATTACCTTATTGGTTTATGCCGGTGAGGATGCTTCCTTTGATTTATATGAAGATGAGGGTACCAACTATGATTACGAAAAAGGTAAACATACTAATATCAGCATTCAGTGGTCGGAAAAGAATAAGCAATTGACCATTGGTAAACGTGCTGGTGCTTATGACACTATGGTTCAGGAACGCCAGTTTAATATCGTATTGGTTGACGGTAATAAGTCGGTGAATCTATTGAATCCAAAGTGGCAGGTTAATAAGGAGGTGATGTATAAGGGGGATGAAATTATCGTCAAGCTTTAAATGATCAATCCATGAAATGGATAGGATATTTCTTTAGTATGATGTTGTGCCTTGGGGGGTTGACAGTCCGGGGCCAACATCAGATTGCCGGCCAATGGCAATCGGTAAAAATGGGTGGAGGAGGATTTGTCTCCTCCATTGTTTCTTCTACAACTGAGCAAAATCTACACTATGCTCGCACAGATGTGGGCGGTGCTTATCGGTGGGAGGAAAGCAATCAGGAGTGGGTGCCGCTTTTGGATTGGATCTCCGTGGAGGATCGCGCACTGATGGGCGTGGAAAGTTTTGCCCTTGATCCTAACAATTCCGCCAGACTTTACCTGTTGGCCGGGATGTCGGGCTACAGCTGGACCGGATCTTCTGTTTTGATTTCGCATGATTATGGTCAGACTTTCGATCGTATTCCTTTGGATATTTATGTTCATGGGAATTCTATGGGAAGACAAACCGGTGAGAAGCTGGTGGTTGACCCGAATGATTCCAACATCCTTTATATGGGAACCTCTAAAAATGGAGTCCTTAAAAGTACGGATGGAGGATATCACTGGACCGAATTAGCCAACTTCCCGGTACAAAATACCCCTAATGAAAATGGAGTGGTTTTCGTTTTGGTAGATAAAACTAGTGGTGATGCCCATACGGCTTCCCAAACGCTTTATGCGGGAGTCTCTAAAACCGGACAAAATCTTTACGTTTCTCATGATGCGGGGGAAAGTTGGACGGCGATCTCAAACGCCCCGACCACTAATGGCATTATGCCTCACCGTGCGGTATTGACTGCCGATGGTGAAAAAATGTTCCTGACCTATGCGGACGGAGCAGGGCCGCATGCTCAGCAGTGGGGTGGTGTTTCAGAACCCATGCGGCGGGGTGCGGTATTTGCCCTGGAAACGTCCAGTAATACCTTTACAGATATTTCTCCTATGAATTTGCTGACGGATGATGACGCCTGGGGATGTTATGGAGGGATTACCCTTAATCTGAAAAATGAAGATGAAATTTATGTTTCCACGATCAATCACTGGGGGCAGCAGCAGGTTTATACCAATGGTAGTGACTGCTATGCGGACGCCTTATTTGTGAGTCGGGATGGTGGAAACCAATGGACTAATCTTTTTGCCGGAGACTTGCCCATGCAGCTTTCTACCAATGGAGTCAATTGGATTTCCGGACATCAGCTACACTGGGTGGGCAGCCTGGCACTGGATCCTTTTAATGCCAATCGCTTATTTGCCACTTCCGGCAATGGTGTTTTTCGCTGTGATAATTTAAATGGTGATGACCGTCCGATTATGGATTTCTCTGCGCATGGCATTGAAGAAACGGTTCCTTTGGATATGGTCAGTATTGAGAAAGGCCCGCTGGTTTCCATCGTTTTGGATTATGATGGATGGGTACATGCTGAGCCGGAACAATTTCCAACAGGCACCCGTCATGCGCCTCATATGGGAAATTCCAGTGGCATCGCTTATGCCTATCAGGATCATGACGTCCTTGTTCGGGCCGGAAGTTCCAATGGTATGCTTTATTATTCCCATGATCTGGGCACTGAGTGGACCGCATTTTCAAATATTGAAGACGACAACTCCAATGGTAAAGTGGCGGTGTCTATGGAGCAATCTGTGATGCGAGTGCTTTGGGTTTCTGAAAATAGTAATGACCGCAAACTTTGGCTGACGGTGGATGAGGGAGCACACTGGGAAAACATCTGGACTTCGGCCATGGGCAATCTTTCTGGAACCAAGCCGGTGGCAGACCCAAATGATCCTTCCGTTTTTTACCTGTACAGTGTACAAAAACAGAAGATTTTTAAAATCGAGGTGCAGTTGGATGGACAATACCAAATATCGGAATACGCTGCCGTGGAGGGATTTGGAAATGCTTATTTGGCGGCAAGTACCGAAAATTCAGGGGAATTTTGGGTGGCCATTAGAGCGAATGGCCTGGCTCATGTTCAAAATGGACAGGTGACTTATCTGGAAAATATTGCCGCGGATGCCGTGGCGGTAGGAAAAGCTTATTCCTCAGCTGATTCCCCGACTTTATTTGTCTGGGGAACCATTAAAGACACCACGGGTATGTACCGTTCCACTGATGGAGGAGCTTCCTGGTACCTGATCAATGATGAAGAACATCAATTTGGTGGTTTAGGAAATGGCAATTTCGTCGTGGCCGATAATAATGTTTTTGGCCGGGTGTATATGTCTACCGCCGGTCGTGGGATTGTGATGGGGAATTCCGCTTCAGATACCTTAAACATCGATCAGGATTTAATTCGGCCAGAGGAACCCCCTTTAAATCTGGACCCTCAGAGTCGATTGCTTCCTTGCCCAAACCCCTTTAAGCAGGTGTTTGTACTGGAGAATCATAGCCGCTCCGAAATGCAGGTGGAGGTGTGGAATATGCAGGGAAAGCGCGTTTTTTCCGCTAGCAGTTCGGAGTCGATGACACTGGGGAAAAGCTGGACCCCGGGAGTTTACCTGCTGTTTGTGGTGGTCGATGGTCAAAAAATCAGTCATAAGGTTTTAAAGCAATAAGTGGATAATTGATCCCATTTAATGACCTATTGGAACTTTGAGGATACGATGGAAGAGGGAGATTTTCTCCATAAAGCAGAATTCCATCGTTCCCTTTTTTCTTACTTCTTTTGGATGGATTAGATCAAATAATGCAATAATTTTTTTGAGATGAGGAGTTTTTTAAGTTGGGGCGCTTTGTTGTGCCTGGTGAATTGGTTTATTGCCCCACCATTAGCGCAGGCTGGGGATATTAAAAAAGGTTTTGTGAGTTGGCAACCGGCAGCAAGTTGGGAAGATGCCTTGTTGACTGGTAATGGAACCATGGGGGCTTTGGTGATGGGAGATCCCTTTGAAGAAACGATTATTCTGAACCATGCCCTGATATATTTACCTAATGAAGCCCCGGTGAGGCCGCCTTCCATGGTAGAACATCTGGAGGAAATCAGACAGCTTTCCCTGGATGGCGAATGGGGAAAAGTGGCGCGCCTGGGAGTGGATTTATGGGAAAAAGAAGGCTATGGTCCTAAAAAATGGACCGACCCTTTTGTGCCGGCGGCCAATTTAAAAATGGAATTGCCCGCTTCTAATATTGAACACTATGAGCGGAGCGTGAACTATGAAACCGCTGAAGCGATTGTGGCCTGGACCGATCAGCGGGGCAGCTTTGAGCGTTCTACTTTCATGTCCAGACCGGACAGCGTGATGGTGACCCGCATTAAAGGAAATGCTCCGGTAAGCCTTTCTCTTCGATTAGAAAAGCATCCGCATTCCTGGGAACAGTCGGCCTTTATGAATGAAGCCCTGAAGGAAAATTATTCCGAAGATTATAATAATGAATATCTTCGATACCACAGTACTTTCGGCAAGGCGCACCAATATTCCCCGGCAGGTTATGATGCCCTGTTGCGGGTGGAAACTAAAGGAGGGAGTAAGCGTCTGGAAGGCAGTGTGATGCATATCGAAAATGCTGAGGAGGTCCTGATTTTTACGGATATTGCCCCTTATTTTGCCGGGGAAACCTCTCAGGTAGCCAATATCGCAGAAAAATTGGCCGCACTGCCGGCTGATTTTACTCATTTGAAAGAACGACAGTTCTCCCTTCACGGGGAAATGTATAACCGCATGCAGCTGGATCTTTTCCCTTCGGAAAATGAAACAGCAATGACTTCGGAGACCTTGGTATTGAATGCACTAAAAAATACGACTCCCGGTATTATTCAGCGCCAGTTCGAAGCGGCCAGATATAATATTTTATGCGCAGCAGGAACCAATCCTCCAAACCTGCAGGGCATTTGGAGTGGTACCTGGACCCCGGCCTGGTGTTCGGATTTCACCCATGATGGAAATGTGGAAGTGGCGGTATCGCATTATCTTAATGGAAATATGCCGGAATTGTTATTGTCTTATTTTGACTATCACGAGCGTTTAATCGAGCAGTATAAGATCAATGCCAAGCAATTTTACGGAGCCTCAGGGATTCACATTCCTTCTCATACCAGTACCCATGGACTAAATAATCACTATGATGAAACCTGGTGTATGGAATATTGGAATGCCGGCGGTGGCTGGACAGCCTCCTTTTTCTATGATTACTATCTTTATACCGGAGATCTAAAGTTTTTGAAAGAGCGTGCCTTCCCATTCATTTCCGAAGCGCTTGCTTTTTGGGAAGACTTTCTGATTATTGGTGAGGATGGTAAATACCTCGTTAACCCTTCCTATTCTCCGGAGAATAATCCATTGGAGCATCAGTGGCAAAATTGTATTAATGCGACTATGGATATTGTGGTGGTAAAGGAGCTATTAAACAACTGGATAGCAGCGGCAAAAAAACTAGGGGTTAGCAAAAAAGAAATCCGGGCTAAGGAAAAAATGTTGACGCTTTTGCCGGAATATCAGATTGCTACTGATGGTACTATTCGGGAGTGGTTGTGGCCGGATTTTTCTGAGAACCAATCTCATCGCCATGCCAGTCACCTTTATGGCTTGTATGAAGTTCCGGATCAGCACTTATTAGATGAGGGAAAGCTGGAAGCCGCTGCACGAAAAACAATTGAAGAACGTATGAAAATCCGGAAGCAATATGAGGGTGGAGAAATGGCCTTCGGAATGTGTTTGCTGGGGAATGCCGCCGTGCGTTTAAAGGATCTTCCTAACACCGAGGATATTATTACCTATCTTTCTAAGTTTTACTGGACCAAGGGAATGGCCACCACTCATAATCCCAGAAATCTTTTCAATATGGACATCAGTGGCGGATTCCCTTCCCTGATCACCCGTATGCTGATTAATTCTGCCCCCGGGGAGTTAACGGTGCTGCCTACCTTGCCACAAAGTTGGAACAAGGGGAAAGTATCAGGCATTCAGGCCAGAAACCAAATTGCAGTGCAGGAAATGAGTTGGGAGGATGACAAAGGAAATTTGAAATTTACCAGTGGCCAGTCGCAGGTATTGTCGGTGGACATGAGCAGCCTGAAGGAAAATGCCCGAATTGATATTTCTGGTGCCAAAATTTTAGAGAGAAAGGATCAAAAGATTGCGTTGAAAGTAGGAGCCGGACAATTGGTGACCATTGACTGGCAGTAAATTTTTATAGGATGAAGAAGACGACTTTAATTTTAGGTTTATTTTTGTATTTAAGCGGGAGCGTTTTGGCGCATCCCGGAGATCATCGCATTAAGCATAAGATTGACTCCATCATCAGCCTGATGACGGTAGAAGAAAAAGTGAAGCTGCTACATGCGCAGTCCAAATTTAGTTCTGCCGGCGTTCCTCGTTTGGGGATTCCAGAGCTTTGGATGTCCGATGGCCCGCATGGTGTCCGTGGCGAAATTAATTGGGATGACTGGGGCTATGCCGGCTGGACCAACGATTCCATCACCGCTTTTCCGGCCCTCACTGCTTTGGCCGCTACTTTTGATCCCAATGTAGCTTACGAATACGGCGTAGCCATAGGGGAGGAAGCCCGCTACCGCAAAAAAGATGTTTTATTGGGGCCCGGGGTAAACATTTACCGTACCCCAATGAATGGAAGAAATTTCGAGTATATGGGGGAAGATCCGCTGTTGGCTTCGGTGATGTCTGTGCCTTATATCCGGGGAGTACAGGAACAGGGAGTTGCGGCTTGTATCAAGCATTATGCGCTGAACAATCAGGAAAAATGGCGTGGCCATATCAATGTTCAGTTGAGTGATCGTGCCCTGAGAGAAATTTACCTTCCGGCTTTCGAAGCTGCGGTTAAGCAGGGTAATATCTGGTCGGTTATGGGGTCTTATAACCAATACAATGGGCAGTGGTGTTGCCATAATGAAAAACTGTTGAATGATATTCTGAAGAAAGAATGGCAGTTTGATGGCGCCGTAATTACTGATTGGGGCGCTGTACACAGTACGGAAGAGGCCGTGAATAATGGGCTGGACATTGAAATGGGTACCTGGACCAATGGTTTGACCGCCAGCGAAAGCTTCGCTTATGATAAATATTTCTTGGCAAATCCTTATTTGGAGGGACTTAAGGCAGGAACCTATGATGAGGAAACGCTGGATGAAAAGGTGAGCCGGATTTTGCTATTAATGTTCCGTACCAGTCTCAATCCTCATAAGCCATTGGGCAATATCAATTCAAAAGCACATCAGCAGGTGGCTAGAAAAGTAGCACAAGAGTCGATCGTACTACTTAAAAATCAAAACGATTTTTTCCCAATTAATGCCGGGGCCCACCTTAAAATTGCGGTGATTGGAGAAAATGCCACCAAAATGATGACCATTGGTGGAGGTTCCTCTGAATTGAAAGCCAAATATGAAATTTCCCCATTGCAGGGCATTCAGGAGCGTTTTAAAAATGCCACCGTAGAATATGGCTTGGGATATGCTAGCGGCCCTTCAGCTTATGGTCGTGTTATTGATTCTCCATTGGATCAGGATTCTTTGAGAACAGCAGCAGTGGAATTGGCCAAAAAGGCGGATGTCGTACTTTACATCGGTGGTTTAAATAAAAACCATCATCAGGATTGTGAAGGCGAGGATCGCCTGAGTTATGGCCTTCCCTTCAATCAGGACCAATTATTAGAGGAAATTTTGGCCGTAAATGCCAATACCGGAGTGATTTTGTTAAGTGGAAATGCAGTGGAATTACCCTGGTTGAAAAAAGTTCCCGCCCTTATGCAGGCCTGGTATTTGGGCTCTGAAGCTGGTTATGCAATCGCTGATGTATTAGCAGGGGATGTCAATCCTTCCGGTAAAATGCCTTTTTCCTGGCCTAAAAAGCTGGAAGATAATGGAGCCCACTACTTTGGGGAGCTGTCTTACCCCGGAGATAGTGTAAATGTGGTATATAAAGAAGACATTTTAGTGGGTTATCGTTGGCATGACACCAAGAAAATCGAGCCGGAATTTGCTTTTGGTCATGGCCTTTCTTACACCTCCTTTGAGTTGAAAGATTTTCGTCTGATTTCTCCTAAAACACTTTCTGAGAAAGAGGTTATCGAGCTTTCTTGTATCGTAAAAAATACCGGAAATTGTAGTGGTGCAGAGGTTGTACAGCTCTACATTGGCAAAAAAGGATCTACGGTCCTAAGAGAAATTAAAGGTTTAAAGAGCTTTGAAAAAGTGCAATTGAAAGCAGGTGAGCAGCAGGAGATTGTACTAAAAGTGAATGCGTCTGATTTGGCTTATTATAATGAAAAACAGCAAGATTGGGAAGTGGAAAAAGGGAAATATTATTTGTATTTGGGAAATGCTTCTAACGCTATTTCCTTCAAATCAATAATCACTATTCAGTAATTTTGCTGATAAGATGGAAATGGTATTGTCTTGATTTTTTTAAAATTATTCAATTACCATTTCCGCTATATTTTTTATGAGAATCAAAAAGTATCTGTTTATAAAAATCCAAAGCATTAATGGAAAGGTGGATAATGTAATGAGGAAAAGGAATCGAAAATTTATTGGTTCCTCCTCCTATGGAGGTAGTGAACTAAGGGGGAAGGAAACAGGCTTAATTTATCCCAAATTGGCTTTATTTCGCCCCTGAGCCTTCGAGAAAGGAAAAACTTTGTTAAATTGTTACTGCATAGAGAAAATTAATGCCTACTAAAATTTTTAGATTCTGCTGAAGTATTTTTTTAAGAATGAGAATCCAAATTCAAGGCTTTTCCTGCCCTAAAGTTTATTCTTTTATTCCTATTTTTTACGAAGCAATAGGCATATTTTTAGTCGATTTATCAATGATCTTAGTGTAGACTGAATTATGAGGTATTTGTTAACTTTTTTAACTTTAATTAGCTTCCATTATTTTGCTTTGGCCGAAAACCTCAGCAATACTTTTTTACGCCTTTCCTATAATGAAGGATTAGTGAATAATCAGGCGACTTGTATTTATAAAGATTCAAGAGGCTTCTTGTGGTTTGGAACCTCCTCCGGTTTAAGCCGTTATGACGGCCAGAATTTCAAAAATTATACCCATCAGGAAAAAGATACTTTTTCTATTCAGGATAACTACATTCAGGAAATCGTGGAAGATCAAAATCAGGATCTGTGGATCAAACTCAGATGGAATTATGCCATCTTTGATTTCGATCAGGGAAAGTTCTTTTATGCCCCACATCGATTGCAGGAAATGGGCATTGGGCTGGATGTGGATCGTATTTATTTTGATCTTCATAAACAAATGTGGGTGAAAACTTCTCAGACTAATAATTATCAGCGATATGATGCCGACAAAAAACAGTTGGTGGATGTGTTTGGAGAAAGCAGCTATAAGGAAGCGATTCCCATTGATTTTATTCAATTTGAAAATCAATATTACTGTCTTTATGAGGACGGTACCATTGAAGTTTTTCGCGCAGATGATTTAAGACTACTCTACCGTAGTGAATATCTTAAAAGTAAAATCAAAAGCAAATACGCCGCAGGCGGCATTTACGTCGATCGAAAAGGGAAGTTATATGTTTATGGGGATAGTAATGGTGTATATTGTTATTATCCTTTAGATAAACAATGGATACACTTGGGTGCGGAAGCGAATCCATATAGTATCTCCTCTGATTTGGTTTCGGGTGTTTTGCAGGATGATAAAGGTAGAATCTGGATATCCACAGACCATGGAGGGGTCAATATTTTTTCCGAGAACCTGGAAAAATTAGAGACTTTTTACCACCAGCCTGAAAATAGAAAGAGCCTTTCGCAAAACTCCATTACCACCATGATGAAGGATGATGAAGGGATTATTTGGCTGGCCACTTATAAAAATGGGATCAGCTATTATCATGATGCGTTTTTTAAGTTTGAGCATTTTGAAAATATTATCACCTCTCCAAATCCTTTGCCTTTTAATGACGTCAACTGCTTTGCGGAGGATAAAGCGGGTAATTTATGGATTGGTACCAATGGTGGGGGGCTGCTGTATTATGATCGGAAAAAAGAGCAGTACACCATCTATAAAAATGATCCTGAAGATGCCCACTCCCTTAGCAATAATGTGGTCGTAAATCTGCTTTTGGATCAGGAAGGACAGCTGTGGGTGGGTACTTATACCGGTGGGCTTAATCGCTTTGACGGTAAGAAATTTCATCGTTATATCCTTAAAGATGAAATGCTGGCCGACTACTTCGTAAACAGTATTTGGTGTCTTGCGGAATTAAATGAACGCTATATTTGGCTCGGAACGCTGGGGGCCGGGATTTTGGTATTAGATAAAAAAACCGGCCAATTTTCTAAGCCGGAAAATACAGGAAATATGACTTTGCCCAATGATTTTGTCAATCATATTCATGTGTTAAAGGATGGTAATCTTCTGATAGCAACTGCCTTAGGTATTGTTTTTTATGATGTTGACAAGAAGTCATATTCTAATAATCTATATCATGAGGGTAATGAGAAATTTAAAATTAGTAATGATAATGTAAATGATGTTTACGAAGATTCCAGGGGATTACTTTGGATTGCTAGCCGGGAAGGCTTAACCATGATCGATCCCGTGGTGGGCAAGAGCTTTTTATTGGATAAAGAGCATGACTTACCTCAGGATATTATGAACTGTATATTGGAAGATAATCTGGGGAATTTATGGGTGAGTAAGTCTTCGGGTATTAGTAAGTTGCAAATCATTCGACAGCAGGGGGAATGGCAATTCGATGTCCAGTCTTTTGGGCAGGAAGATGGCTTGCAGGGTTTGGAATACAACGTGAATGCGAAAATCAGAACGAATGCGGGTGAATTGGCCTTCGGAGGATTTAATGGTTTCAACCTTTTTAATCCGGAGAAAATTGAGTACAAACAGTTCGAATCAAAGGTGATTTTCAATGACTTACAATTGAATAACCGCTCTGTGAAAATTGGAGAACAGATTAGTGGCCAAGTCTTGTTGGAAAAATCTATTGAGGTGGCAGATCAGATTACCCTGCCTCCGAGCGTAAATGTTTTTTCTATTGACTTTACTGCGGTGGATTATTCCACCGGCTCAACCAAATATGCCTATAAGCTGGAGGGCTTTGAGGAAAACTGGACGCAAACGGCAGAGCAATATTCTAAAGTAACTTATACTAATTTATATCCTGGGACTTATCTCCTAAAGGTAAAAGCCACTAGGAGTAGTGAATTTCCGGAAAGTTTTGCCAGTATTAAAATTGTGGTTGAACCTCCCTTTTATTTAAGCCCTGCTGCTTTTTTAATTTATTTTTTCCTCTTGTTTTTATCAATTTTTGCATCTACCTATTTCTTTGTAAGGCGCCAACGTAGCAAACTTTTAGCAGAGCAGCGCAAAATTGAGCGAGAACAAAACCAGAGACTGGATGAAATAAAGTTAAAGTTTTTAACTAATATTTCGCATGAGTTTCGTACTCCTTTGACCCTGATTCTTACTCCATTAGAAAAGTTGATTAAACTCAATCAAGGAAATAATCAATATGGTTCTCTTAAAGTTATAGAACGAAATGCCCAGGAGTTATTATATCTGGTAAATCAATTATTAGATTTTAGAAAACTTGATTTGCATGGATTGGAGTTTCACCCTTCCTATGGAGATATTGTCCCTTTCGTCCGGCAAATTTGCGAAATGTTTAATGATTCCTTCCAGAGAAGTGAAATTAATTTTGAATTTCATACGGATAAAGACGCTGTTTCCTTTCTTTTTGATAAGGATAAAGTCCGTAAAATTTTAATGAATTTATTGGGTAATGCCATAAAGTTTACGCCGGCAAGGGGAAGGGTGACGGTCAGGATCAATATAGCGTTGGGGTATTTCCTTAAAGGTGACGGGCTGGAATTGACCGTATGTGATAGTGGAGTGGGAATTGCCGCTGATGATTTGGAACACATCTTTACACGTTTTTATCAGTCCTCTAATGTGGAGGATTTAGGTAAAGGGGGTTCTGGTATTGGTTTAAATTTGGTCAAAGAAATGGTCACTCTGCATCAGGGGCAGATTGAAGTGGATTCTACCCCCGGAGCAGGGACGGAATTTCGTGTTTATTTACCTTTGATTTATCATCAAAGCTCGGATATGGAAGTGCAGCAAGTGGAGGGTGAAAACACTTTACTACCAGAAGAAAAGCAGGGAAACCAACCTACTATCCTGCTGGTAGAAGATAATCCTGATTTCCGACATTTTATGAAAGAGGCGCTTGAGGGTAAATATCAGGTAGTAGAGGCCGAAGAAGGCGCAAAGGGACTTGAACTGACGCGTAAATTGTTGCCGGATTTGGTAATTTCGGATGTGATGATGCCCGTGATGGATGGCCTGGAGTTGTGTAAAACCATTAAATCAGAAGCGGAAATATCACACATTCCGGTGATTCTATTGACTGCCAGAACTGCTGATGAGGATAAAATTAAAGGCTATGAAATTGGAGCCGATGATTATATTACTAAGCCGTTTAAGATGGATTTATTACTGAAGCGAATAGACCAATATATGGCCAGGAGGGAAAAAGCGCAGAAGAATTTCCAGAAAAAACTAGAAGTGAGTCCGGCGGAGGTTGAGATTACACCATTGGATGAAAAACTGATTAATAATGCGCTTAAAATAGTCGAAGAGAATATTGGTAAATCTGATTTTTCTGTGGAGGAAATGAGTAAGGAATTGGGCATGAGCCGGGTTCATCTCTATAAAAAACTTACGGCGATTACCGGGAAATCACCGGTGGAATTTATACGTATTATTCGACTGAAGCGAGGAAAGAAATTATTGGAAAAAAGTCAAATGACTGTTTCTGAAGTAGCTTATGAAGTGGGCTTTAACTCCCCAAGATATTTTAGCAAATATTTTGCAAAAGAGTATGGCATGTTGCCCTCTAAATATTTGAAGAAAATTCAGGAAAATAACGACTTTCATATAGAATTATAATGAGAAAATATTTATTTTTTACACTATTTTGGTGGCCTTTTTTTACTTTTGCCCAACATCAGAATCGCATTAATCTTAATCAGGATTGGCTATTTGCCTTTGGGCATCCTTTTGAAACTTCTCTGGATTTTGATCACGGCACTGGTTATTTTTCTTACTTGTCAAAAGCAGGTTATGGGGATGGGCCCGCTGCCAGAGAATTTGATGATCTCCCTTGGCGTAGGCTGGATCTTCCACACGACTGGGTGGTTGAAATGCCTTTTAGCGCAGAGGGAAGCCATAGCCATGGCTATAAAGCTGTTGGTCGAAATTTCCCGGAAAACAGTGTGGGCTGGTATCGGAAGCACTTCCGGCCCACGGATCCCGGGAAGCAATATTTTCTCGATTTTGAGGGAGTAAGCCGGGATGCTAAGGTTTGGGTCAATGGTTTTTACCTTGGAAATGAGCCCAGCGGCTATCAGAGTTTTAGCTTTAATATTACTGACTATTTAAATTTTGAGGGAGAGAATGTTATAGCTGTTCGTGCAGATATTAGCATGGAAGAAGGCTGGTATTATGAAGGAGGTGGAATCTATCGTAATGTTTGGCTTCGGGCATTAGGTCCTGTTTTTATTCCTCAAAATGGAACCTTCATCACCTATGATATTAACAAAAAAAATGCCTCTGTTCAAATAGCTTTCGATGTAAAAAACAGATCCTTAACTGATGTAAAAGTGAATGTTTTACATGAAATATTTGACGGTGAGCGACGTAAAGTGGGCGAGATTCTTTCTGATGAATTGTACATTAAAAGTTTTGAAAGCATTTCAGGAAAAAGTCAGCTGGACATGAAGGGCATTCGCAGGTGGTCGCTGGAAGATCCCCATTTGTATACCTGTAAGTCCACCGTTATATCATCCGGCAATGTTTTGGATAGTTATGATACCCGATTTGGTCTAAGAACTATTCGTTTTGATGGACAAAAAGGGTTTTTCCTAAATGATAAACTGGTTAAACTAAAAGGAACCAATAATCATCAGGACCATGCCGGGGTAGGATGCGCCATGCCAGAAGGACTAATTGCCTACCGTTTACAATTACTCAAGGATATGGGCAGTAATGCTTATCGAAGTTCCCATAATCCTCCAACACCTGCTTTACTGGATTTATGTGATGAGATGGGAATTTTGGTCATCAATGAGAACAGGTTAATGGGGACGCATCAGGAAGCCCTTTCTGAATTGAAGCGCCTTATGGTGCGAGACCGAAATCATCCTTCCGTGATTGTTTGGTCTATTGGTAATGAAGAGTGGGCGATTGAAGGAAATGATATTGGAGCCAAAATGGCGGCTAATATGCAGGCTTATGCCAAGACTTTAGATACTAGCCGACCAATCAATGCCGCGATTAGTGGTGGCTGGGGGGCTGGTATTTCCACCACCATTGAGATTATGGGTTATAATTATCTTGTGCATGGTGATACAGATGTGCATCATGCCAAATTTCCGGATCAGCCTTCCATAGGTACGGAGGAAGGCTCTACCTATACTACCCGGGGCATTTATGTTGATCAGCCTGAGAAGCATTATATGACCGCTTATGATCAAAAGCCGCTACCGGACTGGTATTCAATAGAAGAATGCTGGAAGCATTATGCCTCTCGTGATTACCTTTCGGGGATGTTTATTTGGACTGGCCTGGATTACCGTGGAGAACCTACTCCCCACGATTGGCCTTCGATTACTTCTTACTTCGGAATGCGTGATTTGTGTGGATTCCCTAAGGATAATGTATATTATTTGAAATCATGGTGGCAGTCGGACGAAAAGGTATTGCACATTATGCCGCATTGGAATTGGCCTGGCAGGGAAGGAGAGGAGATAGAGGTTCGGGTGTATAGTAATTACCCTGAAGTAGAGTTATTCCAGGACGGAAAGTCTCTGGGGAAAAAGAAAATGGAGGAAAATGGACATTTGCAATGGGCGGTTAATTACCAGCCGGGAAAATTGTCCGCAGTGGCTTTTGATAAGAAAGGAAAAATGGCACAGGAAACTGTGATTAAAACTAGTGGTAAAGCCAAGAGTATTTTCCTGGAGGAAGAAGTTTTTCCTCAGCCGCAAAGCGGGCAAACTGTTAGAATGGTAAAGGTATCAGCCAAAGATGAGAATGGAATAATGGTGCCGATAGCGGATGATTTGATCCAATTTGAATTGGAAGGAGCAGGAGAAATTTTAGGGGTTGGGAATGGAGATCCTACCTGTCTGGAAAGAGACGTTTTCAATAAAGAATACAGACTAATCGAAATGCCGGAGGTGGAATCACAGGAGCTTTCGGCCGCTTTACTGATGAAGTATTGCGGTCAGGAGGGGGAGCATCTTTTTCAGGAACTATCCCGGGAAGCTGGTCTTAAAGCTTATACGGCCACCTTTGAATTAACGGACAAACAGCTTGCGGCCAAAATGCAGTGGTTTAAAAAGGAAATTGCCCAGGATGCCCGATATTATATTAATGGGAAAATGATTGTTCCGGATACAGAGGCTGATGGTGGGGTGTTCGAATTTCCTGACGGACTGTTAAAGACAGGTGTGAATTCTTTTTTGGCCATTGGCAGTCCATTGGAGAAAAAATATGTATGGGAAAGCTTAAATACCAGCCCGGGAACATTGCAACTGGTATATGATCAAGGTATTTGGCAGCGTTCTTTATTTAATGGATTGGCACAGGTGATTGTCCGTCCGGGAAAGGGTAAATTAAAGCTTACGGCTAGTGGGGAGGGTTTGGAGGCTTATACCTTATTATTAAAAGAGTAGTTATTAGATCGTGTTGAAAAGCTAAAATTCGCAGCAAAAATTTTTTGTATTGCAGAGGCGATACCCAATTATTTCGAGAGAATAGCATCGCTATTGTGGAGAAATTATCCAATATCGATTCCAATAATTCGAATTTGCAGCCGGATGGTGTGCTTTTAAACACGCGTTTTTAAAATCAACTTTTTTATCATAATGATCTGTAGGATGCAGGCTTTTTATAGCAGTATAGGGCTGAATACTTCGCATTAATACCCTGCTATTAGTAAGATTAAATTTTTTTAATAATGGAAATTTGTATGAATTATCGTGTTATAATTATTGCCTTAAAAAGCGTGATATGCTGTTTGTTTTTCTCTTTTTTTGTAACTAATACTTATGCACAAAATGAAAAAATATCATTTGTTAATCCTATTTTGGCAGGCGATAATCCTGACCCAAGTATTCTTAGGGAAGGGGAGGATTTTTATATGGTGCATTCTTCCTTTGAGTATTATCCGGCTTTACCGATTTGGCATTCCCGTGACTTAATCCACTGGCGGCCTTTAACCAATGCCTTGGAACAATATGTTGGTTCTGTTTGGGCGCCAGATTTGGTGAAGGTTCAGGATAAATATTATATCTATTTTCCTGCAAATGACACCAATTATGTTATTTGGGCGGAGGATATTATGGGGCCATGGAGTGCTCCAATTCATTTAGACATTAGCATGATTGATCCGGGACATGTGGTGGATGCTGATGGGAATCGATATTTATATTTCAGTAGTGGAAGCTATGTGCCCCTTTCAAAAGATGGGTTGAAAATCGCCGGGTCAGCGGTACATAGTTATGATGGATGGGTAATCCCACGGGAATGGTCTATTGAGTGTTTCTGCATGGAAGGGCCAAAGTTATTTAAAAAGGGCGAATATTATTATTTAACTGTGGCTCAGGGCGGTACTGCTGGTCCTGCCACTGGGCATATGGTTATTTCAGCACGATCAAAGTCTCCATTGGGGCCTTGGGAGAATTCTCCATATAATCCCATTATTAGAACGGAAAAATCTGATGAAAAATGGTGTTCTGTTGGGCATGGGACGATTTTTGATGATTCGAGGGACAATTGGTATATGGTTTTTCATGGCTATGAAAAGGGATATTATAATATGGGAAGGCAAACTTTACTTACCACGGTGGAATGGACGGCGGACGATTGGTTTAAAATTCCTGATGGGGTAAGGGTAGATCAGGAGTTATTCATACCTAATCTAATAAAGGGGACTCCTGAAAAAGCATCTATCAGTGATGACTTTAATTCCAAAACACTGAAGCCAAATTGGAAATTTTTCAAACAGCATGATGCTTCTAGGTATCATTTTGCCGATGAGAAACTGGTCTTGAAGGGGCAAGGGAATGGTGTGGCTGACTGTTCCCCATTACTCGTGACACCACAGGACCATTGCTATATGGCAGAGGTGACAATGGAAATTGAAAAGGATGCAATAGGAGGCTTAGTATTATTTTATAATGAGCAAGCCTATTCCGGTATATTGGCTGATAAGGCAAATATTTTAGGCAATCTACGCGGTTGGCAATTTGTTACAGAGGAGGGAGTCATTAACAGGAAAGTTAGGCTTCGTTTAAAAAATATGCACCATAAGGTAGATATGTATTATAGTATAGCTGGAGAAGACTGGGTGAAAATTGAAAACTCCCTAGAGACTAGTGCTTTTCATCATAATGTTTTAAGTGGGTTTATGAGTCTTCGAATTGGAATTTGTTCCATTGGGGATGGGCAAGTCAAGTTTGATAATTTCAAATACACTCCTTTAACAATTGACGGTAAGGTGATGATAAACTAGTTGAAATCGGTTTAACCAGACACTATCCCACAAATTATGTAAATCTTTGCTATAGGATCTGGCTTATTGCTGGATCCTGTTTTCATACATCGCCATAAATTGGCTCAAAATTACGCCCCCAATTAGGTTGTGTTTACTAATTTATTAATAACCCAAATTGGGGAAAGCCTGCTGGCACCTGATTCATCCGCCTCCTTAGGAAAAATGAAAAAGGAAACTATTCCTTCATTTTTCACGCTCTGTAGCCAAACGAGGATTTAAGGATGAATTATCCGGCTTAGGCGTGTGATTAAAAGCACACCACCCGGCTGTAAATTTGAATTATTGGAAGCGATTTGGATAATTTCTCAAAAATAGCACTGCTATTCCCTCAAAATAGTCGGGTATCCCTTCGGCAATAATCAATTTTTCACTGGGAATTTTGGCTTTTTAAATGCGCGCTCAGTTACATTTTTCATTTACTCGAATTACAAAATGGAGATTTTCAAGCTTTTTCCCTCACATTAACATTTGGGCAGTCCCTTGAAACATATCAACTATCTCGTAAGCGTGAATTTTATTCATATTTGTACCAGTAATAGTTGATATTGATTTTTTTATGAAGAAGATTTTTTTTTGGATTTTGTTATTGAATTTTCAGGGCGTCCTAACGGAAGCTTTCGCACAGGAAGATTCAGATAAGTATATTGATACCTTAATTGGGAAAATGACCCTGTCCGAGAAAGTAGGACAAATGACCCAACTCACCCTGGAGATGGTCTCCAAAGGAGATGGATACAAGATGAAATCTCCTCATGAGCTGGATGAGGCCAAGTTGGAAGACGTCCTGCTCCGCCATCATATTGGTAGTATTCTTAACTGCGCGGGTACGCCGCATACCATTGAGAAATGGGGGGGAATCATCAATAAAATTCAGGAGGTGGCCATGAAGGATCGTTTACAAATTCCGGTACTATATGGTATTGATGCTATACATGGTGCTAATTATACGATTGGAGCAACTTTATACCCTCAGGAAATTGGCCTGGCTGCTAGTTGGAATTTAGAACTGGTAGAGCAGGCTGCCGCCCTAACGGCTTACGAGACCCGGGCTTCGGGTATTCCCTGGACTTTTAGCCCAACCCTTGACTTAGCCGTAAACCCGGAATGGCCTCGCGTGTGGGAATCTTTTGGGGAAGATCCTCACCTTATGGCAGAAATGGGTGTGGCGATGACCAAAGGATTTCAGGGAGACGATGTGGCACAAAAGGATAGAATAGCTGCTTGCCTCAAACATTTTGTAGGTTATGGTGCGCCAAAAAGTGGAAAAGATCGTTCACCTGCCTGGATTCCCGAACGCATGATGCGGGAGTATTTTCTACCTCCTTTTCAGGCGGCTATTGACGCCGGAGCGAAGTCCATCATGATCAATTCCGGAGAGGTGAATGGCGTGCCGGTGCATGCTTCCAAATGGTTGTTAACTGATATTTTACGAGACGAAATGGGTTTTGAAGGGGTGGCCGTAACAGATTGGTTTGACATTTGGAATTTGGTGGAGCGACATGCGGTGGCTAAAGATAAACGTCAGGCAGTAAAAATGGCTATCGATGCCGGAGTAGATATGTCTATGGTGCCATTGGACTTGGATTTTGGCCCTATCCTGATCAGTTTGGTGGAAGATGGAGAGATTTCCATGGAAAGGATCGATCTGTCCGTTCGAAGAATATTGAAGATGAAGCAGGAATTAGGCCTATTCGAAAATTACAAAGTGGTACCGGGCGACTATCCGGCGTTTGCGAGTAAAAAGCATCAGCAGGTAGCATTTGATTTGGCCGCAGAATCCATCACCTTATTGAAAAATGAGGCAGGCTTTTTGCCCATTAGTAAGAAGAGTAAAATTTTACTATGTGGCCCAAATGCGAATAGCATGCGTCCTTTAAATGGTGGCTGGTCATATAGCTGGCAGGGCGATGTGACTGATCAATATGCGCAGGAATATCACACCATTTATGAGGCCTTTGTTAATAAATTTGGTAAAAAGAATATTAATCTGATTGAGGGGGTGAGTTATGATATGGCTGCGAGTTATGATGTGGACCAATGGGTAAATCCGGAGGAGATCACCAAAGCGGCCGAGGCGGTGGACTATATTGTACTTTGTCTGGGGGAAAATTCTTATACGGAGAAGCCGGGGGACTTAAATGACCTTTCTATATCCGCTAATCAAAGAGCGCTGGCCAAAGTGGCTTCCGCTACCGGAAAACCGGTCATATTAGTGTTAACTGCAGGACGTCCCAGAGTCATCCATGACATTGTGTCGGATATTCCGGCGGTTTTACATACTTATTTACCAGGTAATTATGGTGCTGATGCCTTGTCGGAAATTCTTACCGGTGAGGTGAATCCAAGTGGGAAATTGCCTTATACCTATCCACGCTATACCAATGATTTGGTGCCTTATTATCATAAAGTGTCAGAAGGTTTAGCACACAATGATGGTAATGAATACACCGAGCCCTTCTTTAATCCACAGTGGGAATTTGGTTATGGGCTAAGTTACACTCAGTTTGAATATAGTAATTTGGAGATCAGTAGTGCTTCCATGAGTAGAAATGGTTCCTTAAAGATTACCGTGGAAGTGAAAAACGTGGGTAAGCGTGCCGGAAAAGAGGTGGTGCAATTGTATTTGTCTGATCTGGTCGCGACCGTTTCACCAAGCGTAAAAAGACTGAAAAGATTCCAAAAGATTGACCTTCAGCCAGGGGCGAGTGAAAAAGTAGTGTTTAAGCTGGAAGAAAAAGACCTGGCATTTGTAGGAATCGATCAGCAGTGGGTGGCAGAAACCGGTACTTTTAAAGTATGTATTGGAGGAGAATCTACTCAGTTTGAATTAGTAGAGTCGATTAAATAGTGGTTACAGGGTTGCTCTCCAGCATTGAAAAAATTGCAGTCCATGCTTGGAAGGAGCCTTGTAAAAGGGAGGGTTGGGGGACTCTCCCTTGTTTCTCTGATATCCGCCGGGTTTTTCATGCTGAGGTGATTTTATCAAAGATTAAAATGTCCTATTTACCAACAATACAGTGGAAGAAATAACATGGAAGTTCCCGAAATTGGAGGAATAAAAAAGGATGCTAAAGGCTGACGAGTCCAGTGGTTGGCAGGTAAAAAGTATATACTGGTATAAAAATTCTGGACAAATTTAAATATTGCGATTAGTGACTTTTTTCTACAGGGAGAATTGTTTTTAGCGCTTTGAAAAAGAGGTTTATCATTATGGGAGTAAAGTAATGATGCCGACGGATAGCTTCCCGGTTGTTTTTAAGCAATAGAGTATAATTATATTTCCCTATAGCATCGAATTCAGGGCTCCTTGTGGATCATAAAGGATTGTTGAGATTTCACTTTACAGTGGATAATCTATTTTTTAAAGTTATTTAAATGAAGAAATCATTATTGTTTTGCTTATGCTTACTGGCTTCCATCAATAGCTGGGGGCAGTATTTCCGCTCAGAGGAGCTAATGAAGGTTGGGGTTTATTATTATCCGGAACAGTGCCCTGAGGAGCAGTGGGAACGGGATATTAAAAATATTGCTTCCCTGGGATTTGAATTTATCCATATGGCAGAATTTGCCTGGGCTCAAATGGAACCCCTGGAAGGGCAATATGATTTTGACTGGTTGGATCGGGTGGTAGGCCTGGCAGAAAAATATGAGCTAAAAGTGGTTTTGGGGACGCCAACGCCCTGTCCTCCAAAATGGATGACGGATAAATACCCGGAAGTTTACTTGCAGGATAGCCATTACCAACGAAAGGAACATGGGACCCGTGCCAACATTTCAGTGACTAACCCCAAAGCCATTGCCCTAACGGAGGGCATGGTGACGGCCATGGCAAAGCATTATGCCAATCGTTCCTCCATTGTAGCCTGGCAAATAGATAATGAACCGGAAGGCAAAAAAGACTATAGCCCCTCCGCTCAGGTAGCTTTCCAAAAATGGTTAAAAGCCAAGTATAAAACCATCTCCGGCCTGAATTACGCCTGGGGTACGGCTTTTTGGAGTCAGCATTATGATAGTTTTGAGGCGGTCAATATTCATAACCAAAGCCAGGTAGGCTGGTGGGGAACTAACCCGATTGCCCTATTGGATTTTGATCGTTTTACCGCAGACCAGCAGGCCAAATTTTTGGATCTGCAGGCGCGTATCATTCGCAAATATGTGGCGCCTGAGCAGCAAATAACCACTAACTATGTTGCGAAAAGCTATGGGGCAGATCCTTCCCGCACGCATGATTTGGATTTTCCTTCCTTTACAGCCTACCCAAACTATGGAAGCGCCAACCTTGGGGAACAGGGATTCCGCATTGGCGATCCTAACGTTCTGCTGCATGCCAATGATTATTTCCGTTCTCAGGCCGGACTTACCGGGGTGATGGAGCTGCAACCCGGGCAGGTCAACTGGGCTGGGGTGAATAGCCTTTTACTTCCCGGAACCGTAAAAATGTGGCTGTGGCATTGCTTTGCCGGTGGGAGTGCTTATGCCTGTACCTATCGGTATCGTCAGGTATTGTACGGGTCTGAGCAATATCATGCGGGCATTGTGTTACCTGATGGCGAAACGCTATCTATGGGGGGAAAGGAATATGTTGAATTTATGGACGAATTAAAACAGCTTAAGAAAGTGGCAAATCCTACGTCCAACTTACCAAAGTCCTGGGCTAAAAGGAAGACGGCTGTCCTTTGGAGTTATGATAATTTTTGGAATTTAAATACGCAGGGGCAAACTCAAAAATGGAATAGCTGGGAAATTCTTCACCGCTTTCATTCCCTTTTAAATAGGATGGGGAATCCGGTAACGTTTATCCATGAGGAGGAAGATTTTAATCAATATCCATTTATGGTGGTGCCTGCTTATGAAATGGTGGATCAGGCTTTAGTGGATAAATGGAAAAAATATGTCGAGCATGGCGGACAATTATTCCTTACGGCACGTACAGGTGCCAAGGATAAAAATAACCACCTGTGGGAAGATGATTTCAGTGGGATCATGAGTTCGTTAATCGGGGCCAAAATTGAAGCCTTTGATATGTTGCCCTTCGGGAAAGTGGGTAAAATTGATTTCGGAAACCAATCGCTTTCGTGGGATATTTGGGCTGATTTGCTAGAAGTGGAAGAGGCCGAGGTCATTGGAAGTTATGCGGACCAGTTTTATGAAGGAAAAGCAGCCATGGTGAAGAATAAACTGGGTAAAGGGGCTGTTTGGTATTTAGGGGCCTATGCTTCGGATGGGGCCTTAGAGGCAGCATGTTTGGAGCACTTTCTGGCGAGTAATGGGCTGGATGTAAAGCCTCTTCCGGAAGGAGTCTTTTCCTACTGGCACCAGGGCGTTCAGGTTTGGGTAAATTATAGTTCAAACGCTTACACTTTAGCCATTGATAAGGAGCAAAAAGTCCTTTTCGGACAAAATCCGATTCCACCTGCGGGAATTTTGGTTTGTCAATAAAAAAAGTATACTGGAAAAATAGGTCGCACTGCAAATGAGGCAATATTTATCAAATTCGGTATTGATTATTATCATTACAACATAAAGGAGTCAATTAGGTAGGTTAATTTCCTTAACATTTTTTTAACCAAAAGGACTCTTTTTATGAAAAAGATCAAAAACTTACTGTTTTTTTTAACACTGTTTTTCATAATTGAAAAATCAGTAGCCCAAACTAATTATTCCTGGAACAATGTCGCCATCGGTGGTGGCGGCTTTGTTTCTGCCGTCATTTCCGCTCCCAATGACCCGAATGTGTTTTATGCACGTACCGACGTGGGCGGGGCTTATCGTTGGGATGAAGCTAACCAGCGCTGGATTTCCCTGATGGACTGGGTCTCGGTCAATGAGCGGGGTTTGTTAGGGATTGATGGAATCGCTGTGGATCCCAATGTACCTGGTCGACTGTATATGTTGGCTGGTACTTCTTATTGGAATGACGGAAAATCCATGTTCCTGCGCTCAGAAGATTATGGAGAAAGTTGGGAAACCTTTGATGTGACCAGTCAATTTAAAGCCCATGGGAATGGAATGGGCCGAGCCAATGGGGAGCGTATTGCGGTTGATCCCAATAACAGCAATGTTATTTTTTGCGGTACTCGCTTCAATGGTTTATGGAAAAGTACCGATCGGGGCAGCTCCTGGCAACAGGTTAGCAGCTTCCCGCTTACCACTGCTACGGCTAATCAGGCCGGGGTTTGTGTGGTGCTTTTTGATCCGGCCTCCGGCAATGGCACCTCCAGCCAAACCATTTATGCCGGGGTTTCCCGGGCAGGAGAAAATTTGTATGTCAGTCAGGATGGAGGCGAAAGTTGGACGCTAATGGCCAATCGCCCGACTGAGGGGGAAATTATGCCGCAGCGCATGGCCATTTCGGCGGATGGATCCAAACTTTACATTACTTATGGAAATGGGGGCGGCCCTCATGCGATGCTTTGGGATGGCGTTACGGATTATTATAATCGGGGCGCTGTCTTTAAATGTGAGGTGGCCACGAGCAGTTGGACCAACATTTCCCCCCAGGACTTTTATCAGGATCTGGACGCTTTATCAGACGAAAATATTCATTATGGAGCGTATAGCGGGATCTCTATTGATCCTCAAAATGAAGACCGCATATTGGTGACTTCCATTAATTCCTGGCGGGGAACCCAATACTGGAATGTTGAGGGCAGCTGGAAAGATGTTTGGGGAGATAATATTTTTCTTACCGAAGATGGAGGGGAAAGCTGGCGCGAGATGTTCCGCTTTTATTGGACAGAGGGCGGCTTTAGTCCGGATTATGAGATGCTCAGTGAAAATGGAATTCCCTGGATAGTAGGTAATACCATACACTGGAATGGGGCGGCTGTGATTGATCCTTACAATTCCGAAAGAGCATTTGTGACCTCCGGGAATGGAGTTTTTGCCACCGAAAACTTATCGGAGATGGATTCGGTAGGAGAGTGGGTGAATAATGAGCAGGTGTATACCTATATCGGAAAAAGCAACTGGAAATTTGTAGCCCACGGCATTGAAGAGACCGTTCCCGAAGAAGTAGTAAGCATTCCGGGCGGGCCATTGGTATCGGCGATTTTGGATTATGATGGCTTCGTACATGAAGACATTACCCAGGCCGCACCTACGGGCAGACACCAAACCATCATCCAGGGGCAATCCGTGGCAATGGGCTCCACCACCGGTTTAGCCTTTGCCTATAATAGTCCAAATAATATGGCGAAATCTGCTGGTACCTCCGCCAATGTCAATGGTAATGAGGTGGAGATTTGCGCCGTCACCCTCTCTTCTGATGGTGGGCTTAGCTGGAACCAGATTTATGCCGAACCTAGTCCGGTAAGTGTGATTCCCACCAGTGGTAAACTCAGCAAAGGAAAGCTGGCCATGTCAGCAGATGGCGCGGTAGTCGTTTGGGCGCCCTTCAGTAACCAGCCGGCTCCATGGGATCCCAGTCAGACGACCAATATGGGTCATCCTGAATTGTTTTATTATCAAAATTCTTCCTGGAGTAAATCTGAAGGTATTGAATTTTATTGTAGGCCAGCAGCGGATACGCAAAATGAGAATGTGTTTTATGCCTATAATAAGGATAATGGATATTTGTATGTGAGTCAGGATAAAGGGGCTTCCTTTCAGCAGGCAGGCTATGCCGGTACCAGTAGTTTTATGGCGGCACGTGCTGTGCCGGCTTATGAGGGACACGTCTATGTGCCGCTGGCGCCAAATGGAGGTTTAGCCGTTACCACCGATATGGGCGCTTCTTTTTCAAATGTGGAGGGAGTGAGCTCTTGCGAGGCGGTCGGCTTTGGGAAGGAAATATCGGCCGGAGCCTATCCAACTATTTTTATTTACGGAACGGTTGGTGGCGTAACGGGGGTATTTCGCTCCACGGATCAGGGGCAATCCTGGCTAAGGGTGAATGATGATGAACATGAATATGGTGGCCTGGCCAATGGAGAGTTTATTGTCGGAGACGCCAATGTTTTTGGCCGGGTTTATATGAGTACGGCCGGTAGAGGAATTGTCTATGGAGAGGCGACAGATGAAGCCTCCAATAATGCACCAATAGCACTTTTCACTACTTCTGTTACGGAGGGGGAACTTCCCTTAACTGTTGATTTTGATGCTTCTGCCAGTTATGATCCGGACGGAGACGCCCTTTCTTATCTCTGGAATTTCGGAGATGGGGAAACTGCTTCCGGCCTTACGGCTAGTCATGCGTATGCTACCGCAGGGCAATTTGCCGCCAGTCTGACGGTTTCTGATGGTAGTTTGTCCGCCAGTAAATCTATAGTGATTACTGTAAACGATCCGGCAGTAAACCAGCCGCCGGTAGCCGTGGCTTCCTCGGATGTAAGCACCGGACAGGCCCCATTATTGGTACAGTTTAGTGGTGAAGAAAGCAGGGATCCCGAAGGGGCAGGTTTATCCTATACCTGGGATTTTGGAGATGGCATTGGCAGCAGTGAAATGTCGCCTACACATGAATTTGAATTGGTGGGCAATTATTTGGTGGTGTTAACGGTCTCCGATGGGGAATGGACTGCTACTGACAGCCTCAATATCACGGTGATCGCCGAAGGTGAAAACCAATTACCCATCGCGGCATTTGAAGTGGATATTGCCGAAGGGTTAGCGCCCCTCACTGTTAATTTTGATGGTAGCCAAAGCTATGATCCAGATGGAGAAATAGTAGCTTACGAGTGGAGCTTTGGTAATGGGGAAGCGCAGACCGGAAGTGTGGTTACTTACACCTTTACGGAGGCAGGAGATTTTGAGGTTATTTTGTCGGTAACCGATAATGAAGGAGGGTTTGGCACTACTGCTCTCATTATTTCGGTGGAAGAAGAAAATACCGGTGGAGGTGATTGTGATTTTAATTTGCCTATGACAACGGCACTTCCTTCATTAAATAAAACTTATAATTATATTTATGTAATTGGTGAAGGGCCTGATCTTTCGAATTTTACCGGTGTGACAATTAATTGGGATTTAAATTTAAACGGTTTATGGCAATTTTCCATTCAAACCAATAACGGTAATCCGGCCTGGTATAAGGATCTTAGGGAAAATATGACTTACGCCTTTAATACAGCAGCTCCTGAGGTGACATTCAGTGGTAGTGGCGTAGCGGGAATGGATGGGGCCTATTGGATTGGACTTGACGGTGAAAACTTAGTGCTCACTGCCCAAAGTGGTGCCTATAGTATCTATTGTGCCGCTACGGAGGGATATCCCTGTCAGGAGAGTAACCAGCGACAACTGATCGAAAGAGAAATGGAAATTACCGTTTATCCTAATCCTGTTAAGGGAAGTCAATTACATATTGTACTGGATGACCAACTGAATGCTTTAGGAGAATTAACTATTTATACCATTAATGGTCAGGAAATATTGACTCAAAAATTAAATGCATATCGAAATTTGATCAGCTTGCCCTTTAATGGTCATCAGCAATTTTATTTGTTGAAAATCAGCCAGGGACAGCGGCAGGTAGTGAAGAAAATTCTGATAGAATAAACCATGTTCAAGCACTCATGGATGATTTTCATGGGTGCTTTATTTAAATTAATATAACGATGATGCTTCAATTGATTAAAAGATTTTTTTTAGCCGTGCTCCTGCTTGTGGGATTCGCAGAGTTTAGCTGGGCACATGTTAGCTTGCCGGGTATTTTTAGTGATCATATGGTACTGCAACAACAGGCCAGGGTGAAAATATGGGGCTGGGGAAAACCTTATGAGATGGTTAAAATCTCTACCACCTGGGCGCCGGATCATATAGATTCCGTACAGGTCACCAGTCAGTCTTATTGGGAACTGGAGGTGCAAACGCCCGCAGCCGGAGGGCCATATGAAATGTTGATTGAAGGATGGAATAGCATTGCAATTAAAGATATCCTTATTGGTGAGGTCTGGTTGGGAAGTGGGCAGTCCAATATGGAATGGTCGGTGAATTTGGGGATAGAAGATGGAGAAAAAGAGGCGGCTCAGGCAAATTTTGAGGACATTCGCTTTTTTACCATGCCCACCAGTGTGGCCCTCACACCACAGCAAATGCATGCCGGCCGATGGGTGAAGTGCACTCCTGCAACTATGCGGGATTTCAGTGCGGTGCTTTATTTTTTCGGTAGAGATTTGCATCAGGAGCTGTCGGCTCCCGTGGGTTTGATAAATGCCTCCTGGGGTGGTACGCCTATAGAGGTTTGGATGCCGGAGGCCAGTGTCAACAATGATCGCGCGCTGCGGGAAGCTGCTCAGCTTTTACCCGCCATGCCTTGGTGCCCGATAGAGCCGGGTCGGGTATTTAATGCCATGATACATCCCATTATTCCCTTTAAAATTAAAGGGGCGATCTGGTATCAGGGAGAATCCAATGTGGAAAATGCCGCTACCTATTCCAGAGCATTTGCCGGATTGATTAATGCCTGGAGAAGTGCCTGGGGATCGGATTTTCCTTTTTATTTTGCTCAAATAGCCCCATACAACGGCTACGGGGAGGATAATGTCAATGGCGCTATTATTCGTGATCAGCAGCGTCTGGTATTGGATAGGGTGGGTCATACCGGCATGGTCATGATTTCTGATATTGGAAATCTAACAGATATTCACCCAAGAAATAAAGTAGATGTAGGCCGCAGATTTGCCCATCTGGCCTTTCAAAATGATTATGGTCGAACCGTCAAAAATATGAACGGCCCTCAGTATGACCATTTTGAAGTGAGTAAGGGAAAAATAAATGTATATTTTTCTAATATTCAGGGGGATTTACAGTTTCATCAATCTAAAAACTCATTGTTCGAATTATTAACGAATGAAGGGGAGTGGTTGCAGGCGGAGGCAAAAATTGTGAAAAATATGGTGGTGTTGAATAAGCCGGATTCGGATATTGTGGGTATTCGCTATGCCTATAAAAACACCTCAGAAAGTAATATTACGGATAATATGCTTATTCCTATCTCTACTTTTAGTGATTATTTGGAGCAGTTTTAGTAGTGAAACATTTCCTGATATTGAAAGAGTATAGGTGATTCCACCTTTTAGAGCATGTTTAAAGGCCAAAATTCGCAGCGAAAATTTGCTTATTGCAGAAGCGATACCCGATTATTTTGAGAGAATAGCATCGCTATTGTTGAGAAATTATCCAAAATCGCTTCCAATAATTCGAATTTGCCGCCGGATGGTGGGCCTTTAAACACGCATTAATAGTGCCCGCCCTTGGGGGTATTGGAGTGATGTTCTCTCATAAACGCCTGCAGCAAATTAACGCCCTGCCGGAGGAGGACAAACATTGCATTCTCTATACCATTGATAATCTGCTGGCTTCTGCCAATACCCGGCAGGCGTATACAGGGAAGTGAGAGGGTGGATGATCATGCTCAGGTAAAAGAAAAAGGATTCCGTGCTGGGGAATCCTTTTTTGGTATTTTGAATTATTTGTTTTATCCGGCGGAAAGGTGACCTTTTCAAAGAGAGGAGCCTTCATGATCATAATACCAATTCGTGTCTAACTTTTTGCATTTGTTAATTTTTTTTCTCCAATATATATTTAGTTTATCGGGTTCATTTATATAATACAATTTACATCTCTCCGTCAGGTGAAATATTATTCTCCTTCCATTTTTTAAATTCCCTTCTATACTTATGTTCGAATAACCTACTGATTCTGGGATTTCTATATCATTATATTCAATATGAAAAGCATTAACGTACTCAACATAAGAATTGAAGGGATCTCCTTTAATTCTTTCAAAGAATAACTTCGAGGACTTGTTTAGGCGTGAGTATGCCTGTCTTTTTTCAATACTATCTGCGCTAAACTTAAAAATTGGGATAATATAAGATGAATTTTCAACAGAGTCTAAAATATCAATACGTTCAACTTGTAAATCTATTTTTTTTGTTTCTTCATTATATATCGCCTTTGTACGATATGAAGCAACAGCTATGGAATACAAGGCATTAAATTTTTTATTTCTATTTAAAAAATAGAAATTCTCAGATACTGTATCGCAATCAATAGTCTTACTTGTTTGGCAGTTAGTCAATATGATTATACTAAAATATATTATAAATTTATACGGAGACATATCTAAAATTTTTTAAATGACCTTTTTTTATACTCCCAATAACTTCCTGCATCGTTTATTCCATTCTGTATAGCTCGTTGATCACCTGCGGAATCACCTCCCCACGATCTATTTTCAAAAAACCTTATAAACTTGTTAGGGTTAGAACTTCCTCTACCATTACTTTCTTTTGCGGACCACCAAGCATTTATATGTGCAGCAGTTCTAGACATCACACTTGTATATCCCATTTTGCGCATTGTATAACCCCAAAGATAATTACCAGCATCAGCAGCATTATATCCAACTCCATTGATAATACTTAAACCTTGCCACGGAAATTGATCAGAGCCGTCCATTTTCCCTTCTCCTTCCATGGCATTGCTTTGAGTCGCTGCATAGTACCATCTTGTAAAAACACCTTGTTCTAAAGCCCCACTCTTGGATACAAAATTATCAAGTTGGTCTTGATCTACAAAATTTAAGAACATATCTCCTCTTTCTAATTTACCCTTATCATCTTGAATATCATTAAAAGAAAATCTCTGCCCACCAGTAAACTCCTCCTTCCCGTTGGTTGTAACAGAAGTTTGATTGAAGCCTGTTATTTCTTCTTTTCCATCGTCAATAGTAGTTATATATTCCCCATTTTTGAATAGCATTAAACTATCCCCATTCACATCAATAAATCTGATAGGATTATTTGCTCCATATTGATAAGGAGTAAAGTCTAAATATTTCTCCGCAAACCTATCTTGCGTATGAAATCTACCTATCGCGGGATCATACATCCTTGCGCCATAGTCATACCAGCCGGTTTCTTCCTGTAGCTCCTTATTATTGTAGAGGTACTTATTGTCCCCACTCGATCCCCCACTAGCCACCAAACCAAATGAATTATAATTCGTGCTCTGCTTAACGCCACCATCTTTATCTACCAACAGGAGAACATTGCCCAAATGGTCCATTACATTGTAATAATAGGCATGATCATCCATATCCACTTTTCCTTCAGCGGTCTGCAGGAAATCCAGGCTTCCCTCTTGACAAGTAATGCCAGCGAAAACATCTGTTTGGCCTTGAGGACTGATCATTTTCGAGTAGGTTATGGTTGATTTCTAAAAACAGCAAATTTCTAAAAAGCACAAACCACCTCTTTTCCTTTAAAGGCAATTCCAATCCGCATGATGTTCGTATGTCCGTGCGCAAGAATTTCCGCTTCATAATTACGGCTGTGGATTTGCTGAAGTGCCTCCTCGGCTAAAGATTGCAAATCGCCCTCGTCATCTATCTGCTTCTTTTTGAATTCTAAAATCCAGGCTTTTGGATTGGACGGGTCTTTTGGGTAAAAGTAGAGGTCCGCCCGCCCGTAGCCCACTTCTCTGTTCGATCGGATATGATAATCTTTATCCAAATGCGCTAAGAGTCCCAGCATAAAAGCATGGTATACTTTTTCCGGATTACCTTCTTGTCCGATGTCAAAGTAACTGAAAGCCGTTTGGACGTATTTTCTCAATTCATCCTCAAAAATGGCCCCTCGCTGTTCCAAAAGGGAGCGCATCAATTCAGTGTCCCCGGCTTGTGCCGTTCCTGCACTGACATGATCCTCCAGCATGATGCGGAACATGCTCAAAATCTCCTTGTTTGGAATACGGAGTTCATAGGTGTTGATGTCTATTCGTTGCTCGGCCGTCAGGTAGCCACTAAAAAGCAACAAACCCAAAACGGTCTCATTCCTTCCTGTAAACAAATGATCAAAGACGGTAAATTCGTCAATGCGGGCGACTACCTTTTCCTCCTTCAATAAATCAAACAGCACATCCTGAGTCCTTTTATCTGCTTTTGGTAAAATTTCTTTAATCAGCTCATTGGAGGAAGTGTTGACCCAGTAGGGAATCAATTTGCCTTTTTTATTAACAAAGCTTAGAATCGACCACGGATTATAAATTTGCTCTGTATCGCCAAACCGATATCCATTGTACCATTCTCTTACTGCTTCCCTGCTTGAGGCCAATCCCGCATCCAGCAATAATTGATCGACTTCAGGCGCTGTAATGCCGAACTTGTCTGCAAAGTCTTCGTCCAGGATTGAGTAGGTGGTAATATTATTCAGGCCCGAAAAAATATTTTCCTTCGCCACACGTAAGATGCCGGTAATGACGCCTTTGGTCAAATGTTCGTTATCCTTGAAGCCCGCCGACAGGAAGTTGCGCATGAAATCGAGCATCTGGGGCAGGTAGCCATGGGTATGGGCAGCGTGAATAGGGGCGTCGTATTCGTCGATGAGCAGAATTGGGGCGATGCCATGGTGTTTCTTGAGCATACGCCCTATTTTTTTCAATGCGTTTTCTAAATCCTTTTGATCAGATTTCTGGTCTAATAGGGTCTCTATAAATCTTTTTTCACTACGCAATAAGCCATCCGATTCCTCCAAATAGGAAAAGCTACCCTCAACATAATCTGCTATATACTCTAAAAATTTAGCGATAAACTCCTCCATTGAGGCACACTTCAACTCCTTAAACGTCAAAAAGATCACCGGATATTTCCCCTGATGCGCCCAGGCGGGAGCGTTTTCAATCGCCAAGCCCTTGAAGAGTGGTCTGTTTTCTTCGGCATGGTCGATGTCAAAGAAATATTTCAGCATGCTCATGTTGAGGGTTTTACCAAATCGGCGGGGACGTGGAAACAGTAAGGCTTGGCCATGTCCTTTCATCAACTCCTCAATGAATAAAGACTTATCAATGTAATAACTGTCCTCAAGACGGATCTTACGAAAATCCGATGTGCCGATGGCTAACTCTTTCATGCTGCGGTTTAGGTTTATTGACGGCAATATAAGCATTTTTTGGGAGGGTGGATGTTGGTTGTTTTGTAAATCAGCGCCCTGCCGGAGGAGGACAAACATTGCATTCTCTATGCCATTGATAATCTGCTGGCTTCTGCCAATACCCGGCAGGCGTATGCAGGGAAATGAGGGGGTGGATGGCGGTACTCAGGTAAAAGAAAAAGGATTCCGGCTTGAGGGAATCCTTTTGAATATTTTGAATTTTTGTTTTATCCGGCAGAAAGGCTGCCTAGGTCAAAGCGGGATGCTAGGATCCGATGGGGGAGAATTTAGCCATTAAGTACTGCAGAAATTATTCTAATCTGATAAGCCTATCAAAATATACTCTTTTAAACTGTAAGGAATCAACATCACTTTTTGATAATGTTTCTGTCTCAAATCCCTTTAATAGAACTATATATGATTCTGATATAATATTTTCAGGGCATTGATTTTCATAACTTAAGTCTTCAATATCTACTTTATTTATTTCTTGGACGTAATCCTTATTTTTAGAAACATCAACCCAAAAACCATCTCCTTTTATACGAAAGGCAATAAAGAAAATATTAGTGTCATCTATTTTATAGGTATCCCCACCCGTGAAATATGCTCTATTTCTTAATTTATCTTGGCAATGAATAGAATTTTCCAGCGACCCTCTATTTGTAATTTCCATACTAGGTGAAGCGTAAGTTGAATTATCCCAAATATTACCATTTAAATAAAATTCATCGTTAAATTCATTGTAATATTTAACACTATTTACACAAAATGAAGATTTGTCTTGATTTACGCATGTTATTATGATCTTACCATTTAATTTAACTATATGAGTATTTTTATATTCACAAGATATTAAAGAAAATAAAAATATATAAATTAATTTCCTATAGCTTTTTCGGATTTCTTCTGGGTTGTTTAATCTTATTTCCATTTTCATCTCTTTTAATTCTAGTGTTTTTTCCCGGAATAAGAAACCTACCATTTTCACCGTTAGATTGTTTTAAAACTGGAGAAAGAGAATCTGATATTTCCTTATTTTTGAGTTTCCTATCCATTGAGTAAGAACCTAAACTTCCATCATTTTCTGAGGGGTGTTCCATTCCTATTCCATGAAGAATTTCATGGCTAAAAGACCCTCCTGTTTCCCCTATTCCGCCAGAATATCTTGGATTTGACATTCTAATACTTTGTTTTATATCAGAATAACTGTTAGATGATTTATCTGAATCAAACAATAAAGTCATTTCGCCTTGAGGGATTTTCGAATTAGCCAAATCAGAATCTTTATCATAGGAAACCATGTTTAAATTAAAAGAAACATCATATTCTTTTCCATCAATTTCAACAGGTCTATTGGTGAAATACTTTGCAAAATCACCGCTAAAATCTTCTTCGGTATATTCCCCATTACGAAATCCACTCATAGACTCATTGGAATAATGTATTGTAATATTGACAGTTAACTTATTCCCATCTATTATTAATATTCCATCCCTTCCATCTGGATCAATAGCATTTATGGGATTATTTAAAGCATAATGATATGGAGATATCTCCAAATAATTCTCTGAGTGCGGATCCACCACATGCCACCTCCCAATCGCGGGATCATACATCCTTGCGCTATAGTCATACCAGTCCGTTTCTTCCTGTAGCTCCTTTTTATTATAGCCGTACTTATTGTCCCCACTTGATCTCCTACGAGCCACCAAACCAAATGAATTATAATTAGTGCTCTGCTTAACGCCACCATCTTTATCCACTAGCAGGCGTACATTACCCAAATGGTCCATGATATTATAATAATAGGCATGATCATCCATATCCACTTTTCCTTCAGCGGTCTGCAGGAAATCCAGGCTTCCATCTTGATAATGGATGCCGGCGACATCATCTGTTTGGCCTTGAGGACTGATCATTTGGAGTAGGTTATGGTTGATTTATAAAAACAGCAAATTTCTAAAAAGCACACACCACCTCTTTCCCCTTAAAGGCAATTCCAATCCGCATGATGTTCGTATGTCCGTGCGCAAGAATTTCCGCTTCATAATTACGGCTGTGGATTTGCTGAAGTGCCTCCTCGGCTAAAGATTGCAAATCGCCCTCGTCATCTATCTGCTTCTTTTTGAATTCTAAAATCCAGGCTTTGGGATTGGACGGGTTTTTTGGGTAAAAGTAGAGGTCCGCCCGCCCGTAGCCCACTTCTCTGTTCGATCGGATATGATAATCTTTATCCAAATGCGCTAAGAGTCCCAGCATAAAAGCATGGTATACTTTTTCCGGATTACCTTCTTGTCCGATGTCAAAGTAACTGAAAGCCGTTTGGACGTATTTTCTCAATTCATCCTCAAAAATGGCCCCTCGCTGTTCCAAAAGGGAGCGCATCAATTCAGTGTCCCCGGCTTGTGCCGTTCCTGCACTGACATGGTCTTCCAGCATGATGCGGAACATGCTCAAAATCTCCTTGTTTGGAATACGGAGTTCATAGGTGTTGATGTCCATTCGTTGCTCGGCCGTCAGGTAGCCACTAAATAGCAACAAACCCAAAACGGTCTCATTCCTTCCTGTAAACAAATGATCAAAGATGGTAAATTCGTCAATGCGGGCGACTACCTTCTCTTCCCTCAACAGATCAAAAAGGATATCTTGTGTGCTTTTGTCGGCTTTTGGTAATATTTCTTTGATGAGCTCATTGGAGGAAGTGTTGACCCAGTAGGCCCTTAAGCCATCAGCAATATTACCTACATAATTCAAAATGGACCAAGGGTTGTAGATCTGAGTCTTTCCACCAAAAGTATAACCATTGTACCAACTAGCCACTTTTTCGCGATCTTCGCTACAATCTGCATCTGTCAGCAGTTGATCCACTTCCGCTTGGGTCAAGCCGAATTTATCTGAAAATTGATGATTTAGCATCGAATAGGTGGTAATATTATTCAGGCCCGAAAAAATATTTTCCTTCGCCACACGTAAGATGCCGGTAATGACGCCTTTGGTCAAATGTTCGTTATCCTTGAAGCCCGCTGACAGGAAGTTGCGCATGAAATCGAGCATCTGGGGCAGGTAGCCATGGGTATGGGCAGCGTGAATAGGGGCGTCGTATTCGTCGATGAGCAGAATTGGGGCGATGCCATGGTGTTTCTTGAGCATACGCCCTATTTTTTTCAATGCGTTTTCTAAATCCTTTTGATCAGATTTCTGGTCTAATAGGGTCTCTATAAATCTTTTTTCACTACGCAATAAGCCATCCGATTCCTCCAAATAGGAAAAGCTACCCTCAACATAATCTGCTATATACTCTAAAAATTTAGCGATAAACCCCTCCATTGAGGGACACTTCAACTCCTTAAACGTCAAAAAGATTACCGGATATTTCCCCTGATGCGCCCAAGCGGGAGCGTTTTCAATCGCCAAACCCTTGAAAAGTGGTCTGTTTTCTTCGGCATGGTCAATGTCAAAGAAATATTTCAGCATGCTCATGTTGAGGGTTTTGCCAAATCGGCGTGGACGTGGAAACAGTAAGGCTTGGCCATGTCCTTTCATCAACTCCTCAATGAATAAAGACTTATCAATGTAATAACTGTCCTCAAGACGGATCTTACGAAAATCCGATGTGCCGATGGCTAACTCTTTCATGCTGCGGTTTAGGTTTATTGACTGCAATATAAGCATTTTTTTGGGGAGGGTGGATGTTTGTTGTTTTGCAAATCAACGCCCTGCCGGAGGAAAACAAGCATTGTACCCGCTACGCCAATGTTCATCTGCTGGCTTCTGCCAATAGCCAAGCAGGCGTATGCAGGGAAATGAGAGGGTGGATGATGGTGCTCAGGTAAAAGAAAAAGGATTCCGTGGTGGGGAATCCTTTTTTGATTATTTGTTTCATCAAGCTAGAAGGCACACTTGGTCAAAGCGAGATGCTTGGACCTAGCGTGTCGAAAATGCTGATCAAACTGGTGATTCTAAAAGAAGAAACACCTCTGTCGCACTCAGAACAGGGTTGTATTTATTTGAGAAACACGATTTTAGACAGCCTAGCTTGGACCAGAGGGGGCAGCGTTCAGTTTACATTGCCCGATCTTTGGTGGTTGACGGGATTCGTATTGGCACTTATTTGTTCATGAGTCGTCTAACTATAATAGCTAGTATGCTTATAATAAACAACAAGCCAATCCATACCCCAATTATTACTCTCCCCGCATAATTTAATAGAAATAGTAGCGATACTGCTGTCGAGATAATACAATACGTAATCACTTTGGCATTTGATTTTAAATCAGGTCCCGAAATCGCAATTTGAGCACAGTAAATGGGACACATTAAACCTATCATTACCCCAATAGCCATCTTAGTATATATTCCTCCTTCAAGAATGAAAAGTGCAATAATACATATGACTAGAATAATATACTTTGCCAGAAACATTAATACTCTATCTTTCATCATTGCTCAATTTTTTCTTTTCTTCTTTTATTGCCTTTACTACTTTAGAAGGCGCATTAGATCCTACAGAACCTGCTGCTATTGATCTATTATCTCCATGAGTATCAAATGACTTCTGAGAAGAGGATGCTTCAGCTTGTTTAGATGAGTTATTAGGCTTTCTTTTAAGGTTTTTTTGAGCACGTTCTGCTCTTAATCGTTTATTCGTACCTGTAGGTGAATTTTGAGCTTTATTCTTGACTTTATCGCCAATTCCTTTTCCTAGTTGTCCTGTACCAACATCAATAAAAGTACCTTCTACAGTGATTTCATTTACTTGAACAATATTACCTACAACGCTAATAGTAGCATCGCTAGCAGCTTGTAAAACATGCTCAGTGACTTTTTGACCAGTTTTGTTAGTTATAACTTTAGCAGCTTTCATTGCTTTAACTCCTTTATTAATCGTATTTCCTATTCCAACACCCAGTGCACCAGCAGCAGCAGATGTAACAATGGATACTCCGTCAATATCAGTAAGTGAATCCCATCCTTTACCGTCAACAAGATTTACCCCTACTTGAAATGCATAATCTGTTGCAGCACCCATTGCTGCACCAACGACAAAATTAATCCATTCTCCATTCTCATCTTTAGCTGCAATTGGGTTGCCTGCTACGTAGCCATAAGGAGAAAGTGAATAATATGCTTCAGCCAGAGGGTCATGAACCATAAACCTCCCAATCGCAGGATCATACATTCTTGCGCCATAGTCATACCAGCCGATTTCTTCCTGGAGCTCCTTATTATTATAGAGGTATTTATTAGCGGCGGTTGATCCCCCGCGTGCGATCAATCCAAAAGGGTAATAATCTGTGCTCTGCTCAACAGCACCATCCTTATCTACCAGCAGGCGCACATTGCCCAAATGGTCCATTACATTGTAATAATAGGCATGATCAGTCATATCCAACTTTCCTTCAGCGGTCTGCAGGAAATCCAGACTTCCATCTTTATAATGGATGCCGTTGATATAACCAGTTTGGCCTTGGGGAGTGATCATTTACGTGTAGATTATTGTTGATTTATAAAAACAGAAAATTTTTAAAAAGCGCAAACCACCTCTTTCCCTTTAAAGGCAATCCCGATCCGCATGATGTTCGTATGTCCGTGCGCAAGAATTTCCGTTTCATAATTACGGCTGTGGATTTGCTGAAGTGCCTCCTCGGCTAAGGATTGCAAATCGCCCTCGTCATCTACCTGCTTCTTTTTGAATTCTAAAATCCAAGCTTTGGGATTGGACGGGTCTTTTGGGTAAAAGTAGAGGTCAGCTCGCCCGTAGCCCACTTCTCTGTTCGATCGGATATGATAATCCTTATCCAAATGCGCTAACAGTCCCAGCATAAAAGCATGGTATACTTTTTCCGGATTACCTTCTTGTCCGATATCAAAATAGCTGAAAGCCGTCTGGACGTATTTTCTCAATTCATCCTCAAAAATGGCCCCTCGCTGTTCCAAAAGCGAGCGCATCAATTCAGTGTCCCCGGCTTGCGCTGTTCCTGCGCTGACATGGTCTTCCAGCATGATGCGGAACATGCTCAAAATCTCCTTGTTCGGAATACGGAGTTCATAGGTGTTGATGTCCATTCGTTGCTCGGCTGTCAAGTAGCCACTAAAAAGCAACAAGCCCAAAACGGTCTCATTCCTTCCTGTAAACAAATGATCAAAGACGGTAAATTCGTCAATGCGAGCGACTACCTTCTCTTCCTTCAACAGATCAAAAAGGATATCTTGGGTACTTTTGTCGGCTTTTGGTAATATTTCTTTGATCAGCTCATTGGAGGAAGTGTTGACCCAGTAGGCCCTTAAACCATCAGCAATATTACCCACATAATTCAAAATAGACCAAGGGTTGTAGATCTGAGTGTTCCCACCAAAAGCATAACCATTGTACCAACTGGCGACTTTTTCACGATCTTCGGTACAATCTGCATCGGTCAGTAGTTGATCCACTTCCGCTTGGGTTAAGCCGAATTTATCGGAAAATTGATGATTTAGAATCGAATAGGTGGTAATATTATTCAAGCCCGAAAAAATATTCTCCTTCGCCACACGCAATATGCCCGTAATGACGCCTTTGGTCAAATGTTCGTTATCCTTGAAGCCCGCCGACAGGAAGTTGCGCATGAAATCGAGCATCTGGGGCAGGTAGCCATGGGTATGGGCAGCGTGAATAGGGGCGTCGTATTCGTCGATGAGCAGGATTGGGGCGATGCCATGGTGTTTTTTTAAAATTGCCCCAAGGGTTTTTAATGTCTTTTCTAATTCTGCTTGGCTTGAATTATAATCAAAAAGGCGATCTAGATATCGTTTTTCGCTACGAACTAAACCTTGTACCTCTTCAATATAAGGGTAATTGGTTTCAATAATAGCGACGAGATAATCCAAGAACTTCTCTCGAAACCCCTCCATTGAGGGACACTTCAACTCCTTAAACGTCAAAAATATTACCGGATATTTCCCCTGATGCGCCCATGCGGGAGCGTTTTCAATCGCCAAACCCTTGAAAAGTGGCCTGTTTTCTTCGGCATGGTCAATGTCAAAGAAATATTTCAGCATGCTCATGTTGAGGGTTTTGCCAAATCGGCGTGGACGTGGAAACAGTAAGGCTTGGCCATGTCCTTTCATCAACTCCTCAATGAATAAAGATTTATCAATGTAATAACTGTCTTCAAGACGGATCTTACGAAAATCCGATGTGCCGATGGCTAACTCTTTCATGCTGCGGTTTAGGTTTATTGACTGCAATATAAGCATTTTTTTGGGGAGGGTGGATGTTGGTTGTTTTGTAAATCAGCGCCCTGCCGGAGGAAGGCAGGGATTATTCTCTTGTGCGATAAAAATTCGATCAATGGCTGACCCGAACAAGAACGGTTTTTTTTTGTAAAAATCAATCCTGAAGGGATTAAACTAAAAAGTGATGGGTGAAAATCCATCGGTAAATCACCCACGGAAATATAACCCCTGAAAGGGTTTCACTAAAATTGTATATCGATTAATATCCACATTTTAAAATTGGTTCTTTCCACCTCAAGCCTTCAGGTTTAGTTTGGGAGCAAATTCCCGAACGATGGCTTGCCCCCCGCCGCTAATAAGTGTCACCCCCTCGGGCTGGTTAGAGGGCTGTTTTGCCATAAACCCCTGTTGGAAGCAAATAGCTAGCTGTACCCGACTTTTTACATTAGGGTTGAAGTTTTATTCCCCTGTTTTATGGTCTTATAGTTAAAGGGTGGTGGAAATGTCCTTCCCTAAAATAGTTCATGGATAGCTTTCCAAGCTCCACTCTGACTGGTTAAAGTCAGTTTGTAACCGTGTTTGTGTCGTGATTTAAATAAGCCCAAATTTGGGCAAGCTTGTTTGCTCTTCTTTCCTCTGCTTTGTTGGATGAAACTAGAAATAAGGAATTATTCCTTCGTAATTTAAGCATGATTAATCCGGGTTAAGGAATAATCGGTTAAAAAAAACGCCTCAAAGATCCATAGATCAGTGAGGCGTTTTCATATTCATTTCCTATTAAACTTTTAAAGGAATGAGAGGCTAATCGATGAATTTTCCCAATGGCGCAATTCGATGTGGAAAATTTTGCATTGATTAAACTCCTCTTATAAAATTATTTTGGGTGAAAATGAATGTTAAAAGAAATAGATATAGATGAAAAGGGTAATGGCTACGATAACAATAGAGTGTACCACATCCCATTTGTCCCAAGTCTTTCTATTTTCCTCTTTTTGTTCAGGGCTGCTATCCCATACCGTTAGGCCGCGTCCTGGTTTCAATTTTTGTTTAGTGCCTGCAGGGGAGCTTAGCACCACTTGTCCCTCTCCTTGTTCCAGATATTCTTCCTCTTCGGTTTCTAGGGAATAATTATCTCCATGGGTAGCGAAGGTAACAATGATCATTACGGCCAGAATTAAAAAGAAAAGTGCAATTTCAAAGTGTAACCAGTTCGGCGCCACCATGACTTGATATACAATACCATTTTGATCCAAAGCATCTGCAAAAACTTTGAGTCCAAGGCGGCTCATTCCAATCACGAAACCGGTGACCAATCCGGTAATACTTGCCTGTGCTGTAGTTTTTCTCCACAATACTCCTAATAAGAACACCGCTGCGATTCCAGGCGCCAAAAGGGATTGTACATCCTGCAGGTAAGCGTATAGTACACTACCTATACTTTTCATTACCGGAATCCACAAAACTCCTAAAATTACAATTACTACCGTAGCTATACGTCCGATGGTTACCAACTCTTTTTCAGGTGCATCAGGTTTGATTTTCTGATAAAAATCCACTGTGAAAAGCATAGCAGAGGAGTTGAATAAAGAGGCCAGAGAAGACATGAGTGCAGCAATAATTCCACCTACTACTACTCCTTTCAATCCTACTGGTAGGATATTGGATACCATAATAGAGAAGGCAGCATCCGCGGAGGTAAGGTTCAATAATCCTTTTTGGTGTAATGCAAAAGCAATCATACCCGGAATAAGGAAGATGAAAATTGGCAATAGTTTTAAGTAGGCACCGAAGATCGTACCGCGTCTTGCATTTTTAACGTCTTTTCCGGATAATACACGTTGTACGATGTACTGGTCAGTACACCAATACCAGAAACCAATAATGGCAGAACCTAAAATAACCCCAGTCCAGGGGAAATCCGGGTCTGAAGAAGAACGCATTAAAGAGGTCATGGGATCTCCATAGGGAGTAGTGTGTTCGGAGCATATACGCATCAATTCTCCCCAGCCTCCTAATTGGTCCAAACCAATAAATAAAATGGCCAAACTACCGATTAATAGGATGGGCGTTTGTAATACAGAGGTATATAAAACTGCTTTCATCCCACCAAAAACTGTAAAAAGTCCCGTGATGACTACCAGACCAATTGCTCCAATCCAAAAGAAGTCAATACCTAAGAAAGATTCAATTCCGAAAACTTCCTTAAAAACGACACCCCCTGCGTAAACGGTTACCGCCACTTTTGTTAAGACATAACTCACCAATGATATTACAGAAAGGAAAGTCCTTGAAGAGGTGCTGAATCGTTTTTCTAAATATTCCGGCATGGTGAGGATCTTAATCCTGTCGTAAAATGGCACAAATACCCATCCTAATACTAAAATAATCCAGCCCTGCATTTCCCAGTGCGCCATGGCCATGCCATTTGCTGCTCCTGCTCCTGCTAATCCTACCAAATGCTCCGACCCAATGTTAGATGCAAAAATTGAGGTACCAATGGCAATCCATCCCGCATTTCTTCCCGCCAGGAAGTAATCCTCCGAGGTTTCATCCTTCTGCATGACCACCCAGATCACGATTCCGATGAGGAGGATAAAGAAGGTTCCTAAAACAAACCAATCTAAAAATTCCATAATATAAAATTTAAATAAAAAGTGTTTTAAATATTTGATAAAAATCCACCCGTTTAAATGCATTGATTTTATTGGGCTATATGTTTATGTTGTTAGTATTACTGTGATGTATAAAATAAATTTAATTTTTATAGCTTCATTATATAAGCAATACAGTCAAATAAAACCCCTTAGTTCTGTGGTAGTGGTAAATGGTTTTATGGCTGATTACTAATTGGCTTTGAGCTTAAATGATGAATTCTTCAAAGGGCTTAAGGCGCTGATTGAGGTTCTTAAGTGCCCGATATACAATCGTTCTCGCAGATTTCACATTTTGCATCTGCATAAGCTGTGCGATTTCCTGATAAGATTTGTTCTCAAAAAAGTAGAGTTGTATAGCTTTCTGTTGATTTTGGGTAAGGCCTTCGCAGGCATTCTTGATCATATTTTCGTATGGGAAGTACAATTCTATACTTTCTTCCTGTAGGAATTTGGTGTTAATGATTTTTTCCACAAATATATTTTTATCTTCTAACGATTGCGTATTGTGGATCTTGCTTTTACTTCGTATTAACTTTCTTTTGAATGAGGTAATGAGATATGCCTTTACGGATGTAGGTACACATACCTGCTCTCTTTTCTGGATAAGTGTATTGAAAAGATCCTGTATGGTATCCATTACTAATTCCTTATCCGATGATATTTTTTTTCCATATTGATATAATACATCAAAATATGAGGAATAAAGAGTAGCCAGGGCATTTTTATCACCTGATCTGTATAATAGCCACAGTTCGATTTCACTATCGTAAATATCCTTATGTTTTGGAGTGGTCATATAGCTTAAGTGATGATTTTGTTTGGCTTGCATGGCTGTTTGATTTAAAAAAAATATGCGATCCAAAAGTTTTGGCTACTTATGATTTGGATACTATTAATGAATATTTTTAAAAAATGGTTGGCAAAAGTAATTTTATGGTCGTATAAAAATTTCTTTTTTATGCTTACTTATTAGCGTACTGGATGCCGGGGGCAATGATCCCCCGGTCCAGTCCTTTTTTTTTACTTTGTGATGATTCCTTCGCCAATAAATTGATATATTAGGTTTTGAGAGAACTTAATGAAAGAGTTACGGTATGTATCTTTACCTTAAATATCGATCTCTTTTGACCTTAATTTTGACGTTGGAGAAACTCACTATTTTTAGGCTCCCTTTGAGTTGCTCAATTGTACTAAAACAACAGATTTCGCAGGGATCTTAATTTTTACTTTGCCATTTTTAGGCTTATTTACTTTAAAGTCAGTGGTGTAAACGGTATTTTTCCCACCAAAGTCATTGTAGTCCGTAATGCTTTTTGCCGTAAGAATTTCTCCTTTTGCCTGACTAAAACTAGCGCCTCTCACGTCATATTCAATTTCAATATCCTTATCAGGGTTCGAGTTACACATGGTAACATTCAACACGCCGTCTTTCACACTCGCAGAAGTGGAAATGGAAGGAAGCGTTTGGTTGTTAATGGTATAATCTTCTGCAGACAGGTGGAAAGGAACCAGTTTGGCATCCTGGTGAGCAGCATACATTTTGAAGACGTGGTAGGTTGGCGTTAGTACCAATTCCTGTCCTTTAGTCAAAATAACCGCCTGAAGCACGTTCACCATTTGCGCAATGTTTGCCATTTTTACGCGGTCCGCATGGTTATTGAAGATATTGAGCCCAATACCTGCCACCAATGCGTCGCGAAGCGTGTTTTGCTGATGCAAGAAGCCAGGATTAGTACCCTCCATAGGTGCAAACCAGGTTCCCCATTCGTCGACCATCAATCCTACGTTTTTGTCAGGATCGTATTTGTCCATGATGGTAGAATGCTTTTCGATCAATTCTTCCATGCGGTGTACCTGGAACATCGTCTCCTGCCAGTCTGCCTTGTCGAAATCAGTTGCAGAAAAGCGTGGAGGCCAGTCCTGAGGGATGGTATAGTAGTGCAAAGAAAGGCCTTGCATCAGGAACATATGGTTTTGCAATTTACGCATCATCACTTCCGTCCAGTTGTAGTCATCAACATTCGGACCACCGGCAATTTTGAATTCTGCTCCACCACAATAAGAGGCAAATCGACGGTAAAGATCGGCATAGTACTCCGGCGTCATATTGCCACCACATCCCCAGTTTTCATTTCCAATACCGAAGTATTTTACTTTCCAGGGCTCATTTCTGCCATTTTGCTTACGCAAATCCGTCATTGGGCTTTGGTTGCTGGAAGTGATGTATTCTACCCACTCAGAAGCTTCCTGTACGGTACCTGATCCAACGTTTAGATTGACATATGGTTCCGCATTAATTAATTCACAAAATTCTAAGAATTCATGTGTACCAAAACTGTTGTCCTCTGTTACACCTCCCCAGTGGATATTGACGATAGAAGGACGACTCGCTCTTGGCCCAATACCATCTTTCCAATGGTAGGTGTCGGCAAAACAACCACCTGGCCAACGTAATAAAGGAATCTGCATTTCTTTTAATGCCTCAATAATATCTTTACGATATCCCTTTATGTTTTCAATCTCACTGTCTTCTCCTACATATAGTCCATCGTAAATACAACGTCCCAGGTGCTCGGCGAAGTGGCCGTAAATCTCCCGATTAATGGTCTCTTCCGCCTCATCTACATGCAAAATCATGCGGTTTTGAGCCTGCGATGCAAAAAGCGGAAACAGTAAAGCAATGAATAATAAATTAATCTTCTTCATACAAAAAAAGTATTTAAAAAAATATAAAACTAAAGAATTTCGTTGTTGTCAATTCCAAATTCTAGTATCGTTTGTGTACGATAGGTTTCCCCCGGATTTACGATAGTGTTTGGGAAATTTTCGTGATTTGGGGAGTCCGGGAAATGTTGGGTTTCCAGGCACAGCCCACTGTATTGGTGGAAAATATTTTGGTTATTTTTCAGGCTTCCATCCAGAAAATTTCCGGAGTAGAATTGAATGCCCGGTTCTTCCGTGTAAATATGCATCAGTCTGCGGCTGTTGGGCGCCAATAGGCTGGCGGCATGTTTCATGTTATGGGCCTCCCCATTTAGAACATAATTGTGGTCATATCCACCGTTTATATCCTGAATGCGAGCGCCAATGGCTTGTGCTTGTTGAAAATCGAAGGCGGTTTCCTTTACGGTTGCAATTTCACCGGTTGGGATCAGTAAATCATTCACCGGCGTGTAATGCGAAGCATAAAGGGTAAGTTCATGCCCCAAAATATCTCCGGAACCTTCGAGGTTAAAATACGCGTGGTTGGTAAGGTTAATCGGGCAGGGCTGATCTACTGTTGCCTCGTACTGGATCGCTAGCTGCTGACCTTTCAAAATATACCGGACATGAATGTTCGCGTTCCCCGGATACCCCTCTTGTCCATCTTTACTTAAATAGTGTAAATCCAGGATGGCATTTTGTTGATCTGCGGTGGCCTTAGTTTCCCAGATGACTTTATCAAATCCTTTAAAACCTCCATGGAGATGATTACCATGGTCGTTGGTGGTTAATTGATAATCCTTACCGTTAAGCGAAAACTTCCCCTCTCCGATTCTATTCCCATACCTTCCGATTAGCGCTCCAAAAAACGGTACCTCCTGCAGGTAGTCTTCGAATCGATCAAAGCCTAAAACGATGTTTTCTATCTTTCCATCTTTATCAGGAGTCTCCAGGCGGGTAATGATCCCTCCATAGTTCATGATCTCCACCGCTATTCCAGCGGTACTTTCCAGGCGGTATTTAATAATAGCTTCACCACTGGGTAATTGTCCCCATTCTTCCTGGCTAACAGTCGCTGTTCCTTCAGCTGTTTGACTTTGTTGTTTTTGTTGGCAGCCAGTATGGATTACTGTCAGCGTAAGGATCATTGTAATGCCGGAAAGTAGTTTGCCGGCACGCCTATAATAAGGGTTCAGATTTTTCATAATGTGATTTTAAAAAGTCTTTCTCTTTATTGAAGAGTAAAAAATCTAGCGTTCTGCTTTGTTGAAATTCAAGAAAAAGCTGCGGAGGGGGGTAGAATATTTTGTATTTCAGGTGGATTATAAATTATTTCAGGAGTACTCCACCTAAGAGGAGTGGTTAATTTACTGGAGAATAAGGGGATAGGGGCTGTTATTTGAGTTCAGGTGGACGGAGAAAAAATAGATTATTTATGCTAATTGAGCAGGTAGACTATTCCTTACAAGGTGGATTATTGTGTATTTGGAAAATAATCCACGTCAAATAAAACTTAGTCCACTCTATTTCCATTTTTATCCTTGACCTTTAAATCGTCTTAAAAAGGACATTTTTTTTTCATTATCCTATAGCGATTAAATTTATGAGATCGGGATATTTTATTCTATTAGTGTTGGCACTTTTTGGATGCCATAAACCGAAACAAGCGAAAAAGGATGGGGGAGGTATTCCGAATCCCGAAATCAGCGACAATTATGAGGCATTGGCGAGCCTTGCCAATTATAAGGCCTGGGGCGTTTATAATGTACACGATCCTTCCTGTCTGAAAATTGGCGATTGGTACTATATGTATACTACCGACGCCTACTATCAGGATGGCCAGCGCAAGCAGGGAGAGAAAGTAAGAGATGCCAACGGTGCATTGGTTCCGGAAGGCTATATACAAATCCGCCGTTCTAAAGACTTGGTACAGTGGGAATATGTGGGCTGGGTTTTTGAACAAATTCCAGCAGCTGCAGTACAGCATATTCACGCGCAGACCGGGGGTGAGGGCGCCGAGAATATGTGGGCCCCTTATATTATTGAATATAATGATGAGTTGAGATTATATTATTCCGTTAGTGCCTTTGGAAAAAACTCCTCTTACATTGGCATGGCAGTGAGTTCAGATCCTGCCTCGGGTTGGGTTGATAAAGGGTGTGTGGTAAAAACCACTCTTGAAAGCAAAATGAATGCGATCGACCCAACCATTTCTACGAATTATACTACTGGTCAACAATATATGATATATGGCTCCTATTTCGATGGACTGTATTGCATGGAATTGCAGCCTGAAAATGGTTTAGCTTTTGTGGAAGGGGATCAGGGTAAATGTGTGGCCCGCCGAGCACAAGGGAAGGACCGCATTATTGAAGCGCCGGAAGTTATGTACAATCCGGAAACGCAATACTATTACCTATTTGTGTCTTACGAGCCTTTAATGGTGACTTACAACATCCGTGTAGGAAGGTCCAAATATCCTGACGGTCCCTATCTGGACTTTTTTGGAAATGATATGGCAGAAGCGGAAAATAATTATCCGAGACTAACCGGAGCCTATCGTTTTGATAATCACCCGGGCTGGGCGGGTACCGCCCACTGTGGCGTTACCAGAGGTGAGGATGGTTTTTACCTGATGCACCAGGGCCGCCTTCAGCCTGATAATATGCAAATGGTATTGCATTGTCGTAAAATTTACTGGACTTCAGATGGCTGGCCTGTCGTGTCCCCGGAACGTTACGCAGGATCTGATGAGACTCCGGTAGTAGAATCTGAAGTTGTGGGAAGCTGGGAATTGATCTGTATGGACAAAGAAGATTCCGGACGAGCGCTTTGGCAGGGACAGGTCCTTTGGGGAGAGGGAAATCTTCGTGAGGAAGAAATTCATACCAGTACGAAAATCACCCTGTCGGCTAATCACCAGCTGCAAGAAGGCGGCCAATGGCAACTCAATGGCGACCGCCTGATCATGAAATTGGGGGAGGAAAGCCTGGAGTTAATCGTTGACCGGGCATGGGACTGGGAGAACAATCAGCCGACCATTATTTTCACCGGACTTAATAGCAAAGGGCTAGCGGTTTGGGGGAAAAAGGGCGCTGAAATTATATAAGAAATCATAATTATTTAACCTGATATTTTTAGCATCATGAAATTTTTTATTGATACCGCAAATCTTTCAGAGATTCAACAGGCACAGGATATGGGCATCCTTGATGGGGTGACCACTAACCCTAGTTTGATGGCCAAAGAAGGCATTGCAGGAGAGGAGGAAGTAAAAGCCCACTATAAAGCGATTTGTGATATAGTTGAGGATAAAGTGAGTGCAGAGGTGATTTCCACCAACTATGACGAAATGGTAATAGAGGCAGAAGCTTTGGCTGCGATTGATCCGAAAATCGTGGTGAAAGTGCCCATGATTGCCGATGGGGTTAAATTGATCAAATACTTATCCAGCAAAGGAATCCGTACCAACTGTACGTTGATTTTCTCTGCAGGCCAAGCTTTGTTGGCTGCTAAAGCGGGAGCAACTTATGTTTCTCCATTTTTGGGTCGTCTGGACGATATCGGTTCTACGGGTACAGCACTGATCAAGGAGATCAAGACCATTTTTGACAATTACGAATATGGTACTGAGATTCTTTGTGCTTCTATTCGCAATATGACCCATTTGTTGGATTGCGCAAAGATTGGTGCCGATGTAGCTACTAGTCCATTATCCGTGTATACTGCCTTGAAAAATCATCCTTTAACGGATTCCGGATTGGAGAAATTCCTTCAGGATCACGCCAAGGCGGAAGAAGCTCAATTAGCAGCAGCCCAGGGCTAGGAAAAACAGGGGGGAAGCGTGTGCTAATGGTCATTTTTATTTTTGAGTGGAAGTAAGAAAGGCCGGAAGCTTATCAATAGGCGACAATAAGTCATTGGATACGACATTGCCGCTTTCTGGCCAACCTCTAATTTCTTCTCCGTAGGAGTGGGAGAAATGATCCGCTTAGCATGCGCTCCATTTTTATTTTAAGCATCTGAAAATTTTTCAAAGATGAGTGTTGAAGCATTAACTTCATTTGATCAAGATATTTTAACAAAAGGCGCCGATAACATTCGCGTATTGGCTGCCGCTATGGTAGAACAGGCCAAATCCGGACACCCTGGTGGTGCCATGGGTGGTGCTGATTATATCAACGTACTATTCTCAGAATTTTTACGTTTTGATCCTGCCAATCCACACTGGAAACACCGTGATCGCTTTTTTATGGATCCGGGACATATGTCTCCTATGTTGTATGCACAATTGGGGCTTTTGGGAAAATACTCCATGGAGGAGCTTTCCAATTTCAGACAGTGGGGGAGCCCTACCTCCGGCCATCCGGAAGTAGAGATTGCCCGTATGGTGGAGAATACCTCCGGCCCACTCGGGCAGGGACATGCCTTCGGTTTGGGTGCCGCTATTGCTGAGCGCTTTTTGGTAGCGCGTTTTGGCGAGTGGATGGCGCACAAAACCTATGTGTATATTTCTGATGGAGGGGTTCAGGAAGAAATCTCCCAGGGGGTAGGTCGTATTGCCGGATTTTTGGGGCTGCACAACCTGATCATGTTCTATGATGCCAATGATATCCAGCTTTCCACTACCGTAGCGGAAGTGACGATGGAAGATACTGCGGCCAAGTACAAGGCATGGGGATGGAATGTTTTAACCATCGACGGTCATGATGTAGATCAAATCCGCCAGGCCCTTACCACCGCTAATGCGGAAACTTACCGCCCTACTTTAATAATTGGTAAAACGATTATGGGTAAAGGAGCTGTGGACGCTGATGGTGGTAGCTATGAAGGTAAATGTTCTACTCACGGACAGCCATTGACCAATGCGGGGGCTTCTTTTGCAGATACTATTAGCGGTTTGGGTGGCGATCCGGAAAATCCCTTTCAGGTATTTGAGGAAGTAAAAGCCTATTATGAGACTGTAAATGTTCAAAAAGCGGCCGCAGCAGCAAAATGCTATGAGGTAGAAAAAGCCTGGGCTACGGAAAATCCGGAATTGGCGGCTAAAATGGAGCAATTCTTCTCCGGTAAGGTGGACTTTGACCAGCAAGCTATCCAACAGGGAAATAACATTGCGACCCGTGCGGCTTCCGCTCAGGTGTTTAAAGCCATGGGCGAGCAAATAGAAAATATGATTGTGGCCTCTGCGGATTTGGCCGATTCGGATAAAACCGAGGCCTTCTTAAAGCAGACCACCGCTTTCAAAAAAGGAGATTTTACAGGTCAGTTTTTACAGGCCGGTGTGGCAGAGTTGACCATGGCCGCTGTTGCCGTTGGAATGGGCTTGCACGGAGGAGTAGTGCCAGTATGTGCCACCTTCTTCGTTTTCTCTGACTATATGAAACCAGTCATCCGTATGGCCGCTTTAATGCAGGTGCCGGTGAAATTCGTCTGGACGCATGATTCCTTCCGTGTTGGAGAGGATGGCCCGACGCACCAGCCCATTGAGCAGGAAGCGCAGTTGCGTTTGATGGAACATTTGAAGAATCACCACGATCAGCGCAGCTTCCTGGCATTAAGACCGGCAGATGCAGCGGAGACTACCCAGGCCTGGTTATTGGCCCTTGCCACTACGGATCGTCCGGTAGGTTTGATTCTTTCCAGACAAAATATAAAGGACTTACCTGTTCGTGCGGAAGCATTGACTGCCGGCGTACAGCAAGGGGCCTATGTAGTAAAGGAAGAGGCTAATGCGGATGTATGTCTTATTGCCAATGGCTCAGAGGTAAGCACACTGGTAGCGGCTTCGGATTTACTGGGAGATCGTGTGAAATGTCGCATTGTATCGGTGATTTCCGAAGGGTTATTCCGTGATCAGTCCGAGGCTTATCAGGAAGAAGTTTTACCGTCGGATATGTTCAAAATTGGATTGACAGCCGGCTTACCGGTAACCCTACAGGGATTGGTCAATAAAGGAAAAGTATTTGGACTCGACCATTTTGGATATTCTGCACCTGCCGGGGTCTTGGATGATAAATTCGGATTTACCCCTGAGAAGGTAGCAGCCAACATTCTTTCATTTTTTAATCATTAATAACCACAGCATGAGCGCAAATCAAAAAAAGTATGTGATCGGAATGGACTACGGTTCCGATTCATGTAGAGCATTGTTGGTGGACACTTCCAACGGCGAAGAAGTAGCCACTTCCGTTCATTATTACCAGCGTTGGAAAGAAGGTAAATATTGTAATGCCAGCGCCAACCAGTTTCGTCAGCATCCGCTAGACTATCTGGAAGGGCTGGAAAAAACCATAAAGGAAGTTTTGGCGCAGGCGCCAAATGTGGATCCTCAGTCTGTTGAGGCGATTTCCGTAGATACCACCGGTTCTACTCCCGTAGCGGTGAATGAGCAGGGAATTCCTCTTGCCTTGGTGCCTGGCTTTGAGGAAAATCCAAATGCGATGTTTTTGCTTTGGAAAGATCATACCGCGGTGCAGGAAGCCGATGAGATTAACCATTTGGCCAAAACCTGGGGTGGAGTAGACTTTACAAAATACGAAGGAGGAACTTATTCCTCAGAGTGGTTTTGGTCAAAAATTCTACACGTAATTCGTGAAGATCAGGAAGTGGCTCAAGCAGCGCACTCCTGGTTGGAGCACTGTGACTGGATTCCTTATGTATTAACCGGAGCGAGTACTTTGGCTGATTTTAAGAGAAGCCGTTGTGCGGCCGGACATAAAGCCATGTGGCATCCGGACTGGAATGGGCTGCCTGAAAAAGCTTTCCTCAGCCAGTTGGATGTAAGATTGGCCGAGCTGCGTGATCGTCTTTTTGAAGCAACCTACACAGCAGATGATGTGGCCGGTAGCCTTTGTCCCGAGTGGGCCGAGAAATTAGGACTTTCTACCGATGTTAAAATTGGAGTAGGCACCTTTGATGCGCACTCCGGAGCTGTTGGTGGCGCAATTACCGCTAATACTTTGGTGAAGGTAATGGGCACTTCCACCTGTGATATGGTAGTGGGAAGTTATGAGGAAGTAGGGGATAAATGTGTACGCGGTATTTGTGGTCAGGTAGATGGTTCTATCCTACCAGGAATGGTGGGACTTGAGGCCGGACAATCCGGTTTTGGGGATGTATTGGCCTGGTTCAAGAATGTATTGGCCTGGCCTATGCGTCAAAGCGGAGCCTCTGAAGCAGATATTGATGCGATTATCCCAAATTTGACCGCAGCAGCAGAAAAATTGGCAGTGGAAGATGGACAAGTGGTGGCATTGGACTGGGTGAACGGCCGCCGTACTCCGGATGCAAACCAGTTGCTGAAAGGTGCGATTCAGGGATTGAGCATGGGAACGGATGCGCCGCGCCTGTTCAAGGCAATGGTGGAGGCGATTTGTTTTGGTTCCAAAGCCATTGTGGACCGTTTTGAGTCCGAAGGCGTACCGGTAAATGCGGTTGTGGGAATGGGAGGCGTAGCCAAGAAGTCCCGTTTTGTGATGCAAACCCTTGCAGATATCCTGAATAAGCCCATTCAGGTCGTGACTTCGCATCAGGCCCCGGCATTGGGTGCGGCCATGTATGCAGCAGTCGTGGGTGGCGTTTATGCTTCCGTTGGGGAGGCGATGGAGCATATGTCCAGCGGCTTTGATAAGGTTTATCAGCCGATTCCTTCCAATGTTGAATTTTATCAGCAGCAATACGAGCGTTATTACGCCTTAGGTCAATTTGTAGAATCTTCCATAAAAACTGAAAATGAGCAAGTATCAAGCGTTGAAGCAGGAGTGCTATGAGGCCAACATGCAGCTTCCTGAATTAGGACTGGTAATTTTTACTTTTGGTAATGTGAGTGCGGTAGATCGGGAGAATGGGGTTTTCGCCATTAAGCCTAGCGGTGTGCCTTATGAAAAGCTGAAGGTGGAAGATATCGTGATTGTTGACTTTGACAATAATGTGGTGGAAGGAACGATGCGTCCTTCTTCCGATACCAAAACGCATGCTTATTTGTACAAGCACTTTCCGCATATCGGAGGGGTTTGTCATACGCATTCTACCTATGCGGTAGCCTGGGCGCAGGCAGGCAAAGATATTCCGATTATGGGCACCACGCATGCGGATCACCTGACGGCCGACATTCCTTGTTTACCCGAATTGTCTGATGCGGCCATCCAGGGAGATTATGAACATGAAACCGGTCGCTTGATTGTGGATACCTTCCTGACCGAAGGCCTGGATCCGGAAGAGGTGGAGATGGCTTTGGTGAAAAACCATGGCCCATTTACCTGGGGGAAAAGCGCCGAGAAAGCCGTTTATAATAGTGCCGTTTTGGAGGCAGTTGGCCATATGGCGCAGCTGACGCTGAATATTAATCCGGAAACACCGACTTTAAAACAAACTTTGAAAGAAAAACACTACTACAGAAAGCATGGTAAAAATGCTTACTACGGACAGTAGTTTGGTCATATTTTTTAGAAGGCCTTAGAAGAGACTTTTCCGATTGGCTTTTGCTGACAGGAGCCGAGGGAATTTTTGCTCCGGCTCGATGTCGCTTTCAACGCATTGGGAGAGTTTTTCTAAGTCCTTCTTTTTCTTAACATTTTTTAAAATTTTAACACAATCGTCATGAAAATTCAAGATATAGAAATTTGGTTCGCAACAGGAAGTCAGCATTTGTATGGAGAAGAAACCCTTCGCCAGGTGGCTTATCATTCTGAGCAAATTGTGAACGGTTTCAATGAAGCGGGCAAAATAGGCGCAAAAATCGTTTTTAAGCCTGTACTAAAAACCTCTGATGAAATCTATGCTTTCTGTAAGGCTGCTAATGCTTCGGATAAATGTGTGGGGATCATCACCTGGATGCACACTTTCTCTCCTGCAAAGATGTGGATCTCGGGTTTAAAAACCCTGAATAAACCAATGCTGCACCTGCATACGCAGTACAATCGTGATATTCCTTTCAATGAAATTGATATGGACTTCATGAACCTGAACCAGTCGGCACATGGTGACCGTGAATTTGGTTTTATCAACACCCGTATGCGACTGAACCGTAAAGTGGTGGTAGGTCACTGGCAGAGCCCGTCGGTGATGAAGCAAATTGATGTTTGGGCACGTGTAGCGACTGCCAAGGCCGATTTGCAGGGGGCGAGATTTGCCCGCATTGGTGACAATATGCGTTATGTTGCCGTAACGGATGGTGACAAAGTATCTGCAGAAATCAAATTTGGTTTTGAAGTGAATACTTATGGCATCAACGAGGTGGCGGAATATGTAAAAGCCGCTTCTGATAGTGATGTAAAAGCCCTGATCGAAGAGTACGAGGCCTCTTATATCATGAAAGAAGATTTGATGGCCGGCGGTGCGCAACGTCAGTCTTTGGTAGATGCCGCTCAGATAGAGGTGGGTTTACGTAACTTCTTGACGGAAGGAAATTTCAAAGGATTTACGGATACTTTTGAGGATCTGGGCGCATTGAAGCAGTTGCCGGGTATCGCCACTCAGCGCTTGATGGCGGACGGTTACGGTTTTGGTGGGGAAGGGGACTGGAAAACCATGGCTTTCCTAAGAGCTTCCAAAGTGATGGCCCAAGGACTTAAAGGCGGAACGTCTTTTATGGAAGATTATACTTACCACTTTGAGCCAGGAAATGAATTGGTACTAGGTTCACACATGTTGGAAATTTGTCCTTCTATTGCAGATGGTAAGCCTCGTTGTGAAGTGCACCCATTGGGTATAGGAGGTAAGGAAGATCCGGCTCGTTTGGTGTTCAATACGCCTGCCGGGGAGGGAATCAATGCTTCCCTGATTACTTTGGGTGATCGTTTCCGTCTTTTGGTCAATGAAGTAGAAGTGGTGGAAGCACCAGCTGATCTTCCAAAACTTCCGGTAGCGCGTACTTTCTGGAGAACGAAACCGAATATGGAACATGGTCTGCAGGCCTGGATTTTGGCAGGTGGCGCTCACCATACCATCTTTAGCCAGGCTATTGGTACTGACTATATGGAGGATTTCGCGGAAATGTTCGATATCGAAATCGCGGTAATAGATGAAAACACGAACATCCGTAAGTTCAAAGAGGAATTGAGAAACAATGATCTTTACTATAAGATCAGAAAAGAATATTAAGTTTAAAAGCTAGCTTTGTCGGTACTTTCACGGCCGGCAAGGCGCTTTCCTTTAGTCCGGATTTTTCATGCCTAAATACTCGTTTAGCTGTTAGGCGGAAAAAATGAAGGAATAATTTTCTATTTCGAGTTTTTTCCAACGAATCAGATAGATGAGGAGCAAGCAAGCTTGCCCGAATTTGAGCTATTATAAATCAAAGGGGTAATGAACTGAAAATAAATTATTTGCGCTTTGTTAATGAATTTAGCGCTAAATAATTCGGCTTAGAGTATGTTTAAAAGCCCGTCATCCGGGCTGTAAATTGGAATTAGTGGAAGCGATTTTGGATAATGGATTAACAATAGCGCTACAATGCGCTCCAAATAATCGGCTATCGCTTCTGCAATACTTCAAATTTGCGCTGCGAATTTTGGCTTTTAAAAACGCTATTATTGGACTTTTTTGGGGGAAATATCAAAAAGGATCGCTTTAGGGTATATTTATATTTAACATAATGTTTCGTTTCTTTTCCGTTTAGGCAAAGATGTTTCCCCATCATTTTATTTCAATGTCCCCGTATATAAAGCTGATTTTTTGTTCTGGTTCAGGTTGGGACCGGCAAAAACCGCTTATTTAATTCAAAAATCGCCATTTTTTGATCTTTGAGGCTTCAGATGCTGACTTTCCTCTTAGGATGTAATCTGTAATTGTTCTAAATTACAAAACAGATTTTTTAAGCTGGTGAAGGATTTTAATGCTGATGGGGGCAGTGGAAAGAGGGCTTTTTAACCTGCCTTTGATAGTCCGCTCATTTTTTCATTTTCTTTAGGATTGATCATCGCTTAGGAGTTAAACAGCTGCAATCGTAGCCTGCCATTTTTTACGGAATGATAATGAAGAATATTTTTTGTCTGCTCACGTTTATTTTTCTCTTCAGCCAAGCCTGGGGACAATACAATTTTAAACACCTCAATATTGAATCTGGTCTTCCCAGTAATACCGTTCGCCAAATCATTGAGGACCAGGAAGGCTATATTTGGCTGGCCACCTGGAATGGCATTGCGCAGTTTGACAGTCGGCGCATTAAAACTTTTAGTACCCAAAATTCCGGCCTTAAGGATGATGTTATTAATTGCCTGAAAGAAGATCCCGAGAATAATATGATCTATGTGGGAACGCGATCCGGAGGGCTTCACATTCTGGATAAGCTTACCCACGAGATTGAACCTATTATTCCCCAGATCAAAGGACAAATAAATGTCATCAGTGTAGGGGCAGATGCCCGAAGCCTATGGGTGGGCACCAATGAAGGGCTTTATCAGATTAGTTTCCTTAGAAACAGTAGCCTTTCTTCCATTAAGCACTTCCATCGGGACAATAGTGGCCTGAATAATAATGAAATTACCGCCCTGAATCTCGATCATAAGGGCAATTTATGGGTAGGCACCACTTCAGGGGCTTATGTCAGAAAAGTCGGGAGGAATAATTTTGAGCATCTGGCGCCGGCTTCTGAAATTTTTGCCGAAACCAGTATTACCGCCATTCTTTCTAATGATCAGGGGCAAATTTTTATCTCCTCCCTTTATGGTTTATATCTGCTAAATGAGGAGGGGAAATTATTGCAGCGTTGGTATAGTGTTATTGGGGAACCCAATAGCCTGCCGCATAATATCGTTAAAGATTTAAAGTTTGATAAAAATCAAAATATTTGGATTGGGACCCTGGGCGGCCTTTCTTATTTTGATGTGAGTCATCAGACTTTTTCGAATACCGCCCAAATGAGCCAAAGTTCTAATCGGCTGGCCTCTGATTTTGTCAGTACTTTATGTATCAGTGATTCCGAAATGTTGTGGATAGGTTTTGATCAGGCCGGGGCAGATTTTGCCAACCTGAGCCCTTCGGCTATTCAGACGATAAAGGCGGGTCCGGGAAGTTTAAATAATGGGCTGGTCAATGCGATTTGCGAGGATGGTGATCATATATTAGTGGGGACTTCCGGTGGTGGTTTACATGTTTTTAACGCCCAGAATCACCACCTGATCGCTATTTTGGATGCGGTAAATTCCCCTATAGGTAACTTTATTTCCTCCTTATTGAACCTGGGGAATGGGGATTTCCTCATTGGTACCTGGGGACTGGGTGCCTGGATTTACAATACCAAAAGCGGCCGGTTTAAGGCCATTGCCGGTTTTGAAAAGGCTTCTCCTTATATTTCTTATCTGAATCGCTGTGCGGATGGGAAGATTCTTTTATCCTCTCCGGTGGGAATTTTTGAGCTGGAACGGCCGTCCTCACAGGGAGGGCAAATTCGCATTTACCCACCGACGGCTACCATAAAAAATGTCGGGATAGTAATGGAAGATGCGCAGAATAACCTTTGGGTGGGCACCACCAGCGGTTTGTTTCGCTGGAATAGTCATAAACAGCAACTCATTCAGGTGAATTCCGAATATATTTCCTCGCTGGTCACGGCCAAAGAAGGCAATGGCATTTACTTCGGTACCATCGATAAAGGAGTAGGGAAGGTGAGCCTTTTGAATGAGTGGGAAATCATTCTGGATGATAAAAATGGGCTTAGTAGCAATGCCATTTACTTAATGCAAAGCGATCATTTGGGGCGGATCTGGATTGGCACCGACTATGGACTGAATGCCTATATGCCTGATGCAGGGATCCAGTATTTTTTGGATAAATCTGACGGATTGCCTTCCAATCAGTTTTACTGGAATGCCTGCTATCTTCATGATCAGCAAATCTATTTTGGTACCACGGAAGGACTGGTCACTTTTGATACTGAGCAGGTAGAGCTGGATCATCATAAATTTCCTCTTTACATTTCGGATCTGGTCATTTACAATGATTCCATCTACAGCATCCCCATGCACCAAAAGCGATTGCAGTATGAGCAGGAGGTGCAACTCAAGCCGCAGGAAAATACCTTCTTTCTCCAGTTTACCGGCCTGAATTTTAGCCGGCCTCAAAAGACGGTCTTTCGCTATCAGTTACAGGGCGTCGATGATCAGTGGTATGAAGCCAATCCGGACGGCCGAACCTATACTTACACCAAACTTTCCCCCGGGACTTACCGCATGCGGGTGGAGGCCGGTATTGAGGGCGGCCAGCAATTCAGCGAGGCGAAGGAGTTAGTGATTCAGGTTCTTCCGGCTTATTATCAGACTTATTGGTTTTGGATCAGTATGCTGTTTTTGGTGGGCTTGTTGGTGTATTTGTATTTTTATGTGCGGATGCAGCAGGAAAAAAACAAACGAAAACAGCTGGAGAAAATCATTTCCGAGCGCACCCAGTATATTGAAAAACAGAAAATACAAATTGAGGAGCAGCGTGATCAGCTCATCCAGCTGAATAATGATCTGAAAGAAGTGCATGAAGGTAAAATCGATTTCTTTATGGACATTGCCCATGAATTTCGAACACCACTGACGCTTATTTTGGGGCCTATAGCGGAGCTTTCCAAAAGGAGTCACCAGCATCCGGAAATCAGTGAGCGGATAGGCATATTAGAAAAAAATAGTAATTATTTGCTCCATCTGACGGATCAGATTCTGGATTTCCGAAAATTCGAAAAGGGTAAATTTAAATTGCATTATAGTCAACTCTCCCTGAAGGAATACCTGGAAAGCCTGGTAGGAGGTTTTCATGCCCTCACCCGGGAGAAAGGATTGACTTTCAAGGTGGAGTATTTCGGATTTAAGCAGCAGGATCAGGTGCAGCTGGATCCGGGATACTTCGAAAAAGTGGTCTACAATCTGCTTTCCAATGCTTTTCGTTTTGCAAAAAAGAAGGTGGAATTGGTGGTGATGGAGGAAGAAGACCGTATTAAATTCACCTTTTCCGATGATGGACCGGGGATTGCCCCAACGCAGTTGCCACATGTTTTTACCCGCTATTACACCAAGGATTATGGGAATAGGAAGACGGGCAAAGGTTACGGAGCCGGCATTGGATTAAATCTATCCAAGAAAATTGTAGAGCTGCACCAGGGAGAAATCTATGTAAACAGCCGTGAGCACGAGGGCACCTCTTTCGTGGTGGAACTTCCTAAAAAAGCAGCCAGCGGAGCGGTTTTGGAAGCCTTTTCTTTTGTAAAAAAGCACTTACCCGTATTGCCAACATCCCATTCCACTACGGAAGCAAGTGTTCCTTTTGCTGAGCAGGCAAAAAGCCAAAAAACGGTGCTGGTAGTAGAAGATAATGCGGAAGTTCGCAAATATATTGTGGGTATTCTCTCGGATGAATATCAGGTGCTGGAGGCGGCTGATGGGGCCTCCGGATTAGAGCGAGCGATTAATTTTGTGCCGGATCTGATCATCTCTGACATTATGATGCCGGTAAAAGACGGGATTGAAATGGCGCGTGAGTTGAAAGAGAAGATTGAAACCTGCCATATTCCGGTGATTTTGCTCACGGCCAAGTCTTCCGATATTACCCAGCTGGAAGCCATGAAAATTGGAGTGGACGATTTTGTGACCAAGCCCTTTGTACCGGAATTATTGCAGGCCCGGGTGAGCAATCTTATTGCCCAGCGGGAAAGGCTGCAACGTACTTTTCAGCAAAAGGAGGTAGTTGAAATTAAAGCAGACTTACCTCAGGACCTGGACCGGGAATTTTTACAAAAGGCCGAGGACGTGGTGTTGACTTATCTGGATCAGGAGACCTTTAACCAGGACTTTTTTGCACGGGAAATGGGCATTTGCAAAAGCTTATTGTATAAAAAGATTAAGGCCATTTCCGGGAATACGCCTAGTGATTTTGTGAATAAAATCCGGGTTCGGAAATCTTGTGAGTTGCTGTTGCAGCCCGAAATGATGGTCAGCGCAGTAGCGGCCATGGTCGGTTATAGTGACCCTAAGTATTATAGCAGATGTTTCCGCAAATTTATGGGTGCTTCTCCCAAGGCCTATCAAGAGCAACATCAACGGCAAAAAAGCACCTAACAGTATGTAAATCTAATTTTTTTTAAAATGAACAGGATCGTTAATTTATTTGTCCTGGCGATATTCGCCTGGAGTTGTGGTCATGATTCGGGGGAGAGGATAACAGAAATGCAAAGCCCTAATGGGGAATTGGAACTGAAGGTATGGTTGGCGGAGGCCGATGGAAGCCTTAAATATCAACTATACCGCAATGGAGTGGAGGTTTTAAAGCCATCGGACTTAGGGCTGGTGACCAGCGCCGGAGATTTCTCCCAAAACCTGAAATGGTTTGGAACAACGCCGGTAATGCCGGTGGAGGATCAGTACCAATTGGTACAGGGAAAGAAAAGGGACTACCGTTATACAGCGAACCGTCAGGAGGTGAGGGTGCAAAGCGAAAATGAAATGCCAATGGCAGTGATTTTTCAACTGTCCAATGATGGTTTGGCCTATGCTTATCATTTCCCCAATGTTTCCGAGCAAGAAATTCGGGTAGAAAATGAGTTGTCCAGTTTCCGCTTTGGGGACAATACCCGGGCCTGGATACAGCCAATCGCCACAGCCAAAACTTCCTTTGGGGATACCAATCCTTCCTATGAAGAAAATTATCTGATGGACGTTTCCCTTCAAGAGGCAGAGGGCTTAAGTCCTTACCATCAGGGCTGGGTTTATCCTGCCCTTTTTAAAACCAATGATCAGTGGGTATTGATCAGCGAATCGGCTTTGGATCGCCGGTATTGCGCTACGAAACTGAACAACAGTCAGGAAGCTAATAATTTTCAATTGGCATTTCCCCAGCCGGAGGAGCAGATTTTCAGTGGAGGCATTGTTCCGGTCTTTACCACTCCTTACCAAACCCCATGGCGTGTAATGGCAGTTGGTGATTTGGCCACTATAGTGGAAAGTACTTTGGTGACGGACGTGGCGGCCAAAAGTACCATAGAGGATGTCAGCTGGATCAAGCCCGGCCGTTCTTCCTGGAGCTGGGTTTTGCTGAAAGATGATTATACCGTTTATGATGTGCAGAAGCAATTCATTGACTATGCTGCGGAAATGAAATGGGAATATTGTCTGATTGATTCCGGTTGGGATACTCAAATAGGCCTGGAGCGTATTAAAGAATTGGTGGAATATGGTGCCCAAAAGGGAGTGGGGATTCTTCTTTGGTATAATTCTTCCGGGGACTGGAACACTACCGACATGACGCCAAAAGGCGCCTTGCTAACACAGGAGCAGCGGAAAGCGGTGTTTAGTGAAATTGCCGCTATTGGGGTGAAAGGCGTAAAGGTGGACTTTTTTGGGGGCGACGGCCAGTCGGTCATCAATTATTATATCGATATTCTGGAGGATGCCGCCGCCGCTAAATTGTTGGTTAACTTCCACGGTTGTACACTCCCACGTGGTTGGCACCGCACTTACCCGCATTTAATGACAGCAGAGGCGATCAAGGGAATGGAGTTTACCACCTTTAATCAGGAAGGGGCGGATTTGGTGATGGATCATTGTACCGTTATTCCTTTTACCCGAAATGTTTTTGATCCGATGGACTTCACTCCCACCGCATTCTCTGAAATTCCGGACATCGAAAGAAAAACCTCCAACGCTTACGAGCTGGCGCTTACGGTATTATTTCAGTCCGGAATTCAGCATTGGGCGGAAATTCCCGAAGGCATGGCTGCTGTGCCGGATTATGTGAAGGCGTTTATGCAGGAAGTACCGGTGATTTGGGATGAAACCCGCTATATCAGTGGAACACCGGGGCTGGAGGTGGTCCTGGCCCGAAGAAAGGGAAATGACTGGTTCATTGCCGGCATAAATGGAGAAAATCAAGAGAAAACCATGTCCATTAGTTTGCCTTTTGAGGTAGCGGAAAAAGGACAGCTTATTATCGATGGCGAGCATAACCGCAGCTTTGTGCAGGAAGTGATAAATTGCTCAGCGGCACAGCAGGTCAAAGTTTTGCCCTATGGTGGATTTGTGCTTAAGGTAGAAGCAAAGGAAGCTGCGCTTTAAATAGGCCTAATTCAGCTTAGTATCAAGGAAACGAGTTTCTATTTCAGAAAAAGCCCTCCATCTTTGAGGGCTTTTTTTTATATCGTTTTTTATTTTTTTTAAAAACGTTTCTTTCCTGATGTTAATGAAATAAGGAGAATTGAAATTATGGAAAAAATTAGGTGGATGTAGTTTGAATATTTTAGCGTAAAGGGGTGCAAATTTCTTATTTGTTAAAGAAAAGCACGTTTTCTATTCTTGGTTTAAAATTGCCCTGATAATTCACCACTTTTTTTGAATTTTTTTTCTGATATGGTGAGGGCATTTGTCTACCTGTGGTCTCTTTTATTATAGAAAGCAAATCTACTTTCCAGCTATTTATTTTTTTCGCATGAGAATTTTTACCTTTTCTTTAATTTTCTTGGCTCTCCTTTCTTGTAATAAGCCCGTTACCGAGCTTGATGCTATGTCAGAGGGGCGTGTTGAAGCCTTTGGATTGCAGGATGTTCAGCTTTTGGAGTCGCCTTTTTTAAATGCTTTCGAAAAAGACCAGCAGTGGCTTTTTGCACTGTCTCCAGATAGATTACTGCATCGATTCCGGCTGTATGCAGGTTTAGCGCCTAAAGCAGAAGTTTATGGTGGCTGGGAAAGTCGCGGTATTTCCGGACATACTTTAGGGCATTATTTGTCCGCGCTGTCTATGGGTTATGCCGCTAGCGGAGAAGAGGAATTCTTAAAGAGAAGCCAATATATTGTGACGGAGTTGGCCGCTTGCCAACAGGCTTACGGTGATGGCTATGTGGGAGGAATTCCGGATCAGGATAAATTATTTTCAGAAATCAAAGCCGGAAATATTTATTCCGGAGGTTTTGATCTGAATGGCGCATGGGTGCCTTGGTATACCATGCATAAGTTATTTGCCGGCTTGCGCCATGCCTATGAGTATACGGGCAATGAGCAAGCTAAAGCAGTCTTGTTGCGTTTGGCGGACTGGTGCTATAATACAGTGGGGCATTTGAGTGAAGAGGATTTTCAGAAAATGCTGGATTGTGAGTATGGTGGGATGAATGAGGAAATGGCTTTCCTTTACGAAATTACTCAGGATGAAAGATTTTTAGATTTATCATTGAAATTCAACCATCACCGGGTGTTGGAGCCTATGATGCAGGAGCACGACCAGTTATTGGGACTTCATGCCAATACACAAATTCCAAAGGTGTTGGGCCTTGCCAAGCAATATGATATTACTGGTGAAGAAAAATATAAAAAAGGAGCCACCTTCTTCTGGGATGCGGTGGTTCACCAGCATTCTTATGCCAATGGTGGGAATAGTGATCATGAGCATTTTGGTCCGGCGGGCACTTTGAAAGGACAGCTTTCTCCTTATAGTTCTGAGACTTGTAATACCTACAACATGTTGAAGTTGACCGATATGATGTTTCAGTGGGAACCCTCTGCTGCTTTAGGAGATTATTATGAGCGGGCTTTGTACAATCATATTCTGGCCTCCCAAAATTCAGAAACCGGCATGGTATGTTATTATATGACGCATAAGGCCGGGGAGCATAAACACTTTTCCAGTTTGGACAATGATTTTTGGTGTTGTGTAGGTTCTGGTTTAGAGAATCATATGAAATATGGAGCTGGTATATATTATCATAGATCCGAAACGTTATATGTGAATTTGTTTATAGCCAGTGAGTTGCACTGGGAGGCTAAAAATGCTCGCTTGAAAATGCTAACTTCCTACCCGGAAAAGGGTGGGGTAGAACTCCAGTATTCGTCAGCTATTCGTCAGGATTTTACTATGAAAATCCGAATTCCAACCTGGTATCCCACCCAACCGGAGGTGAAAATCAATGGACAAAAAATTGTACAACACATAGATAAAGACGGCTTTTTGGAAATTTCCAGAACCTGGGAAAATGGCGATAAAGTCCAACTTTATTTCCCCATGGAACTGCGTTATGAAGCATTAGCAGGAGATGATAATTTGAAGGCGGTATTTTATGGCCCGACACTGCTGGCGGCTAATTTTGGGACGCAGGAAATTTCTTCCTTCGACTTGCCTGTTTTCAGAATGGGTACAGCAGATGATATCAGTATTTTCTCAAGGAAAGCCGCGGACTCGCTTGCATTTGAAGTAGTACAAAACGGTTCCGATTGGACATTTAGCCCCTATTACGCGCTGAACGATGAAAATTATGCGATTTACAATCCCATCTTATCCGATTCGGAATGGGATAGTTATCAGACTGAAAAAGCCGCCGAGCGCGCCCGATTAATCGCGATGGAAGAAGCCACTATAGATCAGATTCGATTAGGAGAAATGCAGCCGGAGCGAGACCATCACTTTGAGGGACACCAAACCGAAGCAGGTGGTCTGGCCAACAAATGGCGACATGCACGAGATGGCGGATGGTTCAGTTTTGATCTGGCCACCGCAGGAAAAAACGAAGGACTTGCCCTTATGTGCCAGTACTGGGGAGGAGATAGCGGAAATCGCGAATTCCAGATTTTGGTGAATGATCAAATTATCCATACCAAAGCCTTGCAGGCGGAAAAGCCGGGCGAATATTTTTATGAACTCTATGCCATTCCTCCTGCTATCATTATCGGAGATTCGGTAAAAGTGAAGTTTCAGGCATTGAACAATGGCATAGCGGGTGGTCTGTATGATTGCAGAATGGTGCAACAGGACACTCCAAATTTGAACGGCTGGCTGCAATAGGCCGCTGTCTGACGAAAAAATACGGCTTTTGCTTTATTTTTTTGTATAACCTTAATCAATAAATGGTTACCTTTGGCAGTAACAGTACGGGGGTACCTCCATTTTTTGGTGAATAACTTTTGAGTCTTTTTAATTAACAATATAGACTAACGTTTACAGGTACCTGTTTATATTAAATAATTTTTTAAACCCGTAATAAATTATTGTACTATGCATGTATTTATACAAAGAGTACGTGGGTGTAAATTTTTTAAGTTGATGGCCATTTTGTGTTTTTTAACCATAACACATCCGTTTTTGGCCGTTTCCCATGCTACCGCTTCTGATTTAGCATTGACCAGTTTGAATCAGGAGAACCAGGATAAAATAAAAATTAAAGGTAAAGTTGCCGGCAGTGATGACAGCAGCGGTTTGCCTGGAGTGAATGTGGCCATCAAAGGCACCAGTCGTGGTACGATCACGGACTTTGAGGGAAACTATGATCTAGAAATTGATGAGGCGAATGCCATATTGGTTTTCTCCGCTATTGGTTACACTTCCGAAGAAGTTGCCGTTGGCGGCCGCACCACGGTTGATGTTGTTTTGCAGCTCAATGTACAGGAGCTGGAAGAAGTGGTGGTGGTTGGTTACGGTGTTCAGCGTAAAGCGGATATCACCGGAGCAGTTGCAGTCATGAATGTGGAGGATATGAAGACGCAGTCTGCCAGTGATTTGGGAGAAATGCTGCAGGGACGTACTCCGGGGGTTCAGGTGAACAGTGATGGACAACCTGGAGCCTTGCCACAGGTACGGATTCGCGGGGTGGGTACTTTTAATAATGCCGATCCCTTGTATGTGATTGACGGAGTACCGATTAATGGGGTACCCAGGGATTTCAACCCCAATGATATCGAAAGCATGCAGATTCTTAAGGATGCCTCTGCCGGTGCTATTTATGGTTCTCGTGCAGCCAACGGGGTAATCATCATTACCACCAAGCAGGGTAAGAAAGAATCCCCCCTTTCATTGGACTATAAAGGATATTATGGCGTGGATTATGTTTGGCAGCGCATGCCGGTAACCAGTCGCAGAAATTACCAAACGCTGAATAATGAGGCCAGAATTAATTCCGGAAAGGCGCTTGCTCCTGCGAATAATCCTTTTGACGACGCTTATATTACCGATGTGGATACGGATTGGCAAAATGAAGGATTAAAAAATGGTTCTCGTCAGAACCATAACATTAATCTTTCGGGTGGTAGTAAATATTCTACGTATAATGTATCTCTGGATTATTTTAGCAGCCAGGGAACCTATGTAGGAAATGGTCCTAATTATGAACGGTATACCGCACGTGTGAATAATATGACTGAGCGCGGTATCTTAAAAATGGGAACCTCCCTGTTTTATGCAAATTCCAATGAGGATCACCTTTTGGCGACCGATGGTACTTTAGCGGGTGGACGTCCACCACTAATCAATGATTTGGTTTTGGCGATTCCAACCATGCGGGTATATGATCCTAATAATTTGGGTGGTTTCGGTGGTACGCTTCAGGACAGAGAGGATGCGATCTCTTTGAATGGAATCGGAGCCAACAGTTTAATGGAGGGTAAGACCTTTGTGAACAGGGTTTTTGGAAGTTGGTACGGACAGTTAACTTTTATTGATAAGGAAAAGCATAAATTAAGATATAAGCTTAATACCAGTTATGATAAAGTAATCGCCCGGGACTGGAGATTTACCCCGGAGTTTAATCTCGGTTATTTCTTCACCAACAATATCGCCAGACTTAATGACGATACGCGGGAATATACTTCCACGCTAGTGGAAAACACATTGACTTACGATTTCAAAACCGGTAAGCATTCGGTTAATCTTTTGGCCGGACAGATGTTCCAGTCCTATGAAACAGATAATCGTTATGCCGGAGCCACTGGTTTCAGCATGCCGTATTACCCTACGCTGTCTAATGGAGAAACCAAAAGTTCTGCCGCCTATCACGACAAGAGTGTGTTGGCCTCTTATCTGGGAAGAGCAAATTATAATTACGATGATCGTTATTTGATAACCGCTACTGTGCGTCGTGATGGCTCTTCAAAATTCTCGCCTAAGTATCGCTTCGGGGTGTTCCCATCGGTGGCTTTAGGTTGGAGATTGACCAATGAAGATTGGTTCCCGGTTTCCAAGGACTTGCTTTCTGACTTAAAATTCAGAGCCAGCTGGGGTCGCCTGGGAAATGAGAATATTGGAAACTATGCCTATTCGGCTGCCATTAATCCGAATATTGTATATAGTTTTACCGATGCCAATGGTAATGTGGTGCGTACTACTGGTGCCGCACAAACCAGTGTGGTATACCCTAATTTGAAATGGGAAGAAAAAACAACCTCCAATGTTGGATTTGATTTTGACTTTTTCCACAGTAAAATTTTGTTCTCTGCAGAATACTATAACAGTTTAAGTGAAGACATTTTGGTAAATGTACCTATTCCGTTGTCGGTCGGTTCTATCAATGCCAGCCCCATGGTGAATGCCGGTACTTTAAGAAACCGCGGTTTGGAATTTCAGGCGACTTATCGTAAGTCCACCGGAGATTTTAACTTCGACCTTACGGCCAACTTCTCTACCAATCACAATAAAGTTATTAACCTGGGAACCAATAATGATGAAATCCTGGGAGCAGGATCCATTACCCGTGTGGGACATGAGATTGGGCGCCACTATGGCTATGTTTATGATGGTATTTTTCAGAGCCAACAAGAAGTGGATGATCACGCCTTCCAATCGGCCGGTACTGCTGCCGGAGATATTCGCTTCCGCGATGTAAGTGGTCCTGATGGTGTACCGGATGGTGTCATCGATGAGCACGATCGTGTGGATCTGGGAAGCGCCATGCCGAAGTATAACTATGGCTTAACCTTCTCTGCTTCTTATAAGAATTTTGATTTTACTATCTTTGCCAATGGGGCGGGAGGTTATCTGATTAATAATTCTCTATATAGAAATTTAATGCATTCCGGTGGCGATAATAACTATCACCTGGACATGGTAGACCGCTGGACGCCCACCAATACCTCAACCAATATTCCTCGTTTGGTGTGGGAAGATCCTAACCAAAATGGTCGAGATTCTGATCGTCCGGGCTGGTTGCAAAATGGTACTTATTTAAGAATTAACACGGTTTCTTTTGGGTATACACTGCCGAAAGATTTGGTAAAGGGAATGCGCCATGCCAGAGTATATGCGACAGCACAGAACCTATATACTTTCACCGGTTATGAAGGATATAATCCAGATTTCACTTCCAATGTATGGAGTCCGGGATTTGATGGAGGTTCTTATCCAAAGCCAAGAACTTTCATGTTAGGTATTGAATTAGGTTTTTAATTTTTTTTAATGAAATGATATGAAAAAGTTAAATATATTTATACTGTTTCTATCAGCAAGTATACTTTTTTCCTGCGATCATTTACTGGATCAGGTCAATCCAAACTTACCTACAGTTGATGACCATTGGAATAATGCTGATCAAGCTTTTGCGGGTGCTACTGCCTTATATAATGCGCTTATCACTGATGGGGCTTATATGAGAACTTTAGTCGGAGCGGCTGATAGTCGCGGAGATGATTTTAAAGGGGATAGCCCGGATGTTCGTATTGTGCAGATTGGAAAATTTATTGCCCAGTCAGATCAGGACATGTTGTCCTGGATCTGGAGAGATATGTACATCCTGAATTTCCGTGCCAATCAGGTGTTGACCTATGTAGAAGGAATGTCTGCAGAAGGAGAGCAGCGGATATTGGAGCCAGCACAGAAAAATAGGATTTTGGGGCAGGCTTACTTTATGCGTGCTTTGGCTTATTTTAATTTGGCTAATAATTTTCAGGTGGTGCCTTTAATCACGGCTTTGCCTCAGACGGAGGCAGATTATTATCCGGAGACAGCGACACAGGATGAGATCTGGGCACAGATTATCAGTGACCTGCAAATGGCGGAATCTCTTTTGCCGCTGGATTATTTAAGCGTCAGCGGACCGGACAACGGACATATTGGACGTGCAACGGCTGGCGCAGCAGCAGGCTTGTTAGGTAAAGTATATGTTTACCGCCAAATGTGGACGGAGGCAAAGGGACAGTTTGAAAAATTCTTTACCGGCGCCTACAAGGATATCTATGATTTGGCTCCTGAATATGCGCACAATTTTGATGAGGCACATGAAAATAATGTAGAATCACTTTTTGAAGTGCAGTTTACTACAGTGGGCGGTACCGACCATAACTGGGCAGGAGATCCGAATGCCAACTGGAAGGCGCTTTCAGGTTTAGCGGTGAGCTATGCTATGCCGGATCGTGGTTGGTCCGATTATACTCCTACTACTTGGATTCATCAGGAATATAAAAAGGAGCGTACTGCCGATGGAAAGCTTGATCCACGATTAAAAATAACTTTAGCATCTTATGAAGCTGAAGGAGAAGATGATTGGAACCTGGCCTATGGCAATCCATGGTTTCATGATCAGGATGCCGTTTACTGTAGCAAGTGGACCGGTAACCGGATAGGTTATTCGGATGACTGGACACTGGATATTTCCGGTGGAATTAATTACCGTGTTTTGCGTTTTGCCGATATCTTATTGCTTTATGCAGAAACCCTGAATGAATTGGGACAAACCGCTGACGCCTACCCTTATATTCAACGAGTGAGAACCCGTGCAGGACTTGCTGACCTGGCGACCACCATGCCAGGCTTAAGTCAGGATCAGATGCGTGAGCAGCTTTATCATGAGCGTGCCTTGGAGTTTGCGATTGAAGGACAGCGTATTTTTGATATTATCCGATGGGGTTGGTTATATGATTCCTCCATGTTAGAGGAATTAAAAGCCCGCGATGATGATTTCGAAACCTGGGTACCAGGACGGGAATATCTACCAATTCCTAGAACAGAATTGGATAATAACCCGAACCTTTCGCCTAATGATGCCAATCGCGCTTCAGGTAATTAATAAGATCCAATACTATCCGGGTGGCATTTAGCCCACCCGGATTAAATGATTTTTTCCATGAAAAAGACTTTTTTACTTTCATATATCGCATTCATATTCAGTGCGTTTTTGGTATCTTCCTGTATTCAAACCTTTGATGAGGTCTTTACGGAGACCGAATATCCGGAGGAGGAAGAAGAGGAGAGCCCTCAGGGACCTACAGATTTGGATAACATCTCCGATACTTATGCGGATATTGCAGCTTATGAAAATTCCCACCTGTGGGGGCCTTATAATTTGCATGATCCATCAGTAATTGATACAGGTGATGGTTGGTACTATTGCTATAGCACTGATGTGGCCTATGGGCAGACCCTTCGGGCGGGTATTATGGTGCGTAGATCCCGTGATTTGGTAGATTGGGAATACGTGGGTTGGGCCCTGGATGGTTTACCAGCTGAGGCCGTGAGCTATATTGAAGGACAGGGTGCTAATCCTAATGACGGTATTTGGGCACCTTATATCATGAAGGTGGGGAGTCAGTACCGCCTTTATTATTCATTAGCCTCAGATGGTTTTAGAATTAGTACCATTGGTTTATTGACTTCAAATTCTCCGGAAGGGCCTTGGACGGAAGCAGGCCTGGCAGTTAGTTCTGTTGAAAATGGTCCCGGCACCAATGCCATTGATCCCACAGTAGTCGTGACGCCTTCAGGGGAACATTATATGTATTACGGCTCGGCCTGGGACGGATTATTCATCGTTCAGTTAGATCCAGCAACTGGTTTGGCCATGAGTCCTGGCGATAGAGGTACACTGATCGTTAAACGAGGAATGACTAATGGTATCTATAATGGTAACTTGGAAGGTCCGGAGATTATTTATAATGAAGAGGAGCAGAAATATTATTTATTCGTAGCATGGGATTGGATTGATACCAAATACAATGTACGTGTGTATCGTTCAGATGCTCCAACAGGTCCTTTTTTGGATTGGAATGGAGTGGATGCGGCAAATCCAAATGATGATTATCCGCCGATGCTGATGGGCCCTTATGCTTTTGGTGATCATTATGGATATCAGGGCGTATCTCACCCCTCTGTTTTCAAGGCTACAGATGGTCATTATTATATCATGACGCAGGCGCGTCCGGCAATTGATCGGTTTTTCATGAATATGCACCTGCGCAGGTTGTTCTGGTCAGAGAATGGTTGGCCCATGATTTCTCCGGAGCGCTACGCCAATGTGGAACAAACGCCTATTACGGCTGATGAATTGATTGGTACCTATGATCAGGTATTGCATGTTTATGAAACCGTTCCGGGCTATGCCGACGAACAGGCCAATCCAAATATCTACTATTCCTTTGAAACGGTGCTTCATGCTGATGGTACCATTAACGGAGATCCTAACAATACCTGGACCTATGATGCGCCCAATTTAGAGTTAGTGTGGGGAGGAGAATTTGTTGATTCTTTCATCGTGTCCAGAGAGAGAGACTGGGAAAATAAAGTAGCCTCTACTATTGTAATGACCGGATTCAACGGTGGTGGATTGGCAATTTGGTTGAAAAAGAAATAATACACAGAGCAAATAAATATTTGGTATAGAGTGTGTTGAGGCTAAAATTCGTGACAAAAATTTGATTCTTGTAGAAGCGATAGCCGATTAAATTGAGAGAATAGCCTCCCTATTGTTGAGAATTATCTAGAATCGCTTCCATTTACCTAATTTGCAGTCGGAGGCAGCGCGCTTCAAAACACGCTAAAGAAATAGAGGTGAATGATCCTCTATTTCTTTCTTTCATTGACTGATATTCGCTTTGCATGTTTTGCCAGTGAAGGTAGGTCATTTCCATGTCTTCGGTCGATTATTATTCCATTCTTTATAATTATTAAACTGCTTACAAATGAAAAGAAATATATCTTGGGTGGTGTTGTTGGTTATGTTGGCTTTCTCTTCAAACCTTCAGGCACAAAGTGGTGAACAATTTCAGTTGAAAAATCTGAAATCTGCCATTGATATCCAGCCTACCATGTGGGGCATCTTTTTTGAAGATATCAATTTTGCTGCTGATGGTGGCTTGTATGCCGAAATGGTGAAGAACCGAAGTTTCGAGTTTGATACGCCGATGATGTCCTGGCAGGAAGCCAATGAGGAAAGTAATCCTTCTGAATTAGTGATTATTAATTTAGAGGACCTTAAACCTGAAAATCCGCGTTTCGCCAGATTGAAATTAAAAGGAAACTATACTTTGCTCAATGAAGGTTTTCGTGGAATGGGGGTAAAGAATGGGGATTTGTATAATTTTTCCATTCAAACGAAATTACAAAAAGGAGCAGCGCCGATGCGCATGAAAATCGCATTGGTCAATGCTGCCAATGAGGAAATTGGAGCAGCCGAATTGATGGTGGAAAATACTGCCTGGAGCACGATGAAGGCTTCTTTTACGGCCAAAGCAACAGAAGAAAAAGCCAAATTGCGTCTTACTTTTGAAGGGGAGGGGGAATTGGATATGGACATGATTTCGCTCTTTCCTCAGGATACCTGGAAGCAGCGTCCTGGTGGATTACGTAAAGATATCGTAGAAAAACTGGAGGCTTTACAACCCGGCTTCCTTCGTTTTCCTGGTGGTTGTATAGTGGAAGGCCGCGTATTGGCGGAACGTTATCAGTGGAAAAAAACCGTAGGTGCCATTGATCAGCGCACTGGATTGGTTAATCGTTGGAATACAGAATTTGACCATCGACTTACGCCGGATTATTTCCAGACATTTGGTTTAGGTTTTTATGAATATTTCCTTTTGTCGGAAGATTTGGGGGCTGAGGCATTGCCTATTTTAAGTTGTGGTATTGCTTGCCAGTTTAATACTGGAGAATTAGTGCCAATGGATCATTTAGATCCTTATGTGCAGGATGCTTTGGACCTGATTGAATTTGCCAATGGTGCCACTACTACGGCCTGGGGTAAGCTTAGAGCTGATATGGGGCATCCTGAGCCATTTAATTTGAAGTATATCGGTGTGGGTAATGAGCAGTGGGGACCACAGTATATTGAGCGTTATATTGTTTTTGAAAAAGCGATTAAGGCAAAATATCCGGATATGATTATTGTCTCAGGAACGGGTCCATTCCCTGATGGTGAGGATTTCGATTATGCTGCTAAGGAATTGAAGAAATTAAATGCTGAATTAGTGGATGAACACTACTATAACACCCCGGAGTGGTTTTTAAGTAATGCTAATCGATATGATGCTTATGACCGAAATGGACCGAAGATTTTTGCGGGAGAGTATGCTGCTCAAAGTGTGGCCATTGCGAGTCCGGACAATAAAAACAACTGGCAATGTGCTTTATCCGAGGCCGCTTTTATGACCGGTCTTGAGCGTAATGCGGATATCGTACACATGACCTCCTATGCACCGCTTTTAGCACATGCAGAAGCATGGCAATGGACGCCTGACATGATTTGGTTCAATAATCTGGAGTCTTATGCTACTCCTAATTATTATGTGCAGCAATTGTTTTCCAATCATGCTGGTAATAAAGTGTTGGATTTGAAGTATGGTAAACAGCCAGCCACTGGTGCAGATCAATTATACGCTTCTGCGGTTTTGGATGAGGCCAATAATCAGTTGATTTTGAAGGTGGTAAATGCTTCTGATAAGGATCAGGATAAACTCATCAAGTTGGGTTCAGATATTAAAATTAATACAAAAGCTGAGCAAATTATTTTGCAGAGCAAAGATTTGAAAGCGGAGAATGGTTTTAGCGCTCCGGAGCATATAGCGCCACAGCATAAAACGATTGAGGCTTCCAGCAAGAAAATGACCTTGCATTTGCCCGCACAATCTTTATCGATCTTCAAATTGGATTTGCAGTCCGTTAATGTACAAAGCCGTTAGGTTTTGCATAAACGCAAAATTGTTTTATAGGAATTCATTTCCATTTTTCATGCTTTTCCCATCGTTTAACTACTATAAAGTGTAACGATGGGAAAGCATTAACCTGATACTTACCACGCGCAAAGAGCTGACATTTAAATAGTAAGTTTTTTGTAATGGGAGATGAGGTATAAATGGGAGGGCAAATTGCCGATTAAGTTAATCAGATCAAATAAATAATGGGGTGGGAGAGGGAAGTTTAATTTACATTAAAGTGAATATTTAAAAGATTAACTGATTCGGCATTATCTAGCGATTTTGCGACTTAGTATGCAATTGAAGTTTCTTCATTTATTATATGCTAATTACTAAAAGTGGCCACTGCAATTTGTCAGTGGCTTTTTTTGTTTTCGATAGTAGCCTTGTTAGATATTTTATCGGGGCTGTGTGCAGGAAGGGAGTAGAATAGTGGATTATTTTTTTGACCAGTGGCGGGGCAGAGGGAGTAGGAAGTTGAGCAATAGATTTGCTTGGTCAATTTTATAATAAAAATCCGAAAATGGCTGAGGAGATTATGATCATTTTTTTGCGCGGGAGTGGCCCTTTGTGTTTGGCAAAGGGTTTGACAGGCTGCTTCCTGTTTTAGTTTTTTCTGAGGCTCAATAGCCTCTATTTATATTATTTTTCATTTAAATTTTAACCACATGACGTTATTTAATTTTTTTAAGTTGCGCAGTCACTCATTTTTGGTGTTATGGGGATTATTTTCCCTGGCATTTCTGAATGCAAGGGCTCAGGCTCCCAGCCATGATCCCTCCACCATGATTCGGAATAATGATGGCCGCTACTGGATTTTTACCACCGGGGATGGCATCTGGGCGATGTCTTCTTCTAATCCCGATTTCACGGATTGGCGTGTAGAAAATACGGTTTTTCCTATTGGAACATACCCTTCCTGGATTGATAATTATGTACAGGATTTTGGGGGATTCTTTTGGGCGCCGGAAGTGTTTAAGAGAAATGGACAGTATTATCTATATTATTCTTGTGCGGGTACAGGTGCTCCTGCCGCTATTGGATTTGCCACAGCGTCCGACTTAAGTGGCCCCTGGACAGACAGAGGGTTGATTGTAGCAGGTAATAATGCTATTGATCCGGCCATTTTGCAGGATGATGATGGCAGTGTATGGATGACCTGGGGGAACTGGCAAAGTGGGATTGATATCCTGCGATTGGATCCCAATACCGGTTATCGAGCGGATGGCAATACGTATCATCTGGTAAGTGGAGAAGTTGAAGGTCCTTCTATTTTGAAACGGGATGGTTATTATTATTTGTTCTATCAGCGTGGACTTTGCTGTAATGGCGTGAATAGCTCTTATTACAACGTAGTGGCCAGATCAACGAGTGTTACGGGTCCGTACACGGATGAACGTGTTTTCTTACCTAATAAAAATGGAAATATTATTGGTCCTGGCCATGTTGGCTACAGCTACGGTCGGTTGACTTACCATTACTACGATGGGAATGATAATGGCGCGGCCAAGTTGATGGTCACCACCATGGGCTATTCCAATGGCTGGCCTGTGGCCGGGGCAACGGATAATTTGGGACACTTCAATGGCACCTATTCTTTCACCGCCGCACATAGTGGCAAAGCAATGGATGTCTATAATTTCGGCACGGCCAATGGTACCAATATTGCCCAGTGGTCTTATTGGGGTGGCGATGCGCAGAAATTTATTGTTACCAATGAATATAATGATTGGCACAGAATTACTCCTTATATTGCGCAGGATAAGTCTTTAGATGTAAATGAAATCTCTACTACTGCAGGTGCCAATATTCAAATTTGGGAATACTGGGCTGGTGACGGACAATTGTTTAAAATACAAAATGCAGGTAGTGGTCGCTGGCGTTTGATCAATAAAAATAGTGGTCAGTGTTTGGATGTTTTGGATGCTGCTCAGGAAGACGGGGCCAATATCATTCAGTGGCCTTGTTTGGCCGGAAATACCAATCAAATGTTCGGTATGGTGATGCATTCCTCCAATACGCGTAGCCAGGTGGTACAGGAAGTTGATGATGAGTTGTCTGAGGATTCAATGGGGCAGGAAGGAATTTTGATATGGCCAAATCCGGCACGTGGGCAGTTCCATTTGAGTTTGGGCAATACTGTGGACATGGGGGCGCCAGTCAGCATGAAATTGGTTGCGACAGATGGTAAGGTAGTATATCAGGATCAATTTGCCTATCAGGAGAATATGACCATTAATCCTAATGCCAAGCCGGGGGTTTATACGCTAATTTTACAGACTAAAGCTGCATCTTTCCATCGAAAATTAGTAATACAATAGTATCTTTTACTATAAGCCGAAAATGAGTTGCTTGGCTGGAGTTGTTGAATCTTGCCTTACATTATTAGGCTTAGCATATCAGTAAAAAGTGGGTTCTTCTATTCGGAGGAACTCACTTTATTGCAGCCTGCAGATTAAGGTCTATCAGGTGGTGGCGGCGTTGATTAACGAAATATTTTTTTGGTTTTCAAATAGACCCACTCTGCCTAATATTTATTTTTAAATAAAAAATTCTACTTTTTTAATTAGTGAATAATGATATCAAAAAAAATTTTATTTTATTTCTTCGGTATTTTTTTCCTTTCTGCCTCAGTTGTTTACGGGCAAGGGATTTCCATATCCAATACGATGAATCGTAATTATCAAAGCCTAAACGGTAAGTGGAATTATATCCTGGATCCATATGAAACCGGTGGGATGGGAGGTCGTGCTATAATTGAAAATTATATTCCCAAAGACAAGTCCGATCGGGTGGAATACGGTTTTGCCAGCGGGAAAACCCTTTGGGTACCGGGCAGTTGGAATATGCAGCATCCGGAATTGACCTATTATGAGGGCAGCCTTTGGTATAGAAGGTCTTTTGACATGTCCCAAATGAAGGAGGATAAACGTTATTTTATATATTTGGGCGCGGCTAATTATAAAACCACGGTCTCTATTAATGGGAAAGAAATTGGCCAGCATGAAGGTGGATTTACCCCCATTTGTTTTGAGTTAACTTCTCATCTGAAGGAAAAAGATAATCAGTTAATTGTTGGCGTTAATAATAGCCGGGCCGATGATAATATTCCCTCCAAAGTAACAGATTGGTTCAATCATGGGGGTATTATCAGAGAGGTAAAAGTTTTAGAGGTGCCAGAGACTTTTATCAATAATTATTTTCTGAAATTGGAGAAATCTTCCCTCGGCTTGAAAAGAAAACAGATTCAAGGAAAGCTTCAGCTGTCTGGCAGCGAATTGCCGGAATTTGCTCATATCAGTATTCCTGAATTAAATATGGATTATAAAATCAAACTGAATAATAATAAAGAGGTAGCATTTTCTTTTGATGTAAAAAATTTGAAATTATGGTCTCCGGAAAATCCAAAGTTGTATAAGGTAATTCTGGAAGCCGGAAAGGATAGGATGGAAGACCTAATAGGTTTTAGAACGGTAGAGACCAAAGGAAAAGAAATCTTACTTAACGGAAAACCTGTTTTCTTAAAAGGCATTTGTTTACATGATGAAAACCCCTTACGGGAAGATCGGGCTAATGTGGAGGAAGATGCAGCTTTAGTTTTGAATTGGGCACAGGAATTGGGTTGTAATTTTATACGGCTTGCCCATTATCCGCATCAGGAAAAGTTGGTGAGAATGGCTGATCAGCGGGGCATCCTGCTATGGGAGGAATTACCGCTTTATTGGGGTATCCAATGGGACAATCCTCAGGTGCTAGAAAAGGCCAAGCAACAATATACCGAACTGATTAACCGGGATTATAATCGTGCCAGTACGATTATCTGGTCTATTGCCAATGAAACGGCCCCCATTCCTGCTCGTAATCAATTCTTGTCAGAATTGGCCGATTATATCCGGTCGGTAGATGACAGTCGTCTGATTTCTGCAGCCTGTAAAAAAGATCAGGAACTGGATGGGCATCCTGATGCCGTCTACACGTATAATGATCCGATTATGGACAAATTGGATATTATCAGCCTTAATGAATATTTGGGTTGGTATGGAGGGCTTCCCGAAGAGTGCCGAAAAAAAACTTTTAAAATGGGGAAGGAAAAACCGGTTATTGTCAGTGAATTTGGAGGGGGTGCCATGCAGGGTTTTCATGGGGATAGCCTGACGCGATGGAGCGAAGAATTTCAGGAGTATCTGTATAAGGAGAGCATTGAAATGTTTGATCAAATTGATGGTTTGGTGGGCATGACTCCCTGGATATTAGTGGATTTTAAATCACCATTAAGGCAATTGCCTGAGGTGCAGGACGGTTGGAATAGAAAGGGCCTGATTTCCGAAAAGGGACAAAAGAAAAAGGCATTTTATCAATTGCAACAATATTATAATACTAAATAATTGACTTTTGGATAGCGTATTTTAGGGTAAATAGGGTCTACTATTAGCAAGTGGTATTTCATCCCCGGCGAAATAATTTTGTCCGGGGATTTTTTTGGTTTAACGCCACTGTACCCGAAAAAAGCGTTCATTTTTCTTGAAATGACTGGGAATATGCGCTAAAATACTTTTTCTTAACTCATCCAATATTAACTCCTTCGTAAAATTTTTGTGCGTTACGAGGCTGATTTCTCTGGAGGGCTCTGGCTGGTTAAATCTTCTGGTATTGGATTGATCTTGCTCGGCTTTATAGGCTAATTCCGGGATTAGCGTAAAACCAGGTAAGTGGTGAAGCATTTGTTTTAAGGTTTCCAATGACCCTCCCTCTAAATGCATAATCAATCAAAAGCATTATAATTCAACCTTTTTTGATCCGGTACAACTAGTTCCTGTCGACTAATTGGTGTAAAAATGGCTGTGGCGATTATTAGAAGTGGTTTCTTTTTTATTGGCCTGTAAATCAGGATGGTCAATTTTTTTTTGAATTTTGGTTTTTCTTTTGGATTGGTTGTGCTTTAATTTTTTTTCAAGTTGATTTTTGTTTTGGGAACCTGTTATTCCGTATGCTCCTGTGACTAAACTAATTTGAGAATTACCGCCAAAAAAACTATTGGAAGCAGCGAAATAAGAGCCCATAATACCTTTTTGGTTCTAGGCATAAAAACCAGGGAAAGTGCACATAATAATATTGCAAATATATAACTCGTAAATCCATATTCTTCAAACAGATAAGACTCTTTTGTGAAAATCTCAAAAGTTATAGATTCCTTTTTCAAGAGTGGTTGATCATAGGGTAGGTAGGTATAAATGGTATACAAGAAGAAGCTAAGATTAGCAATGGAAAGTATTCCAATGATTTTCTCTTTCATATTTTATATTGTTCAATCAGGAACGCACTTCCCATTTGCGTTTGACTTTTAAAATGGGAGTGAGTAAAATTTATGTCAGTTCAATAATTAAAATATCACTAATAATTTAGAGTATAACACAAAAGTAATGCAAATACTCAAGATAAGGATAGGGTGGTATGGGTAAATAAATTATATTTTGTACTTGTATATTTTTATAGCATGTAAATGAGAAGCTTGACGTCTCAAAATTTTTCATATCATCCGACCGTATATTCGGCTTATTAAACCGGATGATTCATGCTTAAATCTTCTTTTATTCAGAAGGTAGGGAAAATGAAGGAATCGCTTCCTATCTCTAGTTTTTTCCAACAAAGCGGATGATTGAGGAGAAAGCAGGCAAAACCCACATTGGGGCTATTAATTATCAAAGCATATGCCTGTAATGCAATTAAGCGCTTTGACTTGTTTCTATAAATCTAACAGTTAATAATTCAGCTTTAAAAAAAAAGAGGCCACTCCATAATGTTATTGAGCTAGCCTCTTTCAAATTTACTGTTTATTAATGCATCCTACTGATAAGCAGGATTTTGTTTAAATTGATCACTTTGGTTTAAGTCAAGTGCTGCTTGTGGGATGGGTCTTAATATTTTTAATTCCCCACCGTTTCCAACAAAATTACTTTCCTCCACTAATCGGTTGTATTGGGAAGCCCTTTTCACGAGGGTTCCAGTTCTTTTTAAATCGAACCACCGTTTGTATTCTCCCAATAATTCACGACCTCTTTCATCCAGTATGTAATTAATATCAAATTCGGCCAAGCTAGCTTCGACTGCTCCTGCCCGCTTCCTGACAGTATTCAATCGGTCTAAACCCGTTTGGGCCTGTCCTGCCTGTAAATAGGCTTCCGCAGCAATTAAATAAGTTTCCGCCAGGCGGGATATTATTACGTCTCGACTACTGGTTCGGCTATTTCCTGCCGCATAGAGTGATTTTGGATCATCAAACTTTTTAATGGAAATAGTGGAGAAATCCAGATTGGAGTCTCCCGTATCCGGGTTGGAATCATAAAAGCTATGGTAGAAGGCCTCCGGATGTGCAGCTCTAAAGGCGGTACTATCAGCAGGTGTAAACCACTTTGGTGCATAAAAATGGCTAACATCAAGTGTAGGGTGATCCGCTACATCTACATCATAAAAGTCATAATAGCGATCATAAATCTTAGTCATAAAGGTGACTTCATAACGACTATCTCCTTCTTCGAATAATTCCATCGCATATAGAGAAGGCGAGGTAGAGGCCATTTTATAAGGGTTGTCTCCCGCTACTTCAGAACCCCCAAGGTAGGGGCCAAAGAAGTTTTGCATCCGATTTCCTAATTCAGAAGGGTTAGTACTAATGGAGGCTTGAGAAAACTGTACAGAAAATAGTACTTCCTCATTCATCTCATTACCAGGCGTCCAGAGCTCGGCAAAGGATAAGTTTAATCCTTGCCCTTCAATTGCCTCATCGGCGTACTGTGCTGCCTTTTGAAAATCATCAGATGCGCCATAGCTTTGATATCCTCTGGTTAAATGCACTTTGGCCAAAAGGTCTACCACAGCTCTGCGGGTAACCATTCCCTCAAAGGCGCCATTTTTCACCCGGTTTCTGGCGTCTTCCAGATCCTGAATGATAAAAGCATATATTTCTTCCTCAGTGTTTCTGTCTATTTTCGTGATGGCCTCTGTTACCGGCATATCGATTAAGCTAACTCCGCCATAAGTTTGCACCAGATAAAAATAGGAGAGTGCGCGGATAAATTTTGCCTCGCCCACTAATCGATCTACATCTGCTGTTTGTTCGGTAATATCGCCATAGTAGACCGCATTATTGGCCAATTGTATACTTTTGTAGCAATTAATGTATAGAAAATCAACTCCTTCTGAGTTTGAATTTAAATTAGTATATCTGGAAAGGCCTATGGGTGCGGGATCTCTTCCCTCCGTATAGAGATCGGTGCCGGAGATAAACAACCAGGGATGCTGTCCTAAATATTCTCTTAAAGAAGAATAGGTGGCATGGACCAAGGATTGGTAGCCTGCAGAAGTGGCATAATAGTCTTCCGCTACTACATTGGATTTTATTTCCTCTTCTAAAAAGTTTTCACAAGCGGAAAAACTAAATAAAACAATAAATAGATATATCAGATTTTTTTTCATGATTTCTAGAATTTAACATTTAGGCCCATTTGATAAACAACCGTACTTACGCGGCCCACCCCCAAATCAGCTTCTGCCCATTCCGGATCCCAACCATCGTAAGCCGAGAATACGAAGGGATTTAATACATTGGCGTAAACTCTGAGATTGGAAAGTTTTACTTTTTCTAAAGTACTTGCCGGGAAGGTGTAACCAATGGAAATGTTATTGATTTTTACGAAAGAAGCATCATGATAATACCCTACACCATCGTTTCTCCAATAAGTACCTTCGTTTCGTGGCTGAGGCAAAACATTGGAGTTTTGTGCCCGAACACCCACATTGTTTTCTGGTACGTACCATTCTCCCCAATCAAGTTTTTGACGACCACGGTCTCTTACATTATTAAAATTCTCATGAAAGGGGCTATAGGCCAATACGCCCTGCTGGGTGGAAATCGTAAGACCCATATCCCAATTGCCTACATTTAATCGTGAGATGATACCGCCAGTCCAGTCCGGATTAGAGCTTCCCAGGAATACCCGGTCATCGTCAGGAGAAATTGCCCCATCATTATTGATATCTTTTACCCGTGCTTCTCCTTCAGTTTGATTATAGGATTCTGCCTGGTCTTTTTCATGGGCATGCCATACCCCATCAAACTGATAATTGTAATGGACATCTATCGGTTGTCCGATGAACCAGCCGTTTCCTATATCAACTTCTTCTGACTGCCCGTAGATAGATTCAATACTGTTGACATTTTTGGAAAAGGTGAAGATGGTTTCCCAGGTCACCTTTGCTGTTTTGATATTGGTGGTGGTCAGCATGATTTCCGCCCCTTTATTGCGGACAGATGCTGCATTAGCACGAATAATTTCAAAGCCGGTTTCCAAGGGTAATTTTTGATCTACCAGTAAGTCGTCAGAAAGCCTGTTATAGATGTCGATAGATCCACGGATCCGATGATCCAATAAAGAAAAATCTAAACCAAAGTTTAGTTCTGAAGTAGTCTCCCAGCCCAAATTTTTGTTAGCCAGGGTGGCAGCAGACCAGCCTGTAACTGGCTTTGCCCCATAGTTATAATAGCTTTGAGCGGTTAGCGCATTCATTGATGAATATGCCGCCACATTATTGTTACCGGTCACCCCATAAGAAACTCTCACTTTTAGGTCGGAAACAAATTTCAAATCCTGCATAAAATCTTCGGATTTCAATTTCCAGGCCACTGCGGCAGAAGGAAAAGATGCCCATTTGTTGCCTAATGCCAATTGTGATGAGCCATCCCAACGATTCGTTAAGGTTAATAAGTACTTTTCGTTAAGAGCGTAATTCAAGCGCGCAGCAAAAGAGGCCAGTTGGAATTTTTGGAATCCATTTTGCATATAAAAGCTTCCTTGCTGGCCGGAACCTACGTTATAGAATTCAGTATCGAATGGTTGTTCCCTTGAGGACATCAATGAATTTTCATATCGATCAACGAAAATGGACTGTAGGCCAAGGAAGTTAAATCGGTGTATTCCCACTTCTTTGTTGATGTTAAACTGGTTGTCCCAGGTATAGTTGAAGTTCTCGTTTTGAATAATTTCCGACATTGGCAACCCACCATTATTGGTTCCGTTTTGAGTCTCTGATCCCCAGGACAATCCTTGCCTGGAAGATCTGAGGCTACTGGAAAAGGCTGATCGGAAACTTAACCAATCTGTTGCTTTATAATCCACATAAGCATTAGTTAATAGGTTCCAGTCCTTAGTAACATTATGCGAATTGGCAATTTCCAGTAATGGATTAATAGTACTGGTTTTATTCACTACCATGGTTCCGGAGGGATCTGTTAATTTGCCAGGCATTAAGAATAATTCCCCATCTATTTCATTGTGGTTATCATCTATTGCATATGGGCTCATCATTGGGCTGAGGCGAAAAGCTTCCTGCATCGCGATGCTACTTCCTTGCTCAATTTCAGTATGCGCTAAGGTAATATTTGCACCAATTTTCAAACTTTTACTAAATTCCTGATCCATTCCAAGGCGTAAGGTGAGTTTTTCAATGCCTTCATTCTCTATCACCCCAGTCTCTTTTTGGTGGCCCAGGCTGAGCGTATATGCCGATCCACCATTTCGGTGTGTCAGATTCACATTGTTATTGGTTTGGATCCCATTTTTCAGGACAGCATCATACCAGTCAAAATAATAATTATCGTCAAATCTTTGTCGGAGCACCTCATTGGAGGAAAGTGGTAATACCGCATCATAGAAGGATTCGGGAGTGTGAGACTCCAAATCACTAACGGTGGCTAAGTAAGCGGACATATGGTATTCCTGCCATTTCTCCGAACCCATCATTTTGGGCAGTCTTGCAGGTGTTTTTATCCCCACAAAGGAGTCAAAAGTAATGCTGGTACCAGAAGGGATCGCATTACCTTTTTTGGTGGTGATGATCACGACCCCGTTGGTCGCTCTGGATCCATAAATAGCTGCTGAGGAGGCATCTTTTAAGATATCCATTTTAGCGATGTCCTGAGGGTTAAGGAAATCTATATTGTCCACAATCGCCCCATCTACTACAAACAGTGGGGAGTTCGCGCCATCTTGTAGCGTGTTTTTACCGCGAATAGTGATGGAGAAGTTGTCGCCTACCACACCGGTGGAATTATTAATCTGAACCCCTGCTACCGCTCCCTGAAGTGCCTGAACCGGGCTGGTTGTTCCTCTTTCGGTAAGTGTTTTAGCTTCCACATCTATAATGGATCCGGTCAGGTCTGATTTTTTTACCGTTCCGTAACCCACTACGACTACTTCTTCCAGGGTTTCGGTATCTTCTTTTAGAATAATTTCTATCATGGATTGGTTACCCACGAGGATCTTTTCCTCTTTATACCCTACATAGGATACGAGTAGCGTAATTTTACCATCCGGTAATTTGAGGATGAATTTTCCATATTGGTCGGTGGTGGTACCTTGTGAGGTGCCTTCAATAATGAGGTTTACCCCTGGAAGAGCGAAGCCCGAAGGGTCAGTTACCAATCCTTCAATTTGTTTCTGAGCAAATGTAGGATGGAGAAATAGAGGGCTTAAAACGAATAAAAGGAGCAGATACATTTTTCTGAGTCGATGCTCACCTTTCATTTTTAGCCAATGAAATCGTAAAAAATTATTTCTCATGTGTAAAAAAGGTTTTTGTGAAAAAAATAATGTTAGTGTTAATTAACATTTCCATAAATAGTTTATTTGACATAAAAAGTTAGCTACAAGAGCCAAGGTTGGTTTCAGAAGTATCACTGTTGCTGTTCATTAGTAATGAAATTATTGATTTACCTGTATGCTTTTCAAGCTGAATTCAGGATTTCGAAAAAATGATATTTAAATATGCTTATTTGGTAAGGATAGACCTTTTTTGTTGAGAGGGTGACTGGTTAAAAGGTTGTAAATGTGTTATTTTACTCTTTTTTAACGCTGTTTTAATTGATGAGGCCTATAAAAAAAGGCCTCTGGTGAAAGGCCTTTTTATAAGTATTATAACTATTTATTTTTTAATAAAAACTTTGAAGTTGGTATATCCAGATGTTCGTAATTGTATTATATAGGTTCCCGGGCTTAGGTCGCCTACATATATACGATTTTCTAACAGTCCATCCATTTTTAGATACTCTCTTCCTCCCAAATCAAGAATTCTCAACTGACCGCTTTGTAATTGATCATTTTCCAATTCATAATACAGGAATTCTGAAGTTGGGTTGGGGTATACCAATAGCTGGGGTAAATTAGCTTGTTCGCCAAAAATTCGCTGATTTTGCGCAATTTTACCGACCCCTGCATTAGCTAATACATACTGAGGAACTTCAGCACTTGAGATTAGGGCATTTGAATACGGATAAGGAATGTTGGCTACACAACTAAGGGGTTCATAAACATCATCCCTTGATAAATCCCAACTGACATTGTCAAAGCTATTGCCTATTTCTTCTGTCTTCCCTAAAGTACTGGTATAAGCCGAAACGATGGGGTTATGTGAGTTTTTGAAATAGTTGTTTTCCACTTTTAAACAAGCCCCCATTCTACTATTAATTCCCGTGGACACTACACCTAAATAATAGTTATTAAATATATGGCCATTTCCGTGGCGGAAAAGGGGCATTCTGGAATTGACATTTTCAAACAGGTTGTGGTGCATAGTCAGCTTACGGTCATGACTATCACTGGAAGAAGAACCCACGAGCATCATTTTCCAGCTATCATGTAAATAATTATAGGAGTAAGTAATGTATTCGGAATCTGATTTGGCATCCAGTAGCCCATCGTAGTAATCTTTATCAACACCCTGATATTCTGCATAAAGCTCGCAATGATCAATCCAGATATGATCCGTCGGACCTTCAATGCTGATAGCGTCCTTATCCCCGATATTCACGTGGTGTACAATCACATTTTGTACAATGATATTTCCGGATTTTACGATCTTTATTCCAATACCGTTAAACTCTCCTGAAGTGCCTACTCCTATGATGGAAACATCACGAACCTCTTTGATATCAATTTTCGAGGCGCTTGTGGTATTTGATGGGGTAATGGTACCGTTAACATAGATGGTTATGGGCTCAGTAATGATGCCTTTTCGCTTTTGATAAATTAAATCCAGGATACAGTCGCCCGTATTACAGGTATAACTAAGGCCTCCTTGTCCTCCGGTAGTGCCACCATTCATAGCAGCATAACCCACAGGTCCATCGGTGGAGGGTGGATTAGTACCACCTTCCTGACTGAAATTGGCCACTACGGTTTTATGGTTATCCATCGTCAGAGAAAGTGGGTTACTCGCACTGCTTACATCTCCGGACCATCCTGTAAAAATGTAACCGTTTGATGGGCTGGCTGTAATTTCTACTATACTTCCTGCGGCATAGCTTCCGCTGCCTGGGTTAACACTACCATTTCCATTAGTCGATACGTTGAGGTTGTAGTAATCCTCAGCTGGGTTATCGGTACCGGTGGCATAGTATACTTCAAATTCTGCAATTTTTGGTGCACTATTGGCATCAGTGATTACCAGGTTGATTTTACTTAGGCTTACCTCTTCGAATGAAATTAACTTCTCAGTGCCAAGGCCATTTCCGGTGGCTAAAGTATTACCGTTATCATGATTCACAATACTCCAATTTCCCACCACATCGCCAATTTCTTTAATGATGACGGTATTACAAGTGACCTTGCTTCCCCACTTCACGGAAATTCGTTCATTATTTGTTCCGGAAGGTTCCCAGGAAGTACTTAGGTTTCCATCCCTGACATTGCCATAAGAACTACCGTTACCTTTGCTGCTACCATCTGCACCCGGGCTTGGACCGCTAATGGCTAAATTATCCCCCAAGTCGACGGAGGTCGTTTGCTCTATGAAATTCGCAGTGATGTTCTTGTGTCCATCTACGGTAATCTGTAAAGGGTTATTGCTGCTATTAATATCTCCCGACCAGCCATTAAACTTCCAACCCTGTTCCGGGCTGGCCGAAATGGATAGGCTGCTTCCCTCCGCATAGCTGCCAGAGGGAGGATTTACGCTGCCTTGCCCCTGAATATTGACTTGTACATTATATTCGGCGATGGCGCTTTCTTCAAAATTGGCGGTAATATTTTTGTCACTGTCCATGGTGATTTGCAATGGATTCTCGGATCCGGAGGCATCACCACCCCAATGGCTGAACTGATAGCCTTCGGCTGCAGTGGCTTCAATACTAAGGCTGGTGCCTTCCTCATAATTTCCACCTTCCAGGCTTAAATTGCCCTGCCCTGAAATACTGGTTGTCAATTTATAGGTGAGCGGGGATACCGTTCCATCTGCGAGATATACTTCAAATTCTGCAATTTTTGGAGCTGAAGAAGCGCTTAAAATTTCCAGGTTGATCTTGGAAAGATTTACTTCTGAGAATGTAATTACTTTGGAGGATCCCAGACCGCTACCACTATTTAAAATTTCATCTGTATCATGGTTTTTTAATTGCCAACTACCCACCACATCACCAATTTCTTTAATAATGACCGTATTACAACTCACACTTCCAGACCATTTTATGGAGATTCGCTCATTGGAGGAAGACCCTGGCTGCCAGTAGGAGGTCAGGTCTCCATCCCGACTGTTTCCATATGAAGTGCCACTGGCTTTACTGGAACCATCCGCTCCGGCGCCTGAACCTGTTATCGCTAAATTTGATCCCAGCTCTCCGGGAGTAGTTCCGCCTCCATTATCACCCTCTTCTTCAAAGATAGCGGTGACCGACTTGTTGCTGTTCATGTTGAGGCTAATGGGATTGGAGGTTCCGCTGATATCTCCTGACCAGGAGGCAAATACCCAGCCTTCCGATGCGGTAGCTTGCAGATTGATCACCGAGTTGGCGTCAAAAGTTCCGGAAGAAGGAGAAACGCTTCCTGCTCCGCTAATGGTAGTGGTGAGCTGATAAGAGGAGGGTGGGTTAACTTCCCCACCATATTCAATGGCTCCTAAGTCAGGTGCTGATCCGTTATATCCCAAGCCAGTGTCAGTGCAACCGGCATCGATGAGCTTACTTCCGGCTGCCAGGTGTAAAAAACCATTGCTGATAGGATCTTTATCCGGGCCTGGGGTCATCGTTTGGAAATCGGAACTGCTGGCGGATATCGTCCAATTCCAACTACTATTGGTATCGTCCAATGCATTACAACTTTCCGGAGCATTCCCTCGGATTCTATCCGTATGCGCACCATTCAGAGTGATGTTATTGCGCCAGATATGGGTAGCATTATCTCTGGTGTGATAATTATAGTCTTGATTGTTGTAAGAGGTATTGTTGTAGAATTTTATGCTTCCTACATTTCCATTATCTGTAAAACCATGTTTTCCATTGTTAAATGCGATGCAGTTTTTTACGATGTGATTAATATTATGAGCTGAGGACCCTAATTTATAGCCATTTTTATCGCCTCCGCCTGAAGTACTTCCATCGCTTAATGTACCATTATGATGGGCAATACAATTTTCGAAAGTGACGATCCCTATCGGGCCGGTAGAGGATTTGGTGTAAAGGTCCCATCCATCATCAATATTATGATGCGCTACACATCCCCTAAAAATATTCCCTTCCCCGGAAGTGAGTTTAGCGGCAAAGCCATCGGCATCCTCATTACCGCTATCCGCATTGTCATGAGACTCACAATTCAGGATAAGATTATGAGAGGGCCATTCGGAAATGGAATTGGCACTGGTGTTATAGCGGCTCAGCTGCAGGCCAGTATCATGGTTATATCGGAAAACACATTCCTCTATAATGCAATGATTTCCTGAAAGGAGCATGCCGTTGTCTCCCGCTTTTTCTATAATTATTCCTTTCCAATGCCAATAATAGGCATCCTGAACGATCCCCCGACTGGAAGAATTTTCAATATCATCAAATTGTAAAATGGGGGTTTCTCCCTCATAAGCAAATACGCTAATCATGGCGGAGGCGGAACCATTTTTGCTGCGATCAATCATAAAGGTATTGCCCATTGAATAAGTACCACCCCTGAGGTAGATATAATCACCAGCCTGTATAACACTGACAGCTTTTGCGAAAGTTTTAAAAGGGTTACTGATACTTCCACTTTGGCTGTCGTTTCCGGAAGGGGAGACATAATAGTCTGCGGCCCTGGCAGAACTCATGATGAGACACAGCAAGGCTACAAATATTTTAAATTTTATCTTCATTTTATTTTCTATTTTATTCCTTACGGAATAGGGTTCATTAAAAAAATTTGTGAAGATTATGGCCTAGGAACATAATCAATAAATACTATTGGATATCCATATCTATTTTAATGACTTTCTCATGACGATGTCAAGGTGATTAGGTATAAATACCTAAAAACCGCTGAATAGGGCAAAAAGAATTTTTTTTGGGCTTTTAAATGCGTGGAATTGAGTTGGGTTAGTATTCAACCAAGTTATTAACCTGCAAATTTAGAGGGCTTGATGTAATGTGCTGCATTTCAGTAAACTATGGGTGGTTTTGATGATTGTTTCCTGAATCAATTTCGGCTATGCCTACTTTCTGCTCATTCCTCTGTTACCTAAAAAAAAATCGACTCCGGGAATTCTTCCCTCAGTTTAATCGCCTTGCAGCCCAACAAGAATTGAAGCATGAACAATTCGGCTTAAGAGTGTATTTTGAAGCACACCATTCAGCTGCAAATTCGAATTATTGGAAGCGATTTCGGATAATTTCTTATAATAGCGATGCTATTCTCTCAAAAAAAGCCTGTATCGCTTCTGCAATAATCAAATTTTCGATACGAATTTTGATCTTTAAACACGCTCCAAGCAATCAAAATATTTTGGAGCACGCTATATAAGTATGACAGGGGTAGCAAATTTGAGTTTTCAAATAATGATTACACTGATTGCCTTTTTTAAACCCTTTGATTGCTGAGGCTGCTCCCTTAATTGCATTTCTATTCTGCGTTAAATACACGTAAAATCACAGCAATCGATAGCAAAATAGACATAGGGGATAACATAAAGCGCTAATAATAAATGAGTTAACTTTATTTATCTTTTTTGATTACCGCATATCTCACCTCTTCTATACTTTTGATTGACTTTTAAATCAACAGTATGTTTATGGGAAGCCGGAGCGTATTTTTTCCGGGAAGGCTATCCGAATTTTTTGAAAATGGGACGAATCATTACTTTTGGAGAGATACTCCTTTGTTTATCTGCGCCTGGTGCTGCCCGCCTGAAACAGTCTAAAATCTTGGAAATCGATTTTGGTGGGGCAGAGGCGAATGTTGCGGTGTCCTTGGCTCAGTTTGAAGAAGAGGTGAGCTTTGTTTCCCGCCTTCCGGAAAATGATATGTCAGCCCAGGCCAAAATGTCTTTAAAAAGTTTTGGGGTGGATGTTAAGCCTATTTTAAAGGGAGGAAACCGGATGGGACTATATTATTATGAAAATGGGGCGGTATATCGAAGTGGAAAGGTGATCTATGACCGTGACTTTTCTTCTATGGCCACTATTGCTCCGGGAATGGTGGACTGGGATAAGGTTTTTGAGGGAGCAGATTGGTTCCATTGGACCGGCATTAGTCCGGCACTTTCTGAATCTGCTTATTATACTACTCTTGAAGCCTTGAAAGAGGCTAAATTTAGAGGGATTACCATTTCCGGTGATTATAATTATAGATCTAATTTATGGAATTGGGGAAAGGGGCATACTGAAGTGATGCCCGAATTACTCCAGTATTGTGATATTATGTCCGGCATTCACCCTGATGTGGATATTGTAAAGGAAGGCTTAAGTGATGCTCTTTTTGAACAGGCCGGAGAAGAAATGTTGGGCCAGTATCCAAATTGTAAAATGGTGGTTTTTACCAGTCGTGGATCGGTCTCAGCCAGCCATAATTTATGGAGTGGTGCACTTTATGATGGAGGAAAGGTGTATAGAAGTAAGCAATATAATTTAACGCATATTGTGGATCGAGTGGGTACAGGGGATGCTTTCATGGCAGGTTTAATCTATGGATTAAGGAATTTGAAAGATAAGCAGGAGGCGGTGGAGTTCGCCACAGCTTCTTCTGCTTTGAAGCATTTTATCCCGGGTGACCAAAATATTTGTACTATTGAGGAGGTACATAAGTTAGTTTACGAAGATCAAAGGGGTTTAATAAGTCGTTAGGAGCGTTGAGTAAAGCGCATAGTCTGATTTATATATAGAATCAATATTTAGCATTCTCCTAATATGGAATTTCAACATTATTATCCATATACAGGGGTATCAGTTAATGAAAGTAAATATATTTTTTGAGATAATAAATACAGCAAAATGAAAAAGATTGTAACTTTTGGAGAGATCATGTTGCGATTAGCGACGCCAGGTTATCTGAGATTTCATCAGGCATCAGAATTTGAGGCTACCTATGGTGGAGGAGAATCTAATGTGGCGGTGTCTCTGGCTAATTATGGTATGAATGCTGAGTTTGTCACTCGATTGCCACAAAATGATATTGGGGATGCTGCCATTAAGCGATTGCGTAGCTATAATGTGGGGACTGAAAATATTGTGATCGGTGGAGATCGGTTAGGGATATATTTTTTAGAGACCGGTGCGGTATCCAGAGGTTCCAAGGTCGTGTATGATCGGGCAAATTCTGCTATAGCTGAGATACAACCCGGTATGGTGAATTGGAAGGCGGTATTTGCAGATGCCCAGTGGTTTCATTGGACGGGGATCACTCCGGCTTTGTCTCAGGGCGCAGCAGATGCTTTAAAGGAGGCCCTTTCGGTAGCCAAGGAGATGGGGATTACTGTTTCTTGTGATTTGAATTACCGTGCAAAATTATGGAAATATGGAAAGGCTTGTCATGAGGTGATGCCGGATTTGGTAGCCTTGACTGATATTGTTTTGGGAAATGAAGAAGATGCGGAAATGGCACTTCATATTAAGCCGGATGGGGTTGACGTTACTGGGGGCCATGTGGATGGAGAAGCCTATCTTTCGGTATCTAAGAAAATTATGGAAAAATTCCCGCGTGTAAAGAAAGTGATTACGACGCTACGCGGATCCATAAATGCGAACCACAACACCTGGGAAGGGGTGCTGTATGATGGTGAACAATTATTCAAGTCTGCCAGAAAATATGATATTACACATATTGTGGATCGTGTGGGTGGAGGAGATTCATTTATGGGCGGTCTAATATGTGGTTTAATAAATTTCGCAGGAGATGATCAGAAGGCATTAGATTTTGCAGTAGCTGCCAGCTGTTTAAAACATACCATAAAAGGTGATTTTAATCTGGTAACGATTGAAGAAGTTTTAAAATTAATGGGCGGTGACGCTTCCGGGCGAGTAGCACGTTAAAGCGTGTTTGAATGCCAAAATTCGCAGCGAAAGTTTGATTATTGAAGAAGTGATACCCGATTATTTTGAGAGAATAGCATTACTATTGTTGAGAAATGTGCCAAAATCGCTTCCCAAAATTCGAATTTGCTGCCGGATGGTGTGTTTTTAAACATGTTCTATAGATAAGTATTTGATTTCGCATTTCATTATTTGATTCGGGGGTTGCTCCTTTTGGTCCTTCAGGAACACTCCCGATATAATTTACAACATTATGGCTCGATTTAGCAGAATAGAAGTAGTACAGCAAATGGGGGCTACCGGTATGGTACCCGTGTTTTATCATAAAGATCTAGAGGTTAATAAAGCCATTCTTAAGGCTTGTTATGATGGTGGTGCCCGGGTTTTCGAATTTACGAATAGAGGCGATTTTGCCCATGAAATATTCGGTGAATTAGTGAAGTGGGGAGCAGTGCATACACCGGAAATGATCTTAGGGGTTGGATCCGTGGTAGACCCGGCCACAACGGCGCTATATTTGCAGTTAGGGGCCAATTTTATTGTATCGCCTATTCTGTCTGCGGAAATGGCAAAAATCTGTAATCGCAGAAAGGTAGCCTGGTCTCCTGGTTGTGGTTCATTGACTGAAATTTCTAAAGCGGAAGAATTGGGGGCTGAAGTAGTTAAAATTTTTCCCGGTCAGCAAGTAGGAGGTCCTGAATTTGTAAAAGCGATTAAAGGCCCTTTCCCTTGGAGTAGTATTATGCCTACAGGAGGCGTTAGTCCGACTCGCGAGAACCTTACCGCGTGGTTTAATGCCGGAGTACATTGTGTGGGGATGGGTTCGAAGTTAATGAAAAAGGATCCTGAAGGAAATTTTGATACTATGGCCATTAGGGCTGCAACAGCAGAGGCATTGGCCGTAATTGCAGAAGTAAAAGGATAGTTTTTTGAAAAAAGTGGGTATTCCTCTTTTGTCTTGTCAAAGATAATTATTGGAGAGTAAAGGATGAACCGCTATTGGGTCAATGGTTTTTTTTACTTTGATATGGCCCAGTAAAAATATCTTGATTTTTCGTTTATCCTTGGAGCTATTCTTACCTTTTTTCGGATGAGGACAAAGGTTTTGCATAAGCGTCCCGGAAAGGTATTAAATGTTAATTTTGCGTGAAATAAATGTGGTATTAACGCATTTTATTCAATTCCGGGATCCGAAAGAATAAATTTCACACTTTAAAATCAATGGTTAATTGTGAATAATAAAAAATATTGGAGCAAAACATTAGTTGGTGATAACTTAAACGCTATTTTTTTAATTGGTAAACAGAAGCTGATGAAATTGAGAATTTGTTTAATAAATGATCTTGATTTTCTCCCTCCAAAATCGCTATTATTAATTATACAAAAGGAACAAGAACCATCTTTTAGCTAGATTAGCAATTGACATAAATGATATTCAAACCCTAAAAGAAAAAGCCTATGAGTAGAATGGATAGAGAGCCAGAGCATAGCTTTTTAAGCTATTGTACCAAAATAGTATTTAATATTGATGAAACTCAGAAGAAGTTATTTTTAGGGCCAGTCCTATTGACTTTGATGTTTTCATTCTTGAAAAGAAAATACTTTTTAAGGGGCTAGGAAAAGCACGACTATCCTGGACGTTAAATATTTTTTAATGAGGTAAAAACATATTACTTGGGATATATTACCTCTATTGGGTATTGTCTCTACAATAATGTATAGCAAAAAGGCTGATGTAGAACGAGTTTAGAATACAAAATTTGCAGCCGGATGGGGCGCTTTTAAACATGTTCTTACTAAAATAGCATGTATTGTTAACATTTTAGCACCGTAATGTTGGTTTAACGCACGTTATTTTAACTGTTTTTAAAGTCATGTTATCATAGGTAAATTTTTTTAGATATGACCAGAAGAAAGAGTGTTCGACTACAGGAAATTGCTGAAAGAGCAAATGTTTCTATTGGAACAGTAGACCGTGTTTTACATAATCGTGGCCGAGTTTCTTATGAAACAAAGGCGAAGATTATTGGCCTGGTGGAAGAACTGGGATATATTCATAAAAACACCCGGCCGTGTATTAAAACCGTTGGAGTGCTTTGTCCGCGTCCGGAGGAATGTCACTATTGGGAGCTACCCTTAAGAGGGATTGATAAAACTGCGGAACTTTTGCAATCCACCGGTTTAACTTTAAAAAAGGTGTATTTCGATGCTTTTTGCGCGGAAGACTATTTCCAAAGGGGGCTGGAATTGTTGAATGAGCATGTAGATGCGGTTATTTTAACGCCACTTTATCGGCAGGAAAGCTATAAACTCGTGCGGGAGATGCGAAAATCAGGCATCCTATATGGTTTTATGGACGCCAATTTTCCGGAATTGGAACCTGACTACTTTGTAGGGCAGGATGCAAAAAACTGTGGTGCATTGGTAGGGGGGCTAATCAAATATATCATGCAGCCCTCAGAACAGGTATGGGTGGTCAATCTTTCCCCTGGCAAAAGGACGTCCACCAATTTACAAAGAGAAATAGGGGCGGTAGATACATTAGGGCATTTTTTTTCCCATGAACAGTGTATTCATGTGCTGGATTTCCCTTATGCTCATTTAGATCGAGCAGCTATTTTTAAAAAGATTGAGGAGCAAACGAAGCATTTGTCTAAACCCAGAGTGGTGTATGTGACCAATTCCCGGATAAAATTAATTCATGAGTATTTTGCGGAAATAGGAATGGCTAAAGGGGTCATATTTATTGGTCATGATCCATTACCTGAAAATATTAGTTTATTATTAGATGATAAAATAGATTTCCTGATCGCCCAGGACAGTGTGCAGCAGGGGAGTGATATATTAGAAGGAATTTGGGGTATTCTTCAAAAGAAGGTGCTCTTAACCAAAGAGAAGCACCATTATTCTATGGTATATACTAAGGATAATATTCATGGTTTTTTGAGAAATAAATAATTTTTTATCAAAAGAAACATTTTTTTATGAAAGTTGAAATGCAAAGGGAGCCGCAGGTTGTTGAAGCTAAGCAGCAGGGCGGATCAAAATACCGGTATAGAATACTGGCCATGCTTTTTGTTGCTACTACCATCAACTATATGGATAGAAGTATCATTGGGGTATTGGGGCCAACTTTGATCGAACATGTATTTCATTGGACGAAAATGGAGTATGCACAGATCAATATGGTATTCAAGTTCGCTTATGCACTCGGTATGTTAGGTATGGGTGGTGTAATCGATCGATTTGGTACCAGAATCGGATATATTTTGGCCATTGGGATTTGGTCTGTTTTTGGGATGTTACATGCTTTGGTTCAACCTGCCTTTGGTTTTATTGGCTTTTGTATGGCGCGTGCAGGTTTGGGCTTCGGAGAGGCTGGAAATTTCCCAGCTGCGGTTAAAACAGTAGCAGAATGGTACCCGAAAAAAGACCGGGCTTTTGCAACTGGTATTTTCAATGCGGGTTCGAATATTGGGGCAATTTTGGCTCCTTTAGCCATTCCTTTGGTGGTATTGCCCGATGGTACCAATTGGCAATTTGCATTTTTAATGACCGGCGCTTTTAGTTTTATTTGGGTTTTAGTTTGGATAAAAATTTATAAGAAGCCGGAAGAACACCCCAAAGTATCACAGGAGGAATTAGCTTACATTCAGTCGGATGTGGAGGAAGGGGAGATTGAGCAGGAAAAAGAAAAAATGAGCTGGGCTAAGGTACTGCCGCTAAAACAAACATGGGCTTTCGCCATCGGAAAAATTACAGATGCGGTTTGGTGGTTTTATTTGTTTTGGGGCTCTTTGTTTTTACATGATCAGTTTGGTCTGGATCTTCATGGATTAGCCTTGCCCATGATTATTGTATTTTTAATTGCGGATGTGGGGAGTATTGCCGGTGGATATTTACCCAAAATTTTTCTTAATCGCGGGGCTTCCCTGAATGTTGCCAGAAAGCTTACCCTATTAATTTGTGCACTATTTATTTTGCCGGCAATGTTTGTTCCTTATATGAGCAATCAATGGTATGCCGTTTTATTAATGGCCTTCGCGGCGGGTGGTCACCAGGCATGGTCTGCCAATTTGTTTACTGTAGCTTCAGACACTATGCCGAAGAAAGCCACAGCCTCTGTCGTGGGGATTGGCGGGATGATCGGTGCCCTGGCGGGCATGTTGGCGGATTTTTCTCTGGGTTCGGTCCTCACCGCTAGTGGAAAAGAGGGATATGTATTTGCCTTCGCTATTGCAGGTTCTATTTATTTGGTCTGCTTAGCTTTGATTCATTTGATCATTCCAAAATTGGAAAGAGCAAAAATTTAAATTTAAATTCATATGAATAATTTCATAAAAGATGATTTCCTTTTAGAGTCAGAAACTGCTCAGCAATTGTATACTCAATTTGCAGCACCGGCTCCAATTATCGATTACCATTGCCACCTTTCACCTAAGGATATTGCTGAAAACCGATGTTTTAATAATATTACGGAAGCTTGGCTGGAGGGAGATCATTATAAGTGGCGCGCCATGCGTACTTTAGGACTTGATGAGTCTTTCTGCACTGGCCAGCAGTCTGCCAAAGACAAATTTGTGGCCTGGGCAAAAACGGTTCCCTATACCATGCGTAATCCTTTGTATCACTGGACGCATCTGGAATTAAAAAGATATTTCGGGGTTGACGAAATTTTAAATGAAGAATCTGCAGAAAGAATATATGAAAAAACCTCTCGCTTGCTTTCTGAAAATGCGGATTTTTCTACGCGTGGATTATTAAAAAAAATGAATGTGAAGGTGGTCTGCACCACGGATGATCCTTTGGATGAATTACAGTATCACCGAATGAATAATGCCACCAATGATTTTACAAAAATATTCCCTACATGGCGTCCTGATAAGGCCATTAATATAAATAAAGGGGAAGAGTTTTTAATCTATATTCAAAAACTTTCGAAAGTCTCTGAAAATCAGATTGATTCCTTTGCAGCGTTCCTGGAAGCATTAGAAATTCGGATGAAGCATTTCGATGCGCACCATTGCCGGATGTCTGATCATGGAGTGGAGCAAATCCATGCTGAAGATTACCAGACCGAGGAGGTAGAGGTAATTTTCCAAAAAGCCCTTCAGGCCGGGGATTTATCTGATGCCGAGATCGGAAAGTACAAGTCTGCTATTTTCTATGAGTTAGGTATCCGTTATCATAAATTTGGATGGGCACAGCAGTACCACCTCGGAGCACTAAGAGATAATTCGATCCGTCAATATGAAAATCTGGGACCTGATACCGGTTTTGATTCTATTGGAGATTGGCCACAAGCAGAGAGTTTGTCTCGATTTTTAGGTAAACTTGATCATAATGATCAGCTTGCCAAAACCATTATTTATAACCTTAACCCAGCTGATAATTATGTCATCGGTACGATGATTGGCAACTTTCAGGGAGAAGTTGCGGGTAAAATTCAGTTTGGCTCCGGTTGGTGGTTTTTGGATCAAAAAGAGGGGATGGAATGGCAACTGAACGCTTTATCCAATTTAGGATTACTTCCTTGTTTCATTGGAATGCTGACGGATTCCAGAAGCTTTTTATCTTTCCCACGCCATGAGTATTTCCGTAGAATACTATGTAATCTGTTTGGGAAAGAAATAGAAGCAGGTTTACTGCCTAATGACCTTGACTGGATCGGGCAAATCATTCAGAATATCTGTTATTATAATGTTAAAGATTACGCTTTCTCATTAATTGAAGCGTATCAGGATTAATAGAAAAGCTTAAGCTTCTGGAGGATAGCTGTTTAAGTATACTTCTTCCAATTGAAAAACAAGGAGTTCAGGGAATACAATCAAGGATTAAAAAATCCCTTCATCTGCAAATTTTATCCAGCAGATTGATACTAAACTTTATATATAAATTTAAAATATTTAGATAGATGCATGTGAATACGTTAAAAGTTCATGCTTCCGATAATATCATAGTAGCTTTACGCGATCTAAATAAGGGGGAGACAGTAGCCACTGCCGGTGCGAGTTACTTGATAAAGGAGGTAATACCCGCAAAGCATAAATTTGCTGCTAAGGATTTTGAAGTCGGTGATTTAATTATCATGTATGGTCTTGTCATTGGTCAGGCTTTTCAATCTATTAAAGCTGGGGAGCTTATTTCTGTGGATAACGTTAAGCATGCAACAAAACCGGCAGTGATTGCTGATTCTTTTAACTACCAATGGCAACCCCCTCAGGTAGAGGAGGGGCGCACTTTCATGGGTTACCATAGGAGTGATGGGCAGGTAGGTACTCGTAATGTATGGTTGGTGGTGCCCTTGGTATTTTGTGAGAATCGCAACATTTTAGAGATTAAAAGACAACTGGAACCTTATTTGGGATACAATTCTCCGGACTTTGATCAGTTGGGAGAATTGGTTCATTTGGGTAGCCAAGGAGCTTCGGTAAATGATATTCAAAATTATGGCTTGAATTTATCGGATGCTCCTTTGGCACTTGATCGACCCTTTAAAAACGTAGATGGAGTGAAATTTATTACCCACCACGCAGGTTGTGGGGGAACGCGGGCTGATGCTGAACGCTTTTGCCGGATGTTGGCCGGATATTTATTGAATCCCAATGTGGGTGGTGCCACCATTTTAAGTTTGGGCTGCCAGAATGCGCAAATCAGCCTTTTTGAGGAAATTTTAGCACAAATGGCTCCGGCTTTTGACAAACCGGTATACATTCATGAACAACAACAAAGTGCTTCCGAAAAAGCTTTTATTGCAGATGCGGTAAAATCCACTGTAGCAGGCCTAAGTCAAATAAATCAGATCAAAAGAGCTCCGGCTTCCATTAAACATTTAGTGGTAGGGCTTGAATGTGGAGGATCTGATGGTTTTTCCGGCATTTCTGCCAATCCTCTTTTGGGTAAGATTTCTGACCGTGTCGTGGCTGCAGGTGGAACCGCCATTTTAGCGGAGTTTCCGGAACTTAATGGGGTGGAGCAGAATATACTAGACCGTTGTGTGAATAAATCTGATGCCCTTAATTTTAAGCGTTTAATGGAAGAGTATGGCTTAAAGGCAAAAGCTGCTGGTTCGGGCTTTGAGTTTAACCCTTCTCCCGGAAATATAAAGGATGGGCTGATAACGGATGCCATGAAATCTGCAGGAGCCGCTAAAAAAGGGGGAGAGGCACCCATTCAGCAAGTGTTGGATTTTACAGAGCAATTGAACTTCAGGGGTTTGAACTTATTATGTACCCCGGGAAATGATGTGGAATCAACCACCGCTCTGGCTGCCTCTGGTACCAATTTGATTTTATTCTCTACCGGTTTAGGTACGCCAACGGGTAACCCTGCGGCTCCGGTAATCAAGGTTTCCAGTAATTCTGTGCTTGCCAAAAGGATGTCGGATATTATTGATTTTGATGCAGGAACTATTATTGATGGTCAGCAAACCATGGAACAGGCCGCGGATGATTTATTGGAACTTATGATCCGAATTGCAAGTGGGCAGGAATACTCTTGTTCCGAAGTATTGGGGCAAGAGGACTTTATTCCCTGGCGTCAGGATTTATCACTATGATATAATAATTATTATAAATATGCAACTGAATAGAAATACAACAACAACCACTGACCGCCCCATTAAGGTGCTTCAGTTTGGAGAAGGAAACTTTCTTCGCGCTTTTATAGATTGGGTGATTCATCGCTTGAATCAAGAAGGGGATTTTCATGGAAATGTTGCGGTCGTACAGCCACTAGCTGAAGGAATGGTGCCGCTTTTGGAGCAGCAACAGGGCTTGTATCATTTGGTACTGCAGGGTATTCAAAATGGTTCATTAGTTCGAAATTTTGAATTAATTGATTGTTTGTCACGCTTTAATAATCCTTATCAATATTTTAGCGGTTATTTAGAACTAGGGCTGGAGGAAGAATTGCGTTTCGTTTTTTCCAATACTACTGAAGCAGGCATCACATTTGTGGATACGGATCGGTTTGAGGATGATGCGCAGGTAAGCTTTCCGGCGAAACTATGTAGATTACTATATCATCGGTATCAATACTATAATGGAGATTTGGATAAGGGCTTATTCATTATTCCATGCGAATTGATTAATCATAATGGTGATCAATTAAAGAAGTGTATCAAAAATTATATCGCCCTTTGGGAATTAGAGGCTGACTTTGAAAATTGGATTGATAAGGCCAATACCTTTTGCAATACATTGGTGGATAGAATTGTGCCCGGCTTTCCTAAATCAACCATCAGTGAAATTCAGGAAGAAATTGGTTATGAAGATCAATTGGTAGTGGAGGGGGAAGTATTCCATCTTTGGGTAATCGAAGGAGGAGATAAGGTAAAGGCTCATTTTCCAACTGAGAAGTTGGGATTGAATGTAATTTTTACCGATAATCAGCAGCCCTTCCGTCAAAGAAAGGTCCACATTTTAAATGGTGCGCATACCGCAATGGTACCCTTAGGGCTGTTAGCAGGATTGGAAACGGTTAAAGAAACAGTAGAGCACGAGGTATTTAGTCTTTTCCTTGATCAAATGGTGAGTAAGGAAATAAATCCTACGCTTGATTTATCTGAAAATGAACTCATTGAATTTGGCGCCGCGGTTTTTGAAAGGTTTAAAAACCCTTATATAAAACATTATCTTTCTTCTATTGCATTAAATGCTTTATCCAAATATGAAACTCGAATTCTTCCTTGTGTAAAAACTTTCTATGAGCAGAAAAGATGTTTACCAGCGAAGTTGGTGGTACCACTTTCTGCTTATATTCTGATGTATGCCCAGGCACATCCAGCGGTAAATGATGATGAGGGAAAAGTTAAACAACTTCAATCACTTTGGCAGCAGGATAATTTGACTGTCGCTGTTAATGAAATTTTAACTAATCCGAATGTCTTTACTGCCCATAGTATGGAGATACCAAATTTAGCCGATTTGGTGGTGGCACAGATTCAGGATTTACAGGAAAAAGGCGTGATTAATATGTTAAAAGAGATGGTTCAAATTGATCCAATTAGTGTATCATCTGTTAAATAATTCAACTAAACTAATAATTTTTATAATTAATCAATTCCGCGCTATGGGCTGATCTATTTATTAGTTGTTGGATTAGCTATTTTTATACTATCAATTTTTTTCAGCTCAAAAGCCGGTTTTTGTAATCATACCTATTTATTATTTTTTAATGTGAGCAGCATGAAAATCGTTACAAATTTTCTAAGCAAAGGTTGGAAGAAGACTGCCCTGTTAGCCGTAGTATTTCAACTTTTTTGCCTGATGCCTACTCTGGCACAAAGTTTAATTAAGGGAAAGGTAATTTCAGCCACTGACCAGGAGGGCTTTCCCGGGGTAAATATCACCCTTAAATCCAACCCTTCCATTGGGGTAGTTACAGATGTAGAAGGCCATTACAGTATTAAAGCCTCTAAAAATGAAGTGTTGATTTTTAGTTTTGTAGGTTTTACTACTGAAGAAGTGGCGGTGGGAAATCAAACCACCATTGATGTGGCATTAAACCCCGAGGTTACCGAATTGGAGGAACTAGTCGTCATTGGTTATGGATCGGTGAAGAAATCCGATATGACCGGTTCTGTTTCCCAATTAAAGGCCACGGATATTCAAAAGGCGCCCTCACCTAGTCCGGCTGCCGCAATTAGTGGTCGGATTCCGGGTGTTAATGTAACAACAACGGATGGATCTCCGGATGCTGAAATTGTGATTCGCGTACGTGGTGGGGGTTCAGTTACCCAGGATAATACGCCCTTATATGTGGTAGATGGATTTATTGTTGAAAGCATAAATAACATTCCTCCTTCCGATATTACGAGTATTAACGTTTTAAAAGATGCAGCAGCCACTTCCATTTACGGCGCTCAGGCCGCCAACGGAGTAGTGGTAATCACGACTAAAGAACCGAAAGCAGGAAGCACAGAAGTTTCCTACAACGGATTTGTTCAGGTCAAGCAGCTTCCAAAAGAGCGTAAGTACAGTGTTTTGGATCCTTATGAATATGTTTTGGCAAATTATGAGCTCAATAGGTTGCGTTCTCAGGATGATGTGGATCGTTTTGCTAAATTCTACGGGAATTACGAGGACCTGGAGCTTTATCAGCATAAGCCGGCTACTGACTGGCAGGATGAATTATTCGGACAAACCCGGATTTCTCAATTTCATAACCTGAGCATAAGTGGAGGTGGGGAAACGACCAAAGCCATGTTGAGTCTTACACATAATGATGACCAGGGAATTTTGAAGAATAATGGATTCCAAAGAACGGTTATTAACTTCAAATTAAACCAAAATATTGGTAAAAAATTGCGACTGGATGCTGGAGCGCGAATTAGTAATAGCGTGGTAGATGGAGCGGGGACTTCCGGCGGAGCTCAGCTTAGGGTCAAGGATGGTATTGCTACACGTCCGGTAAATGGCATTACCGATGATATGGATCTGGATATGAATGATTTGGATGGAAACGATGATTTCCAGTCATTTTTATTAAGTATGGTGGATCCCCGGGATTTGGTAGAGGATGACTGGCGCCAAAGAAATGATCAGGAATATGTGTTTAATGTTGGCTTGAATTGGAAGATATTAGATAATTTAGTTTACAATACCACCTTTACCAGCCAGACCAGATACAGAGAAAGTTTGCGATTCTACGGACCATTAACCTCTAGGTCTCGGCAAGAGGGAAATTCACTTCCATTAGGAGAAATGACCAATAGCAATAGAGATTCCTATCGTTGGTTAAATACTTTGACCTATAATTTTAATTTAGGTAACAAGAACAATTTGGATATAATGGCAGGACATGAGATCTATTCCAACGGTAGTTACCAGACATATATGCGTGCCTTAAATTTCAGAGAAAGCATTACACCGGAAGAAATGTTTTCCAATATGCAACTAGGAGTAGTGGACCGTCATAGTTCCTATTTGGATACCCGAGAAAACCGGCTTTCCTATTTTGGACGCGCTAATTTTAGCCATAATAATAAATATTTACTCACGGCGACTTTACGATCTGATATGAGTAGTAAATTTTCTGGCGATAACAGAGTGGGACTTTTCCCTGCAGTGGCAGCCGGTTGGAAATTATCAGAAGAAAATTTTTTGAGAGGATTTAAAAAAATAGATGAGTTGAAATTAAGGGTAAGTGCAGGTACCACAGGAAATGACCGTATTCCAGCTAATTCCACTAAATTTCTGTTCAAATCTTCTAATGATAAAGGCCCGGGAATGGGAACCAATGGTTATAACCCCTATTTTACCCCGGATGGAGATGTTTTGTATAATCCCGACTTGAGATGGGAAACCACCATTAACCGTAACATTGGTTTGGATTTTGCCTTCTTTGGTTCTCGTATTTATGGTAATGTGGATGCTTATTGGAATACGACCAATGATTTGTTGTTACAATCCAGAATCCCGGAGGTCTCTGGTTTCAAATACCAATGGAATAACGTCGGGAGTACCTCTAATCGTGGTATTGAATTCCAAATTGATGGCTATGTGGTTGAAAAGGAAAATTTCACCGTTAAATTGAACGCAAATGCCGGTTTTAACCGCTCTCGTATTGATGCGCTGGATGGAGTGGATGAAAGGTTTTTCCAATCTAATTGGTCGAGTACTAATTTGATGCACATTGATGACTATTACCTGAATGTGGGAGGTAGTATTGGTCAAATGTATGGCTTTGTATCTGACGGGATGTATACCACTGATGATTTCGAAGGTTATGATGCTACAAATGATACTTATATCCTAAAAGATGGTGTTCCGGATGCCTCGGGTATATTAGGAGTTGATAATGTGAAACCCGGATATTTAAAATTAAAAGAAACCAATAGAGAGAATAAAGATGAAGCTGATCAGGGAAAGATTGATGACAGTGACCGAACGGTTATTGGTAATGCCCTCCCCAAAGTGATTGGTGGTTTTGGAGTAGATGTTAGTTATAAAGGATTCGATTTTTCTACATTCTTTAACTTCTCCTATGGGAATGATGTCTACAATACCGGTAAAATTGAGTTCAATCAGATGTATAGAACCAATAATGGTAATATGCTGGACAATATGCGAATGGATAATCGCTACACTTATTTGGATGTGGATGGTTCGTATACAGGGGTTGCCGGTGGAATTATCACTGATATGGATCAATTGGATCAACTTAATCAGGGAAAACAGATGTGGTCGCACACCAGTTTTGGGCAATCTAGAACAGTTTTCCATGACTGGGCAGTGGAGGATGGTTCCTTTTTACGCCTTTCACAAATGACTGTGGGTTATACCCTGCCACAAACGCTGACTCAGAAAGTAGGGATTTCTAATTGCCGGTTCTATTTGACAGGTTATAACCTTTGGTTGTGGACCAGCTATTCAGGTTATGATCCTGAGGTGAGTACCACCAGAAGCAATTCGTATGGAGCACTTACCCCTGGAATTGATTATTCCGCTTTCCCGCGAAGCAGGTCATATACCCTGGGTGTTAATTTAACTTTTTAAAGATTGTAGACTTTAGATCTTTTCAACAATGAGAAATTTAAAATATTTTTTCAGCCTTTTATTATTGGCTTTGACTACAATTGGTTGTGAGTCCTTTTTAGATCCCGGATCGGTTTCGGTGAGTGATTTGGAGGCGGTATTTTCCAATACAGATGATGCGCGCAAAGCCACCAATTCCATTTACAGACACTTTAATGAAGATGCCTTTCGTTCCCGCTTATCTACAAATATGATGGGTTGTACCGATATTGTACACGCAGGAGGTACCAGTGAGGGGGATAGATACCAAATTTGGCGCCTGAATGCCAGCTCCTCTAATTCGGATTTGGCTACGGTTTGGGAAACTGCCTATAAAGCTATTCGTGATTGCAATATCGTGATTGAAGGAGTTCAGAATAGTGAGCTTATGGAAAGAGGTACTGTTTTAGAAAAGCAAACCATGCATAATTTCCTGGGTGAAGCGGTAACCATTAAGGCCTATTGGTATAGTATGCTCATTTATTTTTGGGGAGATGTACCCTTTATGAACGAGGCACCTAAAGCCGGGGTCGAATTTAATTTGCCTAAAACGGACAGAAATGAAATTTTGGAATCGCTGATCGATGACTTAATGGAGGTAGAGGAACATATGGCCTGGGCAGATGCTCTTCCTTATGGAATTGAGCAGGCTAATCGGGAATATTGTCTGGGGATGATCGCTCGTTTGGCATTGCAAAGAGGGGGATGGTTCCTAAAACCTGATATGACGATGGCCCGTGCCTCCGATTATTTAGACTTTTATACCATAGCGAGAGACTATTCTAAAAAACTGATAGAATTGAAAGATCGTGCGTTGCCAACGGATTATCGTCAGGTATTTATGAACCAGTGTAAATTTATTTCTCCTGTGAATGATGATGTTCTTTTTGAAGTACCCTTTCCAATAGGTCGTGGAGATGTAGGTTGGAATATTGGTATACGTGTAGATGCAGGGACTCACCCTTATGGAGGTGGACAAAATTATATGGCCATGTCTCCGAGCTATTATTACTCCTTTGATCAAAAGGATAAACGTTTAGAGGTGACCTGTTGTCTTTACACCATTAATGGCTCTTTCGAAAAAGAATTGGTTTCCAGAGGAAATATGAATATTTCTCAGGGTAAATGGAGTAGACATTTTCTGGATACCCCTCCGGGCCAGGCATCTGACAAGGGTACTGGTATCAACTGGCCCATGCTCCGTTATGCCGATGTATTATTAATGTTTGCTGAGGCAGAAAATGAACTTAATGGCCCTACCGCTGAAGCACAGGCCGCCCTGAGAAGAGTTCGTGAGCGGGCTTTTGAGGCGCAGGATTGGTCGACTATGGTGGATGAGTATATCAGTACGGTATCTGCGGGAAAAGAGCGTTTCTTTGAAGCTTTGGTAGATGAGCGGTCCTGGGAACTTGGGGGCGAACTGGTTCGAAAAACGGACTTGATTCGCTGGAATCTTTACGGCCAAAAAGTCCAACAAGCCGTCACCGACATTAAAAGGATATGTGATGAAGTGCAAGCCGGTACAAGTACTTTACCTGCTGATTTTTATACCAGAACTGATGACAGTGGTGAATTAATAATTTTCAATACACATGAGCAAGTCAGCTTTAATCCTGATCCAGAATTATGGAGCAGACAGGACTGGTTAATTAAACTTTATGATGAAGACAATGGCACCTATGCTGAATGGATTACCAGAGATTGGGCCAACTATGTTCACCCGGTACGATATATTTTCCCTATTCCAATAGGTGCAATTTCTGCCAGTGAGGGCAAATTGGATAATAATGGATACAATTTTTAGTAGTATTTATTTAAGATTTTAAGAATATGAAATCGTTTAATAAGAATATAGGAGCGTTAGCGGTATTTTTTCTGGCTATTGTAATAGGCCTGAGCTCCTGCAGGCAAGAGGAGGATTTTCTGCGCGTGCGAATGTTTAGTCCGGTGTTAAAATCCAATCTGGAGTCCATTAATAACGAAATTGTGGTTAACCTGATGCCATTCTCTGATGCAGTGGGTTACCATATTGAAGTAAGTCGTGATTCCTTCTCTACCGTGGAGTATAGCTATGTAAGTGATAGCTCTTATACCGTAATCGGCGAAGAAACTGTCGGAGAAGAGTTGTTTTGGAATACCCGATATCAGATTCAGGTGAGGGCTATTGCGGATAAAGAAGAGTATAATAGCAATGTGTCTGATTTAGGAACTATAAGGACGCAAACCTTCCCTTCCAATTTGATTAACCCGTCCCCCTTTGATGTTACAGATAAAGCCGCAAGAGTGACCTGGGAACAAGCTGGTGCAGCCATTACAGGTGTCAAGGCTTTTGATCCGGATGATTTACGGCTGGAGCATCCTATTTTGGAAGATGAAGTATCAGATTCGGATAGTGATAATGGAGAGAAAATTTTCTCTGGCCTGGAGCCGGAGAAAACTTATCAAATTGCTATTTATAGCGGCGAAACACTTCGGGGTTGGACTAATTTCACCACCAAGCCTGCTGATATTGATCCAAATGCTCCCGGGGTAATTGATATTACGGATTTGGATGATCCATTTGCATTGAATGCGGCCTTTGAAATGGCTGCTGATGGTGATATTATTTTACTAAAATATGGCAACTTTTATCATATACCATCAGCTGATCTGAATAAATCAATTACGGTTCAGGCGCAACTGGGTTTTGGGGAACAAAAAGCTATCATTGAAACCACTGATGCCGATTCTGACTGGAATATTCCGGATGGAGTATCCATTGATTTTATTCGTTTTAAGAATGTGGAACTTAGGGGATTAACATCCAAACACTATGTGTTTAATTCCAATAGAAGTAATACCAGTATTGGTGAAATCACATTTGAAGATTGTCGTCTTCACACTTTCCGGTCTGTGGCGCGATTAAGAGGGGCGATTACCGTGGGTGCTTTTAGTATTAAGAATAGTATTGTATATAATTTGCCGGATGACAATGCGGTTGCTAGATTTGAAGGAGGTCCAGTAGGTACTATTTTATTTGAAAATTCTACTTTTTACCAGTGTAGAAGAGTTTTAAGATCCAGTACTTCTGCCGAGCGTATCGATTTTACAAGCTGTACTTTCTCAGAAGCACCACGACACAATGACTCCAGTTATATTTTTGATTTTGGAAGTAATGATGTTAGTGGAGGCGTAGGCATTACCAATTGTATCTTTGGACGCGGCTGGAACAATAGTTCAACCGAGCCGGAAGAGTATACTTCCAGAGGATTTTCCTTTGGAGATAACACCAACGTTTCGGCTACTAACTCTTTCAAAACAGGCGACTTTGTTTGGTCGCATGATGGGGAAATGTTAACCCCTTTGACTTATAGTGGTAGCATTGAAGACTTGTGGGAAAAGCCACAAGAGGGGGATTTTAATTTTAAGGACAAGGGATTCTCGGGTGCATTCAATTGTGGTGATCCAAGATGGAGAATTGAGCTATAGTTTCATTAATGATAGGGTGGCTGATGAATGTCATCCTATCTTATTTTTTTGAAGAACATTATGATGAGGTGTTTTAATATTGGAGTATTTATTTTTTATATACTTTTTTGGTGTGGTTGTTCTACGGACAATCCTATCGAAAATGATGATGAATCAAAAGCGGACGGCCCTGAAAGAGTGGAGGAGGATCCCCTTGCTTTTCCTTCAGCTGAAGGTTTTGGCAAAGATGCTACTGGTGGTAGGGGAGGAAAGGTAATTTTTGTTACTAATTTGAATGATGGCGGTCCGGGGAGTTTTCGGTGGGCGGTGGAGTCTACCTCAGGTCCCCGGTATGTTATTTTTAAAGTAAGTGGTAATATTGAATTAAATTCAAAACTTGTAATCAGTCAGGGCGATATCACTATTGCCGGGCAGACAGCTCCCGGTGATGGAATTAGTATTAACCAATATCCGGTGATTATTAATGCCGATAATGTCATAATCCGTTATTTGCGTTTTCGTCCGGGGGATGAGGCCGGAATGGAAGCCGATGCACTGGAAGGGCGGTTCAAGAAAAATATTATTATAGATCACTGCTCCATGAGTTGGTGTACTGATGAAGCTGTTTCGCTCTATGGGAATGAAAATACCACCGTTCAATGGTGTTTAATATATGAATCCCTGGTGAATTCTGCCCATGATAAGGGAGCACACGGATATGGTGGTTTATGGGGAGGCAAGAGGGCTTCTTTTCACCATAATTTGCTTGCTCACCATGATAGTCGAAATCCAAGATTGAGAGAAGTAGAAGGTGATCCTTTTGCGTTGACAGATTTGGTGGATTTAAGAAATAACGTCATTTATAATTGGGGGAATAACAGTTGCTATGGTGGAGAGGCCATGAATGTTAATATCGTAAATTGTTACTATAAGCCCGGTCCGGCGACCCCTTCCAGTAAGCGAGAGAGAATTATTGCCATTGATAAAGAAATTAATACATCCACTCATGCTACTTATGATATTTGGGGGAAATTTTTCATAGATGGAAATATTATCGACGGTAGTATTCGGGCATCGGATGATAATTGGACTTATGGTGTATTAAATCAATTTCATGGGAAATATGGAACCATAACAGATGAGGATATTGCTCATATAAAAATAAATTCAGCACACGATATTCAGAATAATGTAAAAACTCATTCAGCGGAGGAGGCTTATGAAAAAGTGCTGGAGTGGGCAGGTGCTTCCAAAGCGAGAGATGAAGCTGATTTAAGGGTAGTCAGTGAGGTGAGGAGCGGCCAATATACTTATGAAGGCAGCAATGGAAGTACTAATGGACATATTGATAGTCATACCGATGTAGGTGGGTGGCCGCTTTTGCAAAGTTTTGATGCTCCCTTGGATACTGACGGTGATGGTATTCCGGATGAATGGGAGCGTTTATATAAGTTGGATCCTGATGCCCCAGATGCTATCGGCCATAATCTTTCTAGTGCCTATGATAATATTGAAGTATATATCAATAGTCTGGTAAAAGATATATCTGATGGACAATATTAATGGAAAAATAAAACAGTATAGGACTATGCATTTTCATTTAAATAATGCTCGAATTTCCCAGCTATCAATAGTGATTATATTGAGTTTGGTATTAGTCGTGGGTGTTGGCTTTGTGATGAAAAAAAATGTAAAGAAAATATATATTCTTGGAGATTCGACTGTAGCGAATTATGCACTGGAAGAAGACTACCAGAAAAAGAGGTTTCCTCAAATGGGTTGGGGGCAGGTGTTTCAGGACTTTATGCAGTCCGATAGTCTAAGAAATGTGCCCTTTTTATCTCATCAGGAAACAGTTATTGTGGATGATCGGGCCAAAGGTGGACGAAGTACACGCACATTTTTTCAGGAAGGTCGCTGGCGGAAAGTATATGACCAATTGAATAAAGGGGATGTTGTTTTGATGCAATTTGGACATAATGATCAATCTGTACAGAAAGTATTAAGGTATGTTAATGTGGAGGGATATAAAGAATTTCTAAGGCTTTACATCTCACAAACCCTTCAGAAGGGAGCTTTTCCAATTTTGATCACTCCGGTGAATAGAAATTATCCATGGATAGATGGAAAACTGGTAAGTTGCCATGGGGAATACCCTAATGCGGTCAAATCCGTTGCGAAAGAGTTTGGGATTCCATGTATTGATTTAACTAACTTATCTCTAGCGCACTTTACAGATAAAGGACAGGAGTATGTTTCCAGTAAGTATTTTATGAATTTGGCAGCTGATAAATTTGAGGCTTATCCCAAGGGAATAGAAGATAACACTCATTTTCAGGTGGAGGGTGCATATGCTGTAGCACAGTTAGTCTTTAATGAATTTAAGCAAATTCGTATGGATACCAATAAAGGTATTTTATTATATTAAATACTGAATTATGAAAATTCGATTAATAATTTTTAATAGTTCCGTTTTTGGATGGCTCCTTCTCAGTTTAAACCTCTATGCTCAAATTGCTTCAAATAATATTTGGCAGGCTGATTTAAATAAGGGAAAATACCAAAACCCAATACTCTACGCGGATTATTCCGATCCGGATATCTGTAAAGTAGGGGATGATTTCTATATGACCTCTTCCTCCTTTAATTGTGTACCGGCCTTACCAATTCTGCATTCTAAAGATTTGGTAAATTGGAGAATAATAAATTATGCTATACCTCATTTTCCGGATGAATATTATAATAAGGTACAGCATGGCAATGGCGTTTGGGCTCCCTCTATTCGCCATCATCAGGGATGGTTTTATATATTTTGGGGAGATCCTGATCGTGGTATCTATATGGTGAAAACAAAGGATCCGGAAAGTGCCTGGTCAACGCCAATTTTAATAAAAAAAGCAGCGGGTAATATTGACCCTTGTCCGCTTTGGGATGATGATGGTAAGGTGTATATGGTTCATGCATTCGCCAATAGCCGAGCAGGTGTAAGCGATGTTTTACAGGTGCAGGAACTTAGTCCCGAAGATATGAGTGTGACCCGTAATCGGAAGATTGTGATCGTGGGATACCCTGAAAATTTCACCTTAGAGGGCCCCAAATTCTACAAGCGAAATGGGTATTACTATATTTTTGCTCCTGCCGGAGGCGTAGCTGAAGGTTGGCAAATGGTATTCAGAGCCGATAACCCTTTCGGTCCATATGAAGGCAGGAAAGTTTTAGAGCAGGGAAATAGTCCGATTAATGGTCCTCATCAGGGGGGCTACGTTGAATTAGATAATGGCGAATGTTGGTTTGTACACTTTCAGGAAAAGTTACCCTATGGTAGAATTGTTCATTTACAGCCCATGTCCTGGGAAAACGACTGGCCGATTATAGGATATCATCCCTCCGAAATGGCTGTAGGAATGCCAGTAACTATGCATTCAAAGCCTAATATAAAGTACAAAGGGCCCAAATTCGAATTACCCCTGAGCGATGAATTTAATCAGGATCAATTTCATTTAGGATGGCAATGGCAGGCTAATCCCCATAACAGTTGGTACGCCATGAATGAGCGTCCGGGATATTTGCGATTGTACAGCCAATATCATTCCCAAACCAGTAAAAATGTGTGGGAACAGCCAAACCTATTATTACAAAAAATTCCGGGTCCTTCGTTTTCAGCCCAGACTTGTTTTGACGTTTCTCAATTACTCCAGGGCGAAAGAGCGGGCTTCATTATGATGGGAATGGATTATGCTGCATTGAATTTAGAAAATGTAGGGGAAGGAAAATCTAAATTAAAATTGGTTCGGAACTATAAAGCCCATAAGGGTAATCTGGAAGAGGTTTTACTTTCCAAAGTTTTGGATAAACAAACCATTTGGTTATCCATGCAGATGAAAGAAGGAGGTACTACCACATTCTCTTATAGTATAGATGGTAAGAACTTTAATCCAATAATAGGTGACTTTACAGCAGAAGAGGGTAGATGGATAGGGGCTAAAATTGGTTTATTTAGCCAAAAAAACAGCTATACCGGACCAGTAGGATATGTAGATGTTGATTTTTTTAGAATAAATAATTTCGAATAGAATATGCAAAATTTAGTATTATTTATTGGGGTACTTTTTATCACGATTGGTTGTCAACCCCCGGCTCATAGTGGCTTGGAAAATAGTTCTCAGACTTTGAACAACCAGTTTTATCAAGAATTGGAATTTCCGATGGAGCCAATAGCGGCGCCACAGTTTTCCGATTATTCCGTGAATATTTTGGAATTTGGTGCTCAGAATGATGGCATTAGCCTTAACACTGAAGCCATCAATAAATCCATTGATAAAGTACATAAATCTGGTGGTGGTACCGTAGTGATTCCCCGGGGTATGTGGTTGACGGGGCCAATTGTTTTAAAGTCCAATGTGAGATTACACACGGAATATGGCGCTTTTATATTATTCAGTGACGATTTTTCTCTTTATCCACTTCAGGAAACCAGTTTTGAAGGCTTGGATACCTATCGTTGTCAATCGCCTATCAGTGCCTTAGGTGCTGAAAATATAGCGATAACGGGTCATGGAATTTTTGATGGAAATGGAGATCGTTGGCGTCCGGTAAAAAAGTCCAAAATGACCGCTAATCAATGGAAAAAATTATTGGCCTCTGGGGGGATTTTAAATGAAAAGAAAAATATCTGGTATCCTACTGAAAAGGCAAAAAGAGGGGACGAGTTAAGTACCATGAATGTTCCTGAAAATTTAAATACCTTAGAGGAGCATCAGCAAATACATGAGTACTTACGTCCGGTATTGGTAAGTATAGTTAAATCCAGGAATATTTTATTAGATGGGCCTACATTTCAAAATTCTCCTGCATGGAATATTCATCCATTAATGTGTGAGAATTTAATTGTTCGTAATCTAACAGTACGAAACCCCTGGTATTCTCAAAATGGGGACGGTATTGATATTGAATCATGTAAAAATGTATTGGTAAATCGATGCAATTTTGATGTTGGAGATGATGCGATTTGTATAAAGTCTGGTAAAGATGCTGATGGAAGAAGACGTGGGATCCCAACAGAGAATTTGGTAGTAATTGATAATGTAGTTTACCATGGTCATGGAGGGGTAGTAGTTGGATCAGAGATGTCTGGTGGTGTGAGGAATGTCCATGTTTCCAACTGTACATTTATAGGGACTGATGTAGGGTTAAGATTCAAAAGTACAAGAGGTAGAGGCGGAAAAGTAGAAAATATTTTTATTTCCAATGTAGAGATGAAAGATATTCCTGCAGAGGCCATTCGTTTCAATATGTATTATACAGGTAAATCACCCGTAGCAGAACCGGAGGAAGAAGTAGTGGATTTGGAGGCCTTAAAAGCTCAATTACACCAGGTGAATGATGAAACACCAATTTTTAGAAATATTCATGTCAACAATGTAGTATGTCGCGGAGCTCATCAGGCAATTGCCTTGCAGGGGCTTCCGGAAATGAATTTGGCTGAGGTTTATATGACGAATATTGATATTGCCGCGGACAAGGGGTTGAGTTGTTTTGATGCAGACGGAATTTATTTAAAAAATGTAAAGCTTTCCACAAGAGATGGAATACCATTTATGTTTCATAATTCGAAAAACATTATGCTCGAGAATGCAAAATGCATAACGGACCAAACCATTAAACTTTCCTTAACTGGTCCGTTTACTGAAAATATTAAGGTTAAAAATAGCGATATCTCTGAAAAAGAGGTGAGTACATCGAAAAGCATAAAAGGGCACGCATTAGTTTTATAGATGTATTTATTGTAAGGTTTGAACTTCGGAGTTTTTAACTCCGAAGTTAATTTTTTTTAATGACTAATAATGGGAGATACAATTTTTCATAACCGACTGTTTTTTAATAAAGTAGTTTTAGTAATTATTTGTGTTTTTTGTACGGTACGCCTATTTGCCCAGTCTCCAGCCTTTCCGGGGGCAGAAGGCTTTGGGAAATATACTACAGGAGGAAGAGGGGGGCGAGTATTATTAGTTGAAAATTTAAATGACAGTGGGCCGGGAAGTTTAAGAGATGCCATAGCAAAAGATTTCCCGAGGATAATAGTTTTCAAGGTGTCCGGCAATATCGCCTTGAACTCTCCCTTGGTTATCGCTCATGGGGACCTTACGATTGCTGGGCAAAGTGCTCCGGGGGATGGTATTTGTTTAAAAAATTATGTTCTGAAAGTTAAAGCTTCCAATGTGATTATTCGTTATATCCGAAGCAGAATGGGAGATGAGGCTCAACAAGAAGATGACTGCCTTACAATTTTACGACAAAAGGATATCATTGTAGATCACTGTTCTTTTTCCTGGGGTACAGACGAAGTGGTAACCTGTTATGATAATGAAAATTTCACTCTTCAATACTGTATTATTTCTGAAAGTTTAAATGAATCGGTACATGCTAAGGGAAATCATGGTTATGGGGGGATTTGGGGTGGTAATAAGGCCAGTTTCCATCATAACCTATTGGCTTGCCATGCGAGCAGGAACCCGAGGTTTTGTGGAGCAAGATATCATCAACAATCCAATAAAGAATGGGTGGACTTTCGAAATAATGTAATCTTTAATTGGGGACACAATAATGTTTATGGAGGAGAAAAAGGGAACCATAATATGGTGAATAATTATTTTAAAGCAGGTCCCGCTTCCAAAAAATCTACCATAGGTCAATTGGTAAATCCTTCTTTTCCTTTTGGTAAATTTTTTCTAAATGGAAATTATATTGAGGGTTTTCCCGAAGTTAGCCAGGAAAATAGTTTAGGGGTTAAAGGAGCCGATATTAAGGAAGTTCTTCTGCAGGAGCCCTTTGAGGTGGATACCAGTTGGTCTACCACCGCCCGTACTGCCTACGAAAAGGTATTGCAAACTGTAGGAATGAGTTTGGCACGAGATGATGCGGATCGTCGAATAATAGCCGAAGTGAGGTCTGGTCAGCCTGATGCGGGCGTAAACAAAAATGGAATTATCAATAGTCAAACTGATGTGGGCGGATGGCCTGCCTTATCTAGTACCCAAGCTCCATTAGACTCTGATCGAGATGGAATTCCTGATTATTGGGAATTGGAACATGGATTAGATCCTCAAGACCCTAACGACCAAAATTTGTATTCTCTAAGTCCAATATATACTAATATTGAAATTTTTTTAAATGAAATAATTGAAAACCATGAATTGTAATTTGATCATTAAATGTCTGGTTCTTATTTTTTTTGTAGGATGTCAGTCCAAAACAAGCAATAAAACCGTTCTAAGTAACACAGGGGAGGATCCCGTATTCCAGCAAATGGCGGATGCAGAGATCCTTCGAAATCCCGATCCTCGACTATTAGATTTTCGGGATAAACCCAAATGGGAATACACCAATGGTTTGGTCTGCTCTGCTATGATGAAAGTCTGGGAGCAAACATCAGATAAAAAGTATTTTGACTATGCGCAGTATTATCTGGACTCCATGATTCAGGAAGATGGCCATATTTTAACTTATAAAAAATCTGATTATAATATTGACCGGGTGAATTCTGGCAAAGTATTGATGGAAGTCATGAAAGTGGCACCCAAAGAAAAATATGAAATTGCACTTCATCAGCTGATCGATCAGATGAAAGAACATCCAAAAACCTCGGAAGGTGGCTTTTGGCATAAAAAGCGCTATCCTTCGCAAATGTGGCTGGATGGTTTGTATATGGGTTCTCCTTTTTTAGCACAATATGCGATGGAGTTCAATGCACCGGAGTTTTTTGATGTAGTCGCGCAGCAGGTAATTTTAATAGACAAATACACCTGGGTAGAAGAAGAAGGTTTATACCATCACGCATGGGATGAATCGCGTGAGCAAAGATGGGCAAATTCAGAAAATGGTAGAGCGCCTCATGCCTGGGGCCGTGCGATGGGGTGGTTCGCCATGGCGATGGTGGATATCCTCGATTATTTCCCAAAAGACCATCCTCAATTTAGTGAGATTAAGCGCATCCATCAAAAACTTGCGGATTCCATTATTAAACATCAACATGAGAGTGGTTTATGGTGGCAGGTATTAGACCAGGCAGGCAGAGATGGGAACTATTTAGAAGCTTCTGCCTCCAGCATGTTCGCTTATTTTTTACTGAAATCCTATAATAATGGATATTTGAGTAATTCCTATGGTGAAGCGGGTCTAAGGGCCTACAACAGTATTTTAGAAAAAATGGTGGTGAAGGGTGCTGTTAGTGGCATTTCCCTGACTAAAATTTGTGGTGTTGCGGGATTAGGAGGTAATCCCTATCGGGATGGTAGTTTTGATTATTATATCAATGAAATCATTAGGGATAATGATCCTAAAGGAGTTGGTCCTTTTATAATGGCAGGTATCGAATATGAAAAACTTCGTGCATTATGAAAATCAGTAAATTAGCTTCTATATTCTTCTGTTTGTTGACCTTTCAAGCTTATGGTCAAGCTTATGATTTTATTGTGGATGGTAAGGGAAGCGGTGATTTTGAAACCATTCAGGCAGCGATAGATCAGGTACCGGTTTTTAGAAAAAAAGAGACCTCTATATTCATCAAAAATGGCGTCTATAAAGAAAAATTAACCATTCCTCAGAATCGGGAAAATATCACCCTAATTGGAGAGTCATCAGAAAAAACAGTGATTAGCTTTGATGATTTTGCTAGTAAAAAGAATCGGTTTGGAGAGAATCTAGGTACATCAGGCTCTTCTTCAGTATATATATATGCCAATGATTTTACTGCTAAAAGCCTTACTTTTGAGAATAGTTTTGGTGCAGGTAGCCAGGCAGTTGCTGTTTTGGTGTCCGGAGATAGGGTAATATTTGACAACTGTCGATTCCTGGGTTTCCAAGATACACTTTATCCTAAAAAGGAAGGAAGTAGGCAGTATTATAAAAATTGTTATATCGAAGGAGCTACTGATTTTATTTTTGGATGGGCTACAGCGGTATTTGAAGATTGCGAGATTTTTTCACGAAAAGGGGGCAAATATATTACGGCGGCCTCTACAAATAAAGCGGATGACTTTGGTTTTGTTTTTATCAATTGCAAACTAACTTCAGACGCCCCGGACCAATCAGTTTATTTGGGAAGACCTTGGAGGCCCGATGCCAAAACGGTTTATTTATCCTGTGAGTTTGGTCAACATATTCATCCTGAAGGCTGGCATAATTGGAATAAACCTGAAAGGGAGCAAACTGCTTTCTATGCTGAGTTTAACTGTTTTGGCCCTGGTGCAGGTGATCAGCAAAGGGTGAAATGGTCTCATAAGTTAAGTTCGCGGGAAATGGTTTTTTATCGTTTTAAATACATATTTGATGACTGGGTTCCAAATACGGAATCAGTGTTGTTTAAAAGTAATACCAATTAATTTGGACTTCGATCGCTATGTTTTATGGAAGGAATGATTGTCCGCCTTGAACTTAATTCTTCCGGATTGTTATTAGACCTATGCCCGCATATTTATGCTCTTCGAGTGGATCAATAATTAAAAATTTAAAAACTTTTGAACAATTGGGGATATTTTCAGACTATTTGACCCTTCCCTAGGACTATATAGACAATACAATCAAATCCCCAATATTTGATTACTGTACTGCCTGAATACCGGTCTATGTATTCATAAGTATATTATATTTTTTAAGTAGGGAAGTGAAGGGAAGTATTTTTTGTACTAATTTTTATTATATGGATAATTTTTCATTTAATGATCTGAAAGGAAAGCTAGTGGTTATGCCAGGTGGAACCGGCGCTTTAGGAATAAGTTTAGCGACCGCTTTTGCTGCCTGTGGGGCAAAACTGGCCATAATTGGCCGAGATAAAGAACGTGCTGAAAATTTAGCAGCCAAATTGAAGCAAAAATATTGGGTAGACGTCCGTGGCTATGCCGTTGATGTGACGAATATGGAGGCTTTGAAAGAGGTGAAAATGGAAGTTTTTGAGCAGCTTGGCTTAGTTGATATATTAGTCAATATTGTAGGGGGTAACATAGAGGGGGCGACCACCAATGCCGAGAAGTGGGAGGAACAGGGGCTAAATTTCGCTCAAATTAAACCTGATGCCCTGTCTGAAGTATTTGAAAAAAATTTTAAGGCTTGCTGGAATACCGCCCAGCTTTTTTCTGTGGATATGATTGCGAAAAACAAAGGGGTTATTTTAAATGTCACCTCTATCGCTGCCTTACAACCTTTAACCAAAGTAGGTGCTTATTCAGCTGCGAAGGCAGCACTAGAAAGCCATACCAAATGGCTTTCTAACTATTTGGCTTCTGAAAATATTAGGGTGAATAGCCTTGCGCCCGGTTTTTTTCTAACCAATCAAAATGAGTTCTTGCTTAAAAAGCCAGATGGTAGTTTCACCGAAAGGGGAGAAAAAATTATTTCGCGAACACCTCTGAAACGTTTGGGTTCAGCGGAGGATTTTCAAGGAGCAGCCTTATGGATGTGTTCAGATTTGGCCTCATTCTTAACAGGTTCCACCATTGTCGTGGATGGTGGTGTATCCAATTTTGGAGGTATTTAGTTACACTTAAATTTTTATTCAAATGGAAGATAAGTTTGATAAAATTATAGTGCTAAGTATAATTGTTTTTTCCATTAGCATTATATGTTATTTTCTTGATTATGAAATCTTTTTGCTTGTAGGCACGGTTTTACTCTTTAGCTTATTGTTATTTGGGCTTTACAGGGAAAAGAATATCAATAAATCTCTTGAGTTAGAGATTCGGGAAATTATCGATTTTTTTGGAATAGCTTCAGAGAATAGTAGAGATTGGGTGAAAAAATTAGAAAATCAATATGATGATATCTGTCAATTACTTAATGTATTGAATACAAAAAGGCAAGTTATTCAATTAAAAGGAAAGGATAAACTATCTCTTTTAATGAATGATTTTGCAAAAGCATTTCATCATAGTTTGATAGAAAGCCAGCAGCGTGCCCTCATGAGAGATGCCATTGTTTCTTTTGAACAGGCCCTTAGGCAACAGCAGGGGGTCTCATTTGACACTGCAGCTAATGTATGGTTAAAAAATATCATATCTCATACGGATGCTTCCATGGGTGGTCTGTACATTATTGAAAGGGATGAAGGGGAAAATATTTTAAAATTGTCCGCTGCTTATGCTTTTGGCCGACAGAAGTACTTAGATCAAAAAATTGAGATTGGTGAGGGACTGATTGGGCAGGCTTATTTAGAGAAACAGCCAATTTTTATGACTGATATTCCGGAGGACTATCTAAAAATTAGGTCCGGATTAGGAGATGCCTCCCCAAGATCTTTATTGATTTATCCCATGTTATTACATGATCGGGTGATTGGAATATTGGAACTTGCCTCTTTTCATGTTTTGGATGATTTTAAAATGGATTTTATCCGGCAGGTGGGTGAGAGTTTGGCGAGTCACATAGAAATGGTACGTTACGCAGAGCAGACGGCACTTTTATTACAGGAAACCCAGGAAAAAGAGGAGGAGTTACGTCAAAATTTAGAGGAAATTTCCGCCACACAAGAACAATTGGAGCGGATGCAGAAGGAGCAAAGGGTACAGGCAGAACAGCATCAGACGCTCATGTTAGATATCCTGGATCATGTAGATGGGAAAGTGTATTTAAAGGATTTAGATGGGAAATTTCTATTGGTTAATCAAAGATTTGCCGATGAGTATGGGGTTTCAAAAGATCAATTAATTGGTAAAAGTGATTTTGAATTTTTCACTAGAGAGAAAGCGGAAGAATTCCAGAAAGAGGAAAAAAGATTAATCCAATTAGGGAAAAAATGTACTACTAAGAAATGGGTAGAATTTAAGGGAGAAACCAAGTACTGGCAGGTTGAAAAAATACCAATTTTTAATCCGGTAACAGGTCGAAGTGGGCTGCTGGGGATTCATTTTGAATTGCAGGAAGAATATGCATCATATCAAAATTAATCATCTTTGATAAAGCTGTTGTTGGATAGATAAAAAGCGAAATACAAAATCCCAAAAGATGAATGAGGCCCTATTTTCAGTACTCCATTACTTAAAATAGGGCTACACTCTTTATCCATATCTGAAACTTTGTTAACTAAATAGTAGAGGTCTAGATTCGACCTTAAGATAGAAAAGTGATTCAAATATTGAAATTATTCAAAATTATTTAAATATAGTCTGTAAAAAAGTTGCTAAAACTCAAAATGTTAATGCTAAAATAGTATTTTATTAATTTATAAATATTCAAACAAAAAAATCAAAAGACTAAAAAAATAATGCTGATTGATTTTTGTCGCTTAAGAGCGATAACTTTGTAAGTTACGAAGAAATATTAAATAGCATTAATTAATCACCTTTACTGATCTAGTCACATGTAAATGTGTATTACATTTTTTTCCCCTCAGAATTTATACAACTTTCGATAAAACTTTCTAAATCACTAATTCCTTTTTCTCGACCACAAGCAGAGGTAATCCATGCTTCCATATACTTTCCTGTTTTACTAATGAGCAGAATTTGTTTGCCATCGTCAATCTTTTCCATAAAATCCGCTGGTTGAAAGGTAATCCCTCCTCCAACAGCTGTTTTTTCCACCGCTACATCTTCAGGATGCTCTCCCCAAACAGCAATGAAATTTTCACCACATTGAGTATTTGTTTTACTATGATAATTTATTCCTGTTGCAAATTGTACGGGCAATTCACCTAAAGCAAATGCTTCCACTTTGGCTTTTCTTACTCCAGAAAATACAGTAACTCGTACTAACACATCGATTTTTCTGCCCTGATAGGGGACACCCTCAGATATCATTTCCATATAAGAGGAATGAATTTCCTTTTTTACTCGAGCAATTCTCATATCTACTGGATTTAAATCTACCAATTGCCCCTCATCCCAAAGCTTGACACCTCCTAAACCGACTGTATTGCCTACCTTATAATAGTCCGCTCCCCAACCTTTTTGCTGTTGTTCTTCTGTTGGATACCATTTCGTCCTAGCCAGTTCCAGCCCTTTTTTGGATTTGGAATAAATATCAATGGCAGTTTTTTGGCTAAAATATAACCGGATAGCCATATATTCATTTTCAATAGCAGGGCCATGATGACCTAGCTTTTGGTAAAGATCTCCGGTTGGGCTAATTACTTCCTTAATTTGAATTTTATCTTTTTTATAAAATAAGCTGACATCTGTTTTATTAACCATTTTTTTTTGAGCCAATCCTTGTGTAAGGAGAAGCATAGTCCCCATTACCAATAATAGTATTTTCTTCATGGTCATAATTGAAATTACTTTTATTTCATTAAATTGATTTTCTAGATGCTTAAATTTCATGATTTAGTCATCTCCTACCAACTTTTTTGAGCTACAGTTTTGTAAACCATTTGAATGAGCTCGTAAACAACTATTTACCGTCATATTTTAATCCTCAACTTATGTAGAAAAAGCTTTTATGCGTTCTTTAGTGAGGTATTATATGCCGTTCCTTCCGTAATTAACAGAAAAAATAAATTAATTATTGAAATAAGCTTAAATGAGTCTTCATCATGTACTAAACTTTTGATTTGTAGAATATTAAGAAAAGGGAAGTTAGAGTAACCAAGAAGCTTAAATGAGAAATTATTGAACGAAACTTTCGACGCTGGTATTGGTCGTATGAGGAGTTAACCCAGAAAAAGTATAAAATTCGACCTAAGATGAAAAAAGTGAATGGCCTGATGATCCTAAAGCATTGAAATATCTGATTATGGAAATTCTGCGTGAGAAAGCAGGAAAGCCTTGAAAATTGCGCTTAACCAGCGAAAAAATAAGAATTTACCTCTTATTCATTATTCAGATCGCGGGGTTTTATACTTTAGTAATCAATACGTACAGGATTTAAGAAATGCCGGTGTCAGCATAAGTATGACGGAAAGTTATGATCCTTATCAAAATGCTGCTGCCGAGCGCGTGAATGGCATATTAACCCGAATTATTCACCGCTAAATTAATTAACTAAGTTCAAGTGGCTTATTTTTAGTTTATTATAATTAATTTTCTTTGGTTTGTAATAGCCCAAATTTGGGCTAGCTTGCTTTCTCCTCATTCATCTGTTTCGTTGGAAAAAACTCGAAATAGGAAACTATTCCTTCATTTTTTCCGCCTTACAGCTAAACGAGGACTTAAGCATGAATAATCCGGGTTAAAGGACGAATTGGACTTGGGTGCTCGATTTATGGGTTTTGAGGAGGTATTAGCCTGGACAAGAGATGCTATAGAGGTTTACAATTTCAACAGGCCTCATCCAATTATCAACATGTTAACACCGGATGAAGCCCATCAGGTGAGTGGGCCAATAAAAAAATTATGGAAGAATTACTATCAATTAAAACTCTTGAATAGGGAAAGTAATAAACCTTTTGAGAAAAGAAGGAAGAAACGTTTTAAGGGGGAGTTCATGCCAAGCAAATAGCAAATGCTACCTGCTTCATGGATGAGCTATCAAAATGACCCGCCGAGAGGTTCTACTCTAGTATTATTCAAATAGTACAATTATTTGGGTGGTATTATTACGTTGAAATGGTGGCAACGTATTTCAGGATATGACAGATAGGTGTTTTCAGATAGACCGTCTGTATTTAGGTTATGGATAATATGGAGGCCTGCATATAGCATTAATGATATTCCGATGGCTTCACTCCAAAATATTCCTTAAACTTAATTCGGAATTGTTCCGGGCTTTCAAAACCCACCATTGTGCTGATTTCATTTATTTTATGTTCCCCTTCACCTATTAGCACCGCGGCACGTTGGAGTCTCATTTTTCGGAAGTAGTGGGCGGCATTTTCTCCTGTGATGCTTTTAAATTTCCGATAAAAGGTAGACCTACTCATGCACAGTTGTTCACTGATGGCCTCCATATTAAGTTTAGGATCTGCCAGTTGTGTTTCCATAATTTGATTAAGCTTCCGCCAGAACTCAAGCTCTTTTTTAGAAAGATGATGAAAATTTATATTCGAATGGGTGGATTGTGTGAGCACCTGCTGTTTTAAGTTTTGTTGTCGGTGGAGTAATTGGTTTATTTTTCCTGAAAGGATATCCAGGTCGAAGGGTTTGGTAATGAAATCATCAATGCCTAATTCCATGGCCTGTAGAAAGGAGGGTTTAGCGTTTTTTGCGGTAAGCATAATCATTGGAATATGTCTATAGATCGGATCTTCTTTAATTTTTTGACAAAATTGTAAACCATCCATTCGGGGCATCATTAAGTCAGTTAGGATTAAATCGGGCTGCTCTTTTTGCATAATTTCTAAACCTTGTAAACCATTTTCAGCGGTCAATAAATGATACTTTGAGGATAAGGCTTCTACTAAAAATTCTAATAAATCCTCCTGATCCTCCAGTATTAGAAGGGTAAATTCTTTGGCGGAGGGTTGCAGCAGCATATTCCCCTTTTCTATTTCCTTCGGATGAGGAAAAGGTTGCTTTTTGCTTTTAAAATCAGTGGGCTTAAAATGACCATTTCCCTCCTTTAAGGATAGGCGGAAGGTACTTCCTGTTTCTCCGCTTTTTAGCAGGGAAAGTTCGGCCTGAAGGAGCAAACTTAATTCCTTGGCCAGCGCAAGCCCGATGCCATATCCTTCCTTTTTGAGCTTTTCCTTTACTGTACTTCTGAAGAAGGGGTGGAAGATTTGCTGTCTATTTTCCGGGGCAATGCCCACTCCCTGATCTTCCACATCAATATGAATGAATCCCTGCTCTTCCTTGACTGTCAAATAAATGTTGTGAAGTTCCGGGGAGTATTTTATGGCATTAGACAGGAGATTCGAAATGATTTTATCCATTTTATCAATATCGGTCCAAAGGTTTATTTTCCGGGGACAGATGAGGTAGACTTTAATCTGTTTTTTGGAAGCCAACACTTTGAATTCATCCACCAGGCCTTCTAAAAAATGCTGTAAATCAATTTCATCAATATATAATTCATGTAATTGCAAATCTTGTTTGCGAACATCCATGAGCTGGTCGATTAATCTTAAAAGTCGAAGCGTATTATTTTTAATTATTTGCTGCACTTTTCGGGAGTTTTGTTTGGGATATTTTTCCAGGTAACCTAATATGACCGTTAGCGGAGTTCTGAATTCATGGGAAATGTAGGTGAATAACTGCAATTTTTCCTGATCCGCTTCATGGAGCTCCTTCGAAATTTGCTGAATTTCATTATTTTTTTCTTTCAGGTGTTTGGTTTTTTGTTCCACCAAATCCTGGAGCTGCTCATTGGCGTACTTTACCTGACGTAATCGATATTGAATGAAAATCAATATTAAAAGGATAAGAGACAATACTAATCCTGATTGAAACCACCACATTTGCCAAAACGGGGGCTGTATATTGATGTTTATCTCTTTTATTAGCAGCCATTTTCCTTCCGGACTGAGGTATTCCACCTGTAGTGCGTATTGGCCCGGATGGAGTTGGGTGTAATGAACGGTATTTTTTCCACTGAATGTAGTCCAATCCTGCTCCCAATTTTTTAGCTGAACTCTGAATTTTTTGCGGATTGGATAATCAAATGGACTAGAGTATAGGGCAAGTGAAAAGGTGTTTTGGTTGTACTTCAGCTGAATTTCCTGAAGTAAATCGATGTCTGTTTGTAAAATTCCATCCGGGGAGGGGGAAATCTCCTGATTGAATATTTTGAAATTTTGAAAATGGACTTTTGGCAAGGATTCGGAGCTTGTAATATCTTCCGCTCTGAATTTTACCACGCCCTCATAGCCACCAAAATACAGATACCCTTCAGCATCCGACCCATAGGCATCATCCATAAAATAACGGTAATTCAAATAGCTGGAGAAGGTATTGCTACCGGGATTAAATTTGGTGATTCCCCGATTTGAACTCATCCACAAATGGCCTTTGTTATCTGAGACAATACCATAAATGAGGTCATTCGAAAGACCATCCTTTTCAAAGTATTGCGCAATGACCTGTCTGTTTTTCAGGCTGAATTTATTTAAGCCTATATTAGTCCCAATCCAGAGAAACTCCCCTTGTATCTCTAGATCGTAAATTTTGTTATTGCTCAGTCCGATGGATTCACTGTTAAGGGAAGTAAATTTTTTTGTTTCGCTTTCTATTAGTCCTATTCCATTATTGTCGAAGGCAATCCAGATATTTCCCTCATTATCTACCTCCATATCCCGGATAGCCATTTGGTTCTTTATCTCCAATACCTCTACCAAATCGCCCTCAAGGCTGATTACAGCTATTTCTCCTTTTCTGGAAATTAATAGATGATCCTTATCGTAAGGAGTGATGGCATAACTCCAACCGGGCCAGTCCCACCGGTGGTGTAATCCTATGCTTTCTACCTGTTTCAAGTGCTCATTATAATATCCCAAGCCAAAAATACCCGTAATCCATAACCGGCCGTTTTGGTCTTCAAATAGTTCCCTTATCCCTCCTAATGGGACTTTTTCGCCCTTTTTGTTTATCCGTTCGTTTAGTTTTTCCTGCCGGCCATCTTCGTGAATAATTCCAATACCGGAATTATCAAAGCCCAGCCATAGCTGACCTGATGACCGACGGCAAATGGCGCGCACAATATGGTTATTGGTTTTTCCTCCTTCATTCCAATCAATATGTTGAAATTTATTCTTCCGTCTTCCAAAGAAATTAATTCCATTCTTGGCGGTACCCATCCAAATATTGCCCGCTTTATCTGCCCTTATCACATTGATACTTTTGCCCTGAAATGAATTGGAAGAGGATGGATCATTTACTAAATATTGGATTTCCGGCTTTTTTTTAAGGTTTTTTATGCGCAGGGGAAATCCATTCATGCCAAGCCAAAGGTCATCTTTGCTAAAAGTCATCGGAATTGCTTCCATACGCTTAGCTGAAGCGCTTAATTCTGAGCTTTCAAATAGGACCTGATTCCCAGATTTATTAAATATTAGAATGCTATTTTCTCCCAAGCCGATAATTTGATCTTCCCCATTACATAAACCATAAATGGGTTGATTATAGGATTTGTGAAGCACGATTTTATCGCCCTCCAGTTTTGCCCTAAAAATTCCTGAGGTCCCGAAAAGCGTTATCCCTAAATCTGAATTATGTAGAATTCCTAACAAACTTGTTTTTAGCCGGATTTCATGGTATTGATGTCGCTTGGTGTGATAAGCCAAAATTCTATTATAATGAAGCATCCACAGCCAGTCACCTTTCATTACCATGTCTTTTACGCCTGCGGCCAACTTAGTGGAAAAAAGACTATCAGGCACCTGATCAAACTTTTGATGTGCCGCTACGAAATGGTTCAGTCCACCAGTAGCAGTAATTGCCCACATATCACCCTCCGGCCCAGGGGCCAGCGCCTTGCAATTGTTACCACTGAGGCTATGAGGATTCTGAATATCCGGTTTGTAGTTGGTAAATTCTTCCCCGTCGAATCTGTTGAGCCCATTTAGCGTACCTACCCATAGTAGTCCTCGACTATCAAATTTCATACAAAAGACATTCTTTTGAGAAAGTCCCTCTTTAACATCCAGATGGTCAAATTTCACCTCATTAGCCCACAGCAATTGAGGGATGGTGAATAAAAGGGTAAAAAGGATCGACTTTGGTATCAAAATAAAATTAAAAAAATGATGCCTGAAAATTGAAGCTTGAATTAGAGAAGCGAAAACAGTTTTGGCCTTTTTTTTTGATGCTTTCCGGTGCGTATAAATTTCTTAGCGGAATGGGTGAAACGTTTGCATCAAACCGTCACAATTTAGATGCGGGCTGAAAGCCTTCAGTTTTCCACTATCTCGGTTGTGAAATTTATTCATTGTCACCACATCTTAATTTCCAGCTTAGGAGCAAGCCCAACCAAATCCTAATTCTTCTTTATTATCCGGACTTTGTGTTAAATGTCCAATGCCTGCATCTCCAAACATATAAGGTAAATTGTCTTCAGAATCAAGCTGAAACAATAATTCCATTTGAGTTTCAGTTTTTCGGTCAAAGGGATATTCAACGGATTGAACCCAATATGGCCAGCCAAATAGTTTATCCTTTTCTATTGGCAATCCGATCTCTTTCTCCTCCATTAACTCATAAATATCATCATCAATTTCAATTCCTAACTGTTCATATTCTTCAAAATGCGGATAGTCATCCACAGGATTCCAACCTACAATTACTTTTTCATTAAAAATTTCCTGTATGTCAGGTTTTATTTGAATTGATTCTCCAGCAATATCTATTTTTCTACAACATACGGCTTTAGAGAATGGGAAAAATGCTTCTAAATTTGATTCGCAGTTAGGCTCATCTGTTGTACAATAAAAGAGTTGGATTAAACCTTTATCCTTTCTTTCCGGTAATTCATTTAGGTTCAATTGAAGAAATAATTGCAAATTCTTTTTACAATTGGGACAGACCGGCCAATCATGCCCATTTCTCAAATACGGCAATCCTCCAATTTTACTTGCCGTAGAAAACTCATGCTTAGTTTTCTTAATCTGAGGTAAATAGGCCGTTCTCTTATATTTACTTAATATTTCAATAACTTTTTTCAAATCAGCTTCCTGTCCGGTTTTATGCTGATTACTATTGCTTTCTGAAGCATTCTTATTTCCAAAAATATTTTTCCAAAAACTCATGGTTTATCCCTGACTTTAATGTGTGGTAATTTCCTGCTATACAAAGCTGATCAATTCGAAATCAGCAGGCTTTAAAAAATTATACCTAAAATAGTCGATATTCCAATCAGGAGCTAAAATTTGAAACCTATTTATCCTCCTGTTCGCTTGAGTTATAATTAATTTAACACGTTTATTTTTTCACCCCTGTGATTTCCTGTATTTACCCCTTGTTTCAAATCTATTTATTCTAATCCAGCCTACAGCTGCTGTTTTCCACTTCCTTAGGGGTGCTTTAATAAAAGTGGGCTTTGATCGCTCACTTTCTCCCGAATGAAACAAAATCACGCATATTTGGCGCAAAAGCAGGTGTTGTCGCCCGGCTTGTATTTCTACTTTGTGCTCAACAAATAAGCATATTATGAGAAAGCTAAATTTTTTAATCCTCTTCTTTTTGGTGAGTACTTTAGTGGTGGCTAAAGATCAGAAAAAGAAATTATTTAATGGTAAAAACCTCAAAGGTTGGGAAACACTGGAAGGTGGAGCTTCCTTTAAAGTGGAAAATGGGGAGATTGTGGGCGTGTCAAAAGCCGGTAGACAAAGTACTTTTTTGGCTACTAAAAAAAGCTATACCAATTTTATTTTGGAATATGAATACCTGTTAGGGGAAGGGCTTAATTCCGGGGTTCAGATTCGGAGTCAGGTCAATGAAAAGGGGGTGGTATATGGTATGCAGGTGGAAGCCGAAGATTCAGATCGGGCCTGGTCCGCGGGGATTTATGATCAATCTCGTCGGGGCTGGCGATATCCGCTGGAGTATCATCCGGAAGCAAAATCGGCGGTTCGCAAAGGGCAATGGAATAAGGTGAAAGTGGTGGCTTATGAAAATAGGATCGTTAGCTGGCTGAACGGGGTAAATGTGGCCAATTTGTTGGAAGAAGACACGGAGTCCGGCATTATTGCCCTTCAGGTACATGGTTGTGGGAAGAATAAAGAGGGCATGGAAAACCGTTGGAGAAATATTACCATCGTGGAGTTGGATCAGGCACCGGATTTTTCAGGAGTAAAAGCGCCAATGGTCAGCTATTTAAAAAATGAATTAACGGCAGAAGAACAGCAGGAAGGCTGGGAATTATTGTGGGATGGCAAAACGACTAACGGCTGGCGTGGTGCAAAGCGGGATGATTTTCCGGAGAAAGGATGGAAAATTGAGGATGGCGTATTGACGGTATTATCTTCCGGAGGAGCGGAGTCCGCACATGGGGGAGATATTGTAACCACCCGTCCGTTTAAGAATTTTATACTGGAATTGGACTTTAAATTTACCGAGGGCGCCAACAGTGGTATAAAATATTTTGTGGATACAGAGTTGAATAAAGGAAAGGGTTCTGCTATTGGCTGTGAATTCCAGATTCTGGATGATAAGCAACATCCCGATGCCAAAAAAGGCGTGAACGGAAACCGAACGGTGGGTTCGCTCTATGATCTGATTACGGCTGACTCCCGCCTGTTTGTGAATGGCCTGAAACCTCAAAAGTATGTCCATCCTTCTCAATGGAACCGGGCCCGTATTGAAGTAAGAGGCAATAAGGTACGGCATGTGCTCAATGGCTGTACGGTGGTAGAATACGAGCGGAATACGCAAATGTGGAAAGCGCTTGTGGCCTATAGCAAGTATAAAAAATGGCCGGGCTTTGGGGAAGCGGAGGAAGGATTAATTCTTTTGCAGGACCATGGGGATGAAGTGCATTTTAAGAATATTAAAATTAAGCCCTTAGAGATTGCCCTATAATTTTTGTATCGTTTTTTATTTTTATCTGAAAATAGATGAGTTCCAGAAGAAATTTTTTGAAGAAATCTGCAGTAAGTGCTGCAGGTATTAGTGTGCTTTCAGGCGTAAATACTTTCGCTAATATTGTGGGGGCCAATGACCGGATCAACACCGCCATAATTGGTTGTGGAGGACGGGCACATGGACTGGTACAGGCAGTGCATTTATCCAAGCCTATGGTGGTTTCCTATATTAGTGATGTGGATAGTAATCGTTTAGAGAAATTTAAAACTTTTTCTAAAGAGAAAATTGGATATACCCCGAAGGCGGAAAAAGACTTTCGTAAAATCTTAGAGGACAAAGAGGTAGATGCGGTGGTAATTTCTACTCCGGAGCATTGGCATGCCCCTATGAGCATCATGGCCATGCAGGCAGGAAAGCATGTGTATGTGGAAAAGCCCTGCAGTCATAATGCCCGGGAAACCGAGTTGTTGATTGAGGCGCAGCAAAAGTATAATAAAGTTTGCCAAATGGGGAATCAGCAACGTTCGGCCCTATCCTCTACGCTGGCTTACCGCGATATTCAGGAGGGGGTGATTGGTGAAGTATATGCTGGTCGGGCTTTTTATGCCAATACCCGAAAGTCTATTGGCAATGGGAAAAAGATGGCGCCACCAGCTACGCTGGATTGGGATTTATGGCAGGGGCCTGCGCCAAGAGAGGATTATCGGGATAATATCCATCCTTATAACTGGCACTGGTTTAGGAGTTGGGGCACCGGAGAAATTCACAACAATGGCACCCATGAAATTGATGTTTGCCGCTGGATGCTGGGCGTGAATTATCCTAATCGTGTAGTATCTACCGGCGGGCGTAATCATTTCAAAGGAGATGATTGGGAATTTTTTGATACCCAGACTACCAGTTTTGAGTATGAGGGTGGTAAAACTATCAGCTGGGAAGGCAGAAGTTGTAACGGTTACAAAGGTCTTGGTGGCCGGGGCGTGGTGATTCACGGAACGGAGGGGTCGATTTATTTGAATCGGGCCAAATATGATTTACTGGACCTGAAAGGAAATGTGATCAAAACCGAATGGGAAAAGGGACAGTACTCGGCCAATGATACCGCGGATCTTCAGGGATTTGATGGCTTAACCACCGCTCATATGCGGAATTTTGCGGATGCCATTTTGAAAGGCGATGAACTTACCGCGCCAATTGCGGATGCGGCCATCTCCACCCAATTATGTCATTTAGGAAATATTGCCCAGGACCTGCAGGAAAACCTGAAAATTGAACCCCAAAGCGGCCGCGTGGTGGGCTGTAAGCGTGCCAAAAAATTATGGAAGCGGAAGTATGAAAAAGGTTGGGAAATAAAGGTTTAAAGATGGAGCAACCGCAGGCTTTTCAGTATGAGCAGCTTCGAGGGATGAATACTCGCCTGGAGATGATTTTGTGTGGTGACACTGAATATCTTCTCCAGGCTTGTATCAGCCGTATCCAGGCGGCCTTATGGCATTGGGAACAGGTTTTGAGCCGTTTTGATCCCGAAGCAGAGACTTATAAAATGAATTCCGGGGCTTTTCGGATGCCTTTTTCCTTAAGTGAAGATTTATGGGAAGCGCTCAGTTTCGCGGTGGATTTCCGGGAGAAGACCTCCGGCTTTTTCGATGTTTTTCATCTGGTGAATCAGCATGCGGAACGTGCGGTGGATAGCCTGGTGGCCATGGAGGAAACAGCACATACCATTCAGTTTTTGACCGAAGAGGTAAGAGTTGATTTTGGGGGCATGGGAAAAGGGCTTTTTCTGAAACAATTGCCGGAAATACTGGATCAGTTTCAGATTGAAAATGCTTTTATAAGTTTTGGGGAGAGTTCGATTTACGCCCGAGGGCACCGGCCGGATGGCGTAGCATGGACGCTGCAGTTAAGCCCCGAATGTGGTTTTGATCAGCAACTGAGGTTGACTAATCAGTTTTTGTCGGTCAGCGGGATGCACGGGCAGTCGGCTCATATTCGGGATAAGCTGGGGAATTTGCCCTGCAATCATGGGGTGGCTGTTGTTGGGGATTGCCCTTTGGCTTTGGAAGCCATTTCCACCACGCTTTATTTGGAGCCCGGAATGGAAGGGGAGTTGAAAAAGCATTTTGCTTTGGAAGGACTTTATAGGGCAAAACATAAAATGAAGGGTAGTCAAACTGGTGCTGATTTTCCTGTTGTTCATTTAACATAATTCCCTATGAATATTTTTTAATATGAAAGAGACAAGAAGAAAGTTTTTGAAAAATTCGGCCCTGGCCGGAATGGGGCTTGCATTGGGAGCCTCTGCCTTATCTTCCTGCAATGATATAGTAGCGGACGGAAAAGCCGTTCGCCTGGCAATTATCGGGACAGGAAGTCGGGGAAGGTATCTGATGGAGCACCTATTTTATCTGAACAAGCGCCATCATACTTTTGAGGTGGTGGCGGTCTGTGATACCTATAGTCCCCATCTGGAATTGGCAAAATCCCTTTGTGGGCGTTATAAGAAAAATCCTAAAACTTTTACGGACTATAAAAGTCTTATCCGGGACTGTCCGGTGGATGGGGTGATTGTGGCGACTCCTTTATATCAGCATGCCCATATCACTATTGATTGCCTGCAGCAAGGGATACACGTTTTTTGTGAGAAGGCGATGGGCCGGACTATTGAGGAGGTCAGGGCCATGTATGATGCACAGCAAAATTCCGGTAGTGTCTTATTGATCGGGCATCAGCGATTGTTTAACCAAAAATACCTGAATGCCATGGAGCGCCTCCATCAGGGGGAGTTTGGGCCTTTGGGACAGGTGCGGGCTTACTGGCACCGCAATAAGGATTGGCGGAAAAAGGTGCCGGCAGATTCTCCTGAACTGGAAAGGCAATTGAACTGGAGATTGTACAAAGAGTACTCGGCCGGATTACTGTCAGAATTAATGTCGCATCAGTTGCAAGTGGCGAACTGGGCCTTCCAATCTGCTCCGGTTTCGGTCCAGGCTTCGGGTGGTATTCAGTTTTGGCAGGATGGCCGTGAAGTAGCGGATAATTTTGCCGCGGTTTTTACCTACCCTAATGGTAACCAGCTGATCTACGATTCCATGAATATGAACCGAAATTACGGGGTGGAGGAACACTTGATCACCGACCTGGCCAGTCTGCGATTGGAGACCAACACCATTCAGTGGGACAGCCCCAATAAAACGGTAAATGATCCGGCGCCCCTGAAGGCGATGTCGGAAGCCATTAAGGATAATCTGAAAATGGGAAATGCCATTGGTGGCCCCAGCTGGGATCCGGAAACCGAAATAGAAGGGAAGAAAGAGCCGATCTATAAGGGGCAAGAAGGGGATGGGACGCAGGAATTGCTGCTGGGTTTTGTGGATTTTATTAAAGCCAAAGCCGCTCCGGACTGGATGCTCAGGGAAGCCTATCATGCCAGCATCTGGACTTTGTTGACTGAAAAAGCGATTGATAGCGGAGAAACGGTGAGAATGGACGCACAATGGATGGTGTAGCAGCACTGGTCCAGAGCGTGTTTTAGAACCAAAATGCGCAGCGAAAATTTGAAGAATGGCAGAAACGATACCCGATAATTTTGAGAAAATGGCATCGCTATTGTTGAGAATTTATTCTAAATCGTTTCCAATAATTTGAATTTGCAGCTGGATGATTTGCTTTAACCCGGATTATTCACCGCTAAATTTAGCAGTTTACGATAAGGAGAATTGTATCAGTTTGTTGTGCTTGCTTTTATTGATATTTTTAAGGTTTAAATGTGGGAGAATTTGCTTTCTCCATATGCTTTGGCGGATAAAATGAAACTTGGAACGAATCCTTCATTTTTCGCCCTGGAAGCTAAATAAGGATTTCAGCATACGTAATTCGGCTCACACAATTATTGAGGCTGTAATGTCGAATATTAAATGCTCATAACGGATTATTTTTTTTTTAAAGGATTTCGCAGCAGCGGAGTCCTTTTTTGTTTCTGCCAATATCGGACTTGTCATTTTCACTTAAAGGACTGGTGAGCATCTCCGGTAATGTATTAGGGCGGGTTTGAAAGCGAAAATTTGCAACCAAAATTTGCTTATTGCAGAAGCGATAAAGGATTCTTTTGAGAGAATAGCATCGCTATTGCTGAGAACTTACCCAAAACCGCTTGCAATAATTCGAATTTGCATCCAGATGGTGCGTTTTTAAATATACTCTTAGACGAAAGCGTACTTTTGGCTCCGAAATTGGAGTACGCCTGGGTGATTATTTCTGATTTTACCGCCCTTTTTTTGAGTCAAATGGATTTTTTTTTGAGCGCTAACATCCACCTTGGTTCAATAGGCAAGGCTTCGTTTTTTAGGAATCGGGGGTAATTTTTTCTAAAAAAATGAAGGGTATATGATTCTTTTTGGAACTCTTCCTCTTACTATGAGGTGGTTATTCTGGATGGACAACAGAAGTGGAGGGGCTTTTTTTGCTCACGCCCAAATTTTTTTCCATGACGAATTCGTATCACCTATGTATTTTTCCGTAAACATGGTCTGATTTACGCTAGTGTACATCTCCATTTACAATAGCGTCATAATTCAAGTCACTTTTTTTGATCCTTTGTGATGGGATTCGCAATAAGAGTCACTTTTTAAGTCTCTTAATTGTATAATTTTTAATGAAGGGTTTAGGGAGTTCCTATTCCTGTATTATAAGGGCCCGTAGGATTTATTTTTAAAGTGATTTTTTATGCGTTTTTTTACTCTTTTTAGTGTTTTGTGGGTTTTCAGTGTTCTTGGAGCGCTTGCGCAAGCTGACTGGGAGAATGAACTGATGTTCGAGAAAAATAAAATGGAAGCCCGTGTTCCTTCTTATTCTTATTCCACCAGAGAAGCCGCTTTGAAGGGAGACCGTCAGGCTTCCAAAATGCAGTTGTTAAATGGTGATTGGAAGTTTAAATATGTAGGTCGCGCGGAAGATCGTCCTACGGATTTTATGGCGGCCGATTTTAAAGGAAAAAATTGGGCCACGATTCCGGTTCCTTCCAATTGGGAATTGCAGGGTTTTGGCCAGCCGATCTATACAAATATTGTTTATCCTTTTACACCGGGGGCTTTTGGAGATCAACCTTTGATTGCGGAAAACTATATGGGGCCACAGCCACCTCGTCCGCCGAAGATTTATCGAGACAATCCGGTGGGGAGTTATTTCAGAGATATGGAAGTGCCGGCAGACTGGGACGGTCAGTCCATTATTCTGCATTTCGGTGGGGTGACCTCTGCCTTTTATGTATGGGTGAACGGAGAAGAAGTAGGCTATAGTCAGGGTAGCCGATTGGCCGCTGAATTTGATATTACTGATTATGTGAAGCCGGGTAAAAACCGTTTGGCCGTGCAAGTGTATAAGTGGAGCGATGGCAGTTATCTGGAAGATCAGGACATGTGGCGACTGGCAGGTATTCATCGCGAGGTGATGCTGATGGCACAACCCAAAGTAGCGCTGAACGATGTATTTGTCAGAACAAAATTTGATGCCAATATAGAGAATGCCCGTTTGGAGTTGCGTCCGAAATTGTGGGTAGCGCGGGAGACTTCCAAAGCAGAATTGAAAGCCTGGAGTCTGAAAGCGGAACTTTTCGACGGTGCTGGCCAAAAGGTGAATACCCAGCCAATGGAAATAGATCTGGCTTCTGTTTATTATGAACGTTGGCCACAACGCGACATCACCAAATGGGCCATGATGGAAGCAGAGGTGAAGCATCCGGAAAAATGGACAGCAGAGACACCGAATCTTTATCAGCTCCTATTATCGGTGCATAATCCTGCCGGGGAAGCGGTGGAATACAGAAGCCAAAAGATTGGTTTTCGCCAGGTGGCTTTCAATGATAAAAACGAATTGTTGATCAACGGACAATCGGTGAAAATCATGGGCGTGAATCGACATGATCACCATGCAGAGCGCGGAAAAGCATTGACCCGTGAGGATATGCGTAAGGATGTGGAGCTGATGAAGCAATTTAATTTCAATGCGGTTCGTACTTCTCACTATCCGAACGATCCCTACTTCTATGAATTGTGCAATGAGTACGGTTTGTATGTAATGGACGAAGCCAATATTGAGTGTCATGGCCTGGGAAGTTTCCTTCCTCAGCAGCCAAGTTGGCCGGCCGCTATTTTGAGTCGTGTGATCCGAATGGTGGAGCGTGATAAAAACCACCCGAGTATTATTTCCTGGTCACTGGGGAATGAGGCGGGTTCTGGTCCGGCATTTGCCGCTGCCGCTGGCTGGATTAAGGATTACGATCCTTCGCGATTCATTCACTATGAAGGGGCACAGGGAGATCCAACGCATCCGGCCTATCAGGAAGGTATCGGTTTTAAGCTGGGAAGAATTGAAGAGATGGCCAATCCGACAGATCCTCCTTATGTGGATGTGATCAGCCGGATGTACCCGAGCCTGAATCAGCTGACGAATATGTCCAATAGTCCTTATATTTCGCGTCCGATCATTATGTGCGAATATTTGCACGCCATGGGGAACTCGATTGGTTGTTTGGGCGAATTCTGGGATACCATCCGGGTGAAGCCGAATCTGATTGGTGGTTTTATTTGGGACATGATTGATCAGGGCTTGGTAAAAACGCATGAAGATGGTACTGAATTCTTCGCCTATGGCGGTGATTTCGGGGATAAGCCCAACGATTCCAATTTCTGCATGAATGGTGTTTTCGCTTCAGACCGTACACCGAATCCGCATGCCTGGGAATGTCGTTACGTTTTCCAGCCAGCCACTTTTGAATGGGCAAATAAAGAAGATTTTAAAGTTAGAATAATCAATAGATTTGATTTCACCAATTTGAATCAGTATGAGCTACAGTGGTCTTTGTCCGAAAATGGAAAAGTGATTCAGACCGGGAAATTAGCTCCACAGGATATTGCCGCGCACAATTCTCAAGTGGTGCAGCTTCCCGTGAAAGCATTCAAAAAGAAAAGCTCGGCAGACTATCATTTAAGAATGAGTTTGCATGAAGCCCAGGCGCGTGAGTGGTGTGCCAAGGGTACCGAAATAGCCAAAGAGCAATTAACTTATGCGGAGGCAGCACCTTTTACGACTTATGTAAGCAAGCAAAAAGAAGCCTTGAGTCTGAATGAAATAAATGGTCAGCTGACCATCGAGGGAAAACAATTTTCCGCGGCTTTTGATGCACAATCCGGAGCACTTACTTCTTATATCGTTAAAGGCCAGGAACAAATATTCGCTCCGTTAAAGCCAACTTTCTGGCGACCATTAATTGATAATGACCGTCTGTTTAGAAATGCCGGGAAAAAACAAAAGTTCTGGAGGACCTTAGCGGACAAGTTAGAGCTGGTTAGTATTGAAAAACAGCAGGAAAATGGCTTTGTTTCTCTGGCGGTAAACCAGAAAATGGAAGATAAAGTGACTTTGACAAGCACCTATAAAATTTTTCCCGATGGTGCATTGGAAGTAGCACTCGAGCTGGATGCTGATCCTACCTTACCGGAATTAATGCAATTCGGTCTGACGATGGGCCTAGCGGATCAATTTACCGAAACGGTATATTACGGAAATGGCCCTTGGGAAAGTTATGCTGATCGTAAGCGTTCTACTGAGCTGGGTTTATACAGCGCACCTACGGAGGACATGTTTTATCAGTATGCTTATCCTCAGGCGAATGGCAACAGAACGGATACCCAGTGGATTCAATTGAGAGATGCGAAAAAGCGTCATCAATTTCAAATAAAAGGAATGGATACTTTTGATTTTTCTATCTGGCCGTATAGTCCGGAAAATTTGGAGGAAGCAAAACATCCTTATGATTTGGTCCCACAGGGCTACTATACGCTGAATATACTGGCTGCGCAAGCGGGTGTAGGTGGAATGAAGCAAAAACCGATTACGCCATATGCGCTAAAATCTGGAAGATATAAGCTCCATTTCGTTTTGAAAGCGGATAACAAAGATTTTTCACTTTGACATTTAATCCATCCACAATAGATGAAGCAATGGCTTCGATTTAGTCCAAAGGGCCATTGCTATTTTTTTCTTTAAACACGATTTATACCCAACCAAAATCAAACTATTATGAAACTTATTGTAAAAAAACCGGAGTTAGAACAAGGGAAACAATTGCAAATCCATGAGAAAAATATTCCTTGTTATGATGATGATTGGCATTATCATCAGGAATATGAGTTGATTTATGTGGTGAAGGGTAGTGGAATCAGGTTTGTCGGGGACAGTGCACAAAGTTTTCAGGAAGGAGATTTGGTATTAGTGGGGCCTAATGTGCCGCATTTATGGAAAGATAAAAATGGAGGAGAGGTGAATAAGGTCGTTATTAAATTCACCGACCAGCTGGTGGGGACGGATACATTCAAGCGCTTGGAATTCCGACATATAGCGCAGCTTTTGGAGCAGTCCAAATATGGCATTCGATTTGAAAATATTCCCGGGGTGTGGCACAATATGGTATTGCAGTTGTTGCAAATGTCCATGCCAGAGCAATTGATTCACTTCTTAAGCTTATTAAATAAACTGGCCAATAGTGAAGATAAAATATTTCTGTCCGTTACGGATATGTGTAAAGAGCAGGAATTCAATACCGAGCGCTTAGAAAAGGTGATTCGGTTTGTGGCAGCGCATTATAATGACAATATCAGCTTGCAGCAAGTGGCCGATATCGCCTGCATGTCACCTAATTATTTTTGCAGATTCTTTAAAAAGATGACCAGCAAGTCCTTCTTTCAGTATTTGAATGAAGTTCGGGTAAAAAATGCTTCTCGCTTGTTGATCCAGGATAATTTGTTGATTTCGGAAATTTCGGAAATCGTCGGTTATCGTTCTATCACCCATTTCAATAAGCAGTTTAAGCAGATTATGGGGACTACCCCCAACACCTATCGGTATCAAATTGCATGATAAGAGCCAGGATAACAGTCAGAATTCGTAAAGACAATTACAAGTATTAATAAAAATGAAAAAGGAAGCATGTTAGATTAGGATTAATCAAATATGCGAAATTTGGGTAATCGGATAGACGATAACAGTGATGCTGTTGATGATAATAAGTATTATACCACAACACCTTTTTCTTTAGGGCTATAGAAATGATCGCATGGGGGGTGATCATTTCTATGCCACTTTTTCATTTATGTCTCATTAACATTGATCATAAAAACACTTAATATTTTTTTAAATTATTATATGAAAAATAATATTTTTACTCTTTTCTTATTGATTTTTAATTTCACTTTATTTGCTCAGGAAAAAGCAATTATTAATAATAGTGACAGTCCGAATATTGTATTTAAAAGTGTCAATTTTGGAGATTGCCATTGGACAGAAGGTTTTTGGGCAGATAAGTTTAAAGTTTGTGAGGAAGTGATGATGCCCCATATGGGCACCTTGTTAAAAGGGGACATTGGCCATGCTTATAACAACTTTAAAATTGCTGCCGGAATCAAAGATGGTGAGCATCAGGGAGAGCTCTGGCACGATGGCGATTTTTATAAGTGGATGGAGTCTGCTATGTATATTTATGCCCAGAATGGGGACAAGGAAATATTGCAGGAACTGGATGAAATTATTGGCGTTATAGCTCAAGCCCAGGAGGAAGATGGCTATATCTCTACCCAGGTGCAGACCAGTGATTTGGGGCGTTTTTCCAACCGAAAACACCACGAACTGTATAATAGCGGTCATTTACTGACCAGTGCCTGTATTCATAAGCGTTTAACCGGTCAGGATAATTTTCTGAAGCTTGCCGTGAAGCATGCTGATTATTTATACGATCTTTTTCAGCCACAGCCGGATTCCCTAAAACGTTTTGGTTTTAATCAGTCTCAGATCATGGGGTTAGTCGAAATGTACAGAACCGTAGGCGATCACCGCTATTTGGAACTGGCGGAAACTTTCATCAACATGAGGGGAAGAGGTGGAAATAAGGTGGACGCCACAACCAAACCCAAAATGGTGGGGGATATGGTGCAGGAGCGTATTCCCTTGCGTAAATCGAAAGAAGCCACCGGTCATGCGGTGCTGGCACTGTACTATTATGCGGGGGCGGCAGATGTGTATGCCGAAACCGGGGAAAAAGCCCTGATTGATGCTCTGGATCTGTTATGGGAAGATGTAACCACCAAAAAAATGTATGTGACCGGGGCAGTGGGGCAGACGCATCACGGCCTATCGAAGCATAAGGATGTCATTCATGAGGGATTCATTAATGAGTATATGATGCCCAACCTGACGGCCTATAATGAGACTTGCGCCAATATCGCCAATGCCATGTTTAGCTACCGCATGATGGGGATTCATGGAGATGCCAAATATGGCGACATCATGGAGTTGGTATTGTTCAACAGTGCCTTATCAGGCATTAGCATTGAAGGAAAAGACTATTTCTATGTGAATCCTTTACGCAAAGTAAATGGCGCACTGGATTATAAAGCGACCGCTGCTTCTTGCCGGGAGCCTTATATTGACTGTTTCTGTTGTCCGCCGAATTTGGTGCGGACCATTGCTAAATCTTCCGGTTGGGCCTATAGCCTGAAAGAAAATGGTTTAGTAGTTAACATGTTCGGGGGAAATGCCCTGGACACCCGGATGTTGGATGGTGCTCCTCTGAAATTGCGCCAGTCCACCAATTATCCATGGGAAGGAGTCATTGATCTGACGATTGAAAAGTGTAAAAAGTCTGCTTTTGAAATTTTATTGCGCATCCCGGCCTGGGCCAATACGGCCCGCCTGATGGTGAATGGGAAGGAAGTGCCTACAAAAATTACAGCAGGAACCTTTGCAGTGGTCAATCGCCAATGGAAAAAGGGGGACCAGCTGCGATTGGAATTACCGATGGAGGTAAAATATATGCAGGGGAACGCCCGTATTGAAGAGGTACGGAATCAGGTGGCCGTGCAAAGAGGGCCGGTGGTATATTGTGTAGAGACCCCGGATTTGCCCAAAGGGACGGACATTTTGGAAGTGCATATTCCGGAGCAAGCCAATCTGGAAGTGGATTATCAGCCGGATTTTTTGGGTGGGCTAAGTGTCATCCATAGTGATTTAAGGCTAAAGCCGGCCAATCGCGATAAAATGTATCAGCCAATAGAAAAAAATGAATGGAAAACGTACAGAGGTCAGTTGATTCCCTATTTTGCCTGGAGCAATCGCGGGGATAGTGAAATGACCGTCTGGATGCCCATTATATGGAACTAAATATTTTTTTGATGAAAAATTTCATGCTTAATCTTGGGGCCATGGGGATGCTGCTTGCTGCTGCAGCCTGTCAGCCTTCCGCTTCCAGTAGCCAGGAAGAGGCGAAAAAGCCCAATATTCTGTTTTTAGCGGTAGATGACCTCCGACCCGAATTGGGTTGCTACGGAACGGAATATGCCATTACTCCGAATATTGACCGATTGGCAGCCAAAGGGCTACGCTTTGATAATGCCTATTGTCAACAGGCCATTTGTAGTCCTTCTCGGGCGAGTTTAATGACCGGTGCACGTCCGGAGACCATCGGCGTGGTGGAAAACTTTACCTATTTCCGGGATTTGAATCCTGATATTATTACCCTTCCGCAGCAATTTAAAGCCAATGGCTATGAGACGGTGAACGTGGGGAAAATTTACCATGGGAAATATAATGACCCGGAGCTGTCCTGGTCAAGACTACCGGCTACGGATAAAGTGGAGGCCAAAAAACCGGCGCTTCCTGGAGGTTATGCCTTGCCTGAGAACCAGGCTTTGTTTAAGCAAACCCGCAAAGAAAGTATTGAAAAGTACGGCCTGGAGATGACACAGAATGGTTTGGCGAACGGGCCGGTGTACGAATGTGCGGATGTACCGGACAATGCCTATGAGGATGGCTATAATGCAGATTTGGCCATTGCCACCCTGAAAGACATGCTGGAGAAAAATCCGGATAAGCCCTTCTTCCTGGGTTTAGGATTTAAAAAGCCTCACCTAAGCTTTATTGCGCCTAAAAAATATTATGATCTTTATGATCCGGAGCAAATACCCTTGACTGCACAGCCTGAGGCACCTGAGGGGGGTGCGGCGATGGGATTGCATCCTTCTTTTGAGCTTAGAGTACGGCAGGGAGCGCCTAAATCAGGTCCTATAACGGACGATTTGGCCAGAGAATATAAGCATGCCTATTTAGCCTGTGTCAGTTATATTGATGCGCAGATTGGCCGCATGATCGACGCCCTGGAAGAGGCCGGCGTGGCGGATAATACCATTATTATGCTTTGGAGTGACCACGGTTGGCATCTGGGTGAAATGGGCATTTGGGGGAAAGCCACCTCTTATGAGTGGGCTACACGTGTGCCGATGATTGTGGCTGCTCCGGATATGCCCATGGAGGTTCGCGGAAAATCAACCCAAGCCCTGGTAGAATTGGTGGATATGTATCCAACCCTGTGTGATATGGCCGGAATTGACATGCCAGCACATTTGGAAGGGCATAGCTTTAAACCATTATTAAGTGATCCAAAACAGCCCTGGAAAAATGCGGCTTTCTCCTTATTCCCAACGCCGGCTTTGCGCGAGTGGGCAGCCAACCCATTAACGGTCGGTATGCGGGAGACCTATTTCGGTCCTTTGATTCAGGAAGTAGAGGATAAAATCAAAGCGCAAATGGGCGATCGTTGGGATCGTGATTTATATGAAAACCATCTGATGGCTTATACCATGCGGACGGAGCAGTATCGTTTGGTGCTTTGGCAAGACAGCCGGGATAAATCCCTGCCACCGGTTTTTGTGGAATTATATGATCATGTGAATGATCCTTTGGAAACAAAAAATATGGCGCAGGAGCAGGAAGCATTGGTAACAAAGCTTAGCAAGCAATTAAAGGCGGGCTGGCAGGAAAGTTTACCAAATAGTTAATTAGCCCGGATAATTTATGCTTAAATCCTCGTTTAGCTGTAAGGCGGATAAAACGAAGGAATTTTTCCTATTTCGAGTTTTTTCCAACGAAACAGATGAATGCGGAAAAAGCAAGCTTGCCAAATTTAGGCTAATATAAATCAAAGAAAACAAATTTTAATGACCTGAAAATAAACCACTTGTGATTAGTTAGTGAATTTAGCGGTGAATAATTCGGGTTAGTGAAGCTTATCATAATAGACATGAAGAACCTTATTTTAATTATTGTATTTTTCTTAGCCTTAAATACTTCTTTTGCACAGCATGCTTCTCGGGAGGCAAAAATCCAGTATTTTGTGGAGCAAAGTGTACAAGAATTTAAGTTGGATAAAAAACAGGCGAAAAAGCTAAAGGAAGCCCGGGTAGAATACATTGCAGTGCTTTCTGAGGCGCAGCAAAAGTTCAAAAACGGTAGCATTTCCAAAGATCAACAATTGGAAATTAATAAAAATGCAAGTAAAGATTTCAAGTCATTCATGGGACAGCTGACCGGTTACACCCCGGGAGAATTAGATGAGGCCTTGGCTAAAATCAGGGCCGGTCTTACTATGATTTAAATTATTATCATTCAAGGGATGATTTTCCTATTATCCCTGATTTTTTTTTGAGGTATGTTGGGTAGCGGGTAGTAGCTTTCTGCTCGGCATGCTTAGGAAGTGTTTAAAAGCTAAAATTCAAAAAAAACAGCTTTTTTCTCGAGCAGTTAAATGGCTTTTTTATTGGATTAGCTCGGCATTGTGGAAAGTTTATGCCATATGTCGGCCAATATTTGGAACTTGCTTCCAGTGGAGTGGTTTTAAACGCCCCTTTAAATTAGCTCATATGAAAAAGATGAAAAATACTAGTTTTCTGGCGATGCTTTGCCTGTGTTTTTGGGGAAGCATATCCGCCTCTGCTCAGGAGCGGAAGCCCAATATCCTGATGATTGTCTGTGATGATTTAGGGTATAATGATGTAGGTTTTAACGGATCTAAGGATATAAAAACACCCGCCCTCGATCAATTGGCCAAAGCGGGTACCATCATGACTTCCGGCTATGTCACCCATCCATTCTGTGGCCCAAGTCGCGCCAGTATGTTGACCGGTCGCTATCCGCACCCGATGGGGACTCAGTTTAATTTGCCACCAAATACGGAAGAGGAGGACCTGGGAATTCCGGTGGCCGAATTGGGAATACCGGTGGAAGAAACCTATATCAGTAAGGTGTTGAAGGATGCAGGTTATTATACCGGTATTGTAGGAAAATGGCACCTGGGAACGGAGCCGCAATACCATCCAAATGTTCGTGGATTTGAGGATTTTTATGGATTCCTGGGAGGAGGACATAACTATTTTCCTAAGCAGTATCGGGAAGCTTACGAACGTCAGAAAAAACAAGGCAAGAAGGTGATTTTTGATTACCTGCTGCCGCTGGAGCACAATGGCAAAGAAGTACAGGAAGACGAATATTTGACCGATGCGCTCTCGAAACAGGCCATTCGTCAGGTGAATGAAGCTAAAGCACAAGACAAGCCTTTCTTTATGTATTTAGCTTATAATGCTCCGCATACCCCCTTGCAAGCCAAGGAGGAAGATATGGCCGAATACAGCGGCATTAAAGACCAAAAACGCCGGACTTATGCCGCCATGGTGCATGCGGTAGACCGTGGGGTGAGCCAAGTAGTCAGGCAGTTAAAGGAAAATGGGCAGTTTGAGAATACCTTGATTGTATTTTTAAGTGATAATGGCGGTAAAATAGGCCGTGGAGCCAATAACTATCCTTTGAGAGAGGGTAAAGGTAGTGCTTGCGAAGGAGGTTTTCGAGTACCCATGTTCTTCCACTGGCCGGCACATATCCCTGCCGGCAAGCGCTTTAATTATGTGGTTTCCTCTGTGGATTTTTACCCTACTTTTGCGGAATTAGCCGGGGCTAAAATTCCCTCAGGAAAGGTGCTGGATGGTAAAGTGGTGATCAACGATATTATGAAAAACCGCAATACCCGCAAAGATGAGGCTATTTTTGCGATGCGTCACCGCAATACTTATAATGAGGTGGGCGTTCGTTATAATGACTGGAAGCTGTTGAGCCAGGAATTAGGGGTGTGGCAGCTTTACAACCTTAAAAAAGATATTGGAGAGCAAAAGGATGTGAGTGCAAAGCACCCTGAAATTGTGAAAGAGTTAGTGCAAAAAGCCCAGGATTGGAGTGAATCCCACCATGCCCCTCGTTGGTTCCATGATGGCAATACCAGGGAGCTTTGGGAGAAAAATGAGATGCCCAGGTTTGACAGAACCTTTCAGTGTACCTTTTTTTAATCTGAAAAATTTACCAAATATGCGCAAGGGGTTTATAGGCAGGTCGTTGAGGGTCATTGTCTTAGATTTAAAATAGCGCGAATTTGGCCAAGCTTGCGATCTCCTCATTCAACTGCTCGTTGGAAAAAACTCAAAATAGGAAACTATTCCTTCATTTTTCCGCTTTGCTGTTAATGGAGGATCGAAGCATGCATCATTCAGGTTAAATCGATTTTAATCATACAGCAATAAGGGTTTACCCTTAATGGATGGGTTTATTCCTTGGGAGAATTTTGATGTTCATACCAATGTTAATTTTAGACAAGGATTCAGTTAATAGCTGAATCCTTTTTCTAATTAGTTGATAATTAGTAGGCTATGATTATCTTAAATAGTTCATTTTTTAACCAATAAGATAGTGTAATATACTGTAACAATAGGTTAAGTTTGGCCCATTCAACTCGCGCCATATCCCCTATCTTTACTTGCGTAAATAAAGCAGTCTTTAATGGTATATGATTTCGTAATTTTTTAGTTTCGCATGCGGATTTTATGAGTCTAATATTTCAGGCAGCTTTTTTAATGTTTTAATTTTTTTTGTATTTTCTATATGAAATATTTTTATTCACACCTGCAGGAAAGGGGGATATTAGTTTTTGCCTTACTAATGTTTTGTACCTCCTTCGCTTGGGCTCAGAATATTAAGGTCCGGGGAACCGTTTCGGAGAAAGACGCTGGTAGTTTGCCGGGGGTAACGGTTATTAATGAAAAAACGAAAAAGGGCACCATTACTGATGTGGAAGGACAATACCAATTGCCTGCATCGGTAGGGGATTTGCTAACCTTCTCTTTCGTGGGGATGAAAACCGTCAGCCACACCGTTGTTGGGGAAGAGCTTTCCATTACCATGACCTCAGACCTGGTCGATTTGGAAGAGGTGGTCGTAATTGGTTATGGTGAGGTAAAAAAGAAAGAGCTGACCGGTGCGGTGGCTCAGATTAAAGCCGATGATATCACCAAATTTACTTCCGCAGATTTAGGAACAGCACTGCAGGGGCAAATTGCTGGGGTGAATATTTCCGCCGGCTCTGGAGCGCCTGGGGCAGAGTCTAATATTCAAATTCGTGGTATCAGTTCCATCAGCGGTTCCAATACCCCACTATTTGTGGTAGATGGTATTCCTCAGGAAGGGGATCCAAGATTGGCTGCCAATGAAATTGAGACGATTGATGTATTGAAAGATGCCGCCTCTTGTGCGATTTACGGTACCCGTGGTGCCGCCGGGGTAATTTTGATTACCACCAAGCAGGGGAAAGAAGGAGAGATGAAAATCTCTTTCGATGGGTCCTCTGGATTTCAGCGTATTCAGGAGCAATCTCGTGTTCCACTGATGAATAAGTATGAGCAGTCTTATTATGATTTGGTCTATTCTCGCAATTTTCATGGTAAAGTGGATGATGAAGCAAATACTCATTACAATCGTTCTCAGTATTTGTTTTTGAATGATACCGATATGGTGAGTTATGTGCTTAATGATATGGCCGCCGTGCATAATTACAACATAAATGCTGCTGGTGGTACCAAAAAGATGAAGTACAATGTCTCGGCCGGTTATTTTGGTCAGGAAGGGGTTGTTATTAACTCGCGTTTTGATCGTTTCAACACCCGCTTCAATACGGAATTTCAAAAAGGAAAATTAAATATAAAGACCGGTTTGGCTTTTATGCATGAAAATCAGGCACAGCCAAGAGCAGATATTTTGATTCAATCGACGCGTTATTTCCCTTATCAGCCTGCCGTAAGTGTGGATGATGGTTCTTTTGATACTTCCGGAGATGGTACCAATCCATTAGTTTTGGCCCTGGCCAATACGATGAGAGCGATTGGTTTTGAAGATACCGGAAAACGAAACCGTATCAATGCCAATATGCGTGCGGCTTATCGAATTACGGATAATTTGAGATTTGAATCTCGAGTGGGGGCAAATTTTGTGAATTATCAACGGAAAATGTTCGCTCCCAATTATGCCATTTATGATCGAAGCGGGCTATTGTTAACGCAAATTAGTGATTCCTATATTCAGCAGAGTTTCACCTACAACGGTTCAATTAGCGCGGATGCGAGTTTAAATTACACCAAGAAATTTGATAAACATCGTATCGTAGCTACTGGAGCGGCATCTTATGAGATGTACAGCATGAATCAGTTTACAGCGGGCCGTCAATTCATCGTTGATAATGACATCAAGGTGATCGAAGGAGGTTTGTTGAATCCCTATGCTTACTCTGGCGGAAATGACCGTACCGATATTCTGCTAGGAACTTTAGCGAGAGTGCAATATGATTATGATAGTAAATATATGTTGAGTGCCTCTGTGCGTCGGGATGGATCTTCTCGTTTTACCGAAGCTTATCGTTGGGGATTTTTCCCTTCCATCTCTGCAGGTTGGAATGTTTCGGATGAGCCATTCTGGGATAATATCGCCAAGACGGTGAACAACTTTAAGTTACGTGCCAGTTATGGTACCACGGGTAATCAGAATTTTAGATCCTATTCTTTCGCGCCCACCATTACCAGAAACCAGGATTATATCTTCGGCGCTGAGGGACGGGAAAGCATTGCATATGGCGCTATCCAAACGGCTTTTGCCAATGAGAATGTGCGTTGGGAAACCACTGTACAGGCCAACTTTGGTATTGACATCGGGATGTTTGACAACCGTTTGACTTTTGGAGTTGATTTGTACGATACCCGTAAGCACGATATGCTATTCCCGGTGCAATTACCTCCTTCAGCCGGTGTTGGTTCCGGAGCAGATTCCCGGATCACGATGAATGTGGGAGATATGATGAACCAGGGGATTGAGATTTCTGCAGGATATCGTTCCATTGACCGTGCCGTTAAGTGGGGGATAAATGGTACTTTCACCAAGAATATCAACCGGGTTACGCGCATGTCTGGAGAAGATATTATTTATAATAATCAAACCTTTATGGCTGGTGATCCCAACTCCATGGTGACTACCGTCGCCTTAGGACATGAGGTGGGTGCTTTCTTCCTTTATCAGACCGAGGGTGTGATTAAAACGCAGGAGCAGCTGGATGCTTATAGAGCCTTGGTGCCATCGGCAAAAATGGGTGATCTGATGTATATCGATACCAACGAAGATGGTAGAATCACAGAAGAAGATCGCGTTTATTCCGGTAGTGGTTTACCACTATTTGAAGCAGGATTAAATACTAATATTGAGTATAAAGGATTCGATTTCAGTATGCAATGGTATGCCAATGTGGGGAATAAAGTAATGAACGGAACCAAAGCAGCTGCTTATTCTTTCCAGCGCCACAAAGACCTGTACTATTCCTGGTCTGAAGCCAATAACCAATCAGATGTGCCCGCCTTCAGAGGAGACAGCCGCCAGCATGCCAATTATGCCGCTGCTACGGACTACTGGTTAGAGGACGGTTCCTTCCTAAGATTGCGCTCCGTAACCCTTGGTTATAACTTCAAAAAAGAAGTGAATGATAAACTTAAAGTGCAGGGATTGAGAGTGTATGTTACTGCTCAAAATCCATTGACCTTTACCAAGTATACCGGTTTTGATCCGGATGTCGGAGGAAATGGTACCTCTACCCGTGGTTTGGATATCGGACGTTATCCAATCGCATCTCAGTATCTGTTAGGCCTTAAATTTTCATTCTAATTTTTACGGACATGAAAAGATTTAATATATTTATTTTTATTCTTTTATTTTTTAATGTGGCCTGTTCCAATTTGTTGGATCAGGAGAATCCGAACAAAACCCTGGTGCATAATTTCTGGCAGGATTTAGACGATACCAATACCGGATTAAATGCCACTTATTCTACCTTGCTGAATCACTTTATCCTTAGTATTGAGGAGGAAAGTTTGCGTTCAGATTTGGGATATCCCGGAGGGGGACGTCCTAGTCCATGGGGAAATAAAGCCATTTATTACTATTATACCTATGGAGCGGCAGAACAACCAATTTTGTTGAAATGGCAGGCTTATTATCAGGGCGCTTTCCGGGCCAATCAGGTGATTGAGGCTTTGGAGCGATTAGAAGGCTCAGTTGATGAGGAAGAACGTGTGCTTCAAATGGCGCAGGCCCGCTTTTTAAGAGGCTTGTTTCACTTCTACGCGCACTCTATTTTTAACGAAGGAGAGGTCATTATTTATGATGAAACGCCAAAGACTACCGCGGATTATACCAGATCTATTTCTGATTATCAGGAAGTGGTGGACTTCTTCCGCGCAGATCTGCAGTATGCTTTGAATAATTTGCCGGCAGATTATCCTTCTAATCAGATGGGTAGAGTTACCGCTGGTGCTGCGGCCTATTATTTGGCTACCAGTTACTTATATGAAAAGGAATATGATAAAGCGAAAGATCTTTATGAAGATATCATTTATAATCATTCCGGTAATTTAAAAGATTATCAGTTGGAGCAGGACGAAACAGTACTGTTTACCGATAAAGCGGCGGGCTGTGATGAAATTATTTTCCAGGTGAATTATGGCCTGGGCCTACGTCCTGAGATGGGAATTTGGGATGAGCAAAGTTTAAGTAACCGACTGGCCAATATGGTATCTCCTCAGAGTACCGGGGGAGGGAGAACCTTACTTCCTTCATTGTGGCTGACCCATGCTTACAGAGCAGAGACCCTGGATACGAAAGACAAACGGAATTATTATACCACTGAGGAAGGGGAGGAAAAAATGAAAGTAGTTTCCCTTCGTTCTTCCAATATGATCGCCCTAATTGAGGATGATCAAACCCCCTATTATCTGGAAGGTTTGGCGCGTGATATGGCTCCTTTTAACAGCTTTGAATATGGTTATTTTAAAAAGTATAGTAATCATGATATTATTGACAGTGAGTTAAATATGGAAGAGGGCCGTAACCGTTCGGGTAAAAATGTTCCCGTGGTTCGTTTGGCCGAAGTTTATTTGAATTTAGCAGAATGCTACATTAAGTCGAATCAGGTGGACCGAGCGCTTCCCTTAATGAATGAAGTTCGCAAGCGCTGGGCCTTACAGCTGATCGGACCTTCCAATGGGGATACGGATCATGATTATGACGAAATTGTTTATAATGCAGAAAGCCTGATGGAGCGCTTAATGTATAAGGAAAAACCCTTGGAGCTATCCATTGAAGGACATTCTATGCGTTTTATTGACCTTCGTCGTTGGGGAGTTTTAAAAGAGCGTTTTGAAGAATTGGCTCAGGAGGAATACTATGGCCTCGGCTATAAATTTGTTGGGCAGGATGGTAATGAAAAAACGAAATGGGCACTGTTGAGATGTGTAAGTATTGATGGTCCTCCAAACGGAACACCAAAAATACTGAAAGACTTTGAGAGAGCTGCTGAAAATTTCAATCCTCAAATCCACAATTATTTACCTATTCCGGCAAGAGAGGTGATGGCTAACCCAGGGATCTATAATAAGAAAAAGTAGTATGAGATTTTTTAATATATTTATAGCCTTCACAACATTGATGTTGTGGGGCTGTGTTCAGGACTATCAAATTCCATCTCATGAATTTTCAGATTTAGCATGGAATTCTAATAAAAACGGGGAACGTTTTTGGGTGCTAAATGAAGGAGAACATGTGACCATGTATAATTTGTCCCAGGGATTGGTGTACCAATCCTGGGAGATTTCAGAAGGGACTTATTTCCTCGATGGTAATTTTGATGCCAATTCGGATTTGTCTGAGCATGTGTTGGAAGACTCAGTGAGTTATACCAATGAAAAGATGGTGCATATCTATTATCCGACAGAAGGTACTTATGAAATTAATTTGAATAGCAGTTTTGAGGAAGAGGTGTACCGTGTAGGTTTTGACAATGACACCCTTCGGAGTACATTTAATGCCGAAGACGGACTATGGCATGTAGACACTACTTTCGTGGTGGATGTCTATGGCAGTGTGAAACCCGCCTTTGAAGTAGAGTATAAAGGGGAGATTGTGCTTGAGATAGAGGGGGATCAGGAAGTTCCTACCACGGATGCCGATAAGGCCAATTGGAAGAAACTGGAGGTTGAGGCCGGAGAGCCGCTGATATTCCGAGATTTGACCACCAAGGGTCGTCCTAATACAAGACAGTGGTTGTTGAACCAGGCGCAGGAAGAGGAGAGCAGGGAAGAGGAATTTGCTGCATTGTACTCTAAATTGGGAACACATTATGCAGGAGAGTTATTAGCCATTCGTACCGGTGATGAAATTATTTCGTCTAATCGTCAACGTAAAGCTATACCATTGCAAATTTCGGTGATTCCTTCTTCTAAGCCATTTTTTCAGGAAGGCGATATCAGTCTGGATGTAGAAAAAGTGATTAGATTTTCAGTCAATGGGGGAGTGGCCAATATTCCTGCCAATGAAAAAGACCACTTTACTTTGAAAGTAAAGAATGCAGGCAAGGGGTTTGAGGAAGATATTCTGGTGGAGCAGGTCAGAGTGAGTGATAATAATACTGTAATTGAATTAATCCCTGCTGCTCCCGTATATGGAAATGATCTGATCGTGGTAGAGTATACCGGTGGAAACATTATGTCTGAGGATGGGCGAGTTTTACAGGGGTTTGATGCCACAGTGAATGCCCGTATAGGTTTTGAGGTGTTACCGGAAGATTATTTTAGTTTTGCTAAGGGGCAGGAGCATTGGGATTTTTATTTAAGTAACAATGTGTTTTCTTTTGAAGAAGATGTTAATGGAGCGGCACATGTCCTTAAGTTCTCTACCTCGGAAGTGCCTGACGCACATAAATTTGCTATTCTTCATGAAGATAAAGAAAATCGTCCTTTTTCAATCCCCTCAGGAATGTATAATCGGAAGATTCGCGTATATATTGAGCCTGGCAGCATGATGCCAAATGTTACTTTCCGTGCCAAGACCACGAATACAAATTGGTGGATGCCAATGGTATTTGATCTTTCGGATGTGCCACAAGGCCAATGGGTGGAAGTGGAAGCTCCTCAGAATATTGCGGAAACCCTTGAGTTTAATACGCCTAAAACACAGTTCGTGATGGATAAAGACTTTCCAAGAACCGGAACAATCTACATTGATTATATCCAGTTTATCCGGGAAGATTACCGACCATAAGAATTTTTTGAGAAGAATGAGCCCGGTTCGAACCGGGCTTTTTTTTAACGCTGTTTTGCTATGAAGAAGTGTTTGTTAAGTATAGTGGCCCTGTTTTGTGGGCTAATGCCACTAAAGGCACAAAGGAATGATCACCCCAATATTATACTCATCGTTTCTGATGATCACGGCAGGGCTGATATGGGTTGTTACGGTAATCAGGTAATCCAGACCCCCAGCATTGATGCCTTGGCCCGGGAGGGGATTCGTTTCGAAAATGCTTACTGCACCACCGCTTCCTGTAGTGCTTCCCGTTCGGTGATTATGAGTGGGATGTACAATCATGCCACAGGGCATTATGGACATGAGCATGCCTATCATCACTTTGCTACTTATGATCACATTCTCTCCTTGCCGGTGATGCTGGAGCAATTTGCCGATTATAAAACGGCCAGAATCGGCAAATATCATTTAGGACCGGAGGCGGTTTACCATTTTCAGCAGGTGTTGCAGGCCGATGGCCGGAATACCTACGAGATGAGTCAGCGTTCTTTGGCCTTTATTGAGGACTGTGGTGAAGCGCCATTTTTCTTATACTACTGTCCAAAAGATCCTCACCGTGGATTGCATAAGTATCCGGGAAAATTTGGTGCCAATAAATTTGGTAATCTCGAGGAAGGCTATGCCGGTATTCGTACGACCAAGTATAAGCCGGAAGAGGTTTCGGTTCAGCCCTTTATGCCAGATTCTAAATGCTCCAGAGAAGAATTGGCCGAATATTATCAGTCCATAAGTCGAATGGATCAGGGCATGGGATTGTTATTTGACAGCCTTAAGCAAAAAGGACTCTGGGACAATACGCTTATTCTCTATTTGGCGGATAATGGCCTGGCCTTTCCCGGAGCCAAAACCAATCAATATCAGCCGGGCATTAACCTGCCGCTGATCATTAAAAATGTAAAGCAGCAAAATGCAGGACAAGTGACCACCGCATTTGTCAATTGGACGGATTTAAGTCCAACGATCCTGGACCTGGTAGGTGTCCTTCCGAAAGCAGAAGCCAGGGTGAAAAAAATCGCTAAAGGAAAGCCTAAATTAAATCCCCAATCTTATTATAAAAATGGATTCCACGGAGTATCGTTTAAAGAGGTGTTGGAAGATCCGAAGCATTTTAAGCGGGAGAACCGAACATTCGCTTCCCATACTTTTCATGAGGTGACCATGTATTATCCGATGCGGACCATCATTACAGATCGCTACAAACTGATTTGGAATGTGACCTCCGGAACGCCTTTTCCTCATGCCAAAGATATCTGGAATTCTTCTACCTTGCAGGAAGCCTTAGCGTCTCCAGGGCAGATGTATGGACGCAGATCTTTATATGATTATACCTTTCGCGCGGAATTTGAATTATTTGACCTTAAGAACGACCCGGAAGAAGCGCATAATCTGGCGGCGAATCCCAGCTATGAAAAAGTATTATCTGATATGATTCAGGAACTTAAAGCATTTCAGCAGCAAACCAGTGATCCCTGGTTTCAAATATGGGAAAGAAATGAGGCCTTGAAAGAAGTGGAAATGTAATAACGGAACTTGGCTTGGAGATAAACAGAAGTATTCTGCTTGCTGGAAGGGGAAGGGCTTTTTCATCAAAAGCTAGATCTACCATTCAATACCTTATATTTAATTATTAATCGTTTCTTTTTCATTTTTTCTTGACAAAAACGAAACAAGAAATCAAGGCTGTGATCAATGTCGGCGGGACAAAGAACCTGCTGACGGAATCCATCAAGGCGACATTTGGAGCGGGCAGGAGACTGGTGAAATATTGCTAAAATGTCGCTGTGATGCCTTCTTGTCGCCAGCAGAACCTTTGTCTATCCGCCCATTGATCAAGGCCATCCCCTTGTATTGGAAATTTCTTCCGTATATTTCAAAAACGCACTAAATGCCAATGAATGCCCCTATTCTAAAAAACATTCGAGCACATTAGGGACATTCGTGGCTAAAATCATCACACCTACTCCTCAAAAGTTAATTAGTGGAATTGGCGTAACCTTAGGTTTGCAATGCAGAAACGGGTAGGATTAATCCAAGTAATTTACAATCAGATGTTAGAGGTTGATTTTGAGTTAAATATAACTTTAATGATATTGGTTTCAATTCTAGAACCTGAAACCATAAGGGTTAGTGAACTTCATTTTGCGTCCAGGTAAGACCTATACGAATTCTAACAACTAACCCTTTGACTCAGACAGGACCTGCATGAGAGATCAGATTTGATAAGGTTTTTAGGTGGTATTTGAGTCATGGTTTCTAAAATTGTATTGATATGGATTTTAACCATTATTTAGGTATTGATGTAAGTAAGGGAAGTCTGGAACTCCATCTTATTTCACTGGATCAGTCGATTGAATTTGAGCCTATTGATAATACTGATGATGCCATCACTACCGGTTTGTTTGAGTTGTGTAAGCTTTATCAGTTGTCGGGTGAAAACACGCTCATTATTGCGGAACATACCGGAATTTACACCTATCCATTGATTCGGGTATGCTCGGAATTAGGCTTGAGCCTTTGGCTACAATCTGGTTATGAAATTAAGCATAGCCAGGGGCTGCAAAGGGGGAAAAATGACAAGGTGGATGCATATCGAATAGCGGAATACGGACGTCGTTTTAGAGATAAGTACTCCCCCATTGAATTAGGGGAAAAGTCAATTGAATATCTTCGTTATTTGCGTTCAGAGCGTCGATTACTGGTAAAAGACAGAGCGAAATTTCAAGCCCAGCAGTCGGATCATAAAGATTTTATTTCTCCCGAGATTTATAAAGGAAGAGCGAAAAGAAACAAGGCAAGGATCAAGTTGCTGGATAGCCAAATCAAACAACTAGACCAAGAAATAAAGGAGGTAATACATGAAGATCCAAAGCTAAAGAGGTATTTGAAGCTTTTGACCTCTATAAAAGGCATTGGTTTGCAGATAGCACTGAATGTAATTATTGAGACTTTGGGGTTTACCAAAATTACAACCGCAAAAAAATTTGCTTGTCATAGCGGAATAGCGCCCTTTAGATACACTTCCGGAACGAGCGTAAGGTCTAAAAATAAAGTTTCCTACAAAGCCAACAGGAAGATGAAATCGTTGCTTTTTATGGGCGCTCTAAGCCTGCTTAATGTAAAGGACTCAGAGGAATACAGGTACTATAAAAGAAAGACTTCAGAAGGTAAAGAACATTATTCTGTGATGATCGCTCTAACTGATAAACTAGTGAGGAAAATGTACGCGGTCATTCGGGATGACCGGCCATACAGTAAGGAATATGAACCTAATTGGAGGAATGCTGAGGTGGCATAATTGGATGATTTGGAGAAATGAGTCTTTCGAAAAAAATAGAGTAAAATTGTACTAAAATAAATGAAAAAGCTTGACTTTACCATGAGAGAATTCGTGGTTTCAAAAATACATTCTCTGAACTTTTCTTGGTAAAAAACGAAACAAAAAATCAAGGCCATCCCCTTGTATTGGAAATTTCTTCCGTATATTTTTCAAATGCACTAATTGCCAATGAATGCCCCTATTCTAAAAAACATTCGAGCACATTAGGGACATTCGTGGCTAAAATCATCACACCTAATCCTCAAAAGTTAATTAGTGGAATTGGCGTAATTTGTGGTTAAAAACATCACCACAACTCCCCAATACAAAAATCAATAATAATTTGTGAAATTTGTGGCAAAAAATACCACTCCTACCCTCTAAAAACTGGCCACACATTCTGTAATCGTATTCGGGGCAACCGTACACTGCAAGGGAGATGCTGCTATCAACAAGAAAAGGCAAGTCCTCCTTATTTTATCCTCACTCCATTTGAAACAACTTCTGAGGGAGGAATTTGTCCGGGAGAAATGTGGACTTCCTTCCTTCCGTTCTCTAAAATTATTATCTTTACGCTATCTCAAAAATGTATAAATGGTGAATTTCCTGAATGGAACAGCCATGATTTTACGAGCTGAGAGCGCATTTTTTAAAAGAAGGTTATGAGAAGAGGTTCTGTTTATTTTTGCCAGTGGGTGAATTTTCTATTTTTATTGTTTCCGCAATGCCTTAGAGCACAGGGATCATTAAAAGTTGCCGGGACTTATAGTATAGAAGATGGTTTAATCCACAATGGTGTGACTTCCATGGTGGAAGATGATAAGGGTTATCTTTGGTTTGGTTCATTTGAAGGTTTGTGCCGATATGATGGTCTGAATACCGAAGTTTATAAAAACGCCATTGGATCTCCGCTCCTCAAAAATAACCAGATAAAAAGCCTGGCCAAGGATACTAAGGGTAATGTCTGGATTGGCACGGAAAAGGGAATCTCCTGCTATAATCAAAAGTTAGATCAGTTTTTTGATATTGATGATTATCACTCCTTCAAGAGTCCGTCAATTCGGAAAATAAAAATGGGGGCGGAAGGCGCACGTATTATCGCCTGGTCAGCAGAAGAAGGCGCTTTCCTCTATAATCATGAATATGAATTGATAGATTATTTTCCCCATTGCCAATGGAATAGCTTTGACCAAAATGTGATTGATTTCTTGCCCATTAGCCAGGATCAATATTTGGTGCAGACCAATAGAGGTCTTTTCAGCTATGATGCAGCGCAGGGAAAGTATGATTTGCTGTTTAAAATTAGGCCCTCCATTCACGGTAATGTTATTCGATTAAATTCGGAGGAATTTCTTTGTACATCTTTTGATGGCATCCATTACTTCAAGCTTGAAAGTACTCAAGGACAACTGAGACTGCTGAACAGGAGGGTCGTGAGAAAAGGCACCGCCTTTACAAGTGTGGAACAAGATAGCTTTGGAGGATTCTGGCTGGGAAGTTTAATTTCCGGGATTTATAAATTTAATAATCTTTCGGATTTATTAAATCTTGACATTGAACCAGGGCGATTCCAATTGCCTTCAGTGAATTTGCGAATTAGTGGATCTTATGTGACCTCAGACCAACGTATATGGGTGAGCAGCTACAATAAAGGGGCCTTCTGTTTTAACGGTCGCCCCAATCCTTTCCACCTTTACGAAACGGACAATACCCTGAGTAAAGGTTATATCAATACCATGGATGATTTTGATAGTTGTCGTGCCATTGTGACGGTTTCTTATGGTTCCATGCACCTTTTTAATACGGAAACCAACCAATTAGATCCAATCGATTTTTTGCCGGAATCATTAAGGAATGCGCAATGTCACTGGATGTTTGGGGATAAGGTAGGAGATTTTTGGATGAACTTTGGGGAGGACAGAGGGATTATGCGCTATTCCAAAAAGAAGGATAAGGTGGAGTATTTAGCGGAAATGGAAGCCATCATTCCTTACCGTATGCGACTTCGTGGGCAGGCAGAGGATGATAATTTAAATCTATGGTTGGCGGATAAGGACCATATTTTTCTGGTGAAGATGGAGGAGGACCGCACTATTTTAGCCGTGGAGGATATCAGTCAGCAGTCTTTTTTTGCGGAACATCAGGATCTCATTTTTAAATTTTTATACAAAGACCCGGGGGAACCCTATATCTGGATAGGGAGTAATAGTGGGTCCCTTATTCGCCTAAATCCTGAACGCAAAAATAGTCAGGGAGAATTCATAGTGGAAGAATTTCCAATTCTTGGGCTTCAAAGTGAAGAATTAACCAATAGCGTTATCTCCTGTATGCTCCGATTGCCCAATGGTGATTTTTATGTAGGGACGGAATTCAATGGGATTTACTTATTTGATTTCAGTCAGCAGGAACCAAGCTATACCATTCTTTCAGAAAAGGAGGGGCTATCCAATAATATTGTCCGAAATATGTTATTTGATGGAGAAGAGGGCATTTGGGTTTCCACGGATTTGGGCTTGAACCTGATCCATACCAATACCAAAGAAATTCGCCGTTTTACCCTGGGTGACGGCTTACCGTTCCAGGATTTTTGGTATTCCGCCCTGCGTTTGAAGAACAATAAAATGTTAATGGCGGGCTGGTCCGGACTGAGTTTTTTTGATCCCAAAGAAGTGAGTGTGAATGAACAATTTCCGACCGTTTCTTTTGGTCAGTTGTATATAAAAAATAAACAGGTAAATCCATTAGATACTATTCAGGGGCGGGTGATTCTCGATAAGGCTTTGGAGTCAGGAGATGTACTGGATTTGCGCTATGACGAGAATTTCTTTGCGGTAGATTTTAAAGCCATTCAATTTGGGAATATGGATAATACCATGATTCGTTACCAGCTGCTACCGGGCAATGAATCCTGGATTCACCTTCCGGCCCACCAGAGTCGGATCGTTTTTAATGAACTCCAAGCCGGAAAATACCAATTGAATATTCAGGCTTCCAATGCGCTGAATAAGTGGACGGCTCCCATGACCCTCAATATCCATATTGCTCCTCCGTTTTGGAAAACCATTTATGCCTATGTGGTTTATACGCTGGTGTTTATTTTACTTTTTTATCTATTGATGAGGGTGATATTAAATTTCAATTCCCTTAAATATCAGGTGCAGATTAAGGAATTGGAGAAAAAGCAACAGAAAGATTTAAACGATGCTAAATTGAGTTTTTTCTCCAATATTTCTCATGAGCTTAAAACGCCCTTGACCCTGATCACGGGTTTGGTGGAACAGCTGTCCTTAAGACTTAGAGGTAATGAGGAGATCCACCAGAAGTTACTGACCATCGGGCGGCAGTCTCGGAAAATGACGGAACTGGTACATCATGTCCATGAATTCCATAAATCAGAATCCGTGGCCCTTTCTCTGGAGCCGGAGGTGTTTGATTTCGGCTTATTCATGAAAAATTTACTGGCGGATTTTGAATATCTGGCAGAGGATGAAGGAAAAAGCTTAACCGTAGCGCTTCCCGAGGAGCAGGTCATCGTAAAAGCAGATCAGGAAAAACTGGAAATCATTTTCAACAATTTATTGTCCAATGCTTTTAAATTTACGCAGGAAAAAGACAGCATTTCCGTTTCGGTGCGGGTGAAGGAGAATGAGGTAATGGTCTGGGTAAAAGATAGCGGAATGGGGATTGCTTCCGAAGATTTGCCCCATATTTTTGACCGTTTTTTTAAAGGTGAACATGCACAGGAGCATAACCCTCAGGGCAGTGGAATTGGACTATCTTTTTCTCAAAAGTTGGCGGGCTTGCATTATGGGGTAATTTCGGTGGAAAGTGTGATCCAACAGGGTGCTACCTTTTTGGTGAAATTACCGATTGTTTCTTCTGAAGAGATTAATCTGGATCAGAGCGAAGACGCCTCTGCCGATCATGTGGAAGTAGAGGAAAGCTGGGATGGCGCTTTTGAAAGTGAATACCAAAACGCCCTCATTTATGTGGTAGAGGACAATGTGGATTTGGGAAATTACCTGAAGAATACCCTTTCGCATAATTTTCAGGTAATGCTCTTTCATACTGCTGACGCTTGTTTAAAGCAACTCGAATTTCAGTGGCCGGATTTGATCATTTCTGATATTTATATGCCCGAAATGAGCGGGCTGGAATTATGCGAAATCATTAAAAGCGACCTGAAAACCACCCATATTCCCCTGATGATGCTTTCGGCTAGTGAAAAAATGGGAGATCAGATAAAAAGTGCACAGGTGGGAGCGGATATTCACCTGCAAAAGCCTTTCAAGAATGAACATTTATTTGCGAAAATTGAAGGCCTTTTGAGAAGTAGGGAACAACTGCAAAAGCGTTATCAGATAAATTATCCCTTAACGCAAAATAAGGTGAATACTGTGGAAGAGGATTTTCAGTTTATGGAAGTACTGAACCAGCTCATCGAAGAAAACCTGGATAATCCCGACCTGAACATTGATTACTTTCATACCAAACTTCATATCAACCGCACTCACTTTTTTAAGAAGGTAAAAGAACTCACCGATATGACCCCTCAGGAGTTGCTGCGCTCCCGCCGAATGAAAAAAGCCGCAACACTATTAGCTGAAAATGAATTATCCGTAAATGATGTCTTTATGCGTTCCGGTTTTAAGAGCCGGGCTCATTTTTCCAAAATCTTTAAGGAAACTTTTGGCGTGGCACCGAGTAAATATGTGGCCGAACATAAGCATAAAATCGACTAATGATCCGTTAATATTCAGCTATCTCATCCTCCTTTTAAATGCTAACTTATAAAAAGTTATAGCGCTGGATTAGCGGCATTTTTGCATTGATTTACTATTGTCTTTTCCTAATCCGAATTATTCACCGCTAGATTTAGTGAGTCGTCTTAAGTGACTTATGTTTAGTCTGATAGGATCGTTATTGCTAAATTATTAATAGCCCAAATTTGGGCAAGCTTGCTTTCTCCTCATTCATCTGCTTCGTTGGAAAAAACTTGAAATAGGGAACTATTCCTTCATTTTTCCCGCCTTGCAGCTAAACGAGGTTTTAAGCATGAATAATCCGGGCTAATAGGAGGAGCTTCTGCTAAAGATTAATTTTTACGCAGCTGGAAATCTATGGCCTTTAATTTTTTACCAGACGCAGTTTCCTCCTTGAAACAATAATTTTTTATAAAAAAATAGTTTGACTTCTATACCATTTTTAAAACTATGAGGAGCATTAAATTTTTACTGTTGTTTCTGCTTGTAAACCCCATTTTGGGCTTAAGAGCACAAGAAAAACCCAACCTTTTAATTATTCACACGGATGAGCACAACTACAAAACCATTGGGGCCTATCGGGAATTGCTTCCGGCCAACATAGGGAATCCCTGGAATGCGACAGCGCATATTCCAACCCAAAATCTGGATCGCATAGGGAAAGAAGGAGCCATTTTGACGAACCATTATGTCAGTTCCCCCACCTGTACGCCCTCTCGGGCTTCTTTGGTGACCGGTAGGTATCCCTTTGCCACCGGAGCACCACGCAATGATCGTCCCATGCATGGGGATATGCAAACTTTTGCCCATGTATTGAAGGATAATGGATACAAAACGGCCTATGTTGGAAAATGGCATTTGGAAGGACAGGATCCGGAAACTTTCGGGGCAGGCCGGAATTTTGGCTTCGATAATATTGACTGGAGAATTGAAAAGGAGCACTGGACTTATTATGATATTAGTAAGAATCCTCCGGGAACTATTTGGACACCGGATGATTTACCCGCCGGAAAAGATGAAGACCATGTGGACATTGAACATGCCTCTGATTTTTTTACGGATAAGGCCCTGGAAATTATGGGGCAGAATGTGACCGATGGAGATCCCTTTTGCTTAATGATTTCTATTCCGGACCCCCATACCCCGAATCATTCGCCCAAACGTCATGTGGAGTGGAGTCAGGGAGTGGGCTTTTCCGAACCGGAGACCATGACTTACGCCAACGAAAACGGAAGACCATTCTGGGCTGATAAAGCGAACAATAATGATGTGGGCGAGGACGGGAAATATCATGAGTTTGACGAAGACTATATGAAGGAGTACTGGGGAATGGTCGCCGGCGTGGATGATAATGTGGGCCGGATGCTCGATTTTCTGGACGAACAGGGCATTGCCGACAATACCATCGTCATTTATACCGTGGACCATGGCGATATGCTTTTCGAGCATAGCCGGATCAATAAGGGCGTCCCCTACGATCCATCGGCCAAAGTGCCTTTCTTAATTCGCTATCCCGATCGTATTCCTTCGGGGAAAATCATCAGTACGCCTATCGTCAATGTGGATGTGGCTGCCACGGTGCTAGGCTTGATGGACATGCCGGCCATGACCGCCATTGACGGGGTGGACCGCTCCGATATTTTGGTGAGTACTAATTTAAATGAGACCGGAGACAATACCATTTTCGTTACTGAAGATGCTTCCTGGTGGGTGAGTGCGATGAATCAGCGCTATAAATTGGTGTTGAATAATAAAGAAACGCCCTGGCTGATCGATCTGGAGAACGATCCGCAGGAATTACATAATGCCATTGATGAAGCGGGCAATATGGCCATTGCCCTGGAATTAGAAGCAGAGCTCAGAAGGCAGATGGTGGAATATAACGAGCTGTACGGGGCAGGAACCAAATTTTTACAGTGGATTACCGAAGGTCCGGAAATTCCGGAATTGCCCACGGTGGAGGAGTCCGTATTGCCATTAAATGAAACCCTTTTTGGTTTTGAGGGCAGCGCCATTATTGATGATACCCGGAAAGATTGGGCGTTTAACGATATTACCGCCTATACCACTGAGCTGGCTGCCACCGGTTCACAGAGTTTAAAGATCAGTCATACCGCTGCTTTATCAGCAAATGCGGCGGCACATGCACCTGCGGGAGCGGTGCAGCTTAAAGCGGGCATCTATACGATCAGAATGAAAGTTTGGAAAGAAGCGGGCAGTGCGATCAATCGCTTGCGGATTAACTTTAAAAACCCCGGGCATAGCCTGGACCCTATTAGCCTGGCCGGCATAGCCGATGGGCAATGGGTGGAAGTGGAGAAAGTTTTTGATTTTGGAGGAACTACAGCGGAGGGAACTTTGTCCATCGTTATCCAGCCGGGAGACACCAATGGGGGGGCTAATTCCAATCTTTATATTGATGACATTACCATAGAGGAAGGAGGAGATCCCAATGCCGGCAATGTGCAGGATAGTGAACCATTTGATGCTACGCTCTTCGGATTTGAAGGTCCGGTCAAAATTGATGGCACGAATAAAAACTGGACGGTAGGCAATGGATGCGCCATTTCTGCCTCTGAATTTCATGGTGGAGCGCATAGTCTTTTCTTTTTTGAAGAAGGTGCTGCCCATGGCCCTAAAGGGGCAGTACGTTTGGCCGCTGGCGACCACATTTTCCGGGCGATGGTGAAAGTGCCGGAGAATAGCCGGGTGAATCGTTTCAAGTTCAATCTGAAAGATCCGAATGTGAACAATACCGTCGACATTCGTCATTTGCCACGTGGGGAATGGCAGGAGGTGAAGTTCAAGGTGACTTTGGAGTTGGGCATGGCCTACAGCGGAGCGGTTTCCATTTTATTGCAGTCCGGTGATTTGGCCGATGCTGACACGGAACGAAGCACGGTTCAATTCTATTTGGATGATATTTCGGTGGAATCTTTTGATGGCGGCATTCCGGACCCGACCTATAATTATCTGGCAGAGGATTATTATGGTTTTGAAGCGAATGAGGTTTTCAGCTGGAATATTACCAATAATCTGGCCCCCTATTTTGAAATTTCCGAAGAGCAGGTTTTTGAAGGACAAAAGGCTTTGAAATTTATGGGAGCCGAAGATTTAGTCTCGGGAAATAAGACCTTGTCTGCTGCTAAAGGATCGGTTAAAATTTCCGAAGGGGCTTATATGTTAAGCACACAGCTTTATATTCCTGAGGGGACAACATTATCCGCCTTGCGGGTATTGGTAGGCGATGCCGCTACCGAACAGTTGATCATCAGTACGGCAGATATTGCCAAAAATGAATGGGTGGAAGTCAGTGGCAAGCTGGATTTTCCCCGCGACTTAAGGGATTCTGAAGACGGACATCTTAAGATTCGTGTGATGGGTGCAGATGTAAATGAAGGCCATTTTTATATGGACAATTTTAGATTGTATGGCCCGACACCGGCCGAATTGGTTCCGGCACTTTTGGAAGAAGCCCGGGAAGCTTTGGCCATCGGTTTTGTGGAAGGAGACCATGCCGAGCATGTTACCGCAGATTTAGACCTGCCGGCGGAAGGTTTGCACGGTACCTTGATCCGCTGGGAAAGTGAGCTGCCCGAAACCATTTCTAAGAAAGGAATCGTGACCCGTGCGGCAGAAGCTGCTACGGTGACGCTCACCGCCACCATCATTAAAGAAGGACAAAGTGTGGAGAAGACTTTTGTTTTAAGTGTATTGGCACTTTCGGAGGCGGAGCAATTAGCGATTGCGCTGGAAGCCCTGAATTTGCCGGCCATTGTTCGGGAAGATATCGAATTACCAACGATCATTGATTTTGGCGCAAGCGTGGAATGGACTTCCTCTGCCCCTGAATTTTTATCTGAAACGGGAGTGGTAAACCCACAGGCACAAGAAGTAAAAGTGACTATGACCGCCCTGGTGACCCTGGGCGAATTGCAGGAGGAAAAGGTTTTTGAGGTCACCATTCCCGCGGCATCAGTTATTCCACCGGCCAAGGATTATAACTACTTGCATGAGGACTACTTTAGTTTCGAAACCACCGACCCTTATGGGGCCTGGTCGAATAATAGCGGAAGTGTTTTTTCCGTCACGAATGAAAGGGCACTGCATGGGGCCCATGCCCTGAAAGTGACCAATGCGACTGCTGATAATGCACAGGAAAACACTTTTAGTCCCTTTGGCAGTATGAAGCTGGAAGCCGGGGAGGAATATGATTTGAAATTCCATCTGTATATTCCGGCAGATTGTGAAATGAGCGAATTTACCTATACCTATGGTTCCAAGGGCACGGATTTAGTCATTGGCAGCACGACGATGAGCAGTTTGGAAAAAGACAAATGGGTGGAAGTTTTGGTGCCTTTTGTCGCTTCCGACCAGTGGGGTGAGGAAGGCAGAATAGGACTTAGGGTTAAACCTTCAGAGGGGGTCGGGACGATTTATGTTGATCAAATTCAGGTGCTGGGCTATGAACCGGAAGTGCCCGTGATCATTGATAATCTATTGGACCAAAACTATTTTAGCTTTGAGACTAATGATCCTTTTGGCGAATGGGCCGGCTTAGCAGATACTGATTTTGATATTTCCGATGAAATGGCTTTCCATGGAAGTAAAGCGCTGCGCGTAAGCACGACCGGCACGACTAGTCAGCATAATATTTTCTCTCCACGAGGAAGCCTGACATTAGAAAATGGGAATGATTATACCTTCAAAGCACAGGTGTATGTGGAAGAGGGAAGCCTCCTCAATGAATTGCTTGTCCTGTATGGGGATGTGGTGGCGGTCTATCCTTTTTCATTGGCCAACCTTACAAAAGGGGAATGGAATGAGCTGTCTTTTGATTTCACTTTGGAGGAGGACTTAACCGATCGGGGTCGCCTGGGCTTCCGTTTGAAACCGAATGAGGGAGCCGGTTTAATTTATATCGATCAGGTTGAAATTTGGGGAGAAGTTTCGGCCCCGGATGAGTACTATACCTTATCGGTGACTAATGGGACAGGATCCGGAGATTATGCCGAGGGAGCAACCGTTACAGTGGAGGCTAACGCAGCAGCTGCCGGTGAAGTCTTTGCCAGCTGGACCGGAGATCTTCATTTAATACCAGAGGTGGATGCCAGCCAGCCAAGGATTTCTTTCGAAATGCCGGCCGCTGCAATAAATTTAACGGCAACTTATTCGGCCATTCCGACCTACAGCTTAAAGGTGGAAAATGGTTCCGGTAGTGGGGATTACGCCCAAGGAGCGCAGGTCACCATTATTGCGAATGCCCCGGCGGCAGGTACTTTATTTGAGAAGTGGACGGGAGATCTTGAATCAGCTGGAATAGTGGATGCGAAGGATGAAATCCAGACCTTCTTTATGCCTGATCAAGATATTAGTCTGAAGGCAACTTATGCCCCTGTTTTATCCGCGGAGGAGATCAGCGGTTTGCGCCTGTATCCAAATCCGGTGGAAAGCCAATTACGATTGGAAGGTACAGGCTTACAAAAAGTGGAAGTAATGAATCTGAATGGTCAGTTGATGGGCGTATTTGAAATTTCCCATGACACCGCTATACTGGATTTATCTCACCTTCCTGCCGGGCTATATTTGCTGAAAATACAAGCTGCGGACGCCCGCATTTCCCTGCAAAAAATTATAAAGCAATAATGGTTTAGTCTGAATTGCCCGGAGGGATCTTTACCATTCCTTCGGGCAATTTTTTGCTTCCCCGATCTCTAAGGGGTAGAGGCTTATTTTTTTTATTATATGGAAATTAGAAAGATACTTTTTTTAATCATCGGCTGCCTGGGAATCTTCCCTTCAGCAATGGCCCAGTATTTCCCTCATACTGATCCCGATAACAAGGAGCAATGGGTATTTCAGCCCCTGCATTCCGATGAATTTGAGGGAGACTTTGATCATGACAAATGGCATCAGCAAGGACTGAATGGCACCTTTTACAATAACTTTAAAGGCCGTTACATACAGGATTTTCATCCGAAAGCCATCAGCGTGGAAGGCGGAAGGCTTAAACTCCGCACCACCTTTGAAAATGGCCGGGTGATTTCCGGGGCGGTCATCTCCAAAAATCTTTTGAAATACGGCTATATGGAGATTAAGTGTAAAGCCGCCAATGGCCCTATTTCTAGTGCTTTTTGGGCAGTAGACAATGCGAATAGCGGGGAGATCGATGTCTTTGAGCATTTTCCAAAAAAATATCATCAGACTGAGAATGATCCGCAAATGGCGAAAACGATGCAGATGTCCATTCACAACTGGCAATTGGAGCGGCCGAGAGGAGATGACTGGAAGAATAAGATTTGGACGCATAAGCACCTGATGGAAGCGGATTATACGGCTGATTTCCATATCTATGCCCTGGACTGGAGCCCGGAAGGCCTGAGGTTTTATCTCGATGGGAAGCTGGTGCGGGAGATTAGCAGGGAAGAAGCCGAAAAAATTAAATTTGGCTACAATGGCTATGGGACGGATGAACAAAATGCGCGTCCGCCAGTGCATGCCTGGTGTGTGGTGGAGCCTATGCGCATCTGGATGGATAGTGAGTTGTTTTTTGGAAATGACCTGGATTTGCTGGGCCCCGAGGATTATGAAAATGTGGTTTTTGACATTGAATATATCCGCACCTGGCAAAGGGAGCAGCTCCCTGATGATGCCGTTAATCGTCAAAATAATCTGGTCCTGAATGGGGAATTTGAAAATGATCTTGACGGATGGGATTATCAAAATGCCCACCAGGCAGAAATGACTACCGCCGGAGATCAAAAACACAATAATCCCAAAGGCATGAAATGCGCCGTACTGTCTGGTTCAAAAGCCAGGATCAGTCAGGAAATTTTACTGAAGCCCAATACGCATTATGTCGCCACCGCTTATATGCGTTGTCCCAATACCACGGGTACGCTCGAACCTGCCTGGCGCAATACTGGAATTTGGCATAATGGCTTTTTAGGAATAGAAAATGAACAGGGGGAGATCCGCAATCAGTTAATGTTTCACCACTGGTGGCAGTCTTACAGCATCGCTTTTTCCACCGGTGCCGTCGCCGAAAAAGTAAATCTGTTTTTTACTAATTATGATTTTAACCGTCCCGGCCATGATCCCGGAGTGGAGGTCAGACTGGATAATGTGACTTTGGTAGAAGTGGGAAGTATTGCTTGTGAGGATAATCTCATGGGAAAAATTTGCGATCCGGGATTTGAATCTGGTACACTCGATTCCTGGCTGGCGAGTGGCCCTTCTGTAACGATTACCGGAGACCCGACCGAGGTGGCGGCCGGAAACTTTTCAGCCAAAGTTCAAAATGGGACGCTACAACAATGGGTTTATGGCTTGACTGCCGGACAACCATATGAGCTTGCAGCAAGTGCCAAATGCGCTCCCGGACAGCAGGCTTTATTATCAGTGTCGTATTTCGGGGGAGAGGAGGTCAAGCTTCCGGTCAGAGGTTCGGATTATCAGACCTACCCACTCTCTTTTAGTCCACAGGCTTCGGATTCAGTTTTGGTGATGGCAACGGTCAGTGGGCAGGGCGCTTGTTATTTTGATGATTTTTTGCTGAAGGATAAGCCGCTCGAACCTCCCTTGAAGGCGGAAAGCAGGGCGAGTCGTCCATTTGTTTATCCTAACCCAAACAAGGGCTTCCTGAATATACAATTGCCCAAACCCCATGTGCATGCCAAGGTCGTACTGCGAACGATGAATGGACAATGCCTGCAGGAGTTTGAATTTGGGGAAGGGAAGGCGTGCTTCACCCTGGATTATCCGGCGGGGATTTACCTTTTGGAAATATATACTGCAGGGCTTTTTTGGGGTGAAAAAATCATTCTAAAATAGAAGGCAACCTATGAAAATAGGCCTGGAGGGCGTTTATGAGTCATTTTTAACCCCCTATAAGTCATTTTAGCACTTTCAAACTATTACTTTTTTTCAAGGGAATCCCGAATTTTAGATCATCAATTCAGCCCGGTGTTCAGGCCTTGGAGGAGGCATATAGTGCGGGATGAAGATTAGTGTTTGATATCGTTTAATTATTTTTTTATGAAGCGTTTTGTTTTGACTCTTTTGGGCGTTGCAGCGATGCAAATGTCCATTGCGCAGGATAAGGGGATTTTGGGACATGCCGAAAGCCCACATGTTAAGTTGAAAAGTATAAATATTGGAGATTGCCAATGGACTGAAGGTTTTTGGGCAGATAAATTCCATGTTTGTGAAGAATCTATGGTGCCTTATATGGGTCAGGTTTTGAAAGGGGATGTAGGCCATGCCTATAACAACTTCAAAATTGCCGCCGGGATGAAAGAAGGGAAGCATCAGGGTATGCGTTGGCATGATGGAGATTTTTATAAGTGGATGGAAGCGTCTATGTATGTTTACGCACAGAATAAAGATCCGCAAATCCTTAAGGATATTGATGAATGCATCGCCGTTATCGCGCAGGCCCAGGAAGAAGATGGTTATTTGCAAACGCAGGTACAGTTGAATCCGAAGGTGGATCGTTATGAAAATCGTAAGTACCATGAGATGTATAATACCGGTCACTTGTTAACCAGTGCCTGTATTCATTACCGCATCACCGGTCAGCGTAACTTCCTGGATATTGCCATTAAGCATGCCGACCAGTTGTATTCGGTCTTTGGTCATGAGAATAAGCATTATGCTCGTTTTGGTTTTAACCAAACGCAAATCATGGGATTGGTGGAAATGTACCGGACCACCCGTGATGAGAAATACTTGAAATTGGCCGAGCGATTCATTAACAATCGTGGTAAATATAAGGTAGAAGAAACCCCGACTACCGAAGGTTATCCTATCGGGGATATGGTACAGGAGCGTACTGCCCTTCGTGAAGCTGATGAGGCGGTAGGACACGCAGTATTGGCACTTTATTACTACGCAGGTGCGGCGGATGTAGTGGCAGAAACCGGTGAGCAGGAATTATTGGATGCATTGAACCGTTTATGGGAAAATGTGACCGAGAAGAAAATGTATGTAACCGGTGCTTGTGGGCAGGCGCACTATGGTGCTTCTACCAATCGTGATATGATTGAGGAAGGCTTCATTGATGAGTACATGATGCCGAACATGACCGCGTATAATGAAACTTGTGCGAATGTGTGTAACTCCATGTTCTCTTACCGTATGTTGGGGCTGGAAGGAAAGTCTAAATATGCGGATGTAATGGAATTGGTATTGTTCAATAGTGGATTGTCCGGTATCAGCTTAGAAGGAAAAGATTATTTCTATTCGAATCCTTTGCGTATGGTTGATGGTGCTCGTGACTATAATCACCATAATACAGAAACGCCTCACCGTGAGCCATATTTGGATTGTTTCTGTTGTCCTCCAAACATTGTGCGTACGGTGGCGAAAATGTCTGCATGGGCTTATAGCTTACCTAAAAATGGGGTGGCAGTCAACCTTTATGGTGGAAATAAGCTGGAAACGAAATTGCAGGATGGATCTAAAATTGCTTTGACACAGGAGACCAATTATCCATGGGATGGTGCAGTGAAAATTACTTTGGATCAGTGTAAGAAGGGCGAGTTCGATGTTATGCTTCGTATTCCGGACTGGGCCAAAGGGGCTACCGTGAAGGTGAACGGTGAAGCGGTAACAACAGCAGTAAATGCCGGTGAGTTTGCAACGATCAATCGTAAGTGGAAAAAAGGAGATGTGATTGATTTAGATATGCCAATGGAGACGGTATTCATGGAAGGCCATCCACGTATTGAGGAAGTAAGAAATCAGGTGGCAGTGAAACGCGGCCCGGTTGTATACTGTATCGAAACTCCGGATCTTCCGGCAAACGCAAAAGTATTGGATGTGTATATCGATGGTAACGCGCCACTGAAAGCGAACTACAAAGGAGACTTCCTGGGTGGAGTAACCACTATTGAAGCGAAACTGAAAATCCGCGAAGATAAAAAAGACGGGATGTACCGTCAGGTAGGTAAGCCGGTATGGAAAGATTATACCGCACAGTTGGTACCTTATTTCAGCTGGTCTAACCGTGGAACAGCAGAGATGACCGTATTTATGCCAGTAGTTTGGTAATCAACAGTATGTAATATTTCCGTTTTATAGTTCAAAGGGGGTGCTGGTCAGGTACTCCCTTTTCTGTATAGCCTCAGGGGAAGAATGGAGTTTGGATGGATGACGGCCACTGGCTGCTTTGCTCTGGCTGATGAGGTGATTTTTTTATATGAAATCTTTTTTTACATCTAATTTCAACATCATGATTACGAAGTATCGATTTTTAAGTATTTTTTTATGTCTTTCTTTTTTGATGTCCTGTGTAAAATCACCTGAAGAGGTATTGCCGGGGGATGATGACAAGGAGGTAGAAGAGCCCCCAAAGGTGGAAGAACCGGATGAGGAGGAAATGCCGGATATCTTTGAAACGGCTCACTTCTTTACCGCGCCCACGGCTCTGGATACCGTCACCTTTGAGGGTACCAGTAGTGCAGACATCAATAATTTAATGCAGCAACTTTCTCAAAATGGCGGGAGTGTTATTCGTATTCCACAGGGGCAATATCTTTGGGAAGATATTATCCTGAAGTCCAATATTCACCTGGTCTTTGAATCCGGGGCGGTGGTGAAGCCGGAGCGCAGTACTACGCGCAGAATTTTTAATTTAGGTGGAGATGGTGGAGGAGATAACGGTCGTATTGAGAATGTAAGTATTGCCGCTTTGGATGAGCGCTTTACCGTGGATATGAACGATGCCGCTTATTCAAATGAAAAGATTCTGGTTTGTCGCATAGGCCGTATAAATAATTTTAGTATTTCAGGATTTAATATTCGTGACCGACGTTCGGCAGTAGCTTCTATTTGTTTAGTTTTTGTAGGAAATACCTCCGAAAGGAGTCCATTCCCAACCAATGGCGCAATCACCGATATCAGCCAGACCAATGCCCATACCGGTTATGGCTTGATCCAGTGTTATAGTGCAGACCATGTGCTTTTCAGGCAATTAGATTGTGAGGGTGGAGTGACGCTTCGTATGGAGACTGACGACCGGGTGATGAAAGATGAAATTAAGTTTGGAGAGAAAGAAGGCGGAATACATGATATTTTTGCCTATGATATTAAATGTAGCAAAGGAATTGGCCCGGTGATGTTCTCTCCGCATTTCACTACCAACGGGGAAGTAACCATTCAAAAAGTGGAGGCCACGGCTTGTGCTTTTGCTGTTCGGGTGGAGCATGGGTTTATTGAAGTATTTGATGAAGATAGCCAGTTCCCCACCAATGACGATGCCAACCGGGAATTGTTTAAACAATTTATTGAAAACCAATTTGATCTGCCGGCAGGCGTAAGCGCCACCTCAGGCAACCCTTATAAGCGAAATAATGGACAGCAGTGGGCGGTAAGATTATCCTCGGAAGGATCTATGGCCAGTAGAAACGCTTATATCTCCGCTCAATTGGGGAACCTTCAGGCAGGAAGTTTCCTAACCTCCAGTGTGCGCGATATTAAAGCCATTTACGGAAGTTTTGGTGCAAAAATTAAGCAGAACCAATTGGCCTATATCCCTTGTGATCAATGGTCAAAGATTAAAAATCCAACTACTTCTTTAGGGATGCCTAACGGTTTTGAATATCATGGGCCTTCCATGGCTTTGAGCATCAATAATACGAATGGAACGGCCATAGGTGGGAATTATGCCGTCTTTTTATATCAGGAATCGATGGAAGGATTTCCGGCTAACCATTTGCAGCATATAAAACATGATACCCCCTTGCAGTGTACGGATGCCCCGAATACGATTACAGAATATGTGGCTAGTTTTAAAGGGTAGGAAGGTGATTTTTGCCACAAATTTCACAAATTATTATTGATTTTTGTGTTAGGGAGTTGTGGTGATGATTAGAACCACGAATTACGCCAATTCCACTAATGAGTGTTTGAGGATTAGGAGTGATGATTTTAGCCACGAATGTCCCTAATGTGCTCGAATGTTTTATTAGAAAAGGGGCATTCACAGGCAATTAGTGCTTTTTTGAAATATAGTGAAGAAATTTCCCCTCCAACAGGACGGCCTTGATCAATGGGCGAAAGGAGAATGCTTGGGTTGTCGAATTCGAATTCATCACAGCGACATTTCAACTGATCATTAGCTAGTTTACCGCTCTATGCAAATGTCGCCTTGGTGGATTCCGACAGCCCGGGCATTATCCCGCCAACATTGCTCACAGCCTTGATTTTTTTGTTTCGTTTTTCATCAAGAAAAAATGAAAAGAAAGGTTCAGGGAATGTATTTTTGGAACCACAAATTACCCCAATTTCACTAAATTAGTGTTTGAGGATCAGGGGTGATAATTTTAGCCACGAATGTCCCTAATGTGCTCGAATGTTTTTTTAGAATAGGGGCATTCACAGACAATTAGTGCTTTTTTGAAATATAGTGAAGAAATTTCCACTCCAACAGGATGGCCTTGATCAATGGGCGAAAGGAGAATGGATGGGTTGTCGAATTCGAATGCATCACAGCGACATTTCAACTGATCATTAGCCAGTTTACAGCTCTTTGCAAATGTCGCCTTGATGGATTCCGACAGCCCGGGCATTATCCCGCCCACATTGATCACCGCCTTGATTTTTTATTTCGTTTTTTATCAAGAAAAAATGAAAAGAAAGGTTCAGGGAATGTATTTTTGGAATTACGAATTACCCCAATTATTGTATGAGGAATAGAAGTGGTATTTTTTTCCACAAATTTCACAAATTATTATTGATTTTTATATTGGGTAGTTGTGGTGATGAATTGAACCACGAATTACGCCAATTCCACTAATGAGTGTTTGAGGATTAGGAGTGATGATTTTAGCCACGAATGTCTCTAATGTGCTCGAATGTTTTTTTAGAATAGGGGTATAGATGAGCCATAAGTGATGTTTTCGAAATAAATGGTAGAAATTTCCACTCCAACAGGATGGCCTTGATCAATGGGCGAAAGGAGAATGGTTGGGTTGTCGAATTCGAATGCATCACAGCGACATTTCCACTGGTCATTAGCTAGTTTACCGCTCTTTGCAAATGTCGCCTTGATTGATTCCGACAGCCCGGGCATTATCCCGCCCACATTGCTCACCGCCTTGATTTTTTGTTTCGTTTTTTATCAAGAAAAAATGAAAAGAAAGGTTCAAGGAATGTATTTTTGGAATCACGAATTACCTCAATTATTGTATGAGGAATAGAAGTGGTATTTTTTGCCACAAATTTCACAAATTATTATTGATTTTTGTGTTGGGTAGTTGTGGTGATGATTAGAACCACGAATTACGCCAATTGTACTAATGAGTGTTTGAGGACCAGGAGTGATGATTTTAGCCACGAATGTCCCTAATGTGCTCGAATGTTTTTTAGAAAAGGGGCATTCATTGGCAATTAGTGCTTTTTTGAAATATAGTGAAGAAATTTCCACTCCAACAGGACGGCCTTGATCAATGGGCGAAAGGAGAATGCTTGGGTTGTCGAATTTGAATGCATCACAGCGACATTTCAACTAATCATTAGCTAGTTTACAGCTCTTTGCAAATGTCGCCTTGATGGATTCCGACAGCCCGGGCATTATCCCGCCCACATTGATCACCGCCTTGATTTTTTGTTTCGTTTTTTATCAAGAAAAAATGAAAAGAAAGGTTCAGGGAATGTGTTTTTAGAACCACCAATTACGCCAATTCCACTAATGAGTGTTTGAGGACCAGGAGTGATGATTTTAGCCACAAATGTCCCTAATGTACTCGAATGTTTTTTTAGAAAAGGGACATCCCCAGGCAATTAGTGCGACCTCAGTCTTACGCCCGTCTTATAAGCTTCTTAAATAAAATTGCGAAGAAAGGTATTCCGTTTTGGTTTGGAAGGGCATGGAAAGTCATAGTAAAAGAGTACCCCGAACGTTTTAAGGAAACAAAATCCTGAATGGTTAAAATAGTGCAGGTAAAGGGATAAATACCTCCATTTTATCAGGAAGGGAAAAGTTACCTTTGGTACAGGATAAAAGATATTCATTATGCATTTTTTAGCGATAGTTTTAATCATTTTTGCGAGTTTCTTTCAGGGCTCTTTTGGTTTGGGAATGAAGCATATGGCGCCATTGAAGTGGGAGGCTTGGTGGTTGGTACATTCATTTGTAGCCATGATTTTGATGGTAATGGCGTGGTCTTATATCGCCGTACCTGAGACATTTACGATTATTAGCCTGACGGATCAGTCTGTACTATTTTATGCCATGTTATATGGCTTCTTATGGGGGATTGGCGGTATTCTCTTTGGGGTGAGTGTGGAGTATACGGGAATTTCGATCACCTATGGTATTGTAATGGGATTGGCCGCTTCGGTCGGATCCATCATTCCATTGTTCCAGATTGAAGGTGCTACTTCTGAACCTTCCTTTTATATTGTGTTGGCCGGTGTGGGGCTATTGCTCGTGGGCGTGTTAATTACCGCTATTGCCGGGGTGAAGCGTGACCAGTTATTACAAGGCGAAGCGGATACAAATGTGCAGCAAAAATCCATTAAAACAGGGGTATTGATTGCCGTTACCAGCGGGGTATTGTCTGCCTTTTTGAATGTAGGTTTTTCTAACGCAACGCCGGTGGCGGAGATGGCCATCAATGAATTCGGAGCAGATCCGAAAGATGCCAGTCTGGTCGCCTGGGCAGTGGTACTGATCGGAGCCTTCATCATGAATGGCGGTTATGCATTATATAAATTGACTCGTAACAAAAGCTGGTCATCCTTCAAAGTAGCCAATAGTAAAAAAGCCTATGGCTGGGCGATTTTAGCCGGTTTGTTCTGGTTCGCCGCCTTGGGTGTTTATGGTCGTGGTGCTGCTTTAATGGGGCCTTTGGGTCCGGTAATTGGCTGGCCGATGTTGTTAGGTTTAGCATTGATCATTAGTAATATTTGGGGATATCGTTCAGGAGAGTGGAAAGGCGCTAAAGGACCATTTAAGATTTTATTAATGGGCTTGGCAGTACTGATTGTGGCGACCTGTATCCTGGGTTATGCCAATATGGAATAGTTTTTTAAATAGGAAAGCGGAAAGCGATGAAGATTGTTGATATACAGCCCTGGGTGATTGAACAGGAGCTAGAAAATCCATTTTATTTTTCTCAGTGGCATTATGCCAGTCGTAAAATATGTCTGGTAAAAGTAACCCTGGAAGATGGTACTTATGGCTGGGGGGAAGGATACGGTCCGGCAGATGTGATAAAAGCCGGAATCGAATTCTTTAAACCTCATATTCTTGGACAGAATGCACTGGAGACGGAAACCATCTGGCAGATCATGTACCTGCGTTCCCTGGATTTCGGCCGGAGTGGCATTTTCCAGGCCGCAATCGCAGCTATTGATGTGGCCCTATGGGATGTGAAGGGCAAAGTTTTGAATCAGCCGGTATCCGTGCTTTTGGGTGGGGTGAAAAACCCGGTGATTCAGCCTTATGCCACCGGCTTTTATTTCACTGATGCACCAACGATGGAGGAAGATTTCATCAAGGAAGCCGAATTGTATAAACAACAAGGCTTCAAGGCGGCGAAGATGAAGGTGGGCCTTGGTTTGGAAAAAGATGTTTACTGGGTCAACTTCCTGTCCAAAGCGTTGGGAGAGGATGTACGCCTGATGATTGACGCCAACCATGGGTATAATTACCGGGAGGCTTATGAACTTTGCCGCCAGATTGAGCATTTAAATATCGGCTGGTTTGAAGAGCCTGTTGCTCCGGATGATTATAATGGATATAAAAAGCTGAGAGAAAATACCAGCATCCCGATTGCCGGAGGGGAATGTGAATACCTGCGACACGGATTCCGCCGATTGTTCGAGAATGATTGTGTGGATATTGCACAGCCGGACATTTGCGCAACAGGCGGATTGACAGAAGTGAAGCGCATCGCCACCCTGGCCCAGGCTTATCATAAAGATATCGTTCCTCACTCCTGGGGTACCTGGATTGCCATCAGTGCAGCTGTACACCTGGTCGGGAACCTGGATCAGAACCCGGGACGTATGAACCGGGAATGTCCGATGATCGAACTGGACCGGACGGAAAATCCACTGCGGGATGATGTAGTAAATCATTCTTTAAAATTTGATAATGGCTTTATACCGGTGCCGGACGCACCAGGTTTAGGAGTAGATGTTAATCAGGAATTTTTAGAAAAATATGCAAGCAACAACACAACCATCAGCGGCGAGTTTGAAGTACGCGCATAAAAACTTATATATCAATGGGGAATTAGTTCCTGCCACCGGTGGAGCAACCTATCAATTGTTGTCTCCGGCCACAGAGGAACCGATTGCCACCATTTCCTGGGCGCAAAAAAGCGATACGGAAGCCACTTTGCAGGCCGCAAAGGAAGGCTTTGCTTACTGGTCAAAATTGCCGGTAGCAGAGCGGGTGGAGTGGATGCTGAAATTGCGTACCCGCATTCTGGAGCGTGGTGATGAGCTACGTACCGCCATTATGGATGAAATGGGTAAAACATGGGAAGGTTCAGAGGAAGATTTGGTGAGTATCACCAATGCGCTGCAGTTTTATGCAGACGAAATCTCTTCCCGCAAGTCCTTTGAAATCGCCGATAAAGAGGGCACCCATCAGCACGAAATCGTGTCGCAGCCATTGGGGGTTGTAGTGGCCTTTTTGGCTTACAATTTCCCACTGCTGAACATGGGCTTTAAATTAGGTCCGGCTTTGGCCGCAGGTTGTAGTATCATCATGAAGCCTTCGGAGTCTTCCGCGATTTCAGCCTGTCTGATCGGGGAGATTGCCCATGAAATTGGTTTCCCGAAAGGGGTGATCAATGTGCTTTGCGGAAATCGTCAGAATGTGGGCATTCCGTTGTGTGAATCTAAAATTCCGCAATTGATCACCATGATCGGTTCCACCCGTACAGCACAGAACCTGATTGTTCAGAGTAGCCAGACTTCCATCAAGCGTTTCAGCATGGAGTGCGGGGGCAATGCGCCTTTCATCGTGTTTGAAGATGCCGATATGGACGAAGCACTGGCCATTGGAGGCGGGGTGAAGTTTGGAAATTCCGGACAGATCTGTGTGGCACCGAATCGTTTCTATATTCACAAATCCAGGTTTGACGCTTTCGTTGAAGGCATGGTAGCCAAGGCACAAAGCATGAAAGTAGGCCACGGACGGGAAAACCAGCCGGATATGGGGCCTTTGGCCAATAAAGCTTCCGTGGAGAGTGTGCATGCCATTGTAGAGCAGGCCGTAGCGGAAGGCGGAAAAATATTGCATGGTGGGGCTCCTCTGGAAGGTCCGGGCTATTATTATCCACCAACGGTAATTGTTTTGGATAATCCCGAAGCAGCCGTATTGCAGAACGAAATCTTTGGTCCGGTAGCCCTGATTTGTGCTTTCGAAACCAAGGAAGAGGTGATCAAATATGCCAACTCCGTGGATGCCGGTCTGGCTTCTTATGTTTTCACCGAAGACGAAGCTTTACAGCAGGAAATGGCCATGGCTTTGGAATTCGGGGAAGTGCAGATCAATGGCGTGAAGTACGATATCTATTTGCCACACATCGGGGTGAAAGATGCCGGCATCAGCATGGATTGCTCTTTCATGGCATTGGATGATTATCTGCAGAAGAAAAGAATCACTAAAAAATTATAATATGCAGCAGCCTGAGCATTTTATCAGTTGCGATTGGGGCACGAGTAATCTGCGCCTCCGACTGGTCGATAAAAATTCGCTGGAGGTGCTGCAGGAAAGAAAAAGTAATGTTGGCGTGAAGTCCCTGAATCAGGACTTCCGCCAGCAAAACGAACAGTCACAGACTGAATTTTTCTCCCAGTACCTTATTCAGGAAATTGAAAAACTGGTCGGCAATGAAACCGCTTATCAGGTGGTGGCTTCCGGCATGGTTACTTCCACCCTTGGCCTGAAGGAATTACCCTATGTGGCCGCACCTTTTGCGGCCTCGGGAGAAACCCTTTACCGCGAAGCTTTGCCTTTGAATGAGCGATTGCAGCTGATTCTGGTCTCCGGCGTACATGATGATGCCGGGGTGATGCGGGGGGAAGAAATTCAGGCCGTAGGACTGGCAGATGTGCTGAATGTGAAAGATCATGGCGTTTTACTTTTACCCGGAACCCACAGTAAACATATGAGTTTTGAAGCCGGCCATTTCACCCGTTTCAAAACCTTTATGACCGGGGAGTTATTTGACCTGATCAGCACCAAAAGTATTCTTTCCGCTTCGGTAAAAGCCGGAGATTTTGACGAAAAGGCCCGCACCGCATTTTTGAGAGGAGTCGCCAAAGCGGCCGAAGGACAAAGCAGTGCTTCCTTATTCTCCATTCGCGCGTTGGATCTTCTGCAAAAGACCACCGCAACAGAGAACTTCTACTTCCTGAGTGGTTTGTTGATCGGCGAAGAGCTGCGCTATCTCCAGCAGGAAAAGCAGGCCATTGCGGTGGCAGCCTCCGGCATACTAGAGCAGCTTTACCGTCTGGCGCTGACCACCATAGTGGAAGATCAGCAACGCCTGACCTTCATCACCGCCGCACAATTTGAACATGCCTTCCTTTTAGGCCAACGAAAAATTTTAGCAACTTATGAGTAAATTTCACTGGGAAAAATTCAATGCCTGCCCGGTGGTGGGAATTGTAAGAAATCTGGATCAGGCCACTATTGACCGCCTCGTGCCCGTTTATCTGGCCGCTGGCCTGAGCACCCTGGAGGTCACCATGAATACGCCTTCCGCTTTAGAGCTGATTGCCGACATGAGTGAGCGTTATCCGGAAATGAATGTCGGTGCCGGCACGGTCTGTACACTGGAAGATCTGGAAAGTGCTTTGCAGGCCGGTGCCCAATTCATCGTGACGCCCATTATGAATGAGGAAGTCATCGCGACCTGTGTGGCGAATCAGGTACCCGTATTTCCGGGCGCCTATTCCCCGACTGAGATTTATAAAGCCTGGACACTGGGCGCCAATGCCGTAAAAGTATTCCCGGCTACGCAGTTGGGCACCACCTTTATCAAAGACATTCTGGCGCCTTTGAATACCATCAAATTATTGCCCACTGGTGGCGTAACCGCAGACAACATCACGGACTTCCTGAAGGTGGGTGCCGTAGGCGTGGGAATGGGTTCTTCCTTATTGCCCAAAGACTTAATGGTGGAAGGCAAAGAAGCCGAATTGCGTCAGCATTTCGACAAGATAGTGGCCGCCACAAAAATAGCCTTGCCACAACCGGTGTAGTAGAAGTATTCGGGGGCCCTGCGCAAGCGCAGCCGGGCTGGCGGCGGTCGCTTTTACCGGCGGAAAATCTTTGCTGTTTTCGTTTTTAAGGTCCGCCGGTAAAGAGCTCCACAAACGGCTGCCGCCTCCGCCTTCATCCCTGGCCCGAAAGCTTTGTGGAAGTTTTCAGCCTTGGAAAGCACATTTTACTTCCAATCAGAAAAATATTGATTAAAAGACACTGTTGTTTATTCTAATAATCATTAGATACTAATTTTGTGATATGTTTGGGCCCTGTGTGACTGTTGCACAGGGCTTTATTTTTGACTAGAATTTTTGGTTTCAGAAACTGACAGGTTGATTAATGTTTCTGGATAATAGTGGGTCAAAATAATAATTCCAGGATCGGTGTATTTTCGGTCAATTTTGATGAAGTAGGGCGTAAAATTCACTCATAATTTTCGGTAATTTTTTCTCAAATTAGTAGTGGAATTAGGTTAATTATTAGATGTATGAAAAACGTTGTAAGATTTTTTCTGGCTTTATTATTTTTACCGCTATGCTTCAGTGCCCGGGCGGAAAAAAAGCCCAATATCGTACTGATCATCTGTGATGATGCAGGCTTTGCTGACTTCGGCTTCCAGGGGAGTAAGATCATGAAAACACCTCATCTGGATAAAGCTTGTGCTTCCGGAGTGCGTTTCGCAGAGGGCTATGTGACTTCAGCCGTTTGTGCGCCTTCCCGTGCCGGGATTATCACCGGTCGCTATCAGCAGCGTTTCGGCTACGAGCAGATCAATATCATCGGATATATGGATAAAAACTCCGCCCTCAAGGGAGAGAATATGGGCTTGCCGGAAAGTGAAAAAACTTTGGCCAACTATTTAAAAGAAGCAGGTTATGCCACCGGATTTTTCGGTAAATGGCATTTGGGTGATGGCGATCAGTTCCACCCGACTAAGCGTGGTTTTGACGAGTTTATCGGTTTCCGTGATGGTAGTCGGAGTTATTTTGCCTATCCGGAAAAAGAATTGAAGAAGCCCCATATGAAGTATAAGCGAATGGAGTGGGGCTATAAGAAATTTAAAGAACCGGAATATTATATGACGGATCTTTTAGGGGATGAAGCAGCCAAATTTATCGAAAAACATAAAGAAGGTCCTTTTTTCGAAATCGTATCCTTCAATGCGGTGCATACACCATTGGAATATTTGCCGGAGGATACGGCTCAATTTCCGGAACTGAACGGTAAGCGTAAAGTCCTCGCGGGTATGACCCTTGCCCTGGACCGTGCTTGTGGAACGATCTTCAATAAACTGGAAGAGTTGGGTTTAAGTGACAATACCATTATCGCCTTTGTTTCGGATAACGGCGGTCCAACGGATAAAAATGCGTCCTGCAATCTGCCTTTGAGCGGTACCAAATCCAATTACCTGGAGGGAGGCATTCGAGTTCCGTTTTTCATGACTTGGCCAGCAGGCTTCCCCGCTGGTTTAACCTATGATCAGCCGGTTTCTACCCTTGATTTCGGTCCAACTTTCCTGAAAGCTGCCGGTTTGAAAGCCCAAGATTACAAGATCATGGATGGTAAAGACCTCAAGCCCTTTGTGAATGCCGTTACACCAAATGCCCCTCACGATGAGTTGTACTGGAAAAAAGCCGAGCGTGCTGCTTTCCGTGAAGGGGACTGGAAACTGATCCGCTATGCAGATCGTCCGGCAGAATTGTACAATATTGCCGAGGATATTTCCGAAACCAATGACCTGGCATTGACTTATCCGGATAAGGTGAGGAAAATGTATAAGAAAATATGGGAGTGGGAAAGACATCATCCTGCACCACTGTGGATCATCGACCGCAAGTGGGATGTGTATGATCTCGAACGTATGGATAAATACCATCTTAAATAGCACCAGTAACGATCATCTTGATATAATGATTACAGCCTTAGGGAAGCGATTGCGTTCACCTAAGGCTTTTTTTGTTCTATAATTTCCTTATACCCTGAATGATGATTTCAAATGCAACATTTTTGGATTCTAATAATGGGTCACGGCTTTTTCATAAAACTACAATTGGGAAAATTATAGGAATGATCTGGTTCCCAATGAGCGTCTATTTGATTTGAGCGCTAGTTTATGGGTTAGCTTTCTATCTTTTTAGCATTGACTTCATAATATAAAATCTTCCGCTTCAACAATCCGACCTTGATTTTTTTTGTCGTTTTTTATCAAGAAAAAATGAAAAGGAATTTTGTAAAGTTTGGGGTGATGGAGAGGACTTTTAAACCTGAATTGCTCCAAGTCACACGAATTATTTTGAAGGTGGATTGACTAATGCGCTTTGCTGTGGAAACTTACGATCACAACGATCCGTCTTGCTTAATTTTTTATTTTACTTGTTTTGGATGAGAAGTTGGAAAGAAGATTTTTTGCCACAATGCCATGAATGCCACGAATGATTTTTAGAATGAAGGTAACTACGAAACCTTCCATTACAATAATCGGCCTTGATCAATGGGCGGTTAGGCAAGGGTTCTGGTGGCGACCAGAAGGCATCACAGCGACATTTCTTCAAGATTTTACCAGTCTCCACCCTGTCCAAATGTCGCCTTGATGGATTCCGCCAGCAGGTTCGTTGTCCCGCCGACATTGATCACAGCCTTGATTTTTTGTTTCGTTTTTTATCAAGAAAAAATGAAAAAGAAACGTTTGATGATTAAATATTGGGCTATAATAAATCAAAGAAAGTAGATTATAAAAACCTGAAATTTAGTTGATTAAACTTAGTTGGTAAGTTTAGCGGTGAATAATTCGGCTTAGGGCTTTGATGGTCACAATGGTTTGATGGCCTCCGGAAGAGATCAAAGCCTTGATATTTATTTAGTTTTTTATCAGATAATGAGAGAGAGCGGGGGAGTCACAGCCCGTTTTGAAAAATATCAAGGGAAGATCCACTATCTTTATGAAAAAGCTGCGTCCTATTATTATCTTTGTTAGTGAAACGAGTAAAAAATGGGTCAACTTAAAAAGGCATTACCGATAGGATTACAATCTTTTTCCAACATCAGGAAAGAGGATTATTTGTATGTGGATAAGACAGACCTTATTTACAAACTTGCCCAAAACCGGGGCTATTACTTTCTTTCACGACCTCGGCGATTCGGGAAATCCATGCTTTGTTCAACTATGGAAGCCCTGTTTAGCGGTAAAAATGACCTGTTTAACAATTTATTTATTGAAAACCACTGGGATTGGTCCGTCACTCATCCGGTCATTCGGCTGGACATGAGTGCGACTAATTATAGCAATTTGCAGGCCGTAAAGAATAAATTGCAATTTGTATTAAAAGAAAATGCCCAACTTCATCAGATTCAATTAGAAGAGGGACCTGATCAGGCCAGTGTTTTTAAGTCCTTAATATTTCAGCTTTTTGAAAAGTATCAAAAGCAGGTTGTCATTATCGTAGACGAATATGATAAGGCGATTCAGGATACTTTAAACAGGGAAGGCCAACTTGCTTCCCAAGCCATGGATGAATTAAGAGGGTTTTATAGTGCCATTAAAGCTTCGGATGATTATATCCGTTTTTGCTTTATGACAGGCATCACTAAATTTACTGGTATGGGCTTGTTCAGTGGCGCCAATAATTTCGAAGATATTTCGCTGGATCCGGCCTATTCCTCTATTTGTGGATTTACTCAGGGCGAGCTGGAGCAGGGATTTGGTGATTACTTTGAGCCTTATGATATGGAGTTGGTAAAGCTCTGGTACAATGGCTATAATTATCTGGGTGATTCAGTATACAATCCCTTTGATATTTTACTCTTTTTGAAGAAAGAAGGAAGTTTCCAAAATTATTGGTGGCAAACCGGAACCCCCTCTTTTCTGGCGCGATTATTTGAAAAAGGAGAGTACCATCCACAGCAGTTGGGACATTTGGAACTGCCGGCTGAGGAGCTTCACCATTTTTCTCTTAAAAATCTGAATTTGGTCTCTTTGCTTTGGCAGACAGGCTATCTTACCATCGTGGAAACTATCGAGGAACCCTTTGGAGGGCAGAGCTTTGTGCTTTCTACCCCTAATCGTGAAGTGCAGCGTTCACTGAATGCGTTGTTTTTGACTAGCCTGACCCATCTTCAGCAAAATGCTCAACATCAACAGCAAAATGCACTTCGGGCCATATTTAATCATGATATGGTGGCTTTCGAACATTCGATCCGAAGTATGTTTGCAGCCATTCCTTACAATAATTTTGTACAAAATAACCTACAAAAATTTGAGGGATATTATGCTTCCGTGATGTATTGTTATCTTTTGGGGCTGGGTTTAAAAACTTATACCGAGCAGCCCACAAGTCAGGGGAGAATAGATATGGTCATGGAAACGCCAACTCATATTTACATAGTGGAGTTTAAGGTTACGCCTTCAAAACCCAGGGAAAATGAACAAGGGGAAGCCATACAACAAATTATAGATCAGCAATATTATCAACCTTATTTAAATGATGGTCGGTCGGTGGTTTTGCTGGGGATGCACTTTAGCGAGCAGGATCGTAATTTGAACCATTTTGAGGTCCTGGACTGGAATTCCTGAAGAAGTAAATAGGGATAAAGCCTATCTGTAATGTGTGCAAGAAATCGGTCTGAGGTAAGCGGTTGAACTGCACTGATTGGTCTTCTTCAAAAGAGATGGAGAACAGTGGTTTATCCCGGATTACTCATGCTTTTATCCTCCTTTAGTTGTAAGGCGGAAAAAATGAAGGAATAGTTTCAAAAAAATTAGTTAGCGTGAGAGTAATGAATTGACAATAAGCAATTTAAGGCGAGTCACTAAATTTAGCGGTGAATAATTCGGCTTATGCCATCGGTGTTTGATTTATTCCGATAATATCCATCTACTATAGGCTAAAAAACAAACATATAATTTGTGAATTTTACATTTTATTTGTTGAGTAATTTTTTTCTTTTTAGCTCGACTTTTAAAATGGTTTTTCCAATCCAACTATTGAAGCACTTTCCCAGAGGTATTTGGGGAGTGTTATGTTTTTTATTACTTAATGCTAACCTGCAGGCCTTTTCCCAAAAAGGAAATCCTCAGCATTTTAATGAGGACTGGTTATTTAACCTGGCTGATTCTGCAGAATTTGCTTTTACCACTTATTCACCAACGCACTGGACTTCAGTAAATCTTCCACATGACTGGAGCATCGATTTTGATTTCTCTCCGGAATTGGAAGGTTGTACGGCTTTTATGCCCGGTGGTATCGGTTGGTATTCCAAAATTTTTAATACGCCGATTAACAAGAATGAAAAGTGTTATATCATTTTCGACGGCGTATACAATAATGCAGAATTTTGGATCAATGGGATGCGACTAGGGAATCACCCTTATGGGTATGCGCCGATATATTACGACCTGACCGATTTGCTTGCCCCGGAAGGGGAGGAGAACCGGATTTCCGTCAGAGTGGATCATAGTCGCTATGCGGATTCCCGTTGGTACACCGGTTCCGGGATTTACCGGAATGTAGAACTGCTCGTCACGGATAAGTTACATATTCCGGTATGGGGAACTTTTGTCACCGCTGATGTTCCTACAAAGAAAACGGCCAATTTGAATTTCCAAATTGAGTTGGAGAATAGCTATAATCAAGATAAATCCGGCCAGTTGGTAACGGATATCTATGCGCCGGATGGAAAGAAGGTTAGCAGTTTGACTTCGGATTTCACCATTGCGGCAGGGGACAAAATCAGCCTGCAACAAAGAGGAACTTTAAATAGTCCGGCATTGTGGGGCGTGGATAATCCTCAACTTTATCAGGCAAAATCTTATATTCTTGCTTCCGGTATGGAAAAGCAGGAAAGGCTGACCACTTTTGGCCTGCGTTCTATTCATTTTGATAAGGACAAAGGCTTCTTCCTGAATGGAGAGAATATGAAAATTAAAGGGGTTTGCCTGCACCATGATGCCGGTTTGGTGGGGACAGCGGTACCCAAGGATGTTTGGCGTCGAAGACTGGCCATGTTGAAAGAGATGGGTTGTAATGCCATTCGCAGCTCACATAATCCTGCTTCGGATGAGTTCCTGGACCTTTGTGATGAAATGGGCTTTTTGGTGCAAAATGAGTTTTATGATGAGTGGGATTTGCCTAAGGATAAGCGCTACAATATGCATGATAAGGAAGTCGATTATATCACTCGCGGGCATTCGGAGCATTTCCAGAAATGGGCAGAAACGGATTTGAAAAATGTCATGCTTTCCAGTAGAAATCACCCCAGTATTTTCCAGTGGAGTATCGGAAATGAAATAGAATGGACCTATCCCGGGAATCGCGGTGCGACCGGTATCTTTAAAGAAACCAATAAAGATGATAAAATAGACTGGACGCTTTGGCGCACGGAAATTCCACCTCACAAACCGGAGGAAGTCAGGGCTTTCTGGGCTGACTTTCCGGAGCAAACCTTCAATATCGGGGAGACGGCGGCCAAACTAGCAGACTGGACCAGAGAAATGGACACCAGCCGCCCGGTTACAGCCAATTGTATTTTGCCTACTTCCAGTTTTGAGACCGGCTATACGGATGTGCTGGATGTGGTTGGCTATAGTTATAAACCCCATAAATATGACTACTTTAAGGAAACTTATCCGGACAAGGTGATGATGGGCACTGAAAATGTGCCGCGTTGGTATGAGTGGAAAGCGGTCATTGAGCGGGATTTTATTTCAGGCTTGTTCCTGTGGACCGGGGTGGATTATATGGGAGAGTGCCGGGCGAATCATTGGCCTGTGAAGGTAACTCCTCATGGTCCTCTGGATATTGCAGGTTTTCCGAGGGGTTCCTACTATATGTTTAAAGCACTTTGGCGGGATGATATTCCGGTAATCAGTATGTATTCCCAGACTGAAGAAAAGTCCATATATAGCAAAAATCCGGATGGAAAGGTCGTGGAAAAGCAGAAAGGATATTGGAAAATGGCACCGAGAGAATGGCAGGAGGTGAACCCGTACTGGAATTATGAAAAAGGCCAGAAAGTGATAGTGGAACTGTACTCCAATTGTGAGGAGATTGAACTCTTCCAGAATGGAAAATCACTGGGCAAACAATACCTGAAAGATCAGGAAGACTATACCTACAAATGGGCAACAGACTATAAAGCCGGCAAGCTAATGGCGAAAGGACTGAAAAATGGAAAGAAAGCCAGCATGCAATTGGAAACCGCCGGTGGGCCTGTGGCTATTCGTCTAAGCCCGGACCAGAAAACATTGACCGCCAATAATACCGATGTAGTGCATTTTGTGGCTCAATTGGTCGATAAAAAAGGCCGTGAGGTGAAATATCAGGAAGAAGAGGTTACTTTCGAAATCGAAGGAGCCCATACTTTCCTGGGCACGGATTGCGGGGATACTGCCAAACTGAAAAATTTTAAGAGCAAAACGGTCTCCACCCATTTCGGACAGTGTTTGCTGGCCGTGCAGGCAACGGATCAGCCAACGACTATTCGAGTAAGAGCTAAATCCGCCGATGGTAAACTATTGTCGGATTTTGTAGAGATTCCCTTCAAGCCTATGGCGGGTTTAAGGTTATAATTTCTAATCAAATCATTGTTGGGATCTGCCTCATTATTGGGGGCAGATTTTTTTATTTTACATAATGCTTAAGGCTTAGAGTGGGTTTAAAGCCCAAAATTTGCGGCGAAAATTTGATGTATTGCAGGTTCGATTACGAATTATTAAATCCCCAACCAAATGGGTATCACTTTTCAAATCGAAAAGGGCACTTATAAAATTTAAACTAATGGGCTAAAAGTCCGTGCTTGTTTTCATAAAATCGTGGTGGCTTAAGGTGATAATGTTAGCCACGGGAGTAGAATCCACAATCTTCACCAACTCACCTTAAATTCATACAGCTTGAGTGAGCCAATATGAGCAGCTTTCGAGATTTCGTTCTCCGGGCAATGCAATCAATACCTAACCCGAATTATTCATACAAAACACACAAAAAAAGCTATAAATCACTATATTACAATTAGTTAAATCAAAAATATAGCATCGATTTATAGCCCAAATATGAGCAATCAAAATACAGTATTTTATCAAAAGAGTAAAGCCGTTTTCGTTGATTTTCATGGTGATGAAATGACTTCTGATGGAGGAGTTGTTCTATTGGAGAAAATAGAAAAGAAATTCGGTTATATAAATGAAATAAGTAAGGCTTACATTGATAGCCGAAATCAAAGTTTGATTCATCATAAAGCCGTTGATTTGTTCAAACAGAGGATTTTCGGCTTAGTCTTAGGATATCAGGACTGTAATGATGTGAATTATTTAAAAAATGATCCCGTGATTTCCAGTATTTTAAATGGTTCTCTTGCCTCTCAGCCAACACTATCCCGATTTGAGATGAGCGTTGATCGAAAAGTTATCTATTCGCTATGTGAAAGCTTTGTCAGTCATTACATTAACTCACTCAGAGGGAGGAAAAAAATCATTTTAGATTTTGATGGAACAGACGATAAAACACATGGGCACCAGCAATTAGCCTTATTCAATGGCTATTACGGGCACCATATGTATCATCAATTATTTGTCCATGATGGGGAAACAGGACAAATAGTTCTACCAGTATTACGTCCAGGCAATAGTCATTCAAATCGTTGGTTTGTCGCGATCTTAAAAAGGTTAGTTAAAAAAATACGATCACATTATCCCGAGATAGAAATTGTCATTCGCGCAGATGCTGGGTTTAGCTGTGCTCCATTTTATAAATTAGCCAATGAATGTAATTTGAAGTATACTATTGGTATTGCCAGTAATTCAATATTAAAGGCTAAAGCAGAGAAGGTACAAAGCGCTGTGCGTCATATTTTTGAAGATGGCTCCGAAAAACATCAGCACTTTTTTAATTTCCAATATCAGGCTCAAACCTGGGAACAAGAACAAAATTGCATAGCTAAAGTCGAATGGACCGGAAAGGGACTTAACACTCGATTTGTAATCAGTAATATGGATGAGGCAAGTGTACGAGATATATATTTTGGCTTCTATGTTAAACGGGGAGAAAGCAGCGAAAACAGGATAAAAGAAGTGAAAAATATGTGTTTCGCCGATAGGTTGTCCAATCATTTTTTTTGGCCGAACTTTTTCAGATTAATTCTATCGTCGATGGCTTATGAAATTTTTAGGTTAATAAAAAAAGAAATAAGTCAGACAAAGCATGAATGGGCAAAAAAATGGCAAGTGGATACGATTCGCCTGTGCCTATTAAAAATTGGTGGGACGATAAAATCGACGGTTAGACGAGTATATTATAGCTTCTCCAAGGCATTTCCACAACAAAAATTATTTTTAGAACTACTGCAATAGATTTATTCGCAAAAACAATCCAATTTCATGGAAGAGGTCCGTCCAAATCACTCTAATCTGCTATTTCAAGCATCAAATTGGTATTTTGGCCTTAAAATCTCGCTATTGAAAGCCGAATAAATAAATAATACACCTCATCATTTTAAGTGCCACTCCATTTGTTAAAGATATCAGGAAATACACTACCAAAATCTCTTTAGATATAAAGGGTATGAATAATTCGGGCTAATTCTACAAGGCCCTGTAATAATTTGGAATACACACGAGTTAACGTGGAATTTTCATGTAGGCCTGGAACCGAATACTCTAAACCTCGCAGATTCGAACCGAAATAGCCAGAAACAGTGGTTTTTGTTTTTTTGCCCTCCAAATGCTGAAAAGTTTTTGGTCTTTTTTGGATATCCTTTTTCACCCGCTGCCCCTCACGAGCCTCTAATCGCTTGACTTTTACTTTGAGTTTGCGCCACACCGCAATAGGAATCGTTATGGTATTTTTCTTTTTAGGATAATGTTTCCTGTTTTTATTATTTAAGGCGATTCTGGTAAGGTTGAATGATGGATTAGATACTCAAATTTAACCTTTTTTCAGGAATCGCTTTTTTTTTTGAATTTTCGACGAGCTAGTCTTAGACAGGTGCCAAAGTACAGAGGAAGTCATTTATTATTTGTTATATCTTTAAAAATTTTGACCTGCCCACTTCCTAATTCATCATCGCTATTTAGCCCCAATATCCTCCTCCTTTACACTCTTCAATCGGGATAATGCCTCATTTACCTCCCTCTTAAATGAACCTTTCATTTTTATTCTGTTGGAAAGCTCATGAATTGTCAAATGCTGATTTTTATCCATATAGCTTTTTACTTTAGATTCGAATCGATGTTCTATTTCATCATCTGTCAATTCGTTTCTTTTAATTAATGGGAATAAAGGGTATTTAACCTCGGCTCCTCCTATTAAAGGTTTTGCAGATGTATCAATCATTAATGATGTGAAATAAAACCTTCTATCATCTTTGAATCTTACAAACCAATAACCATAATCCGAAAAGGGCGTTTTCCATCTACGGTTATTATCGGTTTCATATTTATAGTAAATAGATTTATAAAGTTTTGATATCATAATATCTTCAAAATCATAGGCATATGACTTATTGCGATTTTTTATGCGAATCGTCCTTGCTTTATAATCAATCGTCAATTCCGTTTGATAGTTTTCGATAAAATATTCGACATGAAGTATGATGGCCGGAATTTCAAAGACAAAAAATATCACTACAAAGCTTGAATCGTAAACAAAAAAGACTCCCTGACTATTAGCCATTATCAATATTAGAATCAACAGTGAAACCAAAAGAAATCCTGCATATTGAAGCATCTTAAGATTCCTTTTCAAGGTGATTTTATAGGTCTGTATCATGTTGTTCATAATGTGATTACTTAGGCTGTTGACAAGGTGCTAAAAAAGCCGGCGGGTAGCAAGAGGTTAGTCTTAGAGTTTCAATTTAATATTTTAATAGCTCAATCCGCAACACTGCTCATAGCTTCCGATACAACCACCAATTACAGAGGTTCCACTCCTAATCAAAGAGACTGCGATAGGGAAGGGCATCCTTATCGATTAGGAGAGGCAATGAATCTTACACAACAGGCATAATTTATTGAAAACAACCATGGGCTTTTAGCCTATTTATTTTACTTCAAATGGTACCCTTTTCGATTGGAAGGGTGGTACCCATTTGGTTGGAGATTACAGTCACTCGATAAACCATTCCGATGTAGGGCAAACGCATCAAGTTAAAAACTATTGAGAAATTGGTTTATTTTTGCCCTATGAATACACCCACGACTATTTTTTCAGGAGTAGAAGACCCTCGCCAAGAGTGGAGATGTCTTCATCCATTAGAAAATATCCTTTTTATCGCCTTAGCAACAATGATTTGTAATGGCGAAGATTTTGAAGATATGGTAATTTTCGGAGAGCAAAATTATGAATGGCTAGCCGAGTGCCTTGATTTATCGAATGGTATCCCCTCTCATGATACCTTTAATCGAGTTCTACAAAGATTACGACCAGACTCATTGCTGAATAGTCTCAAAGAAGATGGGCAACAATTACTGGACGTTGTAAATGAAAAGCAGGTGATTTTAGATGGGAAAAAATTAAGGGGAGTTTCTCCAAATCAAAAAGGGAATAAAGGTTTATACATATTAAGTGCTTGGGTTGGTGAAAATAATATTTGCATAGGCCAACAAAAGGTTAAAAATAAAAGCAACGAAATTACAGCCATTCCTGAATTACTTGATAGCATAGAATTGGCCGGCGCTACGGTGAGTATTGATGCGATAGGGTGTCAAAGGGAGATTGCTCAAAAAATAACACAAGATTGTGATGCTCAATACTTTCTTTCGCTTAAAAAAAACCAGAGGAACAGTTATCAGATTGTTGAAGATGCATTCCGCTTCCACAATCCTAGCAAATTTGACTTAATGATTGAAGAAGGGCATGGAAGAAAAGAAGAACGTAAATGCACTATAATTTCAATGGCATCTTTGCCGGAAGAGGAGCAATTAACTGGTTGGGAAGGGCTAAAAACTATTGTTAAGATTGAGAGTAATCGAAATGTTAAAGGGAAGGAAAGTAAGCAGGTTAGATTCTACATGAGTTCTGAAGAAATTTCAGATCCAAAATACTACAATTTATTGGCAAGAGGACATTGGAGCATAGAGAATCAACTGCACTGGCATTTGGATGTGACATTTAATGAGGATGCTTGTAGAGCCAGAAAGGATCATTCCGCTGAAAACTTAAATATCCTCCGAAAAATCGCACTGCAGAGAATTTCTAGAATGGATGATAAACTCAGTAAGAAAAAGAGGAGATACAAGGCTTCAATGGATCATAACTACCTTATATCCATCATCTCCTGATGCGTTTGCCCTAATGGCTAATGCTTTCATGCTGCGGTTTAGAATTATCATTTGCAATATAAGGATTTTTTCAAAAGGGGGACTTTTGTTGTTGGGGCAAATTTTGCCCTAGCGGGAGAGGATAAGGATAGTATCGGCATGCTATGCTCCTCCGCTGGTTTTTGCGAATACCCAACAGGCCTGATCAGGGTAATGAGGGGCGGATGTTGGTGTTCAGGTAAAAGAAAAAGGATTCCGGCCTGAGGGGAATCCTTTTTTAATGATTTTATGATAAGCGGATTTACGCTTTTTGCAGGCTAAGGCATTTACATAGCCAGCCCCGGTCCGCTTTTCAGCTGCTTCAATTAAAATTCCGCCACATAAGTTGTGATTGAATTTACATTATTATTACAGAGCTTTCCGGTATTGTTTTTTATATTTTGAATATGACCGGATGGGAACCCACTGAATTGTTGTCCACTGAGTTGGATGATATAGTTGCCATTGTTCGAAGTGCCATTGGTATTATCTACACTTAAAGCAACAGAAGGGCCATGGTATTCAAAACCATTAAACATCCCCAAGGAAGTGGTAGGATTTAATAGTCGAGACCATTCACTGCAAGGAATATAGCCTAAGTGTGCCTGTTTAATTTTGGCACCATTATTCCGGTAATTGGCGGTGATGTCACTTACGTAAGAGGTGGCAAATTCCCCGGCCATCAGGTTCCCCAGCTGATTGGAGACGTATGCATTTCGGGGAGCATTAATGGCGGCTGCGGATAGTCTAACCGCCCATTGAGTACCGTTATTTCTTTTGTAAGGATTGCCGGAGGTGGCAGACTGACCATTGGAAAGGTTGAATTGGCTCTCAATAAAGGCTTTAAATTTATCCCGTTCGGTATTGTTGGCGGTGCTGAATTGATAATCCACATCAAAAAGCTCCACAAATCCCTGCTCAACTCTTACTGCAAAAGCACAGCCATTGGCCACTACCCGGTCAACGGTGACGCTCCCGTTTTTCATGAAATGAGGCGAGAACATCAGTGGGCTGATGCCGTTAGTGCAGCGTACATTGGAAGCGAATATTTGATCTACTCCAGCTTCTTTAGCTCCAAATTTAATTTCTTCTTTCATCACTTTGTCATCTGTTTCCAGTCTTAAGGTAACACCACCATGACAAATGATATTCTTAAACAAAATATTTTCCGCACTGTAGCATTGTACTAAGCCATAGCCGGTATGAGCATTATATTGAGTGATGCCCTGAATCACTCCGTTTGTTGCCCAAGGGCGTGTTTCATTTGTATTGCCTACATAAACTAAACAAATAGAGGCAACTGACGATCTGCGATCTTCAATATCAAAACTAAATAATTTAAAATTATCTACTCTTCCAACACGAAAAGCCACTAAATTATTATTGGTAAAAGCCGGGTCAGAAATGTCTACTGTAAACCTTCCACCTACTCCCTCAATACTTACATTTTCAATTCTACTATTATTTGAACTATTTCCTCCCAGATTAAAAATTCTTCGCGTTGAATTTGATTCTGGTTGAATAATAGTACCGGCTTCAATCTCTAAATGCACATTTGATTGTAGTAGGATATCATTCCATTTGTAGGTGGCTTTGGGAATGGTAATAACAGCTCCTCCGTCATTGCTTGCGTTTTTAATAAAGGTGTTTAGGCTAGCGCTGGTACTCCCATTAAATGTTAGCTTTGGCAAATTTCCTGAGGGAGAGCTGTAAAAATTGGAACTATTGAATGCATCTGAAAGGGTAGAGGAAAGAGGGAGCGATGCTTCTGCATTAGTTTGCTCGTTCAGTAACATTTCCTCCTGCGGGCTACAGGAATAGAAGAGAGCGATAAGACTGCTCATTAGCAGAGACTTCACCGTATTAAGGTGGATAAATTTTTGGGTTTTCATAGTATTTTATTTTGGGTAAAAAAATGCAGATCAATTATAAAGACCGTAGGTATTCAGGCCTTTGAGGGAATACAGTTCCGGTACCTGTTTGCGTGAAAGCCTAGCCGGATTCTTTTAAAAATTACAGTTTATTTTGTTATATAAATGTAAGTTAAATCCAATTTTTCGAATTGCTATATATTATTAAAAAATGAGTTTATTTTATCTTTTACTTGCGTAAATGGTGTTTTTTTGTTAGGGCAGAATAAAATAAAACCCCTTTACGAAAAGGTTTCCAATTACGCAAAGGGGTTTAAGAATGATTTTATAAGTTGGATTCGTAGCGAAAATCTGTAGAATGGCTGAAATGCTTTTAAATCACTTCAGCTAATTTAAATTCGGACTTCAATGTAGCCTTTCTCCCGACCGGGCTTTTTTTCGTTTGCCAAGAAGCCGATAATCAACCGGCAATGATTAGCCCTGGGAGGATTATTAAGTCCGGCAGTGTCTGATTTGCCGTAGAGTGTGTTTAAAAGCCAAAATTCGCAGCGAAAATTTGAAGTATTGCAGAAGGGATAAAGGATTATTTTGAGAGAATAACATCGCTATTGTTGAGAAATTCTCCAAAATCGCTTCCCATAATTCGAATTTGTAGCCGGATGGTGTGCTTTTAAACAAGCTTTTAGAAAGGGGTATTCATTTTACCAAAGGAAATGTCATCAATGTATAATAAGGCTTCGCGGCTTTTGATCTGATCAGCTGGAATCATTATTTGTAGTCGGTCAGCATTTTTGTCCAGGCCGGTTACGGAAGCACGGGGATGTTTAAAGGTCCGGCTCACTTCCACCCATTCTCCTTTTTTAATTTTGGATAAATTTACTGGTATTTTGGTGAAGGGCGCATTTAGAATCAGGTTCATTTCCTTTATTTTCGTTTCCGGGTCGATCCATATTTTGAATTTCACCTCATTATCCCCTGCAGGTAAATCAATAGCACCATAAGGGGAAAAGGCAGAGTAGGCTCCTTTAAAAGGCGCTTCCGGCTTGAAACGCAGACTCATTTCCCCGCTGGCTGCCTTTTCATTTTTCATCCTCCACCAGGAGTTTTTCGGAGCCCACCAGTTGGTGCTTCTGCCCTGATAATGGAAAGGGCCCTCAAAGTCTAGTGCCGCGAATTCCGGTCCGGTGATTTCTTTTTGCCAGATACGCACATAATCTACTTTAAAGGCTGCCGGTTGGGCCAGATCTTTTTCGGTGGGCAGTCCGTACCAGCTAAAAACCTCCGAGTTGAGCCATAGTTCTTGGGGTACATCATATTTCCACTGGTTCTTCGCTTCCAGTTCCTCCCGTGTGGCATGGCGTACTAATTTTCCATTGAAATAAGTTTTGATATAATTTTTGTCCCATTCGAAGCCATATACAAAATAGTCATCAGCTACTCTTTGCTCCAGCACATCTTCTACTTTATAGTTTTTGTGATCTTTGGATTTATCCGGGTCCCAACTAATTAGATTGGTGCGATATTTTCGTTCCAGAGTTTCCGGCTTTTTTTCTGGATTCCCAATGGGAAGTTTTCCGAAATTTTCAATCATATCGATTTCAGACTGGTAGCCGGTGGTCCAAAAAGCGGCAGTTACCGGGGCATCGGCTGCCTTGCAACGAATTTCCATATAGCCGTAGCGGAAGAAAGACTCACTCATAATGCAGGCTTGGGTAATGGGCCAACTTTTGTCCGCAGCCTCTTTGGTCCCGCCATAATAAACATCATTGTTTTTGCTGTGGTCATAGTTAAAGTCCGGATCCCATCTGCTGATCAGCACCAACTCTCCGTTTTCCACCTTCACATTATGGGGGGCAAATTGTCCGGGAGCACGGCCTTTCCATTTGCTACGATAATCATTGTTCTCCCCCAAAATCCACCATTTGGTCTTGTCGAGCTCCTCGCCGTTGAACTCATCTGAAAGGTTTTCATTTAGAATCCAGTTTGCATTATTTTCGGGATCAGACAATGGAACATGCTGGCCAAAAGTTTCAAGCTTACATAAGCTTAGGATGGCCCAAAGGGTCGATTTAAAAAATAAACTTCTTCTCATTATAGTATTTTTTATTCAATTGGTAGGAATTGTTTTTCCCAGGAAAAATTCAGGTGAGAGGGAAACTCATCTTTAACTCATAATGCTTTTTTGAATCCCTCCTATAAGTCGTCATTATTCGGGCCCGCTCATTCCTTTATGTTATGCAATTTGCGTATTCTGTGGGGTATATAAAAGGGCAATTTTAACAGATTATGAATCTATATTGACCGATTTGCTACTTTTTCTGGTGTTTATTTTTAGTTCAACTACCTTCGTGAAAACTGATATTTTTATGATAAATAATATTTTTTCCAGAAAGCTAATCCAGGGCTGTAGGCTGCTTATTGAGGGATAAATCGTCTGATCTTATTTTTTTGAGCAGTGGTTCTTCAACCTGTGGGGATATATGTAATAAAATCAGGAATGTTTAAGTGTCATTATTGTAATGATATATCAGACTATGTTTTTGATTGCGCGTGTTTGAGAGCCAACATTCGCAGCAAAATTTTGAAGTGTTGCAGAAGCCGTACCCAATTATTTGTGAGAGAATAGCAGGGCTATTGTTGAATAATTATCCAAAATCGCTTTCTAAAACGCAATTAACAATCGGAGGATGTGCTTTTATACATGCTCTTAATACAGTGGCATTTTTTCAATATTTATAATAAAATTTAAACTATATGCGTAGTACATTTTATGCGATCTTTGCTGTTGTCCTATTATTTCATATGGGCTGTTCGCCCAAGGGACCTAATAGGAAGGATACAGAGATGGATAAGCCTAATATCATCTTTATTTACCTGGATGATTTGGGTTATGGTGATCTAGGAGCTTATGGGGCGACTGGAATTCCTACTCCCCACATGGATGCATTGTCAAATGGGGGAGTACGGTTTACACAGGGCTATGCCACTTCGGCTACTTGCACACCCAGCCGTTACGGCTTATTAACGGGTGTATATCCCTGGAGGAATAGGGATGCTAAAATTTTACCTGGGACAGCGCCCATGTTAATTGGAACTAATCAAATGACAATCCCCCGAATGTTAAAAGCCGAGGGATATCATACTGCTGTTGTAGGGAAGTGGCATTTAGGATTGGGGGATGGTAAAGTCGATTGGAATCAGCATATCAGTCCGAATCCTAATGATGTTGGATTTGACTATTCTTATATAATGGCTGCCACTCAGGATCGTGTCCCAACGGTTTATATCAAGGATGGAAAGGTAGATAAGCTTGATCCACAAGACCCTATAAGAGTAAGCTATGAGGCTAATTTCCCAGGGGAACCTACAGGATTGGAGCAGCCCGAGCTGACAACAATGAAATGGCATCACGGGCATAATAATTCCATTGTTAATGGTGTGCCAAGAATTGGTTTTATGAAAGGGGGGGAGTCTGCAAAATGGAAAGACATTGAGATGGCAGACCATTTTCTGGCAGAGGCCAAAGCTTATGTGCGTGCACATCAGCATGAGCCTTTTTTCCTATATTATGCGATGCAACAGCCGCATGTTCCTCGTATTCCTCATCCAAGATTTATTGGTACGACTGATTTAGGACCTAGGGGAGATGTCATCGTAGAAGCAGATTGGTGTGTAGGCGAGTTGGTGAAAACGCTAGAAAAGGAAGGCCTTTTGGAGAATACTTTAATTGTATTTTCCAGTGATAATGGTCCGGTATTAAATGATGGTTATTATGATGAAGCTGTGGAGCGTTTGGGAGATCATCAACCTACAGGAGGGTTAAGAGGTGGAAAATATTCCATGTTTGAAGCGGGAACCAAAGTGCCATTTATTACTTATTGGAAGGGTAGGATTCAACCTAAAACTTCAGATGCGCTTGTATGTCAGGTAGATTTATTCGCCTCTTTGGCGAAATTAGTAGGAAGTAAGTCCACCGTGCAGGATAGCCAAGATTTATTAAATGTGTTTATGGGGAAATCTGATCAGGGTAGAAATACTTTAGTGTTAGAAGCAAACACCAAAACCATTTTAAGAAAAGATGATTGGATTTTGATCCCCCCATATCAAGGTGCTGCTGTAGAGAGCAAAGTGAATATAGAATTAGGAAATAATACTAATTACCAATTATATAACATTAAAGAAGATATAGGACAACAACTTAATTTGGCTGTTAAGAATCCTGAAAAATTACAAGAGATGATTGAAACTTTTGAGGGGATTAGGGGCAAGGATTATCAAAATAATGTGAGTGCTTTGGAATTGAAATAGGGGTGTTCCATTGTAATAAAAAAGCTATTCCTTTTTGAATTGGGGAATAGCTTTTTTTTTGTAAAACCAGTCTGTGCTGATTTTGGGTATTTTATACTGTCTTATTTTCTCTTGATGTCGCTTTTTATTGTGCCAGGGGTGCCTGGATAGCAATCTGCAATGCTGCCGGAGACAGTTCCGGATGCTGCGCATTTAAAAGTAAATTTCCGGCCTGGTCTCCAATTTTAATCAGGGCTGTGGCAATACCGGCTTCTGCCTGAAGGCTTTCTGTGTTCATTATGAGGGCTTCCCCCTCAAGGTCCAGTTGAATTTCCCCTGTAAATGTGGGGTCAATGGTGCCGTTAGCATCGGTAGCCGCGATATAGACAAAGATCACATCGTTGCAGCCTGCTTCAGGGGCTTTACCACTTTCATCCCACCAGATTTTCAGACGCTCCGCTTTTTCTGCTGTTCGAACACTGTGTTCAGCCACTAGCTGACCATTAATAAATCCTTCTGCTTTAATCACCCCGGCTTCAAAGGCTGCTGTTTCAAAGGTAAAAGGCGGGAAGGGTAATCTGGAAGTGTTATTATTATTATCGGCCTTCTGGCGGAAAAGTAATTTTCCATTCAGGTAGAAAGCCACTTCCTCGACATTTCCATAAACCTTCACCTCCCGGGGAGAGTATGGGCTCCATTCACTGGCGATATGCACCATGGGGCTGCCCTGTTCCGGAGCACGCTGGCTGGCGTAGAAGTAGTAACTATACTTGGGCAGGCGGAAGATATCCATGATACCGGAGTGCTCCAGGTCTTTATGATATCCTCGATTATAGTCGTACATTACCCAATAGCCATCTCCAAATGCAACTGTAGAAAGGTTGTCATTGTAAGCCTCCTGTAGATTTTTGGCCTGATTCAGCAGTCTTTCTTCTCCGTCTTTTCTAGCCTGTCGGCTGCTTAATTCAATACGCTTTGAGCGAGCATGTTGGTGCTGATTTAAGCCCGGATTTTTGGAGTAATATTCCCAATCTCCATATTCCGAAACGAAATAAGGCTTCGTATGATTTTCATGTGGATGCAGAATTCGATGCTGACGCGCCTGTAGAAAAATATCATAGACATCATCCATCCAGCCGCAGGAATAGACGTTTTCGCCCGGGTATTCTTCATGGACAATTTTATCTAATTCCTCCATAAAAGGAATGGGCATTTTTGTTTCATTTAAGGAAACTTCCCAGGCCAAAACAGAGGGGTGGTTGCGGTCCCGGCGGATGAGTTGACGGGCGGAATTATAGCAAAATGCCCGGAATTTATCATCATCTAAATAATACTGCCAACCTAAAATGGCATCAATGACGACCAATCCTAACTCATCGCAGGCTTTCATAAATGCGGGTGACTGAGGATAGTGGGATAAACGAATCATGTCAAAACCGGCCTCTTTTATTTTTTTCGCATCCCGGTATTGTGCATTGTCGGAAAGCGCATAGCCAATGAAAGGATATTCTTGGTGTCGGTTTACGCCTCTTAGATAGCTTTTTTCCCCATTGATATAAAGATCCAAACCTTTAAATTCGAAATTCCGGATACCAAAGTTTTGCGACTGATGCTCCACTTCTTCTCCATCAGTGAGGAGGGTGGTCTCTAAAGTGTAAAGATGGGGAGTTTTAGGGGACCATAATTTGGGTGCTGCTACGACATGACTGTTTTTAAAAGAAAAGTGATGTCCTGCCTCAATTAAGCGGCTATCGGTGGTGAACTCTTTTACAATTTCGTCTTTATATTTGAATATATATTGAAGCTTAACCTCTTTGGGTTTTGTACTTTCATTGACTATATGTGTTTTGATCTGAACTTCCGCTTCTTCCTTTTGTACTTTTGGGAAGGAAATGAAAATTCCTCCTCCAGCGGTTTCTTCTGCTATGGCAGGGTGTGAAATATGTGTGGCATTTTTAATATGGAGATAAGCATTTCTATATAATCCCCCATACATATTAAAGTCCAAGATTTTTAGCGGTTTTGGTCCCGTGAAAGGATTGTCCCGATTATCCAAACGAATGGCAATCACATTATTCTGACCTGCTTTTATTTGAGGGGTGATGTCCACGACTACCGGAAGATATCCCCCTTCATGATGGTCTACTTTTGTTCCATTCACCCAAATATCAGCTGTTGCCATGGCGGCTTCCAGTTCGAACAATACCTTATGATCCCCCAGGCCCGCAGGCACAAAATAATGCTTACGGTACCAACAGGTTCCCTGCCATTGATCATTTACCAAGAGTGGTTCCAGGTGAGCGGAATGGGGTAAAGCTACGGAGGACCATTGCGTATCATCTAAAATAGGAAGGTGAAATTCTTCCTCATTGTTTTTGTCCTCCTGAACTAATAGGAACTTCCAATCCTTATTGAAATTGATGGTGCCTGGTGGAACTGTTTGGCAGGATAAACAGCTCATGATCAACACTGCTAAATATATTTTAAAAAAATTATTCATATCTATTTTTTATAAACCCTGAATCGTTCGAACATTTGCCTGATTCATTACTTCCTTTTCCCAGCGATTCAAGCTTTCTGTTAAGTATTTCGCCTTTTCGCTTTCAGATTCATATAAATTATTGGACTCCCCAATATCTTCCTTTAGATGGTATAATTCATATAATCCAGAATGATATTTAATTAATTTCCAGTCACCTTCCATTACAGCGCAGTACTGGTCTTCATAGCTTCTGAAGAAATAGAGTTGACGTTCCTCAAATGCTTCATTTTTTAATAAAGGCAATAAGCTTTTTCCCTGAATCCATTGATCTTCGCAAGTTTTTCCAGAAGCAATTTCTATAAGGGTGGGGTAGATATCCAGCGACTGTACCGGAGTAGATGATTCCGATCCAGCTTGAGTAATACCTGGATAGTAGACAATAAATGGAACTCTGGCTCCCCCCTCGCAAAGGGTATAGCCTCCCATTTTACCTCCTCTTAATGGGGCATTGTCAAACGGCCCACCCTGGTCTGAAATTAACATGATGATGGTGTTTTCTGCTATACCCTTTTCCGTCAGGGCCTGGCGGATTTTCCCCACTGATTCATCCACGCAGCTTACCATGGCCGCATATTGTGCATATTTTCCTTCCAGTCCCTTCTCCTTATAATACTGGACTTTATCTTTTCGACCAATAAAGGGGCCATGTACACTGTAGTACCAATAGGTGAGCATGAAGGGTTTCGATTCGTCATAGTTTTTGATGAAATCTACTGTGGCATTCGTTAATTCATCCGTTAAATATTCATCTTCCTCCACATTTGATAGCGGGTTCGGCTCTTTAAAATAAGGAGGGTAATAATTCTTGGGATGACCAAAATCCGTAGTGCCGTATAATGCATCGAAGCCTTGTTGGGTAGGATAAAATTCTTCTTTTCCTAAATGCCATTTGCCAATAAACTGGTTGAAATAGCCAAGCTCTTTTAATCTCTCCGCATAGGTGATTTCTTCCAGGGGCAGCCAATTCCGCGAAGGCAATTGGGCCGGATCCTTAATATGCATATGGTACTCCAGATCAGCACCGCGCATTACTTTTTCTCCTCCATCCGGTATGTGTCGTACCATTTGAAATCTTACCGGTTCTTTTCCTGTTAACAAAGACCCCCGGCTCGGGCTACAGGTAGGGGTGGCAATATAAGCCCGGCTAAAATCCATGCCATCGGATTTAAGTTGGTTAATATTTGGGGTATCAAAAAGTGGGTTTCGGTAACCTACATCATTCCAGCCCCAGTCATCCACAAACAACAGGACAATATTCGGTTTTTCAGTCTGCTTATTATCTTCCCGCTGACAGGATGCGCTGATGATCAGGGTGAAAATTAAGCTGAAATGGAAAAAAATTATTCTCATCACTATATCATAAATTAAGAAAAGATTATTTTAATATCAGTATTGCTGCCCGCTATAACTCCTGTTTTTCCGGATCCACTTCCACAAAGATTGACTCATACTTTTTCAGTTGGATAATGGCCGGATAGGGAAAGCTCAGGTTCATATCGGTCACGGCCGTACAAGGGGTCCCATCCGCCCTCCTGAAGGAAATGTCTACCGGATCTTTCCCGAAGTTGGCCACTGAGAAGAGCAGCTTCCCTTCAGGGGTTTCCATGCTTTTCCACGCGACGGTTTTGAAGGCTTTTCCATTTTCTTCCACAACCTTGATTTTGGGTAAAGCCGCTTTCAGGGCGGCATGTTGGCTGACCTCTTTTTGAAAAGTCTGAGCAGGGGGCAAAGTCTTCAGGCCGGGATGCCGGATGGCAGGAAAGGGGCGGCCGTATTCATCGGATTTCAGACTTTTCCCGTCGGTAATGATCTCACCTCCTTTTTTCAGATAAGCCTGTATGCACTCCCTTTCCGCGGCGGTTATCCTGGGGGTATCTTTGATCAGTACCACGGGCCAGGGCTTTGCCGTCCGTTCCATTAAGTGGGCAGTGGCGAAGCCAATTGGAAGCCCCTCGAAGTATAGACTTTCATATAATTCAAAAAGCTGATCCATGTGGTCTGCTTTTTGAGTGGCGGAAGTTTCTGAATAGAAGATGCGCACTGGTTTTTCCTGACGCTGAAAATTTTTGATCGCTTCCGAATGTGTATTTAAATCCATCAGGGTAGCGGTAACCTCATTGACTACTCTGGGCTGGTGGTTATTAGAGGCAGCGTAGCCCTTTCCGGCATTATGCTTTGGTGCACCATCCGCCATTCTCGCCCAATACCACGCCTGACTAGCATCCAGGCCGTGTAGGTGCGCCCACCAATAGGCCATTCGTACATATTTTGGACTCATATCTAATTTTCTACTTCGATTGGTGGACAAGTAGTGGGTTTCGGTATTGAATACCATTTTTTCAGGGTGTAGCGATTTGAAAAAATCATAAGACATACACATGTCCCGCCAGTCAAAGGAGTATTTTGACTCCCATTGATCCGGTTTTCCCCAAAGCTTGTGGTGGGCCGCACCAACATCATTTCCAATAATATCACTAAGCTCCATTAGCGCTTCAAAGTCCAGACCGTGATTTCGTCGATTTTGTGTCCATAATTGTGGCATTACTTTTAGGTGAACTTTGGCCTCTGGGTCATATTTAAGAGTAGTACTTTTTAAAAATTGAAACCATTCGGTTACCCTTTGATTGTTAAAAGTCACCCAATCATACCATTGTGCAGTTCCTTGTAATGCTTCGGCTATCGGTATTTCTAATTTTACCGTTTCAAAGTTTTGGAAACTGCTATGCCAAAGTTCATTTAAGTGCTGTATATTCCCATGCTTTTGTTGTAGCCATGCTTTGAATTTTTCCATAGTATAGTCGGAGACCGGACCGGTGGCCCAGGCATCTTTGGTGGTATAGAAATGAGGCTCATTGCAAAGCATATAACCCAGGGCACTACAACTTTTACCACTGAGTTGTGGGACGATTTTCCCCAAAAGCATTTCCTGCATCTCTCGTGCACCAGGATGGTCAATATCATAGGCCGTATAGGTGTCTTCCCGCATGGAAAAGCCATCACCGTATTTTTTCTTCGCCCAGTCGGGAACGGTTTTATGGTTCATAAAGACAAAACCGACTTCTTTTTTATCGATATTCGCCAATTCTTTATTTGCCCGTGGGCTCAGTTTTTCCTGCTCATTTAAGAGGTAGTTGGGCGAGATAAAAAAGCCGTTTAGCTGACCATAGTATTCCTGTAAAGCTTCAGTTTTAGGCTTCCAGGTCCAGTCGGCAAGGAAAACTGGTTGATGGTTAAAGGTAAGCTGATCCTTCTCCAAGGTTACTTTATCCCACCGTACCTTAGGCGTTTTAGGCCTACTCCATGCTCCTGAGCATAGGTTTTCCAGACTGACTTGCGCATCGTCCAGCATCAACAAGATTTCTTGTCTTTCAAATGAGGGCAGTACCGTAGCCATGGAATCCGCCTTGTTTTTGTAGGCATGTACCATTTTGAAATATCGTACATTTTCCGCCGGATGGGCCTCATCCCAATCGGCAAACTCCGCAAAGACTTCCGCTGTTCGAAGGGTCATTTTTTCTTTTAAACAATCTATGCCCTGCGCCTCCGCCTTTTCAATGGCTTTTTGTAGTGCTTTGATTTCCGATGTGACTTGCTTTTTTAGCGTCTGATCATAATGCTGGCCATGGACGGCGTGAAAGCCCATAAGCAAAGCAAAAAATATTAATTTTGGGAGAGAATTCATCGATAAAAAATTTAATATTCCGATATAAATATTGGGTTATTGAGATACAGGGGATTTGAAGTCAGAGGAATAGGTACTGACCTCATCTGCCCTGATCATTTCTTTTGCAGTTCCCAAATAAGTGTTCCTTTTAAATGTGAGATTCTTAGATCTTTGTATCGTAATAACGGGCTGCTTTGGGAAGAGCTTTGGAAAAGTATTGGAAGTTTGAATGGAATTCCCTTCAAATAGTAGATTTTCGGCATTCGTAATTTCCAATATTCTATTGTCAAAATGAATGAATTCATTATTGTAAATCTTAACATTTAAGAAAGCATATAGCGGGCTGGGATCATTGGTGTGAAACCTGATAACGCCATGATTACTACCGCCATACACACAGTCTTCAAAGGTGTTGTCATAAATTTCAAAATCGGTGGCTGAACCGGATTCATACCAATATTTATTGGCTACCACGAAAAACATAGCGGACATATCAGTACTGAAATAATTATTATGAACCCGTACTTTCCGGGGGGAGGAGACAATAACGCCTCGTGCCCGGTTATTGGTGAAGCGGCAATTGTAAATTTCCACTTCAGGTGTTTTGTCGGTGTTTTCTATTAATTGTCCAATGGCTACCGATTTGGGAAGTGCTTCCTCAAAGGTAATTTTATGGTAACGCTTATTCACAGGCTCTAATTTTTTTACCGTTAATTCCTGATAGGGAAAAAAGGATTCCTCCAGATTAACTAATCCAATTTTTTCTCCTTTTTGGGCGATTTCATAGCCCATTTGTTGTAAGTGTCCCATTCGAACCCCAATGGTATGTTCATCCAGGATTTCTACAATACGTTGATATGCACCATGAATATTAACCCCATCATCGAGCATATGGCTGAAGGCGCTATTTTTAATGGTAATCTTACCTTTACAGCCCACAAAGTGAGTGGCATCGGCTGTAGTAGAAACCATTCTTCCCTGATGCGCTTCAATCACGAGCCCGTCAATAGTGAGGTTTTCGGAATTATCTGCTATGAACCCCATTCCACCTGCATGATAAATATTGATATCTTTTATGGTGATGTCTTTACATTGATTCAGGCGGAAAGCAGGCGCAATGCGATTATTGGTAAAATCCCCTTTGCAGGCATACATCATGCCGATTGGAGGTAATGCTTTTTTAGAATTAAATACGCGTACCAAGCCGGGTTTAATTTCTTCCACATGCATGCGGTGTTCTTTACCGCGAAACCAGTGCAGCGCAGTTCGCGGATCGGTTTCATATTCATAGGGAATGTCCTTCACACCAAACTGAGATTTAACTTTGCCTTCAAGGGCCAAAGGCGTGTAGCGGCGTGTATTGTAGGCAATGGCTTTTCTTTCCGGATCAAATAGGATGCCTTCGTGCATATTATGCTCCAGATAATCCTTGACGAAAATGAGTTCACCGTTTCGGATTTCATAAGGGTATTCCTTTGAAATTTCCATATCAAAGGCATTTTCTTCTGTATGGTGGGCTACAATTTTTCCCTGACTATGAAAAGGAATTTCCCAGTCAATACTGACATTTTTAATTTCAATATTTTCTGAATTTTCCAGTAAAAAGGGAATCATCACCCCATGGAAAATGAAAGTTGATCCCTTACCGTCTATGGTTAAATTTTTAAAGTCCAGCAGGGGAAAGGCTGTTCGCGTGAATTCATCTGAATGGTTGGAAATGAAGCAAAATTTTTCAAAGGCACGATCCGGATAGAAGTGGTAGATGCCTTTTTCAAAAGTAATTTCACCTCCGCTTTTGGGCAGGCTTTGTACTATTGAAAGCACCTCCGGCGTCCGGTCGTGATCCGAAGACAAGCGGATATGTGTTGCAGAAATAGAGTGGGTGAAAAAGATGGAAAACAGGAAGAGGGTAATCCTCCTGAAAAAAACGGAAAAGGACATTGTGCTCATATCAGAAAAATTATCGACAAAAAATGTAATCCGCCACGCTTGGTAGCGGAGAGCAATATGTCAGATTGGACATTCAGCTTTGTGCTTTTTCGTACGCAAAGCTGATGTTTGGGTAAAAAAAAGCTGATTATAGAGTAGAGAGGCTAATATTGATTCATTGAGCGAGAGGATATTATCTTTTGAAAGTTTAGTGGTTCTGTTTTTGGTTCTCAAGGGTGGAAGGTAGCGCCTATGGTTTTATTTTTTCATCAGGCCCAAATAATTCCGTTTACCGGAATGATTTTCAATGCTTTTATCAAAGCCGATGAGGTATAAAAAAAGAGCGGTCCGGATCAATGCCCCTACCGCTCTTCGTGTTTGATAACCATTAGCAACACGTTTATTGCCTTTCAATCGTGATGCAGTTAATGCTTATTCAATGATTAATAACCATCGTTCTGCTTCAGCTTTGGATGGAGGTCAAGGTCCTCCTGAGGGATAGGCA